>CAYUYE010000068.1:0-2197 GCA_964449255.1 uncultured Nitrospira sp. | reverse complement strand
TCTTCGGTGCCGGACGGACGGGCGGCAAACCACCCCTGGTCCGTGACGACTTTGACGCCGCCGATGGCCGCGCCATTCCCTGGGGCTTGTGAAAGCACGGCCGTCACCTTGTCGCCCGCCAGCTCGGTGATCTTCAAGGTCTCCGGCGAGAGCTTCGCGAGCACCGCCTTCTGCTGCTGCGTGGCCGGCGCGTCGATCCGTTCATAGCAGGGCTCGCCCAGTTCCTTCGTCAACTCCCGGTAGAGTTCACCTGGGTCCTTCCCGCTCGTGGCCCGCATTTTTGCCGCCAGCAGGTCCATGATGATCCCATCCTTATCCGTGGTCCACACGCGGCCATCGCGTCGTAGAAAGGACGCGCCCGCGCTTTCTTCGCCACCGAATCCGAGCGATCCATCGAGGAGTCCCGGCACAAACCATTTGAAGCCGACCGGGACCTCCACCAACCGACGGCCCAGTTTCTTTGCGACCCGGTCGATGAGGCTGCTGCTTACCAGGGTCTTGCCGATGGCGGCCGTCGCCGGCCAGCCGGGCCTATTCGAGAACAAGTAGTTGATGGCGGTCGCCAAATAGTGATTGGGGTTCATCAAGCCGACACTCTTGGTGACGATGCCGTGCCGGTCGCTGTCCGCGTCGTTCCCGAAGGCGACGTCGTACCGGTCGCGGAGCGCGATCAGCGACGCCATGGCATAGGGGGATGAACAGTCCATACGGATCTTGCCGTCCCAGTCGAGTGGCATGAAGCGGAAGGTCGGATCGACGGCCGGGTTGACGACTTTGATGTTCAAGCCGTACCGGTCCGCGATCGGCTCCCAATAGGCCACGTTCGAGCCGCCGAGCGGATCGGCGCCGATCGTCAGATGCGCGCCCTTGATCTCGGCCATGTCGATGACGTTGACCAGGTCGTTCACGTAGCTGCTGACGTAGTCGTGGCGGCGCGTCGTGGGTGAGGCGAGTGCCTGGTCGTAGGGAACATGGTTGACGCCCTTGAGATAGTCCGCCAGCAGCGCGTTGGCACGGTCTTCGATCCACTTGGTGACGGTCGTGTCGGCCGGCCCGCCATTTGGAGGGTTGTACTTAAAGCCACCGTCCTCGGGAGGATTGTGGGAGGGCGTGACAACGATCCCGTCGGCCAATCCCGTGGTGCGCCCGCGGTTGTGTGTCAGGATGGCGTGGGAGATGACCGGCGTCGGCGTGAAGCCGCTGTCGCGATCGATCATGACCTCCACTTGGTTCGCGGCCAAAACTTCGAGGGCAGTTTGAAAGGCCGGGGCGGAGAGGGCATGGGTGTCTTTGCCGATGAAGAGCGGGCCGGTGATACGTGCCTGTCGGCGATGGTCGCAGATCGCTTGAGTGATCGCGAGGATGTGGGATTCGGTAAACGACTGCCGGAGGGCGGAGCCACGATGCCCGCTGGTGCCGAAACTGACGCGGTGCGCCGGATTGGCCGGATCGGGCGCGAGATCGTGATAGGCGCGATGGAGGGCAGATAGATCGATCAGTTGGTCGACCGGCGCTGGGTGGCCGGCCAGGGGGTGTAAGGCCATGTGTGTGAGTCCTGAGAGGTTCGGTGCTGCCACCATGATAGGATGAGCGGCGGGTTGAAACAAGCATTGAAGACGAGCGACGACCTCAATCAAAATAGTGAGCGTCGGTCAGTCGTGAGCCGTGACTTCGAGACCTTTTTGCAGCAGCCGAGGGGGCAAACCGATCGGGCGGGTCACAGCGAGGAATGCGAACTCTCGCTTCCGGCGCCTCCCGCGGCATCCCTTCCACGGCGGTCTGAAGCGGAAGCCTTCTGGAATTCCCTCCGCCGCGATCTACCGATCGCGGTGCATCCGTCAGTTCCAGCTTTCCTTCTTCAGACGCCGAGAGGATCCCTGCCGCTCCGGCGCAAGTCGCTCGTGCTCGCATCCCCCCTTGGGAAGGAGAGGGCGGGGATAGACCGCGTGAAAATCTATCCCCGCTCGGAACTCGTCGAGAGTTGGGGTTACGCCTTGAACCATTGCGAGACAGGTTCTAGCCTGTCCGCGTCAGATCTCCACCACCACGCCGATTTCGACCACCTGCTCCGACGGGATGTGAAAGAACGAGCTGGCGCGCTGGGAATTACGGCCGAGGAAAATGAACAGCCGCTCGCGCCACAGCGCCATGCCGGGTTTGGGCGTGGCGAGCGAATTGACGCGGCTGAGAAAGAAGG
>CAYUYE010000067.1:0-2766 GCA_964449255.1 uncultured Nitrospira sp. | reverse complement strand
GTCGAGGGCAGGGGAAACTTGAACTTCACGCGTTTGGCGTCGCGCTTCAGCTCGATCAGCTTGACTTTTTCCAACTGCTTGAGGCGCGACTGCACCTGTCGGGCCTTGTTGGCCTGATAGCGGAACCGGTCGACGAACTGTTGCACACGGGCCACCTCTTTGGCCTGCCTCGTCGCCGCGGCGTGCAGTTGCGTGTCGCGCTCCGCGCGGAGTTCTTTGAACTTGGTGTAGTTGCCGCGGTATTCCTGAATCGTCTTGTCGCGTAGTTCCCAGATGTGGGTGACGATCCGGTCGAGAAAGGCCGTGTCGTGGCTGATGACCAACAACGTCAGTTTGGAGTTGAGCAGAAAGTCTTCGAACCAGCGCTGGGTCGGCTTGTCCAGATGGTTCGTCGGCTCGTCGAGCATCAGCACGTCGGGATTCGTGAGCAGCAGATGGGCCAAGGCCACCCGCATGCGGTATCCGCCGGAGAGGTTTTCCACCGGTCTCGCGAAATCGGCCTCGCTGAATCCGAGGCCGGAGAGGATGCGTTTGGCCTCATGTTCCGGGTATTCGTCGCGGTGGGCCGCGTCGAGCGCCGTCTTGCCGGTGATCGTCTCAAGCTCCTGCGGTAGATATCCGATGGTCAGCCGAGGGCGTTTTCTGATCGATCCTTCGTCCGGTGATTCTTCACCCAAAATCATCTTGAAAAGGGTGGTCTTGCCGGTGCCGTTGGGGCCGACCAACCCGACGCGCGTGTGCGGACGCAGGTGAGCAGAGGCGCCGTCGAGCAGCACTTTAGTGGAGAACTGTTTATGGACAGACTCAATCTGTAACATGCCGATACGCCGTGAGAAATGAGCGGAGCTGGAGGCCTCAGTGCACTAGGGGTGAAGCGGCGGCAGTCTCGCTGGCGTGGAGAAGGTCATCTATTTGCAATCCCCGCCTGAATATGAATCGGCGAGGTCCGAGGAAGTTGTCAAAAGCCTCGCGGAAGGCGAGCTGGGTTTGGTGGAGCTGGCCGGGATTGAACCGGCGACCTCGTGAATGCCATTCACGCGCGCTCCCAACTGCGCTACAGCCCCATCCAGGTTGATGTAAGGGATTTCAGACAAAAGCTCGTGAAATCGCGGTGATCCTAACATTCCTGACCACGGCCAGTCAAGGAAGGAGCCGGTCTGCTATGAGGCCGTCGTGCTTCTCGCTGCACATCCGCAACAAGCGCGGCCGCATCTTGACGTGAGGTTCGGTCCTTGACAAACCCAGGGGAGGCCCCTACCATGACCCCCCGGCCCTGGCAATCAGTCCAGCCAGGGCCGTTTTTTTGGCAGGAATCAATGGGAAATCTGGTCGTCATAGGCGCCCAATGGGGCGATGAAGGCAAGGGCAAGATCGTCGACATCCTGGCCCGCGATGCCGATGCCGTCGTCCGCTATCAGGGCGGCTCGAACGCCGGGCATACCGTCATCAACGACCGAGGCACGTTCATTTTCCACTTGATCCCATCGGGAATCCTCTATCGCGGCACCCTCTGTGTGATCGGCAACGGGGTGGTGGTAGATCCGGCCGCCTTGATCGAAGAGATGGATCACCTGCAAGGCCAGGGTGTGAAGTTTGGGAAGAATCTGGCGATCAGTGAACGCGCTCACGTGATCCTGCCCTATCACAAAGCGATCGACAAAGCGGCGGAACAGTCGAAGGGGTCTCGTCGGATCGGCACCACCGGTCGCGGCATCGGTCCGGCCTATGCCGACAAGATTTCCCGGATCGGGATCCGCATGGGCGATCTGTTGAACCCGACCGTCTTTCGACGGAAGCTGGAAGAAAATCTCGTCGAGATCAATTGGTTTCTGGAGCAACTCTATAAGGTAGAGCGGTTCGAGGTCGAGAAGGTGCATCAGCAGTACATGGGCTATGCCGATCGGTTACGCAGCCACGTCGTCGATGGCACCACGCTCGTCAATAAGATGGTCGATGCCAGAAAGACCGTGCTGTTCGAAGGAGCGCAGGGTACCCATCTCGACGTGGATCTCGGCACGTATCCTTACGTTACCTCGTCCAGTTCCTGTGCCGGTGGCGCCTCCACGGGAACGGGCGTCGGTCCGACGAAGATCGATGCGGTGCTCGGAGTGGCCAAGGTCTACACCACCCGCGTCGGCAGCGGCCCAATGCCGACTGAACTACACGACGCGGTCGGGGCGGGGTTGCAGGATCGCGGCAAGGAATTCGGCGCCACCACCGGGCGGGCCCGTCGTTGCGGCTGGTTCGACGCCGTGGTGGTGCGGTACGCCACGGTCGTCAACGGGTTTACCTCACTGGCCATGACCAAGCTGGACGTGTTGGACGGCTGCAAAGAGCTGAAGGTCTGCACCGGCTATCGCTATCAAGGGCAGCTGTACCGGGAGATGCCGGCCGATCTGCAAACGCTCATGGAGTGCGAGCCGGTTTATCGCAGGTTCAAGGGCTGGTCGGCCTCGACGACCGGCGCGACGACGTACAAGGCGCTTCCGGCGGAAGCCAAGCGGTATCTTCAGTACATTGAAGATATGGCTGAGTGTCCGATCGACATGGTATCGACCGGGTCGCGGCGCGATGCGACCATCGTCCTCAAGAACCCGCTCAAAACCCCTCCGCGAAGTAAGAAACGCTAGGAGCCATTCTTCCTTCCCATCGGCGGGGAGTGGTAGAATGGACCCCTTTCCGGTGAGCCGCTAGCTCAGACGGTAGAGCATCGCCCTTTTAAGGCGAGGGCCCTGGGTTCGAGTCCCAGGCGGCTCACCACCAACA
>CAYUYE010000066.1:0-3301 GCA_964449255.1 uncultured Nitrospira sp. | reverse complement strand
TCCTCGCCGTTCACGCTCGAGATGAAATAGTGTTTCGTGGCATGGTCGACCACGAAGCTGTAGGGTTCCAGGAGGTTCAGGACCTGGAGGGCCGTCGCGGGTGTGGAGAGGGTACCGAGGACTCCGAAGGCCACAAGAAGACCCGCGAGAGCAGACCGCATTCGGGGTAGGCGGATGGGTGGCCGAGCAAAGCCGTGGGATGCAGTCTTGCGGGAAATGTTCACGGGAGCAGCCATGCATCGTATCGGACGTGGAAAGAGGCTGTCAATAAAGGGTTCTCGTGCGCACGTCGTTGACTTGCCTGGGAACCCCCTGCTATCGTCCCTTTCCAATTTATCCCGTCGCTCGGTTCGTCCAACCACTTCAACGTGCAGGGAGGATGCAGTGGCAGCCCAGACTATCGATGGTAAGGCGCTTGCGCAACAGATTCGGGAGCGGATTGCAAAGGATTGTGCCGACCTTTTGGCCAAGAAAGGCATCAAGCCGGGTCTGGCCGCCATCCTCGTTGGGGACGATCCTGCATCACATATCTACGTCCGGAACAAGCAGAAAGCCTGCGAAGCGGCCGGGATCTATGTGGACGAACACAAGCTGCCGGCCACGACCACCCAGGCGGAGCTCCTACGTCTGATCGAGAAGATGAATGCCGACCCGAAGATCCATGGCATTCTGGTGCAGTTGCCGCTCCCCAAACAGATCGACAGTAAGGTGATCTTGGAGGCGGTCTCGCCGAAGAAAGACGCTGACGGGTTCCACCCCTATAACTTCGGCCGCCTGGTGGAGGGGAGCCCGGTGTTTGAGGCCTGTACTCCCAAAGGCGTTATCAAGATGATCGAGTCGACCGGCGTGGCCATCGAGGGCAAACGTGCGGTCGTGCTGGGGCGCAGCAACATCGTCGGAAAACCGGCGGCGCTCATGCTTCTTCAGCGCAATGCCACCGTGACGGTCTGCCATTCCAAGACGAAGGACTTGCCGGCCGTGTGCCGGGAGGCCGACATCCTGGTCGTAGCGATCGGCAGAGCGAAATTTGTGACGGCGGACATGGTGCGGGACGGCGCCATGGTCATCGACGTCGGGACGAATCGGCTGCCTGACGGCAAACTGGCCGGCGACGTGGACTATGAGCCGGTGGCGAAGAAAGCCGGCTGGATTTCCCCTGTACCGGGGGGGGTCGGGCCGATGACGATCGCCATGCTGCTGGACAATACGCTCGAATCGGCCAAGCGGGCCGCCGGGCTCCTCTAAAGAGGGGACGTCATGAGTCGCGAGCCACGTCGGTTACAAGAGGTCTTGGCGCAGGGGCAATTTGCCGTCACGATCGAATACAATCCTCCCAAGGGGACCAACGTCGCCAGTATTATGGAGAGCGCCAAGGCGCTCGTCGGGCGTGTGCATGGCGTCAACGTGACCGACTGCACGGCTGCGGTGATGCGGGCCAGCTCCCTGTCCCTGTGCCGACTGCTCTACGAAGTGGGGCACGATCCGGTCATGCAGATGACCTGTCGTGATCGCAATCGGATTGGGATTCAAGCCGACCTGCTCGGAGGGCACCTGTTGGGGATGCGCAACATCCTGTGTCTCACCGGCGATTATCCGACCGTCGGCGATCACAAAGATGCGAAGCCGGTCTACGATCTTGATTCCGTGCAAGTCATGCAGGCCGTGCAGGGCCTCAATGCCGGGCGCGACTGGGCGGGCAACAAACTGGACGGGTCCACACAGTTTTTCATCGGCGGAGCGGTGACGCCCGAGGCCGATCCGCTCGGCCCGATGCTCGCCAAATTCGAGACCAAGGTGAAGGCCGGGGCAGAGTTCTTCCAGACCCAAGCGATCTACAGCCCGGATCAATTCGCCAGTTTCATGAAGGCGGTGCGGAAGTTCAAGGTGAAGGTCTTAGCCGGCATTCTGCTGTTACGCAACGCCAAGATGGCCGAGTTTATGAACGCCAACATTCCGGGCGTGTCCGTGCCGCAGGCCATGATCGACGAACTCCGGGCGGCCGGGGACAAGCGGGCCATCGAGACCGGCGTGGAGATCGCCGTGCGCACCATCAAAGCCGTGCGCCCGCATTGCGACGGGGTGCACATCATGGCGATCAAAGCCACCGACCGTTTGCCGCAGATCATCGAGCAGGCCGGGCTCGCCTGAGCATACGACGATGAAGATCCCCGATTTTCAACGCTACAAGCGTGAAGGGAAAAAACTCATCGTCGTCACGGCGTACGATGCGCTGTTCACGCGAATCGTCGAACAGGCCGGGATTGAGGCGATTCTCGTGGGCGATTCGCTCGGTGTCGTCGTGCAGGGAAAAGCCGACACGCTGGCGGTGACCATGGACGACATGGCCTATCACACCAAGCTGGTGGCGGGTGGCGCCGAGCGGGCCTGCGTGATCGCCGACATGCCCTTCATGAGTTATCAGGCCAGCGTGGAAGACGCAGTGCGGAACGCCGGCCGGTTGATTCAGGCCGGGGCCGCGGCGGTCAAACTTGAGGGCGGAGCAGCGGTCGTCGATCGTGTCCAGGCCCTGACGCGTTTTGGGATTCCCGTCATGGGGCACCTGGGGATGACGCCCCAATCGGTGCATCATTACGGCGGCTACAAGGTGCAAGGCCGAACGAGCGATCAAGCCGCGACCTTGCTCGACGACGCCAAGGCACTGGAGGCCGCCGGGGCCTTCGCGATCGTGTTGGAGGCCATCCCCGTGGATCTCGCCAAGCGGGTGACCGAAGCTCTGACCATCCCCACCATCGGGATCGGCGCGGGGCCACATTGCAGCGGGCAGATTCTCGTGTTGTACGATCTCCTCGGCCTCTTCGACGAGTTCGTCCCGAAATTCGTCAAGCCCTACGCCCACCTCAAGGCCGACGCGTTGCAGGCGCTCCGCCGCTACAAGGAAGAAGTGGAGGAGGGCAAGTTCCCCTCCGACGCCGAGAGCTACTCCTAATCCCTCCTCAAGCGGCACTCGTCATTCGTCAATCGTGAACCGGTCCGAATCGCTCAGCCCCGCCAGGCCGTCTCGCCTGTCGAGTGACAGGTGGCGATCCCGCCCCTTCGCACACAAAGCGGTGTGAGCCTAAGATTGCCGCGGCGCGCGGCATTGTTGGCAGGGGACTTGGAAGAGCTGACGATCTTCGAGCCGGACCGCCGTGAGGGTCCTGCCCCAGACGCAGCCACTGTCCAACCCGAGGACGTTGGGGGCCAGGTGAAGCCCCAGGGCAGACCAGTGGCCGAACACCACGGTGGCCTCGGCATGGCGACGGTGTGGGATTTCAAACCACGGCAGGTATCCGTCCGGGAT
>CAYUYE010000065.1:0-3903 GCA_964449255.1 uncultured Nitrospira sp. | reverse complement strand
AAAGTCAAGGAAACTCACGGGAACTACGCGTGTTGTGCGGATCCAAACGGGTCGGATTTGTGCTGTGCGGGGTGCTGATTCTCACCTGTGGAATGGCTCCTGCAAAGACTCCCTCCGTGTGGCTGGTTCAGCAACAGGCTCCACCGCAGACGGTCAAAGCGCAGCTCTTCAAGATTGAAGGACATGGCCAATCGGCCGTGTATACGCTGCGGGATGCGATGGGACGGTTTCATCGACTGCGGGTCGATGCGCAAACCAAGCGGGACCGTCCGTTGGTGCCGGGTGAATGGGTCGAAGTGCAGATGAGTCCGGATGGGCGCGCACTGTCGATCCAGCCGGCCAAGTGAGTGCAGTACAACCAATCACTAACACGTGAGCGAGCGACAACAGGAGGATGCATGAAAATCGCGCAAATCGCACCATTGTGGGAGAGTGTGCCGCCGCAGCGTTATGGCGGGACCGAGCGGATCGTGTCGTATATCACCGAAGAGCTCGTCCGTCAGGGTCATGACGTGACCTTGTTCGCCAGCGGGGACTCCGTCACGACGGCCAAGCTGGAGGAGATCTGCCCCCAGGCGCTGCGCTTGAACACCGGGATTTTCAACCGCGATGCGCCGCAAGTGCTGCTGCAAGAGCGCGCCTTCGGCCAAATGGCCGACCAATTTGATTTGATTCATTCTCATCTGGACTTTTTGGGCTTTCCGATTGCGCGCCGCGTTAAAACGCCGGTGGTGACCACGTTGCACGGCCGGCTGGACTTGCCGGAACTGGTGCCCGTCTTTCGTGAGTTTTCGGAGATGCCGTTGGTGTCGATTTCCAACGCACAGCGCCGTCCCCTGCCGTTTTCGAACTGGGTTGGCACGGTGCACCATGGATTGCCCGACCTCTACCACCCAAACTACCAACCCGGACAGTACCTGGCCTATCTCGGCCGTATTTCACCGGAAAAGCGCCCGGATCACGCCATTATGTTGGCGAAGCGCGTCGGCATTCCGTTGAAGATGGCCGCAAAGGTCGATCCGGCCGACGAGGCCTACTTCCGGGCGGAGATCGAGCCGATGATGCGGCACCCCCTGATCGAATTCATCGGCGAGATCACCGACGATGAGAAAGACGACTTCCTGGGAAATGCCATCGCGCTCGTCTGCCCGTACGACTGGCCCGAGCCCTTCGGGATTGTCCTGATCGAAGCGCTGGCCACTGCGACACCGGTGCTGGCCTATCGCCGAGGGTCGATCCCTGAAATCATCGACCACGGGGTGACGGGTTTCGTCAGCGACACGTTGGAGGAAATGATCGCGTCGGTCCAGCATCTCGGGACGATCGATCGGCAGGCCTGTCGGGCGTCGTTCGACCGCCGGTTCACCGCGAGGCGTATGGTGCAGGATTACGTGAAGATCTACGAGGACCTGGTGCGGGGCAATCAAGTGCTCTCCGCTGCCAGACAGCAGCTCACCGGACGTCCGTCCTACTGAGGCTTGGAGATTGACTCGATGCACGCCACGACTGATGGACAAACGATGATGACCACCGGATCGCCGTCCACGGGGCTACGGGCACGGTTGATGGGCCTGATGCCACCCGGCTGGGAACTGGTTCGCAGTAAGGACTTCGGCCTGCTCTTTTGGGGGCAGCTCACGTCCCAGATCGGCGACAGCCTGAGCAAGGTGGCCCTGCTGTGGTTCGTCTATCAACTGACCGGATCGGCTCTCAAGATGGCCATCATCGGCCTCTTGCAGACGGTGCCACCCCTCGTGCTGGGCCCGATCGTCGGCGTGTATATTGATCGCCTGCCCAAGAAGGGCACCATGGTCGGGGTCGATCTGCTCCGCACCGTGCTGGTGGCGTTGATCCCGGCGCTGTACGCGATGGACGCCCTGACCTTGGAGGGGCTCTATTGTCTCGTCTTCCTCAACGCCATCGTTTCGATGGTGTTTGGGCCCGCATTAGCATCCTCGGTGCCCCTCATCGTCCGGCGGGATCAAATGACGTCCGCGAACGCCTGGCTCCAGGGCACGGCCAACGTCGGCGTGCTCATCGGTCCGATCATCAGTGGACTGGGGATCGCCACGATCGGCGCGCAAAACGTGCTGTACGTGGATGCGGCCACGTTCCTGATTTCCGCCTTGTGCTTGATGCCGATGACGGTGCGCGAACCCGAATGGTCGGCCAAGGCCGCCGCCACGAGTGGATCGTTCTTGCATGAATTGAGCGTCGGCTTT
The DNA here is from genome assembly GCA_964449255.1 of uncultured Nitrospira sp. Lineage (GTDB taxonomy): Bacteria > Nitrospirota > Nitrospiria > Nitrospirales > Nitrospiraceae > BQWY01. Next base: position 1,681 of record CAYUYE010000065.1, on the reverse strand, counting down.
CGGTTCGTCTTCAAGCGGGATCGGACGATGTTGGCCTTGATGATGACCGCGACGCTGTATAGCCTGGGTGTCAGCGCCTTCGTGTTCATGTTGCCCGTGTTTGCCGAACAAACGCTCGCCGTCGGTCCCGTAGAGCTTGGATGGCTCTGGTCGGGATTGGGCGTCGGCATGCTGGTGACCTCCATTTGGATGGCCTCGAAGAGCCAACACGATGTCTTCAGCCGCTTCCGGATGGTGACCGCCGCGATGGCCGTCGGCGGTTTGGCGGTCTGTGTGCTCAGTACCTTGCAGACGCCGATGCTGGCGACCGCGGTCATTGTCGTGATCGGCGCCTGCACAGCGGTCTTTATGCCGATCGTGTGGGGGATCTTGCAGGAAGTCACGCCGGAGCCCCTGTTGGGCCGCGTCTTCACGACCTTTAGCACGGGCGGCATGGCCTCCTCGATGGCGGGAATGGCCGGGTTCGGGTGGGCCGCTGATGCGATGGGGCCCAGCGTGAGCCTGGTGGGGATCGGTCTGGTCCTGCTCGGAACGGCCTTGTTCGCCGCTCAATGCGGCCGCGCGCCGGCCACGGTGCCCGCTCGGTAATCCTCCCTTCCTCCAGCAAACAGACAATGAACTGACGCCGGCCTGTTCCCGAGAGGGGGCAGGCCGGTGCTGCTTTCGAGAGACACAATAGACGCAGGCCCCTGTGGCCGAGTGAGCTGTCGCGGGTGTGGGTGGATCCAGGCGTCGCAAGCACTCCGTGAGCCGCATCGCTTGGTGAGCAGGGGCTTTTCGGTTGGAGAGCGAGCCTTTGAAAGGGGGGAAAGCAAGAGGCCTGCACCATTTGGTGCAGGCCTCTCACGATACACCGCCTTGTGGCAATCTCTTAGTTCATTTCGACACGAAGTGCGCCCGGCGATTGGACGCCCAGCAGGAATCGTTGTGCTCCTTGCAGAAGGGGCGTTCCTTGCCGTAGCTCACGACCTGGAGTTGCGCCGTAGGAATGCCGAGGTTTTCCAGATAGCGCTTGACGGACTTCGCGCGGGATTCGCCGAGGATGAGATTGTAGGCCGATGTCCCACGCTCGTCACAGTGCCCTTCGATGAGCACCTTGCTGCTGAGGCCGCTGCGCAGGAGTCTGGCGTTCTCTTCCAAGGTCGTTCGAGCGTCGCTTCGCAGCGCCGATTGGTCAAAATCGAAATATACGTCCTGCAAGGAACCGGACGACTCGACGGGCGGAGGCGGTTCGATGGGCTGGGCGACCGGGGCCTGCGCAATTTGCGGCAAGGAGGCTGGAGGGACGACAGGCCCTGCAGGCGGCGCCACGATGCGAGTTTCTTCCATTGGGCGGCTGGGCTCGATTCGCGGCAGTTCCATCGGACTGGAAGGCGGTGATTCTTTGGCGACTTCCATCGGAGGCGTGGCGGCTTTCGTGCCTGGGATCGTCGTCTGGTCTCCAGCCCCTGATGAGACTTTCTTTCCAGAACAGCCACCGAGGAGTGCCAGTACGACGAATCCAAGCAGGATTCGTGACGCAAATGAAGCAAACGATACACGCATGCGGGTATCTCCCATTGGTGAGAGTGAGTGGCAGACTGTGATCGACTCGACGGTAGTGAGATGCAACGCTGGTCGTGCGTACGGGCGGTGAGGGAACGGCCGACAATACGTCCAGTCTAAACCGCCCGGACGTACC
>CAYUYE010000064.1:0-4527 GCA_964449255.1 uncultured Nitrospira sp. | reverse complement strand
GTTCGGGGTACAGATCGCGATGTGTGGCTTCCAGGACGCTCTTGCCGAGGAGCGGCTCAAGTTCCTGAGCCAGGTAGCCGATCCGCAACCTCGGCCGTTTGCGGATGTGACCTTGGTCCGGCGCTTGCTCGCCCATGATCATGCGCAGGAGCGTGGTCTTGCCGCAGCCGTTGGGGCCGACCAGGCCGACGCGGGTATTGGGCCGCAAGTGTGCTGAGGCCTCCTTGAGGAGGAGGCGCGTCGCAAACTGTTTAGAGACCTCTTCGATTTGGAGCATGGACACACACCTTCGCTGTGAATTAGATTCGGCGAATCAGCACAAAGGAGCCGATTGAAGCGAGATCAGCAGGTCGGCAGGCGAGGGAGCTTGAAGTGGTTGAAGGCTGTCGTCATGGGCGATGGGAACACTTGAGTGCTTCAGAACGGATGAGGTGTTTTTCCGGCGTCGTCAATTGAGAGTCATCATATGGCGCATAGCGCCACCCTGCTTAGCGGTGGGAAAGAGCCATTTGACTACAGACCGGGCTTGTTTGGTGGAGCTGGCCGGGATTGAACCGGCGACCTCGTGAATGCCATTCACGCGCGCTCCCAACTGCGCCACAGCCCCACCTCGTTGGATATGGGAAAAAGACGAAGAAACGGCCGAATTTCAAGGATGCTAACATGCGATCTTGAGCCAGTCAAGAAAGCCGCCATCTCGGACGTCGCCGCTTGGACTTGCTTGACAAAGGGCCGGCGGCGTCATAGCATGCCCGGTCGTTTGATCCGGGTGCTCCCGGATCGGGCATCGTCAGGCAGGCTCTGATCTGTCGACAGATCAGAGCTTTTTTTGTGACCATCCGCAGGGACTCAACCCATGGCCAATCTGGTCGTCGTTGGGGCGCAGTGGGGCGACGAGGGCAAGGGAAAGATCGTCGATCTCCTTGCTCGGGACGCCGCCGTCATCGTCCGCTATCAAGGCGGATCGAATGCCGGCCACACGGTCGTGACCGACCGCGGGTCCTATGTGTTCCACCTGCTTCCCTCGGGCGTGTTGTATCGTGGCAAGCTGTGCCTCATCGGCAACGGCGTCGTGATCGACCCCGGCGCGTTGATCGAGGAGATGGAAGGCTTGCACGCCAAGGGTGTCTCCGTCGGCAAGAATCTCATCATCAGCGACCGTGCGCACGTGATCATGCCCTACCACAAGGTGGTGGAGAAGGCGAGCGAGGAATCGAAGGGCCCCCATCGCATCGGCACAACGGGGCGTGGGATCGGACCGACTTACGCCGACAAGATGGCGCGCATCGGCATCCGCGTCGGCGATCTGTTGAATCCGGATCTGCTGCGGGCGAAGCTCGAAGTCAACGTGGCCGAGATCAATACCTTTCTTGAGCGCCTGTATCAGGTCAGCGGCGTCGAGCTCGACAAAGTGTTTCAGCAGTACCGTGCGTACGGGGAGCGCCTGGCCAGCCATATCGGCGACGTGTCCCTTCTGCTGGATCGGGCGATTGCCAAGAAACGGACGATTCTGTTTGAGGGTGCCCAAGGGACGCACCTGGACGTCGATTTCGGGACCTATCCGTACGTGACCTCGTCTAGTTCGGCCGCCGGAGGGGCCTGTACGGGCACTGGGGTTGGTCCGACGAAGATCGATGCGGTGCTTGGCGTCACCAAAGCCTACACCACGCGTGTCGGGGCGGGGCCTTTTCCCACCGAACTCAAGGATGCCGTTGGCGCCGGACTCCAAGAGCGTGGGCGCGAATTCGGCGCGACCACGGGGCGGCCGCGACGCTGTGGCTGGTTCGATGGCGTCACGGTCCGGCATGCCGTCCGGGTCAATGGGCTGACGGGCCAGGCCATTACCAAACTCGATGTGTTGGATGCCTGTGAGGAGCTGAAGATCTGCAAGGCCTACCGGTATCAGGGCAAGGTCTACACGGACATGCCGTCGGATTTGCAGGTGTTGACCCACTGCGAACCGGTGTACGAAACGCTGCCGGGCTGGCGGCAACCGACGACCAGCATTTCGACCTATGCCAAGTTGCCGGCGCCGGCCAAGCGGTATCTCCGGCGCATCGAAGAGCTTACGCGTTGTCCCATTCAACTGATCTCGACGGGGTCCAAACGGCAGGAGACGATCATCGTGGCTAATCCACTCAAGCCTGGGCGACCTCGCACGCGCCGCTAGTCTCGGTATCTGTCCGACCGTTCCCCTTGTTGCGCAATGCCGGCCGTAGCCATTCACCGATTCTCAGTGTTATGATCCGTGGCGTTGCGATTCGCACGTCACGAATGACGAGTAGCGGGGTTCCATAGAGCCGGTAGCTCAGTCGGTAGAGCATCGCCCTTTTAAGGCGAGGGCCCTGGGTTCGAGTCCCAGCCGGCTCACCACGTTCCTCACTCGTCCCCTTGATTCCCTCCCGATGAGTCCGCCCCGATGCGAGGGGCACACCGTTGCTCTGAGCGGCGCACCCGTGCTTTCCCCTGCAGGGTTCCGATTGAGTGACGGAGAGGGGCGGCTTTTGCGCTCGCCCGGCAAGTTCTGTATGCTGTAACGGACAGGCCACCCTACGTTCATTTGCATACGGGAGGCTTCCCGTCGCGTGATGTCCACTCGCCCGGCAGCCAGTGTGCTGATTGATGGTCCGCGGGCTCGCTGTGTCGGAGCCTGGACGTTTTCGCATCTCGATCGGCTTGAGCAACACATCTCCCACCTCACGTGGCCGCGCGGGGCCGAGTTGGAGTGTGACGCGCAGGGTATCACCGCCATGGATACGGGCGGCGCCGTGGTGCTCCAGCGCACGCTGGAGGAGTTGCGCCGCCAAGGGCACCGTGTGAGGCTCGACGGCCTGCGCGCGGACTTTCTCGAACTGGTGCGGGGGGTGGAGACCGCTCGGACTCGGCGAGTCGAGGGCGACGGTGGACGCGCGGGCTGGCTCTCACGAGTCGGGTGGGCTTTAGATGAGCGGGTCTCGCGCGTGATCGCCGGGTTGAGCTTTCTGGGCGAGAGCGCAGTTGTGTGGGTTAGGCAGACCCTCGCACCCGCGAGGATCCGCTGGAGGATGGTGGTGGGGAGTCTGGAGCGCGACGGCGTGCAGGCGCTCCCCATAGTCGGACTGCTCACGTTTCTGATGGGCGTGGTCATTGCGTACCAAGGAGCTGAACAACTTCGTCAGTTTGGTGCCAACATATTTGTCGTCGATTTGGTCGGCATTTCGCTGTTGCGCGAGATCTCGCCCATCATCGTCGCCATTCTCCTCGCCGGACGCTCCGGTTCCTCCTACGCGGCTGAGATCGGCACGATGCGGGTTACGGAAGAACTCGACGCCATTCGCACCTTAGGTCTGTCACCGATAGAACTGCTCGTCGTCCCTCGGGCGCTGGCCTTGATGGTCGCCGTGCCGCTCCTGACGGTGTACGCCGACATTCTCGGTGTCTTTGGCGGCATGTTGATCGCCTCGAGCGAATTACAGGTGTCCTTTACAGAGTTTGTCGCGCGGTTCGACGAAGCCGTGGCACTGAGGCACTTTCTCATTGGAATCGCCAAAGCTCCGTTCTTTGCCATGATCATCGCGCTCGTCGGCTGTTATCAGGGGTTCCAGATTCAAGGCGGCGTGGACCAGGTGGGGCGCCGCACGACGCTCAGCGTCGTGCAGAGCATCTTCTTGGTGATCGTATTCGATGCGTTCTGTTCTATTTTGCTCAACTGGTGGGACTTGTAGTCCGACATGAGAGGACACATCCAAGATCGGACGGTCTCGAATGGGCTCAGTGCTGGGCCGATCATCGAGCTCAGCCATGTGCGCACCCAGTTTGGTCGAGCGGTGGTCCATGAGGACGTGAGTCTCATGATCCAGCCAGGCGAAATCTTTGCCATCGCCGGTGGAAGCGGGTGCGGGAAATCCGTCTTGCTGCGGGAAATCATCGGATTGCAGACTCCGACCGCAGGCACGGTCCGGTTGTTCGGCCTCGACAGCACGAGGTTTGGTGATGGCCGGGCGCATGCGGTGTATCGGCGGTTTGGGGTCATGTTCCAGCAAGGCGCCTTGTTCAGTTCGCTGACGCTGGCTCAGAACGTCGGGGTGCCGCTCCGGGAGTACACGGACTTGCACCCGGACACCATTCGGGACATTGTGGCGCTGAAGATCGCGGCAGTTGGTCTGCCGCCGGAAAGCGGCGCAAAGTACCCGTCCGAGCTCAGCGGCGGCATGCGCAAACGGGGGGCACTGGCGAGGGCGATCGTGATGGATCCGGAACTGCTGTTCCTTGACGAACCGACGGCGGGCCTCGACCCGATGAGTTCGAGCGGCATCGACGAGTTGATCGTTCATCTCAAGACGCTGTTAGGCCTGACCGTCGTCATGGTGACGCACGATCTGGACCTGCTCTGGCGAGTTGCGGATCGAGTGGCGGTGTTGGGGCAGGGGCGAGTCCTGGGTCTCGGCACGATGAGCGAGCTCTCGCAATCCGCGGAGCCGCTCGTGCGCGACTATTTTCACGGGCCGCGCGGCCGGGCCGCCGCGGAGCAACACGCATGGAACCAAA
>CAYUYE010000063.1:0-5711 GCA_964449255.1 uncultured Nitrospira sp. | reverse complement strand
GGGAGCAGTCTGCAAAACTGCGACTCAGCGGTTCGAACCCGCTCGGCGCCTCCATCCCTCGCTTGACGTGTGCCGCGAGCTCTTCAGGCGCAGCCTTCCGTCATTGACGCTCGCGGATAAACACCACCAGGGATTTGCAGCCTGTTTTATGGACCGGCCGCTCACCAGGCGCAGCCCTCTAACCCTTGCTTGGCGTGATCGGCGGGCTCTTCGAGCGAAGCTTCTCCGTATTGTCGCCCGCCGAGAGACACCTTGATTTGATTTTCTGGTACGTTGGTCGTGCGACTCGCTGGCTAACCCTTGCTTGGCGTGTGCCGCGAGTTCTTCAGGCGCAGCCTTCCGTCATTGACGCTCGCGGATATGCCGCTGCTGCACCGTATGCAAGGCGCGCTGACCCTGACGGACGCCAAGGATCAGGCGACCGAGCGACGATGTTCTATGGCCCATCCACGCCGCAGTGAATTCGCCGGCGGGTGGTACTACGACACCGCAACTCGGTGACGGGCGAGGATGCAGGAAACAAAATCTGATCCCGGTTTGTGACGCTAAGTAAGGCGCCCTTCTCCACGCTACTCGGTTCGCGCGACGCCCGCCTTCGTGAGTGCTTCGGCAAGGCCAGGGCCGCCGCACAGGCCCCAGATGGGGAATGTCTCGCCGGAGCGTAGAATTAAGTCGATATCGTCGGGCCCTTCACTCCAGCTTTGGACGCGCATGGAGACGACATCGTTGAGCGCGACGGAGCTCTTCTTGCCGCCATCGGTCACATGAAGTGTGTCGTGGGTCAGCCAACACCCGCGTTCTGGATTGACGACCAGCAGCCACAGGCTCCCGGCGAGTGCAAAGCCGATCGGCCCAAACCAGAACCATGGCGCTCCGCCGGTCCAACCCCCAACGGCCATGCCACACGCGACTAGGAAAATCAGCAGCGCCAAGATCCGCTGGAATTCAGCGCGGTAGCGATAGAGGGTGTCATCCTGCATGGAGTGGCCCACCTAACGGAGAAACGATCACGGATAGGCTACTTTCCTGATCCGGACGTGATCCCGTGACGATTCACGTTCCAACGCGTCTTCTGCGCGCCGTGTTCGGCTGGGCGGTGGTGACACAACGAGTGAAGTGAAGGGGAAGTTCCGAGGGTCCGCGTACGCCTTACGACTGATGCCCCCGCTCGGTCCACTTGACCGGGCGCATCACGGTGCTGAGGGCGGCGATGCCGCAGATCGTCGCGAGTGTGAGGAAACAGACAAACAGGATGAACGTTCCGCGGAAGTTGTGATGTGAAAGAAGGCCGGCCATGGCATCCTCCTCACCCTACCGACTTCTATTTTACCACTTCTAGCCGCCCTGCCAACCACAAGAACAACGCCAGGGATCCTCTGGGGCCCGTTTCTCAATCGGGTGCTGGCAGGCCGGACATCGTCTGATCCATCGGAAGCGGTCGGGACTGCCTGGAGTGGTCGGCCTTGAAAGAAGCATAAGTCGCGCCATGGGGTGAAAGGGTTGAAAAATGCTCACTGTCCCGATCTTATCTCCGCAATGGAGTCGAGGCTATGCAGCTTTCGCGGGTACCTCCGTCACGGGAAATCCAGGCTGATGAATAAAACCTTCAATTGGCGGCGATTGTTCAAGGGTGTACGCGGGCCTTTCCCCAAACTCTGTGGATAAGCATGTGCATAACGTTGCGAGCGCCGTAGGAGAGGCGTGTGAGCATGCGAGCAAGAGCAGTTTGCCTATTTTTTGGGCATTGCGTGGGAGCTACCTAGCGACCCTAGATCTTGTGGCTTGACTTTCTTTTTCCTGCCCAGGCCCACAATTCCAAGGAAAACTTACGTAACGCCACGGAGCAGACGGTCGATAGCCTGCTCTCGAATCGGCCCCGGCTGTCCCCCAACGGACTTATACACAGGGTTTTGGCTTAAGGGGCTGGAAAAGAGTGGCCGGGCGCGGCCAAATTTGGTCGGGACTGGTCAATCGATCTATTGGACCCGGTCGCCTGCGCTGGCGCGGGCCGTGGCCAGTCGCGGGGGCCGCGCTTCGAGGGCCTGCCGCACCAGACTGAGGAGAGCCTCGCCCTTGAACGGTTTGTGCAGCAAGGGGAGATCGGTTTGGTGGATCCCCCGTGCGGCCAGCTCCGTCGGCTCATATGCCGACATGAGCACGACCCGGAGGTCCTTCCTCAGGCCGGCGGCTTCCATCACCAATTGGTGCCCATGGACGCGAGGGAATCGCCCGCCGTGCTGGGCCAATTGGAGTCCAGGCGGAGGAAGGAGGAGATCGGTCAGTAGGAGGTCGATGCGCTCCCGTGGATCCGCGCACAGTTTAAGGGCGTCCGGGCTGCCCGTGGCAACCAGTACGTGATAGTTTGCAAGCTCGAGATGCCGCCGGCAGAGCTGCAGCATCGACTCATCGTCATCGACAACGAGAATGGATTCTGCGGTGCTCGTCTGAAGGGGCGTGTGCTGTGCCATTTCTCCTGTCGTTGTCGGAACCCGGCGGGGCAACTTGAGTCGAGCCCCAGATTCATTGTGCTCAAAATTGACGGCTCGCGACGCCGGGTGTTAGAATTCCTTGCATTTCCAATCAACTAGGCAGCCGTTCGCTGCCGCTATCGATACAATCAGTCGACCAAAGGAGCGCGGAATGGCCGTTCCGGTGTCTCAGATGTACACGGTTGCCAGCTACGTGCTGACGCAAAAGCTCAAGGGGATCACACGCTACCCCTTGGTCCTCATGTTGGAGCCCCTGTTTCGCTGCAATCTGGCTTGCGCCGGCTGCGGCAAGATCCAATATCCCGACCATGTGTTGGACAAGAAGCTGACTCCTGAACAGTGTTGGGCGGCGGCAGAAGAATGCGGCGCTCCCATCGTGGCCGTTCCCGGCGGGGAGCCGCTGATCCATCCGGAGATTGGAAAGATCGTCGAAGGGCTCGTGGCCCAGCGGCGCTATGTCTACTTGTGCACGAATGCCATTTTGCTCGAGCGCAAACTGGATGAGTTCAAGCCCTCCAAGTATCTGACCTTCAGCGTCCACATGGACGGGCTTAAGAACGAACACGATCTGGCGGTCTGCCGCGACGGCGTCTATGAGGTGGCGGTGAAGGCCATCCGAGCGGCGCTGGCGCGCGGTCATCGCGTCACGACCAACACGACGCTGTTCGATGACGCCAATGCCGACCGGGTACGCTCGTTTTTCGATGAAATGATGGCGTTGGGGGTGGAAGGCATGATGATCTCCCCAGGCTATAGCTATCAGAAGGCGCCCGATCAGCAGCATTTCCTCAAGCGCGCGCGCACGCGGGAGTTGTTCATGAAGATCCTGAGCCGCCCCAAGCGCGGATGGCAGTTCAACCAGTCGCCGCTGTTTCTCGACTTCCTAATGGGGCGCCGTGAGTATCAGTGCACGCCGTGGGGCAATCCGACCTACAACGTCTTCGGTTGGCAGCGACCCTGCTATCTCCTCCAGGAGGGCTATGCCAAGTCGTTCCGCGAACTCATGGACACGACCTCCTGGCAGGATTACGGCACGAGCAAGAACGAGAAGTGTGCCGAGTGCATGGTCCATTGCGGATACGAGGCCTCGGCGGTGGAGGATACGTTCGGCACTGTCTCCGGGTTCGTCCGCACGGCGAAGCTGACCGTGCTTCCCACCTTGAGGTAACTGCGGCGTGAAGCCTCGTTCGTTTCTCGTCGTTTGAAACGCAGCCCGCGCTTGGCGAGCGGCGCTTCACGAGCGACGGCAATACCATGACTGACACGAAGAATCACCAAACACCCGGCAGTGGGTCTCTGGCGGGACGGGTGTTCCGGCCCGCGACGACGGTCGAGTTGGCCGAGGCCGTGGAGTTGGCCTTCGACTATCGAGGAGATGTGATGCTGGAACTCACGTCTGGGGAGCAACTGACCGGGTATCTGTTCAATCGTGAGGCCGGCGGTCCCGATCCCGTCATTGAAGTATTCCCCCAGGACAGCCCAGCCCCGCGCCGCATCCGCTACCGCGACCTTGCGGCCATTGCCTTTACGGGCGAAGATACGGCTAGTGGGAAGTCCTGGGAGGCGTGGGTCTCCAAGAAGGACTCGCAGCGCAAGGCCGAAGCGGATCGCGTTGAGGCGGAAGCGCGCGCGCGCGGGCATTTGTGAGCCGCTGATTGGCCGCGCAACCGAGACGAGCCGCACTTCTATCACTGGGCGAGTGTTCCCTCCGACAAATCTCCTATCCAATCTCCTGCGCACGATCGCGCGGAGCGCACAGAGTAGCACGAGACGTGCGCCGTCTTGTTGACAAGGCGTAGGGCCTGTGTTAAATCTCACGCCCTCAAAAAAACCGGCGCCTTGTGTGGAATTGGCTGATCGAATTGGGGCTTACGGCAGTGCATCATGGTGATCTGGTCGCCGGGGGTGGAGAGGCGAATTGCGACATGGGGAGTGCTTGTGGGCCTGGCTCTCCAGTGGGGAGGAGCGGGGCCGGCACGCGCGACGCATGAAGCTGATCATCGCTTCACGGTTGATGGGTTTGTCTGCTCGTTCGACGGGAAGGCCGCATCCAAAACGGAAGTGGTCGTCAAAGATACCCGGGTGAACGTCGGGCAAACGGTCGAGACGGATGAGCGTGGGTACTATAAAGTCACGCTTCATCTCCATAACGATAATGTCGGCGATCCGTTGGTCATCACGGCGAATCGCGAAGAACAGCGGCTCAAGATTGAGTTTGACCCGAAGGATCTTGAGACTGAACGGAAGTTGCGCGTGAACTTTGGGGCTGGGTGCCAGCAAACGGCGCCTGATGAAGTGCCCCAATGGGTCTACTACACGCTGGCAGGTACTGGGTTGGTGGCCATCGGCTGGATTGGGTTTCGCGTCCTGCGCGCGGGGCGCCGGGAACAGCGTGGCAAGGGACAGAAACGGTCGCGGAAGTAAGGTCGGAAACAGGTGCTGGTCCGTGGGTCGTCCGAGATGCCTCGCCGGATCGGTCCAATGGAACAATGGTGGGGACAGGTAACGGCGTGACCCTCGGCCCGTTGCTCAAAATGTAGCGCTTTTGTTTGACCCTCAGGAGGGGCCAAGCGGGGGCGTTTTTTTGTTTATTTGAGGGGGCAGGACACTCGATCCTGTCCAATCGGACGGGGTTGGGCGGATCCAAGAAAGGAGCAGCAACGTGGCTATGACGATTCGGCAATGGGCACGCATGATGATGGTGGCGGGGTTCGGGTTGGCATTGTCGGCCTGCGGCGGTGGTGAGAGTGAAGGCCCCATCGTTCCGCCGCCCCCGGCTCCCGCGGACTACGCTGACAAACATATGCCGGATGGCTGGTGGACCGATCCCAAGATCGTCGAAGAGGGCAAGGAGATCTACATCGGCGCCAAGAATCCGGACGTGAACTGTTCCAGCTGTCACGGGAAAGACGGCAAGCCGGTCAAGGCGGGCGCCCGAGATTTCCGCAACGGGGAGCGCATGAAGATGTATTCGGACTCGGTGTGGTTCTGGCGCATCTCCGAGGGGGTGCCGAACACGAAAATGAAGGCGTGGAAGAGCAAGCTCTCGGCCGAGGACGTGTGGAAAGTGATGGCCTTCGAACGCAACTTCGGACTGGCCGGCAAGGGCTGGGATTCGAAGAAAGGCGCCTGGGTGGAGGCCGCGCAAGTCGGCAAGTAATCGATCCTGAGACGAGTGGAGGGGCGACGAGACATCATGAAAAGCTGGCACCGATATCTCTT
>CAYUYE010000062.1:0-5771 GCA_964449255.1 uncultured Nitrospira sp. | reverse complement strand
TGACTATACTCCACCTCCGCGACGCCGGAAAAGGACTTGAATTGATCGGCCCATCGCTTGACGAAATCCGGCGCGCGGAAGCGCGGCGCCAAGGTCACTGAGAACGACGCCGGCAACGGATTCTCCCCCAAACCTTCGAGCAGCTGCGATTCATTGGGGAACTGCGCGCGAAACTCCACCAGCGCCTGCTCCTTCGACACGTACGTGACACCGGCCGTCGCCTCCTGCTTCTCCAACTGCTGTTTGAGCTCCGCCACACGTTCGGCCGACAGATTGTCTTCGAGATAGACGATGACCTTGATTTCCTTGGCGAGCGAGGCCGTCATGCCCCGCAAATTTAGATAGACGAGCAGAAACACTCCCAGGCAGGCCAGCGTGAATCCCGTCGTCACGATCGCCACCAGGCTGGTCGTGCGATTGAGGCGAATGTTGGCCAGCATCTCCCGCAAGAGATAGGACCAGGTGCGAATCACGAGACCACGCCCTCCTGATCCGTCAGAATCTGCCCGTTCCGTAGCGTTACGATGCGGCGATTGACCTGCCGCATGACCTGCGGGTCGTGGGTCGCCACCACTACCGTCGTGCCGCGCGCATTGATCGACTTGAACAGTTCGACGATGTCCGCCGTGAGCAGCGGATCCAGATTACCGGTCGGTTCGTCGGCCAACAAGATGATGGGGCTGTTGACGATAGCCCGCGCGATCGACACGCGCTGTTGCTCGCCGGCCGAGAGGCTCGGCGGCAGATGGTCCCGCTTGTGTTCCACTCCGACGGCGCGCAACGCATCGGACACCTTGCGCTTGATGTCCTGCCCTGACGCGCCTGCGACCATCAGCGGCAACGCCACGTTATCGAACACCGTGCGTTTCGGGAGCAGGCGGAAATCCTGAAAGACGATGCCCATCCGCCGACGAAACAACGGGACCTGCCGACCTGACAGCTTGGCGATGTTTTGTCCCTGGACCAAAATTTGACCCTCGTCGGGATGTTCGCCCCCGAAGAGCAGTTTCAGCAGCGTGGACTTTCCCGCGCCGCTCGACCCCATCAAGAGCACGAAGTCACCCTTCCCGATTTCCAAACTGACGTCGGCCAGCGCGTGGCACCGCCCGTACGCCTTGGAGACGTGAAACAGTTGGATCATCGTCCGTCCATGGCCAGTGATTCCCCGAGCCGACTCAACCTACCAGCGGAGATCGTCTCCCGCGACCTCAAAGGCGTTTTCGACGTGTTCCACCACCGCCTGCCCTTGCGCGTGCTGTTGAATGAGGATGACATCGAAGCGACAGGCCTGGTCTTTGAGCTGATGCTGGGCGAGGTACCTGGCGCCGAGACGAATCAGGCGGCTGCGTTTGTCGGCGCTGACCGCATAGGCCGCCCCGCCCATGGCCATCGACCGACGCGCCTTGACTTCGACGAACACAAGCGTCGAGCCGAGTCTGGCCACCAGGTCCAACTCGCCCTCAGGCCAGTGGATATTGCGCCCCACGATGGAGTACCCCTGCCGTCGCAAATACCGCTCGGCGACCGATTCGCTGTCGTGACCAAACTCACGGGCCTCGGCCCGTCGCTTGGTCAACACGACGCCTCGACCCCGGTCGACGAATCGAAGGACAGGGCGGCCCGGGCGCACGCCTGGACCGGGAAAAACGTGACTCGGTGGATCGGGCTGGGCCCAAATTGGGTCAGTAACCGGAGATGTTCAGGGGTGCCGTACCCCTTATGGGCGAGAAAATTGTATTGGGGATAGACCTCGTGATACTGCGCCATGAGGCGATCACGCGTTACCTTAGCAAGAATCGACGCCGCGGCGACAGAAACCGACAGTTGATCGCCCTTGATGATCGGCCGCTGCCGAACGGCTGCCTTGGGCAGCGTCATCGCGTCCAACAGCAGCACGTCGGGCTCCACGCGCAACTGCTGCAGTGCGCGCATCATCGCCACACGCGTCGCCTGGAGAATATTCAGCTGATCGATCTCCCGTTCGCTCGCTTGTCCGATCCCGACCGCAACCGCCTTCCCGAGAATACGCTCGAAGAGCGCATCACGGACGTCCGCCGACAGTAGCTTCGAATCGTTCAGGCCGGGGAGGACACACCGCATCGGCAGCACGACGGCGGCCGCCACGACCGGCCCGGCCAGGGGTCCTCGGCCGGCCTCATCCAGCCCTGCGATGCAGCGAAAGCCGCAGCGCCTGGCCTCGGATTCAAACTCGTGGGTGGGTTCCACGTCGCATGTCCTCTGGCGCACCAGGATGAGGACGCGCGCCCGTCCTGCAGAAGATTCGCGCGCCGCGTCTAACTCTTCTCGGCTCCCGCCGTGGCCTTCGCCTCGCTCACCTCGCGGTCGGCCACCTTGGCCATCTTGCCCTTTTTATCGCGAAGGTAATACAGCTTGGCCCGCCGCACGCGCCCCTGCCGCACCACGTCGATTTTGGCGATGATCGGCGAATGCACCGGAAAAATACGCTCGACGCCGACGCCGTAGGACACCTTGCGCACCGAGAAGGTTTCCGTGTTGGATCCGCCTTTCCGGGCGATCACCACGCCTTCGTACACCTGGATGCGATCCTTGTCGCCCTCGCTCACTGTCACGTGCACCCGAACCGTGTCGCCAATTTCGAATTTCGGAATGTTGGGTTTCACCAACGACCGCTGCAACCGCTCCAATCGATTCATGCCCCTACCCCTCCTCCCCACATGGCACACAATCTCGCATCGTGTGTTCGTGAATAATCTTGTCCAATATCGCACGATCCTCGTCGGAGAGCCGACGCTCCCGCAGCAAATCGGGCCGTTTCAGATACGTATTCCGCAGCGCCTGCTCCCGCCGCCAGCGCCGGATCGCCTCATGATGGCCGGACAGCAGCACCTCCGGCACCGGCAGTCCACGGACCTCCGGCGGCCGCGTGTAATGCGGATAGTCCAGCAACCCATCTTGAAACGAATCGTTGGCTGCGGACTCCGGATCGCCCAAGACCCCCGGGATGAGCCGCACCGCCGCGTCCACCATGACCAACACCGCCAGCTCCCCGCCCGTCAAGACATAGTCGCCCAGCGACACCTCTTCCGGCTGCAGGCCCTTACGCACCCGTTCATCGATGCCTTCGTAGTGCCCGCAAAGCCACACCAACCGCCGGGGCTCACGACTCAGTTCCTCCGCAAACGCCTGCGTAAAAGGCCGCCCCTGTGGCGACGGCATCAACAGACGCAACGTCGTCCCGGGGGTGGTGTCGGCATACTCGGCGCGCAACCGGTCGACAGCCCGGAAAACCGGCTCGGCTTTCATCACCATGCCGCCCCCGCCGCCGTAGGGCGCGTCATCGGCGACCTTGTGGCGATCGTCGATCTCGTCGCGGAGATTCCAGACGCGGGCCTCGAACAGACCCTTGTCCTGCGCCCGCTTGAGGATACTCTGCCCGAACACGGATGAGATCATCTCCGGGAACAGGGTCACGACGTCACACCGCATGGCGCACCTTCGCTACGGTATCATCCGACTCCCCGGCGAACTCCGGCACCCGCACGGTCATCACACGTCGTTCGACATCCACGGCGAGCACCCACGCCTTGGACGCGGGGATCAACAGTTCACGTACGCCGTCTTGCACAACAAATACGTGCTCCGTCCCGGATTCCAGGACCTGGTCTACCTGTCCGAGCGCCCGCCCGGTTTCGTCCAGCACGCTGAGCCCCAACAAATCGCACTGAAAATACTGTCCGGCCGGCAACGCCGCAGTCCCCCGACGCGCGTAGACATACCCGCCGCGAAAGGGCGCCACCGCTTCCGGTGCGGTCAGATCCGTCACTCCGACCAACAACCGGGTTCCGTGCGGGCGGACGCTCGTCACCTGCGTCGCCAACCGCTTGCCCTGGGGGCCTACGAGTTCCACCGGCAATCCAACAGCAAAACGGCCGGGCACGTCGCTGAGCGAGGTCACACACAGCGCGCCGTGGACGCCGAAGGCGCGGTCGATCGAGCCGATGATGACCGCATCATCCACGCCTGACCCGTGCGGCTGTGCCGGAGATTCGATGGACACGGTTGACCTTTCCTCCGTCCCTCGCCGAGCCGACTACTTCTTCTTGGCCGCCGCCTTCGGGGCCGACGGCTTCGACGGCGCGGCCGCCGCCTTGATGAGGCCCGCCCGCTTGAGAATCGTACGCACCGTCACGGAGGGCTGAGCGCCGACGTTGATCCAATGCTGGACGCGTTCGGATTTCAGCTCGGCCAGAGCCGGATTCTTCAGGGGATTGTAGGTCCCGAGAATTTCGAGATAGCGGCCGTCGCGCGGAGACCGCGAATCCGCCGCCACCAGGCGGTAAAAGGGAAGTTTGTGTCGACCTGCGCGTGAAAGACGAAGATGAACTGCCACGTGACTCTCCTTTGTTGACTGTCGGGAACGAGTGTTCCTGAGTGGATTACATGGACCGAAGCGCCTGCAGCAGATTACGCCGCCCGGCCGGCCCGCTGACCGCCTTAACCAACTTCCGTGTGCTGAGAAACTGCTTGATCAGCCGATTGACGTCCGCCACCGTGGTGCCGCTGCCCTTGGCGATCCGTTTCTTGCGGCTTCCGTTGAGGAGCGTGTGG
This sequence comes from uncultured Nitrospira sp., assembly GCA_964449255.1. Lineage (GTDB taxonomy): Bacteria > Nitrospirota > Nitrospiria > Nitrospirales > Nitrospiraceae > BQWY01. Next base: position 1,181 of record CAYUYE010000062.1, on the reverse strand, counting down.
TCGCGCCGCTCCCGCGCCGTCATCGAATCGATCATGGCCACGAGGCGCGAGATTTCCTTCTCCGGCACGGCGGCATCGCCCTGCATCATTCCTTTGAGCCGCTGTCCGCCCGGCAACATGCCCAACAGCGAATCCAAACTGCCCATCTTGGTGACTTGCTTCATTTGGTCGCGAAAATCCTCGAAGGTGAGCGACTGCCCGCTCATGGCTTTTCGCGCAATGGCTTCCTGCTCGACCGAATAGACCGCCTGCGCTTTTTCGATGAGCGACAGCACGTCGCCCATCCCCAGGATGCGTGACGCCATGCGGTCGGGATGGAAGAGCTCGAGCGCATCCAGCTTCTCGCCGATGCCGAGGAACTTGATCGGCTTTCCAGTGACGGCCCGGATGGACAACACGGCGCCCCCGCGGGCATCGCCTTCCGTCTTCGTCAGAATCACACCGGTCAGCCCCACGCGCTGATCGAATTGCCCGGCCATCGACACGGCATCCTGGCCCGTCATGGCATCGGCCACGAGCAGGACTTCGTGCGGCGTGACCGCGTTGCGAACCGCGACCAACTCCTGCATCAGGTCATCGTCGATGTGCAACCGGCCGCCGGTATCGAGGATCACGACGTCGTAGCCCTTCATCCGTCCCCGGTCGACACCCTCGACGCAAATCCTGACCACGTCCTGCTGCGACGCGTCGGCCCGATCAGCCCGATAGACGTCCACCTCGAGCGTCGTGCCGAGATTAGCTAACTGATCGCCCGCGGCCGGACGTCGTGGGTCGGCTGCAACCAACAGCACCCGCTTCCCCTGATCCTTGAACCAGCGCGCGAGTTTACCGCAGCTCGTAGTTTTCCCGGCGCCCTGCAGCCCGACCATCATGACCACGGTGGGCGGCATCGACGCGAGCTTGAGGCCGGCATGTTCCCGCCCCATCATCTCGCGCAATTCGTCCCAGACGATCTTCACGACCTGGTGGCCTGGAGTTAGGCTCTGCAACACCTCTTGGCCCAACGCCTTCTCCTGGACTCGCGCAACGAAATCCTTGACGATCTTGAAGTTTACGTCGGCCTCCAAGAGGGCAAGACGTACTTCTTTCAGCGCCTCGGCCATATTGGCTTCGGTCAAGACGCCTTGGCCGCGGAGTTTCCGCAGGACCTTCTCAAATTTTTCGCTGAGCGCTTCGAGCAC
>CAYUYE010000061.1:0-5951 GCA_964449255.1 uncultured Nitrospira sp. | reverse complement strand
TCCATTCCCGTCCGCGTCATCATGAACCAAAAGACCGCGCTCCTCGGCGCCGCCTCCGTCGCCGGTGAACTCGCCCGGATCTCACACGCATGACCTCCCAGAATCTCGACGATCTGAAGCGGCAGGCGGCGCTCAAGGCGCTCGACTATGTGCGCGACGGCATGATCGTAGGCCTGGGCACCGGCTCCACCGCCAAACACATGATCGCCGGCCTCGGCGAGCGAGTCCGCGCCGGCCTCAAGGTCAAAGGCGTCCCAACCTCGCACGAAACGGCGGCATTGGCCAAAGCGGCGGGCATTGCCTTGATTGAGACGGACGATGCCTGGATGATCGATGTCGCCATCGACGGCGCCGATCAAGTCGATCCGCGGTTCAACTTGGTCAAAGGCGGCGGCGGCGCATTGCTCAAAGAAAAAATCGTGGCGGCATCGGCCAAGCAGTTCGTCGTCGTGGTCGATCACACGAAACAAGTGTCACACTTGGGCAATGCCTTCCCGTTGCCGATCGAGGTGATCCCCTTCGGGTGGGGCAGCACCACGCGACAGCTCGAAGCGATGGGGGGTAAACCGGTATTGCGCCAACGCAATGGGCAGGTGTTTCGTACCGAGGCCGGGCACTACATCGTCGACCTCCATCTTGAGGCAATCACCGACCCCGCGGATCTCGAAACCCGGCTCAACCAGATTCCCGGGGTCGTTGAAACCGGTCTGTTTGTCGGCCGAACTTCCGTCTTAATCGTGGGGACACCCAGTGGGGTCCTCGTGCAGTCAGCCACACAGGTCTGATGACGCCGCCATGTTCCCGCGGCGGCCGCCGCCGTGACGACGGAGATCCCGATGCTGCCTCCCGCTCGCCGCTGTCGCGTCGTGACACGGTGCGCGCGATGGGACGTTTCCTCACGCAAATCGGCGGGATGGTCGGCCTCGGATGGCTTGGCTGGCCGTCCAGTTCGTTAGCCTCGACCGCGATACCTCCGACCCAATCCCGGAATCACCAGGTCACAAACCCCATGCCATCCCGACGCCCCACGCCGAAAAAGGCCGCCTCCTCCGCCGCGGATCGCCTTCCACGTCACGTGCGTCCCATCCGGTATGTGCTCTCGATCGCACCCGACTTGCGCGCCGCCACCTTCGAAGGTGAGGTGGTGATCACGCTGCGGGTCGCTCGCTCCACACGCGAGATGGTCCTCAATGCCGCTGAATTGGAGATTGCCCACGTGTCGATCGGCCGTCCCAATCGCGCCCCCCAAGTTGGGCGGCCGCAGCTGGTCCCGGAGGCCGAACAATGCCGCATCACCTTTCCCCAGAGCGTCACCGCCGGTGAATGGAACCTCCATCTGCGCTTTAAAGGGCGGCTCAACGACCACCTGCACGGCTTCTACCGAAGCACCTTCACCGACGCCCAGGGGGCGACACAGACCCTGGCCGTAACCCAGTTCGAGGCGGCGGACGCCCGGCGTGCCTTTCCCTGTTGGGATGAGCCGGACTTCAAGGCCGTGTTCTCCCTCACCCTGATCATCGATCCGAGCCTCACCGCCATTGCGAACACGCGCGTCCTATCGGAACACGCCGAGCTGGGTCGGAAAACGATTCGCTTTGCCGACACCATCGTCATGTCGACGTATCTCGTCGCGTTCGTGGTCGGACAGCTCGAAGGCACTCCGCCGTCGTTGGTGGGACAGACTCCCGTTCGCGTCTGGTCGACCCCAGGGAAATCCCATCTGGCCGCCTATGGCCTGGAGTTGGCGACGTTTTCGCTGCGCTTCTTCGAGGAGTACTACGGCATCCCCTATCCGGGCGACAAACTGGATCTCATTGCGATCCCGGATTTCTCCCATGGCGCGATGGAAAATCTCGGCGCCATCACCTTCCGCGAGCGTGCGCTGCTCATCGATCCGCTGAAGGCCACTCGCGGTGAATTGGAAGGCCTGGCCGATGTCGTCTGTCATGAGAACGCGCACATGTGGTTCGGCGATTTGGTCACCATGTCCTGGTGGAACGGCTTGTGGCTGAACGAGGCCTTCGCGACCTTCTTGGAGGTCGTGGCCGTGGATGCGTGGAAGCCGGACTGGCGGCGGTGGGAGAGCTTCGCCTTGGCACGGGCTGGAGCCCTGGCAACCGACGGACTCTTTGCCTCGCGCGCCATCGAATTTCCCGTGCAGGCCGTGAAGGACCTCGGGGCCATGTTCGATGTGTTGACGTACCAGAAGGGCGCCGCTGTCCTCCGCATGTTGGAGCAATACCTCGGTCCGGCGGTCTTCCGTGACGGCGTACGCGACTACCTGCGAGCCCATGCCTATGCCAACGCGGAGACGAGCGACCTCTGGCGATCCCTGGGGAAAGTCTCACGCCAACCCATTCCGGAGATCATGAACCAGTGGGTCTACCGGCCTGGCTTTCCACTGCTGACTGTGTCCCTGCACCGAGGGAGCCATCTGCTCATTCGCCAGCAGCGCTTCACCTACTTACACGCACCGCCGGACGGCGACTCGCGCCCCGTCCCATCGAGCGGCCCGTGGCGAATCCCCGTACAACTGGCCCTCCATACGCCGCACGGCGTGATCCTCAAGGCCGTGCTGCTTGACCGACCCGAGCATCGCATCAAGGTCCCCGAAAATCTGGAGTTCGCGCTCCTGAACAGCGGCGGCCATGGCTACTACCGCGTGCACTACACACCTGATCTGCTGAGCCGACTCTTGGGACGGCTTCCCGACGGATTGTCCACCAACGACCGGTTCAATCTGATCAATGACGCGTGGGCAGCCTGCCTAGCCGGCGTCATGTCCCTGCGCGATTTCCTCGACATGACGCTCCACTTCAAGCAGGATCGCAGTCCGCACGTATGGTCGGTGCTCTTGTCGGCCTTCACTCGTTTGGAAAATCTGGTGTCGACGGGGGCGCACGCGGCGTTGGAAACCCTGGTGCGGGAACGGCTGCGTCCTGTGCTCGCGGATCTCGGCTGGTCGGGGCGGCCGGGTGAGGACGATCTGCTGCGGGAATTGCGCGGCGATCTCATCGGCACCCTAGGCACACTGGGGAACGATCCGGAGGTCCAGGCCAAGGCGTCCGCGCTCTACACGGGCCATCTCAACAACACCCAGGCCGTTGATCCAAATCTGCTTCCCGCGTTGATCGACATTGCCGCCTTCACGGGAGATGAGGCTCGGTATGACGAATTCTTTGCGCGGTTCAAGCAAGCGAGAACGCCCCAGGAGGAACGGCGCTACCTGTTCAGCCTCGCGGGATTTCGTCCTCCATCGTTAGTGGCGCGCACCCTGGCCAGTACGCTCAACGGCGACATCCGCACCCAGGACGGCACGTCGGTGATTGCGGGCTTGCTCTCGAGCCTCCACGGTCGCGAGGCGGCGTGGGACTTCATGAAGGCCAACTGGAAGACGTTCAAAGAACGGTTTCCGGAAAATGGATTGCGGCGGCTGTTTGGCCATCTGTCCGGCCTCTCGACGCCGGAGCAGGAACAAGACGTACGTCGCTTCGTGGCCCGCAACAAAATCGACCTCGGCGGGAAAGCCCTCGCGCAGAATTTGGAGCACCTCCGCATTGCGGTCGTGTTCCGTCAACGGGAAGCCGCAAACCTGCGCGCCTATCTCTCGACCGTTGCACCGACGCGTTAGCCCGCTCCCAAACCAGCTGGCGTCAACTCGTCCGTGCGCTGAGGCATTTCGACGGCGAGTGGTTGACGAGGGGACGAGCAGCTCCAGCCCCGCCATGATGCATCGGTGCCCCATCGCTGACGGGGCCCCATCCGGTTGGCCGCTCGGAGATGGCGGAAGCCGCCGTCACTCCTCGACCCATTTCGAGATCGGTTCTGGATCCAGCGTCCACACGCATGAAGATGAGTTTGCACGCGGGGCCTGGGTGTGCAAAGCCTCGTCAACACAGCCTTCTGAGTCGATTGCCGCCGTTTACTCTGCTGGTTTAGAATCAACGAGTCTACGGGGTCCTTTAGGCCAGGCGTTATGTCACCTCGCACGAAGAAATGGGGTATCGCACTCCTCGCTGCGCTCGTGGTCTACACCATCGGCGGGTTTTTCGTGCTCCCCGCCGTACTCAAATCGCAGCTGGAAGCCAAGCTCCCTCCGATTCTGCACCGCCAGGTCTCCGTCGAGCGCATCGACTTCAATCCCTTCGAGCTATCCCTTCGGGTGACCGGATTTCGCGCGACGGAGCCCAACGGGGAAGAATTTGCTTCGTTTGGAGAATTCTTTGCCAACCTCCAACTGTCCTCCTTGTTCCAACGGAGCCTGAACTTCAAGGAGGTATGGCTCAAGCAGCCCTTCTCAGCCATCGCACTGCGGGCCGGGGGCAAGACCAATTTCGACGATATCGGGGCCAAAGACGGGACCGATCACCCGGCTGAGCCTGCTCAGCCCAGCGAACCGACTGGATCATCAGAACCGATGCGGATTCGTATCGAGAAATTGTCGTTGGAGGGCGGGCGTGCGCAGTTCGAGGATTCGAGCCGCAGACGTCCCTACAAGACGATGATTGGTCCGATCGATCTCACGGTCACGAACTTCAAGACCGATCCCGACTGGAGCCATCCGCATCAGTTCTCCGCCCGAATGGATCCCAACACGACCTTGTCCTGGTCGGGGAAATTCTCGGTCGCCCCGCTCTGGTCCGAAGGCCACGTCGAACTCACAGGCGTGCAGCTCAAGACGTTCGAACCCTATTACGCGGACGCGTTTCGCGGTCGGCTCACCGATGGCGAGGCGGGCCTCAAACTCGACTACCGTCTGGACACGGTGGGCGGACCGCTTGCACTCCAGATCATGAACGGCGGATTCGATCTCACCAAGCTGGTCGTCACGGCCTCTGATTCGAACGAGCCCCTGTTCTCACTGCCGAAGGTCGCCGTGACGGAGATCGCTGCCGATCTTGGCAAGAGGACCGCTTCGGTCGGGGACCTCGTGCTCGCCGACGGCGCCCTTCTGGTTAGCCGCCTCAAAGACGGCTCGCTCAACCTGGACAGCCTTACCGCCGCGAAGCAGACCGGCCCGGAGTCGTCCGAGGCACGCGGCCAACCGTCCGCCGCACCGCCTACCGAGACGGCCGCGCCATGGCACGCCCAGTTGAAACACGTTCGGTTGACCAACTTCTCGGTCACGGCCGAAGACCAGATGCTGGCCACCCCGAGTACCCAGCGAATCGATCAGCTCAATATCGACATTAAGGACGTCCACTGGCCGGAGAACCACCCGCTGAAGGCGGAGGCCTCGCTGCGATGGAACGGAACCGGGACGTTGGCCGTCGCCGGTACGATGACCCACTCTCCTGTGTCAGCAGATCTCCGATCGACGATCACCGCGTTCGATCTCCGGTCGCTACAACCGTACATCTCCGAACGGACCTTCGTGCAACTGGCAAATGGACAGGTGGACAGCCAGGCGCATATTGCCTATGGCAGCCCTTCCGAGCGGAACTCTCAAATCAAGGTCGCGGGGAACCTCTCGGTCAGCAACGTCGCGGCGAGCGACAGCCGCTCTGCCGAGCAGTTTGTGAAGTGGGATGCCTTCAGTGTCACCGGCGCCCAGATCACGACCGCCCCGACGTCGGTCCAGATTGAACAGGTGCACCTCAAAAACTTCAAGGGCCACGCGATCGTCGCGCCTTCGGGACAAATGAATCTGGCCACCTTGGTCCGCGAGCAACCCGCCGTCCCCGGTCCGACACCTGTGAAGAATACGCCACCGGTCGAGCCTCAATCGGCGGAACCCCTCAAACTCACGGTCGCGGCCGTCGTCCTCGAGAACGCCGCCATGACCTATTCCGATCGAACCCTCTCGCCGGAAGTGAAAACCGGCATTTATCAGCTGACCGGCCGCATCAAAAACATTGCGCTCCCCGAGAGTACCAAGATGCTGGTGGACCTATCGGCCAAAGCGGACAATCGTGCGCCCATTCGCATCACCGGCGACATGAAACCCAACG
>CAYUYE010000060.1:0-6297 GCA_964449255.1 uncultured Nitrospira sp. | reverse complement strand
CGTGACCTCGTCCTTACCAAGGACGTGCTCTACCAACTGAGCTACGTGGGCCCTCCGTTCGTTACTCGGTACACGTGAGCCGTGAATCGACTCGGTAACGCGATTTTCCGAGCCCTGCGCTTCACGAATCACGCGTCACACTTCACGTTTTCATGGAGCGGGCGATGGGATTTGAACCCACGACAGCCAGCTTGGAAGGCTGGGACTCTACCACTGAGCTACGCCCGCCTTGATCGTTTACTCCCAGATAAATCGACTTGCCCATTTTCCATCAACAGATTCGGACTCACGCTATATCAGCTAGGCAACCACACATTTTTCTAGCGCCCCGGCTTAGCACGCTCGAGGTGGTGGTCAGGCAAGGATTCGAACCTTGGAAGCCCGTAGACAGCAGATTTACAGTCTGCCCCCGTTGGCCACTTGGGTACCTGACCACGAATCCGTTACCTCAGTAGTGCCCACTAGAGAGCAGGCGGTAGCAACACAAAGACACCCCTCTCCGCGCCGCTTGCAGTTGCGAAAGACCGCAGTTTGGTTGCGCTGTGCAGGAAAGGGGTAGTTTTGGAAACGCCCGATTGTATTGATGAAATATGTCGAAGTCAAGAGGCTGGTGAACCGCTCTTCACCCTAGGCAACCCAAATACTGTCATGGGTTATTTCTTTTCGAGTGACCTAGAATCAATAGGATAGCTTGCGCAATCCCGGCCGCGCTCAAGTGCCTCTGTATTTTTTTCAAGCACTTCCGCCGCCTGTTTTGCCCGCCCTGACGACACTTCCATGATCAGTTCTAATAGAGCTCGCCCTTCCTCAGGGGCAATTCGAAAATGATGAGCCAGATAGCGCTTCTTGGTCAACGCCCGCTCGTCCTTCGCCTCAGGTTCGTAGTACCCCCGCAACTCCCCGCGCTCATTGGCCTTGCCAAGTCGCGCAAACCAATCCCGTTCCCTCACATGCCCCGGCCCTTTCACCGCAGCCTCCGACTCCAATTTGGTCCACACCGCCCACCCGACGAAGACGGCCCAGGTTTCATTCAGCGCTTCCCACGATTCGACCTCGCTCAACGCTCGCCGCTCGGTCGCGCCTTTCCGTTGGACGACCGGGGTGATCTCCACGTCAGCATAGCGACAGACTTGCCGGTTGCGCGCAAAACCCAGCAACTGGTGTCGGCGATCCGGCTGCGCGGTCGCCGCGGGATCCGCCACCAAGTAGTCCATGTAGGCGTGAAACAATTCATGAAAGAGCGTGCCGATATCCCGATGATGCAGGGTGCGCAGCGGCCGCAACACCGACCCCGCCACATTAAACGACAGCGTCCGATTCAGCACCATCCGATGATCCTCCGGATGATATTCGGCCGCGTAGGTGTGCAAATCTTCGAACTGAATGGTGACAAAGTCCCCTGGCATGTCATTGAGAAAATTCGTTGGAAGCCCCATCGCGCGGGCCTCCTGGATAAGCTGCTGCCAGGGCGTGGCCTGCGCCGGAACGTCGGCAGCCACGACAGGACCACACGGCACCACACACCACAGACTCCAGACCAGACACGCCGCGGCGCTACTGCTGGGCCAACGACCTCGTCTCATGGGGCCACGTGGACGAACGACGGGGCAGGCAATCTCGCTATCCTTACCAATCACGTTGTGAGCGCCCACCCCAGCCAGAAGGCTGCTCCTCCTGCACCCGCCAGGTTTCCCACAAGCGCGGCGGAAGATTGTCCAAGAACCGAGAAGGCCGGGAAAACACGAAGCCGCTGTTCCGCTCGTACACGTTGGACGGGTAGGAGAGATAGAGGTGCCGCTTTGCCCTTGTGACGGCCACATAGAAAAGCCGCCGCTCTTCCTCCAACTCTTCGTCGCTGGTGGAGGAATAGAGCGAGGGGAATCTGCCGTCCGCCACCCAAATCACAAACACGCCCTTCCATTCGAGTCCCTTAGCCGAATGGATCGTGGAGAGGACGAGCGTTTCGTCGTCGCGCTCGGCGCTTCCCGTTCCGCTGTCTCTGGCTCCCTCGGGCGGCTCGAGCGCAAGGTCGGCCAAAAACTCGTCCAGACTCTGGTAACGGCTGGCCATCGTATGCAGATGCTCCAAATCACGCATACGTTTGGGATAGTCGTCGTAGTGCTCCTTGAGAATCGGCAGGTAGTACTCGTAGGCTCGGCCCACAACCTCACCGGTCGACTCTTGGATTTTGTCCGTCATGCCTTCCAAACCGGCGGCCAATTCCCGCAATCCCTTGCCGGCGCGTCCGCTGATCTGACGCAGGGCATCCCATGGACGCGGCGATTTCACCAGCCCTGCGATCAGCTCTTGCGCCTTTTTCGGCCCAATTCCCTCCAACAGCAACAGCGCGCGATTCCAACTCACGACATCGAAGGGATTGTGCACGACCCGGAGATGCGCCACCAAGTCCTTTACGTGTGCGGCCTCAACGAACCGGATGCCGCCGCGTTTCACAAACGGCACGTTCCGTCGCGAGAGCTCCAACTCCAAGTCGAACGAGTGAAAACTGGACCGGAACAGCACGGCCAGCTCCCCGAGCGGAACCCCTTCTTCGCGCAGCTCCAAAATTTTCTGCACGACGAAGCGGGACTGCGAATTTTCGCTGCCGGCTTCCACCAGCACCGGCATGGGCCCGTCCAATTGGCGGGTGAACAGTCGCTTGGAGTACTTCTCAGTCGCCTCCTGAATGATCGCGTTCGCCAGATTCAGGACCGGTTGCGTACTACGATAGTTTTCCTCGAGCTTGTAGATCTGCGCGCCAGGAAACAGGCTGGGGAAGTCCATGATGTTTCGGAAGGTCGCGCCACGGAACGCATAAATGGACTGTGAGTCGTCCCCGACGACCATGACGTTATGATGGCCGCGGGCCAATCGGCGGATCAGATCAGCCTGAAGCCGGTTGGTATCCTGGTACTCATCGACCAAGAGGTAGCGGAACTGCTCGGCCACCGTCTTGCCGATCCCGTCCGCATCCTCCAGCAACTGCCGCAACTTGATCAGCAGATCGTCATAATCGAGCAACTGCCGCTCGCGCTTCTGCGCATCGTAGCCGCGCTTGAGCTTGGCCAAGTCCTCCAGAAAATCGGCGAGGTGGGAGAACTCGTTGACGACCACGTCTTCCAGCGGCTGGAGCGTGTTCTCACACTTGCTGAAGATTTCGGCGATCGTGCCCTTGCGCGGGAAGCGTTTTTCCTTTTCGGCAACCCCAGACTGGCCGCGAACGAGACTCAAGAGGTCTTCGGCATCGCTCCGGTCCAAGATCGTAAACTGAGGACTGATGCCGATGGCCTGCCCATAGCGTCGCAACAACGAATTCGCGATGGAATGGAAGGTCCCACCCCAGACTCGCTCCGCGCCGACACCGATCAACCCCGTGGCACGCTCCACCATCTCCTGGGACGCCTTGCGCGTGAACGTCATCAAGAGGATGGTCGCGGGATCGACACCCGAATCGATCAGATAGGCCAACCGGTAAATGAGCGTGCGTGTTTTTCCGCTCCCGGCGCCGGCGATCACCAGCGCCGGCCCCTCGCCGGCGGTCACGGCGGCCAACTGTTGCGGATTGAGCGCCTGGTGGTAATCGAGCGTCAACCGGCGCCGATTGAGATCATCGGCGTTGCTTCGCAGAAGGTAAGGCTTGGCGTCAGAGTCCACGGCGGATGGTGTTCAATACCGGCGACGTGATGGATCGATTCGGCAGACTTGCAAGCGAGTGGGCTGTATAACATAGTGTGCCGTGAGGCGCAATTGGATGGCCGCAGCGCGCGCGCCGTGACGCGCATCCTGCGGAATCCTCTGCTTGGACACCCGAGTGAACTTCGTTATAATGCGCCGCGAGCAACACACGATGGCCTCCACCACTCCCCATGACCAAACGCTTCGCGCCCTGGCCGAGCTCATGCTGGCCGTCGCCGGCGAGTCCGTGTCCATGGTCAAGAAAAGCGCCCCGGACCGAGCCCTCAAGCTCAAGCGCTCGGAGGAATGGGAGGTGTACCTCGAATTCCTGAAAATGCTGTTCAACCTGGCCGACCGGATGTCCGCGCTGCACGTCCCACTGGTCGACCAACCCGAGTTCATGAACGGTCTCGAGGACCGCGTTACGGACTCGATGAAACGCATGCTGGGCCAGGCGCTCATGGCCAATGCCGACCCCATGGAAGTGACCCTCACGATCGGCGCCGCCGTGGCACAGAGCCGCCAGCTCTATGAGCGTTTTAAATTCATGGCGAGTGATTCGAGTCCGCAGAAGGACGCCATGCTCAACGAGTTTGGCCAGCGCGTCGCCGGCACGATGGGCGACCCGAAGAACGGGCAGATCGCGGCGTCGGCTGTCCTCTGTGCCAGCGCCGTCATCCCCGCGATGCAAGCCCTGTTTACGCAGAGCACCGCGCCGGAGCCGGCGACATTGAGTACCCTGCTTGCCAATCAGGAGAGTCACGCAGCTTCCGGGACGAGTGCGGGCGATTCCGCGTCCCGATCAACCGGGACGGAAATCAAACTGGTAAGCGTCATGGCCTCGATCACCGGGGAGGAAGTCGAAACACGGTGGGGCCTGCACCCACGCTTCCGGCGGGACCTCACGCACCACGAATCGCAAGAACTCACGCGCTTGATGAACCGACTGACCAAAATCGTCGGTGAACGCTACGCCCGGGTCGCTTTCTCGGAGCAATGGGCGAGCTGGCATCAAGCCGGGAACGCATAGCCACCACGACGCTCATCGGACATCGGCAAGGGACGATACGTCCCCGACCAGTACGCCACACAACCCAGGGAAACGAAACGCCCCATGCCGCCACCTGCACTGCCGTCGACCATTGCGCGATTGCATGACCTATCCCAGAATCTCTGGTGGAGCTGGCGGTTAGACGCCCGCCGGCTCTTCGAGTCCGTCGATCCCGTGCTGTGGTCCCACACACATCACAATCCCGTCCAAATGCTCACCCGGGTCAATCCGGAGCGGTTGGCGGCGATTGCCAACGATCCTGCATTCGCCCGGCAGTATTCAGCCGTCATGAAGGCGTTCGACGACTACCTGGCCAATCAGAACACCTGGTTTCTTCGCCAGCACCCCGCCCAGAAGGATTTTCGGGTCGCCTATTTCTCGGCGGAATTCGGGTTCCACATCTCCATTCCTATTTACAGCGGCGGGCTTGGCATTCTGGCAGGCGACCATTGCAAGGAAGCGAGCGACCTGGGGATTCCGTTGGTCGGCATCGGCTTCATGTACCCGCAAGGATATTTTCGGCAACGCCTGACGCCTGACGGCTGGCAGGAGGCGGACTATGCCTCGTTCAACCGGGACGATTCCCCGATCCATCGCGTCCTCACTCCCGAAGGCCGCCCGATGCAGATCAGCGTCGAGATGGGCGGGCGCCATGTCTCGGCGACCATCTGGCAGGTGCTCGTGGGGAGAATCTCCCTCTACCTACTCGACACCGATGTGCCGGAGAACGCCCCGGAGGACCGTGGCTTGTCGGCACGCCTCTATGGGGGCGGGCAGGAAATGCGCCTGTGCCAGGAAATCTTGCTGGGCATCGGGGGTGTCCGCGCGCTGCGCACACTCGGCATCAAACCCCAAGTGTGGCACGCCAACGAAGGCCACTCCGCCTTCCTGACGCTAGAACGTCTGCGTGAGTTTCGGCAATCCGGCCTATCGACCGGCGATGCGACGGAGGCCGTCCGCACCAGTACGGTCTTCACCACCCACACGCCTGTTCCAGCCGGCCACGACGTCTTCCCCCTCGATTTGATGGAACGGTATTTCAACGGCTACTGGGACCAACTCGGGCTCACCCGATCCGCGTTCTTCCGTCTCGGCGAACACCCGCAACACCCCGAGGCAGGCTTCAATATGACCGCGCTCGCCATGCGAATGTCCGCGCATGTCAACGGGGTCAGTCGCGAGCATGGCCGCATCACCCGCCGGATGTGGCAATGTATGTGGCCCGGCTTGGCCGAAGACCTCGTCCCGATTCGCAGCATTACGAACGGCATCCATGCCCCCACGTGGATCGCCGCGGATCTGCATCACCTCTACAGCAAGTACCTGGGCCCCGATTGGTTGAGCCGCATCGATGATTCCGCGATCTGGCAACGGCTCATGGATGTCCCTGACCATGAGCTTTGGTCCGTGCGTCAGGCCCTCAAGCGACGCCTGATGTCCTTTATCCGTGAACGCGCGCGCGGCGGCTGGGCCCAAGGCACACTCTTGGCGTCGCAGGTGCTGTCGCGGGGCACCATGCTCGACCCTGAGGCCTTGACCATCGGGTTCGCTCGCCGGTTCGCCACCTATAA
>CAYUYE010000059.1:0-6373 GCA_964449255.1 uncultured Nitrospira sp. | reverse complement strand
GAAAGCATGCGTCGGGGCAACTCGACCGTGGGTTCGAATCCCACCCTCTCCGCCAAATTTGGTGCGATAGAAACATTCCGACTGTCGAGAATGAGGCCATGCCGCGCCAGTAGTACCCCTTGGCCATGATCCTCTCCGCCCATGAAGAGGTGTCGCTGTTGCGACGATTCTGAATTGTTTTGAAAAGAGATGCTCTCGCGCCACGTAACGGGGCTGGGCCCTGTGCAACGGAATCCTGTGAACCCCGCCAGATCCGGAAGGAAGCAACGGTAAGCGGGCAAGTCTGTGTGCCGCAGGATCACCTGGCCCCACTTTTTAGCGGATGTTGAGAACGTCTTCCGACGTTGGTTTCCTTCGCTCTCCTCGCTCGACGTACCGATGCAGAGTACGCCTCGCGCGTCTCGCTTCCTGCGGCCTCGTTGGAGAACCGTTGTGAGCCTCCGGTCGGGATAGCGGGCAGAAGACATATGGACTACCAAGTTTCAGCGCGGAAGTACCGGCCCGGCACGTTCGATGACGTGATCGGGCAGCCGCACGTTGTGCAGGCGCTGATGAACGCCGTCTCGTCCAAGCGGATCGCGCATGCGTTTCTGTTTTCCGGCACTCGGGGCGTCGGCAAGACGACGGTGGCGCGCATTCTGGCCAAGGCACTCAATTGCGAACAAGGTCAGACGGGACAACCCTGCGGGACGTGCCTGAATTGCACCGAGATCACCCAAGGCTCCTCGGTCGATGTCGTCGAAATCGATGGCGCCTCGAATACCAGCGTCGATGACGTCCGCGAGATTCGTGAAAATGCCAAGTTCACGCCATTTCGAGGCGCCTATCGCGTCTACATCATCGACGAAGTGCACATGCTCTCCAACTCGGCCTTCAACGCGCTCTTGAAGATCCTGGAGGAGCCGCCGTCCCACGTCGTGTTTATCTTTGCCACGACGGAATTGCACAAGATCCCGGCGACCATTCTGTCGCGGTGCCAGCATTACAATTTTCGACGGTTGTCCCGCGGCGAGATCATTGCGCGTCTCGAAACGGTGGCGGCGCAGGATGCCATCCAGGTGGAGCCCCGCAGTCTGGCGTTGCTGGCTCGGGCCAGCGAAGGGAGCATGCGCGACGGGCTGAGCCTCTTCGACCAGGCGGTGGCGTTGTGTGGGACGTCGATCTCCCACGAGGACCTTGAATCGTTGCTGGGCGCTGTTCCTCAGGAACACGTGCATGCATTGATCGACGCCATCGCCGCTCGGGACAGCCGGCAAGCCGTCCAAGTCATTGCGACCCTGCTGGATCATGGGCAGGACTTGCGCGCCTATTGTGCCGAGGTCGTGGAGTACCTCAGGAATCTCCTCGTGGCTGCTGTCGTCCCGTCGGCGCAGGACCTGCGGGGGCTGATCGAAGCGTCCACGGACGACTTGGACCAGCTGGTTTCACAAGCGAAAACCTTCACGCCCGAACAGCTCCAGGAATTATTCCGTCTGTTTGCCCAAGCCGAAGATGCCCTTCGGCAGAGTCTCCACCCGCGATTTACACTGGAAGTGGCCGCTATCAAGGCGACTCGGCTTGGACCGGACGAGGTGCGCCCGGCCGTCTCCGCTCCACTACCCAAGGCGTCGGTCGCGCCCGCGTCCGCCCGGCGAGACGCCACGCAGCCCATGCCACCGTCGGCGCCGGCGGTTCGCCCGGTGGCCAAACTTCCGACCACCGCGCCGTCGCGGGACACGACTTCAGCCAAATCGGCGAGCGGCGCTCGACCTGTGGCGCCGCCTCCCAAACCGGTGGAGAGATCCTCCACGGCCCCGCCCTTGCCAGCAAGCCCCGCAAGGGACACCTCGTCTCGTGCCCCCATTGCAGCTATGCCACCGGCGCCCGCGGGTGAGCCACTGCGGCTTGACTGGGACCAGTGCGTGAAGCGGGTGACGGAGATGCATCCCAGTATTGCGCCCTTCTTGGAAATGGGACATTGCGTCGGTATCGATGGCCAGGAGATTACCTTGGGGTATGCGACGACCGCGAGCGTGGCCCGCGCCCGGATGGAAAAAGCCGACAATCTTCAGGCCGTGCGAGAAGTCTGCGAGGAAGTGGCCGGTCGTCCGGTACGACTCCGAATCGTGGAGCTGACCGAGGGCGTTCCCGTCGTCCCGTCTATGGCGCAAGTCCGAGCCGCACGTGAACAGGACGCCAAGCTGGTCTTGTTCGAGCAGACCCGGTCACACCCCTTCATTAAACATACGCTGGAACTCTTCGGAGGAGACGTGGTGGACGTCCGTCGACTAGTTCCTGAAAGAGAGGCGCGTAACCCATGAGCAAGAATCCCTTTGCCAACATGGCGGGGTTGATGAAACAGGCGCAGGCCATGCAAGAGCGGATGGCCAAAATCCAAGAGGAAGCGGCAACCAAGCAGGTCAGCGGCTCTGCCGGCGGGGGGATCGTCACGGTCACGGTGACCGGCGGCATGCAGATCGTCTCGGTCAAAATCGACCCGGACATCGTCAAGTCGGGCGACGTGGACATGCTGCAGGACTTGATGCTGGCCGCCACCAACGAGGCGCTGCGCAAGGCGCGCGAGTTGATGTCGGATGAACTGAAATCGCTGACCGGTGGGTTGAACATCCCGGGATTGATGTAACGACGCCATGCTCACCGTCCGGACGAGTGATCAACAGGGTCTGCTGGGCAGTCTCATTCGGGAGCTGGTTCGCCTGCCGGGTATCGGCCAGAAGACGGCGCAGCGCTTGGCCTTCCATCTCTTGAAAGTAGAACGTGAGGATGCGCTTCGATTGGCGGATGCCATTCGCGCGGTGAAGGACGGCCTCAGTTTCTGCTGCGATTGCCGAAATATCGCCGAGGGTGATCGATGCGACTTGTGTCGCGACCCCAAACGCGATCGAACGAGAATCCTCGTGGTGGAGGAGCCCAGCACGCTCTACGCGATCGAGCGGACTCACAGTTACCGTGGGCTCTACCATGTCCTCATGGGGGCCTTGTCGCCGATTGATGGCGTGGGCCCCGACGACATTAAAGCCCACGAATTGGTGGATCGCGTCAAGGTCGGGGGGATCCAGGAAGTGATCATCGCCACCAACCCGACGATCGAGGGCGAGGCGACGGCGCTGTATCTCACCAAGCAACTCAAACCGTACGGAACCCGCGTGTCCCGCATCGCCTATGGGATCCCCGTCGGTATGGATATCGAATATGCCGACGAAGTGACCCTCATCAAGTCGCTGGAAGGCCGCCGGGAGTTGTGAGCAGACGTCCGAGCCTCAGGGTTGCTACGGAATTGATCTCCCAGGGGGCGATTGCTATAGTGCGGCGTTCTTCGGCGACTCCTCTCACGTGGAGTGCGGGGCATGAACGGACGACGGTCGACACCGCAGTCTGAGAAAGCCGCGGGTCAGGGACGCGCAGCGGTCATGGTGGCCTCTGCCACGCCCACCGACCGCGAACTGCAGTTCCAAGAGATTCGACGCGACCTCGAGCGCCAGCGCCAGGAACTGCTGGAGGAGGCCGGTGTCGGATTCATCCAGGAATCCAAGACCCCTTCTTTTCCCGACGTCAGCGATCAAGCAACAGCCGAAGCCGATCAGCATTTCGCCTTGCGGATCCGTGAGCGCGAACGTAATCTGATCAAGAAAATCGACGAAGCGCTCAATCGCATGACGACCCGCACCTATGGGATCTGCGAAAGCTGCGGCGAAGAGATTCCGCTCCCGCGATTGAAGGCCCGCCCTGTCACAACCCTCTGCATCGCCTGCAAGACTCAACAGGAAGAAAAAGAAAACGGCCGCCGGTAAGGGCGACCGTTCTTGCTGGGAACCATTCTCGTTATGAGCGAGCAGACGAGAGGTTTGCTTAGAAGTGAAGGGCCACACCTCCCACCAGATGGTTGGACACGATGGGGGTGGACTCTCTGTATTCAGGAAAACCAAAGCCGCTTCTAAATGTGCCGGACGTCCGTTTCCACTCGCCAAAAATTGCAAAGTTTCTGAAGATGAAGAATTTTGCCCCTGCTAGGGCCTGCCATTCAGGAGAATAGGACACATCATTCACAACGGATGCCCAGGTTTGACTCGTGCGCTGCACACCACCACCAATGCCCAGATAGGGATACCACCGACCTTCCGGCAGTGACTCAGAGACCCCAATGGGATACCGAAACAAGAGATTGATGGCGACGATATTGACGCTGAAGTCTTTCTGAGCAAGGAGTGTGAGATAGCCCAACTGCGAGGACGGCCCGGTCCACGTTCCCGTTGCCCCTTGAGTCTGCGGGTGGATTGACGTGATGAAACGAGTCCAATCCAGTTCGAGCCCTACTTGGGGTTGCCAGTCGTAGTTCCTCCGGAGATACCAGGCGGTCGCTTTTGCCCCCCACGATGGAGCCGCTGTGCGACCAAACCCGTGAGCTTTTCCCCACCACGCCGGATCTGGATCGGCACAGGTCGTGCCGCAGTTAATACTAATGTCGGAGCTTTCTGGAAACGACCGTCCCCCGAATCCTGATACTGAGAAACTCCAATTCCGATCTCCGGCGTGGGAGAGCGCGGGGAGTCCGAGCAGTGCGGTAAGTGCGACAGCGGCGGCGATCGATTTCGTCTGCTTCACCATGGTGATCCTTCCCTGTAGTTCGAGGGGCGTTCCACGCGAATACCCCTAAGGAAGCCTAGCTGAAAGTCACTAGGCGTCAAGCAACGGGTGGCTATGGGGATCGCTTAGGATAACTATTTGAAAAAATGGGGCTCTTTAGTGGGACGGAACGAGTGGTGATGGAGGGGGCTGAAAGATTACCGACGAAGGTCCTTGAGGAGTCGTTTGACCCGGGCGGCGCGATCCGTCTCGTCCGGGTTGCCCTCGGCGAGGGCCAGGTAGGTTTCGTATTCGGAAATCGCGAGCTTGCGGTTTGTGAGTTCGACGGCCTCCGCGAGATTGTACCGGGCCAGCGGGTAGTTGGGCTTAATCGAAATCGCCCGCTCGAAATGTGCAATGGCCTGGGCGCGGTCCCCCTCCTGCAGGTGGGCCGTGCCGAGATTATTAATGACCTCGGGAATGTTGGGGCGCACAGCGAGCGACTGTTCCATGTTGGCGATGGCCTTCTCCAAGTTCCCTTTGGCCTGCCAGGCAAGGCCGAGTTTGTGATGCGTTTCGGCTAAGCGGACCTTGTTCGAGATCCCGGCGGCGATGGTGGCCTGGTATGCGTCGATCGCCACATCGGGATTCTTGGGCCTGCAATAGGCCAGGAGGGCTGCCTCCCCTCGAGCAAAATTCTGGAGCGCTGGGAAGGGGTCCTGATCGACGGCGCCCTGAGCGGCCTTCCCCGGGTCCGGCCCCCGCAGTCGGTCGAGGAACTCCTTCCGGTACGGTGACAGCAATGGCACGTACGGATCGATCGCGAACGAGGCGGTCAGCAGCACCGGGTGCTCGTTCGTGCCGGTCACTAAGTACTGCGTGGTCGTCTTTTCGTCGCCCGTCTGAAACATGTACGTCGTTTCCATCCGGGCTTTGGTGGGGAGCTTCGGTACATGGAGATAGAAATCCAGCACGGGCCGGAGCTCCGTGATGGTCTGTCGCAGCACGGGGTACTGATCCAACGACAACCCGGCCGGATAGACGAAGAGGGCTCCGACCAGGACCCCTTCCTTGTCGAAGAACCACGATTCCTCGCTGTGCGACTCGCTCCGCTCGGCGGGGATCCGCACCTCATGCGCATTGCCCCAGGCGTGGGTTTGGGCCTGGTCTTTAGGCAGCTTGCCAAGAAAGGGCTGTTCCTGGTCGCAGAGCCGGCCGGCCTTGAGCAACGTGAGATCGGAAGCGGACGGTGGTAATGGCGGCCGGACAGGCGGGCCGTCGCCGCAGCCTGCGAAGAAACTCGCGATGCAGAGCAGGGTGGCTGGCCAGCCGGCCTGTGCAACCAGTATTCGTGTGTGGCGGTGGAACGCGATGGCTGGGGCTGGTCTAGGACTCACGGGCTCCTCTGGTCGGGTCGGTGACCCTGACCAGAGGATTATGCCGTGTAGCCGGGACGAATGTGAAGCGGCAGAACGAGTGGTCGTTACTTTTGGCGATACGAGTCGAGCATCGCGTCTTCCGCCGTGTACCCCATGCCTCTCTGGAAATGCGAGCCGAGGGTATAGATCGGACGGTTGATCGCGTAGTCGAGACCGAGACCCAGGGGGTTCATCAGGAACCCGGCCCAACGCCAGGGATTGTCATCAGCCGGCGATCCTGCTTGCGGGGCCGTGTAGACCAACGCCGTGCTGTCGAGCGTTGAGTACACGCTCGTCCGAACATTCTGTTCGGGCTGTCCCATGTCCATGTTGTGACTTGTGCTGGCGCAGCCGGTTGCCAAGAGTCCGCCGCAGAGTATCATGCTTGCCCA
>CAYUYE010000058.1:0-6434 GCA_964449255.1 uncultured Nitrospira sp. | reverse complement strand
CGATCGCCATCCGCATGCCCTACGTGACGTTCGAGACCTGGAACGACTTGATCAACCAGAAGGACTACGGCCCGACCTTCGGCGCCCGACTGACACTCGACCTGCGAGAAATCTATCACAGCTTGAAAGAGAAGAAGTCCTAACCCTCCTCACCACTCCTTGAAGATGACGAAGACGGCGACAACGATCAACGCGAACCCCACCAGGTAGTTCCATTTCAACGCTTCTTTCAGATAGACGACTGAAAAGACGCTGAAGACCACCAAGGTGATGACCTCCTGGATCGTCTTGAGCTGTGCGGCGCTGAACTGCGCATGGCCCAGGCGATTGGCCGGCACTTGAAAACAATACTCGACGAACGCGATCCCCCAACTCGCCAGAATGACCGTCATCAACGGATACTCCTTGAATTTCAGATGCCCATACCAGGCGACGGTCATGAACACATTGGAAATCGTCAGCAGCAGAATGGTCTGCATCGAACACACTCCTCCTTGCAGAAATGCATGCATTCAATTGTCTCTTGGAATGAGGCAGCAGGAAAGCAAACAAGGAATTTGCGGCAGGAACGACTGACACCCAAGACTCATATCACCATATCACCGGCTGAGGGCTCTCGGCGCCCTCAGCCACCCTACTTACTCTCTCCTCAATCTCTGCGAGGGTGGACGGGATGGACGCTGAGGCTATTGGCCTGGCGACACTTGCCAACGGAGAGCAAAACGCGGTGCCCGGCGCCGTTCCGACCTATCCGGGGAGGCGACGGGCCAACTGAAGCACACCCAGCAGCCGCCTGACACAATCGCATCAGGCCAAAGCCGAACGCGTCCATTCTGTCGTCACCCTCAACTAGCCCACCTCCACCAGGAATTCTCCTCCATTCCCTCTCGCGCTCCTTGATCGGGGGGCGGCTCGGCCTGCCTTCGATCACGCGTCCATAGTAGGATCCCTCCGAACTTGCTTGTGCCTCCTTCTCATGGAAGGATACGCATGCCGGGCCAAGTGCGGCCGTTGAGGGAGCGCCGCCCATACTGTCGAAACTTTGATGGTTCTTGCGCGCGGCCTCCGGGAGCACGGGACCGGCATGGGCGTCCTTCTCACCTGTACACGTGCGGGTTCTGCGAGCACGGAAGGCAGGCCGAGCCGCTTCAGCCCACCCCCGCTTCATTCAACACTTGTCCCGTATACGACCGCTTCACTCTCGCCACCTCCCCCGGCGTCCCTTCCGCCACAATCTCCCCGCCCCGATCGCCCCCCTCCGGGCCGAGATCGATAATCCAGTCGGCGTTCTTGATGACGTCGAGGTTGTGCTCGATGACGAGCACCGTGTTGCCTGATGCCACCAGACGATTGAGCACGTCGAGCAGCCGTTGTACGTCGGCAAAGTGCAACCCGGTGGTGGGTTCGTCAAGGATGTACAGGGTCCGCCCGGTCGCCCGTTTGGACAACTCCCGCGACAGCTTCACGCGCTGCGCCTCGCCGCCCGACAGGGTCGTGGCCGATTGACCTAGCCGTATATAATGGAGGCCCACGTCGTGGAGGGTTTGCAGTTTGACCTTGATAAACGGCACCGCGTCGAAAAACTCCAACGCCTCGTCCACCGTCATGTTCAAGACGTCGGCAATGCTTTTTCCTTTATAGAGCACATCCAGCGTTTCCCGGTTGTAGCGCTGCCCTTTGCATACCTCACAAGTCACGTACACGTCGGGTAGGAAATGCATCTCGATTTTGATGAGCCCGTCACCTTCGCAGGCCTCGCAGCGCCCGCCCTTCACATTGAAACTGTAGCGACCTGGTTTGTAGCCGCGCACACGCGATTCAGGCAGTTGCGCAAACAGGTCGCGAATGAAGGTAAACAGGCCCGTGTAGGTAGCTGGATTGCTGCGAGGCGTGCGCCCGATCGGCGACTGATCGATATCGATCACTTTGTCGAGCGCCTCGACGCCCTTGAGTTCGCGGCATCCATCCAGCACCACCGACTTCCGCCCAGGTTTTTTCTTCTCATCCGCGTGACGCGACGTACGTGCGGCCTGCCGCGACGGCCTCGCCTCTTCTGTAACCGCGGGTTGTTGCCCGAGCAACTGCGTCAGCGAGTGAAAGAGGACCTCGAGCACCAGCGTGCTCTTGCCCGATCCCGACACTCCGGTCACGCAGGTGAGAAGGCCGAGCGGCACGCGCGCCGTGACGTCCTTGAGGTTGTGCTTGCAAGCCTGGACGACGGAGAGAAATCCTCTCGGCGTCCTGATCCTCGCCGGCAGGCTGACCGCCGTCGCCCCTTTCAGATAGTGCCCGGTCAACGATTCGGGATGGGCCATGATCTGCGTCGGAGTGCCCTGCGCAATCAGCCGGCCCCCGTGCGCCCCGGCCCCAGGCCCGAGATCCAGTATGTGATCTGCGGCCAGCATCGTTTCAGCATCGTGTTCCACGACCACGACCGTATTGCCCAGATCGCGCAGACGCAGCAACGTTTGCAGCAATCGCCGATTGTCTCGTTGATGCAGTCCGATCGACGGCTCGTCGAGAATGTAGAGCACCCCGACAAGGCCGGAGCCGATTTGCGTCGCAAGCCGGATGCGCTGACCCTCTCCGCCGGACAGCGTCACTGCCGAGCGGTCGAGTGTGAGATAGTCCAACCCCACATTCACGAGGAAGCCCAGTCGCTCGCGAATTTCCTTCAAGATCCGGTGGGCGATCAGTTGCTCACGTTCCGTCAGCTTCACGGATTTGAACAACTCGGCGGCCGCGCGCACGGATAAGGCCGTTACTTCCGCAATGGACTTTCGATTCAGCTTCACCGACAGGCTTTCCGGCCTGAGTCTAGCGCCTTGGCAGGTCGGGCACACCTCCATCTGCGTGAAGTCCTGATCTTCCGGACAGCCGGGTGTCTGTCCCGAGCCCAGTCGAGTGGGCATGATGGCCCCGATGCCGTCACAGGCCGGGCACGCGCCGTGGGGACTATTAAAGGAGAAGACGCGGGGGGTGATTTCGGGATAACTGATGCCGCACTGGATACAGGCGAGCTTATCGCTGTAAATCTTCGCGTCGTCGTCGTTCGTCAGCACGCCCACCAACCCACCGGCCAGTTTGAGCGCGGTTTCGACCGAATCGGCCAGGCGCCTCGACAGGGCCTGTTCCCGCTTGATCACGAGACGATCGATGATCACCTCGATCGTGTGCTTCTTCTGTTTATCCAGCGTAATGTCGTCGCCCAGGTCGACAAGCTGCCCGTCGACTCGCGCCCTCACATAGCCGGCGCGCCGCATGTCGAGCAACTCCTTGCGATACTCGCCCTTACGACCTCGCACGATCGGCGCCAGGATCTGTGCCTTGGTCCCTTCCGGCAGAGCCTGGATGGCATCGACCATTTGCTGAACCGTCTGCGCCGTGATCTCGGCGCCGCAGTTGTGGCAGAACGGATGGCCCACGCGCGCGAACAACAACCGCAGGTAATCGTAGATTTCCGTGACCGTCCCGACCGTCGAACGCGGATTGTGGCTGGTGCTTTTCTGTTCGATGGAAATGGCCGGCGACAACCCTTCGATGGAATCGACGTCGGGTTTGCCCATCTGTTCGAGGAACTGCCGCGCGTACGCGCTCAACGATTCGACGTACCGCCGCTGTCCCTCGGCGTAAATCGTATCGAACGCCAGCGAGGACTTGCCGGACCCGCTCAGACCGGTGATGACCACGAGTTTGTCCCGCGGAATCTCGACGTCGAGATTCTTAAGGTTGTGCTCGCGCGCCCCTTTAATGACGATGCTGTGGCCCATGGGGGAGCGAAGTATACCATGTGGGCCTGATGCCACGTGAGAGCCGCTGACCGCTGAGGCGAAGGGGCTCGCTTGACCGCCTCGCGAAGCCGGTGCTAGGGTCTCGCCATGGTGCAGGTCCAGGATCCTCCCGCCGATCGCGCGGCCGACGCCCCACCCCCGCAGGCCGTGTCGCGCTGGTCTGGCCAGGCGCGCGAGCAAGCCGTGCAACGGATGTTCACGGCCATCGCCCGTTGGTACGACCTCAACAACACCCTGCTGAGTTTTGGGCTCCACCATCGTTGGAAACGATTGACGGCCGAGCTCGTCCCCGGCCAATCCGGAGGGACCGCGCTCGATATCGGCGCGGGCACCGCCGATTTGGCGCTGCTGGTAGAGCCTCGCCTACAACCGCACGGCCGTGTTATCGCCGCCGACCTCAACCACGCGATGCTCGTCGAAGGGCTTCGAAAGGTGCAGTCACGCGGCCTCGATGACCGCATCACCTGTATGGAGGTGAACGCGGAGCATTTGAGTTTCCCCAACGAGCGGTTCGACGCCGTGACGACAGGATTTTGCATGCGCAACGTGGGCAATCTCGGGGCGGCATTCAGCGAAATCCATCGCGTGCTCAAGCCCGGAGGCCGGTTCGTCTGCCTCGAATTTTCACGGCCGGTCTACGGCTGGCTTCGCGGCCTATACGATTGGTATTCGTTCACGCTGCTCCCGAAGGTCGGTACGCTGGTCGCCAAGGACCAGACCGGCGTGTACGAATATTTGCCGGCGTCGATCCGCACGTTTCCGGATCAGGAAACCCTCTGCCAGCGCCTGCGCGATGCGGGATTTCGCGACGTGACCTACCGCAATCTGTCCGGCGGAATCGTCGCGATCCATTCCGCAATCAAGTAACAATGTTCGATTTGGCACGCAACAATATTCCAAGCGGTCCCCATTGATCATTGCAAATTGAGCATTGAACATTCGATGACTGTGAACTCCATTCTCTACGTCTTCTTGCCCTGCAAACAGGTCTACCCCATCGGGGTGACCTACCTGGCGGACTTTATTCATCGCCGGCGCCCGGACGTCCGGCAGCAGATTCTCGATCTCTCACCCTTTCCAGCCGAGGAACGCCTGCAAGCCGTGCGGGACGCGGCCACGGCTTTCAAGCCCGATCTGGTCTGTTTCTCATGGCGCGACATTCAAATTTTCTCGCCACACGAAGGCGACTCCTCTCTGGAACATGCCTTCAACTTCTACTTTGCCAGCAACCCGTTCAAGCGCATTACGGCCTCGTTCGAAGGGCTGCGCCAACTCTACCGCTACTACAGCCACATCCGCGCCAACCTGTCGTATCCCTGGATGATCAGCAAGGAATTTCCGAGAGCAAAGATCATGATCGGGGGCGGGGCCTTCACCGCCTTTGCCGATCAGCTGATCGAAAAACTCCCGGAAGGCGTCGTCGGCATCTTGGGCGAAGGCGAGGACGCGATCTTGAAGGTCGTCAACGGCGACTCCTTAGACGGCGAGCGCTATATCTATCGCGAAGGCAGACGCATCGTGAAGGGCCAGCAGGGCGCCACCGTCCTGCTCGACACCCAGACGGTTGATCTGCCGTACTTGACCTCGATCTTTCCGCAATATCGCGAGTACGTCGGCGAATCGATCGGGGTGCAATCGAAGCGGGGCTGCCCGTACGACTGCGCCTTTTGCCTCTATCCCTATATCGAGGGGAAGCGGGTGCGCTATCGGCCGGCCGAAATGGTCGTGAAGGACATTGCGCAGCATTACCATCAGTGGGGTGCGCGGAAATTTTGGTTTACCGACGCCCAATTCATCACCGGGAAGGAAGCTTACCCCCAGTGCACAGAGATTCTTGAACGTATCTTGGCCGAGAAGCTGGAGATCCAGTGGTCCGGTTATATTCGCACCTCGTTGATCACCCCGGAACTGGCCAAGCTCATGGTTCGATCCGGCGTGGGCGACCTGGAGGTCGCCATTACTTCCGGATCGCAGGACGTACTGAACAATCTGCACATGGGCTTCAAGCTCGAGCGGCTCTACGATGGATGCCGCTATCTGGCCGAGGCGGGGTTCAAGGGAAAGGTCATCCTGAACTACTCGCTGAATTCCCCGAAAGAGACGGAAGAGACCCTGCTGCAAAGCGTGGAATCGTACAAGGTCGTCGCCTCGATCCTCGGGGAAGAGCGGGTGTTCCCCTTGATGTTCTTTTTGGGGATTCAGCCCAACACCGACCTCGAGCAACGCCTGCTCTCGGAGGGCTATCTATCCGCCGGGTACAATCCGCTGATGCTGACTCCGACCAGCATCCGGAAACTGCTGTACAATCCTGCACCGTTGAACAAGTTCATCGCCAAGGCCTGTCTCACCGCCTGGCACAAGAAACAGGGGAGCAAGGACCCCCGTGCTTGGACCGGCTCGCTCTCCCAGACCACCCCATCCCCGGGCGACAAAGCCTACGCCGACGGCAGCCTCATCAAGGGCATCGAAGGCAACTCTGGCCGCGAGGCCTTACTGACCCTCGAAGAGATTCTCAAGTCGAGGAAATCACGCGGTTCTGCCCCGGCCTCTCCCGTCGAGCCGGTCACCTCTTCTTCGCGCTAACCCGTCTTGCATTCACTTTCCAGCCGATGCTATGATCCGCTTTCTTAATTTGCCGGTCTA
>CAYUYE010000057.1:0-6574 GCA_964449255.1 uncultured Nitrospira sp. | reverse complement strand
AGGGATCGCAAGAAGGGCTCTGGGACGCCAAATGGACCACGGCCGATTGGTTCAACCCCAACAATCCCGTCTATTTTTCACCGCGATTCAAAGCCCTCCTCGGCTATGAGGACGGGGAGCTCGCCAATCAGATGGGCGCTTGGATGTCGCGCGTGCATCCTGAGGATCGCGCGCAGCTTCTGACCACGCTTCGTCATCATCTCGAGATCCGGGTCCCGTTTGACGTGGAATTCCGGATGGTGACCAAACCCGGGGATACGCGTTGGTTTGCCGCCCGCGGCAAGGCCATCTGGAATGAGGCCGGCCAACCGATTCATATGTCCGGCTCCCTGCGGGACATCACGGAACGCAAGGACCTGGAAGAAAGGCTCCTTCAGTCGCAGAAGCTCGAGGCCGTGGGTCGGCTTGCAGCGGGTGTCGCCCACGACTTCAACAACCTGCTGACTCCCATCCTTGGTTACGCCGACGTCCTGATGGCAAAATCGCCCGCTGGTTCGGTGGAAGCCAGACGCCTAGGAGATATCCGCCGCGCCGCGCTCCACGGAGCGACGCTGGTCCGTCAGCTCCTGGCCTTCGGGCGGAAACAACCGGTCACCCCACGCGTGCTCGATCTCAACCGTGAACTCGCCACGAGTGAGGAGCTGCTTCGCCGCACGCTGGGCGAAGACATCGAACTGCTCTTCGACCTGGCCCCGGATATGGGGCAGATTAAACTCGATCCCACTCAACTCCAGCAAGTCATCCTCAATCTCGCAGCCAATGCGCGCGACGCCATGCCCGAAGGAGGATGCCTGGCCATCACCACCCGGCCGGTGAGCATCGAGACCGATCAGGGAGACACGCCTCCCGGCCGGTACGTGCGCCTCTCGGTGGCGGACACCGGATCCGGCATGCCACCGGACGTGCTCACGCATGCCTTCGAACCGTTTTTCACCACCAAGGAAGTCGGGCAGGGATCGGGGCTCGGCTTATCCGTCGTGGAGGGCATCATCGGACAGGCCAACGGGAAAATCACGGCCACGAGTCAGGTCGGCGTGGGCACGACCTTTCAGATCCTGCTGCCCGAGGTTGAAGGAACGGTGCAGACGCAACCGGACGTCATGCCTGTCTCCCACGTGGGAACCGGAACCGTGATGGTCGTCGAGGATAATACCGTCGTGCGGGAATTCACGACCCATGTGCTGGACGATCTCGGGTATCAGATTCTGGTGGCCAAGAGTGGACAGGAAGCCCTCGACCTGGCGGCCCGTCACCATGGCCCGATCGACCTGCTGGTCACTGACGTGGTCATGCCGGGCATCAGCGGCATAGAGCTGGCCCGTCGATTGGAAACGAGCCGCCCGACTTTGCGCATCCTCTACCTCTCGGGCCACCAGGAAGACCGCCTCGCGAAACGCGTTGGCAAACACCCTCCGACTCCGCTGCTCTCGAAACCGTTCACCCCAGAAGAGTTGTCGCGCAAGGTACGGGAGCTGCTCGCTGGACAACAAACCCATTCCTAAAGCAACGCATTCAATGTAGTCTGGCCCGCCAGACCGTTCGGAGGAACCCACACGAACCGAAGGAGCAACATGGCCGCGTGCCGCCACCGTCACGACAATGAACACCCCGCACACACGACCCGAGCGCTCTGCATTGTTCTGGCGTTGGGCCTTGGCTTCCTAGGGCCGGGGACCGCTTTCGCCGTCAACGGCTTCAATCTCATCGGCTCCGGCGGCATGTCCTCCGGCCTGGCCGGCGCCGATACGGCCGTCGCGCTCGACTTCAGCACGATCAATACCAACCCGGCGGGGATGAGTTTCGTCGGTCAACACTGGGCCGCCGGCGGTTCCTTCGGTATGTTGAAGGGACAGCAGCAATTCGAGAACGGAGCCAACAACCGCGAAGGACAGGACCATCCCCTCTTCTTCGGCAACGCCGGCTACCTCCATCACCTTGGCTCGTCCGGGATCACACTCGGGATCGGTTTCTTCACGGTCGGCGGCCTTTCCACTGATTTTCGAGATCTGCGCACTCCATTCGGCACGAACGACCGGCTCGGCAGCCAAGTGCGTCACTATAAAATCACTCCCTCGATCTCGTATCAGGTGACGCCGAAGTTCTCGGTCGGCGCCACGCTGGGACTCTCCTATGCGGACGTCGCCTTGGCCGTGATCCCTAATTCCCCCGGCGCGCCTGGCCGGGCCATCGGCTTCCAGACCGGCGGCTCCTGCGATCGGCATAATGCTCTGGCACCTCCAACCGGCAATTGCCTATATGCCCTGGGGTTTTCACCCAAGTTCGGCATGATGTACCGGGTGAACGACATGGTGACGGTCGGCGTGGCCTACACCATGGCGTCGAACCTCCCATTCCGGCATGGCACCGTCACCCAAAATCTTGGTCTCGTCGGTCTCGGGAGCGCCACCTATGATGCCAAGGCCACGGGCCTGAAATGGGCAGACGATCTCGCCGTGGGCGTGGCGATCAAACCGACTCCGGAATGGCTGATTTCTTTCAAGTATCAGTGGATCAACTGGGATGGGGCGCTCAACAACGTGGTGGTGGACCTCACCAACGGGAGCAATCCAGCCGTTCCGACCAGCCGGACCACCTTGCCATTCAATTGGAGAGACCAGCACGTCTTCGCGGTGGGAACGGCCTATGACGCCAGCGACGCGGTGACGCTACACGGGGGCTACAATTACGGAAACAATCCAGTCCGTCTGGAATCTGTCGACCCGACCACCGCCAACATCAACGTCCACCACATTGTCGGCGGGCTGCTCTACAAGTTCACCCCGGACCTCTGGCTCGACATGATGGGCACCTATGCGGTGTCGAACAAGGTGACCTACACCCACCCCCTGTGGGGCCTCAATACGACCAGCCGGGTCGCCGGTTACGATCTCATTGCCTCGATCACCTTCAAACACTAGCCAGAGTCGCGTTATGCGTTCGTTGAGACAGCCGCCGCTCGGCCCTCAGCGCCTCGTACTCCCCTCAGCTACGACCAGGCCGAGGTGAGGTTCCCATCACTCGCCCGCCAGAAGGGCGTCCAGGCCAGCGCCACGGTTTTCACGGAGATGTTCGTTTTGGTCGGACGCAACGCCGCCGTTTCGAGCGTTTCCGTCAGCGGATCGGGGCCGGCCATGGCCTCAGTTTCGGTTTTGAACTGCGCTTCCAGTTCGGCCAGCTGCTGTTGTAGCGCCACGACGTTCTCCTGGGCCATGCCGACGTCCTTGGCGTCTTTCATCGTCTTGCCCGCTTTCCCCAACGCCGACGCCGCCTTGCCGATATTCGTCGACGAAATGGTCTTGCGCCCCATAAACGCGCCGAGAATCGTCGCACCAACAGATAGCGCGGTCTGAATCCCGCTCGCCTTGGCCTGCTCTTTCTCCCGCTCAACCGCCTGTTCCGCGCGGCGTATCCGATCCTGGAGCGTCGCCATCTTGGGCGTGTATTTTTGCCGCAACTTGTCAGCCGCCTGGTCCCGCTTCTCTCGAGACAGCTGTTGCATTCTCACGCGGAAATCTCGTTCGGACTCCCCTGGCTTGGAGAGTTCGTACAGGCTGGGGCTGCGATACAGATCCAGCTTGGCGGTGCGGAACAGCCATGCCGCGTACTCTTTCTTCCAATCGTCGTAACTCTTGGCCTTGCCCGCAGCACTCATGGCCTCGGCAAAGTGAGCGCCGGACGTGGGCTCGCGCTCCAGATCGTCGCGAGTGAGCCCGGCCTCCGTGGCCTTGTCCCAATCCACCGCCATGTCCTCCTTCGAGAGGGACGTCAGATGCACCAGGTCCTGCGTCGCTTCGAGGCCTTTCTTCGGATCCGTGAAACGAATCTGCGCGATCCCGAGCAACAACGGCTGATACACGAGCGCCTCTGCGCTGTGTCCCCCACGCATCGGGACAAAATATTGCGGCACATCCGGCGGCAGCACCGGCCGTGCGGACGTCATTCGTGAAGCGTCGTTCGTCATTCGTACAGAACCGGAGGGTTCTTTTTCATCCGCTTGACCCTTGACGCTCGACGCATGATGTCTTTGCGGATCCATCAGCGTCTTGATCTGCGTGCGCGTCAACGGGCCGCGTAGGTAGGACATGACCCAGCGCGTCTCGAACATGACCGGCTCGTCCTCGTGGACGTTGTTCATCAGGAAGACGCGATTGCCCAGCCCGGCCAGCGTCTGCTCCATTCGCGCGCGGTCGAACTTCTTTCCCGCGCTCGTGGAGGCCCCTTCGAGCCCTTCCAACACCCGCGCCTTGTCGCGTTCCGTTTGCAAGCGCCCAATGAACCAAGTGCCGGTATTCGCCAACCCCTTGTAGTCGAGGTCGACTGGATTCTGAGTGGCCAGCACCACCCCCACCCCAAACGCCCGCGCCTGCTTCAACAATGTGAGCAGGGGACCTTTCGACGGAGGATTGGCGACCGGCGGAAAATACCCGAAGATCTCGTCCATATACAGAAGCGCCCGCAACGTCGTCGTGCCGGATTGCGCCCGCACCCATCCCAACATCTGATTGAGCAGGAGCGACACGAAAAACATCCGCTCCGCGTCGCTCAGATGGGCGATGGAAAAGATGGCATGCCGCGGCTTGCCGGCGGCGTTGTACAGCAGCGCCTGGATGTCGAGCGGTACACCTTCCAGCCAGGAAGCAAACCCCGGCGCCGCCAAGAGATTGTTCAACTGCATGGCGAGTGCGAACCGATCTTTTGATGGATAGAACGACTCGATGTCCATGACACCGACTTTGGATACCTGGGGGGTCTGAATCTGATGGATCAAGGCCGCGAGATCCAAATCCTGCTTGTGTTTCCAGGCCGTGCTGATGAGCGTCGACAGCAGAATGTGTTCTCGGCTCTTGATCGGATCGGCCTCGATCCCGAGCAAGCCCAGGAGGCTTGTGGTCGTGGTGCTCACGCGCTCGCGCAACAGCTCCGCATCGTCGAGAATGGCAGCCTCCGGGACGGCAAATGACTTGAGGATCGACACGGGCAGCCCTGCCGTGCTGCCGGGCGTATAAATGGCAAAGTCGGCGGCCTCGCGCAGCCGCGCAATGCGCGCTCCGTCCTGTCCCCATTGACCGAGCCCGTTCTTCCACACCTCCGCCTGCTTGGCCGCATAGTCGCTTGGAGACAGGCCCTTTTTGCGGGCGTCATCCTCGTTGATCCAGGGTTGAAAGTCCTCTGCGCGCAGGTTGGGGAACGTGAGCAGTAGGTTCCCGAGGTCACCCTTGGGATCGATAATGATGGCGGGAATGCCATCGATGGCGGCCTCTTCCAACAAGGCCAGGCAGAGGCCGGTTTTGCCGCTGCCCGTCATGCCGACGCAGACTGCATGCGTGACCAAGTCTTTGGAATCATAGAGCAACCACCCCGGCTTGGGCGCCTTGGCCGCGAGATCGTAGGGCCGGCCGAGATAGAACACCCCAAGCTTTTCGAAATCGGCCGCCGCGGGCGGGGCCGGGGCAACCGGCTCCCCTCCGCCCGCGTTCTTTTTCACTGCCTCGGTCTTCGCCGCCGCGTCTGGTTTCCTCGCCTTCGGCATGCTGTCCTCCCCGGCTTTGATCCGTCCTCTAACCCGAGCGGGCCATTGTAAAATCCACGCGAGCCTCCTTCAAGCCTCTTTACGTGGAGACCGCAAAACTATTTCCTTGGTGCGAGCCCCGGAGCCCCCGTATACTGCGTGCCTGCCCATGCCGTTTGGCCGACATCCCCGACGACAACGGATCGTTGCCATCTGGCTCTTCGCCGGATGGCTCTGCCTTGCAACCTCGGTGACGTTCGCCGAGACGCCGGCCCCAAGTATCCATTGGGGCGCCATCGGCTATCCCGATCAGGACCGCACGCTGGACTTGGTGGCGATGACCGTGAATCGGTTCACCGAGTTCGACGGTGATGGGCGTCGCTACAACAACATCGGTGAAACCGCCGGATTTAACTTCGCGTCCCTCAGTTGGACGGAGAAGCTCTCCAATCTGCCGGGATGGAATCTCAATCTCACGGCGGGCGGGGGCCCGACGGCCGATGGATTTACACGGTTTCTTCAGAACGACGTGATTCACCGGTTCCGCGGCCTGACTCCCGTGCCGGTGGACCAGAAGCGCGAGACCATCGATGTCATGGTAAGTGGCTCGCTGAATCGGTGGATGAACTGGTTTGGAGATCGCCAGCAGGGCTTCGCCGGATTCGGCGTGGCCGGCGGAACCCTGTATTACGAACCGTGGGTGAACGTGGGCATCCGGCGACTGGCGCTCTCCGATCTCGGGAAGAGCCTCTGGGGCAGCTCGAACGGGGTACAGGCTTTTTCTGACTTTGTCCGGTTCTCGGTCATGGGCCGCTATAGCCGTATCTTTAAGAGCGGCTCTTTCCCCGAATTGGCCACGGCGAATTACCTCGGACAAGCCTCGATCACGATCGCTGACTATCGAGATGAAATCGCCCATCCCCCGCGATGGGAGTTCGAGATCGCGTTCACGGTGGATTCCGGGTTATTCGTAGACTACGTGGGGAAGGGGCTGGAAGAGCGGTTCGTCTCGATCGCCATCCGCATGCCCTACGTGACGTTCGAGACCTGGAACGACTTGATCAA
>CAYUYE010000056.1:0-6941 GCA_964449255.1 uncultured Nitrospira sp. | reverse complement strand
AGCGCCATGCCGGGTTTGGGCGTGGCGAGCGAATTGACGCGGCTGAGAAAGAAGGCGGTCCGCGCAAGGTCCACCTCGAGGCCCTGCGCCTTGCAGGCGGCCAGCAGGCGGGTGATGTCGGGGGTTTCCATGAAGCCGTGTTGGACCACGACACGCCGAGCGCCAGCGGCCAAGGGTTCAATGCGCACCTGGTGGCTGCCGGAGACGGTTGGCACCCGGGCCGTCGTGACGGTGAGAAAGACGAGTTGCTCGTGGAGGACTTTATTATGCCGCACGTTCTGCATGAACGAGGGGGGCGTTAATTCGGGCGACTGGGCCAAATAGACGGCCGTTCCCGGCACGCGGGCCGGCTGTTGGGCGAGCACCTCCCTGAGATAGGTCGAGAGCGGTGGCATCTTGCTCCAGAGATGTTGCGCGACGAGGCGGCGGCCGCCGCTCCAGGTCGTCATCAGGAGGAAGAGCCCCGCGCCGAACACCAGCGGCAGCCAGCCCCCCTCGGGAATCTTCAGGGTATTCGCGCCGAGAAACGCCAGGTCGATCAGCAGGAAGACGCCGCAGACGCCGGCCGCCGCAGGCCAGTTCCAGCGCCAGCGTTGGCGCGCCACCACGAAGATCAACAGTGTCGTGATGACCATGGTGCCTGCCACGGCGATCCCGTAGGCCGCCGCCAGGTTGTTGGACGACCGAAAGAGGAGCACCAACCCCAAGGTACCGATTAAGAGGAACAGGTTCATCGCCGGCACGTAGATCTGCCCAATCTGGGAGGCCGATGTATAGCGAATGTCCATCCGGGGGAGGTAGCCCAATTGAATCGCCTGTTGAGTGAGGGAAAACGCCCCGCTCAACATGGCCTGCGACGCGATGACCGTGGCCAGCGTGGCGAGGACGACGAGTGGAAGCAAGAACCAGGTGGGCGCCAACAGGTAAAACGGATTGGCGACGGCTTCCGGTTGCCTCAGGAGCAAGGCGCCCTGCCCCAAGTAGTTCAGGATCAGCGACGGCAGCACGACGCCATACCAGCCCAGACGAATCGGAGCCTTGCCAAAGTGGCCCATGTCGGCGTAGAGCGCCTCGGCGCCGGTGAGGACCAGGAACACGCTGCCCAACACTGCGAAGCTCAGCGTCGGATGCCCGGCCAGAAACGCAAGGGCATGGTGCGGGCTCACGGCGCCGAGCACGGCCGGCGTTTGCAGAATGCTGGCGATGCCCAGGGCGGCCAGCGTGCCGAACCAGAGCAGCGTGATCGGCCCGAACCACGTGCCGAGGCGTCCCGTGCCGTGTGATTGAACGGCGAAGAGGCCGATCAAGACGAGGATGGCGATCGGTAGCGTATAGGGCTGCGCCGCGGTCGTCTCCACCTCCAGCCCCTCCACGGCGCTCAGCACGGAAATGGCCGGCGTGATGATGCCGTCGCCATACACGAGCGCCGCGCCGAGCAAGCCCAGCGCGATCACCGGGCCGATCCGCGGCGGAAACACCGAGGGGTCGCGATGGCGCTGCCCCAGCGCCATCAAGGCCAGGATCCCCCCTTCGCCTTCATTGTCGGCCCGCATCACGAACAAGAGGTATTTGACCGTCACCACGAGCAGCAGGGCCCAGATAATCAACGACAGAATGCCAGTCACGGTCGCGAGGGAGATCTCGACGCCGTGAGACGACCGGAAGCACTCCTTGAATGCGTAGAGCGGGCTGGTGCCGATGTCGCCATACACCACACCTAAAGCCGTGAGGGCTAGGGCGGTGGTTCGCTTGCTTGAAGGGGAGTCGTCCATTCGCGATGGGGAGGCGAGTGCTTCAACCGACGTGGTCGTCAGCGAACGCAAACCCGGCGGGCGCATCCTATCCTCTCCGTTGAATCGGCACAAGTTGTTGTTACAGGGTAGGTTTTGTCGGCATTCTATGGTATGAGAAGTTGGTTCTCGATCCCATCCCAACCCATCGTGTCGACCTCGCGGCCTGTGATCGCGGAGGTGCCATCCGTGAAGGCAGTTCATCTCGTATTTGTTGGCGTTTTCATTTCGGTTGCCACGGTGTCCATCGCAGGGGCGGCCGACCCGGTCCCGCCTGCGCCGCCAGGCCAGACTGAACCCGCTCCACCACCCAAGGACTCCAAAAAACCCGACGCGGCGAAATCGGATCCGGCTCCGGAGGCCGCTCCGCCAGCGGCTGCAGCTCCCAAGCCACCCAAGGAGGTCAAGGAACCGAAGGAACCGAAAGAAACGAAGGAAGGGAAGGACAGCAAAGAAGGGAAAGAGCCAAAGGATTCTAAGGCCGACACTCCCTCGAAACCCAAGGCAGAATCGAAAGGCGACACGAAGAGCGAATCGAAAGAGCCCAAGGCGGATGCCGGGAAAAAAGACGGCGCGTCGCATGACAAAGCCGCGCGAGTGGAACCAACGGAACCTCCGGTTCCAGCTCCGCCGCCGGTCAAACCGGATGCCCCGGCGCCCAAACGGTCACTCGGCTCGGTCATTCTCACCGTGAAGCTTGCGCTGATGTCTGACCCCTTGCTGTTCCCCTACGACATTGAAGTCGAGATGGACGGGGACAAGGCGGTATTGACGGGAAAGGTGGCGACGGAGGACGACAAACGGAGCGCCGCCGAAATCGCGCAGAGCGTCGATACGGTGAAAGGTGTCGTCAATAAGCTGGAGGTGGCGAAGGAGTTAGGGCCGCAGCTTGTGAAGCGACAGGACCATGCCATTTGCCAGTATGTGAAGGAGCGCTTCGCCCGCAGTGAAACGCTGAAATCGTCCGGCTTCGATCTCAAGTGCGAGGAGGGTGTGATTTTTCTGAGCGGGAAGACGCGATTTCAGGTCATTGCCCTTGAGGCGGCGCAGGCTGCCCGCCAGGTGCCGGGCGTGCGGGCGGTCGACACGACCAATATCCAACTGAGTGGAGAGAGCAAGGAGTGAACGTCCACACGGGCCATTAAAAGGTACGCGTCATTCGTCACGTTGAGCACAGGTGCGCGGATGTGGAGGCTGCGTGGCCCGTCGGTGAAACCGAGGCGCCCCGCAAGGCCTGGTTGCTGTCGCCCGATTTCCGTTTAGTCTGGTGGGGACAAACGGTGTCGCAGATTGGGGACGGCATCTCGAAGCTTGCGCTCATCTGGTTCGTGTACGCGGTGACCGGGTCTCCGTTGAAGGCCACCATCATCGGCCTGCTCCAGACGATCCCGCCGATCCTGCTGGGTCCGCTGATCGGCGTGGCCCTCGACCGGTTGCCCAAGAAGCCGCTTCTAATCGGCGCGGATGTCGTGCGTGCGTTCGTCATCGGCTTTATCCCCTGTTGGATGTCAGTGGAATCGTTCACGGTGGATCGGTTGTACCTGCTGGTGCTGCTCAATTCCGTGGCGACGGCGGTGTTTGGGCCGGCGTTGACTGCCGCGATCCCGTCGATCGTGCGCTCGACACAGTACACGGCGGCCAATGCGTTGCTGCAAAGCACGACCAGCCTGGGGGTCATCCTGGGGCCGGCCTTGAGCGGTGTGGGGATTGCGACGTCGAGTTCGCAAGAGGTGTTGTGTTTCAATGCGCTGACCTTCTTGGTATCGGCGGCCTGTTTCGTTCCCCTCAAAATGATGCCCCCTCCCGCTCGTCCGGCGGAGGACAATGCCGTCACATCGACGTGGCAAGACTTGCGGGAGGCGGTGCGGTTTTCCGTCGTGCAGCAACCGACGATTCTCGTCCTGACGCTCATGGCGTCTTTGTATAGTTTCGGGTCGAGCGCCTTCAGCACGCTCTTCCCGGTCTTTGGACGGAAAATGCTGGATTTGGGGCCGGTCGAGGTCGGGTATTTATGGTCGGCGTTCGGGGTGGGCCTGTTTCTGGTCTCGCTGGGATTGGTCAAGATCAGCGAGTGGAGCTTGATGCGGCGCATTCAGGTGATCCTGTTGGCCACCACGGTCAGCGGCTGGGCCATGCTGGGGCTCGTGTGGGTGGGCGATCGGTATACCGCCGGTGCCTTGATGGTCTTGATCGGGGGAGGATTCGGCGCGCTGACGCCGATCGCCTGGGGCGTGTTGCAGGAGTTGGCGCCGCCCAACATGGTGGGGCGAGCCCTCGCACTCTATTCCACTGGGGCCATGACCGCGGCCATCGGCGGCATGTCCTTTTTCGGGTGGGCGACGGAGCACTGGGGTGAGCGTGTTAGCGTGATGGGGATCGGCGTGGTGTTGTTCGTCACGGCAATTTTCGCCGCGAGTTTCGCGCGATGGGCGCGTGCCGCTGAGCCGGCACCCGCCGGCACCTGAGACAGTAACCAAAGGCTGAGGAGGCGTCGTGGACACGGTTATTCGGGTCAAAGACCAGTTTTATATCCATGCCGAATCGTCGCTGGTGGACGACCGCACCCGCGTGCTCAAACACGGGGAGACCTTCGCGGTGTTCGACCGCTACGGCGACATTCAGCCGGTGGAGGCGTTCACGCATGGGGTTTATCACGAAGGGACCCGGTATCTGTCGCATTTGGAACTCTTCCTGGGCCATGAGCGTCCGATGTTTCTCAGTTCGACGGTTCGGGAGGACAACGCGGCCCTGAGCGTCGATCTGACCAATCTCGACGTGCGGGACAACGGGCGCATTTCGGTTCGGCGCGGCACGGTGCACATCTGCCGGTCCCGCTTCCTCCTCGACGGCATCTGTTACGAACAGGTGCGGCTGGTCCATTACGGGCTGGAACCGACACAGGTCGATCTCACGTTCCGATTCGATGCGGACTTTGCGGACATTTTCGAAGTGCGCGGGACGCGGCGGGAAAAGAAAGGCCGACGTTTGGACACCGCTATCACAGGGTCACGCGTGACGTTGGGCTACCAAGGGCTCGACGGGGTGGTCCGGCGGACCCAGGTCAACTGGGAGCCGCGTCCCGACGCCTTGAAGGCCAATGAAGCCGTGTATTCGCGCATGCTCAAACCCAAGGAGGAAATCACGATCTCACTCACCATTAGCTGCGAACGCGACGGCTGCGAAGCGTCGGCCCTCTCGTTCGAGCAGGCCTGCTCGGTGGTCAACAAGTCGCTGCGCGACAGCATGGCGCAGGAGTGCGAAGTGACGACCTCCAATTGGCAGTTCAACGACTGGCTCCAGCGGTCGCGCACCGATTTACACATGATGATCACCGACACGCCGCAAGGGAGCTATCCGTACGCGGGCGTGCCCTGGTTCAGCGCGCCGTTTGGGCGCGACGGCATTATCACGGCGTTGGAATATCTCTGGATCAATCCGTCGGTCGCGCAAGGGGTGTTGCGGTACTTGGCCGCTCATCAGGCGACGGACAGCAATCCGGAACGGGATGCCGAGCCCGGGAAGATTTTGCATGAAAGCCGGTTGGGTGAGATGGCTGCGCTGGGGGAAATTCCTTTCGGACGCTACTATGGCAGCGTGGACTCGACACCCCTGTTTGTCCTGTTGGCCGGGGCCTACTTGGAGCGCACCGGGGATCGCGCCTTCATCCAGTCCATCTGGCCGAACGTGGAATCCGCGCTGCAATGGCTGGACAAAACCGGAGACAGCGACGGCGACGGCTTCGTCGAATATGCGCGCCGTTCTTCGCACGGGCTGGTCCACCAGGGGTGGAAAGATTCCCACGATTCGGTGTTTCATCGCGACGGCAGGATGGCCGAGGCGCCGATTGCGCTGTGTGAGGTGCAGGGCTACGTGTACGCCGCCAAACTCGCGGCGGCCGCATGTGCCGATGCGCTCGGGCTCACGAAGCAGAAGAAAGCGCTCATCAAGCAAGCCGAAGAGCTGAAAAAGCGGTTCGAGGCCTCCTTTTGGTCGGAAGAACTCTCGACCTATGCCCTCGCGCTGGACGGGGAGAAAAAGCCGTGCCTGGTCAACGCCTCCAACGCGGGACATTGTCTGTTTACCGGCATCGTGAGCGACCGGCGCGCGCACCTAGTCGCGTCGACGCTGCTGGGCTCGGACATGTTCTCGGGCTGGGGCGTCCGAACCATCGGATCATCGGAGTTGCGATACAGTCCAATGTCGTATCACGACGGGTCCATTTGGCCGCACGACAACGCGCTGATCGCGATGGGCATGGCGCGCTACGGCATGACGGACAAGGCCATGAAGATCATGCAGGCGTTGTTTGAAGCGTCGCTCTATATGGATCTTCGCCGCCTCCCGGAATTGTTCTGTGGATTCCCGCGCCGAGACGGCGAGGGACCGAGCCTGTACCCCGTTGCCTGCTCGCCTCAGGCCTGGAGCGCGGCGTCGGCCTACATGCTGCTCGCGGCTTCGCTCGGGCTCAGCATTCATGCGGCCGAACAGCAAGTCGTGTTTCGCTACCCGGTGCTACCGGATTTTCTCAACGAAATCTCGATCCGCAATCTCCGCGTTGGACCCGCGTCCGCCGATCTCTCCGTGATTCGCGACGAACAGGAAGTGGGCGTCTACGTGACCCGCAAGGAAGGCCCGCTCGAGGTCGTGGTCCTCAAGTGAGGCCTATCTGGCCTCATCCCTAGGAATCTGAGACAGATTGCATCGTTTTAGGAGCTGGTGGCCAAGGGCCCATTTTGGCTTGGTCCACGGCTTCCCCTGCGTGGGATTTTGCCTACAGGTCCGATCGTTGACCGGTTCCCCTGCCTGCCCCCCTTCGGCGCATCAGTGGCTCTGATGATGAGTCATGATGGGGCTAGGCCTCAACCCCATTGGATTTCCACGGTTCTGAGGTTCAAGATCGGCTCCCGGAGCCAATCAGCAGCCGGGTGAATCGTGAAAACAACGGGCCAGGAGCGGGTGTCTTCCAGACCCTTCAGGTGAGGTTTCGGCGAGGTCAGTGGACTTTCCCCCCTTCACCCTGAGGGTTTTGTATATTGAGAGCCTTTGGTCGTCATCGTACCCTACGGGCCACCGATGCCTGCGATGCCTGACGATACAAAGTCAAGGAAACTCACGGGAACTACGCGTGTTGTGCGGATCCAAACGGGTCGG
>CAYUYE010000055.1:2935-7561 GCA_964449255.1 uncultured Nitrospira sp. | reverse complement strand
ACGGCGTAGGCGGCCATTTCACGCTCGCTCAGCCGGTAGAGCGGCTTCACTTTCTTTGCAAACCCCTCGATCGAGGCCGGCAAGCTCGGCGCTTGTTTGTCGAGATACTCCTCCTGCCACCGCAGCACGTTGCCGAGCAGGCGCGCGGCTTCGTCGTCCAGGTTGTGTCCGGTGGCCATGACGTCGTAGTCGTGCTCGATCGCGGCCCGATTGAACTGATAACGTTTGATGGTGCCACAGGTCGAGCAGGTCGGTCGATGAATCAGCATGGCCAATTCTCGGATCCCGGCGCCTTCAGTCTCCTGCACCTCATGGATCAGCAACGTGGCGCCCGCGACCTTGGCGACGGTCTCCGCGTACGTGGTGACTTTCTCGCGCGAGCGCGTGGAATACCCGGGAATGCCGAGGTCGACGTAGAGCGCGTCCGCTCGGTAGCCCAGCTTCAGCAGGATGTCCCACAGCGCCAGGCTGTCCTTCCCACCGGAGACGGCCACGAGGATGCGCTGCTCCTTCGTGAACATGCGATCGTGTTTGATCGCCCGTGCCACCTGATCGTGCGCGTAGTCGGTAAAGCAAGCCTTGCAGAAGGCGGCGTTATGCCGCGGCAGGCCGATCACCGCTTTGGTCTTACATTTGGAACAATTCACTGTCGCACCAGGGCGTCATTCGTGGTTGCAGGTAAAGCCTCCGCTGTTCCGCTAGGCGAATGACCAGTGACGAATGACGTTCTTGCGGGGGAGCCGCCAGAGATGACCGGCCGAATCTCGACCGTGTCCCGGTCGGAGAGCATTTCGTCTTCCGTGACGAGATCCTGATCCTTGATGACCAAGTGGGCTTCCACCACGAGATTCAGCTCGCGCAGCAGGTCTTTGACCTTCTTCGGGCCCTTTACTTCGATATCGCGTTCAGGGTGGCTTAACCGGACGTGCATCTGATGATCATAAGCTGCCCGACGAGGAGGCAGCAAGTGGCTTGCTGAAAGGAACGGACTGAGTGCTGAGGACTGAGCAAAGACCTCAGTCTGTAGTACGTTCCCTCTCCTAGAGGGTCACTTCCCGTAGAGCCTTCGCGGACTCTTCGGGTGCGACCGGGTTGATGTAGAACCCGGTGCCCCACTCGAACCCGGCCACCTGCGTCAGCTTGGGAATGAGCTCCACGTGCCAGTGGTAGTAGGGGCCGCTGGCCTCATGGAGCGGGGAGGTGTGCAGGATGTAGTTATAGGCCGGCCGCGCCAGGACTCGATCCATCCGGCGGAGGGTTTCGGAGAGGATCGGCGCGAGAAATTCGAACTGGGCGCGCTGACTTTCCTCATAGTAGGCGGCGTGTCGCTTCGGGAGAATCCACATTTCGAAAGGAAAGCGGGGTGCGTACGGCGTGACGGTGACGAACTCCGGGTTCTCCGCCACGATGCGGGTGCCGTCGCTCAGTTCTTGGCGCAGGATGTCGCAATACAAACAGCGCTCCTTCTCGCGATAGTGCGAGCGGCAGGCGTTGAGTTCGTCGGTCACGCTCGTCGGCACGATCGGGAGTGCGATCAACTGCGAGTGGGTATGTTCCAAGGTCGCCCCAGCGGACATACCGTGATTCTTGAAAATGAGAATGTACCGGAACCGCGTGTCCTTCTTGAGATCGATCAACCGGTCACGATAGGCCCAGAGCAGATCTTCGATCTGCTTCGCCGGCAGCTCGGCCAGGACATCCTGATGGTTGGCGGTTTCGATGATGACCTCATGGGCGCCCACGCCGTTCATCCGATCGTAAATCCCCAACCCTTCACGGCCCAACTCGCCTTCCACTTGGAGCGCCGGAAACTTATTTGGAATCACCCGTAGGCTCCAGCCAGGCCCGTTGGCCTCGCTGGGATGGGGACGGTACGCCAGGATCTCGTGCGGGGTCAGCAGCTCCTGACCTGGGCAGAACGGGCACAAGGACGTGGGCGAGGACTTGGCCGGCGTCCGGACGAAATCCTGCGGGCGCGCGGCTCGATCGGAGGAAATGATGACCCAACGACCGACCACGGGATCGCGACGTAACTCAGGCATGGTTCCTCACTTCATCAGTGCTGAAAATTGGGTGCTGAGCGCTGAGGCGGAGTTCAGACAGAGATGTCCGGCATGCATGATTCCTCTCAGTCCTGAGTCCCTCATCGGCTCATTCATCACACGCGCCACATCATAGCATCGAAGTGCTCGGTCGGCACTTGCAATGTCACGGGCTCATGGCTCGGATACCGCGCTTGTTCCATGCCGTCACGTGTCACGAGCACGCTGAGGCTGAATCTGTCGCCGGGTTTCAGGCCGAGCGTGGCAAACGGCACGGCGAGTTCGATGATGTCACGGCGGGCGATCGAGTCGATTGTGCTGCTCGCGGTCATGGTCTCCCCCGGCTTGCCCACCGCGTGACGCAACGGACCTGAGTCAGCCGGCAACAGGGGAAAGCTGAGCCGGTGCACGAGTCCGTCCGCGCTGATGTCCCACTCCACGGTCAAGGGGCCGGATTGGTCGTGCAGCGTCGGGTCCGGGTCTAGCCGCAGAAACAGCCGATCGAGGCTGTACCCGAAGGCGATCCGCGAGAAATAGCGTCCGGAGGTCCACATCGCGCCCAGCGGCGCCGTCGCTCGAATCGAGCCCGCGCCATGCCATTCGAAAAAATCGGTCGCCAGGCCGTCGAGTGTGGGGTCGATCAAACTCGTCGGCGCCTGGACCACGTCCGGCGTCTGCAACGCCGCGGCCTTGATGAGCGGACGATGGAGGTGCTCCGGCGGGACCAGTCCGGCCCGGATCCACACATTCCGCAAGTGCGTCCGGAACAGCCGGTCGAATTCCGATTTGAAGTCCGTTTCGAACTCGTCCCCGTACCACCAAAACCAATCGCTGCCTTCCGCCGCGTACAATTCCTCCCAGGCGGCCTTGGCCTGGTCCGGCGACAGCGATGGCGTGATGTCCACCAGCCGGCTGCGCGTGTGGGCCAGCAGTTCCCACCCTCTCCGATCCTCTTCGTGCCCGATCCAGATGCCGAAATCGGAATTTATCCAGGAGCCCGTGTGAAACTCGTGTAAACGTGAGGGGTTCGGGAAGGCTTCGATGGCGCGGCCCATGGTGTGGGTGGTGATCTGGTACTCGCTGCCCGCGTTGAACGAGCGGTCCGTGAGTTGTTGGTAGAGGAGGGTGAGAAATTCCTCTCCGCCTTGGTGGTAG
Organism: uncultured Nitrospira sp.; assembly: GCA_964449255.1. Taxonomy (GTDB): domain Bacteria; phylum Nitrospirota; class Nitrospiria; order Nitrospirales; family Nitrospiraceae; genus BQWY01. Next base: position 4,364 of record CAYUYE010000055.1, on the reverse strand, counting down.
TGTTCCCACGGATTTTCGCCGTCCAAAATCACGGGGATGAGCACGTTGTCGCCATAGGCCTGGTGCGCGATTTGGCGGAAGCGTCCGATTGCGTCGTCCACGGCGAGGTGGCCGAGGGTCTTGTGGTAGGAAAAGCCGAAGGCATCGGAGAGATCACGGTCGCGAAAGACGATCGACAGCTCCTGTCCGTCGGTCCCGACCCGATAGGGGCGATAGAGCATGCCCATGCGGTCCCATCCGTCATGCTGCATGGCCAGCGAGCGCTGCAGATTGCCTTCATCGGTCGCGAACCATTTCAAGCCTGCCTTGGCCAGCAGCGGAACGATTTCAGGACACACCGATCCCTCGGAAGGCCAGAGACCCGTGGGCGGCTGTCCGAACAAGCGCTGGTGATACTCCGTAGCTTTCTGGATTTGTGCCTCCGCATCCGCGGCGGCTTGGAGCCGCGGGAGCGTCGGCAAGTGGGGCATCGCGCGGCGCGCGAGTTCCGTGTCGATGAGCAGCGGGAGAATCGGATGATAGAAGGGGGTCGTGGTCAATTCGATTTGTCCCCGCTCCGCCAACCGTCGATAGGCGGGAATGACCTCCCGCAGGATCTGGGTTTGGGCGTCGAGCACCTCTTGTTTCTCGTTCTCGGAAAATCCGCGGCCTTTGGTGCGCAGTTCGGCGAGCCGAGGCAGACGCGCCACGGCTCCGTACCCGAACCAGGCCAGATTATGCCAGACCTGCAGATCCGTCAGGTCCTGCGCCGAGAACCGTTGGGCGATCCGCTCGAGGTCCTGGGGGAGCACGCGCGTCCCGCGCTTCACCAACAGCTCTTGATACCGGGGATAGGGGCGGACCATCGTGGCCCAATTGGCCGAAAAGAAATGTCGCACGAGGAAGGCGCGTTCGGTCGGGGAGAGATCGGCGGCCGGCTTACGGGCATGTTCGAGGAAGACGTCGGTGATCGCCCCCGAAGCGATTTCCTCCACCTGCATCAACAAAGACGGGGTAAAGTTAAACGTGGCGGCCACAGAAGGGAACCGGTCGAGCATGGCGGCCATATCGTAGTAGGCTTTCGTGGCATGCAAGCGGACCCAGGGCATGCTGGCCGACCGCGTGACCGGGTCGGTATAGTACGGCTGGTGCATGTGCCAGAAAAAGCAGAGGGCCGCGTGTTTCATGGGAGCATGTTTTTGGTTGTGCGGAACGCCAAAGTCGAGTATGTCATGGGTGAGAAACCGATGCTAGCCCGCATGAGTCATGCGGGCAAGCCACAGCCCGCAATCTGAAGAGGTTCCATGCTGAGTGACCGCGCCGACACCATGATGACGCTGTGGGAGAATTTACACGAACATCGATGGCTCTACTGGCCGCCGTTGTTGGCCTATGCGGGACTCATCTTCTACATGTCGTCGATTCCCTATCCGTCCAAGGATTTCCCCGG
>CAYUYE010000055.1:0-2835 GCA_964449255.1 uncultured Nitrospira sp. | reverse complement strand
GCCAGGTGCCAGCCGGCGAAGTTGCTGCTGCCGACATAGACGATCTTGCCTTCGCGTACGAGTTGCTCCATCGCCTGCCAAATTTCTTCCCACGGCGTGTCGCGGTCCACGTGATGCATTTGGTAGAGATCGAGATGGTCCGTCTGGAGGCGGCGGAGGCTCTCTTCGCAGGCGCGCCTGATGTGCAAAGCCGACAAGCGCGATTGATTGGGCCAGGTGCCCATGCGGCCGAAGACTTTCGTGGCGAGCACCACCTTCTCCCGCCGGCCGCCGCCCTGGGCACACCATCGCCCGACGATCTGTTCCGTGATCCCTTCGCCCACTTTCCAGCCGTAGACGTTGGCCGTATCGAAGAAGTTGATGCCGAGGTCGAGCGCCCGATCCATGATGGCGAAGCTGTCCGCTTCGGTCGTGTGCGGGCCGAAGTTCATGGTGCCCAAACAGAGCCGGCTGATTTTCAGGCCCGAGCGGCCGAGATGCACGTGTTGCATGGCGCCGTTATAGTGCGTTGATCCTGAGATGTCGAGCGGAGAATGGAGAATCCGGTGCAGTCCATGCGGACTCAGCTATACTGGACGGATGATGGCTCGCGCGTGGCACCACTCTCGCCTGAGTACTCTGTTTGTGCTACTGCTCGCCGCGGTCGGCTGTGCCGGGCCGGATCGAATCCTCACATCGAGCGAACCAGTACCGCGCTGTTGCGCCGGCGAGCCCGGCAAGGCCAGAGAGGAGAATAGCTCCTGGCGACAGTCGGTGGTCCGGACGGCGGTCGATTTGCTCGGCGCGCACACCATCGAGATCGACGGTCGGCGTATTGCCTACGATTGCGCCGGCGTGACGCGGGCCATCTTTCTCTCTCACGGTGTGGATCTGTACCGGAGTACGTTCGTGAGCCGGCAGGCGAATGGGGTGCGGTTGATCTATCAGCACGTCAAACAGTTTGGTCGCCTGCACGACGGGTCGATGGTCCGGCCGGCGGACCTGGTCTTCTTTCACAATACCTGGGATGCCAACGGCGACGGCAGGGTGAACGATCCGTTGACTCACGTCGGCCTCGTGGAAACGGTGGATGGGGACGGGACGATTGTCTTTATCAGCCGGGTGGCGGGAGCGGTCGAGCGGTATCGCATGAACCTGGCATCCCCGCATGTGCATCGTCATGGCAACGGCGAGGTCCTCAACGACTACCTGCGTCGCAAAGATCGGCGAGATGATCCCGCCACGCGCTACCTCACTGCCGAACTGCTGGCCGGCTTCGGATCGCTTGAGCGCCCCTGAGCCAGTCAGCCGTCCTCGGTACGGCCCGCAGGACATGAATTGCAGGGTTGATTGACAGATCGGGCCCTTGGCTGATACAGTGCCCCTGTCACTGTCGAGACGGCCCGGCGACTGTGCGATAGAAAATATCCGGGCCCCGTCATCGCAGCGCGTTCAGAACCTCCTCGGAGCGGACTTCCCTCGATTCTGCCTCCATCGAATCTCTGACCTCGTTACATGCGATGCTTTTAGGATGCTAACGAGCATCCGCAGCCTGCAGCAGGCTGGCGTTTAGGTCTAGGCTGAGGTGTTGTTGAGCGAGTTCCATCGCTCTTCACCTCGACCGTCACCTTCGCCTTGACCTCTCGGGCTACCTACCACAAGGAGTGTGTTTGTGTTTAATCCCAATGCTAGTGCTGTACCTTCATCCGATGCTGTACCCCAGGCTCCCGCAGCCGCAGCGGCCAGTGCCGATGCCGTTGCCGCGGGTGGTCCGGCGCCAATTACGTTCGAGTCGCTGGGCCTCTCCCAGGCCCTGCTGCGGGATCTGGCGCATGCCAAATTCACCGAGCCGACGCCGATTCAGGCCAAGGCCATTCCGCCAGGACTGCAAGGCAAGGACATCCTTGGCTGCGCCCAGACGGGGACGGGCAAGACGGCCGCGTTCGTGATTCCGATGGTCGAGCGTTTGGCCGGCGGTCCGATCGGTCCCCCTCGGGGACTGATCCTCGCGCCGACGCGCGAACTCGCCTTCCAGATTCAGCGCACGGTCGCCCAACTCGGGCGCAATCGCGGCGTCTCGGCCACGACGGTGATCGGCGGCGAAGACATCAAGATCCAAGTGCGCGGGCTGAACCAAAAGCCCACCATCGTGGTGGCCACGCCGGGCCGGCTGCTGGACCACATGTGGAACGGTACCATCAACCTGGCGCATTTCTCCATCGTGGTGCTCGATGAAGCGGATCGCATGCTCGACATGGGCTTTGCGCCGCAGCTCAATCAGATTCTCGATGCGTTGCCGCTTGAGCGGCAGACGATGTTGTTCTCGGCGACCATCCCGGCGGATCTGTCGGATCTGGCCCGCGCCGGATTGCAGAATCCGATCCGTATCATGGTCAATCCGCCGGCCCAGGCGGCCCATACCGTGACGCACGAAGTGCATCACACCACGCGCAACGAGAAGACGGATCTGTTGTTGAAGCTGATCCAGGATTTCGCCGGCAGTGTGCTGGTGTTTACCCGCACGAAGCACGGGGCCGATAAGGTCGGGCGTGTGCTGGAGCAGAAGGGCCATCGGGTGGCGGTGTTGCACGCCGGCCGCCGGTTGAGCCAGCGCAAGACGGCGCTCGAAGGCTTCCGCCGCGGCAGCGTCCGCGTGCTGGTCGCCACCGACATTGCGGCGCGTGGCATCGACGTGGCCAACATCGGCCATGTGGTGAACTACGATCTGCCCAATACGCCGGAAGATTACGTCCATCGCATCGGGCGCACGGGCCGCATGAAAACGGAAGGCCGCGCCACGAGTTTTGTGACGGGCGAGGACCACTTCCAACTGCGGGCGATCGAAAAGCTGCTGGG
>CAYUYE010000054.1:0-7703 GCA_964449255.1 uncultured Nitrospira sp. | reverse complement strand
TGGCCCAACCAACGCCCGTGATGGGGGCATCCTATCCGCCCTTGCCGGCGGCCGCACAGGCCAAGCCGGTTGCCAAGCGTCCCTCGGCGATCGTGAACAAGGACGCGGTGGCGCGCGTCCAAGCGCAGCAGGCAGCCCTGCGTGCGAAATCGGCCCAATCTACTTCCAGCGGGCTGACGCCTGAGGACTTGGGGAGTTTTGGACAGGGCTTAGGTGAGGCATTTCGTATGGTCAAGGACGTCACCGCGGAGGTCCGTGGGGCGATTGATCCACAAGTCCGGACTCTTCGTGCCGAGGTTGATGCGGCGACGAAGGAATTAGAACAGTCGATCGAGGCGGCGAAAGAAATGCCGGCCGTGCATGAAGAGCCGCCCGTCAAACCGGCCTAATGGCCTTCCCGTGCCTCGCGTCCTGCTCCCATCGCCAAAAACATTCCGCGTTGAAGTGTCCGGTGTCATGCGTCACGCATGATATGCGGACTCCACCCTCATCGCTCGTCCCCCGCCTGATGCCCATTCTTTACGCTCCCATGGGGATTCCCTGGCTGCGACGTTCAGCGGCTATCGTATTGCTCGCGCTTGCCCTGGTGGGCTGTTACGGTTCTGACGCGAGTGTGGACCGGGTGGCGGCCAGCGCGCAGCTCCAGCGCTTGCTGATCGATCCGAGCAGTGAGGTTCGGCGCACTGTGGTGGTCGCCATGGGGCGCATCGGGGCCTCCGGATCCACCGAGGCCATTGTCCTCCGTTTGAAGGATCAGGATGCCCGGGTCCGGCAGGCCGCGGCCTGGGCGTTGGGGGTCTTATCCGAGCAGGCGTCGCCGGCGGTAGGTCTGGCGCTGGCGGATGCCCTGGCCGACCCCTCTCACGAGGTCCGCCTGGCTGCCGCCCAGGCTCTGGGTGAGATGGGTGAGGAGCGCCAGGTCACGGAGGTCATTCTGCTCAGGCTCCGTTCCTCGGACGAAGCGGTCCGCCTCGCAGCTGTCTACGCCCTTCTGGGACGGAGTGGATTCGATCCATCGCACCTGAAGGCAATGGCCACGGCCCGTTCGGAGTCGTCGGGGCGTCAGGCTGCGATCGCAGTCCTCGGTGAACGCGGGAGCGCGGCGGTTATCCCTCTGTTGGCCGAGCGTTTGACTATGGATTCAGATGCCAACGTGCGGGCGGAGGCCGCGTACCGGCTGGGCCTGCTTGGGCTTGGGGACTCCCGGGCCATCGAGGCGCTCCACCAAGCCGACGCTCGTGAGCGGGACTCGCAGGTGCGACGATGGGTGGCGGCGGCGTTACGGGAGGTTACGTCGGCTGGCGGCCGCGATTGAGCGATTCGACCAACCCGACGATTTGTGTGCGTGCCTCCTCGGCGATGTCCGTGAACTGGAGGCCCATCCCGGGAAACATCAACAACCGCTCCACTTTCGTGCGACGCCAGACAACCTTGGCCTTCGCAGTAATAGTCTGCGTCGGATGATCGGGCAGTGAGAACTGGATCGACAGTTCGGATCCTGCTGGGAGCGGGCTGCTACTCTCAATGAACAGGCCACCGCCGCCGATCCCACCCGTCAGACTCTCATATTGCTGACCGTCCTGAGTGCGGAACTGAACCTTGACCGCTAGCGGGGCCCGCGGGAACGAGCGGCAGTGTGCGTATCCGTCGACCTCCTGGTCCGAAAGAATGCGGTCGATCACCCAGGCCCATGAAATAGACCCCAGGTGCTCTCCCCGATCGCTCAGGAGTGAGAGCGTCTCCCGATCACAGTCGATTTCAAGCGTTTTGCCTTGATGGCAGTCGGTTGAGAGGACGGGGAATTTCATGGTGCGATCGAATGGTCCCGGGCGCACCGCTAACGACCGACGGCTTTGATGGAACGAACGAGGTCGACGACCTTCGTCCGGGCATCGGAGGAGATCTCGTTGAACTTCACGCCCATCCCAGGCGAGCAGGTGTACTGATCAGCTTTTGGGCAGACCCAGGCCACGACACCCCGCGCCGAAAGCCATTCCGTCGGCTTATCAGGCAAGGTGAACTCCAGCGTCAACGTGGTTCCTGCCGGCAACGGCTCCGTGCTCTCGATGAAGATGCCCCCGCCGCCGATTCCTCCGGCTCGACTCTCGAAAATATGGCCTTCTGGCGTGCGGTAGCGGACGTGGAGGGCCAGCGAGACGCGGGGTTCACGCCGAGACTCTTCGGGCGGTTTGGCCTCGTGGTAAGCCAGGACCTGCTCGATGATACTATCCCATGAAATGCTGCCGATGAGTTCGCCATTCACCCCGCGTAGAATCAACACCTCGTGCTCCTGGTCCAGCTCGAGTGTCTTGCCGCTGTGGCGGCGATTTGGGGGGACGGATAGCTTGGGGGTGGTTTTCGTAGTCGACATATGTATGGGAGTGAGTATAGCGGACCGGGTCAATTTGTCGAAGAAAAAGCATTGTTGTGCAGGGACCCGCGATCCAGGGGGGTGGATCAGGCTGGCACGGCCCAAGTAGTCGGGATTATGCGGGGACTTGGTTAAATGAGAGGTTGGCCGGGGCCGCTTTGGCGGCCCCCAGCGGTAAAGGCAAGGTGGATGCTGATAGAGCCTGGGTTAGGCGCTCTTCACGTCCTTTTCCTGATCGTACAGGCGAATGGGCACGCTGTTCCCTTCGATGACTTCCTCGGTAACCACGACCTCCCGGATCTGCTTCTGGGAAGGGATATCGTACATCACGTCCAACATGGTTTCTTCAAGGATCGCGCGTAGGCCACGGGCACCGGTCTTCTGGGCATAGGCTTTCCGGGCGATGGCCCCCAGTGCTCCCTCCGTAAAGCGTAGCTTGACCTTATCGAAGGACAGCAACTTCTCGTATTGTTTGGTGAGCGCGTTCCGCGGTTCCGTCAAGATCCGGATCAATGCGCGTTCGTCCAATTCCTCCAGTGTCGCGATGACCGGGAGCCTCCCGATGAACTCCGGGATCAGGCCGTACTTGAGCAAGTCCTCGGGCTGAACCTGCGAGAGCACTTCTCCGAGGCGGACGTCCTTGCGGTTCCGAATATCCGCCCCGAAACCCATCTGTTTACGGTTGAGCCGTTGTTCGATGATGTTCTCCAAACCGACGAAGGCCCCGCCGCAGATGAACAGGATATTGCTGGTGTTGACTTGGATGAACTCCTGGTGCGGATGTTTGCGCCCACCCTGCGGAGGAACGTTGGCGACCGTGCCTTCCACCAGCTTCAAGAGCGCTTGCTGCACCCCCTCGCCGGAGACGTCACGGGTGATCGATGGGCTATCACTCTTACGGCTGATCTTGTCGATCTCGTCGATGTACACGATGCCGCGTTCGGCGCGTTCGACGTCATAGTCCGCCGCCTGCAGCAACTTGAGGATAATGTTCTCGACGTCTTCCCCGACGTACCCGGCCTCGGTGAGCGTGGTGGCATCGGCAAGTGTGAAGGGCACGTCCAAATAGCGGGCGAGCGTTTGAGCCAGCAGCGTTTTACCCGTGCCGGTCGGGCCGACCATGAGGATATTACCCTTCTGGAGTTCGACCTCGTCGACGTCCTTGCTGGAGATGCGTTTGTAGTGATTGTGGACAGCCACCGAGAGGATGCGCTTGGCCCGGTCCTGGCCGATGACATATTGGTCGAGGTGATGTTTGATTTCGGAAGGTTTGCGGAGCTTGGAGGAAATCTCCTCTTTCGCCTCCTCCCAGTCCTCCGCGATGATGTCGTTGCAGAGATTGACGCACTCATCACAGATATAGACCGTCGGTCCCGCGATGAGCTTGCGGACTTCGTCTCGGCTTTTCCCACAGAATGAACATCGAAGGTGCCGATCGAGCTTCTCTTGCTTCGCCATGCCGCCTCCTGCGCCGCTGCGTTTCCTGTCCGGTCTTACTTGTTACCGCCGGGCAATCCTGCGTCCTTGGCCACCTTCGGTGGTCGGGTGATGACCTCGTCGATCAATCCGTAACGCTTCGCTTCTTCTGCAGACATGAAGTAGTCCCGTTCCGTATCCAACGAGATCTTGTCCAGCGGCTGACCCGTGTGTTTTGCCATGATTTCGTTGAGCCGCTCCCGGATTTTGAGGATCTCGCGGGCATGAATGTCGATCTCCGTTGCCTGTCCTTGGAATCCGCCCATCGGTTGATGGATCATCACGCGGGCGTTGGGCAGTGCGAACCGCTTGCCTTTGGTGCCGGCGGTGAGCAAGAAGGCGCCCATGCTGGCGGCCTGCCCCAGGCAAATCGTATTGATGGGGGGTTTGACGTACTGCATGGTGTCGTAGATGCCTAGTCCGGCCGTCACGCTTCCGCCGGGCGAGTTGATGTAGAGATTAATGTCCTTTTCGGGATCTTCGGCCTCGAGAAACAAGAGCTGGGCAATGATCAGGTTGGCGAACACATCGTCGATCGGAGCGCCGAGGAAGATGATGCGGTCTTTCAGGAGGCGCGAATAGATATCGTAAGCCCGTTCTCCGCGATTCGTCTGCTCAATAACAATCGGTACTAACATCCACAGGATCCTTTCGTTCAGAACACTCTCGTACGACGGCTCTTGCCGCGCTCTAGCCTTGAATCACCGCGTGTCGATAGACGAAATCCAGTGCCTTGTCGGCGAGGATGCGGCTCCGGAGTTCGTTCAGCGATTCCTGCCCTCCCGCCTGAATGATCCGAAGCAGCTCATTGGGGTCCAGCTTGAGTTCAGACGACATGCGGTGCAATTCAGCCTGGATGTCCGCTTCTTCGACCTGGACGCGCTCCCTCTCCGCAATCGTGTCCAGGATGAGCCCCAACTTCACGCGACGGGATGCCTCGGGCCGCGCCTCCTCGGAGAGCTTTTTCAGTTCGTCCGGGGTGGCTGCCGCAGTCCCCTCGGCCCCCTTGGCTTGCTGCCTGGAGTGCAGCTGGTGGCGGACGATCGCTGCAATTTCTCGCTCGACAAGGGTTTCCGGCAGCTCGAAGTGGTGGGTTTCGATCAACCGTTTGAGTACCTGGTCCTTATACCCCTGCTCGACGTCTTGCTTCAGGGCACGTTCCATTTCGGTGCGCAGTTTGTCTCGTAGGGCCTGAAGCGAGTCATACGGCCCACAATCCTTCGCGAATTCGTTGTCGAGTGTGGGAAGTTGTTTACGTTTGACAGACTGGATAGTGACACGGAAGGTCACCGTTTTCCCAGCCACCCGTTGGTCGGGGTGCGTCGCGGGATAGGCCTGTGGAATCTCGACTGTCGCCCCTTCTGCTTTTCCATTCACGGCCTGGTCGATGTCGAGACCAAGGACCGCCACTTTCGAGCCCATGCGATGGAGATGGCCTTGTTTCTTGGTTCCGTCCAAGGGGGCGCCGTCCAAGAACCCTTCCACATCGAGCACGGCAAAGTCTCCCTCGCCGAGCGTGGCTCCCTGGGGCGTGGGCTGCAATTGGGCATGCTGTTCCTGCAGAACGCCTAACGCTTTCTCGATTTGGTCCTCCGTCACGTTCCGCGCGTCTTTCTTGAGCGAGATCGGATTGGGGGGACGATAGTCGCACAGCTCGATGTTTGGGCGAATCTCCACGGTGGCCGTGAAGGCAAACGACGCGTCCTTCTTGATCTTCACGCGATCGATCGCGGGAATGTCGACTACCACCGGTATGATGCCCGCCTCGCGCACGGCGCGGTCATAGTACTCGGGGACGATGGTGCGGACGACATCCTCCTCGACGGCCTTGGCGTATCGTTTTTCCAGCAAGGCCATCGGAGCCTTTCCGGGACGAAATCCAGGCACCTGGACCTGACGGTTCAGTTCAGCATAGGCCTTCCGAAAACGTTCCTTGATTTCCTCTTCCGACACCTCGATTTTAAGCGCCCGTTTCATGGGGCCCAGTTCGGTCATTTCAACCTTCATTGCAGTGCTCATGTAATGCCTATACCTATTGCCGCGGTTGATGGTTCGCGAGAGGACATGCGGACAGGTCCCCTGGTGCGAGAGGGGGGACTTGAACCCCCACGGTTACCCACGAGATCCTAAGTCTCGCGCGTCTGCCAGTTCCGCCACTCTCGCAGCGAGGCCGGGGGTGACTGAATTGGTAATGCTTTGTTCTTGTTTTACCCCTGGTTATGCAGGTGTGTCAACGGGGAGAACCGCAAGGAATCGACCCTGATCGACGTAGTCGAACGGATAACCTGCAGCGACCTCGTTCGGCCGTCGGTTCGTACCCCTCGAACGGGTGGCAGGGGGCTCTCTGGGAGAGTATAATCAACCAGGCGGCCGGAGCCTTCCGACGGTCATTCACAGCTTCAGCTCAAGCCCGGTGGGTTGTTCTACGGGGGCCCCACATGACTCCTTCCCACACCAATTCAGGCAGAATCCCTCTGCATTCGGCGAAGACCAGAAGGAGGACACGATGAAACCGATCTGTACGGGGCTCGTACTGATCTTCCTTACGGCTCTTTCTGCCACCTCGGGGTGGGCCTATCGCGATTATTTCACCAAAGAACAGAAAGACCAGCTTGCCAAGATCAAGACCGTCTTGGTCGAGGCCATCGCGCTGACCGATCAGGGAGCGCAAGATGCCGCGCCGCTGAAGGAAATTCTCACACGCCGGATGACGGAACTGGGCTACGCCGTCGCGCAGAATCCGACACAACCACACGACGTGATCGTCAAGACCAAATGCGAGCAACGGAAGACTTGGGAAGGGACGACGGCGGCAGGAGGAGACAACGATTTGCCGGACGCTCCCTCTCGTTTGTGGAAAGGACCGGCTTGCCAGATTACCTATTCGCTCGGGGGCATGAAGATCAAATGGCAAAAAGAAGTCCGGACCGATTTTCCCGATGCCGTTGAAGCGGCCAAGGCTGCCAATGGAGCCGACCCCGGGGTATTTGCCTTGACCAAGCTCAACGGGCTGTTGGAGCAGTACGATTTCCCGGTGTTGCTTGCCGCGGAGTGGGGGCACGATGAACGCTTGCTGAAACTGTTGGACGGTTCGGGCACCCCCCAAGCCCGCAAGCTGTTGGTGATCTCCCTGCTCGGTGAGATGTTGTCGGATGATGCCTTGCCTCGGCTCAAGGAAGCCCTCAAGGACAAGGACCTCTCCAAGCAGGCGGCGGTGGCGCTCGGGAACATTGGTCGAGAGGGCATCCCGGTCCTGGTCGAAATCCTCAAGACTTCCAAACAGCCGGATCTTCAGGCAGCCGCGGCCAAGGGCTTGGGCCAGGTGGGCGGACTCCATGGGGATGCGACGATCGTCCCGCCGCTATTGGAGATGCTCGATGCGCCCGGCATCGACATGATCGTTCAAACGGAGATTGCCTGGGCGCTTGGCAAGATGCCCGACAAACGTTCGATTGAACCCCTCTATAGGCTCGACCGAAAACTGCAATCGACGCGTAGCGACGACCCGAAGCTCAAGAAACTCAAAGAGGCCGTCTTCTGGGCGATCAAACAGTGCGATACGTGGGATCAATACAGCTAGCGCCGAGCCGCACAGCGGAAGCGGTCGTACCGTCCTCAATCGGGAGCCCCAACGACTCAACGACGGTCTGATCGTCACCGAAATGTGATCGTAGCCCTGTCCTCCTTCCTCGCGCCCGGGCGCGTACACCTCGAACGACCTTACGCGCCTTGCTGGGTCCTAGACCGCATGCTAAGATGCCTTTTCGCTGAACCGGTGTCACGGAGAGGTGCGAGAGTGGCCGAATCGACATGCTTGGAAAGCATGCGTCGGGGCAACTCGACCGTGGGTTCGAAT
>CAYUYE010000053.1:0-8978 GCA_964449255.1 uncultured Nitrospira sp. | reverse complement strand
TAGCGGGAAGAAGTTTCACATTTTCCTGGGATTCCTCCTCAATGTGTTCGCGTTCTTCATCATGATCGTGCCCAACTCGTGGGCGACGTTCCAGTCCAGTCCGGTGGTGATTTCTGAGGGCAGCGACTTCGCGCGGGCCTGGGCTGCGACGTGGAATCCGACCTGGTGGCCGGTCAACATTCACCGCTTGATCGCCAACGTGGTGCTCGGTGGTTATATTTGCGGCGCCTATGCCGGCATCCGGTATCTGTCCGCCAAAAGCCAGGAAGAGCGGTATCACTACGATTGGATGGGCTACGTCGGAAACTTTATCGGCGTGTTCGGTCTGTTGCCTCTTCCGTTCGCCGGGTACTGGCTGATGCGGGAAATTTATCAGTACAACCAGCAGATGGGTATCACGCTCATGGGCGGATTCCTCTCCTGGTTGTTCATTCTGCAAGCCATGTTGATCGGCGTGTTGTTCCTTGGGTCGAACTATTACTTCTGGCTCGGGATCACGCACCGTATTCCCGGATCGGAATTGCAATACCGCAAGCCGATCATGGCGATGCTGATCATCCTCTTGCTCTGTTTGGGCGTCTGGATGACGCCGCACTCCCTGGTGGCGAGCCTCGAAGAGGCCCGTAAGATGGGAGGCACGCACCATCCCCTGCTCGGCGTCTTCGGCGTCATGTCGGCCAAAATGACCGTATCGAATTTGATGATTCTCGTCACGTTCATGAGCTTCATCATGTACTGGCGGGCGGGGAAAGAGGACACGGCCACCTGGGCCAAGGCCGCCAAGGCACTGATGGGCGCCGTGTTGGTGCTTGCGGGCATCGCCGTGATCGTGCTGGGCGTCTGGGGGTATTTTGTGCCGGCCATCGTCCGTATCAACTACTTCTCGACGTCCCAGGTCGGGATCGTGATTTTTGTCATGTTGACGATTACGCCGCTCACCGCCTTGCTGCTCAAGAGCGCGCGGACCACGACGGAAATGGTCTGGGGCCGCATGCCGCCGCGTGCGGGCTATGCCCTGGTCCTGAACGCCGTAATGGTCATCTTGCTCATGACCCTCATGGGGTATGCGCGGTCATCTTCACGTGTGCACTGGCACGTGTACGGTGTGATGCGAGACTCCTCGCAATACGCCTACTCGCCGGCGTTGGGTTATGCCGCCGCGTTCATGGCCCTGAATACCTTCCTGTTCTGCCTCCTCGTCTCCTTCATTTTCTGGGTCGCGACGTTAGGGGATAAGGCCAAGGCCAAAGGTGGCTACGACGATTCCAAAGGGAAACTTGCCCCCGGCGCGATGCCGGCCATGGCGGGAGGATCTCCTGCGCTCGACCAGCTCGCTGTGAACGATGAGTCGGCGCCTCCGACGACGCGTCAGGATGGAAAGGGGCTCGGCCAATGAGTGAAGTCGCGGTCCTCCAGTTGCTGGGTCTCTCCATCGTTGGAACGGGCATCTCGATCCTGCTGTTCATCCCGGCGCGATTCATTCGGGTCATCGGGTTTGTCATGATCGTGCTCGGGCTCTTCTCACTTGTGGCCCTAGCGGTTCCGCAAATGGCCTCGCTCCCACCGGCGGAAGAGAAGATCGACATCGCCACCATTAAGAATCCAAACGACATGGCGGCGATCGGCCAAAAAATCTTCTTCAGCAAAGGCCAATGTGCCTTGTGCCATTCGATCGGCCCCAGCGAATCGGCACGTTGTCCCGACTTGAAGGGGATCGGCGCGAAACTCTCGAAGGAGTTCATCTACGAGAGTCTGACGTCGCCGCAATCGTACATTTATCTCGACTATCGCCACGAAGGCCCGCCGAAGGAGTATCCCGCGCGGATGCCCTATATCAATAAGAACCCGATCGGCTTGTCGAAGAACGAGATCATGTCGGTGATCGCCTTCCTGCAGCAGATGAGTGGTGAGCCGATCAGCGTGACGATGGCCGATCTGGACATACCCGGGCAGCCGCAAATGCCCGCCGCGTCGTCGGGCCCAACGGCCCCGGCCGTGCCGGCTCCGGCCCCGAAAGCGAAGACGAAGGCCCGCGCGGAGTTGCAACAGTTCGCGCACGCTGGGGCAAGTCGTTAACGAGGGGAACGCATCCTGGAAGGAAGGAGACACGTTATGGGAAGTGGAGTCCTCACCAGAGCCGTCATCCTCTTGCTGGCGATGTGGGTGTTTCTCAAATTCGGCATGCCGCTCTTCACGGCGCCGCTGCCCAACAGCTTGATCTTCTTGTACTTGATGCTCACGGCTTCGGGGATTGTGATTCTGGGCACGTTCAGCGCCTCGGCCAAAGACCAATTCTGGGGGCCGATCTCGCGATTCATTACCGGCCAAACCGGAGGGCCTGCGCGCTTTGCGGTGCTGGGCTTGTTCCCGTTGTTGATCGGGTGGCAGACCTACGGTAGCACGGCGCTGAGCGATCAGCCGCCGGCCGAAAACCGTACCATCCATCCGGCGCCTCCCGGTGAGTACACGGGCTTGGCCAATCCGGTGGCGAATACGCCGGAGAACATCATGACGGGGAAGGGCCTGTACGCGGCCTTCTGCTCGCCCTGTCACGGCGGCAATTTCGACGGAAAAGGCGTGGCGTCGAAGGGGTTCAACCCGCCACCGGCCAACTTTGCCGACCCCACGACGATCGCGATGTTGCAGGAGAGCTATCTCTTCTGGCGCATTAAGAAGGGTGGCGTGGGGCTCCCGATCGAAGGCATGCCGTGGAAGTCCGCTATGCCGCGGTGGGAAGTCGAACTGCCTGACGAGTGGATTTGGAAAATTATCATGGGCGAATACGATGGCGCGCATCAAAAACCGCGCACCTGGGAATAACCGGGTGCCGACCATTCTTTCGCACAGGTGTTGAGGGTGCAGAGAGGCCAGTTATGTTGAAGACGAGCATGATCCTACAGGCCGCGGTCCTCCGTCTCGGGGTGGGGCTGACGGGCCTCCTCTGTGCGATGCCCGACGCCCTGGCCCAAGAGAGCGTGTCGGTGCGTGCCCCTCTCGTGAAGGGTGGCTTGCCGGCCGAAGATCCGAATGCCGCCACCTGGAATCAGGCGCAGGCCTCGGAGTTTCCAATGTCCCCACAGGTCCACTGGAAGGAGCGCATTCAATCGGTCACCGTGAATTCGGTCAAAGTGCGAAGCCTGCACGATGGTCAGACCTTGGCCATTTTGCTCGAGTACGACGACCCCACGCAGGATCCGGACGATGCGGCGGCCATCGAGTTCATGGTTGGGGATAAGAAGGCCCACTTTGCGCACGGCCAGCCGATGCTCCAGGTTGAGGGCGGGCCCGTGAACATTTGGTACTGGAAAAACAAAGATGGCAAGGGCGTCGACATGACGGCCAAGGGGTTCGGAACGCTCAAAGCGCAGGCCGATCAGGACGTTAAGGCCAAAGGGGCGTACGAGGGCGGCAAGTGGCGCGTGGTCTTCTCACGTCCGCTCACGACGGGCAACCCTGCCGAAGACATGCAGCTCAAAGCCGGCGATTTCATCAACATCGCATTCGCCGTGTGGGATGGGAAAAAACTCGAGAGCGGCGACCTGAAGGAAAAAGGGTCCATGAAAGCGGTGTCCTCGTGGTGGTATTACCGCGCGGAGCCGCTGCCTAATTATTCCGCCTATTGGTACGCGTTGCTCGCCATGGGCATCGCCGCCGCCTTCCAATTCTTCCTGATTCGGAATTTGAAGAAAGGGGCGTCGGCATGATCGCACGGACACACCTCCGACATCTGTCCATCGCCGCTGCGGTCCTGTGCGTCGTCGGGGCCTCCAGTTTTGCCGGCTGTGGCCTGTTCCAGAGCGAACAGTTGGCCAAAGGCAAGGAACTCTACAGTCATTATTGTTCGCACTGCCATGGCGAAAGCGGGCGTCAGAACGAAGGCTACAACTGGTCCTCGATGCCGGATCCCAAGCCGAAGGATTTGTCCAACAAGTCCGAAATGTCCACCTTCAAGGACGAAGAAATCTTCGGCACGATCTCGCGCGACATGAAGGATACGAGCCCTGAAGGCGGCGAGAAAATCGGCGACGACGAGTTTGCCGTCCCAACGATGCCGACCTTCAAGTACACGTTGTCAGAAGACGAAATCTGGTCGATCGTTGCCTATGTCCGGACGCTGCATGGGATGAAGCTGACGTACAACGTCGAAGAGCGTAAGAAAGAAGTCAAAGGCGTGTTTGACGAAGCCCAGCGCAAATTCGACGAGGCGAAAGCCGTGTACGAAGAAGCGGAGAAGAAGGCGAACGAAGCGGCGGAGAAGAGTGGGAAGGACGTGGATGACAACGCCTATGCCAAAGAGGCCGCGGCGCTCTCGGTGGCCAAGAAGGCGCTCGACACGGCCAAAAACAACGACGAGTATTTCACCAAGCGCCCGAAGTTCGCGCAGATTCAACGCCCCGATTTGACGCTGAAGCCGGAGGCGGCCACGCAACTGGCGAACGTCGGCAAGCGACTCTATTCCGCCAAGTATGGCTGCAATGCCTGCCACGCGCTCAACGAGGAGGGTGGAAAGGTCGGGCCGGCGCTGGATCGGGCTGGGTTCCGCCTCACGCCAACCTGGGTCTATCGCTGGATCAAGTATCCCCAGGCGATGAAGCTCGAGACGCGTATGCCCAATTTGGGCATCAGCGATTCCGACGCGAAGGCCATCAGCATGTACCTGAACACCTTACGTGCGCCGCGGGCTGATCAGGCCGCGGACAAACCGGCCGGCTCATCCTAGGTGTCAGCCTTACCATCAAGCTAGCCGTCGAAACATCCTCTCCGGTCGCGGAGCCATCTCCGCGCCCTGTGTTCGTCCCTACAACGACCAGAAGGTATCCCAAAATAGTTGAAGGAGTGAGCGCGCCACCCTGCTGCGTCCGAGCAGGAACACGCCTATCAGCGGTGTGTTCCCAGCCCACACTCTCCCAGGGGGGAAGCGAGAGGTCGCAATCCTCCCTATGACCTATCCAGAGCAGCTCGCCACTGTGTCATCCGCTGGGACTGTACGAAGTCAGAGCTTACGTCCGTCTTGACACGAATCGTCTTGAGACAGGTGTTGGTCATCGACACTGCCCGCCGCCTGCTCAGTGAGCGAGGGTTTAGTTCGTGGCGAACCCGATCGCGATGCCGACGAGGATCGCCATCCCGACCCACACGTGTTGCCGAAAGAGCGCAAAGGCCCTGGACGGCGCGACCGTCCCACGCGTCTGCAGCGCCTGCCAGACCAAGAAGGCCGCCACGCCGACCAGGAGGGGATACAAACCTCGGCCGGCTCCAGTCAGCAGCCCGGCTGCGGCCACGCAGGTCACCAGCGCCGCTCCGCAGCACAAGACGGCGATCCACGCCCCCTCCCCGAAAAAAATCGCTGAAGACCGGACGCCGATGCGGCGGTCATCCTCTCGATCCTGGAGGGCATAGATCGTATCGTAGGCGATGGCCCAAAAGACCGTGGCCAGGAAGAGGACCCAGGCCGGGGCGTCCACCTGGTGACGGACCGCGGCCCAGGCCATCACCGCTCCCCACCCAAACGCAATCCCCAGCATGGCTTGGGGAACTGCGATCAGGCGTTTGGCCCAGGGATAGGCGGCGGCCAGGACGACGGCAATGACGCCCAGACCCCAGGTGATCGGGGGAAGGAAGATCAACATAGCCGCGGCGAGCGCAAGCAACGCCCCCAGGACGATCAGGGCGTGCGAGGGGGAAAGCCGGCCGTCGGCCAAGGGGCGAACCTGGGTACGCGCGACGAGACGGTCGACCTTGCGGTCGGTGAGATCATTGAGCACCACGCCTGCACTGCGCATCAGGAAGGCCCCTGCGCAAAAAATGGCTAGATGGCTCCAGGCAGGGATGCCCCCGGTCGCCATCCACAGGGCCCACAGTGAGGGCCAGAGCAACAGGAGTGTGCCCGATTGATTGCGCAGGCGAATCAAATCGGCACAGGCCGCCCAGCTCCATGACGGTATGGTTGACGGCAAGGAGGCGGCCTCTCTCGTGGGGACGGTCATGGTGGAGTCGGACGATAACGGACCAATGACGGGCAGTCAACGTGCGGGACCGCGCGCGCGGCTGCGGTGAGGCTGCGATGAGGCACGTTGAGCCTAGTGTGGTCAAGGCATAGCCGGAGGCTTGGAGCCAAGTTGTCTTTCCCCCAGCGCTTTGGGTATAAAACATACGAGGAACCAACGAGTTGGCGTCACGCCTCCGCTAGGTATCACACAATCCTTGTCTTCTGATTCCACGATGTCTCTGTTACGGATTGCCGGGGCGCTCGCCGCGCTCATGACCCTAAGCGCCTGCAACCTCCTGTCAGGACGAAGTCACAACCTCACGTCCAGCAATGCCCTGCCGCTGACGACGCTCGTGAGGTTCGACGCGTCGATGAAGAGCGCGGCACTGCGTTATGAGGATGCCTGTGGCGCACAGCAGACGCTTCCCATCGACGGGCGGGTTCGCGCGAAGGTGTTCAGTCAGCTGGGGACCATCTTCGATACCCTGTACCTCGAGGAAACCATCGGGACGCGCACTCCAGATGGCGTCCTGGATCTGGGCCTCGGCTTGCAAGAGGCGGAGGTTCGTGTGCCACGTGCGTCGACACGAACCTACCCGGCCGCGGTCACACTCGGCGCCGAGATGGTCTACCGGGACTCGGCTGGAGCCGAGGTCTACACGAAACAGCTCAAAGTCAATCGAACCGGGGAAGTATCCGCTCAGGAGAAACAGTGCGGGCTCGCGGGGCTGGAGGACGTGGCGAACGAAGCCGTGGCGCTGTTGGCAGAGGGTATTGCGAAGACGCTGGTGACCTCCACCAGCCTGCAACAGTTTGCGCAGCAGCGGCGTCAGGGAGGAGGAGCATCTGCGGCGGCCGTTCCAAAGGCTGCGGGTAGCAGCCAGCCGGTCGCGCAGCCAAGTCTGCCCCAGCCGAGTCCGGCCCATCCTCCGGTGGCCGTCGCGCCTGCGGCCGCGGGTGTCGCCATGGCCTCAGCCAAGGTTCCGGCGGAAGGTGCGCCGCCTCAGGTTGCGGCGGCATCCACGGAGTTCCGTCCCACCAAACTCACGTTTCGCGCCATGGTGCGCGATGAGAATCGCAATCATGTGTTGGAAGAAGGAGAGCAACTCACGGTTGAAGTCGATGTCACCAATGAAGGCCCTGGGCCGGCGGAAGGTGTGGATGTGCAAATCTCCGGGACCGCCGAAGTGGTGGAACACTTTACCAGCCCCCTGCGCATCGGGGATTTGCCCGCGGGGGAACATCGCCGGCTGACGGTTGCCGCGAAGATCCCGCAGGTCGAGGGAATCGAGCAGGCCGAAGTCAAACTGACCGTGCGCGCGACCGGTTCGGCCATCCAGGTGGCTCCGCCCAAGAAGTTTCTCATGGCGGTACGCCGGCCCGACGCGGAAGAGGTCGAGGTGCTCTCGGTCAGCATTGATCAGCCACCGATGCGGGTCAAGGGATTCGAACAGGCCCAGGCGCTTGGTGTTGCCATCGGAGTGGGCGCGTTTCGCGAAAGCACCATGGCGTCGAGTCGGTTTGCGGTCCGTGACGCGACGGTGATGGCCAAGTATCTCCAGAACGTCACCGGCGTGCCGGCCAAGCAGGTGAAGGTGCTGACGGACAGGCAGGCGGGGCGTGACGACCTCACGGCCTTGTTCGAGTCCTGGCTGCCCAAACAGGTCAAGGCGAACACGACCCTGTACCTGTATTTCTCCGGTCGGGCCGCGGTGGATCCAGAGAATGGCGCGGTCTTCCTCGTGCCCTACGACGGAAAACCGGCCACCCAGGAGCGGCTGTTCTCGCTGCGACGCTTGCATGCCGCACTCGGCCGTCTTCCAATCGAACGGGCCGTGTTGTTTCTTGAAGTGTCCGTGGAACCGATCGGGGGCGCCAAAGCGGGGCAGTCCCTGCCGCGGTGGGACCCGGACAGCCGAGATATTCCCAAGGGCAAATTGATCCAGGTAATTGGCAATACGGCGGTCCAGGATGCGCACGAGTTCTACAAGGGGCAACATGGGCTGTTCACCTACTTTGTGCTGCTGGGGTTGCGGGGTGAGGCGGATCCCAAACAGAACGGCCGCGTGTTGCTGCGCGAGCTGTGTCAGTACGTGGAAGCGCAAGTGTCGCAGGTGGCGCAAGCGGAGTTCGGCAACCAGCAGGAAGCCGTGTGCCGGCCCTCACCGGGTGCGATGTTGGAATTGGAAAAGCAGCCCATTGCGCGCCTCAAATAGCGGCCTATTCGTTGACAGTCTGTGAATCTCCTCGGTATGATCCGAGAATTCTGCGGCGTGGAACTGCCCCGCCGCCCTCGATGGTCCCCCTCAGTGCCGGCGTAGCTCAGTTGGTAGAGCAGCGGTTTCGTAAACCGCAGGTCGCTGGTTCGATCCCAGTCGCCGGCTCCATACCGCACTTCGTGTGAGCCGCGGGCTATTTAGGCGCAGCCTCTCTTTATCGACGCCCGCGGAGAGACACCTTGATTGGTTTCTCCTGGCCTTAGGGCGTGTGACCTGGTACCGGCGGCTATTCGGGCGTAGCCTTCTATCCTCGCTTGGCATGATCGGCGAGCTCTTCAAGCGTAGCTGTCTCTGATTGCCGCCTGCCGCGAAATACCTTAAACGGTTTCTATACAGTGATCCGCCGGCTATTCGGTGGGCACGCTAATCGGTGGCCGCCGCAAATCTCTTACTTCGATGTCTCGGTAAAATTTGCGCTACGTCCGCTGCCAACAACCTTGATCCTATCGCTAAGAAACTGTTAGCATGTAAACTCTCTTATCATCTTGCAAGGAGAGTTTCATGTCACGCCGAGATGAGGAAATCCTGTTGGTGGTCGACATCGATCCTGCGGCGCGACGAGCCCTCACCAACTGCCTCAAGACTGACTACCGTGTGCTCGGTGCGAAGTCGGGGGCGGAGGCCTGGTCAATTCTGGCAAAAGAAAAGGTCGACCTCATTCTGTTTGACGAGGACGTGGCAGACGTAAACGGGGTGGAGTTCTTTCGTGA
>CAYUYE010000052.1:0-9514 GCA_964449255.1 uncultured Nitrospira sp. | reverse complement strand
GGACACTTCGACCTGGGACTTACTTGCCGGCGTAGCCCTTCAACAGATTCGGCTTCGCGGGATCGGCCCCGTAGTCGGACTTGTTCTGGACCTTTGTCTCCGGAGCCACCGTGTTGTAGCCCCAGCCTGGCTGCGGTTCGCAGTTCCAGCAAGGCGCCGCGCCGGTGAATTCACCGACCGACGTGCTGATGCTGCCACCATCGGCCGTACCCGGGAGCACCGCGCCGACCGCACCGCCGGTGATGCCACCGCTGTTGGTCACGATGCCACGCTCAGTCGACGGATTCGGACGCTGACCCAACCCACCGAAGCCGGCGAGCTTCTCGTTGCCGCGGATGACCGTGACCTCGCGGACGATCTTTTTGCCGGTGCCGAAGGGCTGCGAGGCCGACGTCTCTTCGTAGACCTGCAAGCTCAGATCGTCACCGGTCTCGATGGTACGGATCTGATCCATGTTGGTCCGATCATCGAAGTACACTGTCCGGTAGGCCATGGAGCCACCCCCCGCGCGACCTTCATCGTGCGAGCTGCCCCCGGTCTCCAGGTGCATCTTCTTCCCTGGAATATCCAACCCCAAGACTCGGCCATAGACCGTTTCCGGCTGAGACAGACGATCCAAGAATGCTGCGCGATCGAACGTGCTGCCGCGGGTGCTGGATCCGGAGATGTCGCCGACGCCCGTGCCGACGCCGAGACCCGATTGATTTTGCGGTAGCCGTTCCTGTGCCCCTGCGAGCCCCACGGAGCCCACCAGAATAATTGCAGCTCCCAGTGCCGTCACATTACGCATGTGCTGCCTCCTTATGGATGTAGGAAAATTGAGGGGTGAATTGAAGAGTGCCGACGAAAAATTCATGTGTATAAGGACCGCCTTGAAAACGGCGGCACTATAGGCAATTAGCCGCAGGATGTCAAGGGGCGGCTGGCCCTGCGTTGTAGCCTTTTGGGACCCTTGTTCGAAGGGGCCGATTTCGCCTATGAGGCCCGAGGGATTAGGGTCGAGATCCGGCTGGTTTTTGGGGAGCACACACAGTCCCATCTGGTGCCCGGAGGGAGGGTCGAACTCCCACTCTCTTGCGAGAACCGGATTTTGAGTCCGGCGCGTCTGCCAGTTCCGCCATCCGGGCGTGTGATGCAGCGGGGGTCAGGGTCATTCGGCGAAGAGCGGACGATAAGTAGCAGAACGGTCGGCAAAGCGTCAACTCGCCCGACTCCTGCGCTCTTCCTTTCGCGAAATCCGTGATGCTACAATGTCGTGAGGACTGGGTTCTGGCACCTCGGCACTCAGTCCTCATCACTCAGGACCCCATGGTGGGAGGTTTTCATGGCGGACGTGCAATGTGTGACCTGCGGACAAAGCGGTGAAGCGATCACCGACAACATTTTCTTGGGACGGCTGGAAGCGGAAGTGAAGGCCAAGGTGTGCAAGCCCTGCTGGAAAAAGTGGGAAGGGATGCGCGTCATGGTGATCAACGAATATCATTTGAATTTGGGCGACGAATCCGGCCGTGACGCGCTCAAAAAGCATATGAAGGCGTTCCTCAAACTCGGTGACTTCACCGACACGGCGCAGTTGGCCCAGAACTACCGCCCGCAAGGCTGATTTCCCGCGCCAGTCCGCCTGCCGCACTTGTCCTGAGACTCCGCGCCGCTATCCGCCACGCCGTGGCCGTCTCCTGGGGGACCGACCAGGAGCCCGTTCTTGCGCCGGGTACGCAGAGCCAGGAGATGTGAATTGACATTGATCGGAAGCCTTTGATATTGTTCGTGGGTTCGACTTCCTCACCGCGACGCCCCAACAATGGCTCCGTGGGGTCCAGACCATGATTTCGCAGATGAAAGTCCGGGGGTTGATGTTCGACCCCTATAACAACGCCTATATCGTGATCCTGCGTGGTGAGGAACAGTCCGAGGTCCTTCCCATTTGGGTCGGCAAGGCCGAGGCGAGCGCCATCAGTCTCTCGTTGGAAAGTGTGGCGGCGCCCCGCCCCATGACGCATGATCTTCTGAAATCGTTGCTGGATCTGTACGAGGCCAAGGTTATCAGCGTGGTGATTAACGACTTGTCCGACAACACGTACTACGCGAAGATCCATCTCCTGTTTCAGGATTCCGAGTTTTCCATCGACTCCCGTCCGAGCGACGCCATTGCAGTCGCTCTGCGCACGGAGGCGCCGATTTTCGCCGATGAGAACGTGCTGAAAAAGCAGACCAATGAAGAACTGGAACAGTGGCTCGAAAACCTGAAGCCAGAAGACTTCGGCAAACTGGATACGTAAGCCGCCGCGCCCGGACGACACGCTGTGAGTACCGCATCGCCCAATACCAATGAACTGATCGAGGTCACCGTGCAAGGCGTCGTGCGCGACGAAAACACGGAGACGCAGATCGTGCTGCTCCGTGACGGGCAGCGCGCGGACGTCCTTCCGATCTGGGTTGGACTGGCCGAGGGCAATGCCATCCGCCTCGCGCAGGAGGGCATCGTCACCCCGCGTCCGATGACGCACGATTTGATCAAGAGCGTGGCCGACCATTTGGCCATCCGCGTCCAACGGGTCGTGATCACCGATGTGAAGAACACCACGTACTACGCCACGCTCCACCTCACGTCCAAGGGCGTGGACCGCACGCTCGATGCACGGCCCAGCGACGCGATTGCTTTGGCCCTCCGCACGAAGTGCCCGATGTACGTGACGCAGGACGTGTTGAGCCGCCGGGGCAGCACGAACACCGACGCCTGGCTGGAGAAACTGATTCCGAAAAAAGCCGATACGCAGGAAGTGTAGACCACGCACGAGGTGAGAGGAGAATGGTTGAAGGCAGGGCGAGCACAATCTGAAGCCGTTTGCCTCGAACCTCAGACCTCACACCTCCAACTGACACCTTGACAGTCATTAGAGGGACATCAGCATGAGCCGTACGTACTTGCAGAAGCCGCTTGAAGTGAAAGAAAAATGGTATCTCGTGGACGCCGACGGGAAGACGCTCGGACGCCTCGCCGCGCGCGTGGCGTTGCACCTGCGCGGGAAGCATCGCGTCACCTTCACCCCCAACGTCGACATGGGTGATCACGTCGTGGTGATCAACGCCGAGAAGGTGAAATTGACCGGCGATAAGTGGCGGAGCAAGACCTATCGCTCCCACTCCGGCTACCCGGGAGGATTCAAATCCGCCACGGCCGAAGAGGTCTTCGAGAAAGACCCGACGAAATTGTTGACCACGGCCATCGAAGGGATGTTGCCCAAGACGTCGCTCGGCAAACAAATGGCGCGCAAGCTTCGCGTGTATACCGGAGCGGCGCATCCCCATCAGGCTCAGAAACCGGAAGTGTTGGCGCTGTAGCGGCGCCCGACAAGATTCGATGTTCGATTAAGGAAGGAGTTGACGAATGGCAGCCGTTCAATACGCGACCGGAAAACGCAAATCGGCCATCGCCCGGGTCTGGGTGACCGCCGGCACCGGAGACATCACGGTGAACGAACGTCCGTTGAAGGAGTACTTTGGCCGGGAGTCCCTCCGGAACTTGGTCCAACTCCCCTTCGACGTCAGCGGCATGGGGGGGAAGTTTTCCGTCACGGCGACCGTGGCGGGTGGCGGACATGCGGGGCAGGCCGGTGCGCTGCGCCATGGCATCTCCAAGGCCCTGGTGCTGCTCAACGCGGGGCTGCGCGAACCGATCAAGAAAAATGGTTTCCTCACCCGCGACTCGCGCGTGAAGGAACGGAAGAAATACGGTCAAAAGGGCGCCCGGAGACGCTTCCAGTACTCCAAGCGCTAGGGACCTGACCATTGCTACATCGAAGGGGAAGGTCCTTGCGGCCTTCCCCTTTTTTGTATGCTGTGCACGAAGAACCGATCGGTTCCTGGGGAGATGAACGTGACGACTTCAGGTCAAAGCATCCGAGTGGCGGTGGCCGGTGCCAGCGGCTATGCCGGTGGCGAACTCCTCCGCCTCGTCGCGGGACATCCACGTCTCACGCTGACCGCCGTGACGTCGGAAAAATCCGCCGGGGCGACCGTCGCCACGGTCTTTCCGCATTTGACGGGTATCATCTCCCACACGTTCGAGGCGATGGCGCCAGAGGCATTGGCCCAACGGGCCGACGCCGTCCTGCTGGCACTGCCGCACACCAAGTCTTTTGAGGCCGTCTCGGTCTGTCTCAAGGCCGGCAAACACGTGGTGGACTTGAGCGCCGACTATCGGTTGCATGATCCCGGCGCGTACCCCACGTGGTACCAGGCGACACATCCCCATCCCGAACTCCTGACACAGGCGGTCTATGGTCTGCCTGAACTCCACCGCGCGGCGATACAACAGGCGAAACTGGTCGCCTCGCCCGGCTGTTACCCGACGGCAAGCATTCTCCAAATCGCGCCGCTGCTCGCGGAAGGGCTGGTCGACCCAGGCACCATCGTCATCGATGCGAAATCCGGAATTTCCGGCGCGGGGCGGAGCCCGGCGCTCCCCTACCATTTCCCGGAGGCGCACGAATCGTTGGAACCCTACAAGATCGGCACGCACCGGCACATTCCGGAGATCGAGCAGGAACTCAGCCTGATCGCAACCAAGCGGGGGGCCTCGACGACGCCAGTGTCCATCTCCTTCACGCCCCATCTCGTGCCGATGAATCGCGGCATCCTGAGCACGGCCTATGCACGGCTGGGTAAGTTGGCCGACATCAAGACCCTGCGAGAGCTGTATGCGAACTACTATAAAGGTGAACGTTTTGTCCGTGTCTCGGCCGGCGATCAGCCGGCCAATCCACGGCACGTGCGCGGCTCCAACTACTGCGACCTCTCCGTACATCTCGACAGCCGCACGGGCTGGGTCGTCACCGTGGCCGCACTCGACAATCTCGTCAAAGGGGCGGCGGGGCAGGCGCTGCAAGCGCTCAATCTGATGCTGGGCTTTCCGGAAGACACCGGTCTCCAATCGCCAGGCATTTACCCATGACAGACTCGGTTCGTCTCGCGCAGGCTCCCTCCCCACACAGGAAGCAGCCATGAAACACATTCGGGGCGGCATCGCCGCGCCGCGCGGTTTTCTTGCGGCAGGCATGCATTGCGGCATCAAGAAGAAACCCGGCGTCTTAGATCTCGCGCTCGTCGTATCGGAACAAGCGGGGCCGATCGCCGGCGTCTTTACGACCAACCAGGTGGTCGCCGCCCCGGTGATCGTCGACCGACGACACCTACGTCACGGCATCGCACGCGCGCTCCTCGTCAATAGCGGCTGTGCCAACGTGTTCACAGGGCAAGCCGGCGAGAAGGCGGCAGACAAGATGGTCCGGCTGGTCGCCGACCACTACCGAATCCCCGCTCATCAGGTGTTCATCGGCTCGACTGGCGTGATCGGAGGTCCCTTACCGATCGGTCGGATTGCGCATGGCTTCCCCACCCTCGTGCAACGCCTTAGGGCGAGCCGGGGCAACGAGGCGGCGCGCGCAATCATGACGACGGATACCTGCGCGAAAGAGTTCGCGGCCCAACAGCGGATCGGGGGAGCCACCGTGACGATCGGCGGCATGTCAAAGGGGTCCGGGATGATCCACCCCAATATGGCGACGATGTTGGCCTACCTGACGACCGATGCCGCCATTCGACAACCGGTCCTCCAGCAGGCGCTCGCGCGGGCCGTCGATCAGACCTTCAACTGTATCTCCGTCGACGGCGATACGAGCACCAACGACACCGTACTGTGTCTGTCGAATGGGCGCGCGGGCAATCGTCTGATTCGCGCGGGCACCGCTGACGCGCGAGCCTTCGAACGGCTACTGCTGGCGGCCTGCGAATCGCTGGCCCTGCAAGTCGGGCGAGACGGCGAAGGGGTGACGAAGTTCGTGGAGATCCGGGTAGCCGGCGCCCGGAGCGATGCGGACGCGCGGCGGATTGCCAACACGGTCGGAACGTCCAGCCTCGTCAAAACCGCACTGTTTGGCGAGGACGCGAATTGGGGACGGATCATGGCCGCCATCGGCCGGGCGGGTGTGCCGATACACCCGGGGCGGCTCAGTCTTGGGTTCAACCGCGTGCCGATTGTCACTTGTG
The DNA here is from genome assembly GCA_964449255.1 of uncultured Nitrospira sp. Classification (GTDB taxonomy): domain Bacteria; phylum Nitrospirota; class Nitrospiria; order Nitrospirales; family Nitrospiraceae; genus BQWY01. The sequence continues at coordinate 3,466 of CAYUYE010000052.1, read as the reverse complement.
GGAAGCCGCTGGGGGCCAAAGCCGAAACGCGTATTGCCAAGGTCTTCAAGCAGAAGGAGTTCACGATCGACATCGACCTGGGGATGGGCCGAGGACAGGCGCGACTGTGGACGACCGATCTGTCCTACGAATACGTGCGGATCAACGCCAGCTACCGCTCATAACTCCCGAATAAACCAGGACGGTTGAAATGCCCTGGCGATCGTGTTAGCCTCACACGGTTTTGCCGGGCTTCTCCCCAGCCAGTCTGGCCAGAAGTTCGACAGTTCAGGGTCCGGTGTCACACCACGGACCGATTATCCAACATTGTTATCGGCGTCTTTGACGCCGCTCGCTTGGGAATAAGAGGTTATCGACCTCTCGCCCATCTTTGATGGGCGCTCCGCAGGCGGGAAGGGAGGTGAAGGCATGGCAGACATCGTGGTCAAGGATCTTCTCGAGGCGGGCGTGCACTTCGGACACCAGACCAACCGGTGGAACCCGAAGATGAAGAAGTTCATTTTCGGCGAGCGCAACGGCATCTATATCATCGACCTGCAACAGACGATGGACCGGCTCGACAAAGCCTATGCCTTCGCCCGCGACACCGTCGCAAGCGGCGAGTCCGTCCTCTTCGTCGGGACCAAGCGGCAAGCCGCGGAAGTGCTCGAGGAGGAAGCCAAACGTTGCAGCCAATTCTTCGTGAATCAGCGCTGGCTCGGCGGCATGCTCACGAACTTCCAGACCATCAAGCGCAGCCTCGACAAGTTGAAGAAAATGGAAGCCACGCTCGCCGACGGCGGCCAGCGGCACGGCTTGACCAAAAAAGAACTCAACCAAATGGACAAGGATCGCGTGAAGCTCGACAAGTATCTGTCCGGCATCAAGAACATGCGCGGCCTCCCCGGCGCCGTCTTCGTGCTGGACACGCGGGTCGAACACATCGCGGTGCTGGAAGCGCACCGGTTGAGCATTCCGATCATCGCAATCATCGACACGAACTGCGAGCCGGACAAGATTACCTATCCGATTCCGGGGAACGACGACGCGATCCGCTCCATCAAGCTCATCACCACCCACATCGCCGACGCCTGCATCGAGGGACAGCATCTGCGCCAGCAGCGCGAACAGGCGGATGCGGCCGACACGCCGGTGGTGGACAAACGGGCCCCGGTGTCCGGCATGGTTATGGCGGATATGCCGAGCCGGTAATCACACGGGCCTCGTCGATCGCACACAGCCCAGCGTCCTGATCTGACTGAAGGAAGGTAAGAAGTCATGTCTGCTCCAGCTACACTGGTCAAAGAACTCAGAGAAAAAACCGGGGCCGGAATCTTGGATTGCCAGAAAGCCCTGCTGGAAAACAGCAACGATCTCGAGAAAGCCGTCGACTACCTGCGGCAGAAGGGTCTGGCGGCCGCGCAAAAGCGTTCGACGCGCGAGGCCAATGAGGGGCTCATCTCCGCGTATATCCATCCAGGGAGCCGCATCGGCGTGCTCGTCGAGGTCAACTGCGAGACCGACTTCGTGGCCCGCAATGATGAATTTCAGGCCTTCGTCAAGGACGTGGCGCTCCAGATCGCCGCGGCCAACCCTGTCTATGTGAAGCGCGAAGACGTGCCGGCCGAAGTGGTCGCCAAGGAAAAAGAGATCTATGAGGGGCAGGCCAAGGAGCTGGGCAAGCCGCCGGCCGCCTGGCCCAAAATCATCGAGGGCAAGCTCGAGAAGTTTTATCAGGAGTCCTGCTTGCTCGAACAGGCCTTTATCAAGGAACCCAGCGTCACGATCAAGGACCTGCTGACCCAAAAGGTCGCGAAGATCGGCGAGAACCTCGTGGTCCGCCGGTTCACCCGATATCAACTCGGCCAGGCATGAGCCAACCGAAGTTCCGGCGCATTCTCCTCAAAGTCAGCGGTGAGATGCTGGGAGGCGACCAAGGGTACGGCATCCAGCCGTCCGTCATGGAGAGCCTGGCCGGAGAGATCGCCGATGTCGTGGCGCTCGACGTCGAGGTCGCCCTCGTCATCGGCGGCGGCAATATTTTTCGAGGCATCGCGGCGAGCGCCAGCGGCATGGAGCGCGCCTCGGCCGACTACATGGGCATGCTGGCGACGGTGTTGAACGCCCTGGCCATGCAGAACGCCTTGGAGAAACGCGGCGTCGTCACTCGCGTCCAATCCGCCATCGAAATGCGGCAACTGGCCGAGGGGTATATCCGGCGCCGGGCCATCCGGCACCTGGAAAAGAAACGGGTGGTGATCTTCGCGGGCGGCACCGGCAACCCGTATTTTTCGACCGACACCGCGGCGGCCCTGCGCGCCATGGAAATCGGCGCCGACGTCATTATGAAGGGGACGAAGGTCGACGGCATCTACGAAGCCGACCCCGTGACAAACCCCACCGCAAAGCGCTACGATCAGATACAGTTTCTGAGTATCATCAATCAGAAGCTGAAGGTCATGGATTCCACGGCGATTACGCTCTGCATGGACAACAATCTTCCGCTGATCGTCTTCAACTTGAAGCAGCGCGGCAATTTGAAGCGGATCCTGCAGGGAGAGTCGATCGGGACGTACGTGACGGCGGGGAAGAATTAGCACGGCGGACGCGCACCATGGCTAATCCAGTCCAACCCAAAGCAGTCGACGGTATGGAGAAAGCGCTCGAACACCTCAAGCGAGACTTGAGCGGCTTGCGCACCGGGCGCGCCTCGGTGGCGCTCTTGGACAACATCCGTGTCGACTACTACGGCACGATGACCCCGCTCAAACAGGTGGCCTCCGTCTCCACCCCGGAAGCGCGCCTGATCACCGTCCAGCCGTGGGACGCCAAACTCATCAAGGAAATCGAGAAGGCTTTGGCGACCTCCGACCTGGGGGTGAACCCGTCCAACGACGGCAAGCTCATCCGCGTGCCGTTGCCGCCGCTCACCGAAGAGCGCCGCAAGGAATTGACCAAGATCGCCAAGAAACACGGGGAGGAGACGAAGGTCGGCATCCGCTCCGTCCGCCGCGAGTGCAACGAAGAACTGAAAAAGCTCCAAAAAGATGGCAAGCTGAGCGAGGACGAGTTGCGCCGCTCCGAAGCCGAAATTCAGAAATTAACTGACCAATACATCGAAAAGATCGATCATGTGTTGAAGAAGAAGGAGGAGGAAATACTCGAAGTCTAGAACCTCTCACACCTCCTCTCTCTCGACGGTCTCCGTGCTGAAGTCTTATAGTGCCTCCCCAACGCAAGCCACCATCGATCTGAGCCTCCTCGCTCGGAACCTCGGCGCCCTGCGCGCACGCCTGGCCGCCTCCTGCGCCATCATCGGCATCGTGAAAGCCAATGCGTATGGGCACGGCGCCGTGGACATCAGCCAAGCCCTCATCCAGCTCGGCGTCTCGACGCTCGGCGTGGCGACCGTGGCCGAAGGGATCCAACTCCGCGAGGCCGGCATCCTGTGCGATATCGTCGTCCTGGGACCGGTCGTCCCGCGCGA
>CAYUYE010000051.1:0-9554 GCA_964449255.1 uncultured Nitrospira sp. | reverse complement strand
AGGGTTCAACCCTCTGCGGGTGCCGGGGTGTGGATGACTGCAAGATTCTCGAAGGAGCGGGCAAGTGCAGCGGCACGCTCGAATGTACATTTGCCGGTAGCCAACCCGAGTGCACCTGCAAGCGGGCCGCGCTGATGCGCTAACGACAGTGGAGCGCCGGTAAGTCGGAATGAATGAACCGGCGTGCCGAGCATGACGACGTACGGATTGAATGGCCGCATCGGGTCTGGATCACAACACGAGGAGTCACTATGAAGCCAGCAATATTTCTCAAGGGTGCGCTCGCAATGGCATTGCTGCTGACGGCGGGAGTGACGCAGGCCGCGCCGCCATCTGAGCCCGCCTCACCTGGAGACTCGGGTGACATTCAGGAACGGGCGGCCCCGCGCTCGGAGCTCTCCGGCATCGGAGGCGGCGCCATCCAAAACCAAGCGGTCATGCATGCGGTACCGACTCCGATCGGACCGCCGGATCCCACGGCGCCGATCAAAGAATTGCCCATTCATCTGCTGATCACCAATCTCAAGGATGCTCAGGGCAACAACATCGGGGTACGCGGCCAGGTCGATCGTGTGGTGGCACTGGTCAATGCCAACATGGCTCAGCAGACGAGCGTGCGAGCCAAAATCAGCGTGGAATCGTTCAAGGAATTCGGACCCAACATGAGCGCCACGACGTACACCGATCGTCCCAATCATCGGTTCGTCCGCATCCCCTACATGGTGGGGTTCAGGATCTACGATGTTCAAAAAACTGTGGCAGGCTCTTGGGTTTCTACCGGGGTGACGCGGCACCTCTCTCAATCGATCGGTATCCACATGTTTTGCGATCGGTGGGAGACGGGCAAGGGATCTCTGAAGCTGACAACCAAGATCGACAGACCATACATGGAGCCCAATCAGGGAACGGTTGAACAGATCGTGGATTTCTTCCTGAATGGACACTTGACGGACTTTATCGATAGCATCGTCCGGCAGCAGATCGCTGCCATTCCCATCACAAACGGCTCCACCAACCTGAATTTGGACTGTAATGCGCTGGGAAGACAGGCAGGAGACCTCAACACGCCGACCGACGATCTTGTTCTCTACTCCTACCATCAATCCACGAACCCCGGGCCCTTGGGGCAAACCATCTTTGGTCAAATCAGTCTGACACTGCAAAGCGTGAAGCGCCTTCCGGCCCATGATTTGTCGGGCCACCCCCTGTATGCGGCCAGCGAAGCGCCGATACTGGACGTCTTTGCCAACCAACATTCAAACCGCGTGCAGTTACCCATGCTGGTGGAAGGACAACAGGTGCCGGTGAACGCCGCGCCGATTCTGGTGCCCAAGTCAGGGCTGACATCCCTGAATGTTTTGATGAACATCCAAGTTCCAAATCAGACACACTCGGATAGCGCCACGCGAGTGTATGGCCAGAACGTGGGTTTCGGGAACGGGACGCAGACGATCAAAGTTCAGAAGTCCTACTGGACCAAAGCCGATCCTCGGACAGGGGCAAAACCACAGCAGCTATTCGTGGACGCTTATGAGGTGACGTTCCGTATCAACTCCGGCGACCTTGTCGCTGATCCAGGAACGGGGACCACCCCAACGCCCGGCACGGTGAAGCCGGGGATCTTCAATGCGCCAATTCAAGGCACGATCATGAAACGCGGGCTCGACGGCGATGAACCCGACAACAGTACGGTGGAACCGTCTCTCGAAAAATCCCTTCCGGTGCATGAGGAGACGGCGCCGGCGCCTGTTCCCTAGCGTAAGGCGAATGACGGCCTCAAGCACGGGAGAAACACAATGAACAGCGCAACCTTCGCATCCGGTGTGCAGGTTTTGGCCGCAATGAGTGTGGTCTTGCTGATGGGGACCGTGTCGGCTTGGGCGGCCGACCCGCCAAAACCCATACCGTCCGAGAAGAAGGTTGAGCAGCTTTAGGCGGGTCACGTGGAGGAACGGTCGATCAAGGCGCGGCACACAATGACCTCGCCGCGTGACGCGGCCAGCGGGCAAGCGACTGGGAAGCGAGCGCATAAACCCTAGGGTGAATCTCTGTTGGAATGAGGAGCTGAGGAGGAGCTATGGCACAGCGACATCCAACCACGCGAAGACGGTCGATATTCATGGTGGTTTCCTTGTGCACCATGATGGTCCTCGGCCAGGTTGGAATTGGCTTCACGGAGGAGCCGGCGGCCGCTCCGCCGATCGCCGAAGAGCCCTCTAGCGGATCGGTGCCTGCAGAGGACGTGCGGGAGCGGGGGGTGCTCCAGCTTCCGCCGGGCCTTGGCGCTGTGCCGGGGGTGACGATCAACGCTCCGACCCCGAGCCTCACGACGGTGGCGAATCTCCTCCGCTTTACGCACAAGAGCGTCTCGGTCCATGTGGATGTGCCGTCGGGGGTGGTGCTCGAAGCGCCGGTCGAGGTGACGGTCAGCTTCCTCGCGGGCAAGCGCTTTCAAGAGGTCAAACAGATCTACAGCCAGGGACAAGGGATCCACATTCGACACGAGGAACCGGAGGGCGATGGGCTGCCGCATCCGGTGCGGATGGCGATCGACCTCCGGGAGCTGAATGCGGACGGGAAGCGATTTCACCATTCGACCCGCGACCTCGTTATCACCCCCTTGTACAACGTCGAGGTGAAGCCGTTGCTGTTCAAAATAGTTTTTGGGTGTGAAACGAGACTTAGAGGGAAAAACGATATTGATTTTAAGTGGCTATCCCCCAGGGGACGAGATTTCAATAAACGTTTCAAGTTACAGGAGAACGAGGGAGTGCGGATAGAGGAGTTTGCATGGAGCGGCAGGGATGAACCACAGACACAGCTCTATGAGCCGTTGGTTCGTTTTCAAGAGTGGGACGACATTGTTAACTTTCATCCACCGCTAGGTCCGCCGAGACCGTTGGATCTTGCGCCACTGAGGAAGCTTCGTTTTCAACTTCGGGAAGATCAGATGGGGCCGGCGCAGTCCCCAGCGCCTGGGTTTGGCTGCCTGGCTGAGCTGACCTACATCATCCAACGCACCTTGGTGAAAGCGTAAGGCCGGGAGGATAGTGTGTTCTATTGCGAGGAATCAGTCATGCTGAAAGAGGTGACGCCATGACGATCGGACGAAGCCGTTTGCTACAACTGACATGGTTCGCACTGGCTACAGGTTGCGTATTAGGAGTTCCGGGAACGGTTGCCCATGCCGCTGCCGCCGCAGCGACGCTCACCATCGAAAGGTCCGTGCATTTCTCGGCCCCAGGTGGAAAGGATGTGGTGATCGAACCGGGTCCGTATGCAGTTGATATGCCTGCAGAGGCGCAGCTTCGTCTCACGGGTGAAGGCAAGTCCGCCGTGGTTATTGAGGCGCTCCGTGTGTCTCATGCGGAGGCGATCGCCACGCCGCGGGCGCTGGCGATCCCAGGCGATCAGCCGGATACGCTGCACGTGGTGTTCTTGTTGCCCAATGAGCAGGGCCTTGATGCGGTCGGGTCGTATTCCGGCACACGTCCGCGGGGAAATCAGGCTTTACTCTCGGCATCACAGATCAAGCTCGGGAATGCGCAGTACGCGACCATGGAGACACCCACTGGGGGTCCGGTGGTGCTGGGAACGAGCGCGCAAACGGTGCAAATACCGGGCAACCTTGTTGTTGGTGGCGGTCGAATGGAAGTGGTGGGCAGCCCGATCGGCGGCGGGGTTGTCGCCAACAATATCTACATCCGGCAATTGAATCAGGCCGGGGCGCCGGCCCACCTTTGTTGGAAGGTGGCGCCCGACGGCGTGCAAGCGCTTTTGTTGACGATCTGTACCACCTCGCAATCTTCCCTGCGTTACAAGATGGATCTGAAGCCCTATGTCGGTGGCATGGAACTTGTGAATCGTCTCAACCCCGTCCACTTTGCTTGGAAGAACAGCGGGCTTCCTGAGATTGGACTAGTGGCCGAGGAGGTCGCTGCGGTCGAGCCGCTGCTCACGTTCACAAACCACAAGGATGAAATTGAGGGCATCAAGTATGAGACGTTGAGCGTGGTTCTGATCAATGCGCTGAAGGAACAGCAGGCGGAGATTCGTGAATTGCGGCAGCAGGTGCGAGAGCTGCAGGCTCATCAGAGTCCCCGGCACCCATGATAGGTCGAGCGTCGTCCCGCGAGGACAGGCCATGAAACAGCCCCGGTGCCTTACGGCACTCCATCTGGCGATCTGGATCGTGTTGATACATGCGGCCGTCGGCCAGGCCTCCGAACGGCAGGCGGCCCTGTTGGGGACTGTGACGTTGGAACGGCCGCTCTATGTACAGACCGGCGCGGAGGCGCCGGTCCGACTTGAGGCGGGCGCGTATTCTGTGGCCCCGCAGGACGACCAGCATCTGCGATTGACGGCCCCGGATCGAGCGCCGGTGATCGTGAAGGCCGTGGCCGGGGAACATGACCAGGAATTGGAACAGCCCTTTGCGCTCGCAATCGACGATCCGCAGGCGTCCGAATTGATCCACCTGGTTCTACTGATGCCGGACGGGCATTCGCTCGAAGCGGCCGGTAGCACCACCGGTGTGTTTCCCCGCACCATCCCGGTGCACATCTTTACCGCTTTTGCGAAAAACTGGGCGACGGGTTCGCCGGTGAAGGAAGGTCTTCGCCTCGAACCCAAAACCATCCGGGCCGGGCAGGACTATGAATTGTTGGTTTTGCCCTACGGCATCTGTGCGGTGCTCTGCGAGCGAGAAGACCAGTGCCAAGCCTTCAGTTGGCGCCCGCAGCCAGCGAAACCAACTAAAGGCGCCTGTCACTTGAAGAAGGGCATCCCGCCGAAAGAGGCGGACGAGTGCTGCGTGTCGGGTGTAAAGGCCAGTGCCCCGACCCGATGAACAGCTTCGGAGCCGGCACCCTATGCCGATCATGCGTAGAGATGGCCCATCATCTGGATTGCAGAAGGGAAGGCCGCGGGCCTTCCAAGTCATCGGTCTGCTGCTGGCTGGAGTGGTGTCCCTCGCAGAGGGCGCGACTGATCACTGGTTGATCACCCCGCAGGAGGCGGCGCTGGCAGCTGCGGAGGAATCCTTGATTCAGAGTCGTGGGCTGACCACCTCGGGTCCCGGGCTGGATGTGGTGAAGCCGGTCGAGGGGAGCGATGCGCCCAGCCCGGTGGATATTCTGGTGCGGTTCATCCCCCGGGAGGATCCGGTCGATCCGAACAGCCTGAAGGTCTCGCTGATCAAACTGATCGCCGTTGACCTGACGGACCGGGTGCGCCCCTATGCGGGCCCAAGTGGGATCGACATGAAGGGGGCGAAGATCCCGCCGGGCTCCTACCGGGTTCGGATCTCGGTGGCGGATGTGAGGGGGGCGGTGAGTGCGCGGGATTTGTCCTTCGAGGTGCGGTAGCCGCTCACGCCGAGAGAAGTGGACGGGCGTGCTACTGAGACGGTCGCTCATGAGGGCCACAGGTTCAAAGCTGGTACGCTCTTCGATGAATTACGTGTATTTTCGGCGGAGGCCGATCTTTGCGATTGCACTTTTCTAGAACCGGCGGGACAATTCCCACCACCTACTCGGCGAGGAGTGCTGTGAGGGCACGTGTTGATTCCAGGAGTGAACCGATGTCGGTGCTCATGCGGCCGTTGGTAATCGGAGCTGTGCTCCTGTTATCCGATACGGGATGGAGTGCATCCGCAGTTGGTGTGCCTGTCTCTGCGGAGGCCCCGCCTTCTCCGGAGCTCGAACTCCTGCGCGAAGAGACGCTCGATACAGTCGATTTGGAGAAGCCGGTGCATTTCGTGACGCCAGAGACCACGGACACGGTGGCGGTGCCGGGGACCTACCGTGTGGAGACCGCCGAACGGGACCGGCTCAAACTCGTCTCCGAGAAAGGGAGCCGGACCTTGGTCGTGATGGCCCTACCGATCACGCACGCGGAACGGATAGCCACACCGATTGCACTGCAACTTCGCGACGACGACAAGTTCCCCCACGTGGTGTTGCTCATGCCGGATGGCAACGGTCTGGATGCGGTGGGGTCGTACGATGCGGTCCGATCACGAGGGCATCGCTCGTCGTTGACGGGCGTGCGCTTGAATGAAGCGCTGGGGGAGAAGCTGGCTGCGCAGGGCCGGCGGGCCTCGCGTGGGGGGAAACCCCGCGACTGACGCCGGCTGGACAAAACTGCGGTGTCGCTGTAGAACTGGCCCCCTAGTTTTGATGGTGTGGGCTGCGACAGGAGGGAGCGATCTATGTGGAGTCTTTCAGGGCGATACGTGAGGACGGGCGTCGTGCTAGTGGTGTTGGGTGGTTGCGCGAGCGATCCCGAACCGGTGGTGCCGTTGCCGCAACGAATCTACGTGGCCAACGAGAGCGACAACACCGTCACCGCGATCGATGCCCAGACGTTCAAGCCGGTCAAGAACATCGATGCCAAGAACTATTCGACGCACGACTTGGCACTCACTCGCGACGGTTCGAAGCTCTTTGCCTCGAATCTCGCTTCCGGACGGGTGTCGGTGATCGATACACGCAGCTTGGAGACGATCGCCTCATTCTTCACGGGCAATCGCGCGCACGTGGTGACCCTGACGAACGACAATAAGCAGCTCTGGGTCGCCAACATCGGCGAGAACAACGTCTCGGTCGTCGATGCCAACACGTACCGCATCCTCGGGACTATCCCAGTCGGCAAGGGCCCGACCGGCTTGGCCTTCTCCCACGATGGGCGGTTCGCGTATGTGAGCAATCAAGGCGACAAGACCATCAGCGTGGTGGAAACCGCCACACATCAGGTGATCAAGACAATCCCTGTGGGGGCGAACCCGCATTTTCTGATTGTCGACAAACAGGGGTATGTCTGGGGCACAAACACGGGCGGGACGGACATTTACGTGATCGAACCGGAGACGCATGAAAAGATCGGGACGTTGGAAGTCGGCGCGAAACCACAGCAGATCGCCTTCGGATACAAGGGCACGCAGGGTCCGAATGCATATGTGACGCTGGGAGGGAGCGACAAAATCGCCGTCGTGAGTGGAGACCCCAAAAACCTCAAGATGTTGGAGGAAATCCCGGTGGGGAGCAGCCCGAACGGCATTTGGTCGAACCCGGAAGGCACGCGACTGTTTGTCGGTCATGACAAGGGCAACGATGTTCGGGTGGTGGACACGGGGACAAATCAGACTATCGGTACTATCCCAGTCGGTCGGAAGCCGATTCGGGTGGTGGTTTCACGCTAGTGCCGCAGCGCGGCCGATCGTGGAGCCGCCAAGGAGCAGCTATGAGACAGTTCATCATGACAGCCGGCCTTTTGACGGTGATCACCTTCACCGGTCTTGGCGGAGTGCGGGCGGAAAACGTGCAAGTTGGCACAGCCAACAACGCCATCGGGACCCTGATCGTGGTCCGACCGGATGGGGTTCAAGAGCGGCTCCAGGGCAAGGGGGCGATCCCGCTCTACGAAGGGGACGTCGTCAAGACGGAACCCTCCAGCCAGGGGGCCATCGTGTTTCAGGATGGCGTCAAAGTCTCGCTCAACGAAGAGACCGCGTTTACGATCTATTCCCGCTGGGTCAAGGATCAGCCGCTGGTCCGGATCATCCGCATGACCAAGGGCGAAGTGTGGGTCAACACGGGCGAGGGCGTCCACCTCTTCGAAGTGGAGACACCGGTGGCCACAGCGGCGGTCGAGGGCACGGAATTCGACCTGAAGGTGCAGGACGACGGCCAGAGCGTGTTGACGGTCATGTCCGGCGTGGTGAAATTCGGGACCGCCTTCGGGACCTGTCCCATCCCGGCGGGGAAGATCAGCTACGGGGTCCGCGGGAAGAAGTGCACGAAGCCGGCGCCGCCCGATCCGGCGCAGGCCCTGACTTGGTTCAACGCGCTCAAGTAAGTGCCCACTTGTTCATCGTTGTTCGTGAATCGTGAATCGCTAGTCGAGAAAGAGAAAAGGCGAGCCGATCACCTCGATCTTTTGAGACGATTCACGAATAACGATTTACGAATCACGAAGCTCAGCCCTAGTGGTGGTGGCAGCCGGGGCCGTGGACGTGCGGCTCCGGTTCGTTGGGCGGCGTCATCTGGCCGGGAATGATGATGCTCTTGCGATCGGTGTGCTTCGCCAAGTGTTCGGCGATGTCAGGATAGTAGGTGCGAACGTAGCCGATGAGGGCGTTGAGGAAGCGCTGTGACTGAAAGCCGGTTCCGGAGAAATCGCTCACGAACTTGATCGCCCGGTCGAGCACCTCCGGCGTGGCCTGCAGCTCGACCATTTCCTTCGGCTGCTGCTTCTTGTAGGCCTCGTATTCCTTCATTAAATGTTCGGCGAACACGGCTAACGGCGCCGTCGGTACGTGCAGCGGGCTCAGGCTTCGACGCAAGGCTTGCAATCCCGCGACGACCTCGGCGTCCTGCCCGTCTTTTCGACCGTGGAAATATCCAAACGCCACCACTTCCACCAAATTGAACAGCGCCCCGGCCTTGTCCCCGCCCAACTCGGCAATTTGCCGATAGAAGTCCCGCCGCAGCGGGGAGAGTTGCTCGCCCAGTCGTTTCTGCTGGTACTCGTTGCCGCTCTCGAGATAGCTGCAATCGGCGGGGCAGGCGATCCGCACCATCCGATGTTCACCACAACAGACCGGGCAGATCAGGCCGCCCAGCGCCGGACAGGGGCGCTTGCCCTTCTGCCGTTGGCAATGTACGCATTTGCTCATTTCGAAGCCGGCTCCTTGATCGGTTCTTTCGGCGGGGCCGAAAAGCCGTAGTCCGCGAGCGTCCGTCTCTGATCGCTTTTCTTGAGGGGACTTTCGAGCCCGTTCACCTCGGCGGCGTTGCCGTACAAATAGGGCACGAGGATGACGTGGTTGTCGCGGTCGATGGCGATGTCGGCCGGAGACGGCAGGTATTCCGCAATGACTTGGAACTTCTGATCGGGCCGCATCCGCCAAATTTTCCCCCGCGTGAAATCCGAGACGTACATGTTGCCGAAGCGGTCGAAGTCGATCCCGGACAGATTGCCGAAGCGCGAAGAGAAGAATCCGTTGGACACCAGTTCCGTATAGCTGCCGTCGAGCCGAATTTCCAGAATTTTTCCCTTGTCCCAACTCACGGCCACGAGGCGGTCGCCTTTGGGGTGCATCGCCAGGCCGGCCGGCCCGGCCAACGCCTGGTCTTGAATCAGCACGGACGCTTGGTGGTCGTTCGCGACGTCGACACGGTAAATGGTATGGCGGGTGCGGTCCGACACATAGAGGAGGTTTTTCCCGTCGTGGGCCACGTCGATCAGGTGGCTCGCCGCGCCCGCTTGTGGCGTGGCGCCGGAGCCCAGCGGTACTGTCACCAGAAGTTTGCCGGTGGTGGTATCGAATCCCTTCAGTTGGTCCAAGTCGGCGACGTAGAGCGTGTGGTTGACGATCGCAAGCCCTTTGGGGGCATGAAGCGTATGGCCGTCCTTCCCGCCCTCGATGAACTTCAAGCTCAGCACGGTTCCGTCTTCCTTGACCTTGGAGATGAACCCGTTATTGTCGCGGGCGTTGTCCTCGCCGTTCACGCTCGAGATGAAATAGTGTTTCGTGGCATGGTCGACCACGA
>CAYUYE010000050.1:0-9982 GCA_964449255.1 uncultured Nitrospira sp. | reverse complement strand
CGTCCACACGATCGGACTTGGTCCGGACGACCGGATACTTCACCGGCCCATCCTGACCACCAGCCCAGAGCGCAGTCTGCTCCGTGCCAGGGCTGCGCTGCCAGCGGATCGATCCGCTGTGCGGATGGTGGGAGTGGAACACTTCGGAGCCGCCGTGCACGACGCGCCATTTCGTCGGGTCACCGAGATAGCCGCGTGGAATGGTCGTTGGCGCGTCTCCAAACGTATAGGCGCTGTAGGCCAACGATTCATCCTCGAAGCCGAAGTATTCATGCTGGAGGTGCATCTGATCGATACCGAACGGCTCGCTGCGATAGTTCAGCGCACGTCCGCCCGGACGGTAGGCGTCCGTCAACGGATCGCGTTGCGGTAAGAAGTCACCCTTCTTGTTGACTGGGCGGAACGCTTCATCCCCGATTTCGTGATAGAAGATCACAAACTCGCGAAAATCCGGGCCGCTGCCGTTGTCGATCATGACCTGCCATCCGCTCTGCGTCTCGGGGGCCGGCCCGGTGCCCAACGGATCGAGATACTTCGACCCCTTCGGCTCGACGATGAAGGCGCCGAAGAGCCCCAGCACGGTCAATTCACGATCGTGGCTGAATGAGTGGAACTGGCGAACACCTTCCTGCGTTCCCGGATGGACATACCATTCCATTTCGACGGATTTCCCAGGCTCCAGGACGGAGTCTGGATTCGTCGTCGTCGCGGGTTTTCCGGATGCGCTAACGACCATGCTGGACGCTTGAATGTGCAAGCTGCCCATTTCACCTTCCATCTGATTGCGGAGGGTGAACTTGACGCAATCGCCCTGGTTAGCGCGAAGCACCAGCGGTTGGATGTAATCGCCCTGCAACCCGGTCGTTACGGAACCAGGATCGTAGCCTTCCTTGTCGCGAGCTTCCTTGTTCCTGGCCTCTTCAGCCCGAACCTTGTCGAGATCCTTGGTCAGGGCATACATGTAGCCCGGATAGTAGTCGAGCCAGCGATTCAGCGTGACCTCGATGTTGATCATGGAGACGTCATACTGCTTCGTCGGCACCCCGGCGGGGCACTTCCCACCGGTCATGGACACGGGCTCACCCTTGGACGGGTCGGTCATGAGCAAGAAGCTCGACCCGTCCTGTCCCATGTACTGGTGCATCATCGACATTTCGCCGTACGCCCCGCTCGAGGTCGGCACGACCTTCGCGTCCGACGACATCTGCTCTTCCATCTTGCGCATGAGCCGATGGTGTTGCAGCTCGATCGTTTCTGAGCGTCCGGCTCTGCCCTCGATCGCATCCTCCCGGAGGGTCTGACCCTTGAGTGTCTGGGTCCAGCCGGGCACCTGATTGGACACACCCACCGGTGTCGCATGGCCCTCATGGCCCTGCCCTGGTGGGCTACTATCCTGGCCGGCAAACAACCCTGGTGCTGTCACCAGGCTCCCAGCCAAGACCATCGCCTGCACGGGTTTCCACCCGCGCAGACGACGCCTCTGCCTAGTGTGATGAGAATACAAGCGCGCCATACGACGGCCTCCTTGCTATAGTGACCACCCCTCGGTGGTCGGTTAAGAAGATCACTTTCAGCCCTCGGCTCCCAGCTCTCCTCGCCAGATCGACGATCCCTTCTGTCATTGAGAGCCGACGGTTGTGGACTGAACGCTCCCTTGTTTTCACGGCCCTAGAAAAAATTAGAGCTGGTGGAGGCCCTATCGAACGATAGGCGGGTCCTTCGGAGGCCGGTCCTAATTACCCACACCTCCACCAGCGACAGGTCCATAGCGCAACTCCTATGCCGGTCGCCACGAAATGCGCCCCAGGCCGCGAAACCCAGCTCCAGGCTGGAGTTCTCGGCTTCGCACGAAAGGGAATTGAAAAACGGAGACGGGAGCGGTTGTCTAGAGACTTAGACAACCGTTCCGTGCTGATCTGAGTCCATCACGAGAAAATAGGGGAAATAGACTGTCTAGCAGGTTGGACAGACGGGACGAAGGAATGGGGAAAAACGGGGCAAGAACGATGGTTACTGGAGGGGAATTTGATAGGTTTTCAGCTTGTTATACAGGGTGGCCCGGCTCACACCCAAGAGCTTCGCAGCCCTGAGTCGATTCCCACTAGCCTGAGACAAAGCCTCGAGAATACGGCTTCGCTCCGTCTGTGCCGTGACGTCGCGCACGGCGGTCCGCAAATCGGACGAGGCCGGCACCTCCGACGCCGGACCGAAGAAATCCGCCAGCGTCAACGTCGCTCCAGGGGCTGTGACGATGACGCGCTCGATGAGGTTGAGCAACTCGCGCACGTTGCCTGGCCAATCGTGGCGGACGAGCGCGCGCATGGCTTCGGGCTCCACTGGCCTGGTGGGACGGTTATGCCGGCGCGACGCGTCCGCGACAAACCACGTGGCCAGACTTGGGATGTCCTCCCGTCGCTCCCGAAGGGGAGGGATGAAGAGCGGGAGAACGGCCAGACGATAATACAGATCCTCCCGGAACTGTTTGGCCTTGACCATTTCGAACAGGTCCTTGTTGGTGGCCGAGAGCACCCGCACATCGACCTTGATCGAGCGGCTGCTGCCCACGGGTTTGATTTCCCCTTCCTGCAGCACACGCAGCAGTTTGGCCTGAAACGTCGGCGCCGTATCGGCGATTTCGTCGAGAAAGATCGTTCCGCCGTCGGCCTCCTCAAAGAGCCCCCGCCGCGTCGTCACGGCCCCGGTGAAGGCACCTTTCACGTGCCCGAACAATTCGCTCTCCAATAGGGTCTCGGGCAGCGAACTACATTCAACGACCACAAAGGGCTTCTCGTGCCGCGGGCTCAAGCGATGGATCGTCCGGGCGACGAGTTCCTTCCCGGTTCCGCTCTCGCCCTGGATCAACACCGTAGCCTGGCTGTTGGCCACCAATTGGATGGTCTCGAACAATTGCCGCATCGGGGCGCTACCGCCGATCATTTCCCCCAGACCACTGGCCGAGAGTGGCGCCTCAACCCGTCGCGGTTGTCCTTGGAAAAGAATCAGCGCCGCCTCCGTGGCCCCCGCGGAGGATTTGAGCGGATACACCTGAGAGATGCCGCAGGCATGGCCATCCCCGCGCGACGAGCAGGCCACCGTTTTGATGTCGCCCGACGTAAACACCTCGGTCGCCGGACAGTTCCCGCAGGGATCGTTGCGATGGAGGACGGCCTCGTAACATTTGGCCGGCTTGGAAGGTGCGAGGGGAAGCGGTTCGTTGGGCCACCCGTCCCGATTGGCATAAATGACGGTAAGATCCGGACCAAGCACGATCACGCGGTCGGCTTGCCGATCCGCCAACGCACGAATGGCTTCAAGCCGCGCGGCCAAGACTGGGTCGGCGGGAATTGTGACCTGTTCTGGGGTTTGTCCGGCCATCGCGCCCCTATTAGACAATAAATCAGATACGAAAAGACAGTGTTCCCCCGCTTACCCATCTAAGGAAGGGCCGAGCAACTCCTTGATCGCCGCCCGCAAGTCCGCCAGCCGCAACGGTTTATCAAAGTAGGCCGCCACCCCCATGGCCAGTGCGTCGGCCTTGGTTTTGGGATCGCCAAACGACGTCATCAAGACAATCGGCACAGTCGGCGCGAAAGTCCGGAGGCGGGCCAAGTAGTCGAATCCCCCGGCCGGCATCCGTAGATCCGTCACAATCAAGTCGGGCGGTGAGTCGAGGACCGTCTGGAGCGCGGCATCACCATCCTCGGCTTCGCGAATGGCCACTCCCAGGTCACAGAGATCGTCACGCAAGAGACTGCGCATCTCGGGGTCATCTTCGGCAATGAGCAACACGACTGGTTTCCCATCTCGAGTCATACGAGACACCCGTTGGCTGAGAACTTCTGCGGCCTCCATGGCAGCTTCCCTTTGGACGCAATCAGGGTCAGTGTGATGCAAGGACGGTTCCCTAGGGTTTACGGGAAGATTCGACAGGGAAGTCCCGAGGAACGTGGAACACCTGAGAATTGCTCAATTCCTAGTGCTTCGAGAGCAAGGTCCTGCAGAGAAACGCACCAGTTACACTCTTGGGGACTGTCGCACATTGCTACAGGACGCACTGAGCGATGAGGACCGTGGGAAGGACTCAGCGCTGTGGGCTGCGGACTGAGAGGAGCACGCCTGTTCAGGATTCTCGCCACGCATGGTCTCAGTCCCCAGCACGTTCCTCAATAACGCTCGGGACCCTGAGCCTGTCGAAGGACAGTCCTCAGCATTGCGCACTCAGGACTTTCTCACGCAACCTTCTCCTCAATCGGAAGCGACACGGTGACGGTCGTTCCTTTGTCGACTTCGCTCGCCACAGAGATCGTGCCGTCATGTTCCTCGATGATTCCCTTGACGACCGTCAGACCAAGGCCCGTGCCCTCGCCCGTCTCCTTGGTGGTAAAGAAAGGATCGAAAATTTTGTCGAGCACCTCTCGCGATATCCCATGGCCGCTGTCCGACACCTCGACGGTCACATGCCGATTGGTACGCCTGGCCTTGACGCGCAACACCCCGCCGTCCGGCATGGCATGCACACTGTTCATGAAGAGATTGATCATGATCTGCGTCATTTGATCGGGGTCCGCCTTCACGGTCGGAAGCTGGGGGTCAATCTGGCGTTCCACGGTGATGTGCTTCCGATGCAGCCGTTCCTGGAACATTTCCAAACTATCCTCGATGGTGTCACGCAGGTCCACCGGTCGCCGCTCGGGGGAGCGCCGGCGCGCAAAGGCCAAGAGTTGGTTCATCACTTTGGTGATACGCTCGACCTGCGTCACGATCGTCCCGAGCCCCTTCCTGAGGGTGTCGTCGCCGGTGCGCTGCAGCAGATATTCCGCCCGCCCCAAAATCACGTTCATCGGGGTGCCGATTTCGTGGGCCATGCCGGAGGCCAATGTGCCGAGTTCCGCAATGCGTTCCGTGCGACGCAATTGGTCCTGGAGCCGTCTTCGCTCCGTGATGTCCGCGACCGCGGCCAACACAGCCGTCCCCTCGTGCATTCGCACGGGACTGAGGCCGATCTCCAGAGGGAATTCCGTTCCGTCCTTCCGAAAGCCGTGGAGCTCCCGACCCTGTCCCATCGGCCTGGCCTCGGGCTTTTCGAGAAAACGGCCGCGATGATGCATGTGTTGCGTCCGTTGAGAGGGGGGGATGAGCTGTTCGACCGATCGGCCGATCAATTCCTCCCGATCGTACCCGAACTGCTCTTCGATCTTTCGGTTCACCATGAGAATCGTTCCAGCCTGGTCGACCAGCAACATCCCGCTCGGCGACGACTCCACAATCTGGCGCACTCGCTCCTCGGCGGCACGACGATCCGCCACCTCGCGTGCCAGCCGGGCATTCACTTGCGAGAGCTCAGCCGTTCGTGTTTGGACTTTCACATCCAAGTCGGCCTTGGCCCGCTCAATCGCCTGCTCGGCCTGCTTGCGCTCGCTGATATCACGCCCTTCCGCCACCAGTAACACCACCGTCCGATTCTCATCGAAAATCGGCTTGACCGAAAAGTCGATCACCGCGAGTTTGCCCTCACACGATCGATGCGTTGTTTCCAAGCGGATAAACTCCCCCTTTGCCGCGCACTGGATGGTCTCCCGCAGCCGCTGCGATTCTTCGGTCGAATGGCTCCACCAGGGCGTGTCCCAGAATGGACGCCCCAAGACTTGGCTTGCCGGGACACCAATGAACTCCAGCGCCGATTGATTGACCTCGATCAACATACCGTCCGTACTCAACAGGCCGGTGAATTGAAACGTGGAGTTAAAAATGGCGCGGAAGCGCCGCGAGCTTTCGCGCAGCTCCTGATTGGCATTGGCCAATGCCTGGGTTCTCGCTCGGACGCGGTCTTCCAGCTCGACGTTCAACTGGGCCAGTTGGAGTTCGGCCTCCTTTCGGCTCGTGATATCCTCGCTGAAGATCACGATGCCGCCCACGTTGCCGGCGGCCAGGTGCCAGGGACGCACTTCCCACCGCACCCAGTAGACCACACCATTGGCTCGCTCAAACCGCTCTTCGTTGCTGCGGACCACCTCCCCATGCAGCCCGCGCTGATGCGCCGCCTTCCACTGCTTGGAGAGGTCCGGGAAGATGTCGTAGTGAGAGCGCCCGATGATCTCCGCTCCATCCAACCCATAGTCGGTGAGCCATCGCTCGCTGACGGCTACATACCGCATCTCACGGTCGAACATGGCGAGGGCGACCGGCGCGTGCTTGATGAAAAGTTCCAGCCGTTCCCGGCTCTCCTGCAATGCCTCCTGCACCCGTGTTCGCTCGGTGATGTCGTTTGATAAGACGAAGATCCCTTCGGGCACCGGCTGAATCTTGACGTCAAACACCCCTTTGGACCCATCTGGATAGACAAACTCGGCTTCATACAGGACGGTCGCGCGCGTCGTCATGCCGTGGCTGAGCTTGTCAAACAATTCCGTGCGCTCGATACCAGGATACAGCTCCATCATGGTGCGTCCCACCAGTTCGGCGCGCGTGCGTCGCCCATGGTGGGCGGCGGTTTCGTTCACATAGAGATACCTCCAATCGAACCCGATGATCTGACAGCCTTCCAACATGCCATCGAGCGTGGTCCGAAAGCGGACTTCACTTTCTCGGAGAGCGGCCTCCGCCGCTCTCCGGTCCGTGATGTCCATGACGATCCCATCGACTCGCAACGGTTGCCCCTTGTCATCTTTGATGACTCGCCCTCGGTCGTGGAGCCATCGCACGGTTCCGTCCGGTCTGACAATGCGATACTGTGCATCAAACTGGCCGGTCTGGTGCAGGTGTTCGGCCGCCTTCATCGCCGTGTTTTGATCCTCGTCATGGATGGCTTTGAGCCAGAGCATCGGATCCCTTAGGAATTCTTCGGCAGGTCGACCGTAGACCTGGGCGGCGGAGGAACCGATATAGTGGATCTGCGTCAGGTCCACGGAAGACGACCACACCACTTCTTCCATCGAATTGAGGATGCTGCGCAGCCGTTCATCCAGCGCCCGCCGCTCGGCCTCCGCACGGCGGCGTCCGGAGATATCGACCACCGCAGCGAGGACTCTCAGCCCCGAGACGGTCCGGATCGGGTTCAGGCTGATTTCCAGCGGAATGGTCGTCCCGTCCTTTCTCCGCCCTGCGAGTTCCCGCCCCTTTCCAGCCTGCCGAGCTTCGGTCCGACTCAGGAACTCTTCCCGCTGACGGCGATGGGAAGCCTGTAATCCCTCGGGAATGAGCATCTCTACTGGTTGATCGAGCAGCTCTTCTCGTTGGTAGCCGAAGACCTCTTCGATTTGCGCGTTGACCAGCTTGATTTGTCCCTGCTCGTCGGTCAACAACATGCCGCTCGGCGAGGCCTCCACGGCAAGGCGAAACTGCTCTTGAAGCCGATTGCGCTCCGTCACGTCGCGAACGATCTTGGCATAGCCCGCCACCTGACCCACCGGACCTCGCAATGCCGTGATCACCACGTCGGCAAAGAATTGCGTGCCGTCCTTCCGCACGCGCCACCCCTCGCATTCGACCCGGCCGTCACGCGCGGCCTGGGCAAGCAACGACTCAGGATGGCCGGCCGCGACGTCTTCCGGTCGATAGAGTCGCGAGAAGTGCGAGCCGATCATCTCCTCCGCCCGATAGCCGGTCATTCGCTCACCGCCGGCATTCCAACTATCCACCCGCCCGTCGGGACCGAGCATGAGAATGGCGTAGTCGCGGACTTCGCTCACCAGCTGCGCGAAGCGCAGTTCGCTCGCGCTCAGTTGCCGCTCCGCCTGCACGCGTCCCACCGCGGCGGTTGTGGCCTGTTCGCCGAGTTGTTTGCGGTTGACCATCCCGAGCGCAAAGACCCAGAGCACTCCAACGATCAGCACACGATTGAAGGCTGTGCCGACGGCCTCGATGCCGAGCGGAGACAGGTAGGATCCGATGAGGATGAGGACGGTGTAGATGGCGCTGAGCTCCAGCGGAAGTCGGCGACGAGGTAGATCGTAGCTGAGCGCGAGGGGAAGGAGGTACAGAATGGGATCGGCCCATCCCGTCGGCGTGAAGAGATCTACCGTGAAGATGAGCCCGCTGAGCACGAAAATGCCCCACCGTCCCAGCAGGGCCTGTCGCGGGGTGGGCGTCACATGCGGCTCGAGGTAAACACAGCAGGACGGATGGGGACGCTATCCGTGCGCCTTGCTTCCCTCGATCTCCCCGAGTTTGCGGTAGAGCGTCTTGCGGTCGATGCCGAGAATCTGGGCGGCCTGATACTTATTCCCACCGGTTTTCTCGAGGATGCGGAGAATGTACTCCTTTTCGACGTCCTGCAACGGAAGCGTCCGTTCGGCCGCCTCGTCGATGACGCGACGTTCCCCGCGCGCCCCCTGGATGGCCGGCGGCAGGTCATCCGCCCCAATCTTGTCGGCGCGGGACAGGGTGACGGCCCGTTCGATCACGTTTTCCAATTCGCGGACGTTGCCGGGCCAGGCATAATCCACCAACAGCGCCAAGGCCGTCTCGGTCATTCCTCTGACCGGCTTGTGCCCTGTATGCGCGCACTTCTGCAGAAACGCGTCGACCAACAGTGGAATGTCTTCCCGCCGCTCGCGCAACGGCGGTAGTTTGATCTCGATAACGTTGAGGCGATAATACAGATCCTCGCGGAACCGTTTGGCTTTGGCTTCCTCGGCCAGATGCACGTTCGTCGCGGCGATAATCCGAACGTCGACCGACAGCGGTTTGGAGGCCCCGACCCGGCGGATTTCCTTTTCCTGAATGGCGCGCAACAGCTTCGCCTGCAGCATGATGGGCAATTCGCTGATTTCGTCCAAGAACAGGGTCCCCTTGTCCGCTTCCTCAAACAGGCCGCGCTTATCCATCTTGGCGTCGGTGAAGGCCCCCCGTACGTGTCCGAACAACTCGCTCTCGAGGAGCGTCTCCGGAATCGCCGCACAGTTCACGGCGACAAACGGAGCCTGCTTTCGGTCACTATTGAAGTGGATGGCTTTCGCGACCAGTTCTTTCCCTGTCCCGCTTTCGCCGCTGATCAGGATGTTGGTCGGACTGTCGGCGACGCGCTGGATCAAGTCGAAGACGTCGCGCATGGCTTTGCTCTTGCCGATGATCTGATGGAAGCTGTATTCCTTTCCGACCGCGCGCCGGAGATGGGACACCTCACGGCGTAGGATAGCCTCGCGGATCGCCCGCTCAATGGTGGGGACCAACTCCTCGCTCTTGACCGGTTTGGTCAGGTAGTCATAGGCGCCGTGCTTCATCGCTTCCACGGCCGTTTCGACGGAGCCGAATGCCGTCATTAAGATGACGTTGGTAGCCGGATAGAGCCGCTTGATCTCCGTGAGCAGTTCCAGCCCCTGCATGCCCTTCATCCGAAGATCGGTCAGCACGACGTCGAATTCGGCTTGGCCCAGCTCTTTGAGCGCGTCGGAGCCGTTGGCCGCGAGCGCCACACGATGCCCGCGGTCGAGCAAGACGTCCTGTACCAGCTCACGCATGGCCGGCTCGTCGTCGACGACGAGCACGGCCCCTCGTTCCCGTGCGGGCGGTGCGATTTTCTCCTGAACGGGCGCTTCGATGGTCACGCTATCCCCTATCATCGTTGAGCTCCTTCAGCCTCAGACCGTTCCATCCACGCAACATAGCCTAGGCCTCCCCATCGAAAAGGGTCAATAGGCCACACTTGTCCCTTTTTGCGCCAATATCAAACTCTCGCCCTGTCGCATTACGCAACGATCCATTCAGATTGGCGCCGATGTTGATACCGTATACTCCCTGTGTTTTCACGCTGTTTCGATTAGTTGGGACCGCTATCTGGTATCCTCACGAACCATCCACATGTAATCTGAGCAAAGCTCTTGCCAGAGTGTAGATCGAAGGATCCAATCCATCCTCTGGACGAAGGCAGAGCCCGGGAGCCTAGTCGATGACAACGGACAAGGTATTGAAGAGAGGAAGCAGAAGTAGTGGGGTGAGTGACGGGTGTCGAACCCGCGACCTCCGGATCCACAATCCGGCGCTC
>CAYUYE010000049.1:0-10470 GCA_964449255.1 uncultured Nitrospira sp. | reverse complement strand
GCTTTGAGCTCGGCCTCTTTGAGGACCAGTTCGGCCTCCCGTCGCGCCGTTTTCTTGACATCGTCGGCCATGGACTGCGCCGACAGGAGGGTATTCGAGAGCGTCACCTCGTTGCGTTTGAGTTCGGTGATCTGTTGCTCCATCTGCATGACCCGCTCGCGCATGGAGGCGTTCTCGCGATTGACCCCCTCGACGGCCAACGCGACTTCCTCCAGGAAGCGATTGACCTCGTCGCGGTCGTAGCCCCGAATTTTGACCTGAAACACCATCTGCTGGATCTCGAGGGGCGTGAGCTTCATGAGAGTACCTCTCTCTTTCGCATCAGTGAAGTCGGACTGCAAGGTCACGTAGAGTGCCGACCAGGGCATATTCTAGAAAGACAAGGAGGAAGATGGCAATGAGCGGCGAGAGGTCGATCCCCATGCGCCAACCCACCAGACGACGGATCGGCGCCAGGACCGGCTCCGTCGCGCGCTGCAAGAACTGCACGATTGGATTCCATGGATCGGGATTCACCCAGCTGATCAGCGCCCGCGCAATGATGATCCACTGATACAACCAGAAGAGCGAACTCAAGACCGTCGCCAGTCCCTGCAACACATTCCCGACGGCAAACATCAGGCCCCCAATTCCCGGGATCGTTCCGCCGCCGCTACGACGGCGTTCGCCACCGTCGTCCGAAACGCGCCCGCATCGAGCGCGCGCAGTCCGTCACGATCCGGCTCCCGATCGCCGGGACTTGCGTTCGGATCGGCCAGCTTCAGCAGGGCCGCGCCACTGACCGTGGCCACGACCAGCCGTTCCGCCACGTCGCGAGGCAGCCCGGCCTTCACCGCACCATCAGCCAAGGCTTCCATCGCTGCAAAGACAAATGCCGGGCCGCTCCCGCTCAAGCCGGTCACGGCATCGAGCAAGGCTTCCTCGACGACGTCCGTCCGCCCCACGGCGTTGCACAGACAGCGCGCGATCGCCAGATCCGCGTCGTTCGCGCTCGAATCCCGCGCCAGGACCGACATCCCCGAACCCACCAACGCCGGGGCATTGGGCATCACACGAATGAGTCGCACGCCGGTCGGCATCCGGTCCCGCATCCAGGTCAGTCGGATCCCGGCGGCGATGGAGACGACCAACTGGGTCGAGAGACCGGGACGTAGTTCAGCCAACACCGATTCAAACATCTGCGGTTTGACGGCAAGCACGATGAGATCGGCCCATCGGGCGACCTCGGCGTTGTCTGTTCCCACGGCGACGCCAAACCGCGCCTTCATCAGATCCCGTCTCGCGCCACTGGGGTCGGTAGCCCGGATCTGCGTGGCGCTGCACGCTCCGGCCGCCAGGAGTCCGCCGATGAAGGCTTCCGCCATCTGTCCCGCGCCGATAAAGGCCAGCCGCGAGTTGGTGAGTGTCATGCGGGGCGAGACTCCTGGGCGGGACGCGGACCGAACAGGCTCGTTCCAACTCGGACGATCGTGGCGCCTTCTTCCACCGCCACCTCAAAATCGTGCGACATGCCCATCGACAACTCCCCACACGGCTGTTCCCCATACCTCATACCGGAGGTCAGCATTGGCGCCAACCGCTGCGCCAACTCTCGCAGCAGACGAAAGGCCGGACGCGTGCGCTCCGGATTGTCCTGCAGCGGCGGGATGGCCATCAGGCCTTGCACGGCGACGTGAGACATGCGTGAAAATTCCGGCAAGACCCGCTCCAGTTGCTCGGGGGAGAATCCACCTTTCGTGGCCTCTCCGCCGACGTTCACTTCGAGGAGCACGGCTTGCCGGATTCCGGCCGCAGCCGCGCGCCGCTCGATCTCCTCCCCCAATTCGACGCTCTCGACCGAGTGGATGAGGCGGAACGTGCCCACGATGTCCCGTACCTTACGCCGTTGGACTCGGCCAATGAAGTGCCACTCGATCGCCTCACGTCCCAAGGCCTCGATTTTCGGCAAGGCCTCCTGCAAGCGATTCTCGCCGAATAACGTCAGTCCGGCGGCCTGTGCCTCGCGAAGGCGTTCGACCGGTACCGTCTTCGTCGCCGCCAGCAGTCGGATGCTGCGGGGATCTCGACCGGCCCGCCGCGCCGCACGTTCGATCGCGTCCCGAACGGTCGCCACATTCCGCGTGAGCGCCGCGGCATCCAGGTCCCCGTCCGCCACGGCGACGTCAAGCCCGGCCCGTCATCATGATCCCGCTGACCATGGTGCCGCGCACCCGCCCCTCTCGTCGATAGGAATAAAAGAGCTCGGGACGACAGATCGTGCAGAGGTCAATGGCGCCGACTCGGGCTGACGCCACACCCGCCTCAATCGCCTGTTGTCGAACTAAATCTCGCAGATGCAATTTTGCCCGATCGCCTCGCGCCTCATGCACCACCGTCCGCCAACCCGAGACCTGCTCCCGCACCCGCTCCAGAACGGGTCCGTCCACCTCATAACAACAGACCCCGGCCGACGGCCCGATCCCGACCCGCAGGTGCTGCGCATCGGTCCCGAACCGCTCTTGCATCACACGCAATGTCTTGGGAAGAATACCCGACACGGCCCCGCGCCACCCGGCGTGAATGGCCGCAATCACACCACACTGGGGATCGTGAACCAGCACGGGCACACAATCGGCGGTTTTCACGGTCAGACAGACGCCCGGCTGATCCGTCACCAGCGCGTCCCACCCTTGTTCCAGCACCTCGCGAGGGGGTATCCCCTCGCCAACGATCAGGGCATCGGTGCCGTGAACCTGTTTGACGGAGACCACGCGGACGCCCGACAGCACGTCCTGGAGCGAAGACCGTTCGCCATTGAGATGGCGCTCGGCGCTCGTCACGTCGTGATTCCCGTGCTCGCCGGGCGGAAGACTCCCACCCTGCCGGGTCCCGAAGAAGTGGTGCGCGCCCTCAGAAGCCGCAGCGAATCCTGGAAGCCTGATGAGTGTGTCGTCTGCCACAACCTCATTCTGCCACGGCGAGCGTCCCGGGCCAACCCTTCTCTTCGATTCGTGACTCGAGACGGCGCGGCTGCCCGAGGGTCCATGCCGCCCGCCTCACGAGTTCACGCTCACGAACCACGTCGAACAAAAAGCGGCCGTCGAGACTAGTCCGCCTGCTTGCGTAGGAACGTGGGCACGTCCCACTCGTCGTCCGGCAGCAAGCCCACCCGCTCCTTCAATTCGCGCTGCTCGCTCAGCCTCCGCAAAAACGCCGGGCGGTCGAGATCCCGCGCGGGCTTCTCCGACGGACCCGCTGACACCCCGGCAAGCACCTGTTGCCCCGCCCGCACGGCCGGCTTCGCGGCCGGACGTTCAGTGACCACCGGCTTGACCAAATCCTCACCGCGATCGAATCCGGTCGCAATGACCGTCACGACCAAGTCGTCGCCCATTTCCGGGTTGATAACCTGCCCCACGATGATGTTGGCTTCCGGATCGGCCGTTTCCTTGATGATGGAGGCCGCCTCGTCCACCTCATGCAGCGAGAGATTGGCGCCGCCGGTGATATTCAGCAACACACCACGAGCACCTTCGACCGTCCCGTCTTCCAGCAGCGGCGAATTGATCGCCTTCTGCGCCGCCTCGATGGCACGATTGGCGCCCTGTGCGCGTCCCATGCCCATCACGGCCCGCCCGGTATGTGCCATCACCGTCCGCACGTCGGCAAAGTCCACGTTCACGTGGCCGGTGGTCGTAATCACATCCGCGATCCCTTGGATGGCCTGCCGCAGGACGTCATCCGCCACCTTGAACGCGTCCAACAACGGCGTCGCCTTGTCGACGATCGCCAGCAGGCGTTGATTCGGAATCACCAGCAGGGTGTCCACGTGACGCCGCAGGTCCCGAATGCCTTCCTCCGCATGGCTCATGCGCCGATGACCCTCAAATTGGAAGGGCTTGGTGACCACGCCGACCGTCAGAATGCCCAACTCGCGCGCGACCGCCGCCACGATCGGCGCCGCCCCCGTGCCCGTTCCACCGCCCATGCCCGCGGTCACGAACACCATGTCGGCCCCTTCGAGGGAATCGCGAATCTGATCTTTGCTCTCGAGAGCCGCGTCTTTTCCGATTTCCGGACGGGCTCCGGCGCCCAATCCGCGGGTGCGCTCCGGCCCCAGCTGGATCTTGTATGCCGCGAGGGAGCGTTCCAACGCCTGGAGGTCCGTATTGGCGGAAATGAATTCGACGCGGCTCAAGCCAGCGTTGATCATCGTGTTCACCGCATTACAGCCTGCGCCGCCGCAACCCACCACCTTGATGTGGACAGGCGACAGACTCTCTTCTTGAAAGGAAAACATAGGGCACCCTCCCTCTCGAGAGCCGGCCGAGGCTCCCGTTGTTGTAGGTTGACCGCTCAAAAAAACTCTCCCATCCACGCCCGCATTCGATCCAAGACACGTCCCAATGGCCGTCCCGTGCCGATCCCCGCCAGCTCATGGTCCTCCGCGTGCTGGCGCGCGTGCAGCAACAAGCCCACGCCCGTGGCGTACATCGGATTGCTCACGATATCCCGCAGCCCGCCCACCCCGCCCGGGGCGCCCCGACGCGCCGGGAGGTTCAACAGTTTTTCTGCGGCATCCGGCATCCCCTCCAACAGTGAAGTCCCACCGGTGAGGACCACTCCGGCGCCCAACATGCCTTCGTAGCCCGCGCGTGAAATCTCCCGCCGAACCAATTCGAACATCTCCTCGACGCGCGGCTCCAGGATGTCCCCGATGTCGCGGCGCGTGAACGCACGCGGCGGCCGATCCCCCACCGACGGCACATCCACCACCTGGTGGCCCTGCAGCAAATCCACGCGGGCGATCCCGTGCTGGATCTTGATCTTCTCCGCTTCGCTTTGGGAGGTCAGCAGCCCGATCGCCAGATCCTTCGTCAGGTTTTGGCCGCCGATCGGGAGCACCGCCGTATGGCGGACGCTGCCGTCGAGAAAGATCGCCAGATCCGACGTTCCGCCGCCGAAATCGATCATCGCGACGCCCAGCTCTTTCTCCTCCGGACTCAGGACGGCCTCGCTCGAGGCCAGCGGCTGGAGAATGATGTCGACCACGTCCAACCCCCCCCGATTGACACTTTTCACGAGGTTTTGCGCCGAGGTCACCGCGCCGGTGATGACGTGGACGTTCACTTCGAGGCGGGTCCCGGACATACCGATCGGATCGCGCACCCCGTCCTGATCGTCCACCATGAATTCACGCGGCAGCACGTGCAGCACCCGGCGTTCGTGCGGGACGACGGCCATCGTTCGCGCGCTGTCGACGGCGCGCTGGACGTCCTCTCGCGAGACCTCCTGCTTCTTGAGAACCACCACGCCCTTACAGTTCTCTCCCGCAATGTGTCCGCCGGCAATCCCGGTGTAGACCGAGTGAATCTCCACGCCCGCCATCAATTCGGCGTCGTCGACGGCCTTTTTGATCGATTCGACGGTGCTTTCAATATTGACGACGACACCCTTGCGCAATCCCCTCGAGGGGCTCGATCCCACGCCGATGATGTTGAGGGTGCCGCCCTCAGCCACCTCAGCCACGATCGCGCAGATCTTCGTCGTGCCGATATCCAAGCCCACCAGAATCTGTTCACGCTTGGGCACGCGCTACCCCCTTTCGCGAACGATCACGCGATCGACGAATCGGAGATCCACGTCCACCTGACGCTGAGCCAACGATTCGCCGTGCTCGGCGACCAACACCGGTTTCAACTGCTGATAGAGCGTCCACTTCTCCTGGAACGGCGCCTGCCCGAATAACACCCGCGTGTCGTTGAGGGAGAGCACCAAATTCATCGGATTGCTCCCGTCGACCACCGCCTGGCGTCCCTCCACCCGTTCCACCAGCGCGGCCAGTTCGAATGCTTCGCGGACCGTGCGGTGTTCACGGCTGCCCGCCTGCGACAGGTGTTTGATGTCCACCCCCGTGACCACGGGCAATTTCTCATCCGTGGACTGCCCGATCCATTTCAAGATCGTGCCTTCGCGATCGACCAGCACGTTGGCATGCACCCCTTGCACCACGCCGGCCGGCTCGCGTTCGACGACCGCCACCTCGAGGCCATGGAGCGGCAGGCGAGTGACGGTGACCTCTTTGATCCAGGGCAGCGTCTTCACGCGCTCGATCAGCGGTTTGTCATCCAGCGTGTAGAGCGTCGCGTTCTTGTCCAACTGGAGCCGCGCCAAGATCTCCGCACGTGTCAGGTGGTGGTTGCCGACGACATACACGTCGTGAATCCGCAGGGACTCCGCCAACCAGGGCCCGCTGGCCTGCCACGCCGCCCGCGCGCCCCACACCAGACCGGCGACACCGAACAGGATCGCGGCCAACTTGGCGGTACCCATGAGTACCCGAAGCGCCCGGCCTCGACGCGGCTTCCTCGGTGCGGCCTCGTCTTGGCGCCGCTGGTTCTGCCGCAGACTGGGCGCGGCAGCTTTCCGGCGCAGCGTCATCGCCGCCCTCCCGACGTCTGGGCCGCCATGGCGGCCTGGCGCGACAGCGCCGATTCCAAAATTCGTTCGCACAACCGGTCGTACTCAATCCCGGCTTGCGCCGCCGCCATCGGCAACAAACTGGTTTCCGTCATCCCCGGCACCGTATTGATTTCGAGGACATAGGGCGTGCCCCTCGGAGTCACGCGGAAATCGACTCGCGCCGCGCCTTCGCATCCAATGGCCTGATAGGCGCGCATCGCGAGGTCACGAATGGTCTTGGCCACTTTGGCGGAAATCGGCGCGGGGCAGAGATATTGCGTCTTCCCTTTCGATTGATACTTGGCGGAGAAATCGTAGAATCCGGAGGGCGCAACGATCTCGACGGCGGGTAACGCCTCGCACCGCCCCTCCCCTCCCAAGACCCCCACCGTCAACTCATGGCCGGGGATGAACGCTTCCACCACCGCTTCGGCATCGTATTGATGGGCCGTGGAAAGCGCAGACGCCCATTCACCGGCCTTACGCACGATGCTCACCCCGATCGTGGACCCTTGCGTCGCGGGTTTCACAATGACCGGCCACTTGAGCGCGCGCGGCAATTTGGGATGCTTGGCTTGCCCGGCGATCACGACTCCCCCTGGCGGCACGGGGACCTTGGCGGCCGCGAGGACCGTCTTCGTGAGCACCTTGTGCATCGCAACCGCACTGGCGCGCACACCGGATCCCGTATAGGGAATCCGCAAAGACTCGAGGAGTCCCTGCATCGTGCCGTCTTCGCCGCCGGGTCCATGGAGAGAGATAAAGGCGATCTCGATCTTCTGCGCACGCAGATCGTCCGCGATAGTCGGGCCCACGTCGATGGTCACCGCCTGATAGCCGCGCCGCACCAGCGCCTGGTGGACCGCCTGCCCGGTCCGCAGCGACACGTCGCGCTCCGCCGATTGGCCGCCCATGAGCACGCCGATCTTTGCACCGGTCTTGGGAGATCCCCCGGCCATTACTTCACCTCCCCCACCACTTTCAGTTCCAACTCCAACTCGACGCCGGTTTTCTTCTTCACTTCCCGCTGTACTTTTTCGACCAACTTCAACACGTCCGCGGCCGTGGCCTCGCCGACGTTGACGATGAAATTCGCGTGTTTGGTGGACACCTGGGCGTCGCCGACCCGCAGCCCCTTGAGGCCGGCGGCGTCCACCACCTGGCCCGCCGTCTGGGGGCCCGGATTCTTGAACACGCAGCCGGCGTTCGGCTGCGTCAGCGGTTGTGTCTCCTTGCGGTAGCGCAAATAGTCTTTGACCGCGTGGTCGACCTGCGAGCGATCCGCGGGCTTGAGCTGCATCCAGGCTCCGACCACAATGCCCGTCGGCACGTGCCCACGGCGATAGTCGAACCGCAGCTGCGCGTGTGTGTAGTCGCGAATGCTTCCATCCGGTTCCGCGACGCGAACAGCCTTGATCGAATCCTTCATCTCGCCCAGCCGCGTCCCCGCGTTCATCACGACGCACCCGCCGACGGTGCCCGGAATGCCGGCGGCCCATTCCAACCCCGCCAGCCCGTGTCGGATGGCATGGTTGAGCAACGTCGGCATTCCCACGCCCCCTTCGGCATACACCACCTCGCCCGGCTCATTTCGAATCGTCTTGAGCTTCGCCAAACTGACGACGATCCCGCGGACCCCGCCGTCGCGGATCAGCACGTTGGTCCCGCCGAGGACGAACACGGGCACGCAGGCTTCGCGCGCCTGACGCAGCACGCGTGCGGCGTCGGCCTCGTCGGCAGGCGTCACTAGCACATCCGCAGCCCCCCCGATCTTGAACGAGGTGAGGGGCTTCAAGGAGGCGCCGTAACGCACGGTGCCGCGTACGCCGCTCAAGATCGGTGCGAACCGGTCGGAAGCGGCCGCTTGTGCGGCCGGTCGTCGCGGGGATCGTGGCCCAGTTCTGGATGTCATGATGGCGGCTCACGACGGTAAACGGTCCAGGATTCCCATCCCGGCCTTCCAAATGTCGCCGGCCCCGAGCGTCAGGACGAGGTCACCCGGCTGTAGGTTCGGCGTCACCCGATCCGGCAGCTCTTGCTTCTGCTGCACCCACATCACGTTCTGATGGCCCGCGGCGCGAACGCGCTCCGCGAGCAGTTCCCCCGAGATGCCGGGGATCGGCTGCTCGCTGGCCGCATAGATGTCCGTCACATAAAGGACGTCCGACTGCTGAAAGGAACCGGCGAAGTCGTCGAGCAGATCACGTGTCCGTGTGTAACGATGCGGCTGGAAGAGCACGACCAGGCGCCGATTCCAGCCTTGTTTCGCCGCGGCAAGCGTCGCCTTGATTTCGGTCGGATGATGGCCGTAGTCGTCCACCACCATAATGCCGTTCTTTTCGCCGCGCAGATGAAAGCGGCGCTCGACACCCGAAAAGGCCGCGAGGCCTCGCCGAATCAGGTCGACCGGCACGTCCAGTTCCAGACCAATTGCGATCGCCACGAGCGCGTTTGAGACGTTGTGGATGCCGGGGATCACCAGCCGGAAGGGCCCGAGCGCACGCCCCCTGAACTGCGCGCGAAACTCCGACCCCCACTCCTTGAGAGTGATATCC
Source organism: uncultured Nitrospira sp. (assembly GCA_964449255.1). Taxonomy (GTDB): domain Bacteria; phylum Nitrospirota; class Nitrospiria; order Nitrospirales; family Nitrospiraceae; genus BQWY01. The sequence continues at coordinate 1,474 of CAYUYE010000049.1, read as the reverse complement.
GTCGCGCGGAAATCCGGCGGGGTCCCCCCGGGCGACTCCTGCAATCCATAGGTCTGGTAGCGCTTCACGACCCGACTGAACAGGCCCCGCAGCCGCTCGTTGTCGGCACACAAGACCGCCAGCCCGTAAAACGGAATGCGATTGATGAATTCCAAGAAACTCGCGTCCACCTGCTCCATCGACCCGTAATGATCAAGGTGTTCCCGATCGATGTTCGTCACGGCGATGATACTGGGCGAAAGTCGGAGGAACGAACCGTCGCTTTCATCCGCCTCCGCGACCAGCAATTCGCCTCGGCCGAGACGCGCGTGGCTTCCGAGGGCGTTGACCTTGCCGCCGATCACCATCGTGGGATCGAGACCGCCCTCCGCGAGCACACTGGCGACCATGGAGGTCGTCGTGGTCTTGCCATGCGCCCCGGCTATCGCGACGCCGTACTTCAGCCGCATCAACTCGGCCAGCATTTCGGCTCGCGGGATCACCGGAATGAGTCTCGTCTTCGCGGCGAGGACCTCGGGGTTCGTGGGCGAGACCGCGGAGGAAATCACCACGACCTGCGCGGCCCCGATGTTGGACTCGTGATGGCCGACGAAGATCTTTCCGCCGAGCTCTTCCAGGCGACGGGTGGTGTCCGACGCCGCGAGGTCCGATCCGGTGACCTTATAGCCAAGCGTGAGGAGCACTTCGGCGATACCACTCATGCCCGCCCCGCCGATCCCGACCAAGTGAATGTGTTGTGTTTTTCTAAACATCGCGCGCCGTGCTAGTTGTGTGATGGGTTGAACTGCCGTGCCTGTGGCCTCCCCGCGTCCTTCACGTCCTCGTGACTCCAACAACGTGGTTGGCTTCATCGGTCCTCCCGACTAGGGTCAAACACTCATCCACAATTCGGGCCGCCGCGTCGATCCGCCGCATCGCCAGGCTGTGCTCGCGCATGCGGTGCAGCCGAACGGGATCCCCGATCAACTCGCGAATCGTGCCGGCCAGGCGGTCGCCGGTCAGCTCGTGCTGCGCAATCACCAGTGCGGCGCCCGCCGATTCCATCACCGCCGCGTTCTTCGCTTGGTGGTTGTAGATGGCCTGGGGCAAGGGAACCAAAATGGCCGGACACCCGCAGGCCGTGAGTTCCGCGATCGTCATGGCTCCGGCCCGCGCGATGACCAGATCCGCTGCACGCAGAACCGTCGGCATGTGGTAGAAGAACGACTGGACGTCCGCGCGGAATCCCTCACGCTGGTAGGCCTCGGCCACCACCGGACGATCGGCTTCCCCGGTTTGATGCGTAAACATCACGCGATCCCGCACGTCGCGCAAAGAGGACAACGCCTCCGCCATCGCCCCGTTGATTGCTTTGGCCCCCTGACTTCCCCCAAAAATGACGACGTGCACGACCCCGTCTCCCTTCATACTCGGTCGCGGACCGGACGGCTCAAAAAAAGCTCGGCGGATCGGTGTTCCCACCACGCGGACCTTC
>CAYUYE010000048.1:0-10704 GCA_964449255.1 uncultured Nitrospira sp. | reverse complement strand
AGCTCTCCTAAGGAGGTTCGCATGGCCAAATCAATGACGAAGTCGCAGATTGCCGATCATCTGGCCGGCAAGGCCGGAATCACGAAGAAGGTGGCGGTACAGATCTTGGACGATCTGTGCGGGCTGGCGTACAAGGAAGCCAAGAACACCTTCGTCGTACCTGGAATCGGCAAGCTCGTGCTCGCCAATCGCAAGGCGCGCATGGGCCGCAACCCGCAAACCGGTGAGCCCATCAAGATCCCGGCGAAGCGCGTGGTGAAGTTCCGTGTCGCCAAGATGGCGAAGGACGCGATCCTCGGCAAGAAGTAAGCGACAATTGCAAGGTGCGAAACGGGCCAGCTCCTTAAGGAGCTGGCCCGTTTTATTTGAGCCTGCATTCATCGACCCCGGGTGTCGTTCCGAACGGTCTGTCCCGCGGAGGAGTGGTGGGAGGCCCGTGCGACGGCTAACTCTCATCGACCCATGCAGCCGCTTCTGGATCAGGGGTGATGGGCGACTTCACGAGCGCGCAGGTTGGGAACGTGAATCAATAGAGGGTTGGGCCTAACCCGGTTCCCCCAAACCCATCATGGCCCACCAGCCGCACCGCATCGCCGTCCTGCACGACTGAATCCTCACTCGCGATTTTCTTGTTCACAGTCACCAAGACCTTTTTCTCACGCAGCAGTTGCAGCACCGGTCGGAGTCCTAGGCCTTGTCGCTGGATCAGTTGACGCACGCTGACGGGGCCGGGCACCTCACACGTAAAGTCCCGTTCGCCGTCACTGGTCTGTAACTGTCCCATGAGCGTAATCGTGACCATCTTCCATCACTCCACCCGGCATCGCGTCCCGTGCCGATTTCTGCCCGCCGTCCCGCCGAATTGACAGCCCTAAAGAGGCTCTGTTAAGGAAACCCCATGCAATCCCTCGATGTCAACCATCCAGGTATGGACGATTTGCAGTTTGTCCTCGTCGTGTCCGCCCTGTGCACATCCGGCCTCCCGACCCTGAATATCCCGGAATCCTTGCGGACAAGCCTGTTCGACCGCTGTTGGGTGCTCGTCCACGAGGGGCCTCCCCCCACCGATCCGAACGCACGTGTCTTGGATCTGCGGGGCGGAACCGACTTGACGCTGGCCGCATTGGTGGAGACGATTCGAGAGACGTTGGCCGGTGCAGGAGTGGCTCTTTTGACCTGGGACCATGCTCCGAGTGAGCCGCGCTTGCCCAGTTCGCCGCAGGCCCGGCCGCTGGTGGATCGCCTCCATCAGCTCTATCCGACCCAGTCCGATCCTGAGACAGGGGCGGAGCCAGGGCGTCCGCCACGGTGAGTGCCTTATGCGCGTAGTCCCGACGTCCCTTCCCGAAGTCTTGCTGATCGAATTGGATGCCTTTCGCGATAGCCGCGGGGTCTTCTACGAGGTGCATCGTCTCCCGCGATACCGCGAGGCGGGAATTCCCGAGGCGTTCGTGCAGGACAATTTTTCGCGCTCGTCGAAGCATGTCCTGCGCGGGTTGCACTATCAAGTGGAGCATCCCCAAGGCAAACTGGTCACGGTGCTGACTGGGCTGGTCTTCGACGTCGCCGTGGACGTGCGCCGTGGGTCTGAAAATTTCGGGCGGTGGGTGGCCTGCGAACTGTCCGGTGATCGGCCCCAACAACTGTATATTCCACCGGGCTTTGCCCACGGATTCTGCGTGCTCAGCGAGACGGCAGACTTTCTCTACAAGTGCACCGACGTCTATGCTCCCTCCGGTGAGCGGGGCATCATCTGGAACGACCCATCGTTGGCGATTCCCTGGCCCGTCACAGAACCGATTCTCTCGCCCAAAGACCAGGTTTTTCGCACACTCAAAGAGATGGATGCCGACTTGCCGCGCTAGCGCGGCCTGCGGCGGTGTCTTCCCAGGGTCGGCGTGGTATCGCCGGCGCACGCCACGCGCGCGATGTGTGGACACTATGCGCGGACGCGTTGATTGACCCGCTACGACAGGCTGTGCTAGGTAGGAACGGTTCCTAGATGCCCGATGCGACTCACGGATCACGACATTCGCTCCCGCTTTCGGCAGCACCGATTGCGAATGACTCCCCAGCGGACGGAGATTTACCGCGCCTTGGTGGAGACGACGAGTCATCCGACGGCGGAGCAGCTGCTGCTCCAGGTTCGGCGCCGGGTTCCACGCATGTCGGCCAACACGGTGTACTACACCTTGGGGGCCCTGCAACGGGCGGGCCTTGTGCAAGAAGTGAACTATGGGCACGACCGGGCGCGGTTCGATGGGAATCTTGAGCCGCACCATCACGTGGTCTGCCGGTCCTGCCGCTCCATTTATGACGTGATGGACGAACGTTTGGATGGCCTCCATCTGGAGCCTAGGCTCCCACAGGGCTTTGAAATGACGGGGCATCGGGTTGAAGTCTACGGATATTGTGTCGCCTGCCGCGGTCGCCGACCGCCTAGGCGCACGCGGCCAACACAGTCACATTCACCACAGCCAGGACGAAGGAGGTCGTGATGGGAAAGAGTCTCAAGGGTACCAAGAGCCATGACAACTTAAAGCACGCCTTTGCGGGTGAGTCGCAGGCAAATCGCCGGTACCTGTATTTTGCCCGGCGCGCGGATATCGAAGGTTATCCGGACGTGGGCGGGCTGTTCCGCGATACGTCCGAGGCGGAGACGGGCCATGCGTTCGGCCACTTGGATTTCCTGAAGGAAGTAGGCGATCCGGCGACCGGCACGCCGATCGGCAATACCGAAGCGAATCTGAAATCTGCCATCGAAGGCGAGACCTACGAGTACACGCAGATGTACCCGGGTATGGCCAAGACCGCCCGCGATGAGGGCTTTGCCGAGTTGGCCGAGTGGTTTGAGACCCTGGCCAAGGCCGAGCGGTCGCACGCCAATCGGTTTACCAAAGGCTTGGAGAGTCTCAAGGGATAACGTCGCGATCAGCGATCAGCCGTCGGCCTGCGATTCTTCCTGGAGACGGGGGGCTTTGTCCGACAGGCGGCGGCTGTTTGCTGAGCGCGGCACTGCCTGTACCTCCATGAAAGGTCTCACGTTACTCACCCCACTCAGCACGGGCGAACTCAAGCGGGAAACTGACCGGATCTACGAGATCTGCGACGGGTGCCGACGCTGCTTCAATCTGTGCCCCTCGTTCAACACCCTCTTTGACCGGATCGATGCGCAGGAAGGCGACCTGGCCAAGCTCGCACCGGTGGACTACGCGCGGGTGGTCGACGAATGCTACTACTGCAAGCTCTGCTACAACCACTGCCCCTATACGCCGCCGCATCAATACCAGCTCGATTTTCCGCAGTTGATGATCGCGTGGAAGCAACAGAAGGCCCGGGAGCAAGGAGTCAGTTGGCGCGATCGGCTGTTGATCCGCACGGATGTCATCGGCCGGATGAGCACCGCGTTCGCCGGCGTGACCAACTGGGCCCTGCGCACGGGATGGATTCGGGCTCTGCTCGAAGCGGTCTTGGGCGTCCATCGGAATCGGCACGTGTTGGCTTTTCAGTCCCAAACCTTTTCGCGTTGGTGGCGCGCCCGTCCTCGGCCTGTGCCGGCTGCCAAGCCTGCTGGCAAGGTCGCGCTGTTCGCGAGTTGCCTCGTGAACTACCAGGCGACCGATGTGGGGCGGGCGACGGTGCAGGTGTTGGAAAAGAACGGCATTGAAGTGGTCCTGCCTGACCAACGGTGCTGCGGTATGCCGTCTTACGACATCGGCGATGTGGGCGCCATTCAACAGGCCGCGCGCACCAACCTGGCGGCCCTGCTTCCCTGGGTCGAGCGGGGCTATGATGTGGTTGTGCCGGTGCCTAGTTGCAGCCTGATGTTCAAGCGGGAATATCCCGCGCTGCTTCCAGGCGGGGATGCCCAACGGGTGGCCGAGCGCACGTTCGATGTGTGCGAATACCTCATGCGCATGAAGAAGGCCGGGGTGCTGTCCACCGACTTTGTCCGGAAGCCGGGACGTGTGGCCTATCAGGTGCCCTGCCATCTGCGCGATCAAAATATCGGCTTTAAGTCGAAAGAATTAATGGAAACGGCGGGAGCGGAGGTGCAGGTCGTCGAGCGGTGCACCGGCCACGACGGCACGTGGGGGGCCAAACAAGAGTTCTTTGAACTTTCGATGAAGATTGCCTCCAAGGCGGTGCGGGACATCGACCAGATGCCGGTCGACCTTGTGGCTTCGGATTGTCCGTTGGCAGGCCTCCAGCTCGACCAGGCGGGAGCCGCGACGCCGGGATTTCCAAAGGCCGGCGCGCGCCATCCTATCCAAATCGTGCGCGATGCCTATGGGTTACCGTCATCATGAAGCCGTTGACTCAGGAGAGCTTGATCGACTACGCGGAGTACGAGCGTCAGCGCGAGGATTTCCGCCGGCGCATGATCGAATTGAAGCGCGTGCGGCGGATCAGTGTCGGGCCCAAGATTACGCTGGTCTTCGAAAACCGGGACACCATTCAATTTCAAATCCAGGAAATGATCCGGGCCGAGCGCATTGTGGACCCGGTGAAGGTGCAGGAAGAACTGGACGTCTACAATGCCCTCTTGCCCGCCCCGGGCGAACTCAGCGCGACGCTGTTCATCGAGATTACCGACTCGGCTGACATCAAGCGCGACCTCGATGCCTTTCAGGGCATCGATCGGGGCCGGACGGTGTCGATTGAAGCGGGTGGTCTAGCCAGCTACGGGCAATTCGAAGGGGGGCACAGCAAGGACGACAAGATCAGTGCGGTCCACTTTGTCAGGTTTGCCATCTCCTCGGGGTTGCAGGACGCACTCCGGACTGAGGTGACCCCCATCACCCTGAGGATCCGCCACCGGCATTATGAGGCCGAGACCGCTGTTTCCAGCGCCCTGCGGCGGCAATGGGTGGAAGACCTCAGGGCAGGCTAGGCCGACCGGCCAATCCGGCTGAGGCTTTTGTCAGCCGGTAAATTCGAGCCTCGGCGTTGACAGTGGCGGATCGCGGCATTATCATCAATTGACGGGGCGAATCTTGGGGACCCCTTAAAGGAGGAGACGGATGGTTACCATTACCGATAAGGCCGAATCGAAGATTCGGGAGCTGATGAAGGAAGAGCAGGAACTCGAGGGGTTACGGATCTATGTCCGAGGCGGGGGCTGTCACGGCTACCAGTACGGCATGGCGTTCGAATCCAAGATCGGCGAGGACGACACGATTATCGAGAAGGGCGGCATCAAGGTGATCATGGATCCCCAAAGCGCGCCGCTGTTGAGCGGGGCGGAGGTGGACTACGTCGATAGTGTCCAGGGGTCCGGGTTTTCGATCAAGAACCCTCAGGCGAAGACCACCTGTGGATGCGGTAGTTCCTTCAGCGCATAACGTAAGAGTTGCAGGCAGCCGTTGAAAAGGGCTGGGGTCGATTCGATGCATGTCGTATCCGGCCCCGGCCCTTTTTCTTGTCTGATGGGTGCTGAAGTGGCGTTGGTCTCGCTCTCCAAACGCATTGAGTTTGCCGCGGCACATCGCTACGTCCGGGACGAATGGTCGGAGGAGAAGAACCGCGCGGTCTTTGGCGCGTGCTTCAACGAACCTGGGCACGGCCACAATTACTTCCTCGAGGTGACAGTCCTCGGGGACGTCGATCACCATACCGGCATGGTGGTCAACCTCTACGACCTGAAGGTCGTGCTCAAGCAGGTGTTGGAAGAGTTTGATCACAAACATCTGAATCTCGACACCCCATACTTCAAAGACCAGGTTCCCACCACCGAAAATATCGCGCGCGTCCTCTGGGGGATGCTCGAGCGGTACCGCAATATCGGGAAGCTCGAAACCCTGAGCCTGGTCGAAGACGAAGACCTCTGGGCGACGTTGCAGGCGTCGCGCGGATTAGAGTATGCCTCCGTTACCCGGCGGTATAGCGTGCTACTTGCGTCAACGGGACTTCAATCGCGGGATGCCGGGGCCTACGACTGTGACGTCCTGGTGACCGTGGGCGGCCCCATCGATCGGACCACGGGGATGGCGGTTGACCTCAAACGAATGGACCGCATCGTTTCCGAACATGTGCTCCCAGAGCTCCCGCGAGCCTGCAGGGCCTCGGTCGGGTCGGCTCGCGTGTTGACCGGCGAAGAGCTTGCCAAAACGGCGTGGGAGTTGATGGCTTCGCATGTGCCTCACGGATCGCTCGAGCGGGTCAGGCTGATTCACTCGCGCGATTTGACCTACGAGTATGCGGGGTAGCTGGCAATGGTGAAAGGACAGCCAAACAAGCGCCAGCATCCCCGCGCACAGGTCCAATTTCGCAGTCATTTTTCCTCGCGGGGACAAATGGTGGCGGGGGACGGGACCCTGAAAGACTTGTCGTTGGGCGGATGCCGCATTCAGAGCTCGATCGGCGTGCCCGTGGGCGCTCAATTAGAACTCTGCATCTACACGGATAATGATGCGACGCCGATGGTTATCGACGAGGCGGTTGTACGGTGGGCGCAGCGCGGCGAGTTTGGGATCCAGTTTACACAAATGCGGAAAGATGCCACGCGGCGACTCGCGGACCTGTGCCGGATCCTCGCCCCCATGGCCTAGGCAGAATGGTGAAAACGCCCGTCAGCTTTGTTCTTGCATCGTCCAGGGCCTCAACGTATTGAGAAACATACGCCTCGGCCCCGACCTCGCTGCGGCCACGCTGACGAACGTTTTGAACATTCTGCGAGACTTCCAATGTCATACTCCTCGGTAAGTCAAAAGAGAGTAGCGTGGGGGGGTCGAATGTTCTGACTTTCAGCGCTGACAGCTCGGCAAGTGTGATCCTGCCGCTCGGTAATTTTTTCCGCATCACCGCACGCAACCCGAACATCCCTCGTCGGAAATCCTTGATCTTACAGACCCTCTCTGGCGGCCAACTGTGGCACGGAAGTTGACCTTCCTTGTTGATTGATGGCCCTGCCGGCTGCCTATCGGCAGGGCGAGGCAGGGGGGGAGAACGAATGGAGAGTGTCGCGGTCGCTAATCCTCTATGGGCGTTTCTCACCCGTGATATTGCATTGTGGGGTGGATTCCAGAGCCCGCTACTGAGTTGGATCGGCTCTTGTGCCATTCTGGTCTTTGGACTCTTTCATGCGGCACGGCTCGTTCGACATGTGGCCGGCGCGACCCGCGCCTATGCGCGTGTGCGCCCGGGTCTGAGCACCCTTCTGAAGGCGCGGGGCCGCCTCGAGCAAGATTGGCTCGCGTTTGGACCTGCGGCCAAGAAAAAAGCTCAAGAACAGGCGCTTAGACCCGAGCGCATCGATCTCGACGACGTGCAGGCGTTGGACGCGATCATGCGGCAGGAATCGCTGTTCGCCGGGCCTTGGATGAAATTTCGGAAGACCTATGTGGTGGAGCACGCCTCGTGGTTTGTCGAGCCGCGCCTGTTGAGCACCCGCTCAGTGGGCGACTATTTGTCGATCGAGACGCTGTTTGCGGCCCGCTTGAATATGGCCTTCTGTCATCAGTTGCCGTCGCTCCTGACGGGAATCGGGCTGCTCTTTACGTTCCTGGCCATTTTGATTGGTCTCAGTAAGCTGCATGCCGACGGAACGCACATCGTCGGGATCCAGGGACTGATCAACGGGTTGGCCGGGAAGTTCCTGAGTTCCATCGTCGGGTTGGTGTGCGCCAATGGCTTCGTGTTCCTCGAGAAATCGCTCGTCTTTCGCCTGACCACCCTCCATGAGCAGTTTGTAGCCACCATCGATGACCTGTTTCCGAGGAAGACGATGGAACAGTTCTTGGAGAATCGCTCGGGTGGCTCGGTGGAGCGGGTTGGGAGTAGCGCCGGTTCCATGGGCTTCGATGTGGCCGATCGGGTGGGCCGCACGGTCGCCGAACGGTTGGCGCCGTCGGTCGAGGCCCTCACCAGTGCGGTCCACAAGTTGGCCAAGCAAGGGCAGGAGGGAGGGGCAACCTCGAGCCAGCGGATGGCCGACGAAATCAGCCGCGGCATTCGTGAGGGGATGGCAGTCCCACTCCAAGACCTGACGCGAACAGTTCAGGAGATCGGGCGCACGATCGGCGCTTTGAGGTCTCCCCACCAGCAGGGCCCAGGGAACCTGGACGATCTAGCTGGAGAAGTGACCCTTGACCTCAGCCACATCACCGAGGGCGTGGTCCATGACGATGAGGGACTGCTGCCAGGGCTGAGGCGGCTCGTGTCCCGTCGCCCCAAGTCGGCTGAGCCCGTGCCGGTGTCAGCGTCCTGAGCAAGGAAGGCCCGCCGGATGAAACCGCGAATCCAATCGGAGGGATCCACCGTTGCCCACGGCGTGACGGATCTCATGACGTCCCTGGCGGTCATCTTCGTGCTGTTATTCGCAGCCTACGTGACGAAGGTGTCTGACACGGAATCTCCGGCGACCGTCCCCCCCCAGCCGTCCGTCCGCCACACCACCGAGGACATCAAGGGGCTGCTGCGCGACCATTTTCAGCGGTTCGATTTGTCGCTCGATGCCGACCCTCATGATGCTAACGTCCTGCGGGTGGTGGTGCCGGAGGCGTTGCTGAATTTTCAGTTTGGCAAGGGGGTGCTCTCCCCTGTGGCGGAGGACTTTCTCGCTGAGGCGATGCCCACCTATGCGACGCTGTTGTGCGGGGCGCTCCAGGACCAGATCGACTCCCTGGTGATCGAAGGACATACCGACGACTACGGCTCGGACGTCCATAATCTGAAGTTGAGTCAGGAACGATCGCTCAACGTCATGGTCAAGGGCCTCGAGGTGATTCAACAGTCGGCGCCGTGGGCCTATGGCTGCTTTCATGAAAAAACCTCGGCGAGCGGGCGTGGGCGGCAGGACTTGGTCTACGAGGAGCCGAACGTGCCGAATCGGGAGAAGAGCCGTCGAGTCATCTTCAAGATCCGCCTGCGTCCGTCCCTATCATCCACGCCATCGTGACGGTCTGTGGACCCTAGGGCGCGTCCTTCGCGCAGCGAAAGCCGAAATCACTGCGGTGGGCCCCCGGGGGGTACCCGCCTCGATTGGATGCCCGGAGAATCTCCGGATCGTTGCTCCAGGATCCTCCCCGTAGGACCCGGAGTGGGCCGATCGAAGGCCCGCGAGGGTCTTCCACCGGACTGTGAGCGTAATAGGTCTGGTCGTAATGATCGGAGACCCATTCCCAGACATTGCCGGCCATGTCGTAGAGGCCGTAGGGACTTCGCCCCTGTTCGAAATGCCCGACTTCCGTGAGCGTGGCATACCCTTTCCACGCGAGCCGGTTGAAGTTCGCATGTGCACGTGTGGGCGTCTGGGATCCCCACGGGTAGCGCCGGGCATCGCTCCCGCGCGCGGCTTTTTCCCATTCGGCCTCGGTGGGGAGCCGTTTCCCGACCCATTCGCAATACTCCTGCGCGTCGAACCAATCCACCCCCACGACCGGTTTGTCGCCATGTGATCCGTTGGTGGCTTCCTTCCAAGCCAGCGGATGCTCCGCATTGACCCCTTTCAGATAGCGTGCGAACCGGTCGACGGTCACTTCGTAGAGATCAATGTAATAGGCCTTCAGATGGACGGCGTGGGGCGGCTTCTCGTCCTCATGGCCGTCGGTGGCCCCCATGGTGAAGGCCCCGGCCGAGATCAAGACCATAGGAGCCCCATCGGTGCCAGTTACGATGGGAGCTGGCCGAGCGGCTTTCGGCGACGAAGGAGGGGCCGCGAAACTCGCAGGTTCCTCCGGCCCCAAGAGTGCGAGCCACAGGCCGAAGGTCAGGGAGGCGACCGTGCGGCCAAGGGCCCCATGCACGAAACGGCGATTCACACCTCATCTTACAATCTCTGAGGCGGGAGCTGAAATGCCGTCGTGGTGGTGGACGGTGGCTACCTGAGCAGATGGTCGGAAATGAGGGCGGCCAATTCGGACGACTCTACCTTCCCCTCGCGGGTCAGGATCAGCTTCCCCTTCGAGAAGAAGTGTGTGGTGGGGTAGGTTTCGAAGGTGTGCATCTTCTTGATTTCGCGGCACCGCCCCGGGACGTGCATCTTGGCCTTGCCGATCTTGACGGTCGGGAACTTGGCGGCGGTTTCTTCGAGGATGGGGTCGTACTGATTGCAAGGCTCGCAGGTGGACAGTCCATAGGCCACCAATGACGCGGGCGCATCGGTAAACTGCTTATAGTTCTCGTCGCTGACGTCTTCGACAGATCCGGCCATGGGCCTCCAGGACCGAGGGGTGAGGACTGAGTCCTGGAGAGCTCTCTCCCGGCACTCAGTCCTCAAGCATGCTTACGACAGTTTCTGGAGCGCGGCGAGAATGTCCTTGTCCTCGCGTGCGACCTTGATCTCCTGCACCTTCACGTAGGCCACCTTGCCCTGCTTGTCCACGATCACCGTGGCGCGCTGCGAACAGTTCAACGGCTCGAAGTAGAGGCCGTAATCCTTGGACACGGTGCGATGCATGTCGGCCAAGAGACGATGTTTCAAGCCCAGGGCGTCGGCCCAAGCCTTGTGCGAGAAGAAGCTATCGCAGCTCACACCGAACACTTCGGCATTGGCCCCTTGGAATTTGGGAAAGTCGTCCGTCAGGCACTTGTTTTCGCCTTGGCAGACCGGGCTCCAATCCAACGGGTAGAAGCAGAGCACGATGTTCTTTTGCCCACGGTACCCGCTCAGTTTCACTTCCTTTTGGTCCTGGTCCTTGAGCGTAAAGTCAGGAGCTGTATCGCCGACCTTCACAGTTGGTTTCGCGTCACCCATCACACCCT
>CAYUYE010000047.1:0-10905 GCA_964449255.1 uncultured Nitrospira sp. | reverse complement strand
TGAGACGAGTGGAGGGGCGACGAGACATCATGAAAAGCTGGCACCGATATCTCTTAGCGGCGATCGGTCTGCTGCTGGCCTGTGGCACGGCGGCCTATGCCCAAGTGCCGAATGCGCCAGCCGTGGAGTTCCCGTACACGGGAAACCGCACGGCAGTATGGATCGTGGCCCAACTACATATCTTGTTCGCCGGGTTCATCCTTGGAGCCCCCATCTTCGTGGTGATCTCCGAATGGTTGGGCTACCGCAAGCAGGATCCTCGGTTTGACCGGCTGGCCAAAGAAGTCACGAAGGTGACCGTCATCCTGTACAGCATGACGGCGCTTACGGGTGGTTTGTTTATCTTCGTGTTGCTCGCGACCTACCCGTCGTTTACCACGTGGCTCATCAATCACTTCTTCCTGATTTTCGCGGTCGTGTATCCGCTCCTCTTCATTGGGGAGACGATCGTGCTGTATCTCTACTTTTATAGCTGGGATGCCATGAAGGGGGAGAAGAAGGCGCGGCACATCGCACTGGGGGTGCTGCTGAACCTCATCGGGACGATCACGCTCTTCGTGATCGACGGCCCGACGTCGTTCATGAACACGCCTGCCAAGGCCGAGGGGGCCTCGGTCGCCGAGTTCATCGCGAACGCCAGCTTGTGGGACAAGGTGTTCAACTACAGTTGGATGCCGATGAACCTGCACCGGTTGGTCGGGAACGTGACGTTCGGCGGATTCATCGCCGGGCTCATCGCGGCCTATCAGTATCTGGGCTCCAAAAAGGAAGAAGATCGGGCCTATTACGATTGGATGGGCTTCATCGGGAACCTGATCGGCGTGGGCGCACTCCTGTTCCTGCCGTTTATGGGCTATTTGTTGGCCTATGAATTGTGCGACTACGACGCGTCCATCTGCCCCTACATGATGGCCGACCAGCTCTCGATGTTCTTCGAAATGCAGGGTGCGATGGTCGGCTTGGTGTTCCTCGCGAGTAACTATTACATCTGGCTGAGTATGAAGCGGATCGAGGGGGTCGAGCGGGTGCGGATGTCGCTCTTTACGCTGGTCGCCATGGTGGCCACGCCCTTCGTGATGACCTGGGCCTGGACGGTGTTTCCGGCGCCCGATCCCACGTCGCTGATGTTCCTGGCGCCCTTGGTGCTTCTGCCCGCCATCTTAGGCAAGTTCATGCCGTTAACGGTGTCTTCACGGACGTTCATTCAGGTCGGCTTCTTGATGGTGGTCATCGGCAACGCCATTTGGATGACGCCGCATGGCTTCGTGCCGACCGGTGCCAAGCTCGTGGAGGAGTTGGAATTGCCCTCCGAGTGGAACTTCCTGGCGCTGATGCCGGCCAAGAACGCCGCCGCGTTCACGCTGGTATTCGTCACCGTGCTCAACTACATCATGTATAACCGAGCGATCCGCCAAGGGACGATCGTGTGGGGAAAGATCGATTTTACCTCTCAATTCGTGCTCATCTTCCTGGCGTTCAGCGCCATTTGGACGATGGGACTCATGGGCGCGGTGCGCTCGCTGCTCCGGAAGTATTTCCACACGTACAACTTGTTGCCGGACTTTACGCCGGAATCCTTCACGCCGACGCTGGCCTACTCGGCCTGGTGGATTACCGGAATTACGCTGGTGTTTTACGCCGTGGTGAGTTTTGCCATCATCGTGACGCTACGCGCGGCCGATCCGAAAGGGCACTCTCACGAAGCAAAGGCCGTTCCGGCAGGGGCCAAGTAAGACCGGACGCTGACGTCGAGCCGACTCAGCGAGAAGGAGATGTGACGTGATACGAAAGTTAATCCTCGGCATCGTGGCGGGGGTGGTCCTCTTCGTCGCGGCAAAGGTCTTGGGGTTCCCCTCGATCTTCCAGTTCATGTTCTTTGGCTATGCGATGCTCGGCATGTTGGTCTACATGCTGCTCGATGCCCCGTCCATGAAACCGGTCTCGGGCGTAAAGGCGGTCATTGCCCTACTGGTGTTCTATTTGGTGCTCTCGGTCTTTTACATTGGCGGGGCCTCCCTGTTGCCCCAGTACGACCCGGAGGATGAGAAGGGGAAGATCAAAAAAATTCTCGATCCGAAGCGGGCCCACTACGAAGCCGGGAAAACCGAGATGCTGCTGGCCCGTGTGAAGGCCTTGGATGAAAAGGCCGCGGCCCTGCAGGACCGGCTGAAAAATTTAGGCAAGGACGTCGTGCAGGAAGGGGCGCCAGCCGCCGGGGGCGGGGAGACTGCAAAGCCGGCGGGGGGCGGGTCCACGGCCACGGGGGGGGACCTCGAGAAGCTCGGATTCGAGCAGTGGCAACTGCAAGAGTGCTACAACTGCCATAAGCTCAAGGGCGAAGGTGGCAAGAAGCGTGGTCCGGAGCTGGATAATATCGGGTCACTCCTCTCCGTGGAGGAGATCAAGCGAAAGATTCTCGACCCGCAGAGTTATATGGCCGAAGGGTTTGAGACGGAATTCGAGAAGAAGAAAATGCCGGATAAATACAAAGAGCTCATGGAAGAAAAAGACGTGGACGTACTTTCGGCCTGGCTGGGCACCATGAAGAATACCTCGGTGAATACGCCGAAGCCGATCAAGAAAAAGTAACATGCAGCAGCCGAAGCTAAAATCAAAAGTTCGGGCTTCCGACCGGGAGCTGGGCGAGGTGTCCCGGATCATCATGGATCCGATCTCCCATGAGATCAGCCATGTCGTGGTGTCGCTCAATGGGCGTGGTGGGCCGGAGCGCCAGGTGCCCTATGGCCAGGTGCAGGTCCTTTCCGATGAGCTGATTCAGTTGCGGGCCACCGCGTCGGAAGTGGAAGCCATGCCCCTGTTCACGCGGGGCGACTATGTCAGCATTCACGACGTGGAAATTGCGCATCTTGAGGACAATCTGCACGTCGAAGCGGGCGAGGTGTTGGTCCCGCTGCCCGAGCTGGAACGGAACGTTCCGCGGCGCAATTTCTTCATGAAGTTCACCCATGTGATCGGGCTCTTTATCGGGTTGCCGCTGGCCTGGCCCGTGTTGCGGTATCTGATGAAGCCGATGTACCAGCCGTTCGACAACGCCTGGATCGCCATCGGCAACGCCAACAAGATCAAGAAGGACGACACCGGCATTCAGTTCAAGTTCAAACGGAAGGTGAAAGAAGCCTTCATGCCTGAGCAGGAAATCGACAAGAACGTGTGGGTCCTCAAGGCCACGCCGAAGATCTTGGACGAGGTCTACAAGGGCAAGGACATGGACTTCCGCGATGCGGCAGGGCGGCACGTCTGGACGAACAAGAAGGACACGCCCTACGTCGCCTTCTCAGGAAAATGTCCACATTTGGGTTGTGGGTACAAATGGCGGAAGCATAAGGTGCTGGGCGAGGTGTTTCTCTGCCCCTGCCACCTCAGCATCTATGATGCCTCAGGCAAAGTGCTCGATGGGCCCGCTCCGCGTCCGTTGGATCCACTTCCGATCCAAGTCACCGCCGCTGGGGACATCAAGGTCATCGACATGGAATTTAAGGCCGGGACAAAAGGGCAGACGCGAATCCTCTAATGAACGCACCTTCTCCAACCACCACCACGCCTTCAGCCCTGGAAAAAGTCGTCCAGTTCGTCGACGAACGTGTGGGGCTCCAGAAGCTGCAGGCCAAGATGCTCAACGAGCCGCTTCCCGGTGGTTCACGATGGGCCTATGTCTTCGGCTCCGTGCTTGTCTTTATCTTCATGATGCAGGCCGTGACGGGTATCCTGCTCATGTTCTATTACGTGCCGAGCGCTGACCACGCCTACGCCTCCACGCAGTACATCATTCACCAGGTCGACTACGGCTGGTTCCTATTGAGCTACCACTTCTGGGGCTCCACCGCCATGGTCATCTGCGTGTTTGCGCACATTTCGCAAGTCTTTCTCTGGGGCGCCTACAAGAAACCGAGAGAGTTGATTTGGCTGGTGGGGTTGGCCCTGTTTGGGTTGGTCATGACGTTCGGCTTCACGGGGTACCTGCTCCCGTGGGATCAGCGGGCCTATTGGGCCACGACGGTCGGCGTCGAGATCATGGATAAAACGCCGGTGATCGGCGACTTCATGGCCCGTTTCCTCAAGGGCGGGCCCACTCCAGGTCAAATGACCTTGAGCCGGTTCTTCGTCATTCATGTGATGGTCTTGCCGGCGGCCTTGATGGGCCTGGCGGGTCTCCACATCTTCCTCTTCCGGAAAGCCGGGCCGGCTGGGCCGTTCCGCGGCAGCCCGGAGGAGTTGAAGGCCAAAGCCGACTATTTCTTCCCCCGCCAAATCTGGAAAGACATCGTGGCGATGGTCGCGGTGTTTTTCACCACGGCCTGTCTGGCGTTCTGGGAGCCGGTGGTCCTGCTTGAAGAGGCGACTCCGGACCCGGGTGAGTATCACCCTGAACCCGAATGGTACTTCCTGTTCCTGTTCCAGATGTTGCGGTTGAAGATTTTCTCAGGGGAGTTCGGGCAATTCTTGGGTGCGGTGGGGCTGCCTGGGCTGTTTATGGTGCTCTTGGCCGCGCTGCCTTTCATCGATACGAGTCCCGAGCGCAATATCTTCAAGCGTCCGGTTTCGCTGATCTCGTGGATTGTCGTGATGGCGACCATCCTCATCTTCACCGTCTCGGCGATCATTAATCGCGAATTCTTGGAATAGCCTGACAAGCCGTGACCGTCGCTATGAACGAAACCTCCGCCAGCATGTCTCCCTTGAAAACCGGGTTGTCCCTAGTCTGGTTCACCTTCTGGACCGGCGTTCCCATCAAACTAGGCCTCTGCCTGGTCATGATGGCGATGGGGGTCCATCCGTGGGAGATGCCAGGCGTGGCCTTTCTGCTGCTGCTCTCCATCCCGATCGATATGTGGGCCACGGGTGTGGTCTCCCGAACGCTCTTCCTTGAGAAGTTTCGGCGGACGCCGCCCGATGGATTGGGGATGACCCTTTGGTGGCAAGTGACGTTGGTCAACGTCGTCCTTTTGCCCCTTATCTATTACGTTCAGAGCGCCGTCACGGGCATTGCCAAATCCGTCGCGCAGAGCATCATGGAGACGGATTTGATGAAGAGCGTGCCCGTCGCCGAGCGGATCGGGATTGAGCTGACGACGTGGGGCAGCGTCGCGACCATCGTGCTCCTGGTACTGGTCGTGATCTGGCTTTCGATCGTCGGCCGAGTGGTCTTACGGCAGGTGTCGGGCGCCTCGCCCAGCAATGAGTCGTATCAGAAGTTGATCACCCGGTGGGATCTGATGCGGGTGCCGGCCGATCAAACGCTCATGCTTGCAGCCGTGACCGGAGCGGGGGTGTTGCTGACCTTCGTCTTCTGGGGGACGATGCCCGTGACGACGCCACATCCAAACAAGGACTGGGCCAAGCCTGAGGAGAAAGCGCCGCACGCGGTCAAGCCGCTCGAATCCTTGAACAAGGACGAGAAGGCCCTCGCGCAGTTGGATGCCCAGATCACCGCTCTCGAAGCCCGCCAGGCTGAGATCGAGGCCCACAAGAAAAAGGCGCCCGCGAAAACACCGGCCCCTAAAACTGCTCCGGCGCCTGCTGCGGCCAAATCAGGCAAGCCCTAGCGGTCTGTACGACGAAGGAGAGCCGTTATGACGCAACACCCCATGAATTCCGCACGAACCTCGCGCAGCCATGGAGCGGCGACACAGCTCGGTGTGTTGGCGGCGTTGATTGCGGCGGTGTTCTTCCTGCCGGGGGTCGGACTGGCCCAAGAGACGAGTTCCGCTCCGGCGCAGGTCGCGTATCGCGATCTCCCCGGTCTCGGCAGTCGCAACATCGTCTGGATCATCGCTCAGCTGCACCTGTTGCTGGCCGGCTTCGTCCTCGGCGTGCCCATTTTCGCCTGGGTCTGCGAGATCGTTGGCTGGAAGGGCGGGGACAAGCGCTACGACAAATTGGCGAAGGAGTTCACGAAGCTGCTGACCTCCTCCTATGCCACAACCGCGTTATTCGGTGGCATTCTGCTGTTCATGCTCATCGGCTTCTATCCGAAGCTGATGAACTACCTGACCGATATCTTTTTCCCGTCCTTCGTCGTCTATTGTTGCCTCTTCTTGGTCGAGACCGCCACGCTCTACATGTATTGGTATGGCTGGGATGCCATGTCCGAGGGGGGCGCCAAGACGTTCCACGTGTTCCTGGGGTTCCTGCTGAACGTCTTTGCCTTCTTCATCATGATCGTGCCCAACTCCTGGGCCACGTTCCAAGCGAGCCCGGTCGTGATTGCCGAGGGCTCCGATCTCGCCCGCGCCTGGGCGGCGACCTGGAATCCGACCTGGTGGCCGGTCAACATCCACCGCTTGATTGCCAACGTGGTGCTCGGCGGGTATATCTGCGGCGCCTATGCCGGTGTCCGCTATCTCTCCGCCAGGACGAACGAGGAGCGGCTGCACTACGACTGGATGGGCTACGTCGGCAACTTCATCGGCGTGTTTGGCCTCTTGCCGTTGCCCTTCGCCGGCTACTGGCTGATGCGCGAGATCTACCAGTACAACCAGCAGATGGGCATCACCCTGATGGGCGGGTTCCTCTCCTGGCTGTTCATTCTGCAGGCCATGCTGATCGGCGTGCTCTTCCTGGGCTCGAACTACTATTTTTGGCTGGGCATCACCCACCGGATTCCGGGGTCGGAGGCCAAGTATCGGAAGCCCATCATGGGCATGCTGATCATTCTGCTCCTCTGTCTCGGCGTCTGGATGACGCCCCACTCGCTGGTGGCGAGTCTGGAAGAAGCGCGAAAGATGGGCGGGACGCACCATCCGCTGCTCGGCGTCTTCGGCGTCATGTCCGCCAAGATGACCGTCGCCAACCTGATGATTCTCGTGACCTTCATGAGTTTCATCATGTACTGGCGCGCCGGCAAGGAAGAGACAGCCACCTGGGCCAAAGCGGCGAAGGCGCTGATGAGCGGGATGATGGTGATCGGCGGTCTCGCCGTGATTGTGCTCGGGGTCTGGGGCTATTTCGTGCCCGCCATCGTCCGCATCAATTACTTCTCGACCTCGCAAGTGCTGATCGTCCTGTTCGTCCTGGTCACCTTTACGCCGCTCACGGCGGCCTTGCTCAAGAGCGCCAGGACGACGACGGAGATGGTCTGGGGCCGCATGCCCCCTCGCGCCGGCTACGCCCTGGTCTTGAACGCGGTCATGGTCATTCTGCTCATGACCTTGATGGGCTATGCGCGGTCGTCCTCACGGGTGCATTGGCACATCTACGGCGTGATGCGGGATTCGTCGCCCTATGCCTATTCGCCGGCCTTGGGCTATGCGGCGGCGTTCATGGCGCTGAATACCTTCCTGTTCTGCATGCTGGTCGCCTTCATCTTCTGGGTCGCCACGCTGGGCGACAAGGCGAAGGCCGCGCAAAGTCCGGACGGAGGAAAGAGCAAGTACCCGGCCGGGGCCATGCCGGCGATGGCGGGCGGGTCGCACGAATTGGACAAACAGTGACGAGGACTGTGGACTGAGGACGGAGGAGGCAACTTGCTCCCATGACTCTCAGCACTCAGCACTCAGCACTCAGCACTGAGGGAAAACGATGAGCGAAGTCGTCAAGCTGCAGCTGATCGGGCTCTGTGTCGTCGGGACGGGGGTCTTGATTCTCCTCTTCATCAAGGCCAAGTTTCTGCGGGTCGTCGGCTTCGTGACCATCGTGCTGGGGCTCTTCTCGCTGGTGGCGCTCTCGGTGCCGCAGATGGCCTCCCTGCCGCCGGCCGAGGAGAAGTTCGACGTGGCCAGCATCAAAACGGCCAACGATATGGCGGCGATCGGGCAGAAGATTTTCTTCAGCAAGGGCCAGTGCGCGCTCTGCCATTCCATCGGCCCGAGCGAATCCGCGCGCTGTCCCGACCTGAAGGGCATCGGCGCCAAACTCTCGCGGGAATTTATCTTTGAAAGCCTGACGTCGCCCCAGTCCTACATTTACCTGGACTATCGCCACGAGGGGCCGCCGAAGGAGTATCCGGCGCGCATGCCCTACATCAACAAGAACCCCATCGGGCTGAGCAAGAACGAAATCTTGTCGGTGATCGCCTTCTTGCAGCAAATGAGCGGAGAGCCGATCACCGTGAGTCCGTCTGAAATCGTGCAGACCGCGGCGCCGGCGGCGGTCCCGGCCCCGGCCGGGCATCAGCCGTCCTAAGCGGCGGCGCAGCGATTCGAGGCAGCGGAGGGCAAGGGAGGAACAAGACGATGAAGAGCGGCAGTCTGATCGTCAAAGGCATCATGCTCCTGGCGGGGATCTACGTCTTCCTCAAGTTCCTCATGCCGCTGTTTACCGCGCCGCTCCCGGCCAGCTTGATCTTTCTCTATCTGATGCTGACGTTCACCGGCATCATGATCATCGGGACGGTCAGCGCCGGCTCCATGGAAGCCTTCCTGGGACCGATCTTCACGTTCATCGCCGGAGACGGCCAGCTGGGCGCCTTGCAGGGGCTGCGCCTGGGGCTCCTGGTGCTGTTCCCGCTGCTCGTCGGATGGCAGACCTATTCGAGCACGGCGACCAGCGAGGCGCCGCCCGCGGAGAACCGGACGATTCACCCGGCGCCGCCCGGCGAGTTTGTCGGATTGGCGAATCCCTTGCCCAATACGCCGGAGAACATCCAGCAAGGGAAAGGTTTCTACGCCGCCTATTGTTCGCCCTGCCACGGCGGCAATTTCGACGGCAAGGGCCCGGCATCCAAGGGGTTCAATCCGCCGCCGGCGAATTTCTCGGATCCGACGACCATCGCCATGCTCCAGGAGAGCTACCTCTTCTGGCGCATCAAGAAGGGCGGCGTGGGCCTCTCGGTCGAAGGCATGCCCTGGAAGTCGGCCATGCCCCGGTGGGAGTTCGAGTTGAAGGACGAGCAGATCTGGAAAATCATCATGGGCGAATATGACGGCGCCCATCAAAAGCCCAGGACCTGGGAATAATCGGTTGTGGCCAGTGGGCTGGGGGCAAGAGGCGAGGGGAGGAACATCGTGAAACGGCCTAAGAGAATCACGGGACTGGGACAGGTGTTGATCCTTTCACTCGTCGGGTTCATGCCGCTCGCCTCCGGCCTCGTGCCCTTCGCCCACGCCCAAGAATCCGTCGCCGTGCGCGCGAAGCTGACCACCGGAGCCCTGCCCGACGATCCCGGCGCCGCGGCCTGGAGCGCCATTCCCGCATCGGAATTTCCCTTGTCTCCTCAAGTCCACTGGCCGACGCGTATTCTGGAAGTCACCGCGCAGTCCGTGAAGGCGCGCGCGATGCATAACGGCAACGAAGTCGCGATCCACGTGGAATATGCCGACCCCACGGAAGATCCGGACGACGCGGCGGCGCTCGAATTCATGGTCGGAGACAAGAAGGCGCACTTCGCGCACGGACAGCCGATGGCGCAGGTGGAAGGCGGTCCGGTTAACATCTGGTTCTGGAAGAATAAAGAGGGCAAGGCCCTGGACATGTCCGCGAAGGGATTCGGCACCCTGAAGGCGCAGGACGATCAGGATGTGAAAGCCAAGGGGGTCTACCAGAACGGCACGTGGAAAGTGGTGTTTACCCGTCCGGTGCAAACCGCGAACAAGGAAGGGGACACCCAATTCACCCCCGGCGGGTTCATCAACATCGCCTTCGCGGTCTGGGACGGAAAAAAGGAAGCCAGCGGCGATCTGAAGGAGAAGGGGTCGCAGAAAGCCATTTCCTCCTGGTGGTATTTCCGCCTCGATCCGCCGCCGGACTACTCGCCCTACCTCTATGCGGCCCTGGCCGTCGGATTGGCCGCAGGGTTCCAATTCGTCGTGATCCGCAAGCTGAAGAAAGGATCGGCATCATGAGGTCGGCCTGGCGCGTCTCTCCGGCTGTGGGACTTCGTCGACTCGTCGTCGTGGTGGCCGTGGCGGCGGTGGCCGCCGGCGCCGGCATCACGGGCTGCGCGCTCTTTCAGAGCGAGCAGGTGAAGAAGGGCAAGCACCTGTACGAACACTATTGCATGCACTGCCACGGCGAGCACGGTCAGCAAAACGAGGGCTACAACTGGGGGCAGATGCCGGACCCGCGTCCCAAGGATCTGTCCAACAAGGGCGAGATGTCGACCTTCAAGGATGAAGAAATCTTCAACACCATTTCGCGCGATATGAAGGATACGACGCCGAACACCGGCGACAAGATCGGGGACGATGAATTTGCCGTGCCGACGATGCCGACCTTCAAGTACACTCTGTCGGAAGATGAAATCTGGGCGATCACGGGCTATGTGCGGACCCTCCATGGCATGAAGCTCACGTTCAATGTGGACGGGCGGAAGAAAGAGCTGGAAGCCAAGCTCAAGGAAGCCCAGGGGGTCTTCGATCAAGCCAAGGCGGCCCTGGCCGAGGCGGACAAGAAGGCCGAAGACGAGGCCGAGAAGTCCGGCAAAGATGTGGACGACAACGCCACGGCCAAGGAGCGCGAGGTTCTCGCGAAAGCCACGAAGGAATTGGACGTCGCCAAGACGGCGGCGACCAATTTCACGGAGCGTCCGAAGTTCACGCCGATTCCCAGGCCTGAACTGGCGATGAACGCCGATGACGCGGCCAAAGAAGCGGAGCGCGGCAAACGGCTCTACGCCAACAAGTACGGCTGCAACGCCTGCCACCGGGTGGGCGACGCCGGCGGGATCGTCGGTCCGGCCTTGGACCGGGCGGGATTCCGGCTGAACGGCACCTGGGTCTACCGTTGGATCAAGTACCCGCAGGCCATGAAGCCGGAAACACGCATGCCCAATTTGGGATTGAGCGACACGGACGCGAAGGCGGTGACCATGTACCTGGCGACGTTGAAGGCGCCTGCGCCGGAGAAGCCGCTGGGTTCGGTCCAGAAGGCGGCCGCGGACTAGCCCGCATGATTCATGAACGCTTCTGCTGCAATCGTGGATTCGCCGCTGCGACAAGCCGGGGCGCG
>CAYUYE010000046.1:0-10954 GCA_964449255.1 uncultured Nitrospira sp. | reverse complement strand
TGGTGCCGTCGGGTTCTTCCCGTACGACATGGGCATCCCAGATTTTCTCGAAGAGTGTCTTTCCTGGCATCGGACGCGCTCAGCTCCCCACAGCCCAGCAAAATCTCAACGAAGTGCTACACTTGCACGAGAAACGCATTATACATGGGGGATGCGCCACCCTGGCAAGAGCCAGCGTTGGGCCCCTACTCCAGTTTCGTCAGGATCTGCCGAAGAGGAAGACATGAAGCCGCAAGATGTCAATGGTGAGGCCATCCGGATTCCCCGTTGGACGATTTGGCGGGAACCCGAGCCGCTCGGCTGCCCGGACTGTGGATCGATGATCGTGTGGATTCAAATCGATCGCCAGTGCCTGGCGTTCTGCGAATGCCGGCTGATCGAAAGCCGTCGAGCGCGCCCCAACCGCCGCAAGGCCGCCTAGGGCCGGATGAGCGGCCGGGGGAAACACCTCCCTCCGCGAAACCGTCCCTGTCCTGTCAGGTCCCTCCGTCACGTCGGTGGGGGATCCGCGAAACACTTGCCGAATCGCGAACATCTGCTAGCCTTGTTGACAGGTGTGCATGCGAATCCTCCCGAACCCCATCCCACAGGTGAACCCGTCTGGTCCGGCACCCTCTCGCATCGGTGTCCTGCTCTCTGCGATCGTTCTTTTTATTCCGTTTGCGGGTGCGGCGGAGCCTCGAGCGAATCAGTCGCCGGCAGTGGTGCTCGCCACCATGCCGCGAGCCGAGGCGCCGGCATCGCGACACTGTCTGCCCTTCGACGTCATCGGAACCTGGGAACTCCTCGCCTACGGATCTCCGCATCAATTCAAGAATCCTGACGCCCCGTACCTCTATCCCTACCAAGTCTTTCAGTATTCGAAGGAAGGGTTGATGAAATCCGCGCATTCGCCGACGGCCTTCGCCGAGACCCCGTCGACGGTGTTGGAGGGCGTCGGGACGGCCCTGTCCTATGAAATGTTGCCGAACAGCCATGGCCTCCTCGCGGTGAAGCGGACGCAGAGCCAACGCGTCGCCGAAACCTGGCAATGCCGCACCGCCACCATCGATCAGATCGATCTGGTACGACGGCTCACCATCAAACGGGGCGATCTGGTGTTGACCCTTCTCGGGAAATCGGGCGACCCGCTTTTCAGCCGCCACCTCCGCCGATACTGACTCGATTGCAGCGTTCCCTTGCCCCATGGTAGGAGGGTCTCTGGGTAGAGCACCCGCCCACTAAGGACCTGCGTCGTGACGTCGTCCCCCTCATCGTCCCCCTGGTTGGAGCCGGGGTGCGTGGCGTGGTGCCAACTCCTGCTGAACAGCTACCGATATTGGACGGGGGTCGACCTGCTGGAACGTCAGGGCTCAGCCCTCGATCAGGCTGCCGCCGTGTTTCTGGCGCCGATGGCAATCGTGTCCCACGGTCTGGAAGCGGACCCGGTCTTGAACTACGGGAATCGGCGAGCCTTGGAGCTATGGGAAATGGACTGGGAGACCTTCGTGCGGACGCCCTCGCGATTGACCGCCGAACAGATGAATCAAGCGGAGCGGGCCCAGATGCTCGAGCGGGCCGCGCGCCACGGCTACATCGACCGGTATCGCGGGGTGCGCATCTCGCGAACGGGCCGGCGATTCCTCGTGGAAGATGCGCTGGTCTGGAATGTGGTGGATGCCAGGGGTGTTACACAAGGACAGGCTGCGACGTTCGCTCGTTGGAGCCCGGCAGAATCTTAGGGTTCCTCAATCAGCTCGAATCGCGGCACCGATTTCCCGTTCACTTGAACCTTTTCGAGGAACATCGAGCGCGGCCGCACCCACAACCCACGGTCTCCATAGAGCGCTCGATAGACGACCAGCTCTTCCTCGGTCTCGCTGTGCGTGGCGCAGCCCAGCACGCGATACTCCTGCCCTTTGTAGTGCCGATACCGACCGGTTTTGATCGTTGTTGACATCGTTCGAATTCCTTGCGCCCCTCACCCCGCGTGCATGGGTACTTACGGAAGGTTCCAGGGCAATAACATCACCGCCATCGTTGCAAGGGGGAGCATCTGAACGACGCGGTACGCAAACGGCGCGCGACGCATCGCCACGGGCTGCGCGGAGCGTCTTGGACTTGTGCGGTGTTGCGCAAGCATGGTGGCGAAACTGTAACAAGCTGGCGAACGATTCCTCAAGTTGGAAAGGCGCGCAAACTCCGATGGAAAGCGGCTTGTGGCGGAACTGAGGAGGGGGAGCCCCTCCCTTCGCGGGGTGCACGGCAGGTGGGACGGCCGACGCTTCGTGGCTTCCGCTAGAACAGGTACCAGGAAAATCCGAGATATGGAAAGCCGAAATTGACGCCTCGATTCGTGTTTCGGGTTCCGCCATTGGACATGTGGTAGAAGCGCCCGCCGAGATTGATCGACCAGTGGGGTGCCGGAAACCAGGCCACGCCGCCTCCGGCCATGACCAGAAAGTTGAACTTGCTTGGTTGTTCTGGAATCCGGCCGCCCAGCTCCGCCCACATGGGTCCTCCGCTGCCCTCCAGATAGGGGCGGAGACGCTTGAGCGCCGTAAAGGTGTACGCCATCCTCGGCGTGAAGGCCAGATTCGTTGTGCCGACCGGGTCAGACGTGCGAAGGACGACCAGTTCCGCGCCCAGGGAGAGCTGCCCTTGATACCAGCCGCTCCCGACTGGGTCGGTCAACGTCATGCTCCACGATGGGATGACGCCCGCGCCGAACAACTTGGTCGATTGCGCCGGCTTCACGCGCCACGGCAAAAGCGGGCCGGTCGAGAGCCCCACCTGCTGGGTGCCTAGACGAATGTCCGGTCCCTCGGAGTCCGCCCACACGGGTCCCGGCATCAATTCGAGCGACAGCCCGAACGACAGCACCGCCGCCAGCAGGCCTTGGATAACCGTAGACATCCTCCACTCATAAAAGAAACCTCTGCCGAAATCCAGGCAGTTGAGTACAATACCCCCGCGTTGGGCGCGCGTACGAGGAGGACGTCCCGCGCGTCGATGCTGACATGACGATTCAGACCTACGATGTGCTCATCATCGGCGGCGGATCCGCGGGCTACGCGGCGGCACGCACGGCCGCCGAAAGCGGAGCACGGGTCGCGATCGCCGACCACGGACCACTCGGCGGGCTCTGCATCCTCCGTGGCTGTATGCCCAGTAAGGCGTTGCTTCGCTCGGCGGCGGTGGCCTCGGAAATGCGACGGGCCGAGGAGTTCGGGTTCTTGCCGGTCGAGGTGCAAGCGGATTTCGGCGCCATGGTCGAACGGAAGAATCGGCTGGTGGCGGAGTTTGCGCGGGATCGGATCGCGGCGCTCAAGGATCCGCGATTTACTCTCTATCAGGCTCCGGCGTCGTTTGTGTCCCCCTATGAGATGCGGGTGGGCGAGGTTCGTGTCCAGGCTCGCGCGATGATCATTGCGACCGGGTCGGTGGTCCGCGAGGTGCCCATTCCTGGTCTGGCCGAGGCCGGATTCTTAACCAGCGACAGCGCCATGGAACTGCGCCAGCAGCCCAGCTCGATGGTGGTATTGGGAGGAGGATCGATCGCCACGGAACTGGGTCAGTTCTTCGCCCGCACGGGAACGCGGGTGTGCCTCGTTCAGCGCGGTCGCACCCTGTTGTCCGATCAGGATGAGGATGTGGGGCGGGCGTTGGAGGCAGCCCTGCGTTGGGAGGGCATGGAGATATGGACCGATGCAGAACTGCTGCGAGTCACTCGCGACGGGAGCAAACGCACCGTGCATTTCATGCATCAAGGCCGGCAGCGTACGGTCACCGCGGATACCCTGCTCCACGCGTTGGGGCGAGGTCCGAACGTCGCCGGCCTCAACCTGCGTGTGGCCGGCGTCGAGTCCACGGACGACGGTGTCACGGTGGGACCGGACATGCGGACGTCGCAGCCCCATATTTTTGCGGTTGGCGACGTGAACGGACTGATGCAGGTCGTTCACCAGGCGATCCAACAGGGCGAAATCGCAGCCTACAACGCGACGCATCCCAATTTACCGCCGAAGCGGTTCGATCGCCGCTTGGATACAGAGGTAGTCTTCACCGACCCACAGGTGGCGGTGGCTGGATTGAGCGAGACGACCTGTCGCACACGAGGCGTGGCGTATCTCGCGGCGTCCTATCCCTTCGCCGATCACGGGAAGGCGATGTGTTTGGGAGCCGCACACGGATTCGTGAAGCTGCTCTGCCATCCCCAAACGGGACAGTTGCTCGGCGCGCACATCGTCGGTCCGGAGGCGGGCGAGTTGATCCATGAACTCCTCGCCATCCTGTATTATCACGGCACCGTGCATGACCTTGTGCGCATTCCGCACTACCACCCGACGCTGGCCGAGATCGTGACCTATCCGGCCGAAGAGTTGATCGCGCAACTAAAAAGGCAGGACGAATGAGGGCAGGACGGATAAGAGAAGCGTACGTGTGGCTGGCACTTCTTGTGGCCGCGTTGGCGATGGGCGCATGTGAACCGCAGAGCTGGGATGCAACCTTCGCGCAGGGGATGGAGGCCGCGCAACAGCGTCGGTATGGGGACGCCGAGCGTCTGTTGAAGGCGGCGGCCGCGCAAGCCGAATCGTTTGGTCGGGACGACGTGCGCGTTGCGCGTGCCCTCAACCAATTGGCGCAGGTCTACGTGGCCCAGCGCAAGTTTGCGGAGGCGGAGCCGACCTATCAGCGCGTGCTGCGCATCTACCAGGCGGTGTACGGAGAGCAACATGCCGAAGTCGCCGCCGCCCTGAACAATCTGGGCGTGCTGCACCGCAAGCACGGGCAGTATGCGGAGGCCGAGCCGCTGTTGAAACGCGCGTTGAGCATCAAGGAAGTCGTGTTCGGGCCCGACCACGAAGAGGTGGCCCTCACACTCGCCAACCTGGGACAACTCCAGGCCGCGCAGGGGAAATATACGGATGCGGAACCGTTCTTCAAACGGGCCCTCACCATCCGTGAAAAGGCGCTCGGGCCCGATCATCTGGATGTCGCGAAAAGCTTGGAGGAGTATGCCATCCTCCTTCGCTCGATCGGGCGAGAAAAAGAGGCGCTGCCGTTGGAGTCGCGCGCCCAGGGTATCCGAATCACCTCCCCGAGCGCGGATCGGGCGAAACGGTAGGCCTCAGCCGTGGCGGGGCATCGGTGGACAGCGATGGCGGAATCGGTGTAGCGTTCGCACCGGAGGCGGAAAGAAACGTACGCCATGGAGAAACATTCCGCGCTGATTGCGCGCACGGTTGGAATCCTGTCGATCGCGGCGGGGTTTGTCGGCGGCTTGTACGGATTGGATCACCCCGACTCCGGCTGGCTCCGGACTTCCCTGGCGCTCATTGTCACGGGGCTGCTAGCCCAGGCCTACGCGCTGGTGTGCACGGCCCGTCGCTTCCTCCAGCGGGAAGGGACCGATCGGTCCTAAGTCACGATGGGATTCTGGAAGACTTGGCGAGCCGGGCAAGGCGCTGTCCCGGCGGGAATGGTGGTCCTGCTGCTCGGCCTTGCGTTGCTGACGACGGGCTGCAATCGCCCCTGGCGCGACAAATATTTCGACAAAGGACTCCGCAATGTGACCCAGGCGGAAGTCCAAGAGATGATGGGGCCCCCCCACACGAACAAGACGTCTTTGCTGGGGGAACAATCGGTGTGGACCTATCGTTTTCCGGTGACGGATGAAGAGTTAGACCCGATGGGCAGTTTCGGCAAGGCGGCGACGAAGGCGAAGGAGACGGCGGCAGCGGCCGTGGGCCAAGGCAAAGAGGCGAGCAACTATCCCACCCTCCGCTGCGTCAAGTACACCCTCAAGTTCGATAAGGACAAAGTCCTCCAGGAGTGGAAGCGCGATCCCTGCACGCCACCGGCCTCTGTGACGCCATGACCAATCCGTTCGCCTCGCTTGACAGCGATCTGCTCCGCGATGGCCTGAAATCGCTGGCGGTGGTGATCACCGTCCTGACCGTGCGTCAGTTGCTCGTGCGCTGGGTGTCCAACCAGAAGGGCCTCACCGTCGAAGAACGGCGCCGCTGGGTGGTCAACATCCGCAACGGCATGTTGTTGCTCTTCGCCGTGGGGATGGCCGCGATCTGGGCCAATGAGCTGCAGGCGTTCGCCGTCTCGTTGATCGCGCTGGCGGCGGCCCTGGTGTTGGCGACCAAGGAGCTGATTCTGTGTGTCAGCGGGGCGGCGTTGCGAGCCGGCTCCAAGTTTTATTCGATTGGTGACCGTATCCAGGTTGGCACCCATCGCGGGATTGTGCTCGACCACGATCTCTTTGCTACCACGCTGCTCGAGATCGGCCCGGGGCAGGCCTCTCATCTGACGACCGGACGGGTGGTGATCTTTCCGAATAGCGTCATCTTTTCGACCCCGATTGTGAACGAGACGTTCTCCGAGGACTATGTGTTTCACGTGACGATCGTCCCGCTGCGCAATGAAGATGACTGGCAAACGGGCGAGCGAGTGTTGCTCGAAGCGGCCAAAGCCGAATGCTCCGAATACATCCAAGGGGCAGCGGACTATTTGCACGAACTCGAGCAGAAGAACATGCTGGAGGCGCCAAATCCGGAGCCGAAGGTGACCCTTCAGATCGACCAGCCCGGCCGCATCAACCTGATCTTGCGGTTTCCGGTGCCGGTCCGCGGACGGGCTCGAACGGAACAGGCCATTTTGCGGCGCTTTCTGCTGGAAATGAAACGACTGTCTTCGACAGGGGGCGGATTGTGAAAGTTGCCACCTTCAACGTCAATTCCTTGCGGAAGCGGCTGCCGATCGTGCTTGGGTGGCTCGAGGCCCACCGGCCGGACGTGCTCTGCTTGCAAGAGACGAAGGTCCAGGATGCGGATTTTCCCCTCATGGCCTTCGAACCGACGGGTTACCAGGTGAGCTTTCGGGGCATGAAGTCCTACAACGGTGTCGCGGTGTTGAGTCTGAAGAAGCCGGAGGCGGTCTTTTACGGCTTCGACGACGGTGGAGACCCGGAAGACTATCGGTTGTTGCGGATCGTCCTCAACGGCCTCTCGGTCGTCAATACCTATATCCCGCAGGGATTTGAGATCGACTCACCCAAGTACCAGTACAAATTGGGCTGGTTCAAGCGGCTCCGCAAGTACTTCGACCAACACCTGTCACCGACGCAGCCGGCCATCTGGTGTGGCGACATGAACGTGGCGCCCCGCCCCATCGACGTGC
Source organism: uncultured Nitrospira sp. (assembly GCA_964449255.1). GTDB lineage: Bacteria > Nitrospirota > Nitrospiria > Nitrospirales > Nitrospiraceae > BQWY01. The sequence goes on along the minus strand of CAYUYE010000046.1, from coordinate 3,784 downwards.
ATAGTCCGGAGAAGCACGTGCAGCACGTCTGCTATCACGAAGCGGCGCGGAACGCCTATGCAGAAACAGTGGCGTGGGGATGGGAAGACGTCTTCTGCCGGCTCTATCCCGACAAGCAGCAATATACGTTCTGGGATTATCGGGCGCCGAGTTCACTCGACTCAAACAAGGGGTGGAGAATCGACCATATTCTTGCGACGCAGCCGTTGGTGGGAGTGTGTCAGCAGGTTGAGGTGGACGTCGGGCCGAGGCGAGCGAAAGACCCGTCAGATCATACGTTCCTCTGGGCTGAGTTTTCGATCTAACCTCGCGCGCGACATCCACACAGCGGGCCTCTCGGGCGCCTCGAGTGCGTCAGGCGCCAGAGAGAGTCAGCTTACGCGGCCTTTCCGACCGGCGCGCCAGGTTGCTCCTGCCTGCGACGGTTCTGGGCGATCAACGGATCGGTGATACGTCCGCAATTGATGCAGCGCCACACATATGTTTCCGGCGAAAAATCCGCTCGCCATTCCTCTACCATCAACCCCTGGCATTTCCGGCAAGTCATCGTGCCCTCCTTCGGTCCCCGCGTCGATGATTCTGCTTTACGTGACAGTGTTGAACATAAAGTCGAGAGATTAAGTGCCCATTAAGTCCAAGTTAGAACATTCTAATTGGTCACAAGGCCTTTTTGTGCCGGTGTGCCTCGTTCAGCCCTGCCAATGTCGTTGATTACACAAGCAGATGTGGCGGTCGTCGGTGGAGGAGCAGCGGGCCTTGCCGCGGCGATTTTTGCGGGCGAAGCGACGCAAGGCCAGGCGAGATCAATTGTGATCCTGGACGGTGCGAAGCAGCTCGGGGCGAAAATCCTCGTGTCCGGCGGAGGACGGTGCAACGTGACACACCGGGCCGTAGGGGCTGATGATTTGTTCGGTCCTCGTGTGCTCGTGCGGAATATATTGGCGTCGTTCCCGGTGGAGGACACACGCAACTGGTTCGCGTCGCTGGGTGTCGACCTCAAGGAGGAAGACACGGGCAAGCTCTTTCCGGTGACGGATAAAGCCAGGACCGTCCTGGACGCGCTGCTACGGCGCTGTCGTGAGGTTCAGGTGACGATCCGTACGCACCATCGGGTGACGGTGATCGATCGCGATGCGGACGGGAGTTTTGTGATCGGCGATGGACACAGCGGCCATCGCGCAAGAAAAGTGATCCTTGCCACCGGGGGACAATCACTCCCGAAATCCGGCAGCGATGGAACCGGTTGGCGGCTCGCAAAGGCCCTCGGGCACAGTGTGACTCCCGTGGCGCCCGCGCTCGTACCGTTGGAGTTGGAGCCTCAGTATTTCCACGCGACGCTGGCCGGCGTCTCCCACACAGTCGAGCTGACCACGCTGGTGGAGGGCGCTCGTGTGGATCAACGAACCGGCGACCTCCTGTGGACACACACGGGTGTGAGCGGCCCTGTCGTCATGGACGCCAGTCGCTTTTGGACCTTGGCCACCCAGGCGGGGGAGCGAGTGGAGCTGCGCTGCCACTTCGTGCCGGGCCGTTCCCGTGAGGAGTTGGAGGCGGAATGGTTGGAGCGGGTGGCGACGCAACCTCGGGTCACGGTCAAGACGGTCCTCGGCGCGTATGTGACTGAACGGCTGGCCGCGGCGTTGCTCCACCATTGCCAGGTTGATCCACTGTTGGCGGCCTCCCAGCTGCCGAAGCCGTCCCGCAAGCGGCTGCTCGAGGCGCTCACCGCGCTCGTGCTCCCCGTCGCGCGGGATCGTGGGTGGACCCATGCCGAAGTGACCGCGGGCGGCGTTCCACTGGAGGAAGTCAACTTTCGGACCATGGAGTCCAAACACGTCCCGGGCCTCTATCTCATCGGCGAAATGCTGAATTGCGACGGTCGGATCGGCGGGTTCAACTTTCAGTGGGCCTGGGCGACGGGACGCCTCGCGGGACGCGCGGCCGCCGCGGCGCTCACGCCTCGCCCGCTTGATGATCCTAGTCGATGATCAGCGTGCCGCTCATGTTGGGATGACCTTTCCTGGCGCACCAGAACACGTAGGTCCCTGCGGGGGCGTCCACCAAGAGCCTGATGGTTCGACCAGGATCGAGCGGGAGGGGGGACGACGGTGGGATTCCCTCGAGACCGGTCTTCTCCGGCATGAGTTGGGCATGACTAAGAATCGGGCTCGCAAACTCGTGGGGCTCACGCCCCGCGTTGTACAGGGTCAGCATCAGATGGACGTCACGGCGGACATGCACCACATTTGGCTCAAAGCGCGTATCCTGGGCCACGATCTGAACGGCCGCCTGTCCCCCGTCGCACGCCGTGACTCCCGCCATGATCAAGGTCACCAAGAGTCTGGCGCGCCGTCGGGACGCGAGGGGCTGTGGGGAGTCGGTCATCTCCATTCACCCCCGGGGCGGCCCATTCCAGGACCTTACCGGCTGGCGGCTGGGGGGCCTGCCCAGACCGTACGAAACGACAACGGAACTCGGAAAAACTGCGCTGGTCATTCGCAGCGGCCGTCCATTCACCGTGTCGCGCCAGGGGGCAGGCCGCAAAATGGCTCTGGACGCACAAAGACGGACGTTCGGCTGGCTCCGGACTTCCTTTACCACGGCGCTGGGTCTGGTATCTTTTGAACTGGTTACCGGACGATCGTGACCGGCCAAGAGAAAGGAACCCCCCGAGTATGAGCGCGGTGCTGGCCTGTCCCCACTGTGGAGACGCAAGCGTCCTCCGCGCGCCGACGCGCACCCTGTCCGAGTCGATGTTGGCACTGCTCTGGGTGGTACCGTTTCGCTGTCAGACGTGCCACCACCGGTTTCTCCAATTTCGGATCGGCCGGCGGTACCCCAGCCACCTGGTGGACCGTCGCGAACACTTCCGTATCCCGGTGCGCCTGTACCTCTCCTTTTCGGGTGGGCGGGTCAAGGGCGAAGGTCATGTGGTCGACCTGTCCATGGGCGGCTGCATGATCCAAAGCCCGACCCACGTAAAAGTCGATGATATTTTCTATCTCGAAATCGCCATCAGCGAACAAGAGCGCCCGGTCGAGGTGGCGGGCATGGTCCGATCAGTGACCTCCCGGGGTATCGGATTCCAGTTCCTCCGCAAGTCACAAAATAACAAACGGCTGATGGCGTTCATACAGGCCCACGCGGGGAAGGGCGAACCGGCGAAGGGCCAGCCGGAGTCCGTCTCCGTCGATGCCCCGGCGACGACCGCCGGCGAGGCTGTGGTCGGGTAAGTACATCGCTACCGCCCAGATTCCCACTCCGTCTCGAGCGGATGCTCCAGCACCAGGCGTTCGTGCAACCCATGATCGAAAGGTTCGATCGTGAGGTCCTCGGCGAGTAGCGGCTCTGGGCAAGCGGGCGAACTCACAAATGCCACGTAGTGCGCCGCGTCGGTCTCCGAGGCAAAACGGCAGAGCCCGTACTCCGGCAGAGCCGACGACGGATGCCAAAAGGCGACCTCAATCGCCGTCCCTTGAAAAATGCCGAGTGTGCGATGGCGGAGTTGAAATCCGCCGGGCGCCCGCGTGATCCGATCCTGCCGCATGGTGCCGTCTATTTTAGTGGAGTCGCTGTCCTTCCACCAGGCGTGGACGCGTTGGCTCGGTTTCGCTAGAATCCTCCCCAATGCCGGATCCCCTCCAGCCGAGTGCTGTCTCCTCGACAACGCCCAGCGAAACCCAGTCGGTGGTCAAGGCCGCCGGACTGATCGGCGTGGCCACGTTCTGTAGCCGCATTCTGGGCTTTATCCGCGACATGGTGCTGGCCGGGCTGTTCGGGGCCA
>CAYUYE010000045.1:0-11633 GCA_964449255.1 uncultured Nitrospira sp. | reverse complement strand
CACGTGAGTCTCACGCGCCAGGGCTGGAAAATTCTGACCGACAACGTCTATGACCGGCTCCCGGCGGAGTTGACCCTGGAGGCCCAAGCGGTGTTCCGCGACGCGCAGGGTACTGTGAAGGCCTCTCGGACGTTTTCGACGACCCAACGCGGTCGGCTCATGATCGAGCCGACGCAGCGCCGTTGTATGTATGTGAACGTGGACACCCTTCTTCATGACGGAGCGGTTGACTTGACGACACATCTCCTCCGTGAAGCTCGCGCTCAGGCGCAAAACCAGAACAACGGTCAGCCGGTGTCCAGCTCCCCACCAGCTTCGACCGGCACGGCCACGGCCCCACTGGTCGTGCCGCAGATCACCCCACCGGCGCCTGTGTCAGCCACAATTATCCCGCCAACGGCCGCACCGGCAGCACCACGCCAAGCCGCAGACGCACGTGCATCGATCTCGGCCGTCGATGACGTCGACCGCCTCCCCCCGTCCTCGGCATGGCAACCGCACCCGCATACGTATGTCCTTGCCATCGGCCTCAGTTCGTACCGAGACCAGGAGATCAAGGGCCGGAAGTACGCGTCGCTGGACGCAGAAACCGTTGCCTCCTCGTTCAAGACCGTCGGCGGCGTCCCCGCTTCCAACGTGCGCCTGCTCCAAGATTGGAAGGCCTTGCGGACCGACATCGATGAAGCGCTCCTCGATTGGCTACCGACCAAGACTGATGCCGAATCCATCGTCATCGTCTATGTGGCTGGGGATGCTGTGGCCGGACCTGGCGGGGAACTGTCCCTGGTGCCCTTCGACGGCACGCCGGCCTCACTCTCACATGCCTACCCGCTGAAGGACCTGCAGTCGGCACTCTCCCGTCTCCGGGCGTTTCAGACACTGGTAATTTTCGACGGGAACATCGCCAAGAGCAGCGCTGATCCTAAGGGCAAGCCGGTGGCTCCCGTGTGGGAGTTGGGCGCGGGCAATCATCTGCGCCTCATCAGCACCACGGGCCTTGGGAAATCAGTCGAAACCGACACACTCCGCCACGGCCTCTTCACGTACTATTTTCTGCGTGGCCTTCGCGGCGAAGCCGATGCCGACCAGGACGGTCGCGTCACAATCGGCGAAATCGTCTCGTTTGTGCGGGACCGGGTTCCCCCCGCCTCAAAGGGCGCATTGCCTCAAATCCAAGTCCCGATGGTCACCCCATCGCTGTCGAAGGTTGGGAAGTCCGCGACCATCCCCCTCGCTCAACTCGTGTCACCGAACGCTCATACCCCCTGAGCGAGGCCGGTAGGCTCCGCTCAACGTGGTTGAAACCAAGCTCACAAAGCTGATGGCACATGGCCGTCTGCAGCAAGCCCGTCAGGACAAACAAGAAGGGGGCAGCGGATTCGATCCGCTGCCCCCTCTTACTACCGGACCCAGCTAGGAACAGAGCTTATTCGGCCTTGCAGAAGCTCCGCTCGTAGTTGATGATCGTCCAGGCTTCTTCCTCGTTGATCGCGGCCGGGATCAAGGAAACCATCCCAGTGCCCGCACTGCCGTTCTTGATGACCCAGAACAACTCGCCATCCTTCCGCTTCTTGTGGAAGGCGCAGTTGGAGAAGTTACGTGGGCTTGGATTCAGGATGGCGCCGGCAGGACCATCGCCCTTGCCTTCCTTCCCGTGGCAATTCACGCAGGTGCCCTTGCCCTCGAACAGCGCCTTACCCTTGGCGATATTCTCCGGGGTCGCGGCAACCGGATTCTTCATCTGCTTGGCTTCGGAGATCTGGTCGGAAGGCACGCGCGGCTTGAGCGGATCCTTCTCTTCCGCGAAGGACACGGTGGCCGACATCAATGCCCCGACCGCTGCGACTGCAAGAACCTTAGAAAGGTACCCCATCACACTCCTCCTTTGTGTTAAGCACCGATCAACACCTGACTGTGCCCGTGCCGTTGAGCAACTCTGCCTTCTCGCCTGCCGACACCCAACAAGTTCGTATCTACGCGCCCTGACAAGAGAAAGGCGCCGAACTATAACAACGGTCTCTTCGCCTTGTCAACCCAATCGGCCCCGAGAAACCCATCGCTATCCACGGGGAGAGCAGCCTAAGATAACTTCGCTAGTCTCACCCTTCGTTCCGCCTGTGTACCCTCACTACATCAAAAGCCATGCCGCCATGGGAATCCCAAAAAGGACGCCGTTCTGCGGACTTCTGTAGAGGCAATCACGACGAAACTTCCACAGGTGGAAATTTGAGGTGGTATTGCGCCTCAAATCTCCAGAAACGCCACAATACGAACTGAGGCGGCAGGTCAAAGAAACTTGATCGGTCTGGGACTAACAAGGGGGGAACAGCCTGAGTCTTCACCGCGAAACGTGACGAGCGGGCTAGCCGGTGAATCGCTACGGAGGGTCAGAGGAAGGCGCTGTCACCCGTTCCTCGATGTGCAGAGCGGGGACAGATTTTCACGCGATCTGTCCCCGCCCACTCTCTCACAGGGGGGATACGAGCGCGAGCGACTTGCGCCGGAGCGGCTGGGAGCCGACCAAACTCGCTAGTACCGGCGGCTCTTCCGGCGGAGCCGTCTTCCTTGCGCCGCCGGAGAAACCCCTCCGACTTAGTCCGCTCTCAATTCGCTTGCTAGTGCCGGGCGTTCGCAGCGCTACGATCGCGCAGGGACAGACACCTTCAGTGAACTGATCAGGTATTGAGGAAGTCAAGGTGCTTATCTGGCAGCGTCAATGGGGAGGGCGTCGCCCGATGAGCTGCCGGCTCACACGAAGTGCGGTTTGAAGGGCTGCCGCAAGAGGCGCAGGAAGCGAGAGATCGCGTCCTCCCTTGGGCTTTGGAAGAGCTTGGAACTAGAAATGCGAGAGGCTGAAACCTGCGATCCTAACCTTCGCGCTTGAGCACGACGTCGCGGACCACCTTGCCGCTCGGCCCGAACGGCTTCTGCGGCTTGCCGTTGAGCACGGCCTTGACCCCGCCGGCGTTGCCGAGGGTAATGGCAAATTGTTCCTGCGCTTTCCACCGAGACCGTTCCCCTGGCCGCATCAACGCTTCGACAGGACTGCCGCTGTCCGTCTGGACGACGACCCAGCTCAGTTCCACGGCTTCCAGATCGAGGACCAGCGGCTCGCCCGCACTCGGCCCTTCGACCGTAAGTCCGGCCAGCGGCCCATCGCTACCACCAGACGACGGGGCAGGCGCAACCGGCGCCGGGGAGGCCTTTGGTGCCGGCACGTCAACCGGAGGAACCGCAGCCACCGGCACTGGTGCGGGAGGTGCCGCCTCTGGGGCCGCCCGCCTCGGCTCGTCGAGCGGCTTGACCTCGGTGGAGCCGGCTGGCTTCTGCTCTTTCGCGTCCTTGACCGCCGTGGTCGTCTTGCCGGCTGGGGGAGGAGAAAAGTCCTGGTTGCCGCGCTTGACGATTTGGCCTGACTGCTGGCGCGTCAGCAATGCCACGAGCAATCCGACCGCCACCACAATCGCCAGCCCCACCGCTTTGCGGCTGGACCGTTTACGGCGATCTTCCTCTTCCTGCACTTGCTTCAGTCGCTCGCGCTCGTGCTGTTTTTCGTAGTACGCCCCGGCCGACTGCACAAACCGCTGGATGGCATCTTCCTCGTCCAATCCCAGCGACCGCGCATAGGAACGCACGAACCCGCGCGCAAAGACTTGATCCGGAAGCTTGGCGTAGTTTCCATCCTCGATGGCCCGAACGAAATCCGCGCGAATGCGGGTTTTCAGCGCGACCTCTTCGACGCTGAGCCCCTTGGTTTCACGCACTTGTTTGAAGAATTCGCCGATCGAGTCCATCTGGCCTTCTTTCCTACCCTTCTCGCCTAACCTTTTTTGTCTGGCCCGCTTTCCCTGCGTCTCTTCCGCCGATCCGCTTGCGCCCGTGCGTTCCTGTCCGCGCCCGGCGCCTCGGCGCGCTCCAAGCATGCCGCTCAGTATTGCTTCATGTTCCGGAGCAACTGCTCCGCCGCCACTCCATATTCGCCGCCCTTGTCGGCACTCACCACTTTCGTCAGCGTTTCCTTCGCCCGTTGCTCCAGTCCCATCGTCAAGTAGGCGCGGCCCATTTCCAAGTTGAGCAGAGCCGGTGAGATGTTCGGAGGGTTGACCTGCGCGGCATCCTCGAACGCCGCCACGGCCCCCTTCAGATCACCCTTGTGCACCAGCGCCCGTCCCAAGTGAAACCGCGCGAGGTCGGGCGTCGCATACAACGGATTCAACAGGGCTTGCTTGTATTCGACGATCGCCTCGTCCCAACGGCCCTGCTGGCTGAGAATTTGTCCAAGGTACGTGCGCGACTCGGAATGTTCCGGATCCAACTTCAGGACCTGCCTGAATTCCTCCTCGGCCTCCTTGTACTTCCCCTGCTGCGAGTAGATGTGCCCGAGGCCATACCGAGCATCACGATTCTTCGGATTGAGCTGGACGGCCTTCTGGAACGACACGAACGCCCGTTGCCGATCGGTCGAAAGATTCGCCAAGCCTTCCTGGTAATACCCGCCGGATTTGCGGGTCTCCTCTTCCGACACCGCACAGGCGGACAGCACCGCGATAACCAGGGCCAGGCCGGCGCGGACTCCGCGCAAGCCGAAAGAATTACTTAAGTGTGCGTCGTTCATGCAGAAATATCTTCGAAATGGGTGAGACGCTTGAATTCCCTGAATCGGGCTTCAATCTCTTTGTAATCTAGGATGCGCAAACGGTCAAGGCTAAAGGCTTCTACGGTAAATGAGGCCATCACGCTCCCAAAGACGACCGCTTGTCGGAAAGCCTGTGGCGAGCGATTGCCCGTCGCCGCCAGATAGCCCAGGAAGCCGCCCGCGAACGTATCGCCGGCCCCGGTCGGATCGAGCACCTGCTCCAGGGGGTAGGCCGGCGCGCCGAAGCTTCCACGCCCATCGAACATCAACACCCCATATTCGCCCCGTTTGATAATGAGGTGTTTGACCCCCTGGGCCAGAATCTTCTTGGCGACGGTGACCAGGTTCGGATGCTCGCCAAGCGCCCGGGCCTCGCCGTCATTGATGATGAGAATGTCGATCTCCTTCAGCACCCGCCACACAGCTTCACGTTTCCCATTGATCCAAAAGTTCATCGTGTCGCAGGCGACCAACGGCGGGCGAGGAACCTGTTTCAACACCTCAAGCTGCAGCTCAGGATCGATGTTCCCTAAGAACAACACGTCCGGTTTCATATAGTGGGTAGGAATTTTCGGCTTGAACGTCTCGAACACGTTCAACCGCGTATCGAGCGTCTGCGCTTCATTGAGCTGGTGGCTGTATTGCCCCTTCCAGCGAAACGTTTGCCCCGGACGCCGTTCCAGCCCGGAGAGGTCGATCCCCCGGCTCTTGAGAAACGCCAGGTGTTGATCGGGGAAGTCTTCCCCAATCACGGCGATCAGATCCACTTGCGTAAAATAGCTGGCCGAGGTGGAAAAATACGTGGCCGACCCACCCAACACTTCCGCGGCTTCCCCGAAGGGTGTTTTGACCGTATCCAGCGCCACCGATCCGACGACTAGTAGTTTGCCCATCGCCTATGCCTTTCGTCTGGAAGGAATCAAGTATTTCCCTGCCAACAGCTGCAGCCGTTTGCGTGCCGCGGCCGGAACCACCTTCGCGTTCGTGATGATCGCGCCTTGCAGGGCCTGCGGGCAGGCACAGCCGACCGACTCCCCAAGTTGGGGAATGACCTTGAGCAGCAGGCGTTTGGCAAGCGCCACGTTCTGGCGCAAGATCGCCAAAATCGCGTCGACGCTCACGGCCTCCTCGGTCGCGTGCCAGCAATCGTAGTCGGTCACCAACGCCACCGTCGCGTAGCAGAGTTCGGCTTCCCGCGAGAGCTTCGCCTCGGGCATGTTGGTCATACCGATCACGCTGACGCCCCAGCTTCGGTACAGCATCGACTCCGCGCGCGTGGAAAATTGCGGGCCCTCCATGCAGAGATACGATCCGCCGCGATGGACTCTCGTCCCGACCGTACGGGCCGCCTGATCCAGCACCGGTGTCATGCGCGGGCACACCGGATCGCCGAATGCCACATGCGCCACCACGTCCGCGTCGAAGAAAGTGCTGGCCCGACGCTTGGTCCAATCGAGGAATTGGTCCGGAAGGACAACGTCCCCCGGCTTGATGTGCTCCTGTAGGCTGCCCACGGCGCTGATCGAGATCACCTGCCGCACCCCCAGCGCCTTGAGCGCATGGATGTTGGCTCGGTAGTTGATGGTGCTCGGGCTGAACCGATGCCCGCGCCCATGCCGAGAGAGAAAGGCCACGCGGCGGCCGCCGATCGTCCCCACGAAGGCCGCGTCCGACGGCGTCCCGAACGGCGTTGCGACGCGAACTTCACGCACTTCCGTCATGCCCTCGATTTCATACAGGCCGCTCCCACCGATGATACCGATCTCGGCCTGGCCCCCTGCATTGCGCGCTTGCGCCATAGGTTATGGTCGTCCTTCCGTCACTGTGGCCAACCCGGAATCCTGACGCGACGCGAGGAACAGTCGGATCGCTCGCATCAAGCCGTCCACCACGGTCTCGTCGGTGGTCGACTCATCCAGATCGAACCACATGATCCCAGGTTCCTTCCGAAACCAGGTGAGCTGCCGTTTGGCAAATTGCCTCGTATCCCGCTTCAGGCGGCGCACGGCTTCTTCGTAGCTATATTCCCCGGCAAGAAATCCGGCCACTTGTTTATACCCCAACCCCTTCATGGAACCCAACTCTCGTCGATACCCTGCAGCGAGCAAGCGAGCCGTCTCCTCGACCAGGCCCCTGGCCAGCATCGCGTCCACCCGAGCTTCAATCCGCCGGTACAACTCCTGCCGTTCCCGATTCAAGCCCAACAAGAGGGCCGCATAGGGACGATCCGCGAAGGCATGCCGCTCGTGCAGGGACGACAGCGGGCGCCCAAGCTGCGCATGGACTTCCAATGCGCGAATCACTTTGACCCGATCGTTCGGATGCAACCGGGCGGCCGTCGCCGGATCCTGTTCGGCTAATCTCCGGTGCAGCGCCGCCGGCCCAACCCGTTCTGCCTCAGCCTCCAGCCTCGCGCGCAACGCCGGATCCGATGGCGGTCCCTCACACAGCCCGCGCACCAAGGCCCGAACATAGAGCCCCGTCCCGCCGACGATCAGCGGGACTTTGCCCGCCGCGTGCACTCTCGCGATCTCCCGTTCGGCTTCCCGTCGATACTGCCCGACGTTGAACGGCCCATCCGGTTCGACGAGATCGATCAACCCATGCGGCACACTACGCCGGTCGGCCTCGGTCGGCTTGTCGGTGGCGATGTCCATCCGCCGATAGACCTGCCGTGAGTCCGCGGCCAAGACCTCGGTCTGAAGTGCGAGGGCCAACCGTACCGCAACGGCCGATTTCCCCACGGCGGTCGGCCCCAAGAGCACGACGATGGGTTTGGATGCCGCCTCGTTCACCGTTGTACTCACGCGCCCGCACAGACCGGCGGCTAGACGCGGCCGAACATGCGGGACAATTCCTCCAACGGCAAGCGGAGGGCTGTGCGGCGCCCGTGGGGGCACGTCATGATCATCCCCTCGCCGACCCAATCACGCACCAGGCGGCCGATTTCCGGCAAGGCCATTTGGCGCCCAGCCCGCACGGCCGAATGGCAGGCCATCGTGGCGATCACCGGGTGCATGGCCTGCTCCATCGAGGAAGGGGTCCGCCATTCGTCAATATCGTCCAAGAGCCGCTGGACGAGCGCGACGCCGTCCGTGGTCCCCAGGAGGGCCGGGACCGTGCGAAGCAGAAAGGCCCCGGACCCAAAGCGCTCGATCGTCAGTCCGACGCGTTCCAACGCCTCCAGGTGCGGCTCGAGCAGCGCACGCTGATGCGGCGGCAATTCCAACGGTTGCGGTACCAGCAGCGTCTGTGCCTCGATCGCTCGCGACTCCCAGCTACGCCACAAGCGCTGAAAGAGCACACGCTCGTGCGCCGTGTGCTGGTCAATCACCTGCAGTTCGGCGCCAACTTGAGCGAGTAAGAATGTGCGACCGATCTGTCCCATCGGCACCACGTCCGAGGGTTCCGCCTGATCGAGAGCAGGTCCCCTACCGACCTCCGCCGACAGCGGCTCCATCGTCAACTGCGAGGCCGGGCTCGCGCCGGGCGCGATGGGGCGTCCGATTGGTTCCGACACCCAGGGGGCGGTAGATGGCGTGAGCCGCTGATAGTCCAGGGTTTCACCCACGACACGTGCGATCGCCGACGCCCCCTGTTCCACAAGTGGACTCGGCGCTCCGGACGTGCCTAAGGCGTCTCGCACCGAGTGACGCACCGTCTGATGTACGTATTCCTGATCCGCGAAGCGGACCTCCCGTTTCGTCGGATGGACATTCGCGTCGACCCGCGCGGGGTCCAGATCCAGAAACAGGACGAACTGTGGATATCGTCCTTTCGCGAGATGCGGCCCATAGGCGTCGGCCACCGCGTGAGCAATGGTGGGATTCTTCACGGCCCGCCGGTTGACGAAGAGTTCTTGCGGCGACCGAGTGGCCCGCACATGGAGCGGACTGATCACGATGCCTTCCACACGCAACCCCGGCCGTGCGCGTGAGATCGCGACCCCATGCTCGGCAAAGACGCCCCGATACAGTTGCAGCAACCGATCGCGCCAACTCGAGGCGGCGGGGCAGTGCAAGACCTCCTGTCCATTGTGCATCAGCCGAAACTGAACCTGCGGCCAGGCCAGCGCCGCCTGTTGCACGGCTTGCAGGATGTGGGAAAACTCTGTGGTGACGGATTTGAGGAACTTCTTCCGCGCGGGCGTATTGAAAAAGAGGTCGTCGATCTCGATCTGAGTCCCCGGGGCCCCGGCGGCATCCTGCACGGACTCGACGGTTCCCCCCTGCACCCGAACCCGCGTCCCCACGGTCTGTCCCGGCGGCATCGTCACGAGAGAGACCTTGGCCACAGCCGCAATGCTGGGCAGCGCCTCACCGCGAAACCCGAGGGTGGCGAGCCCCTCGAGATCCTGGTCGGACCGCAGCTTGCTGGTCGCGTGGCGCTCGAACGCCAAGACGGCGTCCTCACGGATCATGCCCTCGCCGTCGTCGGCGACACGAATCTTCGCTAGGCCGCCCTGCGTCACCTCCACGACGATGCCACGGCTGTGCGCATCGAGACTGTTGTCGAGCAGCTCTTTGACGACGGCGGCTGGCCGTTCAACCACCTCCCCGGCCGCAATCCGGCCGATCACGTCGGGGGGAAGCACCCGGATCTTGCCTGGAGCCAGTCCGATCGTCATGTGGGCACGACGGAGGAGAGAGGAGGCTGTCCGGCGGCCTCTCCGGCCCGTATCGCCGGACGTCCGCGGAGGTTCATCGGAGTTCTGCCAGCTTCGACTTGGCGAGCTTTGCTTCTTCGGACACGGAGAATTCGTCCGTCACGCGCTTGAGGTATTTGCGCGCTTTGCCGGTATCTCCGGTTTCGGACGCACACAGTCCGATTTTATACAGCGCCGCCGGCACCTTTTCGCTGGACGGGTGATCGTTCACCACCTGCTCATAGGCCTGCATCGCCCGGACATAGTCTTTCAGGTTGTAATAGGATTCGCCCAGCCAATACTCAGCATTCGGCACCAGCGAGGCAGTCGGGAAATCCTTGGTGAACTTTTGAAAGCCGGTGACGGCCATGTCGTAACGCCCGTTCAAATAATCGTTGTACGCAAGATTGAAGGCCGAGGTCGGCGACAGCCCAGGCACACCCGGGATCAAGGCCCCGGTGCCCGCTTCGGGAATCGACGGTGGTTTGGCGGGTTTCGCCGCCTTGCTCGCGTCGCTCAGACCGGAGTCGGTTTTGGGCGGCACGGAGGCCGTCGAACTCTCGTCGAACTTTCCCGCTCGGGCTTCCAACTGTTTGACGCGGGCGCTGAGTTCCTCCACCCGCTGCCGTGTCGGATCCGTCTCTTTCTCCCGCGCCGCCTCCAGACTCTGCACCCGCCGCTGCATGCCTTCCAAGCGCTTTTGTTCCTGTTCCTGGGTTTTCACAACCGTGCGCAATTCTTCCCGCAGGTCGACAAAATCCGAATGTTTGGCGCAACCGGTCAGGGAGAAAGCGGCTCCCAATCCGACCGCACAGAGCGTAGTGAGCAGCACGCGGGATCGTCGCATCATGAGCGCCTTACCGTTCCTTTTTCAGTTGAGCAAGCTTTTCGGTAGCCTTACTGGCTTCCTGGGTCTTCGGGTATCGGCTCACCAGCGTCTGGAATACCTGAGCCGCTTGGCGCTGATCGCGCAGGGCCAAGAACGAATAGCCTTTCTTGAGGAGGGCGGCCGGCACTTTCTCGCTGGCTGGGTGATCGCGCTCAACCCGTTCATAGGCGTCGATGGCGCGGCGATAGTCTTTCTTGCCATAGTAGGACTCGCCTAACCAGAAGCGGGCATTCGGCGCCAGCTCGGACGTCGGATGTTCGGAGAGGAAACTTGTGAAGCCTTCCTGCGCATTGTCCAAATCCCCTTCACGCAGCCGCGCGAGGAGCTGCTCATACCGCTCCCTTACCGCGTCGCGGCCGGAGGGACCAGAGAACGTCGGCGTCGTATCGGCAGGAGGCGTCAAACGCGCGTGGGTCTGCTTGGAGGCGCCGTTCTCGCCCGCGGCGCCGATCCGAGGCAGCGACGATTCGGCGGTTCCCGCGGACCGACCCGCCCCGTCGTGAGGCACATTGACTTGCTTCGCCACGTGCTCCACCCGATGATCCTGCTCATCCAACCGGTGGGCTAACTTGGCATTGCCCGCGTCCAAGGTTTTGGCGGCCTCTTGAAGCCAGGCGACCTGCTTACTGAGTTGCTCCAGCCGGTCGTCTTGCGCATCGAGTCGCCCCACGAACTTATCGCCGGCGGACTCGAGTCCCTTCGCGACCGTCCCCACGTTTTTGTTGACCTCGCCAAGGTGGTCACTCGTGCTCTTCCCGATCTCGTTGACGTGTTGGGTGACCGACTTGAGTTCCGACGCGAGCCCGTCCACTCGCTTCGACAGCGTGGCCGTTTGCTGCGTGACAGATCCGGACAACTCAGTGGAACTCCTGTCTTGGCTGACGATCTTCTCGCCCAGCCCGCCCAAGGCGTGTTTGAAGTCCGTCAGAGCCTGCCGCACTTCAGCCAGTGTCTTGTCCTGCGCCTCCAGGCGCTGGGCGACGCTTGCGGTGCGGCCGTCGGAGGACTTCAACTCCCGATTCTGCTCGTCCAGCCGATCGCTCACCTTCTTGAAGATGCCCTCGGTCGTCGTCAACCGCGCCATGAGCTCATCGGTCCGCACGCTGAGCTTGGCGACTTGTGCGGAGGAATCGCCCGACATCTTCGAGAGATCTTTCGTCACCGCATCCCGAAAGTCGCTGCGGAAGCGCTCTTGATCCGACCGAAGCCGCTCCTGTTCCACCTTGATTTCCCCCCGAAACCGCTCCTGTTCATTCTTCAGCTCCACCCGTGCCGCAGCCACCACGTTGGACTGCTCTTTGAGCTCCTTGGACGTGCGGTCCAGCACGTACCGCATTTCGTCCTGATTCTTATTGATCTTTTCGTCCTCATGCGCGCGCTTTTCCAGGTCGTTCCGGACCGAGGCCAACTCCTTCTCGCGCAGCTGCGTGATGTCCTCGCCCAAGCGCGCACGAGTCTCGTTG
>CAYUYE010000044.1:0-12633 GCA_964449255.1 uncultured Nitrospira sp. | reverse complement strand
AGCAGGTCCAACCACATGTCGCACAGATGCCGCGGCGGTGGGACTGGGTGGTGACTCCGGACCCACACGACTTCATGGCCTCGTACCGGGCTGTCGGCGCCACGGTTCCATCCCTACTGGATACGTGGGAGGTGGGCCTGGGCGAACTCGTGGTGAGTCTGGGCGACGCCACCCCGGCGATGGCCGGCGCCATGGTGCTTGCCGGGCTGGGGAAGACCTCACGCGTGACCCAATGGCTCGATGCGGCACCCGGAGCCGAGGGGGAGAACGACCCCATCGATGTCGGCGGGCGGGCTCGTCGGTGGGCGCAGGGGAATCCCTGGGACGAAGCCGCGGCGGGACTCCGGCAGGAGGCCTGCGGCTATTTCAATCGTGGATGGTATCAGGCGGCCGCGGCCGTGTTTCGCGTGATCGAGGCTCGTGTCAGCGGAGGCCAGAAACCGCTCTATCGTGCCTGCTCGGACTTGTCGGAGGGCTATGGCTTCTGGCAGCGCTGCCAATACCGGCCGGCATGGGAAAAGCTCAAAACGGCCGCCAAGGCGCTCGAGATGGCGTCGTTGTGGGGCGGGCCTTCCGGACTCAAGCCGCTCATCCCGGCGCTCAAGGCCAACGCAGGGTTCCTGGAGAAGATCGTCTTGGACCCGCATGACGTCAAAGAACATGTCGCCCTCGATCTTCTCGCGAACGCCCGCCGATGCTTGGATCAACTCCACGATCCTGAAGCGGCCATGGTCACCTTGCGGCGCGCACTCGAGGCACGTGCGCAGGTCGCGCTGTTCAAACACAGCAAGATGAAATCGTGGGATGTGCAGCCGGAGCAATTGCCGGAGGCCCTGCGCGAAACCTGTCGGACCTGCTATCAGGATGACGTGGATGGCAAATACAAGTTGCCGATGCAAAGCCAATTCCGGGCGCTCGCCGCATTGGGCGATCCGCTCGGACAGGCATTCCTTCGCGACTGGACGAAGCTGAAACCCCTCCTCGATGCGGCCAATCACGCAGTCCTCGGGCATGGATTTGAGGCGGTGAAGTCCGAGCGGGTGCAGCAACTCCACGACCTGGTCCTTCGTCTCACTGACACGCAGGAAACGTCACTGCCGAAGTTTCCGAGTGTAAGCCTCTAATAGCTAATGGCTGATGGCTCATCGCTGATCGTCAGAAGGAGAGAAAGTGGCGTTTCGGTTCGAGAGCTTGGAGATCTGGAAGACTGCGAGGCAATATGCCTTCAACGGTTACGCAGTCACAGCCAAGTTTCCTCGACATGAAGACTATGGCTTGAAATCTCAGATGAATCGAGCGGTCAATTCCATCAGCTTGAATATTGCAGAGGGAGCAGCAAAGAGCACGGCCAAAGCGTTTGGCTATCATCTGGAGCTAGCAGTTGGCTCAACATTTGTAGTCGTCGCCGCTGCGACGTTGGCGCTCGATCGAGAGTATATTGCAAAATCCGAGCAGATGGCCTTGTACGAGGTAGGGCAGCGTCTCGCAAAGAGCATCAATGCATTTAGGAAAACATTGAAGTAGTACACCGTGTGGCAATGCACAAAGAAGGTGCAACCATCCGCCATGCGCGATCAGCTATCGGCAGGATGCCATGGAGATTAGGATCTACTATGAGGACACAGATTGCGGCGGGGTGGTGTACTACGCCAACTACCTGAAGTATTTCGAGCGTGCTCGTACGCACTATCTGGAGGAGCGAGGACTGTCCGTCGCCGAGTTACGCAATCAGGGCACCCAGTTTATCGTCGTGCATGCCGAGCTCGACTACCGGTCACCTGGACGGTATGGTGAGACGCTGATGGTCGAGACGAGGCTGAGCGAGGTGAGCCAGGCCTCCATCACGTTTGCGCACGTCATTAGGGAACGAATCTCCCAACGCATGGTTGTGGAGGGTGCGGCCAAACTCGTCACCGTCGACGAGCAATTGAAGATCAAACGAATCGACAAGGCCATGCTGGCGGCGCTTCAAGGGTCTCCGCAGAAGAGAGAAACATGGAAAAATTAGGAACATGGTTGGCGGTCGGGGGCGTGGCGATCGGCTTCGTCGTGTTGGCATGGCTGCTCTTTGCCGACAATCCAAAGCAGAAAAAGAATAAGAAACCCTAGGCCGCGAGGGCGCTCGCGGCAGCCGCCACCACAAGGATCAGAACGCGCCGCGTACCCTCATCTGCTCAGCAGTGTCTGCACTGTCGCCTCCATCGCGTCTGCCCACACCTGATATCCTTCCTCGTTGGGATGCAGCCCATCCGGCATGAGCCGGCGCAAGAGGCGGCCGTCTCCATCGAGGAAATGCCGACCCAGATCGAGAAAGACAATCGTGTCCTCGTCGGCCAGGCGCGAAAGACGACGGTTCACCTCGGCATTGCGCTGCCGGAGCGGGTCCTCTGGAGTGTCGCTACGCGGCAGTATTCCCAGGAGCAAGAGGCGAGTGGTGGGGATCCGTTCGCGGAGTCGCGCAACAATCGCCTGAATCCCCGCAGCCGTGTCTTCCGTCGACTCGTCCCTCGTTGAGATGTTGTTCGTGCCTATCAACAGCACCACTAGTTTGGGCGTCTGTCCACCCAACTCTCCGTGCTCAAGCCGCCAGAGTACCTGTTCCGTCCGGTCGCTGTTGAATCCCAGGTTCAGCGCGCGCCGAGGTTTGTAATACCTGTCCCAGACCGCGCGTCCAGCCCCCTCCCATCCTTGGGTGATCGAGTCTCCAACAAAGACGAGGTCGAAGGCCTCCGCCCGTCCACGCGCAAGGATCTCTTCGTGGCGCTCAGTCCACCAGGCATCCAACCGTGGCTCCGGGAGGAGGGCGGCACGAAGGGCATCGGATGCCAAGACCTGGTTTGGAAGGAGGGAAAGGGCCGCCAGGAACGACAGGCATCTTGCAGCGAGGTATATGCGATGGGCACATCTCATGTCTGAACTTCGTACGATGACATCCGCGAATAGTCTCGCTCGTCAACTTCGCCGCGATGCGCGCAAACAGTTCGGCGTCGTTTCATGGCCTTCAGGGCATGAGGCGGTTCCGGCATGTCCTGCCACGTTCGAGTTCCGACAAGTTTCCCAGCGTTGTCTCCGCAATTTGCTCCAACGCATTGCGCGTAAAGAACGCTTGATGGCCGGTAATGACGACGTTCGGAAACGTGAGCAGCCGCGCAAAGACATCATCCTGCAGTACGAGATTTGAGAGGTCCTCGAAAAACAAGTCGCCTTCTTCCTCGTACACATCCAGGCCCAGATAGCCGATCCGGCCCGACTTAAGGCCCTGAATGACGGCACTGGTGTCGATCAAGGCTCCGCGGCTCGTGTTGATGAGCATCACGCCCTGCCGCATCTTGTCAGTGGCCCGCTGGTCGATCAGGTGATGGGTTGCCGGTGTGAGCGGGCAATGGAGGCTGACGATATCCGATGCGCCGTACAGCTCGTCCAGCTCAACATAGTGGAGCCCAATCTTCTCGCGGTCGGGGTGGGGCGAGGGATCATACCCCAGCACGCGGCACCCGAATCCATGCAGGAGCGTGGCCACCTGAAATCCGATCTTGCCCGTGCCGATGATGCCGACCGTCAATCCGTGGAGGTCGAACCCCAGCAGTCCGTCGAGAGAAAAGTTCCCCTCGCGCACGCGTGAATAGGCGCGGTGGATGCGGCGATTGAGCGTGAGCATCAAGGCGAGCGTATGTTCCGCCACTGCATGGGGGGAGTAGGCCGGGACGCGGACGACGACCATCCCCTGTGCATGGGCCGCGGGCAGGTCCACGTTGTTGAACCCGGCACAGCGGAGGGCCACCACTATCGTGCCACCCTGCGCCAGCGCCTGAAGCGTCGGCGCATCGAGCAGATCGTTGACGAAAATGCAGATGGCGGGAAACCCCTGCGCCAGCGGGACGGTCGCGAGCGTGAGGCGTGTCTCGAAGAATGCTAGTTCGTGATGAAACCGTGCATTCGCCTGTTCGAGGAACTGTCTGTCGTACGGCTTGGCACTGAACACAGCGACCTTCATGAGATCCTTTCATCAACGGCTGCCATTCGTCCCGCAGTGGACGCGGCGACCATGCCGCGTTTCCCGCTTGTGAGTGCTGCGCGGCGGTCATAGACACCCTCCCGGTCGATCATGCCCTGGTTCCCCCGCACATGTTCAAAAACCGTGGTAGACGGCGGGTGAGCCAAGAGCTTGGCCCCGGGTGTGACTTAGTCGTTGAGCATCGCGGCGATGCCGTGGCGGTAGCCGGTCGCCGTCAGTCCAAGCGCCCGTTCGGCCTTGCTGCTGTCGAAACGATAGTCGTGCTCAAACTGATAAAGCATCTCCATGTTCTCCCGCAAGACCGGCGCAAACAGTCCCATCAGGCGAAGCATCCAGCGCGGGGCCACTTGGATCCCGTAGGGGCGTCCGGACAATTCGCAAGCGACGCGCACAAACTGCTCCCCGGTCATGGTGTCCTTGCTGGTGAGCGCGTGCCATACGTGGCCGTTGGCGGAGGGCGTGTTCCCCAGGCGAGCGAGGCTCAGCCCGGCGTCTCGCGTGTACGTGAAGGTATGCACGGCGCTCGGATTCCCAATCCATTGGGGCGTCTTCCCGGCCTTGAGACGCTCGGTCACGGTCGCATGGGTGAGGCTGAGCACAGCACCGGGGCCGTAGAAATCGGCCGAACGGACGATCATCCCCCGTAATTCTCCACGCTGCACCTCATCCATGAACATCGTCGCGACCTCCGCGCGCACCTCACCCTTCTTGCTGCAGGGGTTGTAGCGGGTCTCTTCGGTCATCACACCATCCACTCGGCCGTAGGCGTACACGTTGTCGAAGAAAACGAGCACGCAGTTGTGGCGTGTGCAGGCATCAATTGCGTTGCGCATGACCTTCGGCCACTGCTCGTGCCAGATCGTGGCATTGTATGGAAGGCCCGCCACGAGGTACGCCACTGTGCTGCCAGCCACTGCGTCCGCCGTGGCCTTCGCATCGAGCAGGTCGGCGGCAAACAATTCATCGGTCTCATTCACGCGTTGAGGCGACCGGCTCACTTGGCGGATGCGGTCTGTGTATGTGGGGAGATGGCGCGACAGTTCGCGCCCGATGACTCCGTTCGCGCCGAGAATCGTCTGCATGCGCAGGGCCTCTCCTTCAGCGGATGATCACAGTCAGGAATGATCGAGGAGGCTGCCAACTAGGCAAGAGAGAACTCTACGGCGTTCCACAGGTTGAATCAAGATCGGAGCGGGTAGTGGCCCGGCGGTCTCCGAAACGAGCCGCGTTCCGGAAGAAAACGCTCGTTACCCCCCGTTATCCTGGCTCCTGAGAATCACGCGCCGCCTCATGGCGTCGGCTGGAACACACGAGTAGGTTCTTCGCGAGGGTTAGGCGAGGGAACATGGCATCAGATACGGCTGAGGAATTCCTCGTAACCCTCGAATTCGTTCTTCCAGTCTCCGTACACGGCGGTCAATCCGCAGCCGGGACAGCGACAGCCAAGGTAGAGCCACCTCATATCGCGACTGTCGTCATACAGCGAGACGCCGATCGTAATCTCGAATCGCTCCTTCCCGCACGGGCAGGCGCACTCCTCAGGCTGCGCCTCCTGCATGAATTGGTCACTGTCACCCATGGGATGGATGACGCCGCAGGCAGCGCAAGTCCGCACGGCGACCCCTGCGGCATCGTCGAGCGACAGCGTAAAGGTCCGATGGGAGCACTTGCAGACCGCGTCGGCGAAGTGCTGCGCAAGATACCCGTTGAGGGTGCTGTACCGGAGGATTTCGTCCCGAATATCGGCTTGGGAGTCGCCGTAGTCGTACTCTCCACGTTTCGTCAACGTCATCGCAGCACTCCGGCCCAACCTTCAACCGGCTTCTGGTGTGCGCGCATCAACAGGACCACGGCGCGTGGGGGAGTGTGTCGACAGGTTGCAGCGGTCCGTGAGGCGATGCCATCGTTCTACGCACCCTCTGCCACCGCGGTCGCAACATAGCGACACTTCTCGAACGCAAGCTCCTCGTCAGGGAAAGGACTTCCGCCCCGATTCAGCTCGGCGATCCGCCGCCGACGAGTGGCGTCGGATCCGACACAGGCGTCGGAACCGTCTACCCTGCGCCGGCTAGGTGAGCTTGGTGAGCGTGGCCCACACGCCATTGCCCAAATTATTCGCTGCGCGGTAGCTATTTTTCGCGAGCCGGGCCGCCAGTGGCCAGGTGCTGGGCCGCGACAAGACACGCTTTGCGATACTGGGGATATGAATGAGATCGAATCCGCCCAGGACCGGCGACAGATCATCATCCAGCTCATCGGATACGCCCTTGAGTGCGAGGCAGGGAATCCCGCGTTCCTTGCAGAGCGCCGCGATCGTCTGACTTTCCATGTCGACGGCGATCGCGCCGTTTTTCGCGGCCAACGCGCGCCGCGCCTGGCCGTTCAACGCCGGTTGGGCCACCGTGACGAGGGGGCCGGTGTGAAAGGGAATGTTCCGCTCCTTGAGGGCCGATTCGGCCTTGTGAATCAGTGACGCGTCCGCCGATTGGACAATGATGTCGCCTATTTTGATGTGCGGTTTGAGGGCCCCCGCGAGGCCGCTACACAACATGAGATCTAGTTTTTGCGAGTCCAAAAATCGATGCACGCGGTCCTTGGCCACCGCCGGGACCATCCCGGACAGGCACAGGCGCATCACGTGGCCGTTGAGATCGGCTCCCCAGATTTCATCCCGCTCGTCGAGCAGCTTGAGCTGCAACTGCCGACAGACCTCGCGCACTTCCCATTTGACCTCTGCGACGAGTCCGATTCTCATATGCGCCCCTCCGTCTTGGTGTGCCCGTGAGTACGAACCCACTCGACGGCTTCTGCGGCGGCCGTCTCGAGCGGGGTTTGCGGAAAGCCCAGGTCCTTTATCGCTTTGCTGCTGTCATACCGCATGGGAATACTCGCCATCCGGACTCCATCCAGGGTCGCTCGCGGTTCTCGTCCCGAGAGTCGGCCCGTCAGTTCCCCAACGGCCCCGGCCATCCAGGCCACGGCATAGGGAATCTTCATGCGTGGAGCCGGCCGCCCGCTGACCTTGGCCAAGATCTTCAAAAAGTCTCCCAGCCACAAATTGTCGCCGCCGAGAATATAGCGCTCGCCGACCGACCCTCGTTCCGCGGCCAGGTAGTGCCCTGCCGCCACGTCCCCGACAGCCACCCAATTGAACATGGCGTCGAGATAGGCCGGCAGCCGGCCATTCAAGAAATCGACAATGAGGCGGCCCGTCGGCGTGGGGCGTCGATCCATTGCGCCGATGGGGGTCGAGGGGTTGACGATCGTGATCGGCGCTCCCGTCCGAATGAGCCCCCAGACCGCTTGCTCGGCTAACACCTTGGTGCGTTGGTAGGTGCTCTGACAGGCCTCGGGCGCAAGAAAGTCGGCTTCAGTACCGGCCCGCTCATCTGTGCAGGCGACCGTGACGGCACTGGAGGTATAGACAATACGTTTGACGCCTGCGTTGATCGCAGCTTCCAACAGTCGGACGGTCCCCCCAACGTTGATGTCCAGCATCACCTGCGGATCGGGCACCCAGAACCGATAGTCCGCCGCGACGTGAAATAGCCAGTCGATCCCGTTGACGGCCCTCTCGAGTGAGGGACGATCGGTAAGACTCCCGACAATGGGCGTGACCGGCAGGCCCGCGAGCGCTTCGCGAGGGCTGTTTGCTCGCACCAGCGCCGAGACCTCGAGCCCCTGCCCGAGCAGTCGACGCACCACATGGGCTCCAACGAATCCTGTCGCGCCCGTCACCAGCGCACGCACTACGTCCTCCTGGTCGGAGGCCAGTCTACTGCATGTGAGGAGCCTTATCTACTGCGCAGATCGTGGCGACGCGTGAGGAGCAATACGACTCGCGACCCCGATTCACCAACGTGCCGGAGCATGTCCGCTCGATGGAGGGGAGAGGTCGCAGTCACGTAAAAGTCGAAGTGGTCGCCGCTCCGAGGACGATGATTCCTCCTCACGTGATCGGAGTAAAAGGGGTTAGACCCCTTGATGGAGTGCACAACGATCAAACCAAGCGGGGCCGTCCGGGGCCATGAGAGCGAGTGTCGTATTACAAGACCCGTCACCCCATCCAGCCTTGAAGTCATGATGATGTGAGGTCGCACGATGCCGGAGACGTGGAGCGTCCGTGGAAGTTGACACACAAGCGGTTGTTCAGGGAGCGATTGACGTGGGATAGGAGGAAGGCCTGCGCGGCCTGCAGGCGAGCTCCACCGGTCACTGGCCTACGTCGCCCTGTTTGAAAACCGGCTCGAGCATCACGTAGCGCGACGCAGCATTCAGGCGCGTACCGATCAACACAAAACGGGGGCAGCCACTCGCGTGACTGCCCCCGCCTCGCACTTCTGCAAACCCGTCGTACCGGACGATGCGTGCCTACGCCACCTGCTGAATCGCCGAGAGTAGCCACGTCCCACGCCCGAATCGCATGAAGGTCCAGACCTCGGTGGTCTCGGTCGGCGGCTCCTGACTTCCGTCGGTCACGTAACCAGGCTCGCCCGGCTGCTTCGTCAGCGAGACCGTATAGTCGCGGGCGCTCCAGCTCAAGCTCACGGTCGCATACTGTGTCGCGCCTTCATTCCAGGACTCACGCACTTCGGCCCGGCCCAGCACGACATCCTCCACGCGATTGACCAGGCCCGCACTTGCCTGCTCGGCCAGGCCGGTGCTGAAATATTCCAGCATCTCCGGCGTGACCAGCGGTCGCAACGCGGACAGATCCTGCCTGCCCCACGCCGTTTGAATCTCGGTGAGGCCCTGTTGAAAAGCGGCCTTATCCGCGGAAGTGATCTCGTCTTCAACGGCAGCCGACCCCAGACCCGCGGAGGAGGATTCCGCCACCAGAGAGCCGCTCATCGCGCTATTCCGTCTGAGTCCCGTAAAATTGGGGGCAGGTGTCCGCCGTGAACGCATATACCACCACAAGGCGCCGGCCCCCATCACCATGAGCAGCAACAACATGCCGTTCGACCCGGCCCCGCCCGCAGCCTGCTCGCCCTGCCCGGCTTCAGTTGTCCGCGCACTGCTGTCGGTCGCCCCGAAGATCAGATGTCCCAACCAGGTTCCGGCTAACCCGCCGGCAATGCCGGCCAGCAGCGGGTTGCGCTGAAACCAGGAGCCCTGCGCGGCGGGCGCGGGCCGAGCCGCCGGATCCGACGCAGCGGAAGGCGGTGGAGCCGACGACGGCCGCGCGGTCGTCGACTGTTCGATGGGCTTGGCGCCATTGTCCTGATAGGTGCGCGAGCCGCGACTACCCATGCTGCCCGAAGAACCGCTGCCGCGTGAACCGCTTGAAAAGCCTCCCCCCGATCCACCCCGCGCCTTCGCGAACGAAAGCGTCGGCACGCCAACCAGGGACAAGACAACGACCACGGCCATTATTCTGGTTGTATTCAAGGTAGGTGTCCTTTCGTTCAATGTCGGGAATTCATCACGAGACTCTTGCATCCTACCAGCTCCGGGAAGAGAAAACCTAGGCATCATGCACAGCGCTGCGACGCTCACCGGGCCGGCTTGCGTCCACACCCGTGGCCGGGCAGAATCGAACGCGTGCGTCCGGCTCGCCCGATGGTGATCCTCATCACGAAGGAGTGTCTGTGAAACAAGGCTATCGGTTGATCGTGGTCGATAAAGACGGGGTGCTGGTGTCGGAATTTCAGCTGACGGAGCAGGCGCTGGCCGCGCCGGAGGCGTTCGTGGCGGCGCTCAAAGAGTCGGTCGAGGCCATCGAAGAGGCGGAACCGTGATCTACGAAGCGCCCCGCCCAATAGTGCGCGAGGCTTCATCGGTCGGCAATCTGGGCGGACACGTGATGTCTCCCGGCTTACCCGCCGATCTTCTCCCAAAAGCCACGCCGGCCGGGGATGTTCGGAAACACGAGCTGCTCCTCGTGGATCGTAAACGGCTGAGAGATCTCCTCGGATCCTTCCAGCCGCAGATGGAGCATCTTACCTTCGACCGTCCATTTACCGCTTGTCCGTGCTGAGCGACTGGAAGCCGTCACGGTCCAGTTCTCAGCGGTCCCATCAGCATGCAGGACCAAATGTTCGTCCTCTGGTTCTTCGAACACGATTCGGGTTTTGCGCCAATGGCCCACGACAACGCGCGCGCTTTCATCCATGGGCCTCCCTGACCGTCTGTATTCCGGCGTGATCGGAACGGCCTGGGCCATCAGAAGGCGTGGCCCGCTCGCGAGTGGTTCAGTCGCAAGCGCGGGGGAAGAGAGCAAGGCTCCCGCAACCACCAGCGTCATGCCGATAGTCATATGGCAAACCAGCCTGGACGTTGTCTTGATGACATGACCCCCAGAGCGCGTGATGTGGGATAGCTGGTTGTCTGTAAGCACCTGGGCACTAAGCGTAGCGTCGCACTCGTGGAGCCGCTGGCATGACTCCGTGGGCGCGGGTCGAGCGGCTTCCTTACTGCCCATGTCATGTCGGACCCTGAGATTGTCAAACAACTCGTCGATGGATGCGTTCTTGGCTAACGCTGGGAGATGGTCAATGGCCGGCATCGCTCGATGCTCCTTTCTGAAGGGGACTGCGTCCAACATATTGGGTGAGTGGCAATTGGAATTTGTCGATGCGCCGATTCACACCGTGGCGGCTGATCGCAAGTCAGCCGGGTTGATTCTTTAGACAGTTGCTGACCCCGACTACGGTTGATGGAAGGGTTAGCTGACTGCTTCATTGGAGAGGGATTCGAGATAAAAGCCGATGCGCCAGAACATGAGGATATTGATAACAGTGAACGAGACAGTGGTGCTCCAGCCCAAAGTTGCCTTGCTTTGACCGGCCAGGACGACAGGGATAAGCCATAAGACGACGAACATTGCGACCACGAACTTCCACCCCACTGAAATGGAAAGTGGAAAATAACGCTGCAGAAAGTGTGTGCCAGTGCTGCCACCGTTCTTACGATAGAGGTAGAGCAGGCCAAGCACGGTAATAGCGAAGGTAGCCCACGCACCCACCCTGGACCACAGGCTGATGCTTGCAGTTGGTGTTGTGGCCATGAACGTGAACTGCAACCAATCGAAGGCCATGATGGCCAGGAAATAGCGGAACGTGCTCGCCTCCGAAAGACGCCCATCTCGCAGGAGGTTCGTGATGAAGGCGGTGCTCCAAAGGTAACGATGATTGAAGGACACGTGGATACCTGCGGCGTCCTATTAAGAGTATGTGTCGAACACGGGGTCTGACTCCTTTGAATCTCACGCGATGTCACGCGCATGAATTGGCATGCCTACCGTTCGACCTGTGGGGCAGCTAAAGCGCGTAGTCTTATGACTGCCCACTCGCTAGAGAGATTAGGTGCCACCTTCAGTGCACCGCATGACCACGCTCTTACCAAGAGCACGAAGCGTGAATGTGCCATTTACTTCGAGCAAACCTGCATCAATGAGACGCCACTCCCTGCCCGTGTTGAACAGTTTGAACACGTTCGTGACGTTCTCATCCCCAGGTAGCGGTGGAAGACTGAAAGCGTACACGGGCTTGCCAGACTGAAATTCTGCGGCGTTAGTCAGAACAGCCTGCCGCGGAGTTGGGGCCTGACTTAGATGGAGCGTCACGGTTTTACTGGCTGGGTCCACCACAAGACGCTTCACCCAGCCATGCCCTCCGCTTAGCGTAGTGCACTGCAAGCCAGCCCCGTGTGACACCGCAGGAGCCGCTGCGAGTATCAGGAAACAGGTCAGCCATATCCGCATTTGTGGTGCCGAATGATGAGGTGGCCCACTTGGCAAAACGGTCGGCGGGCACATCTTGTCCCGTGCATCCGTCCCTGTCGGCGGGTTCACTATGCGACTGATCGGGGAGCAGTGCAAGCCCACGGCGCGATAGATCTTTTCCTCCCCGGTCCGTTGTCGTGGGGTCTGATTCTACAGTCCTCGCACAGGGAAGCAATGCGCATCCCTATCGATGGCGAGTCCCTGTCGGGGCAACCTTCGCTCCAAAACATCGCGGGGGCCTTGAAAGCGAGTGTCGTATTGCAAGCCCCGACTCCCAATGACTCACGACCCCCAATGACAACTCACCCGGATGTGAGGGCTATCTTGTTAGTCGACCGCTAGCCATCGTTCTCGTTCGATCGCATCTGCCATCGATTGTGGAAAAGTCTGCTTTCCGAACAACACTTCGTCGAGTGCTGCTCGTACCTGCCGCGCACACGAGTTCGCTCCGATCCGCGCACCTCCCGTACCCAATCCGGGAAGGGCAATCGACTCTACAATTGACGAAATACGTTGTCCCTCGTACTTGCCGGTCGAAAATCGGCCCTGCCTTACCAGCAACAACACGGCGCGTGCAGCAAGGTAGGCGTTGACGGTTCCTTCTAGGAGGCCAGGTGTGCGCGCCATAGGGACGGCGATGAGGAAGGGGATCCGAGAGTGATCCGTAGGGACGATCGCGGCAGTGCCGACGACAAGTTCGCCATGATGGTGGGACTGGATAATCGTCTGGAGGCGATCTTGGATCTTTGAACCAAGGTGGGCGGTGAATTGAAAACTGATTCCACTGGTCATGAAGCCAAAGCTGTTATCAATGGGAGTAACTGCAGCGTCACAGGACAGGTCGAAGATGGAGCCTCGATGAATAGACACCCCGTTGATCTCGCCGCAGTAT
>CAYUYE010000043.1:0-13012 GCA_964449255.1 uncultured Nitrospira sp. | reverse complement strand
TCAGGAGCTGTATCGCCGACCTTCACAGTTGGTTTCGCGTCACCCATCACACCCTCCTTCTGGTTGAAGATCCACCCAGGTCAGTCGTTTTTGGTACCATGCGGTGAAAAACGAAGTCAACGGGCCAATAGACCTAGCACCGCCAGGGAATAGGCGGATTACCAGTGGACGCGGCGAACGGCGAGGGCGCCCGTCGTGTGCGGAATCGTCCGATGTGAGACAACCTGGACCGGCAGGTCCTGTCGGGGGGCCGAGAGGGTGCTGCCGACCGTCGGATTGTGACCCGTCCGCATGATTTCAGCGGCCAACTCCATGAGCGTGTCGATCGTGGGTTGCATGGTCAGCCCCCGTGGGCGGGACGTTTCCAGTTCGTCCAAGCCGAACTTCGCGAGGCCCATCGTGCGGAACCAGTCCGAGGTGGGATCCTCGGAATCGCTCTGTTGCACCGACAGATGGTCGTCCAAATGGAACGAATCGAGCCGTCGATCTTTCCAATCGGACGGATTCAGAAACGAGCCGGTGTGCAGGTCATAGCTGGTTCCCTCGCTCAGCAAGGCCAAGCCTCGCGCCAGGCGGCTCAGAAAGAGCTGGAGGTCGCGCGATTGGGCCGGGGGAACCTGCCGGTGCAAGATTGCCGCGGCCTGGCCATGGCCCCAGCGGAGTTGGTCTTGCCAGAGCCGAGCGTCCTCTTCAGGGAGCGGGCAAATGAGGCTCGTCGACCACAGGGCGTGGGAGAGGGTGAGGCGCGCACTGGAGGCGCTGGTGCCGCTTTCCGGCACTACCTTGAGCGGCCCGCCGTATTCGAGATCGAACCAAAATTTCAGGTCGGTGATCGTGGGAAGCGAGAACGTCCAGCCCACGATGAAGGCGGGGCGGCCGCTCTTGGCCGGCTTCGGCGGTTTGCGCTTGATCTTCACGGTCCACCGGCTGCCGAGGCGCGGGCGCTCAGATTCGAGCGGGACGGCTAGCCCTTCTTGTCTTTCTTGGCCTTCCTGCGGTCGTCTGGATTCAACATGCGTTTTCGGAGGCGGAGGCACGAAGGCGTGATCTCGACCAATTCATCCGGACCGATGTATTCCAGCGCGAACTCCAGCGTCGTTTCACGAGGGGGGGTGAGCACGAGCGCTTCATCCGAGCCGGAGGCCCGCATGTTGGAGAGGTGTTTCGTCTTGCACACGTTGACGTCGAGATCTTCGTCGCGGCTGTTCTGGCCCACGACCATGCCGCGATAGACGTCGAGGCCGGGTCCGATAAACAGGCTGCCGCGCTCCTGTGTCATGAACAAGGCATAGGCCGTGCTCTGCCCGTCTTCAAAGGCGACCAGCGATCCGTGCGGGGCCACCTCCAGCTCCTGGGCCGTGACCGGCGCATATTCGCGGAACACATGGTGCAGAATGACCGTGCCGCGGGTTTTCGCGAGCAGGTAGGTCTTGAGGCCGATGATGCCGCGAGTCGGGATGGAATATTCCAACTGGGTTTCGCTGCCGCCGCCCTCGAAGTGGACGACTTTCATGTGGCGCAGCTCGGCGCGGCGCCGACCGACTTCTTCGATGACCGACCCTTGATAGTCCGAGGGTACCTGGATCGAGAGGTCCTCGTACGGCTCGGTGATGACGCCACTTTCTTTGCGGAAAATGACCTCCGGCTGCGAAACCTGCAGTTCGTAGCCCTCCCGCCGCATCTGTTCGATCAGGACCGCGAGATGCAGTTCACCGCGTCCCGCGACAAGAAACCGATCGGCGCTGTCCGTGTCCTGCACGCGGAGCGACACGTTGGTTTCCAATTCCTTGTAGAGACGTTCGCGCAAATGCCTGGAGGTCAAGTACTTGCCTTCACGCCCGGCGAACGGGCTGGTGTTCACCGCGAAGGTCATTTGCACCGTCGGCTCGTCGATGGCCACCGGCGGGAGGGCGATCGGTTGTTGCGGATCGGCGATGGTCTCGCCGATCTGGATCTCCTCCAGCCCCGCCACGGCGACGATTTCTCCGGCCTCGACTGTTTCGACGTCGTCGCGTTCGAGCCCGGAGAAAATTCCGAGTTCACTCACTCGCCCTGGTGCCTGTGAGCCGTCTCGGCGGATTTGCATGACGGGCTGGCGGCGCGAGAGCGACCCTGCCAGGAGCTTTCCGATACCCATCTTGCCCTTGTACGAGTCGTAGGCCAGGGCGAGCACGAGCATCTGCAAGGGCGCGTTCTGATGAATCGTGGGGGGCGGAATCTGTTCCAGGATCGTGTCCAACAGCGGGGTGATATCGCTGCCCGGTTTCTTGGCGTCGAGGGCGGCGATGCCTTTGATCGCGGAGGTGTAGACGATCGGGAAATCGAGCTGCTCATTGGTGGCGCCCAGATGGACGAAGAGATCGAACGTGCGATTGAGCACATCGTCGATGACGGCGTCGGGCCGATCGATCTTGTTAATGACCACGATCGCCCTATGGCCGAGGGCCAGGGCCTTGCGCAGCACGAAGGTGGTCTGCGGCATGGGGCCTTCCTTGGCGTCCACCAGGAGGAGGACGCCGTCCACCATGCGCAAGGTCCGCTCGACCTCGCCCCCGAAATCGGCGTGGCCGGGGGTGTCGACAATATTGATCTTGACGCCGCGATACGTGACGCTGGCATTCTTGGCGCGGATGGTGATGCCACGCTCCCGCTCCTGGTCCATGGAGTCCATGATGCGTTCCCCCATGTCGCCGATTTTACGGTGCACATGGGTCTGGCGGAGCAGGGCGTCCACCAGCGTGGTTTTGCCGTGATCGACGTGTGCAATAATCGCGATGTTGCGGATGCTCTCGCGCCGCGTCCATCCGTGCCGTTGGAGATCCTGCGCTGTGGTATCGAGGGGTTGTGACATGGGTGGCCCGTGGTCAAAAAAATAGACGCCCATCTTTCGGCGTCTGCTAGGAAGTATACTGGATAGGACCAGGCCGGCACAAGCAAGGCTTTGTTACCCGATGGGGCAGTAGGCCAGCCTAAAACCCGGCTGCTGCTTGCAGTTTCGAGGGCCCCATTGTAAGTTGTTCAAAAGGCCCCGCAGTAGCCGGCCCTACCCCAGTTGTCCATGCCAGACGAGCCTATTCTCCCGACCGTCGCTCCACCGTCCGACGACCACCCGCGCCTCAGGCGCCGCTGGCGTTGGTGGAAGGTCCTATTGGTCAGTGTGCTTGGGGTGGGACTGCTCGGTGCGGGCGCCGCGCTCGGAACGCTCTGGTACGTGGCCCAGGACCTCCCGTCCCTGGACATGCTCCAATCGTACCAGCCAAGCCAGGTCACGCGCGTCTATTCAGACGACCGCCAGCTGATCGGACAGTTTTACATCGAACGCCGGTTGGTCACTCCTATCGCGCAGATTCCGAAGAACTTCATCAATGCCGTGATTGCCGTCGAGGATGCTCGGTTTTTCGAGCACCCCGGTCTGGACTTCGTGGGCATCGCACGGGCCGCTTGGACGAATCTCCGACGAGGACAGCGGGTTGAAGGGGCCAGCACCATTACGCAACAGTTGGCGCGGTCTCTCTTCCTGTCGTCCGAGCGGACGTTCACCCGCAAGGTGAAGGAGCTCATCCTCGCGTACAAGATCGAATTGATCTTGAGCAAGGATCAGATCCTTGAGCTCTACATCAACCAGATCTACTTTGGTCAAGGCGCCTACGGGGTGGCTGCGGCCACACAGACCTATTATGGCAAAGATCTGAAGGGCCTGACGTTGTCGGAAGCGGCGCTCCTCGCGGGCCTGCCGAAGTCTCCGAATCACTACTCCCCGTTCCGCTCGCCAGAACGCGCCAAGAAGCGTCAGGAGCATGTTCTGTTGCGCATGGAGGAGGCCGGATTCATTACCCCGAACGAACGCCAAGAGGCGGTGAACGCGGCATTAAGCTTCCGTCGACCGAGCGCGGATAGTATCGCCCCCTATTTCGTCGAATATGTGCGGCAGTACCTGGTGGCCAAGTACGGGGAGAGTGCAGCCTACAAGGGCGGCATGGAGGTGTACACCACGCTCAACCTCGAGATGCAAAAGGCCGCGGAGCTGTCCATACGTGACGGATTGCGCGAACTCGATAAGCGGCAAGGCTGGCGTGGGCCGGTGAGCACCGTGGATCCGACGCAGCTGTCGTCGAGCACCACTGAAACACCGCTCCCCAACCCAGGAGAGATTGTGCAGGGCGTGGTCACGAAATTGGGGAAGGACCACTATTTGGTGCAGATCGGCAACAAGACCGGGCGCTTGGCCTTCGACGACATGGCGTGGGCGCAACGGCAGCTGATCGGGCGGGATCCGACAAAGGACTTCAAAACGCTCCCCACACCCAAGCAGGTGCTCAAGCCTGGGGATGTCATCGAAGTGAGCGTCAAGAAAGTCGAGCGCGATCTGGCGCATCTCCGTCTGGAGCAGACCCCCATCGTGGAAGGCGCCATGGTGGCGCTGGATCCCAAAACCGGTGCCGTGCGCGCCATGGTCGGGGGCTACGATTTCACCCGCAGCGAATTCAACCGCGTCGTGATGGCCCACCGCCAGCCCGGATCGGCCTTCAAACCGATTATTTATGCCGCAGCCATGTCGCAGGGCATGGGACCCGCGAGCGTGGTGCTGGATGCCCCGGTGGTGTATGAGGACGAGCAGGAAGAGAAAGTCTGGAAGCCGGAGAACTATGGGCGAAAGTTCCACGGGGTGGTGACGCTGCGGGAGGCCTTGACCCATTCGCACAATCTGGCGACCGTCCGATTGCTGGACAAAGTCGGAATCAAGAACGTCGTGGAATTTGCGAAACGGGTGGGTATTACGAGCCCGTTGGCGCCCGATCTGTCATTGGCCCTGGGGTCCTCGAGTGTCAGCCTGTTGGAGCTCACGGCCGTGTACGGGGTGTTCGGCAACCAAGGGATTCGCGTCAAGCCCTATGCCATCGTGTCTATTAAGGACAAGGCCGGCCAAACGCTGGAAGAGGCGCAGATTCAGCCCGAGCCGGTCGTATCGAAGGAAACGTCCTATCTCATCACCAACATGATGGAAGACGTGATTCAGCGCGGGACCGGACAACTGGCCAAGTCCATCGGCCGGCCGATGGCCGGCAAGACCGGCACCTCGAACGAGTTTACGAACGCGTGGTTCTTGGGCATGACGCCGAACCTCGCCACGGGCACATGGGTGGGATTCGACGACCGTCGGCCGCTGGGGGAGACCGAATCAGGCGCCCACGCGGCGCTGCCCATTTGGGTCAACTTCATGAAGCAGGCGTTATTGGGATTGCCGATTGTTCCGTTTGAGGTGCCCGAGGATATCGTGTATGTGAAGGTCGATGCCTCGACCGGCCTACTGGCGGATGAGACAAGCGGGGAGCGGACGGCCGTCGATCTGTTTGCGAAAGGCACGGAACCCACCCAAGTCGCGGTTCCGCGTTTGGACCCCGCCGATTTCTATCGGCAAGACTCGCCGCCGGAGCTGATCGCCGCACCGGAATCCTCCACGCCCTAGCCTTCGGTAAAATGTTCAATTTTCAATGGTGGATGTTCAATTGAACATTGAGAACTGACCATTGAACACTGGTCAGAGAAGAAACGTCTCACGACATGGGCGGGAGAAGGAGCGTGGTCACTACGCGCGGCTTGGAGTGCGATTAGCTCTGGGCGTCTTTGTACTCTTGCCACCAGGCCATTTGAACGGCTTCCAGAATCTTCTCGTTCGATTTCTTGGGATCGTCCGAGAAGTCGGGGAGGGTGGTGATCCACGTGTGGAGATCGGTGAAGCGGACGGTCAGTGGATCGGTCTCCGGATGGGCTTCCAGAAGCTGAATGCCGAGTTCTTCGGTGTCTTGCCAAGTCAGTTTCATGGGCTACGTCACTTGCGAAAGCTTCTTGTTCTGCAGGGCCTCTTTGAGTGAATTGTCCATCAGCACTTCCGCCAAGTGGTGCGTGACCTTTTCAAGGTCCGCCATCGTGGCGCGGATCGCGCGATGATCTGAGCCCTGGGCGGCGGCGGTCAGTTTGGCGATCGTGTCACGGACCTGCTGGACTTCTCCAGCCTCGATCAGATGGCCGCCTAGCCCCAGGGCCTTCTCAGTTGCCACGCGAATGGCCTCCGCTTCCGTGCGGGCTTCGATGAGTTGTCTGACCTTGAGGTCATCGGCGGCAAAGGCGAATGATTCTTCGATCATCCGTTCGACTTCCTGATCGGTCAAGCCATAGGACGGCTTCACCTGAATCGACTGGGTGTCGCCCGTGCGCACATCCTTGGCGGCGACGTTGAGGATGCCGTTGGCATCGATCAGAAACGTGACCTCAATCCGAGGAATGCCAGCGGGCAGGGGCGGTACTTTCAGTTGGAAGCGGCCCAGGCTCCGATTGTCCTTCACCAACTCCCGCTCCCCCTGGAGGATGTGGAGATCGACGGATGTTTGTCCATCGACGTAGGTCGTATACATCTCCTTGGCGCTCGTTGGAATCGTCGTGTTCCGCCGGATGAGCGGGCTCATGACGCCGCCCATCGTCTCGATGCCAAGCGAGAGAGGGGTTACGTCCAGGAGCAACATGTTCTGGGTCGTGCCGCTCAGGATACCGGCTTGCACGGCGGCTCCGAGCGCAACCACCTCGTCGGGGTTGAGGTGGCAATGCGGGACTTTTCCGAAGAGGGTCTGCACGGACTGTCGCACGAGCGGCATTCGCGTGGAGCCTCCGACCAGGACCACCTCGGTGATCTCGCTCGCTCGGAGTCCGGCATCCTTGAGAGCTAGCCGGCATGGCCGCAAGGTCATCTCAACGAGGTCCGACACCAGGCGCTCAAATTGCTCGCGCGTGACGGGTCGTCGATACGTGCCCTTATTCTCGGGCAACACCAGCTCAGCCGTGGTCTCGGTGGCGTCCGAGAGCCGGATCTTCGTGCGTTCCGCTTCGAGCCGCGCGGCTTGGAGTGCTTCGGGATACTTGGTGAGATCGATGCCGTGTTGCTGCCGAATGTCGCTGACAAAGAGATCAGCCAGGCGGCGATCGAAGTCGTCTCCCCCGAGATGGGTATCGCCGTTCGTCGAGAGGACTTCAAAAATTCCGTCTTTGAGTTTCAAGATGGAAATGTCGAAAGTGCCGCCGCCGAGGTCGAACACGGCGATCGTCCCCTGGGTGTGTTCTTGGAGGCCATAGGCCAGTGAGGCGGCCGTCGGCTCATTGATGATCCGGAGCACTTCCAGACCGGCAATCGTCCCGGCATCCTTCGTGGCCTGGCGCTGACTGTCATTGAAGTAGGCCGGGACGGTGATGACCGCCTGACGGATATCTTCGCCGAGCACGCCCTCCGCCCGCTGCTTGAGCTCCTTGAGGATCATCGCAGAGATTTGAGGCGGGGAATAGGACTTGTCCCCCAATTGAATGCGAATGACACCGTTCTTCTCCTGCACGCGATAGGGGAAATAGGTCAGCTCCCCGGCGACATCCTGCAGGGCCTTCCCCATGAACCGCTTCACGGAATAGATCGTGCGGTCGGGGCTGCGGACCAGATGCTCCTTGGCTGGGTCGCCGACGATCAAGCCATTGTCGGTCAGTGCGACGACGGACGGAACCATCGTGCGTCCGTGGCGTCCAGGAATGACGCGAGGGGCTGCGCCGTCCATGTAGGCGACCAGGGAATTGGTGGTGCCGAGATCGATGCCGACGATCCTCGCCATGGCAGAGTCTCTCCTAGGCCACCTCGAGGGTGGCCGCGAGGTCGTTCACGATGTTGCGCACGTAGGTCCGATTGGACAGCAGCTCGCGAAGTTCTTTGAGCACCGCCTGCTTTCGCTCCGGCGCACCTTCCGCATGGGGTGATTGGACCACAGCATCCCAGCGACCGAACAAGGTGCGCAATTGCGCATCCATTTCCTCTTGACGCCGCTGCAACCCGCTTTTGTCTTTCTCCAACTTGGCCTTGAGCGGTCCGAGCGCCTCGGAGTCCTGGCCGCCGGTGGCCGTGCGAAACTCCTCCAAATCCTCCTGCAGCGACAAAATTTCCTCAAAGAGGTCGGCGGGAGGGGTGGAGCGGATATCCTTGACCGACCCGGCCTCGAGCCCAACCAAGTATTCCGCCCGTTGCGCCGGGTCCTTGAGGGTACGATAGGCCGTGTTCAAGAGCGCCGAGTTGTCGAGACTGATGGCGCGCTCCGCGTCGGTTTTGACTTGAAAAAAATCGGGATGGAATGCCCGGCTCATCTCATAGAACCGTTTCTCCAGGTCGGCAGGGTCGATCGTCAGAAGCCGAGGCAGTCCCAGGCAGGTGAAGTAGTCAGAGTCCTTGGACAATGGCTGGACTTTGACGCAGCGGTCGCAGAAGTATTCCCCCGTCACTTCCGATTGGCAGTGCCAGCACATGCTCCGTGCCATCTGGAGCTCGGAGCGTTTGTTGCTGAGCGATGTCTGTTCCATGACGTGCCACGTCCCGCCTAGGCTGAAAAGGACTCTCCACACCCGCAGGTCTTCGACGCATTGGGGTTGATGAAGCGGAACGCGCCGCTCATCATGTCCTTCTGGTAGTCGAGCTGCGTGCCTTGGAGGTAGATCGCGCTCTTCATGTCGACGATCACCTTGATGCCGTCGATCTCATACACCTGGTCGTGCGGGCCGATCTTCTCGTCAAAGTTCACGGTATAACTCAGCCCCGAGCAGCCGCCGCCCTTCACGCCCAGGCGCAAACCGCCATCAGTGAGGCCCTGCAGGTCTAGGAGGCGCTTCACCTCTTTGACGGCAGCCTCGGTGAGTGTCACGACCGGGGTGACAGTGGGATTCGTCTCCATAGGCGACCTCGCTTTCTCCCTAGTCTTGGGATCCGGTGTCCTGCTTCTTTTTGTAATCGTTCAGGGCGGCCTTGATGGCGTCTTCGGCCAGCACCGAACAGTGAATCTTCACCGGCGGCAGGTTCAACTCCTGCACGATGTCGGTGTTCTTGATCTTGCCGGCCTCTTCGACGGTCTTACCCTTGAGCCACTCTGTCGCCAAACTTGAGCTGGCAATGGCCGACCCGCAACCAAAGGTCTTGAACTTGGCATCCACGATCGTGTCGTTCTGCACCTTAATCTGTAGCTTCATGACGTCGCCGCATTCGGGCGCGCCGACGATGCCGGTCCCGACCCCTTCTTCCTCTTTCTTGAAGGAGCCGACGTTGCGCGGGTTATTGAAATGGTCGACAACCTTTTCACTATAAGCCATGGCGTATCCTCCTCGTGTCCGTGATGCGGGCGTTAGTGAGCGGCCCACTGAACCGATTTCAGGTCGATGCCTTCTTTGCTCATTTCGTACAACGGAGACATTTCACGCAGTTTATTCACCGTTTCGATCATTCGCTTCGCGACATAGTCGATCTCTTCCTGGGTGGTGAACCGGCCCAGTCCAAAACGGATCGACGAGTGGGCCAATTCCGCACCCACGCCGAGTGCCTTCAGAACGTAGGACGGTTCCAGCGTGGCCGATGTGCACGCCGACCCGGACGACAGCGCGATCTCTTTCATCCCCATCAGCAACGACTCGCCTTCCACGAAGGCGAAAGAAATATTCAGATTGTGCGGAAGCCGCTGGGTGGGATGCCCGTTTAAATACACGGATTCGAGCTGGCTGGTAATCGCGGTGTGGAGCCGGTCGCGGAGGGTCGACAACCGTGCCGATTCCGCCTGCATCTCCTGTCCGCACAGCTCTACGGCTTTGCCAAAGCCGACGATCAAGGGGACCGCGAGGGTGCCCGATCGCATGCCCCGTTCGTGCCCACCACCGTCGATGATCGGCGCCAGGCGCACCCGTGGGTTCTTCTTCCGCACGTAAAGGGCACCAATGCCTTTGGGCCCGTAAATCTTGTGCGCCGTACAGGACAAGAGGTCAATGCCCATGGCCTGTACGTCCACTGGGATCTTGCCGACACCCTGCGTGGCGTCGCAATGGAGCAGGACGCCCTTCTCCTTGGCGATTTTGCCGATCTCCGCCATCGGATTGATGGTGCCGATTTCGTTGTTGGCCAACATCACCGAAATCAAAATGGTCTTGTCGGTCAGGGCCTTGCGGACCTCGTCCGGGTCAACCATGCCGAATTTATCCACCGGGAGGTAGGTGACCTTGACGCCCCGTTTCGTCTCCAGCGTCTTGGCCGTGTCCAGCACGGACCGGTGTTCGGTCGAGCTGATCACAAGATGGTCGCCTTTTTCCCGATACATTTCCACGATGCCCTTGAGCGCCAGATTATTTGACTCCGTGGCGCCGCTGGTGAAGACAATCTCCTTCGGGTCGGCCTTGATCGCGTGGGCGAGTTGTTGCCGCGCCTTCTCCACGGCCTCTTCTGCTTCCCAGCCGAACGCATGGTTGCGGCTCGCGGCATTCCCGAACTTCTCAGTGAAGTACGGCAACATCGTCTCCAACACTCGCGGATCAACTGGCGTTGTCGAATGGTAGTCGAGGTAGATGGGGAACTTCATCAAGTTACTCCTTGCCCTGTGGTCAACGATTGGACCGTGATCAACGGGGTCCCTCCCAGCATATCTTGGAGGGTCATATTGTTGAGAAGGTGATAGATGCTGTCCTGGAGTCTCAACAGCGGGGTGCGAATGGTGCAGTGCTCCTGCTGGGAGCAGGGGAGCCCGTCCGCTTCGTGGGAACAATCCATGATCCCGAGCGGCCCCTCGATAGCTTCCAGCACCTGGGCAATGGTAATCTCCCGGGCGTGACGGGCGAGGAGATAACCGCCTTTGGGCCCATTGTGACTTTCTACCAAGCCACTCTTGGCGAGCGTCTGGAGCACCTTCGCGAGAAGTTCCGAGGGGATTTGATACTCCTCAGCGATCTCCTTGCTGTTCACAATCCTAGCCGAGTTCTGGTGGCCTGGCTGCACGGTGGCCATGTATTGGAGGGCCATCAAGCCGTAATCCGCTTTTTTTGAGAATTTCAGCACTAGATTAACTCCGACCGAAACTATCGGGGACCATCTTGATCTCCGACTTAAAAAGTCGTATATAAATGTATCACCATGATTTCACTGGAGTCAACCTTGGGTCGTGAAAAAATTGTCGAGTGAAGTGAACTGATCCAAGCCCTGGAAATATTCATAACCAATTGAAAGAACGGATATAAATAGCTATGGGTGGCAGCAATCCCTACATCGAGAAAGCAGACTATCAGCTCCCCGCGAAAACTTATACGGTGACCTTTGTCGATCCCCTCCATAACGAGACGCGGACGATTGAGGTAGATCCCTCAAAGATTCCATTCGGTCCGACCGGTCTTCCGGGAAGTATTCTCGACATTGCCATGGGGCACGGAATCGATCTCGAACATGCCTGCGGCGGCGTCTGCGCCTGCTCGACTTGCCATGTGTATGTCAAAGAAGGGCTGGACTCCTGTAACGAGGGGACGGACGACGAGTTCGATCAGCTCGACGAAGCACCGGCCATCACCCTTCACTCGCGCTTGGGGTGCCAATGTGTCCCCAACGGTACAAAAGACATCGTGGTAGAGATCCCTCCGGTCAACAAGAACCTGGTCAAAGAAGGTCACTGAAGGTTGCCGAGCCTGCCGATGCCGCAAGTCCGCGTACGATTCGCGCCCAGCCCCACCGGTTTTCTTCATATCGGTGGGGTGC
This sequence comes from uncultured Nitrospira sp., assembly GCA_964449255.1. GTDB lineage: Bacteria > Nitrospirota > Nitrospiria > Nitrospirales > Nitrospiraceae > BQWY01. Next base: position 1,440 of record CAYUYE010000043.1, on the reverse strand, counting down.
GCACGGCGCTGTTCAATTGGTTGTACGCGCGACAACAGAAGGGTGTCTTCGTCCTGCGCATTGAAGACACCGATCAAAGTCGCTCAACGGAAGAATCGATCCAAGCCATTCTCGAAGGGATGCGCTGGGTTGGGTTGGACTGGGATGAAGGGCCGTTCCGACAAACTGAGCGCCTTGAGGTCCACCGGCAACATGCGATGAAGCTCCTGGAGCAGGGCAAAGCCTATTGGTGCGTGTGCAAACCGGAAGAGTTGGAAGCGCGCCGGAAGGAAGCGGAGACCAAAGGACTCTCGCCGAAATACGACGGCCGATGCCGAACGCTCGGGATCACTACGCCGACGGGCGATGCCGCCTTGCGGTTTCGTGCTCCACAAGAGGGTGAGACGATCGTCGACGATCTGATCAAGGGTAAGGTGGTCTTCGATAACGCGGTATTGGACGACCTGATCATCCTCCGATCCAATGGTTTTCCGACCTACAACTTCTCGGTGGTGGTCGATGACGCGTTGATGGGGATCACCCATGTCGTGCGTGGGGATGACCATCTCACGAACACCCCGCGGCAAGTCCCGATCTTTGAGGCGCTGGGATATCCCTTGCCCCGCTTTGGACATCTGCCGATGATCCTTGGCTCCGATAAGGCTCGCCTATCCAAACGCCATGGCGCAACTTCCATCATGGCGTATCGAGATATGGGCTACCTGCCGGAGGCGATAGTCAATTACTTGGTGCGTCTTGGCTGGTCGCACGGAGACCAGGAGGTTTTTTCTCGGGCGGAATTGATCGAGAAATTTACCTTTGATTCGGTGCAGAAGTCCTCGGCAGTGTTTAATCCTGACAAACTGTTGTGGATGAATGCCCAATATCTCCAGCACAGCGCACCAGGAGTCGTTGCACAACAGCTCCTGCCGTTCTTGGAGCAGGCGGGTCTCAAGGAGGCACTTCAAGGGGCCTCGGCCGCCTGGCTCGAAAAGTTGGTAGTGACGATCAGGGAGCGTACGAAGACGCTCCCTGAGATGGTGCAGTGGGCGTTACCATATTTCGGGTCGGAAGCGGTCGTAGAAGAGGATGCCGCCAAGAAATACCTTACCGCACCGATGGCTCCAATCCTTGACGAGCTGACCAGTCGTTTCGCCGCATTGCAGGAGTTTTCCAAAACAGAGTGGGAGGCCTGCTTCAAGCGCTTCGTCGAAGAAAAAGGGCTGAAGATGGGGCAAGTCGCTCAGCCGGTCCGGGTCGCCTTGACGGGCCGCACAGCCAGCCCCGGTCTGTTTGAGGTGATCGATCTGCTCGGGCGAGAGCGCACGCTCGCACGATTACGAACGGGAGTCGAACGGGCCAGGGTCGCGGCTTGACTGCCATCCATCATCTATACTACGCTCACCGATTGGTTGGGGGATCGTCTAGCGGTAGGACGTCAGTCTCTGGATCTGACTACCT
>CAYUYE010000042.1:0-14683 GCA_964449255.1 uncultured Nitrospira sp. | reverse complement strand
GAGGCTCGTCTCCACGTACAACACATCGCCCCCCGTCGGCGTCCAGGCCAAGCCGGTCGCGACGCCAGGCGGCAACTGCTTGCGCATTTCCTCAGGCGTGAACCGCTCCACGCCCAGCCACTCGCGGACCCGCTCCACGGTCAAGACGATCGGGGCCACCGTCGATTCAACCGAGGACTCAGCAATGGTCAAGGCGACTTTGCGCGTCAGCTTGCCCAGCTGCTGCTCCAGTTGCCGGACACCGGCTTCGCGCGTGTATCGCGCGATGACTTCGCCGATGATCTCCGGCCCAAGGTGCACCTGTTCAGACGATAGCCCCGCCTCCTTGAGCCGGCGCGGCCACAGGTACCGCTCGGCGATGGCCGCTTTTTCGCGTTCGCTGTAGCCGGGCACGCGAATCACTTCCATGCGGTCCAGGAGCGGCTGCGAAATAGGGTCGAGTGTGTTGGCCGTCGTCACGAAGAGGATCTTCGACAGGTCGAAGGGCAGATCCAGATAGTGATCTCTGAAGGTGTGGTTCTGCGCCGGATCCAGGATCTCCAGCAGCGCCGCGGCTGGATCCCCGCGAAAATCGCGCCCCATCTTGTCAATCTCGTCGAGCATTAAGACTGGGTTATTGGCCCCCGCGCGCCGAAGCGCTTGAATGATGCCGCCCGGAAGCGCGCCGACGTAAGTGCGGCGGTGCCCGCGCAACTCGGCTTCGTCATGCACGCCGCCCAAACTGAAGCGTTCGAATTTCCGGCCCAGCGCCCGTGCGATGGATTGTCCCAGGCTCGTCTTGCCGACGCCCGGAGGGCCGACCAAGCAAAGAATCGGGGCCTTCGCGAGAGGGTTGAGCTTCAAGACCGCCAAATGCTCGACGATCCGTTCCTTCACCTCCGCAATGCCGTAATGATCTTCGTTCAGGACGTTGCGCACCCGTGCCAGATCCAGGCTGTCCTCGGACGTCTTGTTCCACGGCAACTCCAGCACGAGCTCAAGGTAGCTGCGCAGCACCTGGTAATCTCCGGAGGAGGGTGGCAATTTGGCGAGGCGGGCCAATTCGCGCTCGGCCTCTTTTCTCACGGCCTCGGGAAGATCGGCTTTCGCGATGCGCTGCCGGAGATCCGCTGCGTCGCCGTCCTCGCCGTCGCCTTCACCCAATTCGCGCTGAATCGCCTTGAGTTGTTCGCGAAGGATATATTCCCGCTGAGACTTCCCGATCTTCTCTTGCGCGTCCGAGGCGATTTTGTTGCGCAACGTCAAGATCTGGACCTCGCGGGTCAGGGCGGCATAGACCGCGCGCAGGAGGTCGACCAGCGTCGAGATCTCGAGAAGTGCTTGTTCCTCCGCGATGGTCAAATTCAGGACAGAGGCCACGCGATAGGCAAAGGCCACCACGTCCGTATCCTGACCGAGCGGGCCGAGGGCCTCGCTGCCGACGGACGGCACGAGTTTCATGAGATCCGTCGCCAGGTCGGCGATGGCGCGAGAGAGCGCATCGGACTCCGGGCTGCTTTCCTCCACCATCGCCAGCGGGCGGACCTTGGCCGAGAGGTAGGGATCCGTCTGTTCCAGCTTGAGAAGCACGTGGCGGTCGACGCCCTGCACGAGTGCGTGCAACTGTCCGTCAGGCGTTCGTCCGACCTGTTTGATGACGGCTTTGGTGCCGATCGTGTAGAGCTCGTCCTGCCCGGGAGATTCCACGGCGGGATCGCGTTGGGCCACAATCAGAAGCGTCTTGTCCTCCGATTTGACGGCGGCTTCCACGGCCGCGACAGAGCGGTCCCGCCCGATGGTGAGCGGCATCATCGTTCCGGGAAAGAGAACCGTGCGTTTTATCGGCAGTAGGGGCACAGTGAGAAACGTGTCGTGGTCGGCCATAACTCCTCCTCGTTAGACCCCCGGCGGAGGTCTATAAAGTAGGAGTTAAACATGATCGACTGGAAGTCAATGGTCCCGGAAGAACCGGGGATACGGCAGGGGAGGCGGATCGAATCGATGGCGGTCGGCTAACGATCGACAAACAAGGCGCCGGGTCCGTCCACGATGGTTTGCTGGTTGCTGCGCCGCCCACTCCCATTCGGGAAGGAGCGCGCATAGGAATCGATGCCCACCAAATCCACGAATGCGGCGACGCTGCCATCCTCGGTGGCCGCCAGTCCGCGGGGAATCTGGTAGCGGTCCTTGCCTCCCTCTTCAATGAACACGCTCCAGGCATTCTGATCGGCCATTGCGAGGCCGTTCGAGCGCTCGAAACTATACGTGTCGTCGTCCAAACCGGCGTCGATGCCCAGGATAACGCTGAGGTCCCAAGCCGCCGCCCCGTTCTTGTGTGGACCGGTCGAATCGTAATAGTCCGCGCCGCGATAGTCGATGAACACGCCAACCCCGAAGTGCGCGCCTGAGGCCAATCCATAGCGGGCGGCTAAATGGTCGTCGTTCCCTTCGAGGTCCAGTTTCATTCCCACGCCGAAGAAGTACCCGGTTCCCTGGGAGAAGTTGGAGGATTGATAATGATCGTCCCCTTCGAGATCCAGCACGAGCCCCAGTCCTCCGGCCAGGGCATATCCGAGATCATCCTGGTTCTTGGAGACCACCCGCGCCCCTGCGCCGACCCCAAGCCCGAAACAATCAAACTGGTAGAGGGGACTGTTGGGGTCGCCGTCCGGCACATCCGTCACGTTGTAGAGGCTGGGGATCTTCTGGCCACATTGATATGTGTCGTCACCTGCCAGATCGACGACGGCGCCGATACCTGATGGTCCACCGAACCCAAGCGCGAATCCGTGACTGTTGTATTGGTCATTGCCGTCGGTATCAAGGAGGAGGCCCAGTCCGCCGATCGCCGCCCCTTGTGTGAAGCGTGCGCCGTTGTAAATGTCGTTGCCACCTTCGTCGTACAACAAGCCGATCCCGGCAAAACCCGTCCCGCCGCTCCCATCGGTCATGTCATAACTGTCGATGCCGCCCTTGTCGATGAGCAGTCCGATACCGAGCCGCCCTGTCGCAAGGCTTAGCGGCTGGGAGGGAGCGTAGGCGTCGTTGCCGGAGAGGTCGATCACAACCGTGACCGGCTGGTCCTCTGTGGCGGGGGAGGCGATCACCCCGCGATACGTGTCGTCGCCGCCGAGATCGATCAGGAGCGCGATCCGGCCGTCCAGTTGATAGGTGTTGGCGCCGGGACCGCCGATCACGATCAGACCGGCCGCCGTTTCTCGAACGGCGAGGATGTCGCCTTTGACCCCCTCGACGGGTTTCTTGACTTTCGGAACGGTGCGCAGCGACTCCGTTAAGTCGCGCAGTAACTCGACGTTGGCGAGTTTGGTGGCCAACTGTGCCGCCGACACGAGTGTGTCGTAGTCCACGAACTCCTGAATGAGCTGGATGTACCGGCGATTCGTATACAGGGCAAACCGGGTCTGGCTGTTTGGATCGGCGGACTGAGGACGATACTCGTCGATGATCCGTGCCGCATGGTCGAAGAGGAACTGCTTGTCCTCGGCTGAGAGACGGCGAGTGGCGTGTTCAGTTAGTTGTTTCACCTGTTCCAGCCCGGTGGCCAACAGATCCATCGGATTCTTGTCTTTTGTATTCCTGGCTTTGCCTGAGGCGAACGTGAAGGTCGGGCTCGCATGGCTTGGTTTGATGCGATACTGTTCGAGCGTCAGCAGCAGGTCGTCTAACCCCTCCGTCCCGTGTTTGGAGAGGGCCCCGACGAGCAATCCATGTGCCTCCAATTGATTCAAGCCCGGCCAAGGATCGAGCAAGGCGTCCACTGAATCGGGGCGTTTACCAACAGCGGAAAACGTGCGGGCTCCGGAGAGCGCCAGAAGCGTGGCTTTCTGCTGCGCCCCAACGTTGGCTTCCATCAACGGCATGACCTGGCGGGAGAGGCGGCTCACCACCGGATCGACGCGCAATCCAGGGGGAAGCACCGGCTCGATCGGCCCGACCGGCAGCGACGGCAGCTCGGAACGGCAGGATAGCAGGGCGCCCACCAGGAAAACGGTGAGTAGACAGGATGCAACCGACCGCAGGTCTATGTTATGGAATGATGGTCGCGCCACCTTGCTCCCGCTGCGAGTCACTAGCCCTATGCGTTTCTGCCCTCACTGCGCCGCGTCCCTCGTGAGGAGGGTTCCCGCCGGAGATACCTTGCCGCGGTTTGTCTGCGACCGGTGCGACGCAATTCACTATGAAAATCCGAAGATCGTCGCCGGGTGCATCCCCTTTTGGGAAGGACGGCTCCTGCTGTGCCGACGCGCGATTGAGCCGCGATTAGGTTTTTGGACTTTCCCCGCCGGGTTTATGGAAATGGGGGAGGGTGCCGAGCAAGCGGCCAGGCGAGAAACCCTGGAGGAGGCGAACGCCGCGGTTGAGGAATGCCATTTGTACGCAGTTGTCAGCATGCCGCACATCAGCCAGGTGTATATGGTGTTTCGCGCAGAGCTCTCGAGCCCCACGTTCTCTCCTGGGGCCGAAAGCCTCTCGGTCGATTTGTTCGATCAGGACAAGATCCCTTGGGAGGACCTGGCGTTTCCCGTGATCACACGGATCCTTCGTCAATTCGTCCAGGACAAGCCCCAAGGACGATTTCCAGTGTTTGTCGACGATCTCGAGCGCGGGTGACCGTCCTCAAGGCATTCCGTGGCTCAATCACGGACACGTGGCCAATTCTATTGTACCGCAGAATAGGCACGATCCACCTTCAAATCAACATTTCCCCTCGTCCAAACCCGCCTCAGGTGTCGCCGACGTTTGATTTTGCGGCCGCCCATTTCTAGAATGGCCGGCCAAGACCTATGCCCCGCGCACGATCCACTCCACGAACCAAACCTCGCCGCATCCGCCGAACGCGGAAAGGGACGGCCATGCAGTTGCCCCCTCCCGCTAAACGCCGCTTCGCCTCACGTCTGTTGAAATGGTACCGAGAGTTTGGAAGGGATTTACCCTGGCGCAAGACCTCCGATCCATACAAGATCCTTGTCTCCGAAGTGATGTTGCAGCAAACGCAGGTGGATCGGGTCATCCCCAAGTATCACGAGTTTCTCGACCGCTATCCTGATTTTCAGGCGCTGGCCCGTGCTCCGGTCGAAGACGTCCGGCGCACGTGGTATCCGCTGGGATACAACATCCGCCCCCATCGGCTGCACAGTATCGCGTGTGAAACGGTTGAGCGATACGGAGGACAGCTTCCGAGCGATGCGGACGAATTGCTGTCGTTCAAAGGGATCGGGCGGTACACGGCAGGCGCCATTCGTTCGTTTGCGTTTAATGAAGACGCCGCGATTCTCGACACGAACGTCATTCGAGTGCTCCACCGGGTGTTCATCGCCGAAGGCGATCCCAAGGCCCAGAAGGCCGCCCTCTGGACCCTGTCCGAAGCCCTGATCCCTCGGGGGCAGGGGTATGACTTCAATCAAGCCCTCATGGATTTCGGGGCCACGGTCTGCACCGCCCGCGATCCCTATTGTTTGTTATGTCCCATGAAGAGTTTCTGCAAGACCTATCCGTTTGATGCCAACGCGCGATGAGCCATCCTGACGTCGGAGCACAGACCATCATCCAAGTGGCCGCTGGAATCGTCATCCACGAAGGGCACTATCTCATAGCAAGGCGGCCGGCGGGCGGACATCTGGCCGGTTTGTGGGAATTCCCCGGGGGGAAATGTGAAGCGGGTGAGACCTTGGAGGCCTGCTTACATCGTGAGTTGTGGGAGGAATTATCCGTGCGGGTTGATGAGGTCGTTCACTTTTGCTCCGTCCGTCATGACTATCCGGAGAAGTCCGTCGAACTGCATTTTTTTCGCTGTCGGTTGGAAAAGGGGATGGTCAGGCCCGCGGTGCCGGGCGTCGTGGAATGGATCGGGATTTCGGAGTTCGCGCGGTATGCCTTTCCGGAGGCCGATCAACCCGTGATCGCCCGCTTGAGAGAAGAGAATGAGGTGACATCGTGAAGGTCGTGGTCGACATCGAGACGGTGCAGATTTCCCGCGCCGAATGGGCCAGGCTTGCCGGCGTGACGTTACAGGATCAACTCGTCCCGGCCTCCGATCTGTTCGAACAGGCCGACGCCGACGCTAAACGGCAGAGCGAGGACGAGTTGTACGCCAAGTCTGCGTTCGACGGCACGTACAGTCGGATCGTCTGCATCGGTGCAATCTTCCTCAGCGACGATTTGGAGCCACGGGGCGCGGCTTCGTGGTACGGACCGAACGAGAAGGAACTCCTGCAGCGGTTTTGGACGCGCATGGGGAAGGAGCGGCCGGGTCTGTGGATCACGCACAACGGCCTGGGGTTCGATTTACCCTTTATCAAGAAGCGATCGGTCATTCATCAGGTTAGACCCCCGTTCGACATCAACCTGGCTAAGTTTCGAACCGAGCCGGTCTATGACACGATGGCCGTGTGGAGCAACTGGGACAATCGCGGATGGGTCAAACTGGACACGCTGGCGAGGGTCTTGGGGGTCGAAACCAAGTCAGGAAGCGGTGCTCAGGTCCAATCGATGTGGGAGCGAGGGGAGAGCAAGGAGATCGCCCTGTACTGTCTACACGACACCTATGTCACCTATGCGTGCTACTCCAGAATGACGTTTCGGGCGCCACTCTCACGAGAAGTTGTCTTGCTGCACGCAGAGCTGGTCGAGACTCCGTAGACAGCCTACTTGTCGGTCAGTGCGTCGGCCTGGTCCGGCGCCTTCTTGAGCAACTCTAAGAGCGCCTGGTGCTCGTGAGGCTGTCCAGTAGCCGGCAGGCTCTTTTTTGCCGGCTGAACTACGGCCTTGTTACGAGTGGACGCTTTGGGGGCCTCGACAGCCGCCTTCGCAGGGGCGAGGCTCTTGGAGCCAATCACGGGCGCTCGTGCCGGAGCTGAGGTCTTGGCCGGCGCATCCGGTTGGCGCTGAGCCGATGCAGTGGCGGGGGCCACGGCTGGAAGCGCGACCATGGGGTTCTTCTCAGGCGCTCGGGCAGGAACCTTTGCCGCATAATCCTGCGCGGGAGCCTGACTATTCGACAGGGCCGGTGCCGGTACTGCGACTGTCACGGGGGCAGAGGTCGGAGCCTTCGCCAAAGACCAATGGTCGACGATCAAGCTGGTGAGACGGTTCTCGCCCAGCCCCGCCTCAGTCGTCGCCTTCACACCCTGCGCCATGCCCTGTGGTTCAAAACCGACCTCCGCGGCAAAGCGCGAGACGTTCGAGCCACGCGCCGGAAGCGGAGTCACGTAAATGGCCGGGCCCTTCACATAGACGGTGCCGCCCCCCGCTGCCGAGTTGCCATCTCCCTGCTTCTTCAGATGAAACGCCACCAACTGTTCACGCTTCGCCTTGGCCAGCGAGCCGGCAAGAATCGGGGCCAGATAGTCGATGTCCTCAGCAGAGTACGCGGCGACTTTGGTCTCGGCTCCGATACGAACCCCTTGCAAGACCTTGGCGAGTACTGGCGCACCGATCGTGGCGGGGTGTGAGGCCTCGAACGACCAATCGATCACCTCCTGCAAGGCTACGGAGACGCGCTCGTCGTTGGTCACTGTCGTTTGGGTATGAAAGGCCGTGCAGCCCGGCAGCAGTCCGAGGAGGGCGCTGGCAACGACAACGCGAGGAAAACGAAAGGGGTTGGTGCCGGACGCGACAGCTCCCATGGTGAACTCCTGGGCTGAGGGTGGTCAGGTCGTAACTAAGAACCTGAGATGCGCGGGTGCGGTGCGAAGGACGGGTTGAAGAACTACCAAATGCCTAGGCCCATGAGGATGAACCCCATCGTCATCCATCCGAGCAGGCCAACCGAGATAATCGTTTCGAAGCTCATGGTCAGTGTCTCATTCCATCTGAGGGTGAGTACCTCGGCCACCTTCGGCCGACCGTCATTGCTACCTACCAAAAGCACAAGCAATCCATATGCCTATTCAAATCGCCGGATACCCGCCCGTTTTCAGCGGGATCCATCCCAGGCTGGGGAGGAACATGGCTTTTGTTCGACAGCGAGAAGATTCTTGTCTAATAGGCGAGATAGTAATCGTAAGTCATTGTAAACATGAGTTGATTTATATTGCTGTGGCTCCGTGATCAAGCCACTGTGGGCCGGGTCTTCTGAACCGAGGAGGGAGACGGATGGGCTCTACCGAAGATAGAAGAGGGCGTATCGATTGATCTGAAGGGCAAAACCTGTACAGCAAGGGGCAAAAATTGTGCACTGGTCTGATTCGAACTGGGTCGGGGAGACCAACGAGGTTAAGCTAGAGCGGATGTCCGAAGAGGGTTGTGACCGAAGCAGAGTCGACTTTGATCCTCACGAGGGCGCCTGGTGCGATGCCGTCCTGCGGGGCCTTCTCCCAGACTACGGTGAGGATGTCGTTGGTCTTTCCCATCCATTGGGCGGCGGAACGTTTGCTTTCCCCTTCAACCAAGACCTCCACGGTTTGACCGACACGGGCCTGATTGAGGGTATGAGCCATGCGTTTTTGCAGGTCGACCAAACGGGAGACGCGGTCGATCTTGACCGGCTCAGGGACATCATCCTGGTACTTTCGGGCGGCGATCGTGTTTTTCCGTTCTGAGTACTTGAAGATGTACGCCAAGTGAAAGCGCACCTGCTCAATCAATCGGTAGGTGTCCTGAAATTCCTCTTCCGTCTCAGAACAAAACCCGCAAATGACGTCGGTGGTGAGATAGATGTCGGAGCTCGTTTTGTGAATCGTGTCGACCAGGTCCAAATAGTCCCGCCGCGTATACGTGCGATCCATCATGTGGAGAATGCGGTCGTTCCCGGATTGCACCGGCAGGTGGATGTGTTTGGAGATCTTCGGGTGATGCGCGATGGCTTCCAACAACGCCATCGGAAAATCCTTGGGATGGGGGGAGGTAAACCGGACCCGCTCAATGCCCGGCACGTCCGCCACGGCCGTGATCAATCGTGCAAAATCCCAGTCGGCGTGACGGTAAGAGTTCACGTTTTGCCCCAGGAGCGAGACCTGTTTATAGCCCTGCTGCACCAGCTCGCGAGTTTCCCGCAAGACCCCTTCGGGGTCCCGCGAACGCTCGCGCCCGCGGGTATAGGGAACCACGCAAAACGTGCAGAAGTTATCGCAGCCGCGCATGATCGCGATCCACGCGTTCACGCCCGGCTCGCGATCGGGCAGGATGTCGTCGTACGTCTCATATTCCGACAGATCGACGGCCAGACGTTTGGCGCCGGCACCTTGATCCTGCTCGTCAAGCGCTTGCGTGAGGAGCAGGGGCAACTGTCGGTAGCTGTCGGGACCGACCACGAGATCGACGACTGGCTCCTCCCTGGTGAGTTCCGCCTTGAGGTTTTGAGCCATACATCCCAACACGCCGACCACCAAGGGACGGAGTCGCCGCATCGCGCGGAGTTCGGTCAGCAGTTTGTAGACTTTCTCGTGGGCGTTCTCCCGGACCGCGCAGGTATTCACCAGCACGACATCGGCGCCCTCCTGCGCCGGGGTCATGGTGAATCCCTCTTTCTTCAGCAGTGCGCGGACCAGCTCGCTGTCATATTCGTTCATCTGACAGCCGAACGTTTCGATATGGACGCGTGGAGCGGTCATAGGAGCACAGCCAGGGTGTGTGGAGGGTGCGACTGGGGGGCCAGCATGCCCAGAGCCTGGGGCCCCGCCGTGCCGGTGATCAGGACATCGCAAAGCTGATTGGCGTCGACCTCGTGGGCCGGCACAGCCACACGCAGGAAATTGCCCGTGGTGCCGCTTCGAAGGCCACCGTTCTCGCCGCGTTCAAATAAAACCGGCAATGTGGCTCCGAGGAAGCGGCGGTGAAATGCCGCTGCTTTTCCGGCCGATAACTTTGCCAGCACCTTACTCCGGGCGGAGATTTCAGACGGTGGGACCGTTGGCTCGAGCCTGAGGGCCGCGGTTCCGGGGCGGGCCGAGTAGCTGAAGACATGCGCGTAGGAAAATGGGAGGCCTTCCAGCAACATGACGGTTTCATTGAACGCGACCATATCCTCTCCGGGAAACCCCACCATCACGTCGGTGCCGAGGCCGAGGTTCGGGACAAGTCCAACCGCTCGTTGAACCAGGCGGTGATAGTCAGCGACCGTATAACGGCGGTTCATCGCCTCCAGAACCCGGTTGCTGCCGCTCTGAAGGGGGATGTGCAGGTAGGGGCATAACTTAGAAGGGCCGCTCATATACTCGAGCAATTCGTCGGTCACGGTCGTCGGTTCGATCGAAGAAATTCTGATCCGCGCGAGATCGCGGATGCCTTCCAATCGCTTGATGACATCCAGGAGCGTCGCACCACCTGTTTCGTACCGGCCGATGTTCACGCCAGTCAGGACGATCTCTCGGTACCCCCTGGCGACCAGCTCGTCGGCTTCACGGAGCAAGTCGTCCATGATCCGGCTTCGTTCCCGGCCTCTGGCAAACGGGATGAGGCAAAAGCTGCACATGAAATTGCAGCCGTCTTGGATCTTGAGCAAGGCGCGCGTCGAATCGGCATAGGCGGTGCCGGGCAGTGTGAAGTCTTCCCGGTCGATCGCTTTGCTGTATCGCACGTCAGGAGCCGGCCGCTTGCGCAATCCATCGGGAGCCGGCACATACTCGGGCAGCTGCATCTTGAATTGTGTGCCGACCAGGAGATCGATCCCCGGCGTTTGCTGCAGGCGCTCGACGCCGGTTTGCGCGTAGCACCCCGTGACCGCAACGAAGGCCTTCGGCGAATGCCGCAGCGTCTTGCGGATCGCGTACCGGCAGTCTTTTTCGGCATGTTCCGTGACAGAACAGGTGTTGAGCACAAACAAGTCGGTCTCGGCTCCGTACGGCACGATCCGGTAGCCTTTCCGCCGAAGCGCATCGGCCAGGATCGACGTCTCCGCTTGGCTGAGTCGGCAGCCGAGCGTATGGAGGGAGGCACGGGGCATCGCGGGTTCCATTGTGAGCCTGCGCATTATAGGGTACGTTTTTATGAAGCGGCAAGCTGCGACGATCAGCAATCCGAGCTGCAAGGGGGATGGGAATAAGCGAAAATTGCACGGTCTACCAGGTCGACGAGCGCCCTCATAATTGACAGCGCCCTTCTCAGCCGATAGAGTGACGGGGCCGGTCCGTCGACGGAGGAGGGAAACGGATGCTGAGACTCCGCTCGTGTCTGCTGGCCTTTGCGTTGGTTGCCTCAGCCTTTACGTCCCACGCCGCGCAGTCCTACAGCGCCTTGCCCGTCGAGCCGGACTACGACGTCCGCATCGACGAGTTGTACGACCATGAGGCGCGCTTGTTTATCCTGCTCTATTCCTTGAAGGGCAACGGTGAGGTGGATTACATCACCGGCCGTTCGGTTCAGGATTACAGCCGCAGCAATTACGGCAACCCCGTCTACTATACCGAGCAGCACCCCCTGTTCTATTGGTGGAACCACACGATGTGGAACGACCCCGAGATGGACGGGGTAAACGGGAATGAACGCGTCTATCAAGAAAACGTCGAGTTCGATCTCACTCGCTATAAGCCGTGCTTGTTCAATGGGCAAGCCTGCTAAGCACTCGTCTTCACACCATCATACGTTCGGCCGGTGTGCGTCGGCCTCGCACTGCGGAAGTGCGCATTTCGATGCGCCACCTGGCGCTCTGTGTTAGAACTCCTGTCATGCCGCCTGGACCGCCTCCGAGTCTCCTGAATCCATGCTGAGAGCACTTGCCAATCGCCGCATCGGCCTGATGCTGCCCTTGGGCTTTGCCTCCGGCTTGCCATTGGCGCTGACAACGGGGACGTTGCAGGCCTGGTTGTCGGTGGCCGGCGTGGACCTCAAGACGATCGGGATCTTCACGCTGGTGGGGCTGCCCTATACGCTCAAATTCCTTTGGGCGCCTTTCATGGACCGCTTCGTGCCCGATTTCCTTGGTCGCCGGCGCGGGTGGATGTTGATCACGCAGCTGTCGCTGATGGTCGGCGTGGTAGCCATGGCCCTGATCGATCCGGCGCAATGGCCCTGGCTGTTGGGCGCGGCGGCCTTGTTGGTGGCGTTTACTTCCGCGTCGCAGGATATCGTCTTCGACGCCTACCGGACCGAGACGTTGCAGCCGTCGGAGCGGGGATTCGGCGCGGCGATTTGGGTCAACGGGTACCGGCTGGCACTCCTGATTGCGGGATCCGCCGCCCTCATGCTGGCCGACCGAGTCGGGTGGCCGCAGACGTATCTCGCCATGGCGGGCCTGATGTTGATTGGTGTCGCCGCCATTCTCTCCGCGCCGGATCCCCCTCTCTCGCATGCGGCCCCGGCATCCATGGCGGAAGCCGTGCTTGGCCCGCTCCAGGAATTCTTTTCGCGGCCAGTCGGATGGATGTGGCTGCTGCTCATTGCACTCTATAAACTCGGTGACGCCTTTGCCGGCGCGCTGCTGACCGCCTTCTTCATCAAGGGCGTCGGCTTCACGGCCACCGATGTGGGGGCGATGAAAGGATTGGGCATCGGGCTCACCCTGCTCGGTGCACTCATCGGCGGTTTGGGGATGACCCGCTGGGGTCTCTACCGATCGCTCCTGGTGTTCGGCCTGTTCCAGGCCTTCTCGAATCTGACGTTTCTCCTGCTAGCCTGGGCTGGGAAAAGTTATCCGTTTCTGGTGTTCGCCGTCGCCGCAGAGAACTTGACGGGTGGGATGGGCACGGCGGCTTTTGTCGCCCTGGTCATGGCGCTCTGCCACACCAAGTACACAGCCACGCAGTTTGCCCTCTTGTCGTCGGTGGAGGCGTTAGGCCGTGTGCTGCTGGGACGACCGTCCGCGGATCTGGTGGAAGCCATCGGTTGGGGCGCGTATTTCGTCGTCACGTTTCTAGCCGCGCTGCCTGGCCTCGCACTGGTACGTTATCTTCGTCGCGCCATTGACGATGCGGAAGTGAGCCAAACCCCCACCCAGCGTGCCATGGCCCGCGAGCTGGGCGACTAAACCCAAGTTCCAACTGATCGGTACCACGACGGCCGTGAGCCGGCGGCCCATCGGGCGAAGCCCTTCTTCATTGACGCTGCCGGATAAACGTCTTGGATTCCTCACATTATTGATCAGTCCACTGGAGGTGTCTCTTCGGGCATGGCCGTGGCACTGCGAGCGCCCGGCATTCGCAAGCGAATTGAGAACAGGCTCAGTCGAAGACGTTTCTCCGGTGGCGAGAGGAAGACGGCTCCGCTGGAGGAGCCGCCGGTTCTGGCAGGCCTGGTCGTGTCCCCGCTCGGAAAAGCCGGGGAGCTCCGCTCACTCCTCATTATTTTTGGCAGGATCTAACCTATCTCATGCGTCGCTGGAGGAAGAGAATGTAGAGCATCAGCACGGGAAGCGGCGCAAACAAGAAGGGGACGAGCCACAACAGGGCGTTCTGTCCGCGCACCCGAGCCTGGTCGATCATCCACACGAAGACCCACACGACCAGTCCGAAGTAGTTCAGGGACATCCAGCGGGTCGTGTGAATCTTAAGCCCACTGGTGGTTTCCGCAGGCCCTTGGATCAGGAACACGACCAGGAGTGTGAGAAAAAGGCCCAGCAACACTCCTACCAATCGCTTGCTCCAGACGTACATTCCAAACCTCCCACGCGAAACGATGACCGCCGCGCCGCCGCTATGGCGGCGAGCGCGCGTAGGCTACTGAGGCGTCGGCGCATTGTCAATTCCGGAAGGAGCAGCCCCTCATCCCATCCACCTGTTCATTGCCCGATTCCTGCGGGGCTCATTTTCTAAGTCCATGCGCCCACGAGACGCGCGAAGTGCGCTGGGGTACGTCTCTCCTCCAGGGCCGATCAGGACCTCCGCATGCTCATGCCTGGGGATCGAATCGTGAGTTGTTCCCCCTCGTGGAGTCGAGTAGGGAATAATCTTGCCCATCGATCAGACGATTTTTCGTACCTACCATGGAAAATGCCCCCGTTTTTCGTCCTCCTGACCTGTGAATAACTTGACTAAAATCGACGGAAAGGGTTACACGTCGTTCACCGGACGCTATTCACAGGCTATCCCTTGCATCCACAGCAAACCTACCACATTTAGTGTTGACAAAAAGTCTGAATCGCTATATGTAGATGCCAACAAACTTCTCGCTGTGAAGCAACGATCCATACCGTAACCTAAAGTAGTCGCTTCCGCTCCTCAAAAAAACCGTCCAACCTTCACCGCAACGGGTGACCTCCAAGGAGGGTAAGCCGTGAGAATTGAACGCCGGTTCACGAGTCGGGACCAGGGCGCCTATGCCCGCATTCCTTTCGCCAAACGATCCTCCGAAATCCGCAATCCGGACGGATCGGTCGTCTTCAAGGTCGACGATCTTCAGGTGCCCGAACACTGGAGCCAATTGGCCATCGACATTCTGGCCCAAAAGTATTTTCGAAAGGCCGGCGTCCCCCAACTCGACGCAAACGGTCAACCAGTGGGGGCCTCGGATGGCAAACAGGTGACGGGTCCTGAGCGCGACGCGCGGCAGGTCTTCGAACGACTCGCCGGTTGCTGGACCTTCTGGGGCAAGCGCCATCACTACTTCAAGACGGAAGAGGACGCATCGGCGTTTCACGATGAACTTTGCTACATGCTGGCCCAGCAGATGGCGGCGCCGAACTCGCCCCAATGGTTCAATACCGGGCTTCACTACGCCTATGGCCTGAGCGGACCTGCGCAAGGGCATTACTATGTCGATCCTCAGAGCAAGGAGGTCGTGAAGGCTTCCAACGCCTTTGAGCATCCGCAAC
>CAYUYE010000041.1:0-15354 GCA_964449255.1 uncultured Nitrospira sp. | reverse complement strand
GCACCCGTTTCCTATTTCCGGTCGCCGAGAAGGGCTTCTGCGGTCACGTTGAGCGCCGCCGCCTTAAGATGATTGGTGGCGCTGGACTTCCGCGCCATCTCAATCGTCCCATTAAACACGACGCCGTCCTCCATGGACATCATCGGCGTTTCCACACCGGCATTGATCACGGCCGGAGCGCGAAGCGTAACCTTTTCTCGCGCGACAATATCCCCAGTAATCTGCCCCTTGCACACGATCGTCCCTGCGGTCACCTTGGCGTTCAGGACCGCTTCTTCCCCCACCAGTAAGGTGCCCTCGGTGTGGATTTCTCCATCGAGAGTCCCGTCGATCCTCACCGTTCCGTGGTAGGAAATGACGCCTTTGAAAGAGACGCCTTTTCCGACGAACGCGTTGATCCCATCCATTTCGGCGGCCCCGTCAAGGCTGGCGCCTTGTCCGTTGGTCGACGCCGCTTCTTCTCCTGCAGCGGTTGTCCGTTTGATCTCCGTCTTCTCTTTGTTCCACATACCTCACCTCCGTTGAAGTATAACAAACCGTTTTACGATCACCAGAAAAAAGCAAAGATTCGACGAGCACCCGCCACGCGCCGTTGCCCCAGCAGGCGCCTGCCATACGAATCCACCCTAGGCCAGCAAGATATCCAACAATCGTTCTTGTTCCTGCGCGGAATAGTAATGGAGGACGATGCGGCCTCCGTCGCCGGCCTTCTCAATCGTCACCTTCGTCCCCAGCCGTTTCTGCAAGCGGCCCTCCACCTCCTGAAAAACTGATGGGGGCTTCGCCCGCTTCGTCCGCCGTGCGGGCCGCTGTTCCTGCAACATCTTCTCCGCTTCCCGAACGGACGCTTGCTTACTGACGATCTCTCGGGCCAGGCGTACTTGCGCGTCGGCGTTGACGAGACCGAGCAGCACCTTGGCATGCCCCGTGGAGAGTATGCCGCTGGCAACAAGTTGTTGCACCTCTTCGGGCAAGTTCAAAAGCCGCACCTGGTTGGCGACCGATGAGCGCTCGCGACCCACACGATGGGCAATGTCGTCCTGCGTCAGCGCAAACTCGTTCATCATGCGCTGGTAGGCCCGCGCCGTATCGACAGGATTCAGATCATTCCGCTGAATGTTCTCAACCAAGGCGAGCACGATCGCCTCGTCATCAGTACAATTCCTTACGTATGCCGCGATCTTCTGCAGACCCGCCCGCTGCGCGGCCCGCCAGCGGCGCTCCCCCGCGATGAGCTCGTACAGCCCGTCGCCCTTGCGTCGCACGACGATCGGCTGGAGTATCCCGTTCAGCTTGATCGATTCGCTCAACTCCTGAAGAGCCGCCTCTGGGAAATCATGACGGGGCTGATACTTGTTCGGGATGATGTGATCGAGCTCCAGCTCCAGCAGTCCCGTTGTCCGCTCCCCCACTGGCTTTGCAGACGCCGCTCCAGGCAAAAGCGCGTCGAGCCCTCTACCCAACGCTTTCTTTTCCATCTCGCATCAACTCCTTTGTCATTTCGATGTATGCTTGGGCGCCGGCCGAGCCCGCATTGTACAATACCGCCGGACGACCGTAACTAGGCGCTTCCGCTAGGGTTACATTTCGAGGAATCACGGATTTGAAGACCTTCTCTCCAAAATGCGCACGAACCTCTTCCGCCACCTGTCGGGAGAGAGAATTTCGACCATCGAACATCGTCAAAACAATCCCTTCAAGCTCAAGACTTGGATTGAGCGAACGGCGGACTCGATCCACATTGGCCATCAGCCGACCCAGACCTTCCATGGCGTAGTATTCACATTGCATGGGGATCAGCACGGATGAAGCAAGCGCCAAGGCATTGATGGTGAGCAACCCAAAGGCTGGTGGACAATCCAACAGGATATATTCAAAACGATCGGCAATCGGATCGATGACCCGCTTCAGCGCCATCTCTCTGGACTCAACCTGGATGAGCTCAATCTCCGCTCCGGCGAGGTCTGCCGTAGCCGGCAACACACTCAGGTGTTCGAGGCTCGTCTTGACCAGCGCCTGTTCGGCAGGCACCCCCTTGATCAGGCATTCGTATATTGAGACGGCCAAGTCCTTTGTTTGCACTCCAAGACCGCTGCTCGCATTGCCCTGAGGATCAATATCTACAAGAAGCGCCGTTCGACCATTGATGGCCAGTGACGCAGCGATATTAATGGAAGTCGTTGTTTTTCCAACGCCTCCTTTCTGATTGGCTATTGCGATGATCTTGGTCATAGGATCCAATTCACACCGATGACTCTAGCTTCTCCTGAACGATGTTCCACGTGGAACAAGACTAGGAACACCTCTAAGTTTCAGCATTTCTTAAGCACTGACAGATGCCGCACCCCATAGCCGAACGGCAGTGAATAGGAAACATCGCTGGATAGCTCTAGACCTTTACATCCGATACTTTCTTCGAAAGGCCCCGAACGGTAGAGAAGGATTCGCCCTCCCTGAACGAGGAAGCTTGTCAAAATGTCATAGTACGGTTCTGTTTTCACGGCTCTTATTGTGATGCAGTCGAAGAACTCATGAAACAGGCGGTGTTTCGTCAGCTCTTCTAAGCTCTTATCAAGTACAAAGGCGTCTTCCAGTCTGAGTTTGCCAATGAGGCTCATCAGAAATGAAGCCTTTTTCTTAACTTTTTCCAATAGATATACTGACAAATCGGGGAAAACTATCTTCAGTGGAATCCCAGGAAGTCCAGCGCCGCTCCCAACATCTAGCATTTTCCCTTTTTGCGGAGACTCACTGAATGCTCTTGCCCCGTACAGAGAGTCGAGAAAATGCTTAATGGCAACCTCCCGCGTAGTTGTGAGGGCCGTCAAGTTGATTTTCTGGTTCCAACGATCAAGCTCCAACGCGTAGAGTGCCAGCTGCTCCTGTTGATCAGGCCTGAGAGAGATGCCAAGTGTTTTGAGATGTGGCTCTAGCTCGCGGAGGACGAGCTCACCATAATGTTCCACGTGGAACATCTACGCGATTCGATTGAACGGGTCAAGGGCGGACATCCAGACGGCCAACTTTTTCCGCGAAGAGGGCAAACCCCTGGCGAGCATTCCTGGAGAGGTCAGGCTGAAGTGAGCAAGCTCTGTCCGTTGGTCTGGTCTGGATCAGATCGGCGATGTTTTTCTAGCGCAACTAGAAGGAGCGAAATGGCAGCGGGAGTCACACCGGAGATGCGGGAAGCTTGGCCGATGGAAGAAGGCCTCACGCGCTTCAACTTTTCTCGCACCTCACTAGAAAATCCGGCCACCTTCTCGTAGTCAAACCCTTGCGGAATAGCTTTCTTTTCAAGGCGGCGAAAACGCTCAACTTGTCTCAATTGGCGCGCAATATACCCATCATATTTCACTGTCATTTCAATGGCATCGACAACCTCTACGGACTCACGCGGCTGAACCCCGGCCAACACACAAACGCGATGATATGAAAGCTCCGGACGGCGCAAGAGCTGCGCGAGCGTTTGAGTCGGCAGGACACTCTCGATCTGAAATTCCCGCAGCCGCTCTCGCACATCAGGAGTCCAGGGGATCCTTGTCTGCTCGAATCGCTCGACCTCGCTCGAGATAGCCTGGCGCTTCTCATCAAATCGCTGATAACTCTGGTCGTCGATCAAGCCCAATTTCCGCCCATGGTCTGTAAGCCGCAGGTCGGCATTATCATGGCGGAGGATAAGACGATACTCCGCCCGTGATGTGAACATACGATAGGGTTCGTTGGCATCCTTGGTAATGAGATCGTCAATCAGCACCCCGATATAGGCTTCGGCCCGATCGAGTACGAACGGGGGTTCTTCCCGAATTTCGAGCACCGCGTTGATACCAGCCATCAACCCCTGGGCAGCAGCCTCTTCATATCCTGAAGTCCCGTTGATCTGCCCCGCGTGATACAAGCCTGCAACCAGCTTGGTTTGTAAGGTCGGATGTAACTGGCGCGGAGGGAAATAGTCGTACTCGATGGCATAGCCGGGCTTCAACATTTTCGCCCGTTCAAGTCCCGGGATCGTCTTCAGGAGTGCAGCCTGAACATCGACGGGGAGGCTTGTCGATATTCCGTTGGGATAGAACGAATTAGAATCCAATCCTTCTGGTTCGACAAAAATCTGGTGGCGCTCTTTGTGAGAAAATCGAACGACCTTATCTTCGATCGATGGGCAGTAGCGAGGTCCAACCGATTCGATCACACCGCTGTAGAGCGGCGAACGATCAAGGTTGTCCTGAATGATGCGGTGAGTCATGGCATTCGTGTGTGTCAAATGACAGGGTCGTTGTGGTTGCTCGATTCGGTGGGTCCGGTACGAAAATGGTGGAGGGGGATCGTCGCCCGGTTGCAACAGCATGCGATCGAACTCAATGGTGCCTCGATCCAGGCGCGGCGGGGTGCCGGTCTTCAGGCGTCCCAGCTCGAACCCCAGATCGCGCATGCAGTCGGACAGATGCTCGGCGGCAGCCTCTCCGGCTCTGCCCGCCGGAAAATGATTCAGGCCTATATGAATTATTCCCCTAAGGAATGTACCTGATGTAATGATGACGGCGCGCGCGTCGATTCGCCCGCCGTCGTCCGCGACCACGCCCACCACACGGCCTCCGGCCGTCACCAACCGGTCCACGGTCCCGGAGCGGATGGACAGCCCCGCTTGGGCCGCAATGGTCTCGCGCATGTAGCGTCGATACAGCGCCTTGTCGCACTGCGCCCGCAAGGCACGCACGGCCGGCCCTTTGCTCGTATTGATCATGCGAAATTGAATGCCCGCGCGGTCCGTATTGCGGGCCATCTCGCCGCCCAGGGCATCGATTTCCTTGACCAGATGTCCCTTGGCGATACCGCCGATGGCCGGATTGCAAGACATCTGGGCGATCGTGTCGGTGTCCATCGTCAACATGAGCGTGCGCGCACCCATCCGCGCCGCGGCCAATGCCGCCTCGCATCCGGCATGCCCGCCGCCGACCACAATTACATCCACTTGTTGCGCCATCGTCCGTCCCTATTTCCCGATGCAGAACTCGGAAAAGATCCGATCCAAAATGTCGTCGGTGGTCACCTCACCCGTGACCTCACCCAGAGCCTGAATGCCCGCGCGGAGATCCACCGCCAGGAACTCCGCCGAGAGGTTCTCATTGATCGAGCACCTGGCATGATGAAGTGCGTCATAGGCCCGAGCAATTGCGTCCCGATGCCGAAGCCGAGTCACCACGGGTCCCTCAGATGGTTCAAGCGAAGCGGGCAAGGCCTGCACAATCGCCCGGCGCAGGGCCTCGAGCCCCATGCCCGTCAGCGCGGACAGGCGCGGCGGCGCTGTCTGAGGCAACCCCGCCGTAAACTCCTGAAGTTCTGCTGCCGTCAGGCGTTCGGGTTGATCGACCTTGTTAATGGCCACCAGCCTGCGTTGATTTCTGGTCAGGGAGAGGATCTCCCGATCCCCCTGAGAGAGAGACTCGGAACCGTCGACAATGACTACAACGAGATCAGCATCGCCGGCCGCTTCATGCGACCGACGCACACCCTCCCGTTCGACCGGATCGAGGCTTTCGCGAATTCCGGCTGTATCGACAAGCCGGATCACGAGGCCGTCGATCGTGACCGATTCCTCCAAGACATCCCTCGTGGTGCCGGGAATGGCCGTCACGATCGCGCGCTCCGTCTCTAAGAGGGCATTGAGTACGCTCGACTTCCCCACGTTCGGGCGGCCGACGATCGCCACCTTGGCGCCCTGACGCATCAGGCGGCCTCCATCCCACGATCTGAGCAATCGAGTCAGCGCTGCGAACGACTCATCAAGCGTCATGCGGACCTCCTCCGAGGTCACAAAGGCGATATCATCCTCGACAAAGTCGATCCCCGCCTCTAGATGAGCCAGTAGCCCTGTCAGCCGTTCTTTGATGCTCTGCACCTCGGACGATAAACGTCCGCGCATCAATTCGTGCGCCAACCGGAGGCTCTGCTCGGATCGTGCCTGGATTGTATCCAGCACCCCTTCGGCCTGGCTCAAATCGAGGCGTCCGTTGAGAAACGCCCGTTTAGTAAATTCGCCCGGCTCCGCCAGTCTCGCCCCCTGCGCGAGCAGCCCCTCACAGAGACGCCGTAACAGCATGGGCCCGCTATGGCACTGGAACTCCACCACGTCCTCTCCCGTGTAGGAATGCGGCGCACGCATCAGGACTACCAGGCCCGTATCAAGAGGCTGGTTGGACGAGTCCCTAGCCATGTCCGGGAGGCCCTTGCCGTTCATCGGCCCAGAAGGCCCCGTGGCGGCCAGGATGTCTGCCAACTGAAGTTTTTGCGACGGGAGCGTGAACAGAGTTCCGCCTCGGCGGAGGCGAACCAATCGATTGGCCACCTCAATCGCCTGCGGCCCGCTCAGACGGACGATGCCGATGCCGCCTTCGCCGCTCGGCGTGGCAATTGCGCAAATGGTGTCGTCGTGCGCTCCGCCCATGAGGACCTATGACACGTAGCAGGAGTTTGGCACTCGCCGCCGGTCGAGCCGTCCCTTCGGCGCCTAGCCGGCCGCGGACTCAGGTTTCTTGAACAAGAACCGGTCGGTCGCGACCTGCTGCAGAATCGTCAGGGTGTTGTTGGTCAACCAATACAGCACCAACCCTGCCGGAAACGTGAGGAAGAGAAAGGTCAGCATGACCGGCAGGACCAGCATGACCTTAGCCTGCGTGGGATCCATGGTGGTCGGCGTAATCTTCTGCTGGATGACCATGGTCGCGCCCATGATGATGGGCAGCACATAGAAGGGATCGGGGACGGAAAGATCCTTGACCCAAAGAAAGAACGGCGCCTGTCGCAGATCGATTGTCATGTACAGAATGTTGAACAACGCCACAAACACCGGCATCTGTAACAACATCGGCAGGCAGCCGCCTACGGGATTAACCTTGTGGTCGCGGTACAGTTTGATGAGTTCTTTGTTGAGTCGGTCGCGATCGTCCTTATACTTCTCCTGCAGGGCCTGCACCTTCGGCTGGATGACCTGCATGTCTTTCATCGACTTGTAGCTCTTGTATTGCAGCGGAGCGAACATCAGTTTCAGGGCGACAGTGACCAGAATGATCGTGATGCCGTAGTTGTGAGTCACCTCATTGATGGTGCGCATCACCGAGAACAACGGCTTAGCGACCATCTTCACAAGCCCCCAACTCCCGTAAATAAACCAGCCGAAATCGATGGTATCTTCCAGCCCGATGTTGAACCCCCGGAGCGTGTCGTATTCCTTGGGCCCGGCATACAGTTGCAGGGCGAGCGCCGCCCCGCCTGCCGGCTGCACCAAACGCACCTGGGTGGACACGACCTTGTCGAGTTCTTTCTTCACCAGCACAGACGTCCCCTGCTGGGGGATCAACACGCTCATGAAATATTTGTCCTGTAATGCAGCCCATTTCACAGCCCCGCCGCGCTCGCTTTCCAACGAGGGCGTATCCTTCTCGATCTTGTCGTCCACCATCGAGGCGGGGCCGATCAACCCGATGAAACCCTCGCCCCATTCCGTAATGCCGAAGTTCGTCCCCAGCGACACATCGACCGTCCCCGTGATGCCCTGCACCACGACGGCCACGTCGACCAGGTAACTGTCATGGTGGAACGTCAGTCGCTTTTCGACCATCACCCCGCTTTTCTCGTTCCGGTAGCGGAGCGTCACGCGACCTGACGGATGGGCGGCATCCAAGCGCATGGTATCCTGCTCAACCTGATACAACCCTTCCAGGAGTTCCTTGCTCACCGCCCCATCAGACACACGTAGCGCGAGGGGCCCTGGAAATTGCGCCGCCTTGTAGACCAGTTGAACCGGTTGGTCACCATCGGCCACCTGTGTGCGATAGCGCTTCAATTCCCATGACTTGATCACACCGCCGCGACTCGACAGTTCCGCTCGTAGGAGGTCCGACTCGAT
Organism: uncultured Nitrospira sp.; assembly: GCA_964449255.1. Taxonomy (GTDB): domain Bacteria; phylum Nitrospirota; class Nitrospiria; order Nitrospirales; family Nitrospiraceae; genus BQWY01. The sequence continues at coordinate 7,454 of CAYUYE010000041.1, read as the reverse complement.
CATCACCCCCTGATCAGCCACCGCCGGGCTCGTCGCAGCAACACTGGGGGTTGGAGCCGCCACCTGCTGCGCGACAGCGGGAGTAGCCGCTGAGGGCGCCGCATTTGTTGGGCCAGCCGGCATGGCTGGACTCGTCGGCACATCGGTCTTGGCTCCGCTGACTTGCTCATCTGGTGTGGGGGAGCCCAGGTACCCCAATTCCTTCATCAGATAGTCATAGCCAAGGATGACCAAGAGAGAGAGCACCAAGAACGCGATCACTCGGTTATCCATCGGAGTTAACGCGCCCCTCTCTGCTGGCCGGAGACATCCGCTGAGGAGGAGGCTTCTTTGAAGAACGGGCCCGGCAACCAGCGCGAGCTAGGAACGGGATCCGCACCGCCAGGATGGAAGGGATGACATTTGCCCATGCGAATGAGGGCGAAGACGAGTCCACGCAGGACTCCGTGGGATTGGATCGCCCCCAGCGCATAATGCGAGCAGGTCGGCTCGAATCGGCAACACCGGCCGAGCCATGGAGACACCAGGTACTGATACAGCCGGATCAGTCCGACAACTACAGAGCGGACTACACCGTTACTCACGAAGCAACCCTTCACGCCTTAGGATTGAATGCCAGACCATCGCCAATTCCGAAAACTGCATCTTGAGGACCGGGGACTTCGGAAAGATCACGACATGATAGTGAGGAGTCAACCGTGCTTCAACCGCGCGTGCCAACTCGCGGATCCGCCGCTTGGCACGATTCCGCATGGTCGCTGGCCCGAATTTTCGGCCCACGACTACCGCCAGCTTCAGCCGCCCAGACTCTACAGGTGCCACAACCATATTGAACTGCGGCGAGGGAACGCGACGGCCAACGCGTTTGGCGCGGTCAATATCCTCACTTCGGCGGAGAAACAGCTCGCGGTCGGATCCACACCTCACAATCGCTGTCCCCTGTCTACCATTCCGTCGCCGAGTCCCTGCTGATCTCGGCTCACCGGACACAACTTGTCCCATTGCCGATGGGCGGACCCCCACCCTGGGGATTCCCAATATCACATCCCCGATGCCCTTGGCCCCCTGTCGCTCGTACGTATAGACCGGGTGCGGGAAGAAATAGGACAGTGGTGCGGAAAGACCGCCCTCAGAAAGGGATGTTGGACAAACCTACACGCTGAGCCGCGCCCGACCTTTAGCTCGGCGGCGGGCCAGAACCTTGCGCCCACCTTTGGTGCTCATGCGTTTCCGGAATCCGTGCTCGCGCTTTCGCTTCAGATTGGACGGCTGCTGATAGGTAAACGACATCGCGTTCTCCTTCTAAGATCGACTGAGTCGGCGATTATAGGTTTCACGTGGGATGCTGTCAACGCGATCGCCCGAGAGAAGTGATGGTTGGTCGTACAATAACTGCTTGAGCCATCAGATGATTTGACCGCGGAATGGCGAAATGGAACTTGAGGCACTTTTGTCCGAGGACAGGCCATCGCGCCACAGATTCCTAGGCAAAATCAACAAGATAGAAAGATGCTCGGAAGAACATCTCAATTTATCAACGCCTTGTGGTCACCTCGCATGGCGTGTCCTTTGCAACTAATGAGCGATGGGATCATGTGTCTTCTGCAATGCGCCTTAACCAGTTGAGGGAATCCTTTGGACAACATGAGGAGCAGGTTTATCGGAATTCGTTTGGGAGCTGCCTTGCTGGGACTATGCTTTACCTATGTGACCCTTGCAGAGGCTCAAGAAACGGCGCCAGTTCAAAACGCACCATCGAGCATGGGGGCCCCGGCAGGGGCCGCCGGCGTGGGCAATGAGCCGGCTCGCGCGCCACAACAGTCAACAGAATCATCGAGTCCGCGGAAGGGAAAGAACAAGAAGAAGCGACACAAGGGCGGGAAGAAGAAACGAGCACGCGCCAACCGTTGAAGGCTGCTGGGGAGTTATTCGGAGCCTCCTTCGGTCGGCCAGCACGGAGATGGAAGATGCTCCGACATCTCTTCATCTCAAGAACACGGCGGACGTTCATGATTCGAATGGCACCAACAACTCGGCGGATGATCATCGGCCTGAGCCTAATCACCTTGCTTGCCACATCACCGGCGTGCAGTGAACGGCCCACGGACGAAATCACTGCGGCGGAGCAGGCCGTAGCTGATGCCACATCCAGCGAACTGGCGCCCTATATCCGCGGCGAACTCACCCAGCTGGCAGGAGAACGGCTGACGCTCATTCGTGCGGTCCAGACGCAAGATGCCTCGCAGGGATTGATCCGCGACTATGCCACTCCCAGGCAGCTGGCGAAGCAGATTCAAGCGGACACACAACGAGCCCTGGTTCTCGGAGCGCAACGGCGGACCGCGGTGCAGTCCGAAGCCGCCGCCACAGTGGATGAGGCTCAGGCGGCCCTCAGGCAGACTCACGAGCAGTTAGGCTTGGTCACGAGTCGCTCGGGACGAATCGGCACGGCGGCAGCCGCCCGAGAACTGGACACGCTTGATCGACTGATGGGTGCGGCGCGGGAGGCCATGGCGCACCACGATTATCTCTCTGCCGTAGCGAGAGCCCGTGCGGTCAACGCAAAGGCCGAACGGCTTGGGGCCCACATCGAATCCGTAGCGATTCGGGCCGGGGAACGCCAGGGCATGCGAGTCGCCACGAACTAAGGAACCCGTGCAATCTTCTTCGTCACAGACGCGGCCGATCCGTCCAGCCCACCGATGGCTTCCGCTGCTCACGGTCCTCACGCTCGGCCTGGGCGGTTGCCTCCAGACCGCCCCTCCGGAACTCGTGCAGGATGTGGAGGCGATCAACCGCGAGCTGCACGATGTCGGTGGGGCGGAATTCGCCCCGGACGAATACAACGAGTTTGTACAGCAGTGGGTCGCGTTGAAAGCGCGCCTCGAAGAGGACGATGACCTGATTCGGTTGCCATGGGAACCCAACCGGGTCGCGGCCGAAGTGGCGCGCTTGGCCGAACAGGCGCGCAAGACACTCTCCTTGACCAAAGAACGGCGTGAAACCCAGCGGAAGGCCGCCGACGAGCCGCTCACGTTGGCAACCGAGCGGCTCAACAAGCTCAAACAGCGCGTCGATGAATTTGGGGGGCAGGCCATCGTCGGACAGCAGCTGGTAGAAACTGATCTCATGGTCCATCAGGCCCGGACCTTCTATGATCATGCGCGCTATCCCCGGGCTGAAGAGCAGGCCCGCTTGGCTCTGCAGGCGATCGGAGCCCAGACCATCAAGCTCACTCGTGAACTCAGTCGCTACGCGGACGAGGAAAAGATCGACGCCTGGCAGGGGATGGCGAAACACACCGTCGAATGGTCGAGGCGCGCCCGAGCCCACGCCATCATCGTCAACAAGGCCGCCCGTGAGCTGAAGCTGTATCGCAGCGGCAGGCTCCTGGCCACACAGCCGGTTCAACTAGGAGTGGACGGAATCCTGGAAAAGCATACGCAGGGTGACGGCGCGACCCCCGAAGGGTACTATCACGTCGTGAAGAAGCGTGGCCCTGATCAGACGCAGTTCTATCGCGCCTTCTTGCTCGATTATCCGAATGGCGAGGATCGCCGGGCCTATCGAATTGAACGCACGACGAAGGTTGCATTGGGGCAGGAAGGTGAGCCCACCACCATCGAAATTCACGGCCGGGATGACAAGGGTCTCGATTCCGGCACCGGCGGAGTGATGGTGGACAACCGGCATATGGACGTCCTGTTCAAACACGTCGAATCCGGCACGCCCGTGACGATCGTCGGGGCCCTCGAGCTCGACAACCCGATCGCCAACGTCCTGCCGGAACTCGCCGAGTTCGCCGCCGAGTAGCGCTCGAATCGGCGCCCCTCCCAAGACCAGCCTTTCTTCCCATTTGCGTTTTCCGCGATGACTTCCTAAGATGGGCGCGCGTCGGTGCAGGAGCACGACTCGCGTCCGTCCCATGAGCGGTCACACGACATCCGCACAACTCGGCGCCTCAGCCTCCCACGTTCAGGCCGCGCTGCAACGGGCGACCACCGATCGAGTGGTGTCCCGCTTGTGGGCGCGCGATCACACGCTCTGGAAATCCGATCCCACAGAAATCTCCAATCGGTTGGGCTGGTTAACGCTTGTCGAGAAGCCCTCGATTAACCTCGCCGAGATGACTGACTTTGCGACTGCCGTTCGCCGCGACGGGTATCGGGACGTCGTCCTCCTTGGCATGGGCGGGAGCAGTCTCGGCCCTGAGGTGCTGCGCCTCACGTTCGGATCCGCGAAAGGCTGTCCGAAACTATGGGTGCTCGATACGACGGTGCCAGGCGCGGTCCGCGCGGTCACAAAAGCCATCACCCCCAAAAACACGCTCTTTCTGGTCGCCAGCAAATCGGGCGGAACCATCGAGGTCATGTCGCTGTTCGCTCACTTTGAAGCCCTCGTCCGCAGCGCAAAAGGCAATCGGGGCGGCGGCCAGTTCGTGGCCATCACCGATCCCGGCACCAGTCTCGTCGAGCTGGCCCAGCGAAAGGGCTTTCGCCACACGTTCCTCAATCCGGCCGATATCGGGGGGCGTTATTCAGTCTTGTCGTATTTCGGACTGGTTCCTGCCGCGCTCATCGGCATCGACGTGAAGACGCTGATGGCACGCGCCTACGCCATGGCGACGGCCTGTCGGCACGACTCAATCGAGCAAAATCCCGCCGCCCATCTGGGAGTCATCCTGGGTACCCTCGCCCGTCAGGGGCGGGACAAGGTGACACTAATGACGTCACCAGGGATCAGCTCCTATGGGATTTGGGCGGAACAATTGCTGGCAGAGAGCACCGGTAAAGAAGGGACCGGCCTGGTGCCCGTGGCTGACGAACCGTCTGGGCTGCCTTCGGTGTACGGCAACGACCGCCTGTTCGTCTATCTCCGACTCAAAGGCGATCGGAACACCCCACTCGACACACAGGCCAGGCAACTCGCCAAGGCTGGCCACCCTGTGGTCGAGTTGTCGCTCACGGATCGCTATGACCTCGGAGCAGAGTTTCTCCGTTGGGAGTTTGCCACGGCGGTCGCGGGCTACGTCCTTGGCATTCACCCCTTCGATCAACCCAATGTCCAGGAGAGCAAGGACAACACCGGCCGCATCCTAAAGGAGGTGCAGGCCTCGGGCCACCTCCCGCATGTCGAGGCCGCCGATGCGCGGAAGGCCGTGACCGATCTCCTCGCACAGTGCACCCAGGGCTCGTACGTGGGGATCTTGGCCTACATGCAGCCGTCTCGGCAGGCGGATGGCGCGATCCGCCGCATCCGTCAGCGCTTCATGACGGAAGGCCGCGTGGCCACCACCGCTGGCTACGGACCTCGCTACTTGCATTCCACCGGACAGGTCCACAAAGGCGGCCCCGCGCGCGGACTGTTTCTGCAGTTGCTCGAGGCGCCAAAGCCGGACGTGCCTATTCCCGGACAGTCGTACACGTTCGGCACGTTGGCCCAAGCCCAGGCGATCGGCGACTTGCAATCGCTCCATACCCATGGGCGACCGGCGTTGCAGGTTCGCCTCGGCGCCAACCCGCTGGCAGCCTTGGCGCGGCTCGGTGCAGGACCGCCACGCCCCAAGCAGAAATCCCGAAAACCCGTGACTCGCGTGCGCCGGAAGTCCGCCCCCCGACGACGTCGCCCAAAGTAGCCCTGGATGAGTCGGCCGCCTGAAATCCACGTCCTCGAAGACGAGACGTCGCTCGCCAATGAAGTCGCGGACTTCCTCGCCTGGACGGTAGAGGATACGCTGCGGCGCCATGCCCAGTTCCGCCTGGTCCTATCCGGCGGTTCCACGCCTCGCGCCCTGTACCGTACATTGGTCCGGCCGGAATGGTCGCAGCGCATCGCGTGGCCGCGCATCAGATTTTTCTTTGGAGACGAGCGCTGCGTACCGCCGAGCCACGCTGAGAGCAATTACGCCACGGCCAAGGCGTCTCTGTTCGATCCACTGGGCATCCCGGATACGCAGGTCGCCCGGATGCATGGCGAAGAGCCTCACGAGGACGCCGCGCATCGTTACGAATCCGCCATTCGCCAAGAATTCACCGTCGACCCCACGACCGTGCCGCAGTTCGACCTGGTGCTCCTGGGACTCGGCGATGACGGCCACACGGCCTCCCTCTTCCCCGGCACCGCCGCCCTGGAGGAACGCACGCGCCTCGTCGTCAGCGGCTCCTCGCCGACGGGCGTGCCGCAACGCGTCACCATGACGTATCCATTGCTCAATCGTGCGAAGGTGGTCGCCTTCCTCGTCACCGGAGCCAAGAAAGCGGCAATGGTGCACCGAATTCTCGATGAAGGCGGCGGACAGCCGATGCTCCCCGCCGCCAGAATCCAGCCCACGGAGGGACGGCTCTTGTGGTATCTTGACGAGGCGGCAGCCGCCGCCCTGACTGTCAGCCGGCGCAGCGTGCCGCATCACGAGGAATGAATGATACTCGCGGGAGACATCGGCGGAACGAAGACCCATCTCGCGCTGTATGACTGGACTGATCACCGGGTCGACCCCATCCGCACGCAGACGTTCTACAGCAGCGACTATAAGACGTTCGAAGAAGTCCTGGCCGAATTTCTCACGCCACCTGCGCCACCGGACGCGGGGGGCGAGACGCCTGAGACCCCGCCGGGCGAGGGTGAAAAGGAGCCGGCGCCGGAGGACACCGGCCCGCTGCCGATCACGGCCGCTTGTTTTGGTGTGGCCGGACCGGTCATCGAGAACCGTTGCCAGGCGACCAATCTGCCGTGGGTCGTGTCGGGGAGCGATCTGGCCACGCGCTTCGACATTCCGCATGTGCGACTCTTAAATGATTTAGAGGCCACCGCCTACGGGCTCTTGCGCCTGCGGCCCGACGAAACGGTGGTCCTCAACGCCGGAAACCTGCCCAAAACAAAACGGTGTCTGGGTTTGATCGCCGCCGGCACAGGCCTCGGGGAGGCCGCGCTCATATGGACCGGCACCGGCTATCACCCGTTCTCGTCGGAAGGCGGCCATTGCGACTTCGCCCCCAACAGCGACCTGGAGATCGACCTCCTCCGCCACCTGCGTGCACAGTATCTCCACGTCAGCTACGAGCGCATTGTCTCCGGACCCGGCATCCACGCGATTTACGAGTTCGTCCGCGATACCAAGAAAAATGAGCCGACCTGGCTCGCCGAGAAAATTCGCGCCGGTGACGGGCCTGCCATCATTGCGGAGGCGGGGTTGACGGGGCAGGCCGAAATCGCCAAACAAACGCTCGACATCTTCGCCGGCGTCTACGGCGCGGAAGCCGGCAACCTGGCCTTAAAAGTCATGGCGCTGGACGGGCTCTATCTCGGAGGCGGCATCGCCCCAAAGCTGCTGACCAAGCTACAAGACGGGACGTTTATGCGGGCCTTTACCAACAAGGGACGATACAAGCGCCTCATGAGCTCCATTCCCGTCCGCGTCATCATGAACCAAAAGACCGCGCTCCTCGGCGCCGCCT
>CAYUYE010000040.1:0-15699 GCA_964449255.1 uncultured Nitrospira sp. | reverse complement strand
TATTTTCACGGGCCGCGCGGCCGGGCCGCCGCGGAGCAACACGCATGGAACCAAAAGTCAATTACGTCCTCGTAGGCGCGTTCGTGGTGGCGTTCGGTCTGGCGCTGCTCGGGGGCGTCCTCTGGCTCGCCAAGTCCGATTATCGGAGCGCCTACGAGCGGTACTACGTCTACACGCGCGAATCGGTCGCGGGGCTCAGCGTGAACTCAACGGTCAAATATCGCGGCGTGGACGTGGGGCGAGTTAAGGAGATCATCCTCAACCCCGCCAATCCGGAAGAAGTGCGGGTCACGCTGGACATCGAGGGCGGCACGCCGGTTAAGACCGATACCGTGGCGGTCCTGAATACGCAGGGGCTCACGGGCCTGGTGACCTTGAACTTAAACGGCGGCAGCCGCGACGCGCCACCGCTCGCCGTGGAAAGCGGTGAGGACTACCCGGTGATCAGAACCGCACCGTCCCTGTTCGGGCGATTGGACATGGCCATTTCGCGCCTGCTGTCGGATCAGGGCTTATCGACCTTGCTCACGAATCTCAATGTGCTCAGTCAACAGGCGACGTCGGCCCTAGACGACGAAAACCGGGCCGCGCTCAAACAGATGCTCAGGGATCTCTCGGAGGTGACCAAGACCATCGCGAATCGGAATGAACAGCTTGACCGCGGCGTCATCAGTGCGACGAAGGCGGCCGAAAACCTCGCAAAGATGAGCGAAAGCCTGAACAAAGAGCTGCCGGTGTTGCTCACTCGTATCAGCAAAAGCGCCGGGGCGATTCAAACGATGACGGAGGAGTTGGCCGGGACCAGCCAAGCGGTCGGCGCTGTCGTGCGTGAGAGTCGGCCGGAGATCCAGCAGTTCACGAGGCAGACCTTGACCGAGACGGGCCAACTGATCACCGAGCTTCGGCAGCTGACGAATTCGTTGCAACATGTCGCCCGTCACCTGGAGCAGGAACCGAACGCGCTGGTATTCGGCAAACGAGCCGGGCCGCGGGGGCCGGGGGAGTAACACGTATGATCCAGGGTGCACGCTCACAACCGCTGGCGTGGATCGGAGTGCTGCTCACACTCGCGGCTGGATGTCTGTCGCTTCCCCGCGACGAGCAGAAGCCCGTGCACACCTTTCTGTTGACACAGGAGTTGGCGATCGCGGAACCCGGGTTGAACGGGACAAAACCCTTGGGCGGCGTAATGGTGATCGGCGTGCCACAAGCGCAGGCCGGCTTTGACTCTCCACGGATGGCTTACACGCAGCGTCCGTTTGAGGTGCAGTACTATGCAACCAATCAATGGGCCGAGTCCCCGACGCGGATGTTAATGCCGTTGCTGATCCAGACGATGGAGCGGCAGGGGTTGGCCCGTGCGGTCGTGCCGTTGCCCAGCTCGGTTCGCGGCGATTACCGGTTGGATGTGGATCAGCTCCTGCTGCTGCAGGACTTCGCAACCCCGCCGAGCCGTGCCCGGGTGGGATTTCGCGCCCAACTGCTGAAGCTGCCGGATCACGCGGTGGTCGGGTCCCGTTCGTTCGAGGCCGTCGAGACTACCGCTTCCGATGATGCCTACGGCGGGGCTGTCGCCGCCAACCGCGCGGTGAGCAAACTGATGGACGAACTCGGCTCGTGGGTGGGACGCTGCGTCAAAGCCGCGGGTGCCTGCGAGCGGTAGCCTGGTGCAAGCCGTCCCGGCGTCTGTTACTCAAAATCCTGTGCGCGAAGTCGGGGGGCCGCGTGAAGCGGCCCCCCGACGTGCTCGGTGGACAGCGCGGCGCGCAGGATCGCACCCGTTCCGATCACCGTGGCGACCAAGGCGACCGCCTCTCCCAGGAACGGCACGAGGCGAAGCGCGTAATAGAGCAGCCAACCGATCAGGAACGCGGTTCTGGCGGAGGTGTCGCGTCCCAAACTTGCGAGGACGATGTGGCCCGTCGCGATCATGGCAAACAGCCGCGCCAGATAGACGACCACCAGCCCACTGGCGCCCAGCACCATGGCGATGGGCAATCCGATAAGGGTCAGGGCGAGGAGAAGGAGAGCGAACGGGCCGAGCACGCACAGCAGAAGGCCGATGCCCGCTGCGCCGAGTGGACGCGTCAGGAGATGAAGGGTCGTGCGGTCGGTCGCATGGGGAAACAGCGCGATAAGCAGCAAGCCGAGGATCAACGATGAGAGCGCGCTGAGCGCCAGCAGGCCGATTCTGACCCACGGCCAGACCTCGAAGACATCGTCAGGCCACGGCCACCGAAGTGTGGGAAAAGAACGTCGTGTCACCGGACCGGCGACGCTGTGTGGATCGTGAATGTTTGGCGGGTGATCGCCAAGGTAACTCAGGTGGCCCGCGATCCGCGCGCCAGGCGCAAGCTCCAGGGACTGGGTGGCGGCATTCACCGATCCTCCCACAGGGCCGTTCAAGACCACCGTGCGTCCGGCGACGGTGAGGTTTCGGGCAATCGGGGCGCCGACCTGAAGCGACAGGCCGACGGCCATCGCCCCGCCGTCGACGGTCGCGCCGCCGGTGAGGTCGAGCGTCCGTCCCATCACGCTGAGGTTGCGGCCCACTTTGCCTCGCAGGATCATGTCACCGGCCAGGAGCCGAGCGTCATGGGCGACCGAGCCAGTGATCTCGACAGTCCCGCCGGCCGCGAGAAGATCTCCGTTAATGGTGCCACTGACCACAATCGAGCGGGCGACGAGGTGGGCGTCACCGTTGATCGTCCCGGCGATTTCAATATGCTCGGCGACGGCGAAGTAGTCTCGGTCGATAGTCCGGCCGGCTGGGACAAACACCCGTTCCCGGGTGACCATGGCATCGCCCAGGTCGGTGTCCGCCCCGGCGGGTGAAGGGAGTACCGCCATCAGGCTGCCGATCAGCAGGACCGCGGAACACACACGTTGCCAGCGCATAGTCGGGGATACTCCTTTGACGCCAAGACTGCAAGCGTGACGCGCCTGTGACACCTGGTGTACCACCGTCATGACGACCATGGCTCCTGAAGAACCACAGCGAATGGTCGGCCCGGGAGTCCGATCCCTGACGGGATTTCTGCCCGCGTTCCGCGCCGACCCGTTGCACTATCTCGAGCAGTGCCGCTCCTATGGGGATGTCGTATTCCTGCCCTACGGCCGGATCGGCGATGTGTTGTTGCGTGCCCGAGACTGCGGGGCCGTGTTGCTGCTCCACCCTACCGACATCCGCCACGTCTTGGTTACCAATCAAGGCAACTATCCCAAGATCCGCGTGCCATCGGCGGAAGCCCGCCTGTTTGGCCGCGGAGTGTTACACCGCGAGGGGGGCAGCCATCAACACCATCGTCGACTGCTACTTCCCAGCTTGGGTCCGGCGCATCATGAGCGGTTTGCCGCCATCATCGTTGAGCGGACGGCGGAGTTTCTCGAGTCCTGGCTGGCGCAGCCGATGGTGGAGCTGAGTCGCGCCATGACCCAGGTGACGCTTGCCGTCATCTGGGAGATTCTGTTTCACGAGCCCCTTGAGGGGCAACTGGAAGAGATGGCCGGCGCCATCACCACCGCGCAGGAAAAATTGTCGCTTCAATACCATTCCCTGTTCCAACTCCTCTTGCCGTTGACCTTTCCGACGTGGCTGAACTGGAGATTTGCAAGGGCGGTGCGGAGCCTCGATACGATCGTCTATGGCTATATTCAGCAGCGCCGTTTCGCCTCCGGTCAAACGGAGGACATGGTCACTGCCTTGATACAGGCCCGCGACGAAGCGGGTACTCCTCTGCTCGACCGCGACATCCGCGACGAATTGATGACGTTGCTGCTCGCGGGCCATGAGACGACCGCCAATGCGCTCGAATGGGCCTTGATTCTCTTGGCGGACCATCCGGATGTCATGGATCGGATGCGTGAGGAAGTCAGGGGTGTGAGCGGCTCCCGTCTGCCGAACTGGGGTGACCTGGCGCGGCTACGCTACACGCGCATGGTCTGGGAGGAGGTGCTTCGTATGTATCCGCCTGCGTGGATGCTTCACATTCGGCACGCGAGGGGGGCCGACCGGCTGCCGAGCGGGGTTGATCTTCCCGTAGGGACGGACGTGTATCTCAGTCCCTATGCGACGCAGCGTGATCCCCGGTGGTTTGCGCGGCCCAATACATTCGATCCGCAACACCATACCCCCGAGGCACAGGAAGGGCGTCCACCGTTTGCCTATTTTCCCTTCGGCGGCGGGGCGCGGCACTGTCTCGGTGAAGGGTTGGCTCAATTGGAGGGCCCCCTGATCCTCGCGACCGTCGCCCAGCGGGCCCGACCGTCGTTTCTCTCCGGCCAAACGGTTGAACCGCGACCGTTGTTTACGCTTCGGCCGAACGCCCCGCTCTGGCTCCGGTTTGTGCCGACCGCGGCAAGTGGCTAACCGCTGCCCGGCGGATGGCCATTCCGCGGTCGGTTCGAGACAAACGCTGTGTGACTGGTTTAGGCGGCTTTCTGAAAATAGCCCGGGGAGTCTTTCCGTGCCGCGGGGAAGGGGAGGAGGGGCGCCGCGTCGTCGCGCAACTGCTGTGCGACGGCTTTGGCAATGACGAAGCTGACACCCGTGACCACACCGAACATGAAACAGGCCGACATCAAGCTCTGAATCCACTCCGAAAACGACCACGCCGAATACATCTGGATGACCTCCTTGTTCACCGACCTCCGTGGCCGGCGGGCTCCATGAGCCGCAGCCCTAAGTGTAGCGCGACATTGGAATCGCGCCACGGGCAAAAGACCTAGGAGGAAATTCCTGCCTGAAGACGCGGTCCCGACCGGACAATATTTGGTCGTTCCCCGTTCAACTCTCTCCACCCGTGCCCGGCACCTCCATCGGTCCGTAGTCCGGGTAGCGCCCAGAAACCCAGAAAAATCAGGGGTCTCGCTCGGCCCCCCTGCATTCGGCCCTATTTCAGCGTGGCTGGCACGGGTTCTTGCACTAGAAGGATAGGGCCATATCGGGTTCGGTCCGGCCGAAAAGGCGGAAAGGCCCACCCAAATCCAACGGGAAGACCGACCAGCGATTCACAACAAGGAGTCATCACCAATGAAGTACCGATCGCAGGCATCATGGATCATCACGGTTGCGGGCGTGGCGCTGCTGGCCTTGCCGGGCTGCAGCACCAAGTGGTTGTCGTCCGGCGCCGATTCCGATTCGGCCGAGGGCGGGGGGTTGTCGGCCTCCAATGGGTCAGGTGGAACGGGCAGAAGCGGCGGCCGTGGAGACGGCCAAACTCAGCAGGAGAGCGATGTTCCTAACCTGTATGCGCGGGGTTCAGCCTCTGATGCCGCGGACGGCGGCGCGCTTCGCGGGTTCGAACGGCTTGCGCCGGGCCAAGTTCCGTCGGAAGAACGGCTGAGCCACGGATCAATTGCCTCCCGCATGTTGTCATCCGATGTGATGGACAAACGCATGGCCGAGCTGCGCCGAGAGGAAGAAGCGGCCATTGCCGTCGGTTTTAAGGACGCGTTCTTCGGGTATGACCAGTCGTCTATCGTCGACGAGACGCGCGAGCACTTGTCGAGCAACGCGGATTGGATCAAGTCGCACCCCCATGCGCAGGTCAAAGTCTCGGGACATTGCGACGAGCGCGGCACGCAGGACTACAACCTGGTCCTCGGTGATCGGCGTGCCAAGGCCGTGAAGCGGTATCTGGTCGACCTCGGAGTGAAGTCGCAACAGATCAGCACCATTTCGTTCGGCAAGAACCGGCCCTTCTGTGCCGAGCACGATGAGTCCTGCCATCAGCAGAATCGTCGGGGACACTTCCTGTTGAGCGAAAAGTAACGGGATCGTCAGGTCACGGGCCCGAGCCGTTCGTCGGCTCGGGCCTGTGTGTTTCTGCAGCCCGCCCCCATCCGTCGCAACACACTTCGCGCACAGCGTAGCCGCCGCATCAGACGCCGCCCCGCGGTCTGTTCCTTGGTGACAAGCGCCGACCCCTTGTGGTAATTCACGTGGGCGTCATCGTAGTGTCGTCGAGAACCGTCGTCGAGCGAAGGAGCGATCTCGTGAATCAGCGTTATGAAGTGATCGTGAAATTTCTCATCAGTGCAGATTCGCCCGAAGAGGCTGAAGAGCTGATTGAGTCCGTCTGCGAAAAAGCGGCGACCAGCGTGCCGGAGGGCGATATCAGCTACGAGGGCATTGAAGACATCGAGGAAGCCGACGACGACGAATAGGGGACGACGAGTCCGGCACGGCGCCCATACGGGCGGTACGGCGCCGATCGCTGCGTCAGACACCAAGGGGGAATACCATGGCCGATCCACATGACAGCTCGGAGATGGCGGCGGGCAGGTGGTCGGCGTCGACTGAGCCTTGGCTGGGCGGCGAAGCCTTTCTTGGAGATGATCTACAGGCCGCACGTGCTCCGCGCACAGCCCGGCGCTGGTCGCCTGGTGAGGCGTTCGTACTCTTCCTGGGCGGGCTGACTCTGGGGACTGCCGTGGGTCTTCTGTTCGGCCGCACCCGCCGGTAGCCCTCGGAGCCCTAGCCAACTAGAGTACTCCCCGACAGTTGCGCGCCATGCCGCAACAGCGCGAGGCTTGAATTCCTGGGCAACGCGACACAAAATCATCCTCCCGCTCAGGATCATTCGTGAACCTCGAGCATCATCACCCCACGCTTCCAGTCAGACGGATCAGGACCTAGAGCGGCGACAGGTTTTCCTCCGACAGGGCACGGTGAGTGCTGCTGGGTGAGGGTGGCCGGAATGTTCGCTCGCGGGTACCTCCCGCCTGGCAGTGCGTCGGCGTGTCGGAGGAATGATTTAGCGCGGCGTCGCTCGCGAGGGGCGGGCGGCCGGAGGCAGGGCGAAGTGTACGTCGAGGTGCGATGCCGCGACCTCACTGGGAAAGGGCGCAAACGGCTGTGCTTCCACCACGGCCAACAGAAGCGCGTGGTCCACCTCCGCATTCCCGGATCCAGGATCGAGGTGCAACAATTGGGTGGTCCCGTTTGGGTACAGTCGAAAATGAAGGGTCGCCGCCTGCTGCTGATTCGTGCGGGCGTCCGTCTTCACTTGGCCGCGCACGCGCTGCAGAATCTTGTCTTGGAGACCTTTCCAGTAGGCGGGGGTCGGCCCTGGGGCGGCCGGTAATAGCGGCGCTTCTTGGATGGAATCTGGAATCAACGCCGGAGCGAGTGGCGGCGGCGGTTGGTCGCCGGCCTGAGTGGCTTCAGGCGATGCCATCAAGGCGGTTGCAGTGTCCTCCGAGAGTGCGGGCCCGGTCTGACGGGACGGGTCGGATGTGTGGCCCACCGTGACGTAGACCGTCTGTTCCATCAGCGTCGTCAATTGCCCGGCCCCGCGCCGAGCGATCGCGCAGGTCAGGGGCATGAAGCCGTTGGAGGAGCCGACTGCTACAAATTCCGGAGGGTCAAGATCCAGTTCCGTACGCCACGCGCTTGTGCCTTCCTCCGGCAGGAACGGCGCCAGACGCGTCGCCACGTTTGGGCCGCTGACGATCACCACCAGGTCCTCGCTCGTCTGGGCGCTCTGGCCCTCCAGACGAAGGGACAACGTGAAGCGTTGACCTGGTGGGACGGGGCCGGCATGCTCGATCAGGTCGAGTCTCAGCTTGAGATCCGTGGGCCGAGCGGCCAAGGTGGGACCGGGGATTCCCTGCAGCACCAGGCAGAAGCCTAGGATCAGTGCAGACAAGGATGGCCGGTTTCGTCGGCGGAGGCTGGACGTCGTGGTGGGCCACATCGAAAATCAGCCGCCAGTATACGGATCTTGACGTCGGATGCCAAGAACGCCCTGCACGCGACCAAGCCCCTGTGCTCTTGAAGCCACATGGATCGGGCCTCTATCATAGGTCGACGCACAAGGTTGAGCCATCGGTCCCAGCGCGGGAGGTTCTTATGCCGAGGCATGACGTGAGCCGTTGGGGACAATGGTTGGCACTCGCTGGCTTGTTGGGGGGATGCGCTGGGCCGTCGTACGCGCCGCCGTCCGGGATGACAGCCGCAGAGGCGCAGCAACAATGGCAGTATTGTGAACAACATGCGCTCGCAGCGGGTGGGACCGCAACGACGGTGCAGCCGTATCGCGACATGAATATGGCGGCGGCTCATACCAAACAGGAATCCAACCGAACGGTGCAAGAACGTTGTTTGGATGCACGGGGGTGGACGTTGGACGGACGGCCGGTGCCGGAGGGCGCGCCAGTCAAGGACCGGTAGGCGTTCGCCTCAGCGAGGCCTGGGCCGGGAAGGTGTGACCAACGTGAGAAGAAAAAGAGGACGTATGTGCAAGATGGTAGTTCGGCAGTGTGGGATTGTGACATGGAGCGTGATGTGGCTGGCGGTGGGGACGCTCTGCGGAGGGGCGATGGCCTATGAGGGCGGGCCGATCGAAAACGGCGCGTCGGTGGTGGGCGTGGTGAGATTTTCAGGAACGGTGCCGGAGCCACAGCGCTACAAGGTGACGATGGGGGCGAACCCCGAGTTCTGCAAGCCGATCGCGAATGCCAAGGGCGACGTGGTGGTTCCACAGGCCCGGGTATCGGAGGCGGGAGAATTGGCCGACGTGGTGGTGTTTCTCCAAGAGGTCGACAAGGGAAAGCCAATGCCGACCGACGGCCCACGCGTGATGATCGAGCAGTGCCAATTCGGCACGCGGGTGATGACCGGCATGATCGGCCAATCATTGCGAGTGGGGACGCGCGATTCGATTTTGCACCAGGTCCGTGGCTGGGAACTGGTCGGCAAGAATCGTCTTCCGGCGTTCCTGTCGTCGGCCTTAAACCCTGGCGGCGAGCAGGCGGTGCCCCTCCAAATCAAGCGGAGCAGCATTCTCCAACTGAGCTGTGATCAACATCGGTTCATGGAGAGTTGGGTGCTCGTGACGGCTAACCCCTACGCCGTCATCACCGATGCCGCCGGCCGGTTTTCACTGACGGACGTGCCACCAGGCTCGCACACGATCGGGGCGTGGCATCCGGTGCTCGGCTACCAAGAAGGCAAGGTGACGCTGAAGCCCGGGCACCAGACCAGCGTGACGCTGACGCTGAGCCCCCCTCCTAAGTAGATCCCCCGCAGATTTCCCACCTTTGCTTGCAGGCGAAGGGCGTTCAGGGGACAATTTTGTAGATGGAGACCGATCCATTCGCGGCGGCCCTGCCGGTGGACCGTACATGGTCAGGAGCCGTTTCGCGAAGCGGGCAGGGGAGCCGTCTGTGTTGCGCAGTCCGATGGACACGGAACCCAGCCCGAGTGCGTGGGCGGGTGGTCGCATCGGCGCTCGAATGAGGAGCGCTGCAACCACGCGGTACTGAAAGTCTGGACGCAGGAGGTTTCACATGGAGGCGCGTCGATTTCCTCGGTTTGATGTCCCGACAGCGGTGGGCTGTCGCGTCCGGTTTCCGGCCTTGCTGCAAGGGGAGGCGGAAGGGGAGTGCACCGTGGTCAATCTCTCCTTGAAAGGCTGTCGGGTGGCGGGAGAACTGGACGTCGAGGTTGGCGAGTATCTCTCAATTCATCTGCAGGTGCCGAACCAAGAGGCGCCGATCGTTGTCGATCTGGCGGGCGTTCGCTGGGTGAGCGATCACGCCTGCGGCCTAGAATTTGTGTCGATGTGGCCCAGTGAGGAGCAACGACTTGGGCGATTTCTTCGGGACCTCGAAATGGATGCCGCCGCCTAGCCGACGGCACCCATTTCCGAACCTGCCCGCCTACTTCACGATCTCCAACAATTCCACCTCAAACACGAGTGTCGCCCCCGGCTTGATGGCGGGTGGTTGCCCACGATCGCCATAGGCAATGTTCGACGGGCAGACCAACCGGCTTTTCCCACCAACCTTGATCATCTGGACTCCCTCGGTCCAGCATTTGATCACGTTTCCGAGCGGGAAGCGGGCCGGTTCGCCGCGTTGCACGGAGCTGTCGAAGACCGTGCCATCGAGCAAGGTGCCGTGGTAGTGCACCTTCACCGTATCGGACGGTTTGGGCGTGTCCCCGGTGCCGGCCTTGATCGTCGTCACGATCGCCCCAGACTCAGTTTTCTTGGCCCCTGATTCCGCCGCGGCCTTCGTGAGGAAGGCCGCTCCCGCCTTCTTCTCCGCGTCCGCCACGACGGCCGCGCGGGCCTGTGCCAGAGCTTGAATCTTCTGACTATAGGGCTGGAGTTCAACCTTGTGAGGGCGTTTGAGCACGCCGTCCGTGAGGCCGGTTTTCACCTGCTCCAGTTCCTCGGCGCTGAGCGCAAAGGACGCCAACCCTTGGCTCATGGCGAGCCCCAACGCGTACAACGTTTTCTGATCCTCGGTCGTGGGATCGGCGGCCACCGCGGGTGCGGTCGCGACCACACAGATGAGGAGGGCGAACAGTACCATGACAGATCGCATGAGGGTGTCCTTTCGTGGGAGCGTGAACGTTGGAATGATGGACGACGGTGGGGGGCGTTGTCCCCCGGTACGGACCGTACCATAGTCCAGCGCGAGGGAGAGCTCAACAGTTTTGTCTGCCTGTCGGCAGATGCGGCGAGATCGGTGCGGGTGAGTCAGAAACGGGGCTGCCCCTGCAACTTTCCTTCGAGCGTGGTACTGTCCACTCCTCATGTCGTCACGTGATGCGCTCGGTACTGTCGTGATTAGTGGAGCCTCGACTGGAATCGGCGCGGCCTGTGCGTTGGCGTTGGACCAGCGGGGTTATCGCGTGTTCGCCGGGGTTCGTCGGGAGGTGGATGGGGCGGCGCTGGCGGCCAAAGGTTCGCCGCAGCTCACCCCCGTGCGGCTCGACGTGACCGACTCCGATTCGATCGAGAGGGCTCGTGCGCTGATCGCCGAACGTGCGGGGGCCTCGGGTATTGCGGGACTGATCAACAACGCGGGGATTGCGGTGCCCGGGCCGATTGAAACCGTCCCTCTGGCCGAGGTGCGTCGGCAATTCGAGGTGAACGTGGTCGGGCAGGTGGCCATGGTCCAGGCGTTTCTGCCGCTCTTGCGGGCCGGGCGGGGAAGGATCGTCAACATGAGTTCTATCGCCGGCCTTGCGGCCATGCCGTTCCTCGGGTTCTATGCGGCCTCGAAGTTTGCGCTGGAAGCACTGACGGATGCGCTGCGGCTCGAGGTGCGATCCTGGGGCATCGACGTGGTCAGTATCGAACCCGGTGCGATTGCGACGCCGATTTGGGAACGCTCGGCCGCACATGCCCAGGCGATGGAACGCGTCGTCGATCCGCGGACGCTCGGCCTCTATCGAGAACCCATCGAACAGATTCGCAAGGTTGTCGGCGAGGCGGAGCGGCGGGCCATTGCTCCCGACGCGGTGGCCGAGGTGGTGCTGCTCGCCTTGACGGTCCGCCGGCCGCGGACGCGTTATCTGGTTGGCACCGATGCGAAGTTTCGGGCGTGGCTGAAGCGGCTCTTGTCGGATCGCGCGCAGGATTGGCTTCTGGCGAAACTGCTGAAGTTGCCCCCGGCTCCCTGAGCGGCTGGAGGTCAGTTTGGAAGACCTACTCGCCGGCGAGGTCGGACAGTTTGGCGCCGGCCTGTGAAAGCAGCCGGCCAAGTCTCGCGCGGTCCTGTTCGTTCAATCCTTCAAACTCGACGCCGAATTCCCCCAAGACTGTCCAGCGCACAGCGGCCGCTTCCACCGTGATGGGAATCGGTTGATCCGGCGAGAGAATCGTCAATGCCACGCGGGAGCCCGACTGCACGTTGCCGAGTGTGGCCACCGCGCAGCCCCCTTCCGACAGATCGTACATCGTGCCCTTCTGCACGGTCTGATCAGGTGTCGTGTACCACACCTGCAAGTCGATGGGGATGCGAGCATTCTGACGAAGTTCCATCGCGATGACCTCCTCTTCTGTGAACGAGTGCGTGGCTGATCCTTACCGTAGCACGATTATATTTAGAGGCAACGCTCAAGTGATTTCTGTCAGGACGGTGTCGAGCCTAGGGGAGAGCGCGAGGGTTGAGAGGGAAGCGGGGCGTGGGCGTGGGTAGGCCGGCGCCAAGGGTGCTCTCGCTCGGAGATGGTGAGGTGCCGCGTGCGCGCCTCGAAGAATTGCTGAGATCGGGGTTAGTGTGAGGGCGAGGGGTCGGTCGAGGTTGGGTCCCGTTCGCTCCCGGATGTGCTCGTGCGTGGGCCGGGGATGCGATACCGCCCGGAGGCCCAACGGCCGAGATCGATGAGCTTGCAGCGTTCGGAACAGAAGGGGCGGGTCGGGTTCCCGCCCCAGGTTGTGGACGCGCCGCAGATCGGACAGGTCATGGCCCTATTTTACGCCGGAACCGGGCAATCGCGCCAGCGGGGCAAGGGCGAGATGGAGATGGAGGTCCGGATAGGCGGGCGAAAGGTCAACCGGTCTGCGCCATCAACCGATCGAGGAACTTCTTGAAACCGTCGTCAGCCATCAGTCGCTTGAATGACGCGTCCCGCCGAGGATCCGGTAGGCCGGGCTCGCCCGGATTGTGGTTCTTGCGGTATTGAAACGCGGTGCGCAGGGACAGCATCGCGTGGTCGCGATCATTGAGTTCCGCGAAGGTGCAGGCCAGATTGTAATGGAACATCGGGTAGGTGTGGTCTTCATGGATGCCATATTCGAAGATCGCCCGTGCCTGCGCGAGTTTGCCGCTGATCCCGAAGGCGATGCCGAGGTTGTCGATCAACATGCGCCAGGCAATGCGGTCTAACTGTGGATTCGCCTTCTCGAGGTCCAGCGCCTGTTGGTAGAGCTCGATGGCCTGCTGATAGTTGCCCTGGTAATAGAACTCACTGCCCCCCTTGAAAAGCGCAAGGGCGGACCTGTTCGCGGTCGCAGCCGTCGGTTCGGTCGTCGCGCTCGCTGCCGGAGCCGACTCAATCCGGACGGTTTCGAGGAAGGCGCGGAAGTGCGCCTCGTCCGTCGGCGTGAACTGAACTTTGGAGAGATGGAGATCCAGGTACACGTTGTCTTTCGGATAGCAAAGATGCACGTGTCGCTGGGCAAGTTTGACGCCTTGAAATTCCTGGACCGTATATTCCAACGACGGAAGGGCCGAGGTCGTCGTCAGTTTGGTGTCGCGCCCCAGCCGTGCGAGCGGCGACTTAGACAGCATCTCCAGGTGGGCGATGCAGCCGGCCGCGGTGGCCGGCCCACGCGTGGGTTCGAGCGTGGCCGAGACGTTGACACCGGTGTCTCGATGAGACGCCATCACGTAGCGGCGGCCGTCCCCTTTCAGAGCGTTGATCGAGATGTCATAACTAGCCAATCCCAGTGCGACGCCCCACGATTTCCCCGGAAGCGACAGAAGCGTGCGTGGTTCGGCGGCAGAGGAGTCGGCTGCGGTCACGGAGCCGATGCTGGATGTCCAGAGCGCCGCGGCCAAGGCCGACACGGTCAGGGCCGGCATGGCGAGGCCCCTGAATCGCGGTCGATGGAATGGCGGCAGCCAATGGCTCATAGTGACGCTCCAGATTCAGTGTATGTCAGCCGGCAAGCGCGCCCAAGAAAAAACGCGTTTGCACAAGGCCGTCTTCCGTGGTGGCGCCCTGGAGTTTCTGGTTGGCTCGCGGGCTTGCGATTGGATAAGCTCGGTGTGCCATGTCGGCGCTCAACAACCAGACGATCCTCGGCCGTGACGATGGTCCAGGTCCGTGCACCAGTCCGACGTTGCCGCCGGCGTGCGAGCAGCCCCTGCTTGAGCGGTTTCTCAAGGCCGAGGCCATGGCCATGTGGGCCGTCCAAGCGGCCCGTCGGCTTGCGCTGCCCCCGCACGTGCTCAACTTTCTCAAGCGGCACGAAGCGGATGAGTTGAAACATCTACGGCAATTCGAGTCGCTCTTGGGGCGGTCGCCTCGAGAACGATCCGCGCTGCCGACGGTGCCGCAACAGTGGAGCACATTGGCCGTGCATCTCTTCGGCTACGAAGCCCTCGGGTACGAATTCGCCAGACTGTTGGTCGGATTGCGACCTGACCTGGCCGACATCCTGGATGATGAGGCCGTGCACGTAGGGTTTTTCGAACGCCAACTTCGTGACCTCATTGCCCTCAACGAGGCATCGGCGCAGGCCACCCGAGCTGCCGCCCGGGCTTGGTGGCGAAGAATTCCTCGCACCGTCGATCGGTATTTGGGCGACCCTGCATTGGCTCCGCATCAGGCACGACTACGATCCTGCATCTTGACCGCGATCGAGTGCCGTCTGAACGACCTCACCCTGCTCCAGTAGCCTCTGTCGTCCTCCGCATGAAGTCGTATCCCCCGCGGCGCGGTGGGCAAATGTTGCCCGGGCCGCACCAAATCGGACGGTCGTGGCGAGATGGTTGGTCCCGCTGAGATGGGATCCTCGCGGTTCTTGCCTGCCAACCAGCATCCAGAGCCGCTCATTCCAAGGTGGTTGAAATACACCGAATCGAGGAGCGCTCGCAGTCCCAGGCCGGCCGCTGGTCCGGAAGTTGCTGAGTCAAGACGGACATTGCTGCTGCCCTTTGGCAAGGGAGGTTGTATATGTGGGATAGCCGATGGTTGATCAGGACCGGCGGATGGATGCTCTTCATTGCGTTCATGGCGTCACCGTTGCGGGCCGACATGACACCTGGGGAGAACCGTGGTCCGGCCGTGGAATCTGGGCGGTTTCAATTCCCGAGCGAGTACGTCGGCGAGGCGGTGTTGGACACCACGACCGGCCTCATATGGGAGAAGAATCCATCTTCCGGACAGTCCGGGTGGCATCGGGCCAAGACCGAATGTGGAGTGAAGGTCATCGGCGGACACCGCGGGTGGCGGCTGCCGTCCTTCTTCGAGTTAATAACACTGGTCGACCCGGCGGCATTTGGCCGGATGGGTGGGCCTAAGTTGCCGGCGGGCCACCCGTTCGGCCGCATGCCGGGTACCATCTACTGGTCAGCCGATTCCCCCCAAGAGGATTCGGTTCGCGCGTATGTGGTGGATTTTTCGGCGGGGGACGTCGCGACGCGGGTGAAGATTCAGCCGTCGGGTTTTTGGTGTGTGAAGGGCAGTCCGCAGCCTCAGGTGATCCACGACGAACCGATCCGCTTGATTCGATTCTTCCCGTCCCATCGGCCGGCCTCGGCGCCATACGAATTGCGATAGGTACGGAAGGATCCCTACGTAGGCGCCTGGCCGCGCTGTCCTTGACTTCCCTGGGTAAAAGGAGTACCGGTGTGGGCGCGCACGCCTGATCGGCTCCGTTTCACTACTTACCCTCACCACTCACCCAGGAGGTTCCTATGACGTACCAAGCCTGGAAAAAGTCCGCTGTCACCCTGCTGTTGCTCGCCACCTGCACGCCGCTGGTGCTGGCGGCTGAGATTTCACAGGAGACGGCCGCCAAATACATTCTCGCGACTGCCAAAGCCTTCCGAACCGTCTACGCCAAAAGTATCGTCGAACAGGCGAAGAAGGCGGGGGTGCAATCCAGCGAGAACTGGAACAAGGATGATCATGCCATCATGCTGCCCGCGCAGTTTCTTAAGGCGGCGGGAGGGGAATTGAAGGATTTCGAACTGGGGTTGATCGGACTGCAGCCTCTCTATAAGGAGAACACGCCGAAAACGCCGGCGGAAACCGAGGCACTCAAGAAACTCACGGCTGGTCAGGTTGTGACGTTTGCCGACGGCGGCCAGTTCAAGGGGATGGCCGCAGATGTCGCCGTGACCAAATCCTGTGCCGATTGCCACAACGCCCATCCCAGCAGCGCCAAGAAAGACTGGAAGGAAGGCGACATGCTGGGCGCCATCATCGTCCGATTCAATAAGTAG
>CAYUYE010000039.1:0-16652 GCA_964449255.1 uncultured Nitrospira sp. | reverse complement strand
GCCAAAGCGGACAATCGTGCGCCCATTCGCATCACCGGCGACATGAAACCCAACGGCAAGGACTCGCTACTAGACTTGGTGGTTGCCCTGAAGGGGTATGATGTCCCGGCCTTTTCTCCCTACAGCGGCAAGTTCGTCGGCTATCCCATTTCGAAAGGCAAACTCTCGCTCGACCTCAGATACAAAGTCGCGCAGCGCAAACTGTCGGGTGAAAACACGGTCTTGGTGGATCAGCTCACGCTGGGACAAAAAACGGACAGCCCTGATGCCACGTCACTACCCGTCAAGCTGGCCCTGGCTGTGCTGACGGATCGAAAGGGGCAGATCAATCTGGACGTGCCCGTCACAGGCGACCTCAATGATCCGGAGTTTTCGTTTGGGCGCGCGATACTCAAGACCTTGGTGGGCTTACTCGAGAAGGTGGCGCTGGCCCCCTTTGCGCTTTTGGGCGGCGTGATCGGCGGGGGCGGCGATGACCTGAAGGAAGTCGTCTTCGCGGCCGGAAGTGCGACACTCACGGCAGCCGAGACCGAGAAGCTGGCCAAGATCGCCAAGGCGCTCGACGAGCGGCCCGCGTTAACCCTTGAAATCGCGGCCGCCGCCGACCCAGCCGAGGATCGTCTCGTCCTGGCGCGTGCGAAGCTCCAGCATTCCTATGAACAGAAGAAACTGGCGGCGCTCAAGGCCTCGGGAAAATCACTCCCCGAAGGGGACACCCTCCAACTCGACGACGCGGAATACCAACACCTGGTGCGGGACACGTATGCTGCGCTGCAGGCCGCGGCGCAGAATCCCAACATGAAGGGCGAAGTGACGCTGGACAACCTTCCGCCACCCGCCAAAAAAAGCACCGGGTTTTTGGATTTTCTGGCCAGCTTGAACCCATTCAAGCGGCGAGACGCGGCGACGGCCTCCGCCTCAACCCCTGCGACCCCGGGTGAACCTCCGCGCCAGGGCGAACCATCGTTCGAGGACATCGAACGCCAGGTGCTGGAGAAACAACGCGTGGACCCCGAGGACTATGCCAAGCTCATCGCCGGCCGAGCCGAGATGGTACAAAATTATCTGATCGAAGAAGGGCAATTGAGCCCTGAACGCGTCTTCGTGGCCGCGCCCAAAGCCGAGACCGAGGCCGCGCCTTCCACCAAAGCCTCCCTCTCGCTCAACTGATTCATCAATCGATGCGTGGTGTCCGCGCGGACGTTCCCGCCCTTTCGTAGGGTAGTCATGGCGGGACGACTGGCCGTACCGTAAGCCTCTATGAGCACTCGTGCTTGTCCCAAGTGCGGCACGCAGAAAGTACGACCGGCTCCAGGTCGCACGGCGCTTGAGCGAGTCCTTGGTCTGCTCACCGTGTATAGCTTCCGATGCCAACTCTGCGGGCACCGATTTCAGGTCTTCTCGGGTCGTCGCCGTGTCCCACCCCGTCGAGCATTCCAGCGCTTGGCCGTCAGTTATCCCGCGTGGTTTCGAACCGAAACCGCACCAGAGAGCAGCCCGTCGTCGGAAGGAACATTGGTGAATCTGACGATTCGGGGCTGTTGCCTCCGCAGCGCCTCCCCGCCGCCGCTCGGCACTAAGTTGACGATTGAGTTTCAGCCAAGCCCCTTCAGCCTGCCGATTACGATCGATTCCGCCGTGGCACGGTCCAGCTCTCCTGGCGGGGTAGGCCTGCGGTTCCTCAAGGTGGCACGCAGCGAAGAACGACGCGTCAGCCTTGTGATCGACTTGTATCTGCCGACCTCGTCTCCTGTGCTTCCAGAGTTCAGCGAGACCCACCCCACCACCAAGGCCGTCACCTAGTTCAATCATCAGCCTCACAGGATAACCACCAAGGGCTCGCGAGGGATGCCGCGCCGGCTGGTTCGCCGCCCCCTGCCTTTTCTGCAGTTATTCCTGCCGAAGGATCGGCAACGGCTGTTTCCCTAGGAGTCGGAAGGTGCTGGCAAAACCGGTGAGCATGGTCAGGAGGACGGTTACGCCCAAGCTGAGACACAGAAATCGTGGTTGGAAGGACCAGTCCAGATCGAACAAATACCTGAGGATGCCCCACGAAAAGAGATTCGCGAGGACAATGCCGACGACGCCGGCCAGCGTGCCCACCACCGCATACTCCACAGCAAACGAGCGCGTGAGAAGCCCTCTGGTCGCCCCCACCGCTTTCAGGACAACGGATTCATAGAGTCGCCGGTACCGCGTCGCCGACAAGGCCGTGGCCATCACGAGCGCACCGGACAAGACACTGAACCAGGCCACCGCCCGGATCGCGAGGGCCAGGCGATCCAGCATCCGAGAAAAACTGTCCAAGACATCCCCCATGTGAATACCGGTGACGTTCGGATAGCGGGCCACCAACGCCCGCTGCAAGGGGACGTCCTGCTCGGCATGAGTCCGTACCGTGGCCACATAGGTGAAGGGCGCACCGTCCAAACTGCCAGGGGAGAAAATCATGTAGAAATTGGTCGAAAAGTTCCCCCATTCCACTTTGCGGATGCTCCGGACTTCGGCGGTGACGACGGCCCCTTGAATATCCATCGCGACGGTCGACCCGATCTCCAGGCCCAAGTACCGTGCGGCCTCCTCTTCGATCGACACCTGCGGAGTGTTCGGCACCTCCCCGGGCTTCCACCACGTCCCCTTCACCAGCTCATTGTCTTTTGGGAGCGCCTCGAGCATCGTCACGACATACTCGCGCGTCTGATACCAACTCCGCCGACGTTCATCCGCCTTGTCGCTCGTGACCTCCTCCTCTTCCTCAACCTTGACCGGGACGCCATTGACGGCCGAGAGCCGCGAGCGCAGCAACGGAAGCGCCTCAAGATTCAACGCGCCCGTATACTCGTGGAGCAGGCTCAAGACGCCGTCGCGCTGATCGGGCTGGATATCGATGAAGAAGATCGTCGGTGCGTCGTCCGGTCGCTTCGTGGTCACTTCCTCCAAGAGCGCACGCTCGAGAAGCGACACGGCCACAATCACCATCAGCGCCAACCCGATGGCCAGGATCACACCGACCGCTTGGCTCCCCGGCCGAGTAACGTTGCGCAGCGAATATCGAAGGAGCAGCGAGCAGGGCGGCGGCAGCTTGCGAAGCAGCACCACGAGCCACCGGGCCAGCACCGTCAGGACGAGCA
This sequence comes from uncultured Nitrospira sp., assembly GCA_964449255.1. Taxonomy (GTDB): domain Bacteria; phylum Nitrospirota; class Nitrospiria; order Nitrospirales; family Nitrospiraceae; genus BQWY01. The sequence goes on along the minus strand of CAYUYE010000039.1, from coordinate 13,521 downwards.
CTGCGCCGGATAATCCCACGGAATAGGTTACCCCAACTCGCCACGAACCGGCCTGCCAGATGGACAGCGCAACCAAACCACCCACGATGCCCGCAGCGGTCCAGAATCGCAGCGGATCTCGCGGCCCCCGCGTGGAAAACCATCGGCCGATGGGGGCCCCGGCCGGCGTGGTGTCGTGTCCCGCCGTTACCAAGCGACGCAGGATCATCGAGGGACGAATCTCTCGAATCGTCAGGACCGTCCAAAGCGTAAACAAGAGGGCGGTCAGCACCCCGAGCATGGTGCCCTTCGCCGCCACCAACAGCCCCGTGCCGGTCACACGGGTGTGAAAGTCGAGTTGATCGAGCAAATCGGTTGCAAACACGCTTCGGAGCAGAGTGGGCAGGGCCCCCTGAAGGAGCCATCCGATGACCACACCCACGAGGCTTCCGACCAACGCCAACGCAAACGCTTGTGTGACATACACCCGCACCACGAGTGAGGTCGAGGCCCCGAGGGTCTTGAGGATCGCGATGCTGTGTAATTTCTCACGGATAAACGCGTGCACGGTCGTGGCCACGCCGATCCCGCCCACGAACAGCGCCGTCAATCCGACCAGACCAAGATAGCGAGCTAACTGCTCCAGGAAGCGCTTGAGCTGGGGCTGCGCCTCTTGAAACGTCGACACCCTGGCAGAGTCCCGGGCGAGACGTCCGCGCAATTCGTGGACCAGCGGCGTCAGGGCTGTGTCGGTCGGGGTGCGCAACAGATACCGCTCGCGGACGCGACTCCCCGGCTTGATCAGGTCGGCCGCGCGCAGGCCGTCCGCTGAAATTAGGACGCGCGGGCCCAAGCTGAACGCGTTGGCCATGCGATCGGGCTCCTTGGATAAGACGCCGCGGATCGCGAACTGCGCTTGCCCGATCTTGATGCTGTCTCCGATGGTAAGACCGAGCCGAATGAGGAGCGATTGTTGAACCACCGCGCCATAGCAGGCTTGGGCCGTACAGCGCGGGTCCGAGTCCAGCAAGGCCGCCAGCGGGTGTGGCGGCTCGACCACGATCGACCCGTACAACGGATAGCCGCCCTCCACCGCCTTGAGTTCGACGATCTGTGTGGCTTGGCCCTCCTCCATCCTTCGGCGACTCTCGGGAACCGCCGCCATGGCGATCAATTCACTGACATGGGTGATGGCCGTGACACGAGCGCCCAACGCGTCAACGACTGCACGGCCCTCCGGGCTCATGGGCCGGGAGAGCCGGATCTCGACGTCGCCCCCATGAAGCCCGCGCGCCTCCCGCACCACGGTCTGTTCCACGTTCGCGGCGAAGACCGAGACGGTGACGAGCGCTCCGACGCCGACCGCGATGCTGACCAGGAAATACACAAAGTGACGCCATCCGGCGCGGGTCTCCCGCCAAGCCATGCGCCAGACAAACGGCATCACGCGCCTGTCTCCTCGGGATTCACCGACCGCAGCTGATCGGACTCGATGCGCCCGTCCCGCAGGGTGATGATCCGCTCCATTTGGCGGGCCAGATTCAGTTCATGCGTCACCAAGACCAGCGTCGTACCGGCATCACGATGAAGCGTCCGCAACAGTCCCAACACCTGCTGTCCTGTCGCAGAATCGAGATTCCCAGTCGGCTCGTCGGCCAGCAATATCGGCGGGCGGCAGGCAAAGGCACGGGCGACCGCGACACGCTGCTGCTCGCCGCCCGACAGTTGGACGGGATAGTGGTGCTGGCGGTCGCCCAAACCGACCAGACCCAGTAACTCCTGCGCTCGTGCAGAGGCCTGCGCCTGGCCGCTCAGTTCGAGGGGCACCGCCACGTTTTCCACGGCCGTAAGGGTCGGGATCAAATGGAAGGATTGAAACACATAGCCGATGTACCGGCGCCGGAATTCGGCCAACGCACTCTCCGACATCGATCGCAGGTCGACGCCGTCCACCTCGATGGCCCCTGAGGTCGGCTGGTCGAGGCCGGCCATCAACCCGAGTAACGTAGATTTCCCGCTCCCAGACGGACCGACGATAGCCACCGATTGTTTGGCGGGGATGTCCAGAGAGACGTGGTCCAGGACCGTGACGGTGTGCCCACCGCCAGCCAATTGCATCACGAGATCGTGAACACGAATCATGGGGAATGGAATCCGCGGACTAGGACAACGCCCTGACCCATATTATACTGAGGCCATGGGCGCCCGCGCGGCTTTTCTCTGTTGCCTGATCGTCTTGTGGTGGTGCCGAGGCGAACCGGTGTTCGCCGTGTCCGCGGACAACCCGGCCTCCACCACACCGACTCCAGCGACGCCTCCGAAGATCCTGGCGTTTGGCGATAGCCTGACGGCAGGGCCTGGGGTCTCACGAGAAGAGGCCTATCCGGCTCAGCTCCAAAAACGGCTCGACAAGGTTGGCCTACGCTACCAGGTCGTCAACGCCGGCGTCAGCGGAGAAACGACGGCGGGAGGACTCCGCCGGGTCCCGTGGGTCCTCAACGGACGCCCCACGCTGGTTATTTTGGAGTTGGGGGCCAACGACGGGCTACGCGGGCTCAGCCTGGAGCAAACCCGGGCGAATCTCGAGGCGATCATTCGTCGATTCCGTGATGCCCAGGTCGAGGTGGTGCTGGCCGGCATGAAGCTGCCGCCGAACTATGGGACGGAGTACACACAGGGGTTCGAGGGGCTGTTCCCAGCCCTGGCCCGGCAATACCGGTTGTCATTGATTCCGTTCTTTTTGGCCGGGGTGGCGGCCCGCCCAGAACTCAATCAGGCCGATGGCATCCACCCAACCGCGGAAGGCTACCGCCTGGTGGCCGACACGGTGTTCGCGACGCTCCAGCCGTTGCTGGAAGCGCGCGCGTCACGCAGGCCGGATCGGCAGGACAAATAGAGACGCCCGCCTGGCACGGTGCTGCACCGTCCATCGCGGGCGCCAATTGGGTGTGAACGAGCGCTTACGACGACTTTTTGAAGAACGTATCGTAGACGCCGTAGACGAGGATCAAGCCGATCAGCACATAGTACATCCCGGTGATCCCGCTGTAGTCCGGCGGACCTTCCGTTGGCGCGTTGGCCAACGCGTTGGATACGTTCACCATCAACAACGTGAGCGCCCAGAGTATCCGCTGCAGCATAACCCGCTCCTCCTCTAGGTGTTGGCGTCCAGTAACGTGAATCAGGGGAGCGATTGTACCGAAGCGGCGGCGCCTGTTTCAAGGGGGCGGGAGCGGAAGCGAAATGGGGTGGAGATCCGGGAGAGGGCGAGTGCTTCAGGTTGGACGAGGCTTCGCCAATTCTTGCAGGGCGAGCGCGACGTCGCGAAACGATTGTGACAGCTGTTCCAATTGCCCCTGTCCCTTGGAGAGATCACCGGCCACCGATTTGATCTCGGTATCGAAGCGCCCAAGGCTCTTCGAAAGATCCGCAAGCTTCGCCAGCACCGTCTTGTACCCGGCGATTTCCTGCTCGAGTTTCTTGCACGTCTCTCGGGCTTGCCCGAGTTCGCCCTGGCCGACCTTGAGCTGTTCTCGGATCTGCTGCAATTGAAGGTCGCGTTGGGCCAAATCCGTGTGGAGCGCCTGATGCACCTCTTCGTGCTCCCGCCGACGGCGATCCATCGTAGTGATCGTCTGCACCCACTCGGCGACGACTCCCGGGGGCATTGGGGGCACTTCAGGCAAGGATTCGCTCTTGGCGAGTGCGCTCATGGCGGGCTGGGCCCACTCCACAAAGGCGATCACTTCGCTCAACCGAACGTCTGAGTCGGACTTCGCCATGCTTTTCCCGTTGGGCAACGGTTCCTTTGGACGCGCTTCCGCCCGCACCTCTGTGCGACTCTCTCTAGGCTCGTGCACGTCCCGGACCTCGCGCTTCCCCCTTTGCGAGGACCACTTATTGTACTCCAATAAGACCGCCACACAATGGCGACACATCGGCTGCTCGATCAAGGAGCAGGAACAGACCGTGACCAGATTCCCTTCCCGTAACCGAAGAGTCTGTTCATACACACCGGAATTGCCACGCACCGTGGCCGCAATGTCCGTTTCACTGGCTTCGAGCAGACGCACACGGCTTTCCCGAAAGTATTCGTTGCCTCGCTGATACGCCTTCTGCTCCACGATCGACTGGATCATGGGCGGCTCCAGGAGCGCGATCCGTGACGCCGTGCAAGGGATGGTGTTGCGCATAGGTACTTCGTAGGAGTCGGATGTTTCGTAAGCGTTGCTCGCCTCTCCTGGGTTGTACCGCCGAGCCAGAAAACTGTCAAGAAAACACGTCGTTAGGGTATTTCGCGATGGCCTAATTGTGCCATGCCCTTAGCGCATCACATTCTTTCCTCTCACGACTCCAATCGTGCACCTCCCGGGCGTTGCCTCGCGCTCCACCTCGTCACTTGCACCGCCGCGGCGCGCCTCCAGCCCCCAGAGGTGTCAGCCAGATGAAGTCGCCGATCTTACGGTCCAGCCACTCATGCAGCTCCTCGGTCCGCGACGGCTCGAAGGAAGCCAGATAGATGGTCACTTGCTTGACGCCTTCACCCACACGCCGCGCCACGCGGTTCGGCATCGGCAACCGATATTGAATGTGGCCACTTCCGGTGTAACTCACCATCGGACCGGCTGATGGGTCGTTCTTCGTCCGGATGGTCTGAATCTCCTCTGCCACCGTCTTGGCCATGGATTCGTCGCGAAAGAGCGACGCCTCATACATAGTTTGATAGTCCCGCTCCTCTCCGCCCCCGTGACAGGCCTTCAATTGTCCGATGATCATGTCGCGATAGGGGCGGTCGTCCACGATGTCGTTGACCCCCATGCCCCACTGCGTCGACTCCTCAAGCTCCAGCGCGTCTTTCAGCCCAAGTTTCACGACCTTCCTGACCAGCGGCCGTGGCGCGTTCAGCGCCCGGAGGCGCAGGCCGTGGTCTGCCGCGAAGCGCGTGAGCGGCTCATAATCTTCGTAGGCCCCGCCCCAGTTCTGCGTCCACTTGACCGAGTCGAGAAACTCGGCAGTCGGCGGCGACGGCTTCCTCATCCCGTGATCCAGCCCCGATTGGCCATCCCACGAAAACATTTCCATCCCGAGGACTGGACGACGGCCCCGATCCAACAGCGATTGCAGAATTCGCAAGGCCGCCGCAATGTGCTCCCGATTGTGATGTTCTTCCCCGACATAGATGACATCGGCGGACGCCAGATCCCGCAACCAGGTCTCTATCGACACCCGTTGCTGAGTCCGGACGTCCAAGATGGTGCCGACCGTCCATCGCCCGGAAGGATCCGCGTCTCTGCCCACCTGAGCGCCGCCTCCGGTGCCTTCGGTCGCACACCCGGGGGCGAGGCAGAGGGCCGCGAGAAGCCCGGCCATAGCAGCCCGTCGCAGATGAGGCGTCGTCAGTCTCACAGTCGGTCTCATCGCCGTCATGATACACCTTCCCTCCAATCCATTGCTCGCCTTGACGGAACGCCGGTTGCCCCCGCATGATCGGTTTCTTCGCCTGGACGGCCGATGAGCCTCGACTTGCCCTCGTTGGACAGTTTGCGCGCGCGCGTGAAGGACCTCCGCGGGGAGTTTCCCGAGCGCTGGGACGCGTCGCGACACGTCGTGACGCCAGGGGCCTTTCCGGCCACACTTGCGAAGCTGCGACAGGCCATCGCAGAGACGCTCCCTGCAGGACCGGTACGCGAGGCACTGCTGGCGGCGTTCTCGCAAACGACCGCCGGGAGGGTCCTTGATCTCCCCACTGATGCCTTGAAGACAGCCACCGGCCTGCCCGCCACCAAAGCGGTCCGCGCTCTCTGCGTCCTCTTTGGCGTGACGGACGGTCCAGAAATCAGAAGCTCCGACGTGGCGTCCGTGACCGACTCGATGCTGGCCACGCTGCAGACCTCGACCAATCCCTTTGAACTGTTGCTACATCTGGACTCGCCGTCAGTGCTCGATCTCGGCGCCGGAGATCTCTCGTTCGTCGAGGCGCTCTGCGCTGCGACCGTCCCAGCGGTCCGCTCCCGAGGCCGATCGCTCACCGTCCACGCCGTCGATCGCATTCAGACCGGCTCATCCTTGGGCGGGGCCTACCAAGTCCCACCCGAGCGGCTGCGAGCCCTTGAGGCGATGGACGGTTTGCACTTTCGCTATTGGAACAACGTCGACATGTTCACCTTTGCGGCGGGAGGCCGACCACGGGCGATCCTGCCGCACTACGATATCGTGACCTGTTGGGCCCCCGCGAACCCCACGTTCGCCTATGAACCGACTCGCCTGTCCTCTGCGGTCATTCGCGCGGATCTCGAACGCACACGCGGCTCGTTCCGCGAAGTTCGTGTGCGGGGAGAACGTGCGCTGGAAGTCCAGCATCAGGGACGGGCGCTCCTGTTTCCACCGTGGAAGTTCGACGTGCGGGGACCGGCCGCGTTGCTCGATCTGATGACGCGGCTCGGATCGGTCTTGGTGCTTGGTGCGGTGGATGCCGCGGTGTTCTGGGAACTGTTGGCCCAAGTGTTGGCCGATCCGGCTGTGCGCCCGCCCGACGTCCTCTTCACCGACGATCGGCTGCCCAGCGTATTGGGGCCGACGTGGGAGCGGTTGGAAGCCATGCGGCCCGGAGATCGCCTCGCACTTGGGGATGTCGCACAGCTTCGATCGGCCCTCCCTCCTGTCCTCCTCGACGCGCCGCATGTGTCCCCCCACGGACTGCGCCATGTGGAAATCCGCCGTGGGGCAACCTTTCCCGGCATGCCGGCCAGCCTGACGGCCCAACGTTATGCGCAGATGACCGACGAGCCCACCCCGTGGTTCCTCCTACTCGTCCCCACCTAACCGGGAGCTGGTGACGGCTCCCGGGCTGTCCCGCGGTGCCGTTCCCTGACGATTCGTCGGTAATTCTTCCTCTCCGCCGGTCCCCATTTGCTGAAAAGGCTGCCAGATGGCTCTGAGAGCCAGTTCCAGTCCTGTCGAGAATCACACATCAAATTGACGCTCCCGGATCCCTCTGCTAGACTTTTTCCAGTTCCCCACCCGTGTCAACCGGGACCAACGAACCACTCGCAATGACCCCCTACACGACCGCCATCCGCGCCATCCAGGACAATATTGAGCGCGTCATCAAGGGCAAGTCCTCGGTGGTCGAGATGGCCATCGTCTGCCTCTTGGCGCGGGGGCATCTCTTGATCGAAGACGTCCCGGGTGTCGGGAAAACCACGCTCGCGCACAGTTTGGCGCGGACCATTGACTGCGCGTTCAAGCGCATCCAGTTTACGAGCGATCTCCTGCCCTCGGATATCGTGGGGGTGTCCATTTTCAACCGCCAAAAGCAAAGCTTTGAGTTCATGCGGGGACCGATCTTCGCCCACATCGTCCTGGCGGACGAAATCAATCGCACAACACCGAAAACCCAGAGCAGCCTGCTCGAGGCCATGAGCGAGGCGCAGATCTCCGTCGACAATCAGACGTATCCCCTTCAGCAACCGTTCATGGTCATTGCGACGCAGAATCCCGCCGAGTACCACGGCACGTTCCCCTTGCCCGAATCCCAACTTGATCGATTCTTGATGCGCTTGCGGATCGGCTACCCGACCGTGGAGGAGGAGCGAAAGGTCCTCGACCGCCCCCAGTCGTTGCACCCGGCGGAGGAACTTCAACCGGTCGTCACCGCGCAACAGGTGCTCGATCTCCAGGAACAGGTCGAAAAGGTTACGCTCGAAGCCACGCTGATGGACTACTTGCTCGCCATTGTCCAAGCCACGCGACAGTCCGACTTGCTGAGTCTCGGCGTGAGCACGCGTGGGGCGCTCGCCCTGTGCAAGGCAGCCAAGGCGCTGGCACTGGTGCGTGGCAGGACCTATTGTGTGCCGGACGACATCAAGGAATTGGCTCCCGTCGTGCTGCCGCATCGCGTCATGTTGAATCGCTCCCAATCGATGCGCGGCTCCGGCATGGAACAACTTGAACGCGTGATTCGCGACCTGCTGAAGACCGTGCCCGTCCCAGCCTGACGCAGCCGGGGAGCCTGCTTCACCCGTGAGCGCCGACTCATCCACCGCCGCGCGTGTTTCCCCTGAACCGTGGGGTCCGCTCCCGTCGACCGCCCCGACCTCCTGGCTCCGGCGGGCGCTGCGCCGCCTCTGCCGCAATCGTTCCGCCAGCTTTACCGCCGAAGGCATCCGCTTCATCCTGTTCACGCTCGCCGTGGGGGTGGCGGCCATCAATACCGGCAACAATCTGTTCTATCTGCTGGTGGCGATGATGTTGAGCCTCATCATCCTGTCAGGCGCCCTTTCTGAACTGTCTCTGCGGCATCTGCACTTGTCGGTGCATGCTCCCGAATGGATGTACGTACAGACCCGGGCGGTCGTCACGCTGATGTTAAGCAATCGGCGACGTCACTTCCCCAGCTTCTCGCTGCGCTTGACGGATGTGGTGCGGGGGCGCGCCGGCACCCATGAGGCCCAGATCCAGCACCTCCCCGCAGGCGACACGATCATGTTCACCTATCCCCTGCAGGGAGCCTCGCGCGGCCGGTACGAGGTCGAGGGATTCCAGCTCACGACGCCGTTTCCGTTTGGATTGTTTCTCAAGTCACTCTTCTTGTCACACCCCTTCACGATCCTCGTCTTGCCTCGTCCCGAACCGTTGCCCAGCGCCTTGCTTGCCGGCCCACTGGCCGCAGGAAGCGACCGGAGCGTGCCCCGAAAAGGGGCGGGGATGGAACTCTACAACCTGCGCCTCTATCAACCCGGCGACGATTCCCGGCTGATTCATTGGATGAGTACGGCGCGCACGTCCCAACTCATGGTGCGAGAAACCGAGGCCGACACCCACCGCCGCGTGACGATCCGTCTGTCCACCACGGTTCCGGCTGGCATGACAGACCACTTCGAGCGCGCCGTGACGCTGGCCGCGTCCCTGGTGGGGCATTTTCACGCACAGGGGTATCAGCTGCGCGTGACCGTTGAAGACCAGGAGGTGCGCTCGGCCCACGATGGCGACGATCTCCCTCGATTGCTGACTCCGCTGGCCCTCTGCCAGCCGCGAGTCACTGAGGTGGGATCCTCCGAGCCAGGCGCCTCGCGCAGCCGCGCGGACTGGGAAGAGCGCGACGACCTCCTGATTGCGGTGCTGCCGTGGTCGTCACCCGACGTACGCGCCGAATTCGTGGATGCAACCCACGTGATTGATCTGACCGACCACACGCCCGACGTGGCCTCCGACCCTGGGGTCGAGCTGACGCCTCGGATACCCAGGTGAAATCCGCCGATGGGACTGGACCGCGCCTTCCATCTTAGTACGATCCTGCTGGCCGCAATTGCCTTCGCAGGACTGGCCATTACGGCCCATCTCCCGCTGGAGTTTCATCTCCTGGGATGGGGCGGCCTCCTCGTGAGTCTGATCCGCCTGTTCCGCGCCTCCGGTGCACCGGAGGCATCTTCGGCGCTCTCCACCCACTTCTGGAACACCGCCGTCATGCTGGCCTTCGCGTGGTTTTGGGTGGAGTTCGGCTGGCTCGGGCAAGAGTTACTGAGCGCGGGAGTGCACTTTCTCATCGCGCTGATGGTCAACAAGCTCTTTAATCTCCAGCAACGGCGCGATTTCCTCCAACTCTATGCGATCACGCTGATGATGGTGCTGGCGTCGGCAGGGCTGACGAGCGATCTCTGGTACGGCACCATTGTGGTCCTCTATTTGTTGGCCGGTATCTGGACGCTGTTGCTCTATCAGCTGTGCATGGAGCGTCATCACGTGTCGCCCGGCCTGCTCATCGGCGCCTGCGCACAGGACACCGGAGCACCAATCCGCGCCATTGATGCGCGCTTTTTTTGGACCACCAATGCGTTCGCCGGTTGTGCCTTCGGACTCACGCTGATGATCTTTTTTGCCATTCCCCGGATTGGAACGGGGTTTTTCCAAAAACAAGCGGGCGGGGGGATTCGCACGGCGGGCTTTTCCGAAAAAGTCGATTTGGGTAGCATCGGCACGATCAAGTTGGATGACAGTGTGGTGATGCGAGTGGAGTTCCCGAATAAAAACGGCAAACCGGGCGAGCCGCTCTACCTTCGCGGCATGGCCTACGATTGGTACAACGGCCAGTCATGGGTCAACACCTCGCGCCGCCGTCGCCTGTCCGGCAATGAAGCGGACAAGATCTTCACGCTGCCGAGTACCCGGATCAACCCGCTGCCCACCCGCGCTCCGATCGTCCCCTATGACATCCTGTTGGAGCCGCTCGACACGCCCGTACTGTTCGGACCATCCGTGCCGCGATCCCTCGAGGGTGCCTTCACCACACTCCAGGTCGATGCCATGGGGGGCATTTATCTGCCATTTCCGGCGAACGCACGGGTGCAGTATCGCGTCTGGTCGTCGGAGGCCGCCGTGGCCGGCCAGGTCAGTGCCTCTGCTACCGCGGAGTATCCGGAGGACATACGCCGGCACTTCCTCCAGCTCCCCGCGATGGGCCAACGGGTCTGGGAGTTTGCCCGCGAGGTGACACGCCAGGCCAACAGTCCCTTGGAAAAGACTCAGGAGCTGTTCCGGGTCCTCCAGCGCGACTATCGCTACAGCCTCGACCTCCCGCGCGGCACCTCAAGCCACCCCATCGAGGATTTTCTGTTTACCCGCAAAACCGGGTATTGCGAACACTACGCCACGGCGCTGGTCATCCTTTTGCGCGCGGTGGACGTGCCGGCGCGACTCGTCACGGGATTCATGCCCACTGAATGGAATGAATATGGCGAGTATGTGACCGTCAGGCAGCGCGACGCGCACGCGTGGGTCGAGGTGTATGTGCCGGGATCGGGATGGGTCACGTTTGACCCGACGCCCACCGTGACCGCTCCACCGGCGACGACGTGGAGTACGTGGGGACGCTTCTTCGATTCTTTGCGGCTGCAATGGGACCGGTTGATCGTGCAATACAGCGCCCACGATCAACTGGCGGTGGTGCGATCCGTGAAGGATGGCACGGACTCGGTACGGGCGCGGATCAGCGAAGCCTGGGCGACGCTGACCGAGCCGCTGTTGGTTCGCCTGGCCGGGCTGTTCGACCTGCTCACACGCTCCAACACGTTCGGCCTCCTGGCACTCCTCGGCCTGCTCCTGATCGCGTGGGGCGGCTTTCGCGCAGCCACTGCCTTGCAACGCTGGATTCGGCGTCAGCCGGGCACCTCTCGCTCACCGGACGAAATTGCGGCCCAGCAGTTCTATGCGCGGGCCTTGCGGGTGCTGGGGACCCACGGCTTCACCAAGCCCGACTCGGCCACGCCCCGAGAGTTCTTCAGCCACGTCGCCGCGGCATGGCAGGACGCTGCACCGTGCTTGCTCCCCCTGACCGATCTCTACTATCGAGTTCGTTTCGGCGGCGAGCGCGTCTCCGCCGATGATATTCAAGTGGCTGACGACCTGTTGGCCCGCCTGGCCGCACTGCCGGCCCCGCCCGCAAACCTCCCGGTCGGTACCTAGCCCCGACACAGCTCCGGCGTTCCACTCAGCCAGCCGGCGTATCGTTCACAATCGACGTTCCCACCACTAAGAATCACCCCGACTCGCCGCCCACGGAGAACCGGCTCCTGCCGAAGCAGCGGCGCCAACACGACGGCGCTGGACGGTTCAATCACCAGTTTGAGTCGTTCGAACGCACATCGGAGCCCGTTGATGATGTCCGCCTCCTCCACGGGGAAACAGTCCGCCAAGTGCGTCTGCAGAATATCCCTCGTCAAGGTCCCCAAGCTTGATCGCAAGCCATCGGCGATCGTTGCCGGCGCCACCATCGGCACGACATGCCCTTCGTGAATCGACCGCATCGCGTCGAGCGCACCGCGGGGTTCGCAGGCGTAGACCGCGGTTCGTGGCGCCAACTCCTGTGCAGCAACGCAGGTGCCCGCGAGCAATCCACCGCCGCCGATGGGCGCGAGCAGCACGTCGAGATCCGGGACTTGCTGGAAGAATTCACGGGCGCACGTGCCTTGCCCGGCGATCACCGCCGGATCGTTGAAAGGATGGATCAGAAGGCACTCGGCTTCGGCCGCTCGCGCGCGCACCTGCGCTTCGGCCGTCTTCCGATCGGGGGCCTCGATGAGGCGCGCGCCATACCCTAGGATGGCCGCCTGTTTTGATCCGACGATCGCACCAGGGACATAGACTTCCGCCGCTCGGCCATGGAGTGCCGCCGCCAAGGCCAGCGCCTGCCCGTGATTGCCGGACGACACGGTGACTACCGTCCGGTGTTGGTCCTTGGCCGGAACCGACGCCACAGCATTGTACGCACCGCGAAACTTGAACGATCCGGTCCGCTGGAAATTTTCACACTTGAAAAACACAGTCGCCTGCGCGCGGTCGTTGAACTCGTGGAAGGTGAGCACCGGCGTGACGGTCGCCACACCGGAGAGACGCTCGGCGGCACGTTCGATGTCGGAGTAGGAGACCGAGGGCATGGGGATCTCTCTGCTAACGGATCAACCGTGTATCTGGAAGGCTAAGGAATAGACCAGAGGTCTAAGAGAAATCTACTGGAGGCGTTTCTCCGGCGGCGCAAGGAGTATGGCAAGACCGCTAGGCGACTCTTGTGGTTTTTCTCCACCGTCGTCAATGAAGAAGGCTACGCCTGAAGATGCGGCGGTTCACGCCAAGCAAGGGGATCGGACACACAAAAAAAATAAACACTGGTGGTGTTTATCCGTCGGCGACAAGGGGGATGGCTTCGCCAGAAGAGCCGACGGTTCACGCCAAGCAAGGGATAGAGGGCTCTGCCCGATGAGCCGGCGGTACTCGCAAGCGAAACGAGAGCCCGAGAAGTCGAAGGGGTTTCTCCGGCGGCGTAAGGAAGACGGCTTCGCCGGAAGAGCCGCCGGTACTAGCGAGCTTGGTCTGGAGCGGGAAACGGGATTTGAACCCGCGACCCTCGCCTTGGCAAGGCGATGCTCTACCACTGAGCTATTCCCGCTCGCGACCAGCTCGAAGGAAAGCGGATTCTACTGGCGTCTCGCTCGACTGTCAACCGGTCTGACCTCGTAGACTCTCGAAATCCCAAAAGAATTTGGTGAGTAGCGGATGAGGTTCACATGAAATTTTCTCTGACTTGAAACCCTCAAACCCTGTTACCTCTTCGGAACTTGGGAGTAGAGCGGTAACGCCTGCTGATCGTTACAACTTGTTGATAAATCACACATGAAGTTACATCGATTCATTCAGCCCTCAATTTGAATTACCGCTAGGTAACACTGAACTCAGGTCCTATATGGGTTCGAGCCCCAGACTCTCGTCATAATCATCATGAACATCAATGAGTTGCATACATTACACATCGGTGGTTCGTGTATTGCTTTTAATGTGAGTGTTTTTGGCCTCTTGGGTTGCGCAAACATTGGAAGGACTAGAGGATTCTGATGCATTACCAACGCCGAGAAGAGTCAGAAACGAGGAGGGAGGTGGTCGCACAACAACCGGGCGCATGTGTGAGAAGTGTTTTCGGGCTGCGTCACGCAGCTCACAACTGAGGAGGTGTTCGCGATGTTTCTTTCACGAAGACAGTTTTTGAAGGTCACG
>CAYUYE010000038.1:0-20318 GCA_964449255.1 uncultured Nitrospira sp. | reverse complement strand
AGCCGCATTCTGGGCTTTATCCGCGACATGGTGCTGGCCGGGCTGTTCGGGGCCACGCCGGCGGCGGATGCCTTTTTCGTCGCCTACCGCATTCCGAATCTCTTACGCGAAATGTTCGCCGAGGGGTCGATGTCGTCGGCCTTCATTCCGGTCTTTACCGAATACCACACGCTCAGGTCAAAGCAGGATGCCTGGGAGTTGGCCAGCGCGGCATTCACCACGTTATTGACGATGGTGACCGCGGTCACGGTGCTCGGGATCCTGGCCGCTCCCTGGATTGCGTATGTGATTGGGTGGGGATTTCACAACGATCCGGTGAAGCTCGAGTTGACCACGGTCCTCACGCGCATCATGTTTCCCTACCTCTTGTTCATCAGCCTGGCGGCGTTGGCCATGGGCGTGCTGAATTCCTTGCGGGCGTTTGCCGCGCCCGCTTTCTCCCCGGTGTTCTTCAATATCTTCATCATCGGCTGCGCCTTCTTTCTCGCGCCCAAGCTGCCCGAACCGATCATCGGGGTCGCCATTGGGGTCGTGGCGGGCGGGGCGGCACAGTTCGCGATGCAGCTCCCGGGCCTGAAACTCCGGGGCATGCTGTTCGGGCTGAAATTTCAACCGCATCACCCCGGGGTGCAACGGATTGGCCGCTTGATGCTCCCATCGCTGCTTGGCCTGTCGGTGACGAATATCAACATCCTCGTGAGCACGTTCCTTGGGTCGCTGTTCGCGGGTGGGCCAACCTATCTCTTCTACGGCATGCGCCTTATCCAGTTTCCACTCGGGATCTTCGGGGTGGCGCTGGCCACTGCCATTCTGCCCACGCTCACGGCCCAGGCGGCTCGAAAGGCGTTGGATGAACTGCGGACAACCTTGGGATTCGGGCTCCGGATGATTTTTTTCATCGTCATCCCGGCCATGATCGGATTGATCATGCTCCGGAAGCCGATCGTCCATCTCTTTTTCGAGCACGGGTCCTTCACCGCTGCCGACACGGTGTCCACGGCGACCGTCGTGCTCTGTTATGCGGTCGGCTTGTGGGCCTTCGCGGGCGTGCGTATCGTGGTGTCGGCGTTTTACTCGCTGCAAGATACCACCACGCCGGCGATCACGGCGGGGATCGCGGTCGTGGCCAACGTGCTGTTCTCCCTGGCCCTCATGGAACCATTGGGCCCGGCCGGCCTCGCGCTGGCCACCGCCCTCGCCGCTATGCTCAACGGGGCGATGCTCGTGGCGGTGCTCAACCGCCGGTTGGGTGGTGTCAATTGGGCATCGGTCGGTGTCTCATCCCTGCGCGTGATGGTGGCCTGCGCCCCGCTGGTCTTGGCCTGCTGGTGGGTGGCCCAGGCCCAAGTCTGGACGCATGCCCAAGAATGGGTTGCGAAGTCCGTCATGTTGTTCGTCGGTATCGGGTTGAGTGTCACCGGCTATCTCGGGGTGCACGCCCTCCTCAAGTCCGAGGAACTGGATCTGGTGTGGGGGATGGTGCGCCGAAAATTTGGCCGCCTATTGGGCTCGTCGGCCAGGTGATGTCATGATGCGGAAGACGGTCTTCAAAACCAGGTGGGGATGGGTCGGGATGGCCGCGACGGAGACAGGCGTGGCGGACATCGTGCTCTCCCTCGGCAGCCGCCGAGCGGTGGAGGCGGCCCTGTCGCGATCCCCGGATCAAAGGCCCCTCGGAGACTCCACAGCGCAGGCCGCCCTCCTCCGTCAGGCGAAGAGCCAGGTCTTGGATTATCTCAAGGGCAAGCGGACGGAGTTCACCGTCCCAGTGGACCTTGCTGCCGGCACGCCGTTTCAGCGCCGGGTCTGGCGGACGATCCTGCGGATTCCCTACGGACGGGTACGGTCCTATCAGTGGGTGGCGTTGCGGGTAGGGGGAAAGCAATTTGCCAGGGCGGTCGGCATGGCGCTTGGAGCGAATCCAGTCCCGATCATCGTTCCGTGCCATCGCATTGTGGCGCATGATGGCACCCTGGGAGGTTTCTCCTGTGGGTTGCCGGTGAAAAAGCGGCTGCTCCAGCTGGAGGGCACGCTGAAGCAGTTGCAGACGTGATGAGCAGCGAATGAAGGCGGTCATCCAACGGGTCACCCATGCGTCGGTCCGTGTCGAGGGCCGGGTGGTGGGGCAGATTGGGCTCGGACTGCTCGTCTTTCTTGGTGTCGCCCGGGGCGATGGAGACAGGGATGTCCGGGTGGTGACGGAGAAACTGCACACCCTGCGGATCTTCTCCGACGAGCAGGGGAAGATGAATCGGTCGGTGGCCGATGCGGGCGGGGCAGTCCTCCTGGTCTCTCAGTTCACCCTGCTCGGAGATACCACCAAAGGGCGACGACCGGGCTTTGACCAGGCTGCACCCCCGGACGAAGCCCGTGACCGGTACGAACAGGTCGCGGCCGGGCTCAGAGCCTTGGGACTACGAGTCGAAACAGGGACCTTCGGCGCGCACATGGAAGTGGAACTCCTGAACGATGGTCCGGTCACCTTTCTCCTGGACAGCCGAAAGGGCGCAGGTGCGCCCGCTGACTCAAGTACAACCGACAAGAGCCGATAGAGAGCCTAAGGCAGCATTCCTCGCCAAAATAGGGGCATTTGCTATACTTGGTACGAGGGTTGCACCTTCCCACGGTGAGGTCTTGATGGGAATAGCGATTCCGGAGCATCACCCCCTTCGCCAGCTCTTTGGCGCGCTCACCGAGCGCAGCTTCACGGAAAAGCTCGGGTGGCCCAACGTGCGTGTCACCGAGTACGTCTCCAATCTCCTCGTCGATTTCGCCCATGTCGACGGATTGTACGCGATCAAGAATGCCGGGAGTGAGCGGGTGGACACGGTGGTCGGGTTGCTCTACGAATCGGAAGTACTCCTAGAGGCCCGTTCGTTCGATCGTGAGCGTGAGGTGCATCAGCACATCGGCGATTTCACGCTCTTCATGGCGGGCCTGTTCCCCGAGTATCTGCGGCGTCTCAAGTCGTCCGGATTGATCTATCACCCCGATTTTCTCGTGGATTACGTGAAGACGGGCAAACGCTCCTACGGCATCGTGGCGGAGTCGTTGTCGATGGAGCCGCAGGCCGACACGCCGGTCTTTCGTGCGCTGGCGGATAATTTCGAACTCTGTGTGACCGGTCTGGGATTTGTCCGTTCCGATCTCGAGCGGATGCAAGATCCGTCCTATCGTCGTGCGAAGGATATTCTGCTGAACTAGCCGAGTGCCGAGTCCTCCTTGAAGTCTTCCAGCGCATCCCGTCCGATCATCCTTGTGCATGGTGGCGCCGGCCGTCGTGCGATGAATGCACAGCAACGCGCCTGTCTGCGCGAGGCGCTGAGCGTGGGCTACCGCTGTTTGGAGCTGGGCGCTCCCGCAATCGACGCGGTGGAGGCGAGCATTCGCGTCTTGGAGGAGTCCGGTGTGTTCAATGCCGGTCGGGGCGCCAATCGTCAGCTCGACGGCGTGCAACGGATGGATGCGTCCATCATGGAGGGCACCACATTGCAGGCCGGCGCGGTGGCCTCCATCGAGCGAATCATCCATCCGATCACGGCGGCGAGGCTGGTGGCCGAGAAAACGGCGCATGTGCTACTGGTCGGGCAGCCGGGGACGAAGTTCGCGCGGCATTTCGGATTGGCTCAGGTCCCCCGGGGAGAGCCCCGGCGCCATGGTGGGCGTCGCCATCATCGCGTGGCCAAACCGGCGATCATCCAGACGTTGCGCCTGCACGAAGCGCTTCGGCGGGCCGACCGGATCGTGGCGCGAACGCTCGGGAAGGAAACCGTCGGCGCCGTGGCCCTCGACCGGATGGGGACTCTCGCTGCGGGGGCTTCCACCGGCGGCGTCGACGTGATGCTGCCTGGCCGGGTGGGCGACACCCCGTTGATTGGGTGCGGCGTGTATGCGGATAATGAAGCAGGCGCCGTCTCGATGACGGGCGTGGGCGAGACGATTATTCGGGTCGCGGTCGCCAAGGAGATCGCGGATCTCCTGGCCGCCGGCATGCGCCCCGTGACGGCGGTTCGGCGGGCGCTCCGAAAGGTGGTTACTCGGGTAGACGGGGCGAGTGGGGCGCTGGTGCTGGCCCCGAACGGCCGGTTTGCCATCCATCACACGACCCCGCACATGGCCGCCGGCTATTGGGACGGACGCGGTCAGCCGGTCGTTCGCGGACGCTTTTGACGATGCTCATGCGTGGCCCCCTCTTTCATCTGGCGTTTCCCGTCTCCGATCTCACGGCGACGAAGCACTTCTATGTCGATGGGCTCGGATGTGTGCTGGGGCGGGAATCAACCACGGCCGTGACGTTGGGACTGGCGGGCCATCAACTCGTGGCGCATCTCGCCGACGAGGTCGAGCGCCAGAAGGGCATCTACCCGCGGCATTTTGGTCTGGTCTTCACGGTGGAAGCCGAATGGGAGGCGCTTCTGGAACGAGCCACCGTGCGGCGGTTGACGTTCTATCAGCAGCCGCGCCGCCGGTACGAAGGCACGCGTATCGAGCATCGGACGTTTTTTCTCGAAGATCCGTCGCACAATCTCCTCGAGTTCAAATACTACCGGCATGAGAGCGCCATTTTCGGCGAGCGGGAGCACGAATCCGTCGGGGATCCGTCCTAACCCGCAGGCTTCATGACGGCTCGTCGCAACAACAAGCCCGCGATGGCAGGGGACGTGGTCACGAAACCTGCGGACTAGTGCGGTTTCGGCGCATGGGTCTGCACCTTATCCATGTTGCGCAGGATGGTGCGTTGCCGCGCGGCGACATGTTGGGTGAGGCGTAAGGGATCGTAGCGTCGCGGCGAGGGAAGAATGGCGGCCAGGAGCGCCGCTTCCTCCTCCGACAACTCCGCAGCCGACTTGTGAAAGTGATGGCGGGCCGCCGCCTCTGCCCCGAAGACCCCGTGTCCCCACTCGGCGACGTTCAAGTAGATCTCCAGGATGCGTCGTTTGGTCAGATGATGTTCCAGCGCGCGGGTGATCAAAGCTTCTCGTGCCTTGCGCAGGAGCGAGCGCTCCGATGACAAATAGAGATTTTTCGCCAGTTGCTGGGTGATCGTGCTGCCCCCGTGCGTGACCTTGCCCGCCTCAAGGTTCTTTACGGCGGCGTCCTTCACGCCTTCCCAATCAAATCCCTCGTGGAGGAAGAACTGCGCGTCCTCCGCCGCGATCACGGCTCGCTGAAGATGCGGGGAAATCTGCCCGATCGGCACCCACGTCCAGCGCCGATGAGAGGGCTTGCCGCTTTCGTGCGCCTGGGCCTGTCTCACGTCCATCAAGGCCGTAGTGGTTGGATTGACGGTCTTGAGCGAGGCGACGTCGGGAAAGGTCAGCAACCAATAAAAGCACAGGAGCGTGACCGGGAGCAGCACGAGGACCGTCCCGAGCACGATCGGGTGAGCGCGGCCCTCCTGTCCGATTGACATCGTCATGGCGTGGTGATACGGGGGACGCTTACGAAGGATGCCCCATGCGTGTGGTTGCCGCGGAGTTTACCAGAACGTGTGTCTCCCCCGAACAGTTTCCTGGTGAGGGGGAGCCGGAATTTGCCGTGGTGGGACGGTCCAACGTCGGCAAATCGTCCCTCATCAACGCCTTGCTCCATCGCAAACACCTGGCCAGGGTCAGCCGAACGCCGGGTAAAACCCAGGCGGTCAATTTTTTCGACATTCGGACGGCGGACGCACGTCTGCCGGCGATGCGCTTGGTGGACCTGCCGGGGTACGGCTATGCCCGCGTGTCGAAAGCGATGCGGAAAGAGTGGGGCCCGTTGATTGAATCCTACCTGACCCGGCGCCAAAGCCTGCGGTGCGTAGTACTCCTCATCGACGCGCGCGGGGCGGAAGCCTCCGATGTCCAAACCTATGCGTGGCTGCAGCGCCAAGGGCACGATCCCGTGGTCGTCATGACGAAGGTCGACAAGCTCAAACGGGGAGAGCGTCGAGCCGGGGAGGCGTGTATCCGAGAAGCCGTGGGCCTGCCCGAGGACGTGGCGGCCGTCGGGTTTTCGTCGGTGACGGGGGAGGGGCGGGACGTGCTGTGGGGCGTCATCGGCGAGCGGCTCAGAACTTGATCTCGATGTAGGCCTTTTTCTTTAGCTCGGCCAGCCAGGTCTGAAAGAAGTCTTCGCTTTTCTCGGCATAGATGAGCGTTTGAATTTCCGCGCGCACCTCCTCGAACGGTCGAAACTGCTTCGGCCGGCGATCTTCCACACGAATGATGTGCAACCCCTCGGGGGTCTCGATGGCGTCGGTCACGTCGCCCGCCTGGAGCGGTGCCAGGCCCTGTTCGATCGGGGCGTGCAACTCGCCCTGACGAACCAGCCCGAGACGGCCGCCACGTGAGGCGTTCACCCCGTCCGAATAGCGCAACGCCAACTCTTCAAAGGATTCTCCGGCCTTGAGCGCTTGGACGACTTTCACCGCGCGCGCCCGGGTGTCCTCCATCGATTCAGACGGGCGAGGACGAATGAAGATCTGGCTGAGCGTATACTCCTCAGGGAGCGCGAATCGGCTCTCGTGCCCGCCGAAGTAGCGGCGCATTTCCGACTCTCCGACGGTGATCCCGCCCCGCACCTCACGGTCGACGACCCGGAGCAGCAGGAGTTGGTCGCGGATGGCGTCGAGTGTCCTGGGATTCTTGGTATCGACGGTCTCGCCCTGCTTCTGCATCTCTTGGAGGGTGCGCGACACCTCCTCGTCACCGACCTCGACGCCCTTGGCTCTGGCCTGCTGCAATTGGAGTTTGCGTTCGATCATCCGGGTGATGCCGATATGGTGGGCCAGCTGGAGCCGATGGGCTTGCTCCTCGCCGCGGTAGTCTTTCTTGACGCGCTCGAGATCGGGCTGGATCTCGGCCAGGAGGTCGCTTTCGGTGATGACTTCGGTATTCACGACGGCGACGATGCGGTCGTGAACTCGGGCGGCCGTCGTCGCTCCGGTCCCGAAGAGACACAGGGCCTGGGTGGCGAGGATGGCGATGGATACGAGGACTCGAGGAGTCTGCATGGCGTCTGGCGAGGCCGTCGGCGCTCGCCGAGCCCTATTGTAGCAAGGTGAGGCGGACGAGGGCGATCATCGGGTCGCCGTGGACTCGGCCTGTGTGGGGGCCATCAGGTGGGCGGTCGTGGCAAACTTGATGGTCGAGGTTTTCCGCAAGTCGGCCACCACTTCTTCGAGCCGCTGTTTACGCTTTTCGTTCAGTAGCTCCTGTCGGAGCCGTTCGCGGGTGGCGAGATCGGCCTGGATCGTCTCCTGGTCCAGGGCCTCCGTTTTGACGACATAGAAGTGTTCGTCGATTTTGGTCGGATCGCTGATGGTGCCCGGTCGCATCGTCAGAATCAATGCTTCCAGTTCGGGCCGCACGGTTCCCCTGCGCAGCGGACCCACGTCGCCGCCCTTGACCCGGCTCGTAACGTCTGTGGAGAAGCGGACCGCCAACTTGCTGAAGTCGGCGCCTTCCCCGATCATCCGGCGGATGTCCTTGGAGGCAAAAATGTTGGGAGAGACGATGATCGACGCACGCACCTTGGCGGGCAGGAGTAGTTCCTTCGCATGGGCGAGCAGATAGGCGTCCAACTCCTCTTTGGTGACGTCGACCGTCGTCTTGATGCGAGAGCGGAGCAGTTCGTCCAGGATAAGGCCTTCCTTGTAGCGGAGAGTGCGCTCGCGGATACTCTGGCTCTGGTCGATGCCCTGCTTCTTGGCCTCCTGCATGAACAGTTCACGTGTGATGAGTTCGTCGAGGAACTGACGCTTGCCGCCGGTACGTTCATAACGTGCACGCGTCGGGTCCGACAGTTCGGCCCAGCGGTAATCAAACTCTTCCTGGGTGATGGCGCGACCATTGACGATGGCGACGATCGGAGCGTCATTGGCTACCTGCTGGCATCCGACGACAGCGAGCAACAACAATCCTAGGTGCGTGCTCGTACGGATGGCGGATGCATGACGAGATCGTAGGGAATTCCCCATGGGCATTCACCAAGCAGTTGGTCGGATCATAGGAGTCCAGAAGGTCTGGGTCACGTAGGCCGGAGGGGAAGATCACTCGCGCGGCTTTGGCTCTGTGGTATCACACAGCCTGAGGGTTTGCAAGGCTGCGATCAATTCTGGAAAGAGGATGCCCCAGTCGGCCGAGTCGAGCTCCACTTCCACCGAGGTGGGGGACGGGAAGCGCAGGCGGTGTCGGTAACGATCCATGAGGGCCTGCATGGCCCGCTCAGGGGGGGCGGTCTTGGGGTTGAATGAAAGCGCCACCGCACGGTCCTTGACGTCGACGGACACCAAGCGCAGCGCCTTGGCCAACACCCGGATCTGCATCACTTCAAACAGCCGCTCGACCGGTTCGGGCAGGGGCCCATAACGGTCCTGGGCTTCGCTGGCCATGAGGGCCAGATCCCCCAACTGCACGGCCGACGCCAAGCGTTTGTAGAGCGCGAGGCGTTGATGTGCATCGGGCACGTAGGCTTCAGGAAGATAGGCTGAGACATTAAGGTGGAGCGAGGGATCGAGCTCCTCCTCGACGACCTCTCCCTTCAATTCCTGCACGGCCTGCTCGACCATCCGCATGTAGAGGTCCAGGCCGATGGCCGCGATGTGACCGGACTGTTGACGCCCCAATAGGTTGCCGGCCCCACGAATCTCCAGGTCGGCGGCGGCGATGCGGAAACCCGCGCCGAGCTCCGTGAACTGTTGAATGGCCACGAGGCGCTTCTGCGCGTCGCTGGTGAGCGAGCCTTCGTCCGGGACCAGGAAGTAGGCATACGCCTGTTGTCCGGAGCGGCCCACTCGCCCGCGGAGTTGGTAGAGCTGGGACAGGCCGAACGTATCTGCGCGGTTGACGATGATCGTGTTGGCGTTCGGAATGTCCAGGCCAGATTGAATGATGGAGGTAGCGACCAAGACATCGGCCTTGCGCTCGAAGAATTGCATCATGACTCCTTCGAGCACCCGTCCATCCATTTGACCGTGGGCCATGACCACACGGGCTTGCGGAACCAGCTGCTGGAGCCAGGTGCCGACGCGCTGCAGGGTTTCCACGCGATTGTGCACGAAATAGACCTGCCCACCTCGGTGCAGCTCCCGCACGATGGCGTCCCGCACGACCAGGTCGCTGTTCCGGACCACCTGCGTGCGAATGGCGAGCCGCCCCTGTGGCGGTGTTTCGATCACCGACAAATCGCGCACGCCGGCCATCGCCATCTGGAGGGTACGAGGAATGGGGGTGGCCGTTAGCGTCAGGACGTCGACGTGCGTGCGCAGTTGTTTCAGGCGTTCTTTGTGGCGCACGCCGAACCATTGTTCTTCGTCGATGATGACGAGGCCGAGATTCCGGAACTCCACGTCCTTCTGCAGGAGGCGGTGCGTTCCGATGACCACGTCGATCGTGCCCGCCGCCAGGTCATGGACCACCTCCTTGGTTTCCTTGGGAGGCTGAAAACGAGAGAGCAGGGCCACCCGGGCAGGGAATGGCGCAAAACGTTGGGCGAAGTTCTCGTAGTGCTGATGGGCCAATAACGTGGTCGGCACTAGGACCGCGACCTGCCGATTGTGCTCCACGGCCATGAACGCCGCCCGCATGGCGACCTCGGTCTTCCCGTACCCCACGTCGCCGCAGACCAGTCGGTCCATCGGTTTCGTGGAGGTGAGGTCTCGCCGAATATCCTCCACGGCCCGCAACTGATCGGGTGTCTCCTCATAGTCGAAGGCGGCCTCGAAGTCGTGCAGCATGGTCCGGTCGCCGCCATATGCGCCACGCTGAATGACTTCGCGGCTGGCATAGAGGGCGACGAGCTCGTGGGCCATCTCTTCGATGTCCTTTTTCGCGCGGGCTTTGGTTTTTTCCCAGGTCGTCCCCCCGAGACGGTCGAGGCGCGGGACGCTGCCCTCGGCTCCGACGTACCGCTGGACTTGGTTGAGCCGGTCTAGTGGCACATACAGCGTGTCGGCTCGAGCGAACTCGAGCATCAGGTAATCGCTGTCGTACCCTTGAACCGATAGCCGCTTCAATCCTCGATATTGGCCGATGCCGTACTGGACGTGGACGACGTAGTCTCCGACGTTGAGCTCATCCAAAGAGGCCAGAAAGGTCGCGGCTTTACTTTTCGCCGCGGGTTTGTGGCGCGCCCCTTTCGCAAAGACCTCTTCCTCCGTCACGATCGCGAAGGCGTCGTCTCGGCTCACGAAACCGGCCGACAACTCGCCGTACACGACATAAAAAGGATGGCGCTGGGATGAGTCCGTGAACCAGCCATCAGGGGTCCAGGGGGCCGCCGGGAGATCGTGCTCGGCAAACAGGGCGAGGAGCCGATCCACTTGTGCGCGCGCCCGGGCCACGACAATGACCGGTCCGGCCTGACGGAGACGATCCAGGGTCGACAGGGTGTCGGCAAAGGGGGTTCCTCGGAGGTTCAGGCCGAGCGCGGCAGGGGCTTGGGCGGGAAACTCGATCACTGGCGCCCAACCTTCATCCGGGGCGGTGACGGACTCGAGCCCGAGTCTGGGCTGGTCCGATACCTGCTCGAGGATCGACTCCCATAAGACAAATTGTCGATCCGGGGTCGGGTAGGGCTGGGCCTCAGACTGCTCGGCGTGCCGGAGGTATTCGTCCTCGATTTGTTTCCAATGCTCTGTCGCCGTGCTGCTGAGGAGAGCGGGGCGGTCGAGCACCAAGATCGGGGGGGATGGGAAATAGTCCAGGAGCGAATCCATGCGCTCATACCAAGCGGCCGCGCGCCATTCGGCATCAGGCGGCAGGGGGGAGAGCGCCTCGGGGTGACCGGCTGGACGGATGGCCTCCCGCGCCGGCAACACCCAGGCGTCGCGCCGTTTCTCGGAAGATTTTTGTGTGTCAGGATCGAAGGTCCGGATGGCATCGACCGTGTCCCCAAGAAACTCAATGCGGAGCGGCTCGGTGTATGCGGTTGAGTAAATGTCGACGATGCCGCCACGGATGCTGAATTCACCTGGAATCTCGACCACGGAGGCTTGCCGATACCCGAGGCGAAGGAGTGTACCCATGAGGTCTTCCCGCGCGACATTGTCGTTCAGCGCCACATGGAGCGTTGCGTCGCGAAACAACGAACGAGGAAGCAACCGTTGCAGGACGGCCGGGAGCGAGGCCACCAGCACGGTTGGGGTGCCGTCGGTCAGCCGAAGCAGGGTTCGCATTCGTTGGCCGATCAAGTCGACGTGTGGCGCAGTAGTCTGATACGGGAGCAGTTCCCAGCTGGGAAAGACGCTCAAATGCTCGGTCGGGTAACCCAAGAGATTCTGGAAAAATCGAAGGTCGCTGTATAAGCTCTCCGCGGCATCCGTGTCAGTCGTGACGATGAGCAGTGAGCGACCGCCTTTCTTGGCGGCAACCAGTTCGCGCGCGAGGTGGGTGAGAACGAAGGCAGATCC
This sequence comes from uncultured Nitrospira sp., assembly GCA_964449255.1. GTDB lineage: Bacteria > Nitrospirota > Nitrospiria > Nitrospirales > Nitrospiraceae > BQWY01. The sequence goes on along the minus strand of CAYUYE010000038.1, from coordinate 8,926 downwards.
CCCGCCGGTGAGGCTGGACACTGACGGACGGCCACCTCCGGTACGAAGGGCGTCCTCGAGGGGACGGAGGAGTGTGTTCCAGTAGTGAGCGTGGACCGAGGGTGGCACGGGATTACGGCGTGGAGGCGCGAATCTTATTGATGAGGCCAGTGGTCGAGGCATCCGGAGTCAGCGGGATGGCGATCACGCGGCCACCCCGGGCCTCGACGAGTTCACGGCCCACGATCTGCTCGGGTTTCCAGTCTCCACCCTTCACGAGGACGTCGGGCTGGACCTCAGTAATGAGGGCGAGGGGCGTCGGTTCGTCGAACAGCGTCACATAGTCGACACAGGCCAGGGCAGCCAACACTTCCGCACGTTGGGACTCCGGTACGATGGGACGGTCGGGTCCCTTCGAGAGCGCACGCACGGATCGATCGGTATTGACCCCCACGATCAAGCGATCGCCGAGGGCGCGAGCCGCTTGGAGATAGCGGACATGGCCGACGTGAAGAAGATCAAAACAGCCGTTCGTAAACACGATTCGTTTCCCGGAGCGGCGATCGGAGGAAACGGCGTTGATGAGCTCGGGACGCGATGTCATTTTTGTGGGTTGTGACGGCATAGCCGATGCCGGTGATTTCTGCCCGCAGATGATAGACAGAGGCCCTGGGGGAATCAATGGAGAATCGCGCAGGATTCCAGATTCGGGCTCCCATATTCCGCGAACAAATCTCGCGCTATCCCCCGATCGAGCGAAACGGCAGCGTCAGTTGGCCACGGGCGCGACACTCCGCTTGAGACACGGTGGGTAAGTTGGGCGAATGGCAGGGTTGCAGGACCCGGAGGACCCCGCGGCATTTGCCGCACCGGTGATGGCGTGGAGAGATGGTGCGTCGCTGTCGGCGATAGACCAGTCCGCAGTCGCTGCAGATCCAGGAATGGCGGGCGAGCCGCTCCACCTCATGCTGCCAGGAGTGATAGATCGAAACGCCACAGCCGTCCTCATTCATGCGCTCCATCACGGTGACAAACGTGGGGCCGTGATTCGGGATGATGTGAAGCCGTTCCGCTTGCCACTGGTGAATCATTTCATGGGCGAGCGTGCGTCGCAGCTCGCATTCGGCCGTCTGGGGTTGTCGGGCCAGGTTTACGAAGAGCGGCAACGATAGTCTAATGATCGAATCAAGCGAGGTCGTCGCACGATGTCGGACTTGTGGGGTACTCCTAGGAATCCGTCGGCAGACGAACACACCTAGGGATGCCGTCAATCGGGTGCTCCATGCAATCGGAATGGGGCTGAGGACCCCCGCGAAGTATCGGATGTTTAGGGCTTGCCACTCCCGTGTAAGACTCTCGGGGGGAAACAGCTCCGCCAGGCCGGTCATAGCCGAATCCATGGGCAATGGCTAAGGTAGACTCTCTGTCCCTGGACGGTCTGAAGACGTACGCATTTGCCTGCACTTCTACAGACTGCTACACTGCGCACCCCCTCGAAGGAGGGGGGATCGTCTGACCGAGGGGGTTGACCAAGAATCCATCTACGTAGCAAGGTAGCAACTAAATCAATGGTCTTCAGCGCTCTCCTGGCACGCCTGGAAGGCGTCTAGAGGATGCCAAGGAAAGACATCCAGGGTGGAGTAGTAGTTGCAAGCACGTAGTCGTAGCGGCATTGAAAGATTAAATAGTAACAGGAGGAACTCATGCAGAACAAGAAGCTGGGCCTTGTACTTCAATCCATTGCCGCAGTAGCTGCTACAGCGGTTCTCACGGCTTGCGGCGGCAGTGGCGGGGGAGGGGCCCCGGCGACTCCGCCCACTATTACGTCTCCCGGCCTCTTCGCCGATGTCGGAGTGACCTATCCGAATCCGTCCAATCCAAGTGAGCCTGTCCCGACATTGACGGCCAATGGGACTGGACCCTTCACCTGGGTCGTCACGAGCGGAACCCTCCCCGCGGGATTATCGATTACGCCAGAAGGAAAGCTAAGCGGCAGTACCTCATCTACCGCCTCCGTTCCCGTGACAATAGAAGTAACCGGGCCAGGGGGAAAGGATACCAAGTCCATTCAAGTTGGCGGTCTTGCCCGGGTCCATCGTGTATCTCAGGACGCTGCGGGCGGCGGCGGTGATGTTGGAAGCGGAGATGGACAGTTTGGTGCCCCCCCCTCGCCCCCTCTGCGGAGCCGCGACCCTGGAATCAGTGGCGACGGACGCTTTGTCGTGTTTGATTCGATTTCGACCGGTCTTGTGCCAGGGGTCAGTACAAATGGAAAGCGGCAGATCTACCTCAAGGATCGATGGACAGGCTTAGTCGAGCTGGTTTCGGTGAACACAGCGGGAACCGCGGGGGACGATGACAGTCACGTCTCGGTGGTGAGTGACGATGGACGGTTGGTGGCGTTTGATTCGTTCGCCAAGAATCTAGTCGGGAACGACGGCAACAATTCGCGCGATGTTTTTCTGCGCGATCGCGTGGCCAAAACCACCGTCAGGATTTCGCAAAATGCCTCGTCACTGTCCGATGGAATTTGCCCCAATGGCCAAGGAGAGCCCTGCAACAGCTTCGATCCTTCGATCAGTGCAGATGGAAGCCTCATCACCTTTGGATCCCTCGCAACGCTCAACACGGAGGATATCCATATTTCACCTGGGCCGGCCATCAACCAATTGGAAGCTGACATTTACGTCTTCAATCGCACGAGCGGAGGGCTCCAGCTCGTGACACGAGGGATCGGAGGTGTGGCTGCGAATGGCCTGAGCGGAAGCCCGGCCATTAGTGCAGATGGTTCGACCATCGCGTTTGCATCCACTGCGGGGAACTTGGCCTCTGGGGACCCGGAGCCTGGTGCAGGGTTCGATGATATATTTGTGTACAATGTTGCGACTCGCGTAATCACGAAGGTTTCCAACGTCACGGCGACAGGTCAGACAGTACCAAACGGTGTGAGCCAGAATCCGACGATCTCTCGCGATGGCAGTCGCGTGGTCTTCTCATCGCTGGCCACCAACTTGGTCAACGCCGATACCAACAACGCAAAGGACATTTTTGTGACGAACCGCCAGGCGAATGGGAGTTATGCCTATCCGGCGGTTGGTGCAAGGCTGGGCGCAGGCACAGGCGTGGATTCGGACTCACCGTCCATCGACCGAGATGGAGCCTTCGTTGCATTCCAGTCGGAAGGAACCGGCCTTCCCGGTTCTCCCCCTGGGCTCAACGGCCAACAACAAATCTTCGCCTGGCAAATCGGCCAAAGCCCCGTTCTTGCTTCAGCGAACAGCGGTGGCTTTGCAGGAAACGGGGAGAGTCGCTTCCCAACCATCAGCGGCAACGGACGGTTCATTGCGTTCTTCTCTGCCGCGACTGACTTAGTATCTGGGGATGGCGGCAACTTCGACGCGTTTGTCGCACAGCGCCCGTAAGCTGTTCTGTCGTAAGGTGGCCGACGTCGGCAGAACCGACGTCGGCCACCTCCTCGGTTTCTTAGTCCGCCTGCGCCCATCCTGACTGCCAAGCGCCCTTCTCTCGGACTCGTTTCGGTGGTCCGTTCGCAGCCTGTCATCTGCTATAGGGCAAGCAGTTGTCGCAGATTTCCCAAGAAGCGAAGGGCACCTCTGGATTCCATGGGAATGGACGAATTGGGCAACTCGCAGGAAAATGGAATCCAGGAAACCTGCCAGCTCGAGTTAGAGGTCGCGGTGGTCATTAACAGAGAAGCGGACCCCACATGATGTCCGGAGAACTCAGAACGCAACGGGTTGATGTCGAGGCTCTAGTGGCTGCACTGCCGATGCTGGTGGGCTGCAGTAGCGGCGGGTGAGACGCCGTCGATTTAGGCCGAGCGAAGTTCTTCCCGCACGGCCGCGGCGAGAAGGGGGAACATCAATTCGTGGTGACCGATCAGGGAATAGCCGGAGCCGCCCTTTTGCGTGGGACGTTTCACCACGTTGGTCAGCGGGCGGTAATGGGCAAGGAAGTCCATATTCACGGTGGTAATATTGCGCAGGGGGCGCCCAAGATTCCGCCCCAATGTGATGGTCTTGAGAAAGACTTCGGGGAGAATGACCGCTGAACCAAGATTGAGATAGACCCCACCTTCCATGTTCGAGACCAGCGCAGCGAGCTTGCGAAAGTCCATCAAAGATCCCGCACCAATGGCCGCGCCATCCGCAGAGGGATGCATGTGGATGATGTCGGTTCCCATGGCCACGTGGACCGTGACGGGAATGTCCAGTTGGGCGGCGGTGGCGAGGATGCTGAGCCGGCTGTTCTTAAACTGACGTCGTTCCCGGAGCAGATACCGGCCAACGGCCTCCCCGATGCCAAGGTTCCCGCGTGCCCCCTGAATGATCGCGTCGTTGAGCATGCGACCGGTTTCTTCCGCCATCCCGAAGCGGCCCGAATCGATTTCCGCTTCGACATCCTCGGAGGTCTGTCCAAGTAGCGCAATCTCAAAATCGTGAATGATACCGGCGCCGTTCATCGCGACAGCGGTGATGATCCCCCGCCGCATCAAGTCGATGACGACTGGATTCAAACCGACCTTGATCGGGTGGGCGCCCATGCCGAGAATCACCGGCTTGCCACCTCGGTGCGCCTGCACAATGGCGCGGACCACGCTGCGCAAGGTCTTGACGGCGAGAATGTCCGGGAGACTATCGAGGAAGCGATGAAAACTGCCGCCTGGTGTCCAGGCGGTCGAAAAGTCGGAGACGCGCACCTTGCTGTGCCGGCGGGTCAACGGATAGGTCCGGAGCCGGCTGACATCAATGGGCTGCACGGAGTTGCCTGCGGAACGGCGGGGCTTAGCTCGAGGCTTTCGCAAAGAGGACATCCTCAATCATTTCGCAGAGCACATGGCCCAGAGTGATGTGACTCTCTTGAATCCGCGCGGTAACGGTGGACGGGACAATGAAACTGTGATCGACCAACTCAGCAAGTGTCCCCCCTTGGTGGCCGGTCCAACCGAGGGTGACCAAGCCGCACTCCCGGGCGGCGCGTGCCCCCTTCAACACGTTGGGCGAGTTCCCGCTGGTACTAATCGCGATGGCGATGTCGCCCTTCTGACCGAGCGCGCGCACCTGGCGGGCGAAGATCTCCTCGTACGAGTAGTCGTTGGCGATGCAGGTCAAGGCCGCCAGATCCGTTCCCAAGGCGATGGCTGGCAACGGCCTGCGGTCACGGTGATAGCGGCCCACAAACTCAGCGGCAAGATGCGAGGCATCGGTGGCACTCCCGCCGTTGCCGAACAGCAGCACTTTGTGGCCGCTCCGCAGCGCCTGGGCGATGAGATTCGCCGCCTGGACTATACGATCGGCATAGTCGCGGACGAAGCGGCGTTTCACCTCGGCACTCTCGTCAAACGCCTGAATCGCCCGTTCTTTCATGCGCGGCATTCTAGGAGAGGGGTGGGAGGCTGTCAAACGTCAGGATCTCGCCGTCGGCGTCGACGGGGGGCGTTTGGCGATGACATTCATGGCCAGTGCCAACATCGAGCCAACGTCCGCCACGTTGGCCGGTAAGACCAACGTATTGTTGGCTTTGGCAAGCTCACCAAACTTGCCGATGTACTGCTCGGCCACACGAAGCTGAACGGCCTCAAACCCACCGGGTATTTGCGTGGACTCGGCCACCGTGCGGAGGCCTTCGGCGGTCGCCGTGGCGATCGCCATGATCGCAGCCGCTGCCCCCTCCGCTTCATTGATTTGTTGTTGTTTCTTCGCCTCGGAGGCCTTGATCACTTGTTGTTTTTCACCTTCGGCTTCATTGATGGCCGCGTCGCGTTGGCCTTCTGAGGTGAGTACTACCGCCCGTTTTTCCCGTTCCGCGCGCATCTGCTTTTCCATCGCATTGAGGACGTCCTTGGGCGGGGTGATGTTCTTGATCTCATACCGAAGGACCTTCACGCCCCAGGGCTCCGAGGCCTTGTCGAGTTCATTCACGACTTGGATGTTGATATTGGTGCGTTCCTCGAACGTTCGATCGAGGTCGATCTTGCCAATCTCGCTCCGAAGGGTCGTTTGGGCGAGTTGTGTCAGCGCAAACTGGTAGTCGGAAATTCCGTACGAGGCGCGTTCGGGGTTCAACACCTTCAGATAGAGGACACCGTCGACACCCACTTGCACATTGTCCCGTGTGATACAAATTTGTTCCGGGATATCGATCGCGGTTTCCTTCAGCGAGTGTTTGTAGCAGACGGCGTCGACGAACGGAACCAGGATGTGGAACCCCGCATTGAGCGTGTTGTGGTACTTGCCCAGTCGCTCGACGACGTACGCACTTTGTTGCGGAACGACGCGAGCCGTCTTGGCGAGGGTGATGACGGCCAACAGCGCGAGGAACAGCACGACCAACAGGCTCCCAGACATAGTCAGCTCCTCCATTCCAGGCTCCCAAGACTAGGAAGGCGTAATCCACAAGGTCAGGCCATCGACGCGATCGACGCGACACCGTTGATCCTTCGCCACCACCACGGATCCTGCATTGCAGGCATTCCAGGAACTCCCGTGTAGTTCGACCTTTCCGGTACCACCGGCGGCAATGGGTTGGAGGGCCACCGCCTGTTGTCCCACCAGGCTATCGATGTCCCCCCGAGGACCAACGGTCTTCATCATGGCAAGGAGTCGTCCGCGGAAGAGCAGGAGCGAGACCACGGCGATGACGGAAAACAGGAGCCATTGTATCCAATCCGGCGAGACCAATCCGAGTCCGCCTGCTGCGCCGACGATCAAGGCCGAGCATCCGAAAAAGATGAGATAGAAGCCGCCCGGAGTAGCCAGCTCTAAGACGAGGAGCAGCAGTCCGAAGATCATCCAGTACCACCAGAGCATGAGGACCTCAGCGGGGAAAGGAAGTGAGGGTGATGTACGTAGTCGGCGAAGAAGTGTGAGTGGGAGCGCCTTCGCCGTGCCCGCGAAAGTCTAGACGTATTCCCACGGAGCGTCAAGCAAGCGATCCGACCGCCAGGGGAAAGGAATAACCCCTAGTTAGCGCTGGAGTCTCAGGTGGGATTCGTAACTCATGATACCGAGAAACGCCACGAGCCCCAGGTAATAGAGGCCATAGTGCCAGCGCGTGGATGCCGGGACGTCATAGTAGCGACTGGACCGGGTGGCCTGCCCGGCTTGTCCCAAGGTCGACAGAAGGTGCGGGACGGCCATCACGGCCACGAGGACCAGCATCGGACTGGGGTTCCACATGAAGAGTGCGACCAACAGTGGGGCGCCGATCCACCACGCTTTCGGGGAGATAATCGCCGTGATCCGGCCCCCGTCGAGTGGCGAAAGCGGGATGAGGTTGAACAGGTTGAGCATGAAGCCCGCGTAGGCCAAGGCCAACAGGAGCTGGCTCTGCAGGGAGTCGGCCGCGTAGTAACAGCCCATGGCGGCAAAGGTGCCCAGGGCGGGTCCTGCGATCCCGACGTAGGCCTCAGTCTCAACGTCCAGCGGTTGATCCTTGAGCTGAATCCAGGCCCCGACAAACGGGATAAAGGTCGGCGCCCCGACGTCAAGACCGCGCTGCCGCGCCGCGGCATAGTGTCCCATCTCGTGGCACAAAATCAGCAACACGAAGCCGACCGCGTAGCGCCAGCCGTACACGAGCGCGTACGTAAACATGGACAGCAGCATGGTCCCGGAGGTCAGGAGCAGCTTCCCGAATTTCGCGCCGGTCAACAGCGCAATCAGCGTCTTCATGGAACGGAGCGGGAGTTAGGCGGAGTGCGCAGAGGCACGACGCCCTGTGAAGAATTTCACCAGCCATCCGCCGATGGCGAGGGCGACTACGAAAATGACCTTTTTGAACGCAACGAGCAGGACGAACAATTTCGCCAACAGGCCCGATTTGAACGCCGCACCGGCGACGAGCGCGGCCAGCCCCACGGCCGCGACCTTATCGGTCGCACTATTGAAGTCCGTATAGCGCTTCCCTTGCACGAATTCCAGATTGGCCAACAGCGTGCTGGCGTGCGGTTTGAGCTGGGGCAGGTGACCGAGGTCGGCCACGAGGTTCATGCTCATGTACCCGTCGCGGCCAAGCGCCAGCGTATTGTAGTTCACGGAGGAACCTTGCGCGCTGTCCGCTGAGATGGCCCACACGACTTTGTTCGAGGCTTTGTCATAGTGGGGTTTCTCTTCCCATCCGCGAATCGTTAAGGGACTGATGCCCATTTGCTGGCGCTTCTGATTCGTTTCTTCCGTCCCTTCCTTTATAGAGGCGAGCATGGCCTCGGCGTCCCAGTCGGCGGCATCGTCGTCCTTCACATACCCGGCGTCGATGAACCGAATCACCACGAACCATTCCTCTTGGTCCGACGCACTGGCCACGAGTCCCAATTCCGAGCCGGACGGAAAATTCCCCATGTCTTTGAGCATGCGCTGTGTCTCCTGTGGACCCAGGAACGCATAGCCTTCCGGAAGCCTCAACACCGCTTGATCCCCAAGCGGGGCTGCCATCGGTCCCTTTTCCCAGTTATAGGTCGGCTGCGGAGGTGGCGCGTCCTGAGCGCTGGCTGAACAAGCCGGCCACAGGCTCAAGAGCCCTACGAAAATGATGGTGAAGATGGCGTTGTGTGCGCGCATGATGAGGACCTCCTCCCGAGACCGGCCCGTCCAAGTTGTCGCCGCTCTTGCGACTCTACCCGCATTCATTTGTGGTCGCGAATGAATTCACAAATCAATCACAGGTGAGTTCCTCGACAGACGAAGGCGCCACCAATTGATCGAGTGGAAGGGCGATGTTATCATCGCGCCGCCATGAGCGCCGATGCCCCGATCAAAGCGCTATTCTGTGCGATGGTTGAGGACACGGCGGCCGCCACCGCAACCATCGCTCGCCTCAAGCCCGATCTCCTGTGCCTCTTTGGTCCGGCCGCGAGCGCCCCTCTCTTCGAGCAGCAGGTCCAACCACATGTCGCACAGATGCCGCGGCGGTGGGACTGGGTGGTGAC
>CAYUYE010000037.1:0-21149 GCA_964449255.1 uncultured Nitrospira sp. | reverse complement strand
GAGGAAGGCCGCAAGGTCGCCGGCATGGGCGGCTTACACATTGTCGGCACCGAGCTTCACGAAGCGCGGCGCATCGACAATCAGCTCCGCGGCCGCGCCGGCCGCCAGGGTGACCCCGGGTCCTCCCGCTTCTATCTGTCGCTCGAAGACGACCTCATGCGCATCTTTGCGAGCGAGCGTGTGTCGAACCTCATGCTGCGGCTTGGGATGGAGGAAGGGGTGCCCATCGAGCACGGCATGGTCACGCGCGCGATCGAGAACGCGCAGAAGAAGGTCGAAGCGCATAACTTCGAAATCCGCAAGCAGCTCCTCGAATACGACGACGTGATGAACAAGCAGCGGGAGATCATCTACCAGCACCGTCGTGCGGTCTTCACGAGCGCGGACATTTCCGATGAAATCCACGAGATGACGAATGGTCTGGTGACCTCCTTCGTCAATGCCTGCTGCCCCGAAGACCAATATCCGGAGGAATGGGACTTCAAGGGTCTGGCCGAATCGATGCACGGGCAGTTCGGCGTGGACATCGCCGCGGGACATCCGGGTGGCATCGACGGCTTGAAGGAAATTGGGCGCGATGCGCTCGTGCAGGATCTGCAACAGGCCGCCCAGATGGCGTATCAGGCCAAGGAGCACGAGATTCCGCCGACGATTCTCCGGCAGCTCGAGAAGATGATTCTCCTCCAGGTGATCGACCACCATTGGAAGGAACACCTCCTCGGCATGGATCACCTGCGCGACGGCATCGGCCTGCGCGGGTATGGCCAGAAGGATCCGCTCATCGAATACAAGCGGGAAGGATTCGACATGTTCTCCAGCTTGATGGAGCGGATCAAATCCGACACGCTTGAACGCCTGTTCCGCATCCAGGAAGTCCGCCAGCAAGAAGTGCCGCCAACACCCCCGCCCCAGCTGCCCCCGCGCATCACCCTCAGCCACGGCGAAGAAACCCTCGCGGCCGCCCCACCAAAGGGCGCCATCGACAAAGTGGGACGTAACGATCCCTGTCCGTGTGGGAGCGGGAAGAAATACAAGAAATGCCATGGAGCGTAGGGCGCTGCCCCTACGCGACATGGCTCCGCGTCTGCAGAGCGACCCTCTCGGGCTGGCGCAAGACAGAATCTTCGGAAATTCCCTCGCGGACTCGGTCAGTTTCCGCTTTCTATCCCGCGCCAGCCGCGGTGGGTCCCCGCTCCTCCGCCGAAGTGCGCCTGTCGCGTAGAGGCAGCCGGTGAGTGATGAAGAAAGAATTGGAAGAAGGGTCACCCGAACCTTGGCGATCTGCGCAGACGATACTCGCAGGCCGACCGCGAGAGAGATTAGAAGACTGAGAGAACAGTCGTTGCTGCTCGCCGAAGGCGCGGCCCCTCGACAAGGACGGTGTCCCGAGTCTCAGCGATTTCCGCGCCCGATACGAGCCGGCCGGCCTAGAAGAGGGGTGGAAGATCGGCGATCTGCGCAGACGATACTCGCAGCCCGGCTCGGGGAAAGCTCAGAACAGTGAGGTCGCTGGCCAGGCGTTGCCCAGACAATCAGAAAGAGGCAGCGGCAGCGGACTCGGTCGGCCTCCCTCTCTCGCATCAGTTGCCAAAATAGCTCCACAGGTAGGCATTGGCGTTGAAGTCCGTCACCGGGACATCGCTGGAAGGCGAGCGCGACCGGATGCCGCCGGGCCAGGAATGCCCACCGCCGAACACGATCTCCGTCGCAGGATCAAAGACGTCCGTCGGATTGAGCGTGCACAGGGTCACAGGGGCACTGGGCTTTGTCGCATCGGCCCGACTCGAATAGCGTGTGCAGGACATGGTTGGACTCACCGCTTCAACCGTCCCTTGTGTCGTGACGTTGTTGCGCACGATCCAATCGGACACCGTGGCCGCGACGGGATAGAAATTCGTCGCGGAGAGTCCGTCGCCGACGCCGCCGACATACGGGTAGTTCCGATCATTGGTCGCATGCACGTGGAGAATCGGGATCGGACGTGCCGGATTGCAGGCATAAAATTGGTTCAGGCCTTGATCGAATTGACCCGAGGCCCCGGCCACGGCGGCGATGCCCGCGAGACGATCAGCCAGCGCGCAGGCAAGCCGGTGAGTCATCATTCCCCCGTTGGAAAACCCCGTGGCATAGACACGCGCTGGATCGACGACGTCCCGCACGGCAAGATCATCTAACACGGCCCGGACGTAGGCCACGTCATCGATCTGGGTGGTCGCGGCCGACCCACAGCAACTGCCCGCGTTGAATGTCTGGATCACTCCGCTGCCTTCAAGATAGACCACCAGCACCTTCCGTGCCTGCGCCAGACCACTCAGCAGTGACGTGGTTGCCAGATTGCGGGCTGTGCCGCCCCCGCCGTGCAGGGCCAGAAGAATGGGCAAGGCCGTGCCGCTCCCCACGCCCGACGGAGTCAGGACGGCGTATCGACGGGTGCCTTGGCCCGGAACGAGAAGCTGTCGGTTCGAGTACGTTCCCCCGACGACAATCGGAATCTGCTTCGAGAGCGACTGGTAGGACGCGGTGATTGTCGTCGTCCCCTCGATCACTCCGGATACCGTTCCATCAGCGTCGACGGTGGCTATAACAGGCTGGGAGGAGTTCCACGTTACCTGGGTGGGATCGACATACACGGGGAACGCATTCGTGCTGAGACTCTTGTAGGCCACATGGAGGTCCAACCCCTGCCCCACCCCGATCGTCGTGCCGCTGATCGGTTCGAGTCGCAATACGGGTGCGGGCGGATCCACCGCCAGGGACAGCGGGACGCTTGTGGCCCCGCCGGCATTCTCCGCCCGGACGACATAGTTTCCTGTTGGCGTTGGGCTGGCGGGTGTCCCCGTGATCCAACCATGAGCCCCGTCGAGGGTCAGGCCGGCCGGTAACAACGGAGAGATGCTGTAGAGCGTGGGGGTACCGGTGACCGTTGGCGACAAGGTTTCGATGGATTCCCCCACCAGGAAAACAGGCGGCGTTGGGTAGGACAGCCCAGTGGGAGCTGCAATCGACCCAGGTGGGGCGCTCGACTGTTCGCTTCCGCAGGCAGGTACAAGACCGACTAGGCAGACCGCGAACGCCGCCATGGCGACTCGTGGTCCATTAACGTCGGGGCCTTTGTGCTTCACTCTGTTCCGCATGGCTTCACAGGAAATAACGCCTTCGGAGCCTCGAGGTTGACGGCCTGGGGCGAGCCTTTAGTTCTCTTAGCATATTCAACGAGGTCCGCGCCCGTCCCTGCCTGCAGCTCTCATCGTCAATTCCGCCGGGTTGCCATTGGAGTCGGGAGGCCCTAAGATCTGCGCCCGATACGTACACCCTAACCCGGAGGTGAAGCATGGCTGGAAAGGCGTCGTTTACCACGGAGGAATGGGGCACGCTGAGGGACACACCGCATCTGGTGGCTGCAGCTGCAACTCTTGCGGGCAATAGCGGCCTGGGCACGATCAAAGAAGGATTCGCGACGGCAAAGTCCTTTCTCGACGCGCTTCAGAGCCCGAACGGCTTGATCAAGGAGCTGGCGGCGCGCGGCGAGCTGGAGGAGGCTCAGAAGCACATCCGCACGATGGTAGAGTTCTCTGACCCGGAAGGGAGCAAAACGCGCTTGCGGGCGCAGGCCCTCGAGAAGAGCGCCGCCGCGCTTAAGCTGTTGGCCGCCAAAGGCGGGCCCGGCGACATGGAGGCGTACAAGAATTGGCTGATCCAGGTCGCCGACAACGTGACTCAAGCCGCCAAAGAGGGTGGGTTCCTCGGAATCGGAGGCGAGCGCGTTAGCGCCGGCGAGCAGGCCTTCCTCAAAGATCTCTCCGCTTCAATCCAAGCGTAAACTCGCAGCCCCTCTGCCCGTGGCAATCCGTCACGGGCGGAGGCCATTCCCTGGGCCAATCCTCCCACCCGTTGCATCGCAAGTTTTCCCCCGGCTTAGTAGCCATTCGCATTGACTTTTCAACTACTTCGCCGCTACTCTAGGACCCTTTTTTCCTGCGAGTTTCTGGGGAGGGGATGGGTGTTACTTGCCGCGACGCAATCCGAGCGCCGAGGGGCCTTGTGTCCCATGAATCCAGGCATTCCTGAGCTCGAGACCGTGATCCGCACGGAGATCACGGAGCAGGGCCCCATGACCTTCGCGCGCTTCATGGAACTGGCGCTCTATCACCCCCAGTGGGGCTATTACACACGTCCGCTGGATGAGGACGACCGACCCCGGATCGGATGGGCGGGGGACTTCTACACGAGTTCTGACGTGCATGCGGTCCTCGGGTGGGCCCTCGCGAAGCAACTCGCTGAAGTGGATGCCGCCCTCGGACATCCGGCGCAGTTCACCGTGGTCGAAGTCGGCCCGGGGAAGGGCTTGTTGGCCCGGGACATCCTCCAATCCTGCGCGGCCAGCTTCCCCTCGTTCTTTGAGCGCCTTCACTTTGTGCTGATCGACCGGAGCCCAAGACATCAGGCGGCACAACGCGAGATCCTCGCACCATGGGTGGGAAACGGCCGCGTGGCCTGGCGCGAGTCGATCGTGGGGTGTGAGCCCGCCAGCCTGGTCGGCGTCGTCCTCTCGAACGAGTTGCTCGACGCCTTGCCCGTCCACCGCGTGGGCATGATCGACGGCACGCTGTGTGAGGAGTATGTGGGCCTCCTCGATGACAAGTTCTGCACCAAGCCTGGCCCCCTTTCGACTCCCGCGCTTGCAGCGTATTTCGATCGGCTGGGAATCACGCTGCCGAACGGTGCGCGCACCGAGGTCAATCTGCAGGCCCTCGACTGGATGCGCGAGGTTGCCCTCCGCCTCACACAGGGGCTGGTCATCACAATCGACTATGGACATACCGCCTTGGATCTCTATGGCCCGGAGCGCGCACAAGGTACGTTGCGCAGCTATGCGAAGCACCAGGTTGCGGCCACGCCGCTCGAGGCGGTCGGCCGCCAGGACCTCACGAGCCACGTCGACTTTACAAGCGTCGCCCAAGCCGGGGAACAGGCAGGTCTGAGCGGCACAGGGTTTACGAATCAGATGAGTTTCCTCATGAGCATGGGCGTGGAATCGTACTGCGCCGCGTTGCCCGAGGACGGCCCCGAGCTGCTCGCCATTGCACAGCTGATGCGGCCGCACGGGATGGGGACCACGTTCAAGCTGCTCCTGCAGCAGAAGGGTCTGCCGAAGACGAACTGGCAGGGGCTGACCCACAGGCCATTTTTTGAGTCAATTCTGGAAGCGCCGTCGCAGGGTTGCCGGTAGCGCGAGCACACGATGTCGAACGAAGCCGTCCCTCTCAATTATGTGCCGATCGTGATGTTTATGGTCGTGGCGCTGGCCTTCGGCCTCGTCTCACTCCTGGCCGGTTGGCTGGTCCGGCCATCAAGACCCTACAAGGCCAAGCTGATCCCGTATGAGAGCGGGAGCCCGTTGTTCCAGGACGCGCGCGTCCAGTTCCCGATGCGCTACTACATCATCGCGATGCTGTTCGTCATTTTCGATATCGAAGTCGTGTTCATGATCCCATGGGCCGTCGCATTTCGGAAACTGGGCATCGTGGGCCTCGTGGAGATGTTCGTCTTCCTGGCGATTTTGCTCGTGGGCTTCTGGTACGCGTGGAAAAAAGGGGCGTTAGAATGGGATTAGGGCACTCACTGTGCCCTGCGTGCTCGTGCGCCCCGCACGCAAGATCAATCAGAGCATTCAAACTAGGGGCGGTGCTCGGCGAACACGCGCAGTCCAGGACACAATGAGTGCCCATTTGGCAGAGGGAGTGCGGAGGAAGAACAAATGAGTATGTTAGAGCGGCAGTTCGAGCCAAATATTATTACGACGAACATCGATGCGCTGGTCGGCTGGGCCCGCAAGTCCGCCCTCTGGCCGATGACGTTCGGGTTGGCCTGCTGCGCCATCGAAATGATTGCCGCCGTGTCGTCTCGGTACGACATCGACCGCTTCGGCGCCGGTGTGTTTCGCGCGTCGCCCCGCCAATCGGACCTGATGATCGTGGCGGGCACCGTCACACGCAAGATGGCGCCGGTGATCCGCCGCATCTACGACCAGATGCCGGAGCCGCGCTACGTCATGTCGATGGGGTCCTGCGCCACCTCCGGCAACCACTACAATAGCTACAGCGTCGTGCAGGGGGTGGACCAGATCGTCCCGGTAGATGTGTACGTGCCTGGCTGTCCGCCGCGCCCCGAAGCATTGTTGGACGGGTTGTTGAAGCTGCAGGAAAAGATTCAACGCGAGAAGGTGTTCGTGAAGTGAACCGCTAACGATGCACCCGGTCCTTGAACGACTCAAGACGAAGTTTCCCGACGCCGTCCTTCACGTACAGGAGGACAAGGCGCGAGGAGACCTGTCCGCTCAGGTGGTCGCGTCCCGCATCACCGACGTCGGACGCTTCCTCCATGACGACCCGGCGCTGGCCTTCGATCACATTACAGACGTCTGCTCGGCAGATTATCCGGACGCACCGGAGCGGTTCGAAGTGATCTACCACTTCCTGTCGCTTCCGCATCGGCATCGCATCCGGATCAAGGCGCGCGTGCCGGAAGACCGCCCGTCGCTCCCGAGTATCACCGGCATTTGGCGTGGCGCCGAGTTCATGGAACGCGAGGTGTATGACCTCATGGGCATCCGCTTCGAAGGCCATCCGGATCTCCGCCGCATCCTGATGCCCGAAGACTATGATGAGGGGTACCCGCTGCGAAAAGACTTCCCGACCGAAGGCCGGGGGTGGCGCGGCAGCTTTCCGTTCATTCCGAGACTGGACGAGCCCGAGGCGGAACTGTCGCAAGAGATCTCGGAGGCGGACAAGAAACCATTTCTGGCGAACGGCGAAGCGTTACCCTCGACGCACCGCAAGGAAGAACTCCTGCTCAACATGGGACCACAGCATCCCAGCACCCACGGCGTGTTGCGGGTCGTCCTCGAGCTGGACGGCGAACGAGTCGTGAAGGCCACGCCGGACCTGGGCTACCTGCATCGCGGCGTCGAGAAGCTGGCCGAGGGCCTCCATTATATGCAGGTGATCCCGCACACGGACCGCCTGGACTACGTGTGCTCCATGACCAACAACTATGCCTACGTGCGGGCGGTCGAGAAGTTGGTCGGGATCAAGATCCCCGAGCGAGCCGAGTACATCCGCACCATCGTCGCGGAGATGCAACGCATCATCGGCCATCTGTTCTGGCTGGGGACCCAAGCGCTGGATATTGGCGCGATGACCGTCTTCTTTTGGACCTTCCGCGAGCGCGAAGTGCTCCTCGACATGTTCGAGAAGCTCTGCGGCGCCCGGCTGACGCTCAATTACTACCGGATCGGCGGCGTAGACAGCGATTTCACGCCCGACTTGGTGGTGCGCATGAAGGCGTTTCTGGACACCTTCTACGAGCACATCGCGGAGTACGACAGCCTGATCATGAACAACCGCATATGGATCGGCCGCACGAAGGACGTGGCCGTGATCTCCGCGGAGGATGCGATCAACTTCGGCCTCACGGGCCCGACCCTCCGCGGATCGGGCGTGGACTATGACGTCCGCAAGTACGAGCCGTACGGAGCCTACGACAAGGTCGACTGGGAGGTGCCGGTCGGCAAGAACGGCGACACCTACGATCGGTATTGGATCCGCATGGAAGAAATGCGGCAGAGTTGCCGGATCATCAAGCAGTGCTTCGATCAGATGCCGCAGGGCCCCATCATTGCGGACATGCCGAAAGTGATTCCGCCGCCGAAGCAAAAAGTGATGCGGGACATGGAGAGCCTGATTCACCATTTCATCATCTTTACCCAGGGCTTCAAGCCGCCCAAAGGGGAGACCTATTGCGCGACCGAAGTCCCCAAGGGCGAACTTGGCTTCTTCCTGATCAGCGACGGCAGCCCCCGCCCCTATCGGATGAAGATTCGCGCCCCGTCGTTCATCCACATGGGCGCGTTTGATCATATGGCGCGTGGCTATTTGATTTCAGACATCATCACGATCTTCGGGACGTACGATATCGTGATGGGGGAATGTGATAGATGAGTCGATGAGCCGAATGCTTCCTGTGCTCGCGCAACGCGCGGTCTCAGAAGACCCTCGTTGGACGCGCGCAGTGGGAAGCAACCGGCTCACGCCTCGGTAGAGTGGGTGTTGGGAAAATATGAGCGGACGGTGAATGGCCCTCTCCGCTCGCAGACCCCGCACAATCAGAATGTGCTCGGTCGATGCGCGCGGGGGAGGGCCCTCCACCGCCGTCCAGAAAGTTGGAGAACCGGAGAAGGATCCGTGCTGAAGGACAAGTATCAGAAGGAGATCGATGACATCCTGAGCCGGTATCCGGTCAGACGGTCGGCCCTCTTGCCCCTGCTCTATCTCGCACAGGCGGACGAGGGTTACGTAAGCGAGCCGGCGATGAAGGAGATCGCGGGCATCCTCCGGCTCACTCCACCGCAGGTCTATGAGACGGTGACCTTCTACACCATGCTCAGCCTGAAGCCGCTTGGAAAGTTTCATATTCAGGTCTGCAAATCCTTGATGTGCGCCCTGGTGGGTTCTGACACCGTGCTCGGATGGATGAAGGCCAAACTAGGCATCGGCCCTGGCGAGACGACCGCGGACAAAATGTTCACCGTGAGTGCCGTCGAGTGCCTTGGCGCCTGCGGGACCGGGCCGATGATGCAGGTCAACGAGGACTACTACGAACGACTGACCGAAGAAAAAGTCGACCGGATCCTGAGTGATTTAAGACGCGACGGCACCTCGTCGCTCAAGAGCGGCCCCTTCATGTGGCCTGAGCCGGTGAATCGGTAACGAAGCATGCCAAAGCACGAACTCGTCCTCCTCAAGAACATGACGCAGCCGGGGTACTCCGGTTCGCTCACCGACTATGAGCATGCCGGTGGCTATCAAGCCGCTCGCAAAGTGCTCGGCAAGGTGGCGCCGGCGGACGTAACGGCCATGGTCACCAAGTCCGGCCTCCGCGGCCGCGGCGGGGCCGGGTTCCCCACCGGTATCAAGTGGGGCTTCCTCCCCAAAGACTACAAAGGTCCCAAGTATCTCTGCTGCAACGCCGACGAGAGCGAGCCCGGCACGTTCAAAGACCGTCAGCTCATGGAGCGCGATCCCCATCAGGTGCTCGAGGGCATCGTGATCGCGTGCTACGCCATCGGCTGCGAAACCGCCTACATCTATATCCGCGGCGAGTTCACGCTGGGCGCCAAGATCCTCAACCGGGCCATCCAGGAAGCCCGCGCCGCCGGGCACCTGGGCAAGAACATCTACGGGTCGGGCATCTCCGTGGAGATTCACGTTCACCGAGGCGCAGGCGCTTACATTTGCGGCGAGGAGACCGCCCTGCTGGAATCGCTGGAGGGCAAGCGCGGCCTGCCGCGGGTGAAGCCTCCCTTCCCGGCAACGCACGGCCTCTATGGGAAGCCGACCGTTGTGAACAACGTCGAGACGCTCGCCAATCTGCCGCACATTATTGCTCGCGGGCCCGAATGGTTCGCCGCCATCGGTTCTCCGCCCAAAAGTACCGGGACGCGCGTGTTTTGCGTGAGCGGTCACGTGAAACGTCCGGGCAATTATGAAGTGCCGATGGGCATCACCTGCCGAGAGCTGATCTACGAGTATGCCGGCGGCATGCGATCCGACAAGCCGCTGAAGGCGTTTATTCCCGGCGGCGCCTCCGCGCCCTTCCTGACTCCCGACCACCTCGACGTGAAACTGGACTTCGAATCGGTAGCTCAGGCGGGCTCGATGCTCGGGTCCGGCGGCGTGACCGTCATGGAAGAAGGCACAAGCATGGTGTGGGCCGCACTCCGGCTGATGGAATTTTTCCATCACGAGTCCTGCGGCAAGTGCAGTCCCTGCCGCGAAGGCAGCTCCTGGCTGACCCAAACACTCAAGCGAATCCTGGCGAAACGGGGCCGTCCGGAAGACCTTGAAACCCTGGTGGATCTGTGCAAGAACATCGCCGGCCGCACGGTCTGCGCCTTCGGTGACGCCGAAGTGTCGCCGATCATGAGCACGCTCAAGTATTGGCGGCCGGAATACGAAGAGCTCATTCGCGCGGCAGCGGCCCATCGGGAGAAAGAACTCCCCATGGCAGCCATCCGCCACTAGACGATCTTATGGCAAGCAGCACGACGGAAACGGTCAACCTCACGATCGACGGCCAGGTGGTCAACGTGCCCAAAGGGACGTTGGTCATCGAGGCTGCACGCCGCGTCGGCGTGATGATTCCGCACTTCTGCTACCACCCGAAGCTGAAGCCGGACGCCAACTGCCGTATGTGCCTGGTCGAGGTGGAGAAGATGCCCAAGCTCCAGACGGCCTGCAGCACGCCGGTGGCCGAAGGCATGTCGGTGCGGACGGCCACGACGGTCGTGAACAACGCGCATAAGTCCGTGCTGGAGTTCATCTTGGCGAATCACCCGCTCGACTGTCCAGTTTGCGACCAAGGAGGCCGCTGCGACCTGCAGGACTTTTCCCACGAATACACACCGACCACCAGCCGCTTCATCGAAACCAAGCGCATCTTCCAGAAGGAATACTTCAGCCCGTTGATCGAGACCCAGATGAACCGCTGCGTCCAGTGCTTGCGCTGTGTGCGCTACTGCGACGAAGTGATGGACGTGAAAGCCCTGGCGCCGATCGGCCGCGGGACCATGACGGAAATCAAACACTTCGCCGCACATCCGCTGGACTGCGAGTTTTGCGGCGGCTGCGTGCAGATCTGCCCCGTCGGCGCCATCACGAGCCGGCTCTCGATGTACGAATATCGGCCTTGGATGCTCAAGCGCGCGGATACCATCTGCACGTTCTGCGGCGACGGCTGTCAGATCACGCTGCAGACGAAAAACAACGAACTCATCGAAGTCAACAGCGCGCATGGCGCGGGACGCAACAACGGCGACCTCTGTGCCCGCGGCTACTTCGGCTATCACGCCACGTCGCACCCCGATCGTCTGACTCAGCCCCTCCTTCGCCGGAACGGGCGACTCGAGCCGGCCACCTGGGAAGAGGCGCTCGAGTACGTCGCCGAAGCCGCCGTCCGCTTGAAGCTCGCCTATGGCGCCAACGCGTTCGCCGGCCTCATCGGTGCACGGTGCACCAATGAAGAACTGTATCTCTTCCAGAAGTTTCTGCGGCAAGCCATCGGGACCAACAAGATCGACAGTAGCCCGCGTTACGGGTACATCAACGGGGTACGCGCACTTCACCGCGTGCTCGGGACGACCCGCTGGACCGTCTCGTTCGACGATATTGTCGCGGCCGATACGATTCTGTGCGTCGGCACCAATGTCACCGAAGCCAATCCCATCACGGGGCTCAAAGTCAAAGAAGCGGTCAAGAAACGGGGCGCGACGCTCCTGACCATCGAGGCCCTGCAGCCGGCGGTCGGAACCATCAGCAACATCACGAATCTGGCGCAACATCACCTGACCGCCGCGCCGGATCAAATGGCCGCCGCCGTCCTAGGCGTGGTGAAATCCGTGGTCGAGCAGCAGGGCGTCGATCAGGACGTTTCCCAACGGCACTCGGCCTATGTGCGTGCCGTCACCGACGCGGTGCAACAAATAAGCTGGGCCTCGATCGAATCCGCATCGGGGAGCGCCGCGGCGACTCTTCACCAGGCGGCCGCCGCGCTGATCCGCGGCACGCGCACCGTGATCTTGCTCGGTCAGAGCGCGCTCCGGTCCGCCGACGGATACCGCATGGCGATGAACCTGCTGGATCTGTTGATCCTGCTCGGCCGCCACGACCGCCCCGGTTGCGGACTGGCGCCGCTCGCCGAAGAAAACAACGAGCAGGGAGCCATCGAATTGGGCACAGTGCCGGAATTCCTGCCGGGCACGCGCGACACGATCGCCCGGCACTGGGGCGAAGAGTTGCCGTCCGGCCCTGGCGCCACCCTCCCCGAGATCCTCGACCAGGCCCGTGCCGGGTCCCTGAAAGCATTGTTCGTGTTGGGGGAGAATCCCGTCGGATCATTGCCGCCGTCGGCAAAGGCCCGCGAAGCTCTCGCAAAGGTCGAATTGCTCGTGTGTCAGGAACTGTTCTTGACCGATACCGCGTCACTCGCGCACGTCGTGTTCCCGGCCTGTTCCTATGCGGAAAAGGACGGTTCTTTTACGAACACGGAGGGGCACGTGCAACGGGTCCGGCGTGCGATCGATCCGATCGGCGAGAGCCGCGCCGATTGGGAAATTCTGTCGACACTCGCCGGATTGATGGGCCATCCGCTCGAGTACGCCGATGCGCAGGAGATTCTCAAGGAGATCCGCGCATTGATCCCTTCCTACGGCCTGCTGGGTCCGACCCCTGTGTCGGCGAAGCCGGATGTGGCCAGCGTACAGCGGTATGTCGGCGCAGACTATGGAGCGGACCTCGCGGCCCGCTATACGGTCCGGCCACCGGGGCGATCGGATCGTGCGCTGCTCCTCACGCTGGAGCAGAGCCTCTTTCATTCAGGGAAGCTGTCGTTGCGCTCGAAAGGGCTCGTGCAGGTCCAAGGGAAGGGCCTACTCCTGCTCAACCCGTCCGACGCCGAGCGCCGCGGGCTGGCGGAGGGGGATCGCGCGCGCGTGTTCAATGAGCAGGGCAGCGCCGTCTCCACGGTTGGGCTCCATGAGCGAATTCCGACGGGGTTGGCCCGCTTCCCGGACCATTTCGATGACGAATTGAAGCCGCTCCTGGTGATGACGGTCGACCCGCTCACGAAGGTCCCGTTGTATCGCCAGACGCTCGTGCAGGTGGAAAAGGAGACGCGTCGTGACTGAACTCGGAGTGAAGCTCGCGTTTGCACTGGGTCAAATTGTCGCCGTGCTGCTGGTCGTGCTGCTGACGGTCATGTTCCTGACGTTGGCGGAGCGGAAAGTCCTCGCCTGGATGCAAGACCGGATGGGGCCGATGGAAGTGGGCCCCTACGGCATCCTCCAGCCGATCGCCGACGGGCTGAAGCTGTTCTTCAAGGAAGACATCATTCCGGCCGGCGCCAACAAGCTGATGTTCAGCCTGGCGCCGATCCTGGCGCTCGTGCCGGCTCTGATCGGCTTTGCCGTCATCCCCTTCGGTCCGTCGCAGACTGTGGAACTGTTCGGCCATCAGTTCACGCCGTTCGTCATCAGCGACATCAACATCGGCATCCTCTACATTCTGGCCTTCGCCTCCATCGGCGCGTACGGCATCATCCTGGGGGGCTGGGCCTCGAACAGCAAATACTCGTTGCTGGGCGGCCTCCGGTCGGCGGCCCAGGTCATCAGCTACGAATTGAACGTGGGCTTGGCGATCGTCGGGGTGCTGATCCTCTCCGGCTCCCTGAGCCTGGTGAAGATCACGGAGGCGCAAAGCGGCTGGTTCTGGCACTGGTTCGTGTTCGCCGCGCCCTTTCCGCAGATTTTCGCCTTCGTCGTCTATGTCATTTCGTCCGTGGCAGAAACCAACCGTGTGCCGTTCGACCTGCCGGAGGCCGAGAGCGAATTGGTCGCCGGGTTCTTCACGGAATATAGCGGCATGCGCTTCGCGTTTTACTTCCTGGCCGAATACGCCAATATGATTCTGGTGTCCTGTATCGCCGCCATTCTGTTCCTGGGCGGCTGGAACGCTCCGTATCCGGGGACGATCCTCCCGGCCAGCATCGGTTGGATCGAAAACATCATTTATTTCACAATGAAGACCTATTTCTTCCTGTTCCTCTTCTTCTGGTTGCGCGCCACCCTGCCGCGATTGCGCTATGACCAGTTGATGCGGTTCGGCTGGAAGGTGATGCTTCCGATTGCGCTGGGGAATATTGTGGTCACTGCGTTGGCGGCGTATTTTTTCCCACCGTCGATCCCGTAGGCGTACGATGCAAACTCTCGCCGTCCAAGACCGTTCATCGTTCCCGTCCCGCCTGCGGGCATGGGTGAAGACCATTACGTTTTACGAGATCCTGGTCGGCATGAAGGCCACCATGTCGCACTTGTTGCACTATCGGCCGATTACGCTTCAGTATCCGCATGAGAAGCGCACGCTACCCGACAGCTACCGGGGCATGCTGGCGCTGTTGCGGTACGACGACGGGACGGAAAAGTGCGTTGGCTGCGACCTCTGCGAGGCCGCCTGTCCGTCCCGGGTGATCCGGGTGGTCAGCGCCGAGGTGCCGGACGAACCGACGAAGCGCTACGCCAAAGAATATTACATGGACATGACACGCTGCCTCTTTTGCGGACTCTGCGTGGATGCCTGCCCGGTCGACGCGTTGGGCATGACGCGGGAGTTCGAATGGGCCGTGTACGATAAACGCGACCTGCACCTGAACAAACAGCAGTTGCTCGCCATCGGCGACCGTTCCTACCCCGTACGCGAGAAGCGGCTCGAGCTGCAACACCCGAACGTGGCCTTCTTCAACGTCACGTTTCAGCACCTTCCGCAGAAGCCGGAATAACCGGATCCGCTCGCTCCCCGCCTTTGCCGAGCGAGCCAGAAAACCTCCATGCCGCATTGACGGCCTGGAGCGACTGTGTCATCCGATCGGACGCGTCTGACCGCTCTGTGCGGCGCGCGGCAGAGGAGTGAGCGTGAGTCATTTAGTGTTCTTTTACCTTGCCGGTGTGATCGTGACGACCTCCGTGTTGGTCGTGCTCCTGCGGAATCCGATCTACTGCGCCCTCTCGCTGCTCGTCCTGTTTTTCCACGTCGCCGGGCTCTACGTCACCCTGCACGCCGAGTTCCTGGCTGCGGTGCAGGTGCTGGTGTATGCGGGCGCCATCCTGGTGCTCTATCTCTTCGTGGTCATGCTGCTCAATATCAAAACCGAGGACCGGTACCACGGACAACTTCCCGTCGCCGGTTTTTTGGGCGCCATGATGCTGACGGAACTGCTGCTGATCGGCTTCGCCCAGCGCGCCCCATCTCCGCAAGGCGCCGAATTCGCGGTGACCTCCCAAGGCAATACGGAGTCGATCGGCGAGGTCCTCTATACGCAGTATTTGTACCCGTTCGAAATCGCCTCGCTCGTGTTGCTGGTCGCCATGATCGGCGCCATCATCCTGGCGAAGAAGGATCTGCTGGTGGCCCCCTCCGATGAGGCGGCTCGAAAGGCAGCCTCATGATTCCCCTGTCCTACTACGTGATCCTGAGCGCCATCGTCTTCGCGACGGGTCTCGTTGGCGTCCTGATCCGGCGGAACATCATCATCATCCTGCTGTCGATCGAGCTGATGCTGAACGCCACGAACATCAATTTCGTCGCCTTCTCGCACTACCTCCACCAGGTCGCCGGCCAGGTGTTCGTCTTCTTCGCGCTGACGGTGGCCGCGGCCGAGGTGGCGGTCGGGTTGGCGATCATTATTGCGCTCTACCGGGCCAAGACCTCGATCAACGTGGACGACTTCAGCATCTTGCGTTGGTGACCCATGCTGTATTTGATCTTCATCCCGCTGCTGCCCTTTGCGGCCTTCCTGATCCTGGGCCTCTTTGGCCCGTGGATCAAAGACCGCGCGCATCTGGTGGCGGTGCCGGCGGTGATGACGTCAGGCCTCCTATCGCTGCTGGTCTTGATGGAAGTGGCCGGCGGGAAGAACGTGGAGATTCCGCTGTACACCTGGCTCACCTCCGGCGAGCTGAACATCGCCCTGGGCCTCTACTTCGACCGATTGACCGTCGCGATGCTGCTGCTCGTCACCACCGTCAGCTCCCTCGTGCACATCTATACGATCGGCTACATGCACGGCGAGAAGGGGTATGCCCGATTCTTCGCCTACATCGCTCTCTTCACCTTCTCCATGCTCATGCTGGTGCTCGCCAACAACTTCCTCCAACTGTTCGTCTTTTGGGAAGCGGTCGGCCTGTGTTCCTATTTACTCATCGGCCATTGGTACGAGCGGCCGGTGGCCTGTGCGGCGGCAACCAAGGCGTTTCTCGTCAACCGCGTGGGCGACTTCGGCTTCATCCTGGGCGTGCTGCTGGTCTGGTATTTCTTCGGCACACTGGAGTATCAACCGGTCTTCATGGCCGCGCAGGAGCGGGCCGGGGAAACCATGAATCTCCTGGCGCCTTTCGGCGGAACCTGGGACGTGTCGATTTTCACGATGATTTGTTTGCTGTTGTTCGTCGGCGCCGTGGGCAAATCGGCGCAGCTCCCGCTGCACGTGTGGCTGCCGGACGCGATGGAGGGCCCAACGCCGATCTCCGCGCTCATCCACGCCGCAACCATGGTCACAGCCGGCGTGTTCATGGTTGCGCGACTGTCTCCGCTGTATAACCTCTCACCGACGGCGATGACCGTCGTCGCCATCGTCGGTGCGGCCACGATGTTGTTGGGCGCTACGATCGCGCTCACACAAAACGACATCAAACGCGTCGTGGCCTATTCGACGGTCAGCCAACTCGGGTACATGGTCATGGCCTGTGGGCTGGGGGCCTACACGGCCGGGATGTATCACTTATTGACCCATGGCGCGTTCAAAGCCTTGCTGTTCCTGGGGTGCGGCTCTGTCATTCTCGCCCTGCATCATGAGCAGGACATCCGCCACATGGGCGGGCTGAAGAACAAACTGCCGGTGACCTACTGGACCTTCGTCATCGGCTCCTTGGCGTTGGCGGGCTTCCCCCTGACGGCCGGGTTCTTCAGCAAAGATGATCTCCTCCTGTCCGCCTGGTCGAGCGGGTCATTGGGACAGCTCTTGACGATGCTGGGCCTGGTGACGGCGCTCATGACGGCGTTCTACAGTTTTCGGCTCGTCTTCGTGACGTTCTGGGGCCAGAGCCGCGTCGACCCCCATCATGCGGGCCACATCCATGAACCCGATGCGACCGTGACCCTGCCGCTGATCGCGCTCGCCGTCTTGAGTATCGGCGCCGGGTATTTTGGGATTCCTGAGTTCTTGGCACCGGTGTTCGGCCCCACCGAGGGTGGAGATCACCATGGCGCCGCCGCCTACGGCATCATGGTCGCCGCCACCATGGCGGGGCTCCTCGGCATTGCCGCCGCGTACTATGTCTATGTCGCCCAGCCCGGCCTGCCTGACCGCCTGGTGCAACGATGGCAGGCGCTCTACCGCGGCTCGCTGAACAAGTGGTATGTCGACGAAGCGTACGAGTGGGCGTTCGTGAAACCCTCGTTGCGGGCCGCGACTCAACTCTGGAAGGGCGTCGACGTGGCCATCATCGACGGAACGGTCAACGGCGTGGCCCGGGCCATCGGGTTTGTCGGCTGGGTTCTGCGGCTCTTTCAAAGCGGGCAACTGCAGCACTACGCGTTGGGCATGACGATGGGCACGGTCGTGATCGTGGCCCTGTATTTCTGGCTGTAGCAGAGTACTGAACGAGATCCGTCGATGTGGAATGGCTGAATGACTAACATCCCCTGGCTCACCGTGCTGATCTTTTTCCCCGTCGCCGGGGCGATCGCCCTTGCGATCGTGAAGGAGTCGTCCGTTCGGTGGACCGCCCTCCTCTGCACCGCAATCGAGTTTCTCTTATCGCTCCCCCTGTGGTTTGGGTTCGACCATGCCGCCGGCGCCATGCAATTCACGGAGACCGCTGGGTGGATCCCCTCCCCGCCCATCCACTACCGCCTGGGCATCGACGGGATCAGCCTGCCGCTTGTCCTCATGACGACCTTCCTCATGCCGCTCTGCGTCCTGGGGTCCTGGCGCGCGATCGACACCCGCGTCCGCGGGTTCATGGCCTCGCTGCTGTTGATGGAGGCGGCCACGATCGGCGTCTTCGTCTCGCTCGATTTCATCCTCTTCTACGTGTTCTGGGAAGCGATGCTGATCCCGATGTACCTCTTGATCGGCGTCTGGGGCGGGCCGAACCGTTTGTATGCCGCGATCAAGTTTTTCCTCTACACGCTCGCGGGGAGCGTGCTGCTGCTCATCGCGATCATCGTCCTGTACTTCCAGGGCGGGCATACGTTCGACATCTTGGCCCTCGGCCGCAGTCAGCTCTCCCCGACGTTGCAAGCGTGGCTGTTCTGGGCTTTCTTCGCCGCCTTCGCCGTCAAGGTCCCGATGTGGCCGTTCCATACCTGGCTGCCGGACGCACACGTCGAAGCGCCGACGGCGGGCAGCGTGATCCTAGCGAGCGTGTTGCTCAAGATGGGCACATACGGCTTCCTCAGATTGAGTCTGCCGCTCCTGCCGGACGCGAGCTACCGCTTCGCCAACGTGATGATCGTGTTGTCGCTCATCGCCATCATTTACGGCGCCTACATGGCGCTGGCCCAAAGCGACCTGAAGAAGTTGATCGCCTACTCCAGCGTGAGCCACATGGGCTTCGTCACGCTGGGAATCTTTACGTTCACGCAGCAGGGTATTGAGGGCGCCGTACTGCAAATGGTCAATCATGGCATCACCACCGGCGGCCTCTTCCTTTGCGTGGGTGCGATCTACGAACGGACGCACAGCCGCATGATCGCGGACAACGGCGGGCTGGCCGGCCCCATGCCTCGCTACGCGACGTTCCTCGTCATCTTCGCCTTGTCGTCGCTCGGGCTGCCGGGGACCAACAGCTTCGTTGGGGAGTTCCTGGTCCTTGTCGGGACGTTCTTGTGGAGCAAGATCGCGACCGCCGTGGCAGCCCTCGGCGTGATCCTGGCGGCCGCCTATCTGCTCTATATGGTGCAACGCGTGGCGTTTGGGCCCAGGGCCGAGAAGGCCCACGGCCACCTTCATGATCTGGGCCTGCGCGAGACCGTCACCATGGCGGTCTTGGTGGTGGCGGTCTTCTGGATCGGCTTCATGCCGAATACGTTCCTGGCGCCAATGCATGCGAGCGTCACCCATGTGCTGGAACTCCAACAGGGGGGCGGGGGGCCCGATGCACCGAACGGGCAATTGGCGATCTCCGCCATCCCAACTGCCCCGACTGACCCGAGCGTGACGGGCGCGCCCCTCGAGCATCCGGAGCGGAAGGCGGCCCAGCCATGACGATGCCCTGGTCCGATTTGGGTGCCATCCTTCCCGAACTGCTGGTGATCGGCGCCGCCTGTCTGATTTTCGTGCTCGATCCGATTACGTCCCTCGCTCGAAAGGACACGTTGGCCTGGATCGGCCTGGCCACGCTGGCGATGTGTTGCGGCCTCACCGCCGCGCAACTAAGCGGCCGTACCACGGTCTTCAACGGCCTCGTCGCCATCGACGCCTATGCCGCCTTCTGGAAACTGTTGCTCTACGTCGTGACGGGGCTGACGCTGCTCCTGTCCTTGTCCTATCTGAAGGAAGAACGACTCGTCCTAGGGGAATACTATGGTTTTGTGTTGCTGGCCCTCAGCGGCATGATGGTCATGGTGTCGGCGGTCGACCTGCTGACCATGTACCTCGGCAT
Source organism: uncultured Nitrospira sp. (assembly GCA_964449255.1). Taxonomy (GTDB): domain Bacteria; phylum Nitrospirota; class Nitrospiria; order Nitrospirales; family Nitrospiraceae; genus BQWY01. Next base: position 1,876 of record CAYUYE010000037.1, on the reverse strand, counting down.
GGAACTCATGTCGCTGTCGCTCTACATCCTGGCCGGCACCAAGCGGTATGAAGCGCGTTCGCTGGAAGCCTCGGCGAAGTACTTTGTCCTGGGCGCGTTTTCGTCGGGCATTTTATTGTACGGCATCTCGCTCCTATTCGGCGCCACCGGCAGCACCACACTCGCGGGCATCGCGTCGGCCATCGACGCAACCGGTTTTCAGGACCCCATGCTCGTCATGGCGATGATTTTCCTGTTGGTTGGATTCGGCTTCAAGATCGCCGCCGTCCCGTTTCACATGTGGACACCCGACGTCTACGAAGGCTCGCCCACCGCCGTGACCGCCTTCATGGCGGTCGCGTCGAAGGCAGCCAGCTTTGCCGCCTTCTTACGGGTGTTCATGGAAGGACTCGGAGGTGCGAAGACCAACTGGGTCGGGTTGCTCGTGATCGTCTGCATGGCCACCTTGATGATCGGCAACCTCGTGGCGCTCGTCCAAACGAACCTCAAGCGGCTCTTGGCCTATTCGAGCATCGCCCATGCCGGATACGCCCTCATCGGCATTGTGGCCGCCGGCGCCAGCACCACGGCGGCGGACACGTCCCAGGCGATCGCGAGCGTCATGCTCTACACCGCCATCTATGCCTTCATGACCCTGGGCGCGTTTTCCATCGTGGCCATGTTGCGGCGCAACGGCTTGGAAAGCGAGGAGATCGATTCCCTGGCCGGCCTCGCGAAACGCGAGCCGGTCGCGGCCTTTCTCATGATGGTGTTCATGGTCTCACTGGCCGGCCTGCCGCCCACCGCCGGCTTTATCGGCAAGCTCTACGTCTTCATGGCGGCCGTCCAAAGCGGGCTGACCTGGCTGGCCGTCATGGCGGTGCTCTTCGCCGCCATCTCGGCTTACTACTACCTCCGCGTCGTGATGGCGATGTACATGCGGGAGCCCGAACCACGCGGCGCGTCGGTGCCAACCTTTGCCACCTCCCCCGCATTGACGATCGTGCTGACCTGCGCCACCGCCGGCGTGCTGCTCGTCGGACTGTTCCCCGGCCCGCTTGTCTCGTTGGCCACGCAAGCGGTCTTAAGTCTTCGTTAATTCAGGCATTCCGCGAATCGCGGCGATCGCTCGCCCCCGAAACAATCCCACGAACGCTTCTTCCCCGCGTCCCCCTGTCCGTTTTGGCGTTTTCCTGGTCGACTCTCAAGCCTCACGATACAATCGCTCTTCAAGTTCAACTGAACCAGGACGCGCCCCTAGGCAGGATGATGGAACAAGACCTCTTTGCACTCGTTGGAGCCATTGCCGGCTTCGTCGCGACGCTCTTCAGCATCATCGACAAGCTCGAGGACTGGGCGAGGCGCGCCAAGAAACGCCCCGCTACCGGCCTGTCCCCTCAAGATGACATGGACGAGGAGGACGACGAGGAAACCGACAGCGACAGCCCCACGCCGAAACCGCGCAACCGTGGACGTCGTCGCCGGTGGTTGACAATCCAATGGCCAGGCTGGCTTGGGCCGGCACCGGCCTACCTGATCCCCAGCGAGTTGGCGCTCATTGGCGGGGCGGGCATCTTGCTGAATTCCCTCGGGCTGTTGCTCAGCGTTCGTCTCGATAGCATCCTGTTCTTGGACATGCTGGGGACGGCCTTCGCGGCCATCTTGTTGGGGCCCTGGTGGGGCGCCGCCACGGCACTGATCACGAACGGCTTGGTCAACTGGCTGCTCGTCCCGCAGCACGCGCCGGATCTGCTGATTTTTCCTTGGGCACTCGTCAATATGACCGGCGGCCTCTATTGGGGCCTTCTATCGCGCTCCAACTGGTTTCGACAATACTTGCGCACCGGGCACGCCTCGGTGCTTTCGCACCTCACCTTCCTGGTGGCCTTTGGGGCAA
>CAYUYE010000036.1:0-21834 GCA_964449255.1 uncultured Nitrospira sp. | reverse complement strand
ACCGGACGGCTCAAAAAAAGCTCGGCGGATCGGTGTTCCCACCACGCGGACCTTCTGTGGATGAAAAAATGTCCCGGCTGACTCGAACGCGACAAACACCCGCTGCACTAACGGCCCCAACGCCTTGTTGGCCAAACCCGGATAGGAGTTGGGCTCCAAGATGACGCGAGGCACTCTGGCCAGCCACGCGGCTATCAGCACCGCCGGCGTCGTGTATCCCCCGACGCCGATCACCAGGTCGGCCTGTTCCGCTCTTAGCGCCCTCCACGATTGCCACACCCCGATGGGCAGGACCAACAGCGCTTTCAACGCACCCAGCTTGCCGATCCCCATGAAGGGCTTGGCCGTAACCAGCTGCAGACGAAATCCTTCGTGGGGCACCACCTTGGATTCGATTCCTCGCGTCGTCCCCACAAACAAGGTCGTCGTGCCGGGAATCCGCTCCTGGAACTCTTTGGCCAGCGCGATCGCCGGGTACAGATGCCCACCCGTCCCGCCCGCGGCAATGACCAAGTGCATGGGGCCACTCACGACGCATCGTCCACCTGCGATCCTCCGCCCTCCCGTCCAGCCGTGCGGTCACGAGAAATGCTGAGCAGGATGCCGATCGCGACGAGACTCACCACCAGCGAGGACCCGCCGTAGCTCACCAAGGGGAGCGTCAGCCCTTTCGTCGGCAACATCCCGGTCACGACGCCCGCGTTGATCAACGCTTGGACGCCGATCAACGTCGTCACGCCGGTGCCCAGGTAGTACCCGAAGGGCATGCGGGCCCGCTCCGCGATATGGAACCCGCGCAAGACCAACAGCGCGAACAAGGCCATGATGGCCGCCGTCCCCACCAGGCCCAACTCTTCGCCGACCAACGCCAACACGAAGTCCGTATGCACCTCGGGGAGAAAAAAGAGTTTCTGTTTTCCCTCTCCGAGTCCCACGCCAAAGGGGCCGCCGCTGCCAAACGCCAGAAAGGACTGCGTGACTTGGAATCCGCCGTCCGTCGCATCCTTCCAGGGCGTCAGGAAGGTCATCAATCGCTGCCGCCGGTAGGGAGACCGCAAAATGAGCACCGCCACGGCTGGAACGGCGAGCAGGACGATCGTGAGCAAATGGCTGAGGCGGGCACCCGCCACAAACAGGAGGGTCATTGCGACGGCCCCGATCACCACCACGCTCCCCAGATCCGGTTGCGCGAGAATCATGACCGAGAGCACCCCCACCACCACCAAGGGCGGGAGAAACCCAGAGGCGAACCGGGTCACCTTAGGCCCTTTCTTCGCCAAGTAGGCGGCCAGGTACACCACGATGACGACTTTGGCGATCTCCGTTGGCTGCAACAGGAACGGCCCGGCGTGAATCCACCGCCGCGCGCCCTTGGTCATGACCCCAATCCCCGGCACTAAGACGGCGGCAAGCAGCACGCCGGACCCGATCAAAAGCGGCGTCGCAAGCTTCCGCCAGACGGCATAGTCAATTCGTGACGCCACGTGCATGAGCGCCAACCCCAACACGAGCCACGCCAACTGCCGCTTGAGAAAATAACTCTGATCCTGAAAGCGATTCCCGGCCACCACGGCGCTCGCGCTGAACACCATCACCAAGCCGACCAGCGACAGCACCATGGTCACGATCAGCAGCGTGTGGTCCATGGCGACCAGTTTGCGGGCACGCTGACTCGCGGACGGCCAGGGAAGGGACAGGGTTGCGGACATCTTGTTCGCCATGACCGTCACCATTACGGCAGTGCGTTGACCAGCGCCTTGAACTGCTTCCCTCGATCCTGGTAATCGAGAAACATGTCGAAGCTCGCGCAGGCAGGTGACATCAACACCAAATCACCGCTCACCGCCTGACTCGCGGCCAGCTGCACCGCTTCTCGCAGCGACGCGGCGGGTTGCACGCGGACCTCCGGCACCATCGCCGATTCGAGCAGGCGCGCCGCCTCGCCGATTACAATCACGCCTTTCGCCCGCCGCACGATCGCCGGTTTGAGCTTGCTGAAGTCTCCGCCCTTGTCCTTCCCGCCGGCGATAAGCCACAGCGGTTGTTCCAGACTCTCCAGGGCCTTGAGGGTCGCATCCACGTTGGTGCCCTTCGAGTCGTTCACGTACCGCACCCCGTTCCGCTCACGCACAAACTCCAGCGCATGCTCGAGACCGGGAAAACTCTGCAACACGCGGCGCATCGCGTCCACGGAGCAGCCACTCAGCAGCCCCATCGTGGAGGCCGCCATCACATTTTCGATGTTGTGCGCTCCAAGGAGCCGCATCTCCGAATGGCCGCAGATGCGGTGGGTCTGCGCATTGAGGGAGACCACGATCGTCTCACCCTCTAAGTAGGCGCCGCCACTGAACTCCGGAGGGAGACGGTCGGCCCGGGCAAACGCCAACTTACGGGCACGCCCAGCGCGACTCATCACGGCCACCCGATCGTCCATCAGATTCACGAGCGAGTAGTCGTCCGCCGTTTGATTCTCGAAGATGCGCGCCTTCGCCGCGACGTAGTCCTCGACCGCCGTGTAGCGGTCCATGTGATCGGTCGTAATATTGAGCAAGGCCGCGACCCACGGCCGGAACCGCTCGATGGTTTCCAATTGAAAACTCGACACTTCAGCCACGATGTAGTCGTACGGGGACGGCACCCCCGCCCGCTCCGCGTCCACCACGCTCAATGCCGCCTCCGAAAGCGCGGTCCCGAGGTTGCCCCCGACGAACGCCCGCTTGCCGCTCTCCTGCAGGAACTTGCCGAGCAACGTCACCGTAGTACTTTTCCCGTTCGTGCCCGTCACGGCCAGAATCGGCACCCGGAACAGTTGCGAGGCCAATTCCAACTCGCCGATCACCGGGGCACCGCGCCGCCTGACCGCTTCCAGGACGTCCGCCCGCGAAGGCACCCCCGGACTCAGCACGACAAGGTCAGCATGTGGAAAGGCGGTTTCGTACTGCCGCCCAAGGGCCAGCCGCACGCCCCTGGTGTCGACTTTCGCCAGCATCTCGGCGAGTTCTTTTTCTTCCTTCCGATCGGCCAGCGTCACGTGCGCGCCGAGGCGAGCGAGTAACTTCGCCGCCGCCAGGCCGCTTCGTGCCATGCCCACCACCGCCACTTGGCGGCCGGCCACGGCGGTGCGAATGTCAGGCGATGCCACCATGGTGCTCATCGAAGCTTGAGGGTGCTGAGGCTGAGGAGCGCCAAGAGAATGGCGATAATCCACAGCCGCACGACCACCTTCGGCTCCTCCCACCCCTTCATCTCAAAGTGATGGTGAATCGGGGCCATCAGAAAAATCCGCTTGCCGCGCGATTTGAACGACAACACCTGAAAAATGACCGAGACCGCCTCGATCACGAACACGCCGCCCACGAGCATGAGCAGCAACTCATGCTTGCTGATCACGGCCACGGTCCCCAAGGCGGCCCCCAAGGGGAGCGACCCGACGTCGCCCATGAAGACCGACGCCGGATAGGTGTTGAACCAGAGAAAGCCCAAGCTTGCGCCGAAGATCGCCGCCGTAAACACCCCCACTTCGCCGGCGCCTTCCACATAGGGAATGAGCAGATAGTCTGAAAACAGCTTATGGCCGGCCATGTACACCACGATCGTGTAGGCCATGGTCGCAATCATCACCGGGCCGATCGCCAACCCGTCCAGTCCGTCCGTGAGATTCACGGCGTTGGAGGCCCCGACAATAACCAGCACGACAAAGGGCACGTACAACAGGCCCAGGTCGGGCGTGACGTTCTTGAAGAAGGGCACGTTCAGCTTAGTTGAAAAGCCTGGCAGGGCGTACAACACCAGACCGACCACTATCGCGATCCCGAACTGCCCCACAAACTTTTCCGTGGCGCTCAACCCCTTTGACCGCTTCTTGCTGAACTTCAGATAATCGTCCATGAAGCCGATGAAGCCGAAGCCCACCGTCGAGAGCACCACAATCCACACGTACTTATTGGTGAGGTCTGCCCATAGCAGCGTCGAGAACACCACGGCCGAAATGATCAGGATGCCGCCCATCGTCGGCGTGCCGGTCTTGGCCAAATGCGTCTTGGGCCCGTCATCCCGCACCTGCTGACCCATCTTGATTTCCTGCAACTTGTTGATGAACCAGGGCGTCAGCACAAACGCGACGAGGAAGGCCGTCACCGCCGCATAAATCACGCGGAAGCTGAGGTACCGAAAGACGTTCAGGAACGAGAATTCCGTATGGAGTGGATAGAGCCAGTTGTACAGCATGCGACCCTGCCTCGTTCTCTCCCGCTAAGCCCCCGCGGCCATGCGCACGCGCCCCTGCACAGATTCCAACACCCGCTCCAACTTCATCCCGCGCGACGCTTTCACCAAGACGGTCACGCCCGCGCGCAAGAGAGGCTTGATCACCGCAGCCGCCGCAGCCGCGTCCGCCACTTCGTGAATGCGCGCCGCCGGCAGACCCGCCTTGCGCGCTCCGGCGGCGATGGCTTGCCCCAGGGACCCGCAGGCGATCAGCTCGCCGATCTGAGACTGCGCGACGACGGCGCCCACCTCGCGATGAAATTCCTCCTGGCGCAGGCCAAGCTCGAGCATGTCCCCCAGCACCGCAATGGTCTTCCCGCCTCGGCCCATCTCGGCCAGCAGTTGGATTGCCGCTTTCATGGAAGAGGGGTTGGCGTTGTAGCAATCGTTGATCACGCGCGCGCCGCGCACCAGGACCACTTGCGACCGCATGAGCGCCGGGCGAAACACGGCCAGGCCCTTGGCGATCTGCGTGGGAGTGAGGCCCACGGCGCACCCCACGGCCGCCGCCGCCAGCGCGTTCGTCACGTTGTGGACGCCGTGCACGCGCAGCGACACGGAGGTCGGCCTTAATCGCCCCGGCAGGTGAAGCCTGAAGGTCGCGCCCTGTTTCCCTTGATTGTCGATGTCGCTGGCGCGCACGTCGGCCCGCGGGGACAACCCGAACGACACGACGCGACAGTGAGCACGCGCCGCCAAATAGTCGAAATAGGCGTCGTCGGCATTAAGCGCCACGGTTCCGTTCGCCGGCATCATGTCGAGCAGTTCGGCCTTCGCCTGCGCCGAGCCTTCCATGTCCCCGAAGAATTCCAAGTGATCCGCCCCGATATTCGTAATGATGCCCACGGTGGGGGTCACCATTTCGCACAGCTTCGTCGTCTGCCCGCGGGCATCCACGCCCATTTCGATCACGGCCGCTTTGTACTTCGGCGCCAATCGCAGGAGCATCTGCGGCACACCGATCCGATTGTTGAGATTGCCTTCGGTCTTGAGTGTCGTCCAGCGCGTTGCCAGCACGCTGGCGGTCATTTCCTTCGTCGTCGTCTTCCCGTTGCTGCCCGTCACCGCCACCACCGGGATGGCGAACCGTTTCCGATGATGAGCGGCCAGCTGCTGAAAGGCGGCCAATGTATCCCGCACTCCGAGTAAAAGGGCCGGCCGACGCGCGTGGCCGCGCTGAAGGAGATCGGCCGGTACTGGGTAGGTGTCGTGCACAAGCGCCACTGTCGCACCCTTGCGGAAGACCTCGGGTACGAAGGCATGTCCGTCGAACCGCTCGCCTTGTAATGCCACAAAGCAGTCCCCCGTGCGGACGGTTCGCGAATCGGTCCAGAGACGCTTGATGGGAGCCCGTGACGCAGCCTGCGCATCGCCCGCCAACACGCGCGGGCTAATGACCTCGAGCATTTCCTCCACCGTGTACAACGAACTGGGCATGACAGGAATCACTCCGTCACTCACTCGTTTAGCGGCCCACCATCGACACAATGGCCGCCCGCGCTTCTTCGCGATCGTCGAAATGGTGCTTGGTCGTTCCGATGATCTGGTAATCTTCGTGGCCCTTGCCGGCGATGAGCACCATGTCGCCGGGGCGCGCCTCGCGCACGGCCGAGACGATCGCCTCGCGCCGATCGGCGACCATGCGATACTGGACATGGGGATGCCGCGCCAGCGCGTCTTTCACGCCCACCTCCACCTCCCGTAGGATCGTGTGCGGATCTTCGGTGCGCGGATTGTCCGAGGTCAGCACCACCACGTCGCTTTGCGCCACTGCGGCCCGTCCCATCTTCGGTCGCTTCGTTCGGTCGCGATCGCCCCCGCAGCCGAAGACGGTAATGACGCGGCCGGTCTTCAAACGCTGGGCCGCCGATAACAGGCGGACCAAGGCGTCCTCCGTATGCGCGTAGTCCACCACCACGGCAAAAGGCTGCCCCGCCTCGACCCGCTCGAACCGCCCCGGGACGTTTCGCACAGCCGCAATCCCACGGCTCACGGCCTCGAGCGACAGGCCCTCGTGGAGGCCGACACCAACGGCCGCCAACACGTTGTAGACGTTGTGCTCACCGACAAGATGGCTCTCAACCCGCGTACGGCCCATCGGCGTCACCAAGGAAAAGCTCGTCCCCGACACGGCCAGCGTCACGTCTTCGGCCCGCAGATCGGCCCCCGCGCCCAGGCCGTAGGTCCACACAGGGACGGTCGTGGCCTGCTTGATCTGCATTCCGCGTGGATCGTCGAGATTCACGATGGCGCGTTTGGTCCTTGGCTTCTTGCCCTGATCGTTCAGTCCGGTGAAGAGCCGTAACTTCGCTGCGAAGTAGTCGTCCATGTCGCGGTGAAAATCCAGATGGTCTTGCGTCAAGTTCGTGAAGACGGCCACGTCGTACTCGCATCCAACGGTGCGATCCAAGGCCAAGGCGTGCGAGGAGACCTCCATCACGACCGAGTCGAGTCTCGCCGCCACCATCCGCGCCAGCAAATCCTGGAGTTCCAACGCCCCCGGGGTCGTGTGGGACGCCGGTACGTGCTCGGCGCCGATTTGGTAGGCGACGGTGCCGATCAGTCCGACCTGCCGCCCCGCGGACTCCAACATGGCCTTGCACAGGTAGGTGATGGTCGTCTTGCCGTTGGTCCCGGTGACGCCGATCATGCGTAATCGCGCAGAGGGGTCGCCGCGATAGGCACTGCCCAGCACCCCCAAAGCCCGCCGACTGTCGGTCACGCGGATGGTGGGCGCGGCAATCCCCGGCACCTCTTGCTGCAGGACCACGGCGGCGGCTCCCGCTTTCACGGCCTGCGCCACATAGTGATGCCCATCGACCCGTTCACCCTTGACCGCCACGAAGAGCGTCCCCGGTTTGACCAACCGGGAATCGTCGGTCAGGGCCGTCACGGGGATCGCGAGATTCCCGGATTGCGCCACCACGCCGGCCCGCTCACGTACAGGTTGAAGAAGCTCCGCCACCGTCACCGCGTGCTCCATGCTACTTGCATAGATTTCGTCTGGCTGGGATTCCCGGCTATTTTCACCGCGGGATTCGCCGTCACCCCCAGATGCGGCAGCACCTGCTCGGCAATCCGCCGAAACGCCGGCGCGGCGACCGCCCCGCCCCACGCATCCACCTGCGGCTCATCCACGAACACGGCGATCGTGATGCGCGGGTCCTCCGCCGGAGCAAAGCCGATGAACGAACCCACGACCAACGTAGAAGAATAGGCGCCGGTCCGGGGATCGACCTTTTGCGCCGTCCCCGTCTTGCCCGCCACACGAATACCCGGGACCGCAGCTTTGGTGCCCGTGCCGTTTGTCACCACACCCTCCAGAATCGACGTCATGGTGCGCGCGGTGGCCGGCGAGATCACCTGCCGCTTGGCTTGAGGTCCCATCTGGGCCAACACGTGCCCCTTGGAATCGTGCACGTCGGACACCACATAAGGCTTCATGAGCGATCCGCCATTGGCGATCGTCGACACCGCGGTCGCCAGTTGCAGCGCGGTCACCCCCACCTCCTGCCCCATCGCAATCGACGCCAGGCTGCGCCGTCCCCACTCTTTTGTTGGCCGCAACAGGCCGGCCACTTCGCCCGGCAGATCCGTGTCCGCTTTCTCGCCGAATCCGAAGCGCCGGAGATATTCATAGAGACGATGCTCGCCGAGCTTCATCGCCGTCTTGGCGGCCCCAATGTTGCTCGACTTGTGGATCATCTCGGCAAACGTCATCCACCCAAGCTTTTCATGGTCATGGATGACCGTGTTGGCGATCGTCATCTGCCCATACTCGCCGAAGAGCGACGAATTGGGCGCGATCACATGTTCCTCCAAGGCCGCCGCTCCCATGAAGATCTTCATCGTACTGCCGGGCTCGAAGGTGTCTGCAATCGCGCGGTTGCGCCAACGATCCGGCGTTAGCGACTTCACGACGTTCGGATCGAAGCGTGGATTGACCGCCATCGCCAAGATCGCGCCGGTGTGCGGCTCCATGACGATGGCGACGCCTCCCTTCGCCCGCGTGCTGTCAACCGCGGCTTCCAGCTCCTGCTCGGCAATATATTGGACGACCTCGTCGATCGTGAGCGTCACGTGTCGCCCGGCATCGGGCCCGGACTCCTGCAGCCCACGCGGCAACACCGTCCGACCGAGCGCATCCCGCTCCAACAGCATGATCTGCTTATCGCCGTGTAGATACCGCTCATAGCGGCGCTCCACACCCTCCAACCCATCGCCGTCCATTCCGGCAAACCCGAGGACGTGAGCCAACAACGGCCCCTTCGGATAGAAACGCCGCCCTTCCATCACGACGCCGATACCCTCCAACGACAAGGCCTGGAGCCGGCGACCCTGCTCCGGATCGAGTTTCCGCGCCAGCCAGACGAAGTGCCGATCCTGCCGTAGCTTCTTTTCCAGTTCCTGTGACCGTACATTCAGCACGGACGCCAACCGCTTGGACACGCCGCGCAGGTCGTCGAGTGCGGTCGGCACCCCGAAGGCCGACGGCACTTCGACGTTGATGGCCAGGACCTTGCCGTTCCGGTCGTAAATCGTTCCGCGCGGCCCTTCGAGCGTCACCGCTTTCCAGTGTTGGCGATCGGCTCGTTGCGTCAACTCCGCCGCCTGCAGAATGTGCAGGTTCACCAGCCTCGCAAGCACGAGGACGAATCCGAGCATGAGGCCGACAATAGCGATTCTTCGACGCCAACGATGCACGATGCGCTCCCCTACTCTATTTTCCCTCGCGCCGCGCGAGCTGCACTTCCGCCGGTTCCTCTGCCGGACTGCCTGGCCGCGATTCCGCACGATGCACCACCACGACCTGCCCCTGCTGCGGCGGCGTCAACCCGAGCTTTTCACGCGCCACGCGCGCGATCCGGTCGGGAGCGCTCAGTGCCGCCAACTTCACGCTGAGCTCATCACGCTCGCGCTCGAGCAGCACCTTCTGGGCCTTCAGTTGCTCCGCCCGATATCCCACGCGCACGATATCCACCCGCTCCCAGACGTACCCCAGAAGAAACGCCAGAATAAGAATGACCATTACCGGCTTCATCATGCGAAGGCTCATGACAACCTCTCCGCGATACGAAGTTTGGCACTGCGCGCGCGAGGGTTGCTCGCGCACTCTTCTTCCGAAGCTTCAATCGGCTTCTTGGTCACGATGTGGACCTTGCCGGCCTGGCCCCACTCACGAAAGGTGTGTTTGACCACCCGATCCTCCAGCGAATGAAACGACACCACGGCCATTCGCCCCCCGAGCTTTAAACTGTCCAGCGCCTGCGGCAACACGTCCCGCAGGGCGTCGAGCTCCCGATTGACGACAATGCGCAGCGCCTGAAAGGTCCGCGTGGCGAAATGCAACCGACCATGTCGATACCCCGCAGGCACGGCGCGTCGAATCACGTTCACGAGTTCGTCCGTGTTTCGAAGCGGCGCCTCTTCCCGGGCGCGCACGATAGCCCGCGCAATCCGGCGGGCATAACGCTCCTCGCCATAGAGAAAGATTGCGTCCGCCAGTTCCCGCTCAGAAAAGCGGTTCACAACGTCGGCCGCACTCGCGGTGTCCCGCTGATCCATACGCATGTCCAGGGGACCGGCATGGGTGAAACTAAATCCCCGTGCGGCGCTATCCAGTTGCGGCGAGCTCACTCCAAGGTCCAGCATCACGCCATCCACCCCACTCACTCCCACCACATCAAGACTTCGACGCAGTTGCGAGAAATTTTCATGCACCAACGTCACGCGCGGTCCGAATTCCCGTAGTCGTTGCCGCGCGGCATCGATGGCCGCGGCATCACGATCGAGGCCGATGAATCGACAATCCTCAGGAAAGCGCTCCAAGAGCCGATTTGCCAGGCCCGCATATCCAACTGTGCAATCGACATAGATCCCCTGGGGGCGATGGGGGAGAGAGCCAAGAATTTCTTCCGCCAAGACCGGAACATGCGAAAGATTTGGCTCATTACGACTATGGCCATTTTCATCCACTTTTTCCCACTTATTCGGGCAGTATACACCCGCTCGAAAACCTGTCAACAGATATTTCAATGTTTCTTCAAACGCTTCCATTTGTTTTCAGCGATCGCTCCGTGGCTACAAAAATAGGTCTTTAGACCTATCAGGCCATACCCCGACCCCTGGCGGTTTGTGGGTGAGTTCAGTCGAGCTGGGACGAGATACGGGGGTACGTATGGAGTGAGACTCGGTACCGCGGAGGCCCTCAAGCAGCGAGGAACCTCCCGCCCTTGCGCGAGGCAGTCCGGAAGTACGCCCGCGGGAGTTACGGATAAAGCTTGTAGAGCATGCGCGGGAAGGGAATGGTCTCGCGGACGTGTTCAATTCCGCAAATCCACGCCACGGCTCGTTCAATGCCCATGCCGAACCCCGCGTGTGGGACCGAGCCATAGCGCCGCAAGTCGAGATACCAGCGGAACGCGTCTTCCGGCAGATGATGTTCCTTGATGCGCGTCAGCAGTTTGTCGTACTCGTGAATACGTTGCCCCCCGCCAATGATTTCTCCATAGCCTTCGGGCGCGAGTACATCCATACAGAGCGCGGCCTCCGGCTGTGTCGGATCGTTCTGCATGTAAAACGCCTTCATCTTGGCGGGATAACGATGCACGATCACGGGACGATCGAATTCGTTGGAGAGAATGGTTTCTTCGTCCCCTCCGAAATCATCACCGAATTGAATCGGATTACCTTTCCGTTGAAGAATCGCGACGGCCTCCGCGTAGGAGATGCGTGGGAAGGGCGCTTGAATGCGTTCCAGCTTGCTGACGTCGCGGCCGATCGTCTGCAGCTCCGCGCGCCGGGCCGCCACGACCCTGCCCACGACGTAGCTGATGAAGTCCTCGGCCAACGTCATGACGTCGGCCAATTCCGCCCAGGCGATTTCAGGCTCCACCATCCAGAATTCCATGAGATGGCGCCGCGTTTTCGACTTTTCGGCGCGAAACGTCGGCCCGAAACAGTAGACCTTGCCGAACGCGGCCGAGGAGGCTTCGCTGTAGAGTTGGCCGCTCTGCGTCAAATACGCCGTCTCATCGAAATACTGCGTTTGAAACAAGGTGGTCGTGCCTTCGCAGGCGTTCGGGGTGAAGATCGGCGAATCCACCAAGATGAAACCGCGTTCGTCGAAAAAGTTTCGGCAGGCGCGGATGATCTCGTGGCGGATCCGGAGAATCGCATGCTGATGACTGCTGCGCAGCCAGAGATGCCGATGCTCCATCAAGAATCCTACGCCGTGATCCTTGGGCTGAATGGGAAACGTCTCGGCGATGTGCACCGGCTCGATGTGCGTGACCTGCAGCTCGTATCCACCGATGGCCCGCGGCTCGGCCTTCACGATCCCCCTCACGATGAGCGACGATTCCTGAGTCAATTGCGCCGATTTGGCGAATTGCTCCTCACCGACGGCTGCCTTGCTGACCACCGCCTGGATGTCTCCCGCCCCATCGCGCACGATCAGAAAATGCAGCTTCCCGCTGTCGCGCCGGCTTCGCAGCCAACCCCGGAGCGTCACTTCCTGCCCGACATGTTTCCCGATGTCCTCGATGCAGGTGTCTACCATGGATTCCCTCGCTTCACGTCACGCGATTCGCGGTCTGTTCCAGCGGATGATAAGTCACCTGAAGACCCGACTCAACTCCCACAGCCCAGGTGAGCAGGCCAAGTGCATGAAAACCACTGCTTCCTTGACGGTTCGGCGGGCCCGGCACAGAATGGTTTCATGACTGACTCACAGGCCCTTACCGCACGAATCTTATTGGGCGCCATCGTCGCCGCCCTGCTGTCCATCTCGACGCTGGCCACCGCCCAGGCCGACGGGAGCGGGAAATCCAAAAAACCGCCGGTCATCTATTGGTGTCCGGATCGCCCGGCCGATCAGCAGATTGCAGCCGGTCCCGAGCGAGGCTGCGCCCCGCTGGTGGATACGAAACCAGCCTCCACCCAAGCGGATCAAGCACGGCAGAACGCGCTGGTGCCGATCAAGATCGATCAGATCCAAAGCGAATCCACGCAGTTTCTGCGCCGCTACAACGACTTTCTCGACTGTTGCATAGACGACGTGACGGAGCTGTCGCGGGTGAAGGACCTCCAGGCCGAGTCGGCGAACCTGCTCAAATCGATTCAGTCTTCCGGCCTCTATCACGCCGGCATGGCCGTTCGGCAATACACCCTGGGCGAGATCGTCAGACAGGTGGCCCAATCGCATCGTGACTTAACGACACTGCGGGGACGATTGGAACACCTCGACAAAGCCACCAACGCTCTGGACGGCCTGGATCCAGCCGCCGCGGCGGCGGAAGCCAGACGCCTCGACGATGAGCGCGACGCCCTCACGAAGGAGTTTCGCCCGAAGCGACCGGCATCCTCAGCCCGTACCGGTATGGGAATCCAGGACACGACCGTGCCGACGCGCTACGGTGAGAGTCCGACGGGAGGCAGCACGCTTCACAGCGTCACGGGCGACGAAATCGGAGAGCGATCCAATCTCGAGACCAGACCAGGCGACTCCATCCGGGATACCACATTATCCGATCGCTACGGATCAGCCACCGAGACCACGACGTTGCGCAGCAGCACGGGCTTCGGGATCGGACAAAGCCAGAACAGCGGCGGCTCTTCAACCACACCGACCCGCGTAGGCCCGGATCTCGGCGATTCCAGCCTGAACAGATAAGCGACTACAGGCTCAGGCTACGGTCACGGTAGCCCGCGTGTGAGACGTCCCGAGTCTCAACCTCAGCCTCAACCTCATCACTTCCTGCTGGCGGCCTGCTCTTTCACCGGCGGCATCGAAACCCACGTTACCCCCGCATCTTCACTCTTGTAGAGGCCGCTGCCGTTCGTTCCTAAATAGAACACGTTCGGGTCGAGGGGGCTCTGCGCCAGTGATCGCACGTTCAGACTCGCCAGTCCCTTGTTCATCGGCTTCCACGTATCGCCGCCGTCCTCGCTCAACAGAATCCCGAAGCGTCCTCCGATATAGATGGTGCCTTTCTTCGTCCGGTCCAGCACCATCACGGGAATGATCGGGTCCGTCAACGTGGCCCCAATCTGTTTCCAGGTCGCACCCTTGTCCAGCGACTTATACATCCCCTTGAGCGTGGCGGCGTAGACCGTATCGGGTTCAAACGCATCCACCTGGACCATCGAGACGTTCAGCGCCCGACTCGACTTCACGACCTCCGGCGGCACCAGGCCGTTGTTGGCCTTCTCCCAGCGCTCGGCGTTCGAAAAGCTGCGATAGACTCCCCCGCTGGTGCCCGCATACATGATGTTGGGACGGGCGGGGTCGATCGCGACGGTCACGACCATCAACACTTCCGTCATGCCGTCCATCCGCTTCACCCAGGTTTCACCGCCGTCTTTGGATTCCTTGACCCCCATCGTGGTGGCGGCAAAGATGTGGTTCGCGTCTTTGGGATCGAAGAGGAGTTGATTCACGACCGAGCTGATCGTCACCTCGTCGAGCCCCTGCCGCTTCGACACCCACATCTGGCCCCCATTGTGGCTTTTGAAGAGTGCATCGCCTTTCGTACCGGCAAAGACCGTCGCCGGATAGCCCGGATCGATCGCCAGCGAGATCACGCGCGAGTGCGTCACGCCTCGCGACACGTTCTCCCAAGTTTGTCCGCCGTCGCGGGTCTTATAGATATAGTCGTTCGTGGCGACGTAGAGGATCTGCGGATTCTGCGGATGGACGGCAATGACAACGATGGCGTCGCTCCCGCCGCAGCCGGTGAGCGAACACAGCAGTAACGCACAAAGCAGAACGGCGAGCTTCATAGAGAGGAGGTTCGCCCAATTCTTACAGGATGCTCAAACGGGACGACGTTATCACCCACCCATCCCCAGGCGCGCCCGGCCGCGCCTCAGCCCCGTGCGCGGCCGCAGGAAGCGAGGCCCCCGAGGCGTACTGAGGAAGTACGTTGAGGGGGAAGAGCGACCGAGAACAAAGTTGGGGGCCAGTTTCAGCATCCTGCTCAACGATAATTCGTGAACTGCAGATCAATCCCAAAATCCTTCCCCTTAAGAAAGGCGATCGTCGTTTGCAGATCGTCCTTGCTCTTGCTCAGCACGCGCACCTGCTCACCTTGGATCTGCGCCTGGACTTTGAGTTTGGCATCTTTGATCGCCTTGGTTATCTCTTTGGCCTTCTCGGATGCAAGGCCGCTCTGGATCTTCACGACCTGCCGCACGGTCCCGGCCAGTGCCTGTTCCACAGCCCCATAGTCCAGCGCTTTCAGCGACACGCCGCGCTTCACACACTTGGTTTTGATGATCTCGTTCACGGCGTTCAGCTTATAGTCATCGTCGGACAGTACGACCAGCTCTTTCTCCTTCTCTTTCAGTGTGATCTCCGTCTTGGAGTCCTTGAAATCGAAGCGCTGTTTGATTTCCTTCGTCGCCTGATCGATGGCGTTCTTCATTTCCTGCATATTCACTTCCGACACGACATCGAATGAAAACTGATCAGCCACAGCACCCTCCTGGTATCTCGTTATGCGTCGTTCGTGAAGCGTAAGTGAAAGGGCGCGAAGAGTCGTTCGCAATTGGCATCTCGACCGGGCCAGATCCTCGCAAGAACCTCTTCACGAGATACGCTTCACGCTTCACGGCTACCTCACCCACTGATGGCGACCTTTGGGGACATCCGTCAGCAACACCCAGTACGATGTGGCAACTGGAAGCCCTTAGACTTCGGTGGTTCATCGGGACGGATCGCCGTTTGCATGCGCGCCCCTGAGCCGCCGCCGGCCATCACCACCACTTCACTATTCGTAAACGGCTTCTTCAGGACCACATAGCCATACCATTGCTTGAGACTGTCGCTCAAGACGACCAAGCCCAAGATGGCCACCACCGCCACCAGCACCGCATCGAGATAGAGCGCAAAGGCCTGGCCCGCCGCCAAGGTCCCCGCCTTCTTCACAAACATCCAGAACATCTCATAGGACCCGGTCAGCGTGATCAAGCCCACAAAGAGCATCGGCAGCGCCGTCACCCAGAGATAGGGCGACTTCCACATCTTGATCAGCACCGTCGTCCCGATGCAGAGCGCCAGCGTCCCCAACAGCTGATTCGCCGCGCCGAACATGGGCCAGATCGTCGAAATGCTCCCGGTGCCGATCAGGTATGCCCAGGACCCGACCACAAAGCCGCTGCTCAGCAGCACCCCGGGCATCCAGTTCATCCGTCTGAACGGCGCGTAGACCCGCCCCGCCATTTCTTGAATGAGATAGCGCGCCACGCGCGTGCCGGTATCAATGGTGGTGAGGATGAACAGCGCCTCGAACACCAGCGCGAATTGATACCAATAGGCCATCAACCCAGCCATGCCAGGCAGCGCCGCAAAGATCGAGGCCATGCCGACCGCGAGCGAGACTGCGCCACCCGGCCGCCCCGCGACATCCACCTCGACCAGTTGCGACAGCTCGGCGATGCGAGACGGCGCAAAGCCCATGGCCGCCAGCACATCGGCACTCAACGTCGTATTGATTGCCAGATAGTCGCCAGGAATCAGCACCGAGGCGGCAATCAACGCCATCACCCCGACGAAGCTCTCCAACAACATCGCCGCATACCCCACCACGGCTTGCGACTCAAGCTCGATCATCTTCGGCGTCGTGCCGGACGAGACCAGCGCATGGAAGCCGGACACCGCTCCACAGGCAATCGTGATGAACAAGAACGGGAACAGCGTGCCGGGAATGATCGGCCCGCCGCCGTGGGCAAACGACGTCACGCGCGGCATCTCGATCGTCGGCGCCATCAGAATCACACCGAAGCCGAGCAGAAAGACCACGCCCAGTTTCATGAACGTCGAAAGATACCCGCGCGGGACGAGGAGCATCCAGCCGGGAAGCACGGAGGCCAGAAAGCCATAGCCGGCCAGGAGCCAGACCAGCGTCGGTCTGTCGAACTCAAAGAGCCAGGCATACGACGATTGGGCGACCACGCGCCCGAACAACACCGCTGCAACCAACAGCACCACACCAAGCACCGACACTTCCGCTACGGCACCGGGACGAAACTTCTGGAGATAAAACCCCATGATGAAGCCGATGGGAATCGTCATCGCAATCGTGAACGTGCCCCAGGCATTGTGGTAGAGCGCATTCACCACCGCGAAACCCAATCCTGCCAGCGCCACCACGACAATAAAGAGCACCGCCACCGCCGTCGCCGTTCCCGTGATCGTCCCGAGTTCATCGTGGGCAATCTCCGGTAGCGAACGTCCATTGCGCCGCATCGAGGCCACCAGGATGATGAAGTCCTGTACCGCCCCCGCCAGCACTGCGCCAATCACCAGCCACAGGAACCCAGGCATGAACCCAAATTGCGCGGCCAGGACAGGCCCCAGCAACGGCCCGGCCCCCGCAATCGCCGCGAAATGATGGCCGAAGAGCACGACTTTATTGGTGGGATGAAAATTGACCCCGTCGTTCAGCCGCACCGCCGGCGTCACCCGCTGATTGTTCAGCTCGACAACCTGTCTGGCCAACCACCGGCCATAGAACCGATAGGCCAGGGTGTAAATGCACCCCGCCGCCACGACGAGCCAGAGTCCGTTCACTTTTTCAGAGGGACTGACGGCGCCAACAACGTGGGCAAGCGCAAGAGCACCAAGGATGGCCAGAAAGATCCACAAGACCAGCCTTAGCGCGGACATGCGGGGCATCCTACCAACCTGTCGCACGGTTGTAAATTAAGCGCGCCTGGCTAACTTGTTGCACAGCGTCGAACAGTCAAGTCCGCGCCTTACTCGAAGAAGCCAACCGCCCTAGGCTCTCCTGGTTCGTGTCTCGTCATTTTATTTCACGATTGAGTCGTCATTTGGCATGCCAAATGACAACAGACCCGACACCTATCCTGCAGCCTAGGGAGGCGATTACCAGCGCTGGCTCGTCATGGACAATGGAGGGGACCACCTCGCCGCCACGACGAGCTACAGCCCATTCACTTTTCCGTGTGGATTCAGACCGCCAACCACGTGGACAAGTGCCAGGAAATTCTCATTTTCACCGTCTCGGCTTTGGGGGAGCTTACGAGAGCAGAAGCACCCGGGGGTGCAACCCTCCGAGCTTGAAGTTTCCCGCCGCTTCCTTCATATAGCCAGGATGCTCACCCTCATTCAGTTTCCTTGGTCACCCTTCTGCATCACGATACGGCATATCCTGGAACGCCATCGCATTCCATTTCTTCTGCGGAACATCCCGTATCACGAACGAGACTCCATTATCCGGGCCACCAAGGGACGTGGACATACCGTCCCCTGCCTGATCGACGGGAAACGCACCTTGTGTGACATGACGGATTTTGGGCAGGAGGTCGCGCGATACGTCGATCGCCGCTACGCGCTGAATCTCTTTCCGAAGGAGCTCGAAGGTCTTCAGCTCATTGTGTCTCGCTATATTGAGAACGATCTCGAGATGGTGGGGTTCAAGGTGGACGACACCTATGTCATCCCCTCACGTCCCTTGGTCGAGCGGGTGATGCTGATCCGTCACAAAGAGCGGAAGTTCGGAAAGGGCTGTGTTGAGGAATGGACGCGTCATCGCCGGGACCTCTGCGCGCGATTCGCCGAGCTGTTACAGCCGATCGACAACATGCTGGCGACATCCCCGTTTCTGATCGCCGATCGCCCCCTGTTCGTCGATTTCAACCTGTACGGTGTCCTCGGCAACTATCTGTACAGCGGTAAAACCACGCTGCCCAATCTCAAACACCTGCGTCGCTGGCACCGTGCGATGGGGAAGTCACACTAGCCTGACTTCCTTTCTCGCTCGCTCGTTCTTTAAGCCGCCGCCACAACGAGGCCCTAGGGCGCCGACGAAAGAGGAAGCAGCGGGGCGGCGCCTATCTCTTTCTATTGAAACGCATTAATCTTCGGCCCATTGAGATCGCCCAAGAACCTGCCATCGAACACGCACTTGCCCCAGCGGCCGCTATCGCAACACGTCTGATACAGCCGCTTCTTCACCGGCTGATTGAGAGGGAACTCCTGACAAGGATTGGCGGCCTTTGATGGGTACATCCAGCGGACCCCTTGACCATCTGTAAACAACGCCCCTGTGTAGGCCTTTTTCAAATTCCATGTTTCGTACATCGGACCAACGTGCTCTTTGACTTCGGGATGGGTATCGCCGTTGATGGCTTCGCACGATTTGGCCATTACGGTGACGATCATCCCGTCTTCAGGGCCAAGGCAATTCGCATACGCCAGGCTCGGGACGATCACGAACCAGACACAGACAACACCACTTATGATCTTTGTGAACATAGGCCGCATGCTAGCACAATCCTTCCAAACCTTCCCCAAGGTCACCCGTGGGGATCGTGGCCGCCGATGACCGGCTACAGATGGTCCTTCAGAGCTTGCTGATTGCCCTCTTTGACGACGCTGGCGACTGCTGACGCGTGCATCGGCGTCTGCATTTCTTACCCCAGCGAGACGCCACGTCCCGCGCTTCGCGGGTGACACAGATGTTCGTAGTTCCGTTCGACGGCAGTTAGAATGGAACCAGTTTCTGCGGCAAGGGGCGTTGAGCGTGACGGTGAGCCAGCAGGCGCCGGCAGAAGCGCCAGCAAGAGCGGCGACGGATTAAGCGAATACTCCGGGCGTGCGGACTCTAGGCTTTGGGATGCGTGGCTGCTCCCGAGGGTCTACGGACTGCTGCTGCTTGCGCTGGTCGGCGCTACCACGCAGACTAACGGTTGAGGCAAAACCAGGACGAACTTAACGAGTGAGAAGACAGAACCTACTGACTACGACCGTGCATGCCTACGAAAGAACTCCGCGACGACACTTTGCTCCATTTTGCCCTGCGCCACCAAGAGCACCATTTCAACGAGAGCCTGATTGGGAATTTTGGGTTCGACACCGTTCATCACCAAGAATGTGAGTGCGGTGGCAGCACCGACGCGTTTATTTCCATCCAGGAACGGATGATTCTGCACGAGATGAAACAGATAAGCCGATGCCATCTCGAAAGATCGCCGTGCAGGCAGTGCCCGCCGAACCCGAATTGTGGCGCCGCAGGGGCCGAATCCAAGAGCCCGTTGTCACGAACCCCTGCGTCCCGCCATACCGTTCAATCTGATCGCGATGGATGTCCACCACTTCCTCGAACGTGAGAAATTGCGGGTCCATGCCTACTGCGCAAGCTTTTTTAGTGCCGGACCAAACTGCCGATTCACTTTAGCCAATGCCGCGCGGAACTTCTTCTGACGTGCTCCATTCTGCACCGGCGTCACGATGAGGCACTTGCCGTCGGTCTTGATGTTGAGCAGAGTCTCTGCGTCGATCTCCAGCAGATCCAACACCCCACGGTCAATCACAAGCGCGAGACTGTTCCCATGCTTGGTCAATTTTGTGATCATCGGCGCACCTCCTGGATGGTACTACAATGTAGATCCATGTAGCACCTCGTTGCATGCAGGTACAGCCGACTGAAGGGAGCCGAACGGGAGACTTCCGCGGCGATCAGAACCCTATGGTTGAGAAAATGGTGCGGACCTGGCAGCCCTGCGGTCACTTCTTCCGCAAGCTTTTCGCCTTTCGCTTCTTCGGCGGCTTGGATTTCGCGCAGTCGACGGCTTCGTCGAGCCATGAGGTGAGCCCCACCGACGTGCGATAGCCGGCCTCGCTGACGAAGAGAAACCCCTTCAGCGGTTTGCCGGTGAAATCCATCTCGCGAGCGTGGGGTTTCTTGAGGAGGGTTTCGTAGCGATCCGGCACGACGCGCACCATGAGGCGGTGCTTTTCAACCCCGCAGCACATGTGGCCGTTCAGCATGAAACAGAGGCCGCCGAACATGCATTTTTCTTCGACGCCCTTACGCCGCTTGAAGTATCCCCTGATCCGCTCCGCGAGTCGTTCGTCGTAGGCCATGACGGCACCTCGTGGCAAGCCGGACTCTACGCTCTCATCATCCGTCGATCAACAACCTTGCCCTTCCGGCCTTTCTAAGCGTCTCTGCACACTCCGTATGGGATTCATGAGTCTTTCGGCAAGCAATCTTCAATGAACTGCGCCAAGGGCATGAAGTCGCCCAGGTCGGCGAGCTTCATGGCCGCCACGTAGGCCTCCCGAATCTGACTGCCCTGCTCCATCCGGTGAATCTGGGGCCACTGCGGCAAGGGGTACCCGCGTGAGTGCAGGAAGATATCCGTCATCAACCTAGCATGTCGGCCATTGCCATTCTTGAAGGGATGAATCCAGGTGAGCCGATGCTGCAGCCGGGCCGCAACCTCGACAACTGGCATGTCACTGGAGTCCCAGTGCTGAACATCTCCACACAACTGGTGGATCTGTTCGGCAATCCGATGCGGCTCCACCCCAATGTTCGCTGGAACGGTTCGGTACCTCCCGGCCCAGTCCCAAATCGTGCCGAACATTGAAGCGTGGACTTTCCGAATGAATTCATCGGTCAACCAACGGGAGCCGCGTTTCTTCCGTCTGGCCCGATGGACATAGGTGACGTAGGCGGCATCAATGTGTTCCGCTTCCACGGCATTGCGGGCGGCCGGCGTCACCAGGTCCGTTCGAAGCAGTCCAGAGATATCCCCGCCTGGGGTCCCTCCCGTCGGTGCCGTTTCGTCAGACATCCTTTTTGCTCCGTGTCTTCCAGATGCGCTCGCGTGTATCGCTGAGAATTTCGTCCGTGCGCCGTTCCAGCAGCTTTCTGAAGACCTCCTCGTCGGGGGCCTGGTTTTCGAGTGCCATCGTCCCCATCGTTTGTTTCAGTCGCTCTAACGCAAGACTCTGCGCCTGCGCTCGGAGCAATTCCTTGAGTGGTTTCCGTGGGCGCGGCTCGATGACCAGATCGCATGACAGCCCGTCGCAGATTCGTCGCAACGTACTGACCTGCGGATCGATCCGTCCCGATTCGATCCCCGCCAAGTGCGGCTGTGAGATCTTGGCGCGTGCTGCGAGATCCCGCTGCGTCATCCGCAGATAGCCGCGCAGGGTGCGAATCCACTCCCCCGGCGACCGGTCGCCAAACTTCTCCTGCGCTTTCGGCTCAAGCCTGGCCAGCGCAAGGTCGTCAATGATGCTCAACCGAGTTGGTCTCATAGTCTGACTTTTCCTGTCTGTTGTATATTCTTAATAGTATCATACTTATTGTATATGATTATATAAGACACATCTATATACACTTTATTGATATTATTAAGGATGTCATAAAAATATAACCACACTGTAAAATAACACAATTTGTGCAAACGCTCTAGGGTAAAGCCGCTCCACAGCGCAGCAATGCCCCACGAGCTGGGTGTGCCCTATCTATACTATGTCGTGTTATGAGGAAACGATTTCAGACTCGTGAGCGTCTTGGACGTCCGCCGTGCGACCGCCCAGCAACGCCAAACAGATGAGCCCAATGACGATCCACACGACTTCGCGGAAGCGGCGCAACAAGGCAAACATGATGCCCGCGACCTCGCTGTAGCCGAAGGTCGTCACCAGCAGGAGGTTGCCGCCATCCTGCGCGCCGAGGCTGCCCGGAATTAAGAAGGTCCCGCCTTTGATCGACTCAGAGTCCGACTCGAAGCAATCCGCTCCCT
>CAYUYE010000035.1:0-22081 GCA_964449255.1 uncultured Nitrospira sp. | reverse complement strand
TGGGGTGAGTGACGGGTGTCGAACCCGCGACCTCCGGATCCACAATCCGGCGCTCTAACCAACTGAGCTACACTCACCACCCAGGGGATCGCTATCTGGTAGGCACGAACGTGAACGCGTATGTTACACAAGCCGGCAGGAAACTCGCAACCCTCGCATGGTATGAGTCGTCATTCGTCAAGCGTTATTCGTGGCAGGGGGTCTTGGGGTTCCCTGTGAATAGACTCCTGTCCTTGACGATTGACGGTTAACGATTCTCGAATGACGCTTCACGCCGTGCGGGCATCGAAGGCCCGCTGCATGTCGGCCAGGATGGCCTGGGCCGCCTCACGCGGATCGGCGGCATCCCGGATTGGGCGGCCCACCACCAAGTAGTCGGCACCCGCGGCGATTGCCTGCGCCGGCGTGGTCGCCCGCGCGTGGTCGCCGATGTCTGCGCCCGAAGGCCGAATGCCCGGCGTGACGATCATCAACGTCGGCCCCACCCGTTGCCGAATCGCCTGCGGCTCTTCGCCCGAGGCGACGACGCCGTCGCACCCCACTTCCGCGGCCAACGCCGCCCGAGCGGTCACCAACTCGGCGACCGACAACTGGATGCCCATGTCGTGCAAGTCCTGCGAATCGTAGTTCGTCAGCACCGTCACGGCCAAGATCTTCAGCGAGGAATTCGGCACCTGCGCGCGCCCTTTCACGGCGGCCGTGAGCGCCTTTCGATTCGCGTGGACCGTCAGCAGATCGACGCCCATCATCGCCACCTGCGAGGTGGCCCGCCGCACGGTTTCCTCGATATCCAAGAACTTCAGATCCAGGAACACACGCTTCTTGAGATCCCGCAAGCGATGGACAAACTCCGGCCCCGCCGCCGTGAAGAGCTCCAGGCCCACCTTGACGAAGGTCACGGCATCACCCGCCCGCTCCAGCAGGCGGAAGGCGGCCTCCGCGGACGGAACGTCCAAGGCCAGAATCAGCCGTTCCCGCACATCGATCGCTCCTATGTTCATCGTGAGGCCACCCATCCCTTCCTTGACCACTTTCCAGCGGCTGTGTTACAAAGACTGCTTCTCACAGGAGGAGCATACGCACTATGCCAGTAATTCACAAGTCCACGATCAAGCGCGCGCGCCAAGCCGAAGTCCGTCGGGACCGGAACCGAGCGACCCTCAATAACATCAGGGGTCTCATCAAGAAGACCGTGGCTGCCCTCAACCAGAAGCAGGTCTCCGAAGCCACGACCGCGTTGCGGAACGCCACTTCGGCTCTAAGCAAGGCCGTCACCAAAGGTGTGATGAAGCCCAACACTGCGTCGCGCCGGATATCCCGCTTGACCCTCCGCGTCAACGCCCTCAGCGCGGCGAAGTAGCACGGTGAGGGTGTGAGGGAGGAGGTTTGAGGCTAGACCTCGGGATACCAGGCCTCCAACCTCGGACCTCCAGCACGGCACCAGGCCTTCCCGGTCGTCCTCATTTTCCGCCTGAACCTGCATCCTGCTAGCTTTCGCAGAGCGAGAGCAGCACCGTTTCGAGCACCCGCCGTCCTGATCCTGCGCTGGCCCCTTTCAGCTTGGAATCGGACTCCAGAAAGAGATCGAACGCCTTTCGCAGATGCGGCTCCGAGAAGCGGCCCAAGAACGCGCGTACCCTAAACGGCTCTATCCGCAAGGTCCGTGCGACTTCGCCTTCCTTCCCGCCCTGCCCCAGCAGGTCTTTCATTTTCCAGAGGCGCCGGTATTGCCAGAGCAGCGCGCCCAGAATGCGGAGCGGCGCCTCGCCGCTCTCCAGATTTCTGGCGAGAATGGTCAGCGCTTTTCGGCGGTCGCGCGCGCCGATCGCGCTTGTGAGATCGAACACCGAGGCCCCTGGCTCCACGCCGCGCGCGGTCTCCACCTCAACGGCGCCGGCTACCGTCCCGGGCGGTAACATGACGGCCAGCTTTTCCAACTCTCGCCGGACCATCGACAAGCCGTGCCCGGCCGATTCCTTCAGGGCCTGCAGCCCCTCTTCGCTGAGCACGACGCCCAATTCTTTGGCCTCCGCGCGAATCCAGGCCGGCAGGGAGGCGGCGATTAATGGACTGCAATCCACAACCAACGACTGCTTTAGCAAAGCTTGGGAGAGCTTGAGCCGTTTGTCGAGTTTGGCGGCTACCACCAGCAGGGTCGTGGATGGATTGGGATCGGCCAGGTAGCCGAGCCACGCCTCGTTGTCTTTGGCGGACAGCTTCTCCGCCCGTTTCACCACGACCAAGCGGCGGGGTGCAAAGATCGAGATTTCCTGGGCACAGGCCAAAATCGTCGAAACATCCGCCTCGTCGGCGTAGAACAGGTCGCGATTGAACAAGGCATCGGGCTCGTCCCCCAACACCCATCGGGTGAGCATGGCGAGCGCCCGCTCGCGCAGCTGGTCCTCTTCGCCTTCGATCACACAGACCGGGAGGGCCGTCTGCTGTTCCAGGGTTGCGGCGAGCGCCGTGGCCTTGACGATCACAGGAGCCTCATCAGATCAACGCCGGCCTCCGCCGCCGGCCCCCGGAAGGATCGGCACGACTTGGCCGTCCGGCAGATTGACCTCGGGGGTCTTTCCCGCACGCACCTCTTCCAAAAAGAGCTGGAAGCGCGTCGACAAATCGGAGGCGATGAACCGTCCCGCCTGCTCCAGTCCCCGCGTCTGCAGCACGCGGTTGAACTGCAGGTCGTTGGTAACGAAAAATTCGGAGGCTCCTCTGGCCGTTTGAGACCACACGACTTTTCGTTTGCGTACGTCCTCCGCCTGCACGATGACGATGGCCTCGATGCGGCTTTCCAACGTTTGAAACTGGGAGAAGCTCAAGGTGGGAATCAGGATGGATACGATGCTGCCTTTCAGGACGTAGTCGGCCGCCTCGCTGCTGTTGACGACCTGCGCGCCGCTCCCGTTGGCGAACTCATGCCGGATGTAGTTGGTGAATTTGACCTCGAGATTGGGCTCGAACGTGTTGTTGATCAGATTGACGATGCTCAAGCGCGGCGCGTGCGCGTCCGTCTGGGGCGCAACCGAGCTGCCGATCGTGGGCCCCGGACCCTCCACGCCGAACTGGTAGCCGCAGCCGGCCACGAGCGCCATCATCGCAAGCAAGACGGTGGCTCGGGCTAAGGCTGCGTGCTGAGTGCTGAGGACTGCGCGCTGAGTCATATGACGAAATTGATGAGCTTTTTCTCGATGTAGATGACCTTCTTGGGTTCTTTGCCAGCCAACAATTCTACGATCTTCGAATCCTGGCGCGCCAAGGCCAGGACGTCCTCACGAGCCGCTCCGGCATCAACGTCGATCTTCCCACGCAGTTTGCCGTTGACCTGGATGGGAATCTCCAGGCGGTCGCTCACCGTCAGCGCCGGATCGTAGTCGGGCCAGGGCTGCTGCCCGAGACTCGGCGCGTGCCCGAGGCGTGCCCACAATTCTTCGGCCAGATGCGGCGCAAAGGGCGACAAGAGCTTGACGAACGGCTCCAATACGGCGCGTGGCCGTTGGTCGAGCTTCGTCATCTCATTGGTGAAGACCATCATCTGCGAGATGGCGGTATTGAACCGCAAGGCCTCGATATCCTCGGTGACTTTCTTGATCGTTTGATGCAGGACCCGCAAGGCATCGAGCGGCGGCGCGACCGCAACCACCGCACCACTGACGCGGCCCTCCTCATCGATGATCATGCGCCAGGCACGGTCGAGGAAGCGGGTCACCCCTTCGACACCGCGTGTGCTCCAGGGTTTCGTCGCCTCGAGCGGGCCCATAAACATCTCGTACAAGCGCACCGCATCGGCGCCGAACCGTTCGATCATATCGTCGGGATTGACCACGTTTCCGCGCGATTTGGACATCTTCTGGCTGTCCTCCCCCAGCACAATACCCTGGTGCACGAGCTTCTTGAACGGCTCGGGAGTGCTCACCACGCCGATATCGAAGAGCACTTTGTGCCAAAAGCGCGAGTACAGCAGATGCAACACGGCATGTTCGCTGCCGCCGATATACAGGTCGACCGGCATCCAATAGCGTTGCTTGGCCGGATCGACCAACTGCCGGGCATTCTTCGGATCAATGAACCGCAAGAAGTACCAACAGGAGCCGGCCCACTGCGGCATCGTGTTAGTCTCGCGGCGGGCCGGCTTGCCGGTGACGGGATCGGTCGTCGCCAGCCAGTCTTCGAGATTGCCAAGCGGGCTCTCACCCGTTCCGGAGGGTTTGAAATTGTCGGTTTCGGGCAACACCAACGGCAACTGCTCCTCGCGGAGCGGCCGGTGCTCGCCGCCCGTCCAGATGACGGGAAACGGCTCTCCCCAATAGCGTTGCCGGGCAAAAAGCCAATCGCGCAACTTGTAATTGATCGTTTTCTTGCCCGCGCCTTTGGACTCCAGCCACGTGGTGATCTTTGGAATCGCGTCGGCGGGCTTCAGTCCATTGATGCTGAACGACCCGTCCACGGCTGCGGAATTAACGATCGTGCCGCGGTCAATTTCGATAAACGCGGCCTTGTCCACGTCGCCGCCTGAAACCACCTCACGGATCGGCAACGCGTACTTGCGCGCGAAGGCCCAGTCGCGTTCGTCGTGTCCCGGCACCGCCATGATGGCGCCGGTGCCGTAACTCATGAGGACATAATCGGCAATCCAAATCGGGAGACGTTCGCCGTTGACCGGATTGACCGCGAACCCACCGGTGAACACGCCTGTCTTGTCCTTGTCCAATTCCTGCCGCTGCAGATCGCTTTTGCGCGCCGTGGCCTCGCGATAGGCCGCCACGTCGGCCTTGCGTTCGGCATGGGTGACGGCATCGACCAACGGATGTTCGGGCGCCAGCACCATATATGTCGCCCCGAACAGCGTATCAGGTCTCGTGGTGAAGATCCGGAGCTTGCCTTTCATGCCATCGAGCGCAAAATCCACCTCCGCGCCGATCGAGCGGCCGATCCAATTTTTCTGCATCTCCAAGGTCGAAGTCGGCCACTCGACGAGCTTCAAGTCTTCCAGCAGCCGATCGGCGTAGGCCGTGATCTTCAGCATCCATTGCCGCATGGGCTTGCGGATCACGTCGAAACCGCCGACCTCGCTCTTCCCGTCGATGACTTCTTCGTTCGCGAGCACCGTACCCAAGGCAGGGCACCAGTTGACCGGCACCTCCGCCACGTAGGCGAGGCCCCGCTCGTACAGCTTGAGGAAAATCCACTGCGTCCAGCGGTAATAATCGGGATCCGTGGTACTCACTTCCCGATCCCAATCGTAGGAGAGCCCGACGCGCTTCATCTGGCGTTTGAACGTGGCAATGTTCTGTGCCGTGGTGATGACCGGATGCACGCCGGTTTTCACTGCGTACTGTTCGGCGGGGAGCCCGAAGGCATCCCACCCCATGGGGTGCAGCACGTTGAACCCACGCATGCGCTTGTAGCGAGAGACGATGTCGGTCGCGGTGTAGCCTTCCAGATGGCCGACGTGTAATCCCGATCCGGAGGGATAGGGAAACATGTCGAGGCAGTAGAACTTGGGCTTGGTGGAATCATCCAGCGCCGCGAACGGACGGTGCTGATCCCAGTAGGCCTGCCATTTCGTTTCGATGGCCTGGAAATCGTAGGGACGGCTCATAACGTGGTTCCGACCGGTCTTAGGCGGTCACTCGGCTAAAGCGAGAAAATCTAACATAGACATCGGACCCCCTCAAGCCAACGACCGGCCTGGCCGGACGCTGCTATACTGCCGCCGCCATGGGATTGTACGCGCAACACATCTTCCCGCGTTTGATGGATCACGTCATGCGGGGCGCAGTCTTTCAAGAGGAGCGGCAGCGCGTCCTGGCGGATGCGCGTGGAGAAGTCTTGGAGATCGGATTTGGAACAGGTCTCAATTTGCCGCATTACCCCAGCACAGTTCTGAAACTGGTCGCCATCGATCCGGCAGATATCTTGCCCGACCGGGTGGCAGCGAGGAAGGAATCGGCGCGCTTTCCCGTCGAATTCGTGCACCAGACCGCGGAACAACTGCCGTTCGACAACGGACGCTTCGACTGCGTCGTAAGCACCTGGACACTCTGCACGATTCCCGACCCGGTCACGGCCCTCCGGGAGATCAAACGGGTGCTGAAGCCGGGTGCGCCGTTCTTGTTCACTGAGCATGGGCGCAGTGACGACCCTCGCATCGCCCGGTGGCAAGATCGGCTCAATCCGATCCAGAATCTGTTGGCCTGCGGCTGCAATTTGAACCGGCGAATCGATCAGTTGGTGATTCAGGCAGGTCTGCGGCTCACGTCGCTCGACCGGTTCGTGCTGCCAGGCGTGCCGCGCCTCGGCGGGGAGATGTATCGGGGACAAGCGGTGCCCTAGTCGAGGGGAAGCCAGTTGGTCACATCAAGGGGTGAAAGTGCTCAAGGGAGCGGAACGTCTGCGAGGGTTCCGGCGGGAGCTGCGAACTCGATTTCGCCCGGTGGAAGACATGGGCGACCCCAAAGTCATGGGCCGCGGTGAGGCAGCCTTCGTCATCATCTATATATAAGGAGCGTGACGGATCGAATCCGACCAGCCGCTGGCAATGGGGCCAGTATTCAACCCGCATCTTCAAGTAGCCCACCTGAAACGCATCCACAATCCGGTCGACGTACTGATGCAGGCCCGTCTTGTCGCATTTCACACCCACCCCGCTGGCATGGGCATTGGTCACGACCGTGATTCGCTTGCCACGCCGGCGCACCGCCTCGAGGAAAGGGATGGCATCCGGGAGGAAGCCGATGAGGTGATCCAACTCCCGGTGCATAGCCACCACGTCGATCCCCACGCGCTCGGTCCAATAGTGTAGGTCCGTCCAGGCCAGTTCGCCTTCCACCGACCGATACATGCTCATCAACTGCTCCCGCGCAACCTCGAACGACAACCCGTTAAGCGCCGCATAGCGCCGTGGGAGGGCATCTTCGAAAAAATGGTTGTCGAAATGCCGGTCGAGCAGCGTGCCATCCATATCGAGGAGGACGTCGTCGATCTGGTCCCAGTGAAAGCCGTTATTCGTGAAACGTGAATCCTTAATCGTCATGGAAAAAGTATAGCCGAAACCCGGGAGGGAAGACGAGGCGCGTTGTGTTTCTGGAAAGGGGCATGATAGCTTCGCCGTCATGAAAAAGGCTCGCCCCGTCTCCGTTCAAACCACGCTCCTGACGCCGCCAGGCGGCGGGGGACCGCTGGTGGCCATTGTCGGCCGCCCGAACGTGGGCAAGTCCACCCTGTTCAACCGCATCCTCGGACATCGGTCGGCCATCGTCGACGACGTACCGGGCGTCACCCGCGACCGGAACTATGCGGACGCGTCCTTCCGCGGCCGGCCGTTCCGGTTGGTCGATACCGGCGGCCTCGACCCATCGGCCAAGGAAGGCATGCTCGCGCTGATCCGTCATCAGACGCAGCTCGCCATCGCCGAGGCCGACATCCTCATTTTCCTGATGGACGGCCGCACGGGCGTCACCGTGCCCGACGAAGCCGTGGTCAAGCTGTTGCGCGGGGTCAACAAACCCGTCGTCTACGCCGTGAACAAGATCGATACGGCCAAGGCCGATCCGCTCGTGGCCGATTTCTATCGCCTGGGGCTCGATCCGCTCTTCCCCGTCTCGGCCGAACACGGCATCGGCGTCGATGACCTGCTCGAGGCCGTCTATCCTCATTTGCCGGAAGCCCCTGGCGAGACCGGCCTTGAAAACGTGCCACGCATTGCTATCGTCGGCCGCCCCAATGTCGGGAAGTCCACCCTGGTCAACGCCGTGCTGGGGCAGGAACGGATGGTCGTGAGCGATATCCCCGGCACCACCCGCGATGCCATCGACTCGCTGGCCACCTATGACGGACGGCCGTACTTGTTTACCGATACGGCAGGCATCAGGCGACGCGGCCGGATCGAGCGCGGTGTCGAAGGCTACAGTATCGCGCGATCCCTGCGGGCCATGGGACGATCGGACATCGCTGTCTTGCTGTTCGACGGGGTGGAAGGCATTACCGAGCAGGATACGAAGATCGCCGGGTTGATCCTCCGACAAGGTCGGGCCTGCATCATGATCATCAACAAATGGGATCTGCGGGAGCATGAAGCCGGCGCGCGGCAGACTTACCAGAGCGACCTCCTCCGGCGGTTTGCCTTTTTGAGTTGGGCCCCCGTGCTGTTCGCCACTGCGCTGCGCCCGGAGTCCCTACGGGGCCTGTTCCCCCTCATCGACAACACGATGGCCGCGTTTTCCAACCGCATCCCAACCGGTCCCCTGAATCAGTTCCTACAAAAGGTCCTGGAAACCCATCCGTTGCCGGTCAAGAAAGGCAAGATTACGAAGAAGACCCGCGCCGGCTTCATCACTCAGGTTGCGACCAAACCTCCGGTCTTCGCGCTCTTCGTCGGGCATCCCGAGAGCATCACCGCCAGCTACCTCCGCTTCATCGAAAACCGGTTGCGTGAAGAATTTCCACTCGCCGGCACACCCATTCGCCTGCTCGTCAGAAAAAAATAGCGTCGGCCTTCGGTACACATCTGGTCCACAGTGGTGGCAAAAAGGATACGATCGCCTATCCTTTTGTCTTTCAAATCTGAAGGGGAAACCCTCCACTTACACTAGAGAATTCTGCGTCATCACGCTTTTTTGTCGAACCTTCTATGACAAACCTTCTGGCTCAGATCTTGCTCGTAGTGTCTGCAGCTGTAAATTCTCCGAGCGTGTCCTCAAGATCATCTGGCACTCTTGTGTCATATACGTAGCCCATCGAAACCAGTAATATGCGCGAGCGATCGGTTTTCCTCTCTAGACCAGAACGCATCATTCACCAAAACGAGGACCGGCATGGATAAATCGACAGTCACGAAGGGCTCCAGCTCTGCAGATCGAGGCTCCACCGTGGGGCGCCGCATTCCCGGCCGCCTGTCGCGCACCGCCCCCATCCACGTGTTCGATCAAGGGCTGTCGCCCGACTCAATGTTGGTGACCACTATCCGAACCGAAGGCCTGGGCCTCCTGGTGATCTCCAGCCAGCTGCGCGTGCTCTACTCCAACGAGCATGCGCCGGGATTGCTCCTGCGCCTGCGGGCACTGCAATCCGGCATCTCAGACCACACAGCGACGGACGCCGAGCTGCCGTCATCCATTCGTGTGCTCTGTGAAGAGGTCCAACAGGCGCTCGTCGATCGTGTGGAGCAAGGGGACTGGGGCCCGTTTGAACTATCGCGCACGGTCGGCACGGTGAACGATTCCATTCTCGTCCGCGCCTTCGTCTTTCCGTCCCGCGTGTCACTCACGCATTCGCGCCTGTTGGTCACCATGCAGGCGCTCTAACACTGTTCGTCGCCTCCGTGTTCCGGCATTCCGCTTGACAGCCCTATCCTTGCGTGTTATCGCAAGACATTCACACACAAGTGGAGCTCGAATTCGATGGCTTCGACCCAGGGATTCGGTCGTTCGACCCGCATCGTTGTCGGAATGCTCGTGAGCCTCTTGATGGCGACGGCCGCGTCACGGGCCCAGGCCGAAGAGGCGCCGCCATCTCCCTCAACTCCCATTGAATCTCCCGCAGTGGAACCGTCAGGGCCCTCAACTGAACCGGCAGCGCCCTCACCGGAGGCGCCCGCACCCGCTGCGGCCACGTCCGCAGAGGAGACCGTGGCGACCCACGTGCAGATTGCCGGAAACATCTGGCGGATGAAGCCGGGTCTGGTGTTCCTCCGCACACCGATCGGCCTCATGACGTTGACCTGCAAGACGTGCCTGCGAGACCTCCGCGGCAACCCGACGATTACCCTCTACGTGCACGGTGCTCAGGGGGCCCTGTCGATCGCCCAGCGAGGCGCCGAGTCGACCGCCCCACGCTATCTCTGGGGACCAGTGACGTACAGCGGACCCGACAAGAAGGAACTCGTGTTCTGGACGCCCGACGGCGAGCGACGGTTTGCGGCCGAGCCGGTGGCCTCCAAGCTCCCAACAAACCCAAAGGGGGGCGCGGTCACGGTGGAGGTCACCGATAATGGCAAACTGGTCGGCGTGCATGACCTCCAGTACGACTTGCAGGTTAGCCAGATTCCCGCCTCGCACTCGAGCCGTACGGAGATGAAGGTGACGGGATCGGTGGCCAAGATCAAGAACGGCTATGTGCACGTGCAGACCGACCTCGGCGTCCTTCCCATCAGCGCTAAGACCGGGCTCTGCCTGGCCAAGGATCGTTGCCACACCAAGGTCGGCGAAGACCTCGCTTTGTGGATCCACGACACCACGGCCGCCTTCGACCTCTATCCCAAAGGCTCTAAAGTGCCGGTCCGGCGACTCTTGTCCGGCAAGCTGGTCTATGCCGGGTCCGACAAGACCGCCCTGTCGCTGTGGACCCCGGAAGGCGAACAATCCTTCCCCACCGACCGTGCGAAGGGATCGCTGGCCTCTCTCAAAGAAGGCGCCCCGATCGTGCTTGAACTCGACGGGTCGGGTGCCGTTCAAGACATCCGCAAGGGCAACTAGCCGCTCTCACATCATTGATCATGGAGCGAAGGCGACTCCTCGCCACCTTCATGCTGGGAACGGGTACACATCCATCTCTCTGCGCGGCCGATTCTCGTTGCAACGTCACTCTCCGAGGCCGGGAGAGGTTCTCGCCCGTTGCCTTGACACCTTCGGAGACGCCTCCGTAAACTGCGGCTTCCCATGGCTCGGCCCGTTTCCAAGCGGCCACGTTCCGCATCAAATAACCACGCCCCTCCGGTTCCTTTCGATCAGCTCTATCACGATTACGTCGATCGGGTGTATCGCTTCGCCCACCGGTTGTGCGGCGAAACGGAGGCCGCAAAGGACATCGTCCAAGATACGTTCTTGAATGCCTATCGTGCGTTGGACGGATTTCGCGGCGACGCCAAGGTGTCCACCTGGCTGTACACCATCGCCTCCCGCGCCTGCTTGCGCATGCGGCGCCGCCGCAAAGGCGAACCGGCCCAGAATCTCTCGCTGGAATCGTTCATCCCGTCCACCGACGGCGAGCTGCGGCTACAGATCCCCATCGAGGATGTGAGTCCGGAAGAGGCGCTCTCCAACAAGGAACTGCGCCAGGCGCTCGACCAGGCGATCGCCAAGTTGCCGCTGGCCTATCGTAAGGTCCTCATCCTCCGGGATATGGAAGGGCTCAGCGCCAAGGAAGTGGGGAGTGTCATGGGCCTCCAGGAGCGGGCCGTCAAATCCCGCCTCCACCGCGCCCGCCTTTTTGTGCGGCGGGAGTTGAGCGCGCGGGGCATGGGCGTCCCCTTGCGTCCCCACACCCATCACGACGACGCATAAGGTATACTGTCAGGGAGATCCTCATATGACGACTCGCCGACGCGCCAGAACCCAGAGCCCACGCACCCGCACCCGTCCGCCTGGCAAGGCTCATTGCTTGGACATTCTTCGGCAGCTGTCGGCCTACCTCGATGAAGACCTGCCGACCAACGTCTGCGATGAGATTCGCCACCACCTGGGAGCCTGTCCGAATTGCGAAACGTTCGTCACGTCGTTACGGCAGACTATTGCACTGTGTCGACACACGCCGCCTGCACCGTTGTCCGCCGCCGCCAAAGCTCAGCTGCGCCGGCAGATCTTGCGGGCTGCTTGCTAACGCCGGAGGCGCCGCACAAGCCTGCAGACTGGACACTCCTGGTCACGCCCGAAGGAATACGATGGCCGACAGCCGCCCCATTGAACACGAGCAGGTAATTTGGGAAGGACGCAGTGCGTGGATGGACCATGCCGTGCTCTATGTCTTTTTGGCGGTCGGCGTCGTGCGCGCAGCGGTGGCCGTTCAACAGGCCCAATGGCCGACGGCTATGCTCTACGGCTTCCTGATCGCCAGCTTCCTCGGCATCGCGGCGTGGTTTCACTATGGCCGTGTCTATCGGATCACGTCCGCCCGCGTCCTGATCCAATCGGGGTGGACTGGCCGTACGATCCAGGAACTACGGTTGAGTGAGATCACAGACGTGTCGCTCCGCTATGAACTGCTCAATCGATGGTTTGATCTCGGTGCATTGGAGATCGCCAGTCGCATCACCGAAGACTGCTGTACCATTCGCGGCGTACCCGACCCCGAGGTCGTGAAATCAGGCCTCGAGCGATGGATCCGTGCGCAACGTAGCCCGTGGGAACCCATCCCCGCCCGCGGCACGCCCGATCATGCGAATTGACCCCGCGTTGGATCGTCGGCGCCAACTCATCTTCGCACTATGCCTTGGCTTGATTGTGGCGGGCTTGCCAACCACCGCGCCCCGCGCGACCCCGATGGGAGAGCCGCAACGCGGCCGAGTGCTATATGACCAGCATTGTGTCGTCTGCCATGGGCCGACGGGACGCGGCGACGGGCAGGAGGCCGCGTTCCTGTCGCCGCGGCCGGCCAGCCTGATCTCCGCAGCCACCTCCGCGAAATCCGACAAAGAGTTGTTGCAGGCGATCGCGGAGGGCAAACCGCGAACGGCTATGCGCGCCTGGAACGGGACGCTTTCTTCCGAAGAGCAGCGCGACGTGCTCGCGTACATTCGTTCGTTGGTCCGTTTCGTCCCCGCTTCGCCGGCCTCGCCTCCTGCCGCAACGTCCCGCTGACCCCCAGCCCGCAGTAGAACGTATCGCAGAATTCCTTGAGGAGTGCCTGTGGTCCCAGGCCATCTCCAAGTTGGATCACACTTCGCATCAGCTGCCAGGCGGTCGAAGCCACCCCTTGTGTCCGACCTGTCGCCAACAATTTTGAAATAGGTTCTAGACTCCGTCCACATGACTTGGCTCTTTTCCTCGCTCTGATGCGCGTGCTAAGTTGGCCGTTCCCGCCGCCGATAGACTGATCCGGTGGCCCTTTTGAGGAGATCATGAAGCTGCGCCAGGACAGACGGTGTCGCTCACTCGTGCTGGAGGTCGGGGCCTGCCTGCTCGCCGCCGTGGGGATCGTGCTGGCCAATGGGACGCCGGCCGCCGCCGCGAAGGCGCCGCCCGTGCACGGAGCGAAAAAACCCAAGCTTTCGGCATCCGCCGAGGCGGCGCTGCGCTATGCCGAAGCCATCGGCAACGGCGACATCCCGCGGTTTGCTCAGCTCGACTTTGCCTGCCAATATGAGGTGGTCGGCCACCCGACTCCGAGGATTCACGAGCCGGCCGTTCCCGGCGCGGCTCCGGCGAATGCCTGTTGGCAACGATTGCTCGACGGCCAGGTCGACGTGATTTCGCAAACCGATGAGGGCATGAATACCCAGTGGCCTGGCCGAGGGCGCTTAGTGTTTTTCGACAAACCGCTCATTCAATATCCGGCCTCGACCTTCGTCATGAACCTCATCGGACAGTCCCCGCCCGGCAGCGGGTTCGATGCCCAGGTCGTCGGCGAACGCCCCATCACCCCCTCATCATTCCCCTCGCGCGACGGCAAACGAACGGTCTCCGTGCCCACGTCACTCGTCCAACTGAGAATCACGTACAAAGACGTCCTGACAGCCCCGGAAACCTACGCGCCGGGGGCGTACCAGTGGACGAACACGGTGGCACGGCCGCGGATTGCGATCCGATCGATCGACCTGCAGTTCGTCGTCGCCAGCGGCCTCAGGCCCCACGGCTTTCCTCACGACGTGGCCGTCATGAATGTCCCCGTGGCCGACGTGTCGCCTCAGGAGCGTGGTTTGCGCCAGGCGATCCCCTTTACGACGGAACAAAGCCATGCCGTGGAGCAGTCGGTCGTCAGCTGGCAACCCCAGGACGTACCCGGCATCTTGCTCGCCGCCGTCGCGCGCTCGCGCCACTATCCGGAGCTACGGGATCGCATGAGCCTGCTCAATCGCGTCCTCTTGGTCGACCCCAAACAGCCCGAAGCCTTGATGACGGTCAGCAACGAACTGTACGGCCGTATTCTCGCCACCGGCGAGGCCGCGCCGCCGCCGCTCACCAAGGATCCGTCGCTCGCGCGGCGGCTGGCCGAATTGTCGTGGAACAGTTACGCGCAGACGGCGCGCACCGATCTCTCATTGGGCATGCACATGGGTGGGTTCACGGAGCCGACCTCGGCCGATTTTCTGTATCGCCTGCTTCCCGCGATGGAGGCGCTGCAACAGGTGAGGCCGCGCGACCTCGATAACCGACTACATCTGGGCATTGCCTACCGTTGGAACAACGACCAGCCCCGCTCCATTCACACGCACGAGGCCCTGGTGAAGGACCTCGAAACAGCGCGCCCCGATCAACGGGCGCGCGCGTTGCTCGAACTGGCCTGGTCGCGCATCAGCAAGGTGGCCTGGAATCGCATCATGGACGATCCCGATATTCAGCAGGCCTATCGGGAGGCCGAACAGGCCTACAACCTGACCGAGGATCCGTTGGACAAGTTCATGGCTTCCTACACGCTGGCCTACAGCCGGTTGTTCATGCCGCAGCGGGATCCCCAGCTCATGCTGGCCCACTTGACGCAGGCGAAACAGTGGTTCGATCAAACGCCCGGCGCCACACAAGCGGCGTGGAATTTTGTGTTGGGGCGGGAGCTGTTGAAGGCCGTGATCGACGCCGACCCGCTGTTTCAGCCGTTGCTCGCCGCTCAAGAAGACAAGAAAGGCTGAGGACGACGCGTTCATCCTCAGCATTCTCGCAGCCCTCTTCAGGCCTCGTACCGCTCTCCTTGAACTTCCGGCGGACTTAGAACGACATCCCCGCGCGTTCCTCGCTGGCGCGAATGGCGGCTTGGAGTTGCTGCTCGGCCGGCGTCGTCTGAGCGGCCTTCGACATGGAGGCTGAGCAGTGCTCGCTCGCTCCGGCAATGCCGGGTGCGATTGTCAACGTGGCGAATGCGAGCGCAGAGGCAAGCGTGGTCATCGTCTTCATGGGTCATCCTCCTTTGGGTGACATGATGTGGTGTGTCCCGTCGATTCCGGCGGCAGCCGCTTGTTCATCTATCTCTACGAGGGCCTGCCCGTTCCGGATTCATGCGAGCGGGTTGCCAGACGTCTCTTGCCTTGCTATCAATGACCGAGGGCTGCACAATGACGACCGACTGACCAGATATCGGAGACCACGATGCTCGAAACACGAGGCTATGCCGCACACAGTCCGACCAGCCCGCTGGTCCCCTTCTCCTTCACGCGACGCGCGCTAGGACCGCAAGACGTCCGCGTGCAGATCACCCATTGTGGGATTTGCCACTCCGACCTCCACCAGGCCCGTGACGAATGGGGCGGATCGACCTATCCCATGGTGCCCGGCCATGAGATGGTCGGCACGGTGTCACACGTCGGATCAGCAGCCGCCGCCTTTCAGGTAGGCGACCGGGTGGGTGTCGGCTGTTTCGTCGATTCGTGCCGGGAGTGCCGGGCTTGTACGGCTGGAGAGGAGCAGTATTGCGAGAGTCACGTGTCGTGGTCGTACAACGGAACCGAACAGGACCAGAAAACGCCCACCTATGGCGGCTATTCCAATCACATTGTCGTCGATCAGCGATATGTGCTCCGGATTCCGGCCGCCCTCACGCCGGAGCGCGCCGCGCCATTGTTGTGTGCGGGAATTACGACCTATTCGCCGCTTCGTCATTGGAAAGTCGGGAAGGGACACCGCCTGGCCGTGGTGGGCTTGGGCGGGCTCGGCCACATGGCGGTCAAACTCGGCGCCGCGCTGGGAGCGGAGGTGACGGTCTTGAGCCGGTCTGAGAGAAAACGCCAGGAAGCCATTCGCCTGGGGGCCGCCGACCTTGTCTCCACCACGGGAGACCTTTCAAAACTGGTGCAACGATTCGACTTCGTTCTCGACACGGTGTCGGCTCCGCACCCGATGGACCCGCTGTTGGAGAGTCTGAAAAGGGACGGCACCTTCATGCTGGTCGGCGCACCGGATAAACCTCTGGCGGTCGGGGCCATGCCACTGATCATGCGCCGCCGCCGCCTCGCCGGTTCGTTGATCGGCGGCATTCGAGAGACGCAGGAGATGCTCGACTTTTGCGCGGCCCACAACACACCCGCCGATGTGGAAGTAATTCCGATCGACCAGGTGAATGCGGCCTATGAGCGCCTCCTGAAGAGCGATGTCCGCTATCGGTTCGTGATCGATATGGCCTCCTTCACATAAGTCGGTCTCAGGGATCGGGAGGCTCGAAGCCTTTCGCATCCCATGGCAGGCCTTCGCCGGGGCGATCACGTTTGGCCCGTTGGCTCGCCACCCACGCATCGGCAAAAATGCGCTCCACTGGCTGCAGTTCCCCCAAGAGGGATTCGGGAATCGAGCCTTCACAGACGGCCAGCACTCCCTGCATCCCCTTCAGCGCAACAAGTGCCTCGGGCGTTGCGTCGACAATCGCCAGCCGAGGGGGAAGTCGTTGCACAATTCTCGCCACGCGCCCCGACTCGGCAAGGATTGCTTCGGCTCGGTCTTCGTGTGCGATCACTAAGACGTTCGGCATCGTCCCGTCTTTGGGCCCTTATCGGAGACCTTCTCGGCCGTCGCCCCCTCCGAACGGCGGGTCACTCGGCCACATCGCCTACTGCCACCTCGGGACAATCCACCGCTGATTGTCGCCGCCATGCCAGGTCCATTGGATCAGTTCGGCGCCGTTGGCGGTCGAGGCGCCAGAGACATCGACCACCTTACCGCTGTGTTTGGCGATGATGCGGACATGGCCGTCGCCGAGCAGCTCCAGCCGGAATTGCTGGTTGTCTCCACCGTGCCAGGCGTATTGAATCAGTCGCGCGCCATCGTCCCCCGACGCCCCTGACACATCGAGGACCTTCCCACTATGCTGGAACACCAGCCGCACGTATCCATCACCCACCGGCTCAGGATACACCAGTTGGCTGCCCCGGAGACTATATTCCGATTGCACCACTTCCGCGCCATCATCCACCGACGCCCCAGCGACCTCCAAAACTTTTCCGCTATGCTCGGCCACGGTCGGGGCCACACTCATCCACCGCTGATTGTCGCCGCCATGCCAGGTCCATTGGATCAGCTCGGCGCCGTTGGCGGTCGAGGCGCCAGAGACATCGACCACCTTGCCGCTATGTTTGGCCACGATCCGAAGGTAGCCGTCTTCCATCGATTCAAGACGAAACAACTGATGATCCCCGCCGGTCCAGGTCTGTTGAAGGAGGCGTGCACCGTCCAGCGTTGAGCCCCCTTCGACCTCGAGCACCTTCCCGCTGTGTTGCGCGACCAGCCGGTAGTACCCGCCACTCACATGATCGGGGCGAAAGAGCTGATTTTCCCCTCCGTGATAGGCCCATTGGATGATCGGCGTCCCGTTGGCCGTGGAAGCTCCCGACACATCCATTGCCTTGCTGCTGCTCTTCGCGAAGAGTCTGGCCGGCGTCCAGCCGAGGTGGGCCGGCGTGACGGTACACATCGCCCAATCGTTGCGTTTCATGATGCAGCTGATCCCGCCGCTCGGCGCGCAGCTTTCGCAGTTGGTGTTGGGCTTGGCCCATCGCCCCCAGGCGCCCGCGCAGGTGCAGCCGCTGGAGGCATACTCGTCCGGGCACATGAAAATATGACCCGTCTCATGCGCAAAGACACGATCAATGTTGTCCGGCCCCCAGCCATCGTTGTTGTAGTCCATCACCAGGCGCGGGCCACCGATGCTGGCATAGGCGAAGTGGAAGAGAGGATATTTCGTGAAAAAGGCGCAGTAGCCCCACCGTGTCTGGAGCGTGTGCCGTATGTCCTCAACATATTGACTGACACCGGTGAACGTCCCGGGATACCCGAGGGCCACCATGGTCGGATTGCGCCACAGGCCTTCTAGATCCGCGGCGCTTGGATTGGGTGGCACCGACAAGTTGACGAAGTGAATGTCATAGAAAAAGGAGAGCGCCGCAGCGGGATTGCTGGCAGCCAGAAAGCTCAATCCGTTCTGCACTTCGGCGACGACGTGGGTTCGCTCCGCATCCGTAAACTGCGTGGCTGGCGTCGGTCCTCCCACGATAATGATCCCGACGGCAACATCGCCTTCCAAATAGGCGCTGGTGGGGGCCTGGGCCGGCGCATCCGACGATCGGGGCGCAGCCTGCGTTTCAACGGGCCCCATACATCCGCCTCGCCGGAAGTCCCACTGCTCTCCCTGTCGCGGCCGCCGCCGTTTCGCCTCACGGTACTGCGGCGACAGTCGCATCGCGAACGCCGACACACCCAGCGACTCGACCGCCGTGAGTCCCGCGCGTTGCGTGGACTCCATATGCGTGAGTGCCGAGCGCATCGCGCCTTCACTTTCTTCCCCGACTCCCTGGTCAAGCACTCGAACGCGAGGACCGTAGATGTGCAGGGCCCGTCCCGCTGAAGTGGCTCCTCGGATGGCTTGTTGTTCGGCCTGTGGTTCGCTTAAGAGACTCAACCGTTCTCGTATGTGGAGATCTCCAGCCATGGGCTCCCCTCCTGCTCTTGGTTGATGTCAACTACAGGGTGCCCTGCGAGCGGCTCTCCGTCGAATCGCCTGCCCGACGGGGCCCTCACAGGCACAGCAGCATGTACAGTGAGCAGAGCAATCGCTGTGCCTGCCTGTTCCTACCTAGGCGAAGAACCCAGGTCATTCAACCTCACGAAATCTGGCCGCTTCGAGGAACCCTCGTGCCAAATTCTCCTATTTTGTTGGAGGGACCGGGCAGACTCGTTGTATCAGATGAGATACGCGGACCGGCGAAAGGGATACAGCATCGGGCGGCGCGCAGGGAGTTGCCGGAACAAGCGAACAGCGACCGGAAGCCTTGAGCGATCATTGGCACCGTAGTGGCCGCCCGTCGACGCCAAACTACAGGTCTCCCCCCCGGGAGAGGGATGGCCGTCCATTTCCCGAAGTCCCTAGACTCAGGCCTGTCGTAAGGCCCAACGACCCATTGCTGACTGTGGAGCAACAATTGGGACGCAAGGGCTCGCGCGGATTTCCTCCCAGGAGGTGCGGTATGGACCTGGCGGGTTACCAGTTCATGAAGGAAGAGCGGCCAAAGACACGTGCATCCGGGCTCAGCCTACCCATCTTGGTGTCGATACTTCGGGTGAGGAAGGCGGCCCCGCGTCCCTATCTCCCGCGGTAAGCGCACGGCGAGAGTGCTTAGTCGCCGGGGAAGCGGAGGTGAACCGTCCGCACCGCCCCGATCTCCACTCGAACGCGTGTCTGTTGCTGCGTTGCGCCCCCTCGGTTTCCGGTGATGGTGTACTCGCCTGCAGGAAGGTCCACAAACAACCAGGGCCCGGTCACCTGATCGGCCGGAATCGACAGCGTCGTGTCGCCATTCGTCTGGACAATATGCACGTCGGCCCGCGCAGCAAAGGCCTTCCCCCCGGCAGTCAGCACGATCTTCAAGGGGAACGCCGGATACTCGGCATGTCGCTCAGCCAGTCCCACTCCGGCGCTAAAATAGCGAACGTCGCCGGACCGATACACCGGCAGGACATCTTTCCAGGTTTCGCCGTCAGCTCGATACTCGATTTCAAGCTCATCGCCGGACGGAAGCAACGTGGCCGTAGCCGTGATGTGCTCTTGGGCGACGACTTGGCCCCTCATGCAAGGGCCCCACGCCACCAATAGCGCGAGGAGACAAGCACAGGATCGCGCGCACGTCCACCCAGGCTTGAGCCACCGCGTGATCATCGCTTCGCCTCCATCGCCGCCAACTGTCGAAAATACGTCGCGAAGGCGCGCATGCCGCCGGAGGCCTGGCGCCAATCGAAGTGTTCGTTCGGCGCGTGGTATCCATGTTCGGGGAGGCTCAAGCCGAGAAAGAGAATCGGCACGTTCCAAGCCTTCTGCATGCTCACCACTGCCCCGATGGAGCCGCCTTCACGCGTGAAGGCCGCATCCTTTCCAAATCCTTCGCGAATCGCGGCCTGAATCGCCTCGACATAGGGCCCCTGCGAGACACCTTTGAACGGATGCAACATCCCATCGGCCTCGACCGTGATCGACGGGTTGAGTTT
Organism: uncultured Nitrospira sp.; assembly: GCA_964449255.1. Lineage (GTDB taxonomy): Bacteria > Nitrospirota > Nitrospiria > Nitrospirales > Nitrospiraceae > BQWY01. The sequence goes on along the minus strand of CAYUYE010000035.1, from coordinate 2,189 downwards.
CTTCACGTGCCGCCTGAACAGTGTGAACACGTCCTCCGGCGTTTGATTCGGCACCAGACGCATACTGCACTTCAGCTCGCCCTTCCAGGGCACCACGGTTTTCACCCCAGGCCCTTGGTACCCGCCGGTCAGGCCATGCACTTCGAAGGTCGGTTGCGCCCAGATCCGCTTCATGACCTCGGCAGGAGTCTTCGTGCGTAACGTTTCAAACCCATAGGCCTTCATGAAGCGGTCGACCCGGAAGCCCGACCGGAGAAAACCCTTCACCTCCGCCGCGGTGGGGGTGGTCGCGTTCTTGTAGAATCCTGGAATCTTGACCCGTCCCGATTTCGCATCCACGGACGCCGCCGCGATCTCCACCAGCTCTGCCAGCGGATTGCGGGCCGCGCCTCCGGTCACGCCGGAATGTGCGTCTTTTGTCCCGGTCTGCAAGGAGCAGCGTACCGCCAACAGGCCGCGGAGCCCCACGGCGATCGCCGGCTGGTCATTAGAGATCCAAATTGTATCCGAGATGACGACAGAATCAGGCCGAGGGATGGCGCCGTTGTGCTTGAGCGTCGCCGCAAAATTTGGACTCCCGATTTCCTCCTCGCACTCCCACAGAAACCGGATGTTGAGCGGCAGGTCTTGCTCGACGACGAACTTGGCGGCGAGCAGGGCGGTGAGGGCTGGGCCCTTGTCGTCGGTCGTGCCGCGGCCACGATAGACGCCGTCCTCTTTTCGAAAGGCGAAGGGCTCCTGCTTCCATTCCGGCTCTTGCGCCGGTTGCACGTCGAGATGGTTATAGATGGTGACGGTCGGATGGCGGGCGCCAGTGGTCCAGCCTCCCGACACCAGCGGATGCCCACCGGTTTCGATGATCTGTGCCGACGCACCCAGGCTCTGCAAGAGCTGCGCGGCATACTCCGCCATCCGCCGAACGTCCGTGACGCGGGCGGGGTCCATGCTGACCGATGGAATTTCCACCATCTGCCCCAGGATGTCTTCGAACCAGGCGCGTCGGTCGGCAATGTACTGTGTCAGATGGCGGTCAAAGTCGTTCATCTTGGGATTCCTCAGGGTGGGCCGCATTATAACGAGGGGCGGGGACGCAATGAAGCGTCGGGCGAAAATTGCTGCAGCCTCTGGCGCCTCTGTTACAATGAGCCATGGGCACGGACGGCCGATTTCATTGGCAGGGGGCCATTGCCGCTTCGTTCGGGGCGAGCCTGCTGCTCGGCGGGTCCCTTCCGGTCTCCGCCTCTTCAACAGCCGAACCGCTTCCCATCGAAGAGTTACGCGAATACCCCGAGCGATACCACCTCCATAACGTCGTCGTGCAAGGCACCGCCCAGGACGTCCGCGCCTTCGATCCGTACAAGCTCCCATCGGGCAGCGTGTGTTACGCGGCCTATTCGTTCCGGCTCATGGACGACACCGGCATGCTCCCGGTCATCGTGATGGGCGTGTGTGGTGTACCCGTCGTGAAAGACCCCGACGTCGATGAGGGCGACGTGCTGTCGGCGGAGGTCACGGTGCACGCCCCGGGGAAGGGCACCTTTTTCCTCACGCTCGACGGCCGGAAAATGCCGTTCACCGACGTCGACGACGTCCAAGGTGTCGCCCGGAATATTTCGACCATTTCGAAAGCCGCCGCGCCTCCGGAGTCCGCGGAGCCCGACCCGTCGCCCTCCGTTCAGCTCCCGCCACACTAAGGCGAGACGCGCCTCCGGCGCACGATTGCTTTACAGATCCTAAGGGTCACGTTATGATCGGATCCGTCAGTACGTAGCACGGTTCACGACGGAAGGAGAAGGACCGATGGCCTGGATTCCCCTACTCGTGCTGCTGGCGCTCGTGATGGTGCTGATCGGCATGTACAACACGCTGGTCCGCCTACGGGCGGCCTGTGACAGCGCCTGGGCCGACATCGACGTCCAGCTCAAGCGGCGCTACGATTTGATTCCCAACCTCGTGGAAACGGTCAAAGGGTACGCCGCGCACGAAAAAAACGCGTTGGAGGCGGTGATCAACGCGCGCGCCAAGGCCATGTCGGCGCAAACCCCCGACGCCAAAGCTCAAGCGGAGAATCTCCTCACCCAGTCGTTGAAATCGATCTTCGCGCTGGCGGAGGCCTACCCCCAGCTTCGGGCAGTGGAGAGTTTCAATCAACTCCAGGGCAGCCTCAACCAAATCGAGGACGCCGTGCA
>CAYUYE010000034.1:0-22768 GCA_964449255.1 uncultured Nitrospira sp. | reverse complement strand
GCAGCCGGCTGTTAACCGGCTGGTCGCAGGTTCGAGTCCTGCCCGGGGAGCCAACATCTCAGGCCGCTGCTTCAGCTCTGGAGCAGTGGCCCTTTTCTATGCCCGACTCGCCCCCTCTCCGGCACGCCTAATGAGGATAGGGAACCTTGAGAAATGGCCTCCGCTCGCCCGCAAAGACGTAGACGAAGAAGGCCGGCTCTGCCAACACTCTGGGAGGGCTGGATTTGACCCTCGCCTGCTAATGCCTGTCCAAATACAACCTGCATCGACCGTGCTCGCAGGTCAGCGCCCCTCGTTTGAGCTGGAAGTTTCACCACCATCGAGGTTGCAAATCCATCCCGAAAGTCTCTGACGGACATCTCGTGATACCCTCCCGGAAGCGGCGCGTGAAATCCCAAGGGCGAGCCAAGATCACCGTGAATGAGGACGATCGAATCCTGCAGCCTCCCGGCCTCGTCCATCCGCCCTCGAAACTGCTGTTCGTGAATTCTGGCGGATTGTACGCGCGTCGCGCGCGCCCGCATACGCTTCCCGACTGAGATTGGGTGGACACGCCAAGCGCGGTCAGTCGTTACGATGTCCCAACTCGTGCGAAGCTGCATCTTGCGCAAAGACTCATACTTTTTCCTAAGCAAGGACCGGACCTATCGTCACGTTGAAACAGAACATTTCAGTCTTGAAATGAACTGGTTCATTTTTCTAGCATGGGATCAATGAACGGTTCTTTATCCCTTCAGTTTGTGCCGCATCCTGCCCTGCCCAATGCGCACCTGATGACCCTGTTTCCGCGGCTCCTCCCGAGGCGACAGATGCTTTCGGGCATCCCGGTCGAGGAGCGCCTATTTCAAGTGGACCAGGTCAGCCAAGTGTCAGGGATGTGCCATTGGCAACCCGTGCGCTCGACCTGCCCCACTGTCGTGCTGCTCCACGGGCTGGAGGGTTGTTGCGACTCCCAATACATGCAGGGAACGGCCGCAAAAGCCTACAGGGCCGGCATGAACGTCATCCGCCTCAATCAGCGTAACTGCGGCGGAACTGAACACCTGACACCGACCCTTTACAACAGCGGGCTCAGTGGTGATATCCGGGCAGTGCTGACGGAACTGGCCAGCAAGCACGGGCTGGGAGAGTTATGGGCCATTGGTTGGTCGATGGGCGGCAACCTCGTGCTCAAGATGGCAGGGGAGATTAAGGATGACCTGCCGGCCTTGCGCGGCGTCTTCGGTGTCTGTCCAATCATCGATCCGGAAGCGTGTGTTCAAGCCTTGGAGCGACCGAGAAATAGACTCTATGAATGGCACTTCGTGACCAGCCTGAAGTCCAGACTGAGGCGAAAAGCAACAGTCTTTCCCGCAAAGTTTTCTACCAAGCCGCTTGAGCGCATCCGACGGCTCCGGGAGATAGACCACGTCTATACCGCGCCCGATGCCGGGTATCAGAACGCAGAAGAGTATTACCACGGGGCCGGCGCCCGACATGTCATGGCGCAGATCCGTGTTCCCACCGTCATTATTGCCGCGAAAGATGACCCCTTTGTTCCGTACACGATCTTCTCGAACGCCGCAGTGAGAGACAACCCCCAGATTCGTGTCTGGGCCACTGAGCAGGGAGGGCACTGCGCATTTGTCCAGCGCCGGCAGCCAGGCGAGGATCACCACTGGGCAGAGACACGAATGATTGAGCACATCCGACAGGCCCCGCGGTAGTTGTCAACCCACTGCGCACTGATCCGTTCATAGCCAAGACGGCCCACGCCGACATGCTACGAGCAGGCCTGTGAACCTGACCTTCGAAGATGCCCGACACTTGCTCTCTCGTACTGGTTTTGGCGGGAGCCCGAATGAAATTCGCAGTTTGACCAAACTGGATCGGGCAACCGCAGTGTCCCAGGTGTTGGACGGGATCCACCGTCACGCCCTCGCACCGCCCCCTCGCTGGATCAACGCACGTCCCCCTGCCCCAGAACGGCGCAAGCACCTGAGCCAAGAAGACAAACAAGCCTTCCGGGAAGAACGCAAAGAGGAGGCGCTGGAGCTTAAGGAATGGTGGTATCGAGAGATGGTGACCACCCCGTCCCCGCTCACCGAGCGTATGACCCTGTTTTGGCACAACCATTTCACCTCGAGCCTCCACAAGGTGAAATGGCCCCCTTTCCTCTACCGGCAAAACACCCTGTTGCGCGCGCACGCGCTCGGCTCGTTCCGTGACTTGCTGTTTGAGACGGCCAAGGATCCCGCCATGATCCGCTATCTCGACACGGGGTCCAACCACCGGGACCGTCCGAACGAAAACTACGCGCGTGAGTTATTTGAACTGTTTACGCTGGGCGAAGGCCACTACACCGAACAAGATATCAAGCAGGCCGCGCGGGCCTTCACCGGCTGGCACATCGACCCACAGACCGGCGGGTTCCGCCTCAATCCCAAACAGCACGACGACGGCGTCAAGCAGGTGTTCGGCACGTCCGGCCGGTTCTCCGGCGAGGACATCTTGAATTTGACGCTGAAATCCCCGCAAGTGGCCGTCCACATCGTCCGCAAACTCTGGCGCGAGTTCGTATCCGATGAGCCGGCCCCGCAGGACGTGGCGCGATTGGCTGACACGTTTCGGGCGAGCACGTATCAGATCAAGCCGGTCCTCAGTGCGCTGTTCATGTCCCCCGCCTTCTGGGCTCCCGAGAACCACGGGGTGTTGATCAAGTCGCCGGTCGAACTGCTGGTGGGCACGGTGCGTCTGTTCCGGCTTCCGGTCCAGGAGCCGATCATGCTCATTCGCGCCGGACGCCGGCTGGGCCAGGACCTGTTCGATCCGCCGAACGTCAAGGGCTGGCCCGGCGGCACTCGGTGGATCACCAGCGCGTCGCTGCTGGATCGTTGGCAATTCCTACAGCGGGCCATCCGCGGCCATGAGATGGGCAGCCTGCACGACATGCAGGCTGGTGCTGGAGGAGATTCTCGTCCGTCAATGGGCCATGGCGCACATGGCGCGGCCTGGCTCACAGATGAACCGGACGAGGTCATCAAGCAGACGCTCCTGCCGATCGAACCGGTCAATCCGACGGGTAAGGGTGACGAGCGATGGCAAGTCGTGCGCCAGTTAGTGATGGATCCCGTCTACCAGTTGAAGTGAGGGGCCTATGCAGCGACGCGACTGGCTCAAAACCATGGCGGCCCTCCCGGTGGTCATCCTGGCACCAGGCTGGATCCAGCGGCTGTGGGCGGCTGAATCCCTCCCGCCTGACAGAGACCGAGGACCAACTTCACGGATCCTGGTGCTCGTCGAACTTCACGGCGGGAATGACGGGCTCAATATGGTAATTCCCTTTGAGGAGAGTGCCTACTACTCCCTGCGCCCCAAGCTGTCGATCCCCCGCGAGCACATCAAACGGCTGACACCACGACTGGGACTGCATCCCGCCCTGGAACCCCTCATGCCGCTTTGGGAGAACGATCTCGCCATCGTGGCAGGAGTGGGCTACCCCCGTCCGAATCGCTCGCACTTTCGCTCCATCGAAATCTGGGAGACTGGCTCGGACAGCGAGCAGACCCTGGACGACGGCTGGCTGGCCCGGCTGTTCCAGCAGCACCCGCTTCCCCCGAGCTTCACGGCCGACGGCCTGCTGCTGGGCAAGGGCGACGCGGGGCCGTTGGCTGGAACTCGTTCGCGCACGATCACATTGCGCGATCCTGAAGAATTCTTGCGTGAAGCCGAGCTAGTCCGACCGGTGCAGCGGGTCAGCATGAATCGCGCCCTGAACCATATTCTCGACGTGCAGCGGGAAATCAGTCATGCGGCCGGCGATATTCAGGCACGCCTCCAGCAGGCTCCCACGTTCGAGAGCACGTTCCCTGCGACCAAGATCGGCAAGCAGTTGGAAATGGCCGCGCGCCTGCTTGCCGCGCACACTTCCATCGCCACGATTAAGGTGACCCACGGCAGCTTCGACACCCATGCCGGACAACTCCCCACTCACCAGCGCCTGTTGGAGGAACTGACCCACGCGCTCCTGGCGTTCCGCGCTACGATGCTGAAGCAGGGGCTCTGGGATCGAATCCTGGTCGCAACCTATTCGGAATTCGGGCGGCGTGTCGCCGAAAACGGCAGTAGCGGCACGGACCATGGAACGGCCGCGCCTCATTTTCTCCTGGGTGGGCAAGTGAAGGGCGGCCTCTATGGCACGCAGCCGGTCCTGACGAATTTGCAGGACGGCGACCTGAAACACACCATCGACTACCGCAGTCTCTATAATACGATCATCCGCAACTGGTGGGGCCTGAGGAGCAACCTGTTCAACGCCCAGGACTTCCCGCCCCTTGACTGTCTCAAGCCCTAACCGGCCCATGTACTTTGCCGCGAGATTGATTGACCTGGTTGCACGATCTGATAGGGTTTTGAGCAAAGACCCGCTGTCCCCTCGTGAGCTTCTTGGGAGCCTGAACGCATGCAGTCCGGTCACCAGCCAAAAACCGAGCAGCCGGTTCCGCTCTGGCTACCGATCCTCTGCATCGGGTCAGGCCTCTTCATCATGATGGCGGCCCTCGACGTCATCCCCGTCGACCCCAACAAGATCTACGCGCCTCGATGGGTCGTACTGTCAGCGGGGTGCATGTTCGCGCTCTGCGGGGTCATTTTGAGCATGATCCCCATGCGACATGAGCGCCCTGCGCTCTACATGTTTACCTGCTCGCTCCTGTGCACCGCGTTCTTCTCCGTTGCGGCATGGGCGGCGTGCTGCGCGACCGGGGTCACAGGCAGCATCGGTTTTGTGACTGTTACCGGCCCCGCGGCAGACTGGATGGGTCGTGGCCTATTCGGGCTCGGGGCCCTGTTGTTAGCATATTTCACGGTCCATAGCTGGCGGCAATGGTGGCGGGCGCTGCACGGTGAAAAGATCGACCTGGGTTGAGCGGGACAGCTGAGGAGCTGGTGCATCACCATCGACAGAATCTACGAATCTTGGCCCTGCTGTATATCGTCCTGGCCCTTGGCCTTGCCGGTTGTGGGAACAGCAACAAAAGCTCTCCTCCACCACCTCCAGCCTCAAGCCGCCTGACCTTCCCCAGCGTCGGAAGCCATGGCGTGTTCGATGCCGCCCTGACGCGCGACGATCCGACGGGCCGAATCTGGATGAGTTATTCAGCCGTCGATCCCTCCCAACAGTGGCCGGCTCAAAACGTCGACGTCGTGACGACGCGGCTCGCATCGTCTGACAATAACGGGACAACGTGGACCGATTCAGGATTGGTGGTGAACAGCGCAACGGATGTGACGTTACCCTTGGCGCCGCCCAACAATGCCGGCACATGGCAGCACGAGGTCTCTCGTGTGCTATACGACCCAAACGCCTCCGCCGGCGCACGCTGGAGGCTGATGTGGCACCACTACCTTCAGGTGAATGGTCGGCGTGTGTTCGAACATGGCTGGATCGGGTACAAGGAAGCGGCGACCACCCTAGGATTGGCAACGGCTACGGAGCGGAAACTCTTTGTTGGGACATTCTACGACGCTCAGAACAACGTGCAGGGAGGGACGACCGGCTCTCCGCTTGGAGGCGCGCCGATCATTGCGCTGCACACCCTGCATCCGGATCTGAACGCCTGCCTGGTCTTCACGGAGCCAGGCCTCCTATCGACGCCAACGGCGTTATATCTCGCGCTCGCCTGCGCCGAGGTTCCACTCAATCAACGCATCATCCTCCTCCGCTGCGCTCAACCCTGCGACGCAACCGTCCCAGGCAATTGGACCTATGTTCGGACGATGCTCAGGAACACCGACGCCGCCGCGATCGGTTTCGTCAATTTCTCTGCGCCTGAATTAATCGAATCCCAAGGCCGACGGTTTCTGGTCGTCAGCCCCGTCAGCAACCAGCCTTTCCCGGATTCTTACAATGGGTGCCTGGTCTATGAGTTCGCCGACCTCAACGCGGGGACACTGGTCTCAGGCGGGACAGGGCTCAAGCAGGTCAATGGCACGGCGGGGACGTTTAACGGGGCTTGTGGCTATCATCCGTCGCATACCGGCGGAGTCGTCTACGGGCAGGTCGATCCCACGGCAACCGATAAGTTCCGCCTCTTCGCCAGCGGCATCCCCATTCCCTGAGCAGAACTGAACGGTGGCCAGTCGGCCGCTCCTGCGCTAGTGGAACGCGCCTTGTCTTGAGGGCACAACCGCATGCGTGGGAAGGTGCGTCGGGAAACGGCTTGAAAACCCCTCGAACAAGGACGTCCAATCCCAATGGCAAACTGGCCGCTTCTGCCCTACTCAGACGCCTCGACTCGACCGCAGTAGACTTAGAAACCGCTGGGCTGGGCAACTTGCTGGCTTCAAGCCTTGCAAAGCCAGCATCGAACAGGGCCCAGCCTCCTTCGGACCGCGGTTTCTCGTTAACTGGCGGTGCCCTCGCCTCGGCGATTCGTGAGGCAGAAGCGGCCAGCGCGCCTCGGTTACCCTAGAAAAGCATAGTGGAGCGGCGACGCGTCGCTTATAGACCCGTCGCCTAGCCGACTTAAGAGCCCCCTCTATTGCTTTCTTCCCTCAAGGATAACTCGCGCATGAGTCGTTTCTATGAGCGCCTCTCTGCCGACCAGATCTTGATGCGACAAGAAAGCGACGATCGTGACTTTGTAGTACTTCAGATCAATATGGCCGTAGGGGTTCCAATCAAAATAGTCAATAAAGTGAAGAGTGACGTCAGATGGCTTAACCCGATTGACTGGTTCGTCCCAATACCTATTTCCGTCTCTGCTTGGGCGCTCAATCATGATCGGAACGCCATGCTCCGACGTGGGCACGACTCGCAGAAACGGAAGCGCTTCTTTCTTGAATTGGTCGGCATAGGACGCAGTTGCGACTTTTTCAAGGACTAGAGTTACAAACAGCAGCTCCTGGATCTCTTCAAATTGATCTAGCATTTGGCCTGAATAGGAGGACATGTCGTCATTCGCATAGAAGTAGGTATTCCAAAGGTGCCGACAGGCTTCACGATACCTGTCGAGAACAATTGTGATGTCTTTCATCCGAGCCTACGATTCAACCGTGGATCTAGTTGGATGATCCGTCGTTTCTCAAATGATTGTGGACTTCGTGGACGTAGGTCTTGACGGCCGCGTGCCCGGAGGAACAAGGCACCTCCCCGTTCAATTATGAGTCAGGATATTAACAAGCTTGCCGAAGGGATCGCGTACGAAAAACCGGCGCACGCCCCAAGGCTCACTGATCGGGCCGTACTCAATCGGAATGCCAGCCGTTCGTACTCGAGCGAGTGCGGTGTCAAGCTCATCGACCTCAATCGACAGGTCTGGCACTGGTGTGCCGGCACCTCCCTCGGTCATAAAGCTGACCTGGACGGCCATTTTGTCCTTCGAGCCGTACGTGGCGATCCACCCCATATCCATCAGGATGTCGAGACCAAGGATCTCTTGATAGAAGCGCTTGGCCGCGCCAGGATCGGATACCGCGATGTCGGCGACAATACGTTTGACCTTCACCTGTCGATCTCTCCACCGCTATAGGACCGCGCTATCAATTGCCGGACAAATGATTGCGGACTTCGTGGACGTAGGTTTTGAAGGGATTGGGCATGAGGAAGGGGTCGCGGCCGCGGAGGTGGAAGGCCGACCAGTTGATGACGTACGACGGCAGCAGGCGGTCGCGAATGGCCATGTCGTCAGGCTCATCAGAGGGACCACAGGCCAGCAGGTGCCGAACGACTTCGGAACGGCCGAACGCGCGTGTATCGCGTGGGGGCCGTTCCATGGCCAATTCGATGGCCTTGTCGGTGGTGACCCGCGGCACCTTGCCCTCGTCCAATAGTCCCAGATATAGACCACGCGCGGCATTCAGATTGTGATATTCCAGGTCGAGGCTCTTGAGCATGGGATCGTCCCAGCCTGCGCGTTCGGCCTCCCGATAGGTCTCGAGCAGCCAGAGCTTGCTCGCCCAATCCACGCGCCCGACGAGTTTGGTGTAGTCGCCACGGAGATCTTGGAGCACCTGCTCCCACTGCACCAACACCCAATCCGTTTCGTCGTCCTGCCCCTTACAATGGCGCTGAGCCGCAGCAAGGAACTGTTCTTGGATGTCGATCGCCGCCATGGACTCGCCAGACTCAAGCGTGACCAGCCATTGTCGCTCCTGGTCCTGCGAGAGTTCCTGCATGGCCTCGACTGGGTCACCCATGCCGAGACCCGTCGGGGCCTGGTCATTCTCGATCAATTGCAGCACCAGGGCCGTCGTGCCCAATTTCAGCGCCGTGGCGTACTCACACATGTTCGTATCACCGACCAGCAAGTGGATGCGCCGATACTCGTTCGGATCGGCCAACGGTTCGTCACGCGTATTGATGATCGCCCGGTTCCCCTGTACCCACTCGAAAAAGTCGTTGACGATGTGATCCGCTCGTTGCGAGAGCTGAAAGGGAATCTCTAGACGACTAGACGGATCCCGCAGGCCCCCCCGCGGCATGATGATCTGCCCATGCTGCACCCAAATCTCTTGCACCGCGGCCACACCGACTCGTCCGGCCCCGGTAAAAATCTGCCGGGTCACCAGAAACGGCAGCAACTTCCCAAGCCCCCGGCGTGAAAACGGGAAGCGGCGCGAAACCAAGTAATTCTCGTGACAGCCGAAGGTGGCATCGGTTTCATGATCGATATTGTTCTTGATGAGCGAGACGGAATCGGCCAGTCCAAGGTCGTGGATGGCCTGTTGGATAATCTGGTCGCCCGCCCGATCCGACGCCACCACATCGCTCAATGTGCCACACTCGGGCGAGGCGAACTCGATGTGCCCCATGTCCAGATACACTCGGCCGGCATTGGTGAGAAAACCACCGTTGCCGGGCGGTTCATCGTGCCCGCGATGGTGCACGTCCAACACGCCGCGTTGCTGCTTGTGAAAGATATAGTCGCGCAGCCGATGGGCGTACCAGGTCGGCGAGTGCTCCGGACGCTCCTCATTCACGAGCAAGCCGTATTCAGTTTCGAGGCCGAAAATCTTGTTGAGCATGGCGAAGAAGATTGAGGCTGAGGCTTAGGTTGAGGATGACAGAATGGAACTGGGCTTCGCCGTAACCTGAGCCTTAGCCTTTCAAGTCCTGTGGCAGCAGTCCGGCCAGCTCATCGCTCTTGATCGTTCGATACTTGGACGAGCCCGGCGCCTTGCGTTCTAGAACTGCACATTCCACCGCGCGGTCCGCCAGCACCTCCCGCAGATGCGCACCCAACTTCGCTCGATCAGGCAACGTTCCGTCCGGTGCCACCTTACTCTCCTGCTCATCAGCCTCGACCGCCTGGCGCTGAGCAAGGGAACCAACCGCCCAGGCCGATAACGCCACATCCAGCGCCTGCGCCAGCGGCGCAGTCCTTCCCGGCTGATGGCGGTTCACATAGGTCAGCATCGAGCTCTGGATGGCTGCAGAGGCGGCCAAGGCGGCTGCCCCGGCGATCTCCTCAAACGTGCCGTCATAGTTAATCGTGAGCAACGCGTCTTTTTCAGGTTTGGTGCCCAGCTCCGCCAGCAACACCTTCACAATATAGGGCGCCTTGTAGATCTCTTCGAAGGCCTGTTTAATTGCCGGCGCCAGGCCATATTTCATCAGGCGGGTGCCCGTCACATCTGAAGGCGATCGATTGAACCCCTCCAGATGTGCCATCTCCAGCAGCGAGAACCGCAACTTTTCCAGATCGGCCGGATGTCCCATGCCGCCCAAACCGATTCGGTCGTAGATTTCATAGAGCTTGGGGGTGCCCTTGCTGACGGTGAGCAGCATCACCCCGTCGGCATAGGAAAGTGCCACCAGCGGGCTACCCTGCTTGAATTGGTCATCCAGATACTGCCGGCGATTGCCGACGGCTTCGACCCAACGATAGGGCTCCTCATACATGGTGCACCACTATGGCAAGCGACAAAAACGATCTCTCACATTGCTCAAGCATTGCTCGCCCCCTTGAATGCCGTGAAACGTGAAGCGAGAAACACATCACTACCGCACCGCCGCACTGCCGATACCGCATGTGGAATCTGTGTTGGTCATCATGCTCGAACACTTCGCGCGACATTGACCTCGAAGGTCTGCTTCAGGCGCGCGTCCGAAACCGTCTCGACGCCTCGCTCTGTAATCAGTTTCACCACCGGATAGAGATTCGCATCGCGATTGACGCCGCCGGTGGCCGAGTCGAACTCCGCAGCACAGGTCAGGAGCCGCAGCGCCTGCATGGTCGCCTGTTCTCCCGTCTGTTCCCCCAGCGTCTGCGCTCCCCATGTATTCAGATAGTGAAGAATGCCGCGGATTGTGGGCGAGCCCGAGCCGGAGACCGCATACTCCACCCCTTCGAATTCTGCGCCCAGAATGTCGTAAAAATAGATCTTGGCTGCGCCAGTGTCATGATCGTACCCCGCAAACACCGGAGCGACGGCGCCCGTGCCGGATAACGCCGCAGGCACATTGTCCTTGAGCAGCTTGGACAACGCCCGCAATTTCCCCTCGAAGCTTAGATCTTGTAGCTGCGTCCGCCGATAGTACTTGAAGGAATGTTCCAGCACCCGAACCATCTCATAGGCAGTCGCCGGCACGCCGGCAATGGCCATGACACAGTGGCGGTCCAGCTCCAGCACCTTGTCGGTACGGTCATACATCACCATGTTGCCCGCCGTCGCGCGTCGGTCCCCCGCCACCAGCACCCCGTCGCGATATTTCATCGCAAGAATCGTCGTGGCCTTTGGGATCTCGTCCCCGGCTCGCACCTCGGCCGCTGTCCCGAGCTGATAACCCTGTTCCTTCAAGAGCTGAAAGAAATCGCCCTGCATTCCCATCTTGAACCCCGTGAATCGTGACTCGTGAGACGTGAATCGCAAGAAACCTCCTCCGAGCCTCTCTTGCGGTTCAGGATTGACGTGTGACGAATGACGCCTATTCGCCCGTCCGTTGCCGGTAGCGCTCGGCTTGTTTGGGATCGACCTTCCGCATGCGCTTCAAAAGATTGTCCTTGTCCGGTGACCCAGTCTCGGGACGCGACGGCCCGCCGCCCTCTTCGGACGGACTGGTGGGACGAGGCGTGGGATCGAACGGTCGCTCTCGACGTTCCGGCATGTGAATAATGTTCATCGTCGTGCTTCCTTTACGGTTGACCACCGTTCCAACGCCTCGGCCGGCGAGGCCGCCTGTTCCAACAGGCCCCTGAGCGCCTGCACGGCCTCCGGCTCAAAGAGATCGCTCATTTCGAGCGCCGGCGCGCGAAGCCCACCGCGAAACTTGACCCGCTCCCACTGCACCGATTGGATCTGGTCTGGAAAGCGCTGGATGCACAATCCTCGAATGCCGCCGCGCGTATCGCGAGGTCCTTCGGCCATGGCCCGGCGGACGTCTCGCTCATCAACCAGCTTCGTCGTCTTACCTTCCTGCTCCAGACCAAGGAACAACCCTCGCGAAGGATCGACGTGATGATATTCGAGATCGAGGCTCGCCAGCCACGGATCATCCCAGCCGATTCGTTCCGCCTGCATGAAGGTTTCCAAGAGCCACAGCTTGGTGACCCAGTCGAGCTTACCTACCAGTTGGTTCCGATCTTCCGTGAGCACGGTCAGTGTCTGACGCCATTCGCGAAGAATCCAGTCGGTCTCCTCGTCCAGTCCGGACAGCACCCGTTCGGCTGCTTCGAGATACAGGGTTTGGAGTTCGAGGCCGCTCAGGGAACGGCCATCCTGGCACTTCACCCGCGCCTTGAGGTCCGGATCCCACGAAAGCTGTTTCACCGCCTCGACCGGCTGAGACAACTCAGGCGTGGGCACCTGCCCTCGTTCGATGAGATCCAAGACGACGCGCGTCGTCCCAACCTTCAACGCCGTCGCATACTCGCACATGTTCGCGTCGCCGATAATCAGGTGGAGCCGCCGATACGTGGCCCGATCGGCATGGGGTTCGTCCCGCGTATTCAAGATCGGCCGATTGTGCATCGTATCGACGCTCAGTTCGGTCTCGACAAAATCCGCCCGCTGCGAGAGTTGATATCGCCCCGGCTGAAATCCACGCTCCTGCCCTTCAAGACCTACCTTGCCGGCGCCCGCAATGACCTGCCGACTCACCAGGAACGGTAACAATCCGTTGACCAGCGACGTGAAGGGCACCGTCCGCGGCAGCAGGTAATTGTCATGGCAGCCGTAACTATGACCATGGAAGTCGGTGTTGTTCTTGTAGAGCTGAACATGGGGGCCACCCAGCGCCTGGTTGCGGCGAGCCGCGGCGGCATGGATGATCCGTTCGCCGGCTCGATCATGGGCAATCAGGTCCTTGAGCGTCCGGCACTCGGGCGTGGAATATTCCGGATGCGTATGGTCGTTGTAAAACCGCGCGCCGTTCGGCAGTACGAGATCGCTCTTCATTTCATGGAAGGAGAAGGGCCGATGGGCGTCCAACTCGGCAAACTCGTCTTCTTCCTTGTCCTGCTGGAGACCGGACACGCGAAACCCGCGAGCGTCCTCGTGCGGATCTTCGCCGCTATAGTCCCAGCGCCGTTCGAATGAGGCCGTCAGATGGGCGCGAACCAATTCCATCGACTCGACAACCGGATCGACGGTCTCCAGATCGTCTCGTGTAATGCCGTATTCCGTTTCGATGCCGAACAGGCGCATACGTTGTGACGTCACCGGTGACGCAATCAGATGATTTGCCCGAGGAGCCGCTCGGCGTGGACGCGACCGCCGCGATAGGAGGAAATGCCCACGACCTGCTCGGGATGATGATCGAGGAGTTTCAGCCACTCCTCGGCGGCATCGTCGGGAGGCAGCACTTCGCCTTCGCGGAATTCGGCGTCCATCGCGCCTAGCAGGTCCTCCTCCGAGATGCCGGCAGCGACGCCTCCATCGGCGATGAGGGTACGATCGATGGCCCGCTCTTTGGCGCGCTGGACGATGGACGCCAAGATGGCGCCGCTCACCAAGTCGCCACGATACAGCGTCTTCGTCTGTCCGTTCCGCAAGCGCACCCCAAGGACGCGATTCTCGTCTCGGCGTGTGAAGAGCGCGTCAATCACGCGCTCAACCAGCGCGTCTCGGACCCGACCGGTCTCGCGGCCATGAGCAGACAGCAAGGTCTCGGCATACGGCAGCTCGGCCGTGAGGTAGACTTTCAGAATTTCGGCGGCCCCGCTGCGGTCCGGACGCTGGACTTTGATCTTCCGATCGATTCGGCCCGGCCTGAGCACGGCGGGGTCGATCAGATCCGGTCGATTCGAGGCCAAAATAATGACCACGTCACGCAGCGATTCAATGCCATCCATCTCGGTACAGAACATCGGCACGAGGGTGTTCGTAATATTGAAGGACCGCATGGCGCGCCGCGTCCCGAGGATGGATTCAGCCTCGTCGATGAAGATGAACGGGAGTGCGCCCTCGGCCCGCCTGGCCCGGGCCTGGGCAAACAGGTCGCGGACGATCCGTTCAGATTCTCCGAGCCACATGTTGAGAATCTCGGGGCCCTTCACGTGCAGGAACGCTCCCGACGTGATGGGCGTCTTGTCTCCGTCAGAGGGCTGTGAATCGGCGACGAGTTTCGAGAGGCTCGAGGCCGCCGCCTGGCCGATCAGGGTCTTGCCGCAACCCGGAGGCCCATATAACAGGAAGCCCTTCGGCTGGGTAAATTGGAATTTGGCAAAGGTCTGGCCATGGAGCAGCGGATATTCTATCGCCTTCCGGATGGCCGCGATCGCCTCTTGTTGGCCACCGATCTGCTGCCAGGTGACACGCGGAACTTCATCCAGCACATGGCGCTTGGTCTTGTGCTCTTCCATCTTTTCGATCGCGAAACGGAGCGAGGGATCAACACGCACTTCGTCGCCGGGCTTCAGGTCGACGCCAGCAAGATCGCTCGATCGCAGGACAATCAACCCCTGCCTCCCCGCCTCGGCCTCGAAGCGCACACGCCCATCGGGCATGACCTCCGCCACTTTGAACACCGAGCCATTGCGGTCGAATCCGATGGCCCGAATGACGGCGAAGGCCTCGTTGACGAGCACCTGCGTGCCGATCTTCAAATCGGCCGGTTGCACGCGCGGATCGACGTTCGTGAAATATTCTGCCCCACCAACCGAGATGCGCGCCAACCCCTCCTCGGGGAGTTCGATCAGCGTGCCGATGCGGTTGGCCGGCGCGGTCAACTTCTCGACCACCGCCTGCATCTTAGTGAGTTCGGACTCTCGCTCCTGGAGACGGATCGAGCCCTGCATCACTGCATGGCGCAGCTTGTAGAGAATGCGTCGGCGCGGGTCGTCGTCTGGAAACTCGGCCAGGCAGTCGTCGAGCAGGGCCACGATGTCAGGAGATTCACCCTGATTCGAGCCGGCACTCCCCGGTTGTTGCCCACGAGCACGGTCGTTATCTGAAGTTTGGCGGTGATCACCCATGGTTCACTCTCCCATGGATGGATCTTACAGGCCCGCAGGACCGGATATCAATTGACGGCTTGGAGGGTCACGGGAATTTGCTGGCGGCGGTTGCCGCGCATGACGTCGAGGGTCACGCGATCGCCGACTTTGTAGAGTTCGAGCGTGCCCATGAAATCATCCAGAACCTGGATCGGCTTGCCATCGATCGCCACCACGATGTCGCCGAGTTCCACACGGCCCGTGAAAGTTTCCTTCGTGCCTCGCAAACCGGCGCGTTCGGCGGCGCTGCTCGGTGAGACCCGGCCGATAATGACCCCGGTCACGCCCCACCGTTGCGCCACCTGGTCCGGCACGAGCGTGACCCCCAACCCTGGACGGATCAGCTTGCCGTATTTGATCAACTCCGGGACGATGCGATTGACCGTATTGACCGGCACCGCGAAGCCGATCCCCGCGTAGGCTCCGCTGGGACTCACAATCTGGGTATTGATGCCAATGAGTCGGCCGGCGCCATCGAGCAAGGGACCGCCCGAGTTGCCAGGGTTGATCGCGGCATCGGTTTGGATGACCCCTTCAATGGTCCGCTGCGTCAGCGACTTGATCGTTCGTCCGAGCGCGCTCACCACCCCTGTCGTCAGCGTGTGATCCAGGCCGAAGGGATTCCCAATGGCCAGCACCTTTTGCCCAACCCGCAGATCGTGAGAACTCCCGATCGGCAGCGGCACGAGCTGATCCTCCGGCGCCTGGATCTGCAGCACCGCCAGATCGTGATCCGGATCCAACCCCACGACACGTGCCCGATGGTTAGCGCGGTCGGACAGAATCACATTGATCGTGTCCGCCCCATAGACCACGTGAAAATTCGTGACGATGTGGCCTTCTTTGTTCCACACGAATCCGGAGCCCGATCCCTGGGGCACTTCGAATTCGTTGAGCGACCACGGATCGCTGCGGATCGACGTGTTGGTGATGAAGACCACCGAACGGGAGGCCCGCTCAAAGACCCCGATGGTGGTCTTTTCATCGGCCCCCAGTTCCGTTGGCGGTGTGACCGACCGCGGACGCACCTCAGGGCCCGGATGCGTGGCCCCGAGCGGCCGCCCCCAGTCCTCCTTTCCATTGGCCGCGAATCCGTCGATGACGACCACTGTGGAGATCAGCGCGGCCAGGACAAGGCTGAACAAGCGGTTCCGATGCAGGCATGCCGTCACGATCAGCCGCTCCTATTCACCGATGATCTGAAGCACGAGGTCTCGTTGTCTCGCCGCCGTATCAAAGTCGATCAACACGATCTGCTGCCAGGTGCCAAGCAGCAGTTTGCCGGCGCTGAAGGGGATCGTCACCGACGGGCCCTGCAGTTGGCCGCGCAGATGGCTATGCCCATTGTCTTCACCGGGGTTGCGTTGATTGTGCTGCCACCGAGGGTCCGCCGGAATGAGCTTGTCCCAGAAGGCTTTGGTATCGGCCCGGATGCCCGGTTCGTCCTCGATAATCGCCACGGATGCCGTCGTGTGTTTCGCAAACACGGTCACGATGCCGTCACGCAACCCGGATGCGGCCACCGCCGACTCGACCGCCTCCGTCATGTTCTCGAGCTGCGTCCGCCCCTCCATCCGCACACGCAACGGCACTGTTTTCACCGGCATCAGAAATCTCCCCTACCCGCGTAAGCGGCCGCTCGTTCGCGCGCGGTGATAGGACGCCTGCGGGCCTCCCGCAACACCCGATCGAAGGCGCCGGCCGAGACGAGCTCGCGCACGGCCATGACTACCGCCCCGCTCAGGACGCCCTCCTGGCGCAGCTTCTCTAGATAGGCAAAAGCGTCACTCAACGACTCTCGCCGACGCACATAGTAGTCACGCCCGCGCCGGCGGTTGCTGTAGGCCTCGAACTGCTCACAGGCCACCAAGATCTCCGCGAGCTGCCGCACCCAGCCAGGAGAGTCTTCGAGTTGTTCGGGATAGTAGTAGTACAGCATGATCCGCTCCATCCACGGCGCCCACGCGATCTTCTGCTTCGTCAGCCGCGGACGCAGTGCGCGGAGGCGACGCGCCAACCGCCGGCCATAGCCCAACCGCATCTCCACCTGCTCGTGCGCCCAGGCATCCATCTCAATGCCGCTGGCCTCGAGGGCAGCTTGGTATCGAGTGAGAAACGCTTCTGTCTCTTTGCCATAGGGCGTACGCGGATACAGAGCCCGCCACTCTTTCGGTCTCGTCGGAATCCCATGCCGGCGCGCCCACGACCAGATGGCCCCGAAAAGCCGCTGGTCGAGTCCGGATCGGCCCAGGTCATGCAGCAGACAGGCGATCTGATATTGTCGGGCCCGCTCGACCGTATACCCCAACCGCAGCGCCACCGCGGCACACATGCGCGCCGTGCGCAATGCATGAGGACGGTCGTAGCCCTGGATCACCCGACGAGGCCGGCGCGGATCTGGATAGCGATAAAGCGCCAGCAGGCGCCGGGCAAGAGCCTGGCTGAGGAGGAGCGGCGCCGAGTCGATTTGCGTTGGCTCCATACGAGGCGGCGTGACACCCTGGAAAAAACCCTTGGAGGTCGTAACGGACGGCGCAGGATAGCGTCGCCGAAAAGAGGGTGTCAAGGCGATGCGGCCGCAGGACTGAGGTTGGAGGACTGCGGACTGAGAGGATAAGACGAATCCCGTTACTCCGCCCTAAGTTCTCAACCCTCACCACTCGGGGGAGGCTCCGCAAAGGGCTCGCTCGCACGCTGCTTCTCTGCTACACTGATGTCCCTGTGGAACCTACGTGGGAAGGCGTACTCGCTATGAGTAATCCCCGAAGACCCCTCGCGTGGACAACCGGCCTGTGGCTCGCAGGGCTGCTCGCCCTGCCCACTGTGGCGGCCGCCGCCAATGATCAGCCCGTGGACCTTACCGGGAAGGTCACACCCATCGTCACCTTCAAATCCAGAGACAACTTCTCCAACGAGTATCGGTACGAGGTCACGTTGCGGAACGTGGGCACCGACCCGATCATGGGTGACTCGCTCATCGTCGTCCTCGATCGCGTGACCAACGTGGGAGGGGAGGACCGCGAACCGCTGAAAAATGAATCGCTGCTGCGGCGCATGGAAATCCTGGACGCCGACGGCGAAACCGAGGACGGCAAGCCGTTCTTCCGCGTAACCGTCGACGGGGCGCAAGATCTGTTGCCCCAGTCAGAGAGCCGTCCGGTGACGGTCCGGCTGCGGAACCGCGATTACGTGCAGGTCTTCACACCCGTCTTTCGCGCCGTCGGCGTCCGTCGCCCGCCGCCTCCGCCGAGACTCCTGGAGGTAGGCCCTCCTCCCACCGCAACCGCGCCCGCCCACCGAACGCCAAACGGCAAGCCTTCGGTGGAGAAGTTGCTGCAGCTCCTCATCAAGAAAGGCGTCCTCACGGAGGAGGAAGCCCGCACGCTGAGCCAGCCGGCGCCGTAGCCCGCCGGACCTCCTCAGATCGCCATGACACAGGACTGCAAGGCATGCCAACGAGCCTGGCCTCCAGCCTCCCATCGCATCGGCGACTGCGGACTCACCACGGCCTATCTGTTCGAGGATCAATTCTTCCCGGGCTGGACGGTGTTGGTGCTAAAGGAACATGCCACGGAGCCGTTTCACCTGACCCCGGCCGATCAGGGGCGGCTCATGACGGAAGTGTCGGCCGTCGCACAGGTCTTGGCCCAGCACTACCGGGCCCGCAAAATGAACTACGAACTGCTGGGGAATCAGCTTCCCCATATCCACTGGCACCTGATTCCCCGGCGCGCTGAAGATCCGGCACCGTTGGAACCCGTGTGGCGGGTGACGCACCAGGCCGTCTCCCTGCGTCCTGAGCATTTGGCAACGGAGCTGGCCGCCTTACGGGCGCGTCTTACACAGGCCTGGCCTGAATTTTCTCCTGGCGATTAGGGAAGGAGAGGTGTTGAGCTCGGCCGTCACCGGGCTGAATTGACAGGCAAGAGCCATGTTGTTATAGATGACCAGATCCAATGCTAAGACACGGTGATGGAGTTCACCGAAACCGCCTCGCGCCAGGCCCCCGGGCGAGGCTGATGACTCCTACGGGCGGGTTCCGCCGGTAGGAGTTTTTTTTTGGAGTCAGACCGTGAGCACGTGGCAGGCCAACCTGTTCGGCAATCGTCCGGGCATTACGAGGGACACGCTGACTCGTCTGCTCCTGCTCATCGTGCACGAACGCGGTATTCTGGCGATCATCGCGTCCTATTCGCTCGCCATGGGGATCCTGGCTCTGATCACGCCCCTGACGGTCCAGGAAATCGTCAATACCTTTTCCTTCGCAATCCAGCCGGTCATGATTGCCACGCTGGCGCTGGTGATGGCCTGCATTCTGCTGTTCATTTCGGCCCTGCGCGTGTTGCAGGCACGGGCGGTCGAAATCCTGGTCCAACGGCTCTATACACGTGTCGCGGTGGCGGTGACCGAAACCTTGCCGAAGTTTCGTGAGGAAAGCTTCGCCTTCCGCTACGCCAACTACTTTACCGAGGCCGAGAACCTCCCGCGGGCCCTCGTCGCCGCCCTAGGCGACCTGCTGAATATCGTCGTGGCGGGCGGGATCGGCATGACCATTCTGGTCGTCTATCACCCCTACTTCCTGCTCTTCAACATGATCGTCATCACCGGCTTCATGGCCGGGGTCTGGCTGTTCGGCCGCGGGGGACTGGACATTACCCTCAAGGTGTCGCAGCTCCACTACGATACCTACGAGTGGATTCAGAACATCGCCCGCAACCTTCCCCATGTGAAGGCGGCGGCCAGCACGCCTTTTTTGCTCGAACGCACTGACGCCCTCACCCGCGAATATGTCATGGCACGCAAACGCCGGTCCGACATTCTGACGGGCCGGCAATACAAAGTGGTGGCCGTGTGGCAAGCGCTCGGTCACAGCTCGCTGATTGCCTTCGCCGGATGGCTGCTGGCATCTGGCCAAATTACCATGGGCCAGTTTGTGGCCGCCGAGGTCATCGTCGGCGATTTACTGATCAACCTGGACGTACTCGGACGCCGCATGCCCGCGATCATCTACATCTTCACGAGTCTTGAAGAACTCTCACGCCTCTTTGCCCTCCCGCAGGACCATACGCCGGACCAGGCCCTGGTCACGATCCTCCCCTCGCGGGAAGCGGGCGTCACCGTCGTGGGACAGAACATCACCTTCGCGCAGGGTGAGAACGAGCCGGTCCCCACGCCCTTGTCCTTGGAAGTCATGCCGGGCGAAAAAGTCGCCGTCCTGGCGCCGACCAGCCCCTCAAAGACCGCCATCGCGCGCATTCTGGCCGGACTGTATCGCCCAACCACCGGATGGATCCGCTACAGTGACGTCGACCTGCGAGACCTCGCGCCGGACGCCCTCAATGCTGCCCGCAGCCTCGTGTTGGACTCCCATCTCACGCTGTTCGATGCCACGATCGGCGAGAATATTGCGCTCGGACGTCCAGCGGTGTCGTATGAAGACATCTCCTGGGCCTTGCGATTCGTGGAATTGGAAGACGACATCGATTCGCTCTCGTCTGGACTCGAGACACCGGTCACGCAACTGGGCAAGATGCTGTCGCCCAGTTTGATCGTGCGGATTCTGCTGGCCCGCGCGCTGGTCACCCGCCCCTCTCTCCTCATTTTCGACGGCACCCTGCATGCCTTGCCGACGGCGATGCGCGAGACGCTCCTCCGCCGCCTCTGTTCGAAAGAGGAAAGCTGGACTGCGATCTTCGTCACCAACGACCCGGCGATTCGGATGCACGTCGAACGCACCATCGTAGTATAGGAGCGGGAAGGGCTCGACCTTAACCGAGCGGGGACAGATTTTAAGCGATCTGTCCCTGCCCCCTCTCTTTTTCCTTGGAGGCGGCGGGGCTGATCCTGGACGTGCGCGCCTGTTTCACCCTCCCAACCCCGTGCGCATGCACATGCGCACAGCTCCCATGGCGAGCACCGCCCCTGGAATCGTTCCCTCCGAGCGTGCTCGGTCCTCCTCCATCTGGGAAGGATGCCCATGCTGGGACAGGTGCGGCCGTCGAGGGAGCGCCGCCCTCAATTGAATAATCTGATTGACTCTGTGCGCGGCCTCCGGGAGCACAGGACCAGCGTGGGCGTCCTTCCGCCCTCTCCTGCGTGCGGGTTGCGCGAGCACGAGGGATCGGTCCTGCCTGCCTGACCCGTTCTCGTGGAGAAGTGATCGGCGAACGACTGGCGTTTGACGGCGCTGTTAAGCGTTACTGCGAAGCAGGTCAGACACCGCTAGACTCCACCCCACCGGGCCGGGGCCATTGGCGTGGGTGAGATTGCGGACATGGACATCCTTATCGTACGTGCCGTCGGCGCGTTGGACGAGGATGGGAATATCGACTTGTTCGAGCATCGGCACGTCGCTGAAACTGTCACCGATCCCCACCGTGACGACGTCGTGCTGTGCGCCGCCATGGAACCATTTGCGGCGATACCAATGGGCCAACAGTTGGCAGGCCATCCCTTTGTCGTTCCGACCGGTCAGATGATGAAATCGGCCGGCGCGCGTCCAGCGCAGCTCGTGGTCCCCGATGCCCCGGAGCACGCGCGACGTCGCGGAGGACGGCCCTCCGATCAGGAAGGGCTCGTCGTAGGCCCGCTGTTTCGCCAAGAGGGCCGCCTGCTTCGACAACCCCGTCCGCTCGGCCAGTTCCTCTGGCGTCATGTCCCCGAAGCCGCGTAGTTCCACGCCGGCTCGGGCCGAAATGTCGCTGAGGGCGCTCCTGAGTCGGGCATACGGCGTGCCGAACTCGACGACTTCGTATCCCGCCCGCGACATCACCTTCCCGAACGTGTCCCCGAAATACCGGTAGGGCACGAACACCGCCCCGCCGTTTTCCACCACGAAGGGCGCACGCGAGTCGAGCCGCGCGCGTACCTCTTCGATCTCCCCTTGCGTCTTGCTCGAGACCAGCACGAGCGGAATGGACAGCGCGCGAAGGAGATCCAAGGCCGGCCTGGCCGGCTCGAAGGAATGCGTAACGTTGTCGAGGAGACTGCCGTCGAGATCGGTGAAAATCACTAGGCGACGCATACGAGCCGTCCCGCCCAGCCCGAGGGCCGGGGCTACCAGAGGTTACAGATGACGGAGATCGTCCGGTGGACGCGATTGAGAGCGGCCGAAAAACTGATCCTCGAGCCAGGTTCTGGCCAGTTCCTTGGCTCCGAGCCCGAAGGCGATGGTGGCCGCCATGACGATGCCGCCGAAAATGATGCCGAACCCGACCACCACGACGTTCTGGGCGATCCCGAGCTGCTCCAACGCCATTGCGCCGGCCACCAGCAGCACGCCCCATCGCGTGCACGTGGCCAGGAGCCGCGCGGGAGGCAGACTCGCATTGACGGACGCGATCAAGACGGCTTGGGACACGAAGTTCGACAGGAGATACCCGGCCAGTCCAATGATCGTGGCGGTCAGAAGGTGGGGAATATACGCGAGGAACGACTGCGTCACTTGGTTGAGGGGCTGAACTTGCAGGGCGCTCACAGCCGCCATCGCCGCGAATCCCAAGACCAGCCAATAGCCCACGCGGCCGATAATGCGGGAGGGATCCGTTTTGACACCGCCCCGGAGCATGGCCGCGGTGAGTCCCAGGCGATCGCACAGACGGTCCAATCCCACTACACGCAACGTCCGCTCGAGCGCAGTCCCGAGGCCCCAGGCCAGCACCAGCCCGCCAAGCAGCAGGAACGACATGGCCAACACGTTCGGCAGCACGGCCAACACGCGTCGCGCGACGACGTCCAACGGTTCCAATACAGCCGTCGTCAGAAATTCATTCATGACTCACTCCTTTCCGGCACCAACTCGACGTGCCGCAGGGAGACTTCCAACTCGTCCATCGACTTCCGACGCCATTTCGCCATGAGATAGGGCTTGAGACGTTCGAACGTTTGGCACAGCGCCTCCACCCGATGTTCCGCTTCCCGGGACGTCAGCCCCTGGGTTTCCAACACGAAGCTCGCCGTGCGGCCCAGGTACAAGGGCGTCATCGCCCGGAGCAAGTGCTCCCGCGGGAGCACGCGATAATGATACGCCGTTGCAGCGTCATACACAATTCGAGCCCACAGTTCATCGGGCAGGCGGAACTCATGGGTCGGCTGCCGCTTCAGCTTGAGCATCTCGGCGAACGTGTCCGGCGCCAGGATCTGTTGCCAGATCGGCTCCAAGTCGCGAATACCCTGATCGAATTGCGCGATCATCCGTTCGACGTTCACGTTCACGGGCTCGACGCCCACTTCGTACTGGAAGCCGAACAACTTGACCGGATCGGAGCCGACGGCCTGCCACCAGGCGCCTTCATGCGCCTCCATCAGCGCAAACAGGGCGCCGACGACCTGCACCAACATCGCCGACAAGT
>CAYUYE010000033.1:0-22931 GCA_964449255.1 uncultured Nitrospira sp. | reverse complement strand
TCGTGGGATCGCACCAGGGCTCGTCGAGTCCGAGAAAGTTGTCGTGCAGACCGAGCCAACCGGAAGGGAGTGTCATGTTACGATCCGGTCGTCACGGATCGCTCACCCGTGCAAGCGGAGTACTCAATGTTCGGTGTCTAGCGCTGAGTGTTCAATTGAGCATTCAAAACTAAGCATTGAACAGTCCACGCGCCGCCGGTGGTTAGCGCCGCCGCTTCGGCAGATTTTCCTGCGGGATAAAGACCGCCAACGCGACCACGGTCGTCCACCGATTGGCTTTGCCGACGGCGGATTGCGTGATGTTCAACGTCCGCACGATCTTGCCGCCCATCTTGAAGACCTGCTCGCGCTCCTTCCAGGCGGAGTTCGGGTCGAACTCGATGCCGAGGGTCGTCGCAAGCATTTGCGCTGCCAAGTCTTCGGTATATTCACCGGTCTCTTCGTCGGTTTCGCCGTGCGCATGGTGCTCCGACAGATAGCCGTAGCTCTTGCGATCGGTGGGAATGGCCAATCCAATCGATGCGGACACCAGCCGATTGCGTTCGTTGGTTTCGGAACGCGCCATCACGCAGAACGTGATTTCTCCGGGATTCAACAGCGTTTCGCCGCGCTTGCGAGGAATGATTTTGCAGCTCGGCGGAAGAATCGACGACACACTGACCAAGTTACAGTACGCCACGCCCGCGGAACGAAGTGCTTGCTCGAACGATGCCAACTTTTCCTTATGGACCCCGACGCCTCGCGTAAGAAACAAGTGTGTAGGAACCATACCCCCCCTTCCGACCAGCTAGCCGGCCTCGCTCGATGCCGTCGTCTTCGTATGCGGATCCGTGGAGCGCCGTTTCAACCCGCGTTTCAGGCACGCGGGACGCATTTGTATCAACTTGTGTGCACTTTGGCAACTAGTGATCCAATTTTACGCGGAATTTACGTTGTGCCACGGTCAGGCAGGTTGAGAACGAGGAGCCGCGGCTCCGTCATTTCCTCCATGGCGTACCGGACACCCTCCCGGCCGAGTCCGGAATCCTTCACCCCGCCATAGGGCATGTGATCGGCTCGGAAGGTCGGAATCTCATTGGCCAGGACAGCCCCGACTTCGAGCTCGCGGAATGCCTGAAAGACGCGCGTGATATCACGCGTAAAGATACCCGCCTGCAATCCGTAGGGCGAGTCGTTGACGGCGCGCAGCGCCTCTTCGAACGTACGATAGGGCGACAGGGACACGACCGGCCCGAACACTTCCTCGCAGGACAATTTCATGGTCGGCGTTAGATCTGAGACGACGGCCGCCGCCACCAGCGCCCCGGTTCGTGCTCCGCCGGCGAGCACCCGCGCCCCCTGTGCACGCGCCTCCTCAATCCAGCGCTCGATCCGGACGGCCGCCGCTTCGTTGATGACCGGACCCACGACCGTGTCCTCACGGGCCGGATCACCCACCTTAATTGCCCGGACGTTTGCAAGAAACGCCTCTGAGAAGCGCGCATAGACGGTTTCGTGCACGAAAATGCGTTGCACGGAAATGCAGGTCTGGCCGGCGTACCCATAGCCGCCGGTCGCACACCGTTGCGCGGCCAGCTCCAGGTCGGCGTCCGGTTCGATGATCACCCCGGCATTACCGCCCAGCTCCAGCGCCACACGCTTCTTTCCAGCCTTCGCCTTGAGCATCCATCCCACGGCCGCGCTGCCCGTGAAGCTCAGCATCTTGAACCGCTCATCTTCGACCAGCGCCTGCGCCACCTGATTGTCACAAGGCACCACGTTCAGCGCACCGGGCGGCAGCCCGACGCCCGCGACCAACTCGCCGAGCAGCAATGCGGTCAGGGGAGTTTGCGGAGCCGGCTTGATAAGGATGGCGTTCCCAGCCGCCAGCGCAGGGGCGACCTTGTGGGCTACCAGGTTCAGGGGAAAGTTGAAGGGGGTGATGCCCAACACGGCGCCGATGGGAACGCGACGGGTGAGTCCGAAGTACCGTTCCATCCCAGGCGTCCAATCCAGCGGAATGACCTCGCCTCCGAGACGTTTGGCCTCCTCGCTGGCGATCACAAACGTCTGGATCGCCCGGCCGACCTCTCGACGGGCATCGGTGATCGGCTTCCCGGCCTCCGCCACCATTACGGCGGCAAACTCCTCTTGGCGTTCACGCAGCCGCGCGGCAATCTCCGCACAGGCGCTCGCCCGCACGTGCCCGGGCAGGCGGTTCATGGCCGCCGCGGCCTGTCCCGTCGACTGCACAGCCTTCTCCGCCAAGGTACGGTCGGCGAGGCACACCTGTGCGATTATTTCGCCGGAATATGGATTCCGGACGGCCTCGGTCAAGGAGGAGGACGGACGGGTGCCCCCGATGACCATAGGTTGTGGCACATGCACAGCGGGGAGCTTCACAGTACAGGCGAGCGGCTCATGAGCGCGACTCTTGTCGGACGGAGTTCGGAACGGCTCAAACCGGTTGGGTTGCGCCGGTCCGGGCGGCATCCTGGGCCTTGGCGATCAACTCCGCCGTCCCCCAGTCTTGAATCGCTTGCAGAGTAAAGGACTCATAGGTGGAGACGCCGTTGCAGGCGGGACAGCCCGGACGGGGGACCTTTCGCCAGTAAACTTCACTGAGGCAGGACATACAGACCCACAGATCCGGATCGCCTGGGTTCAAAGGGACTTCCCAAAAGGTTTGCGTGCTGGCCATGGTGTCTCCTTGACGTCAAGACATTACTGCGTTGGATCTCTCCGTGCGACAGCGGGCCTCTGACCGAATTCCAAAGACGACTGACTGCTCCCGCCGCGGGGGCTCTGCGGTACCAGGCGAAGAAACTCCTCGATCTGTCCCTGGAACGCGTCGAACGGAAACGCCCCCGGCACCGTGACGGGTGTGGTCTGCCGTCCTTGCATGTCCTGCGTCAGCAGGATCACGAAGCCCGGCGTCCCCCGAAACCCCCATCGCCGCCCCTCTTCACGGTCGGCAAAAATGGAGTCGAGATAGCCTCCGTCACGCAGGCAGGACTGAAACCGTCGTTCGTCCAGACCCAACTTCCTGGCATCCTGCATGAGTGCCATCAGGTCCAGCTCGGCTCCCGGCGCAAAGAGCAGATCATGCATGACCCAAAACTTGCCCTGCTCACCGGCGCAGCGCGAGGCCATAGCCCCCGCCACTCCAGGGCCCTGGTCGGCGCGCGGGAAATCACGGTAGTAATACCGCACTTTGCCGGTGTCGATATACCGCGCCTGGATCATGGGCCACGTCTCTCGAAAGAATTTGCCGCAGAACCCGCACGTAAAGTCCGAGTATTCGATGATCGTTACCGGCGCGTCCGGGTTGCCCCGCACCCGCAAGTCTTCGCGAAAGGCGTCGCCGTCGCTCACGAGGCCCAGCCAAGCCGCGGCCACCGCCCCGAGCACCGCCGCCGTCAAGCGGATTGCTGCGCCGCGCCTGCCGCGCCGTCGAAATAGGTCCCGTCGCATGAATTCCCTTCGCGCCTAACGCCCGCGGCGCTTGGCGGCTCCTTTCGGATTTCGTCCGCGCGACCCGACCCGACGGCGTTTCCGTTCCAACAACCCCATCATGAGGAGCGGCCACACGACCGTGGCGTCGCTCAGCACCTCGGCAAAGCGCCCCCCTTCGGACGGTGGGACAAACTTCCCCCACGAGATGCCTTCTTGATAGGTACACCCGCTGAGCCCGCCCCAATAGTCGGGCTCAGGACAGATCCGAACACCGTACTGGAACCGAGGCGGGGGCACGTCGAGCCCCAAGCGAAGGTTCCCGATCTCGACATATGGACCGACCTGTTGCGCCCAGTTACGCGGGACGCCGCCGCCGATGGTGAAAATCCCCAGTCGCTTGGCGGCCATGATGTTGTCGGTATAGCTGTTGAGGTCCACATAGGAGTTAAACGAGGGATGGAATTGGTGCAGCGCCCGGCGAACGCCACGGTCCCCGTCCTTCTTATTGGCCTTGGCGCGGGCTTGCGCGAGAAACTCCCGCATCGCCCAAATGCCGACGTCCAATCCCATTTCCGAATCGGTGAACGCGGGAATGTAAACCGGCACCTTTTTCTCGTAGGCACTCTTGAGAATCCCCGGACCGTCGAATTCGTCGTGGAGAGTGCGCCCCAC
Source organism: uncultured Nitrospira sp. (assembly GCA_964449255.1). Taxonomy (GTDB): domain Bacteria; phylum Nitrospirota; class Nitrospiria; order Nitrospirales; family Nitrospiraceae; genus BQWY01. The sequence goes on along the minus strand of CAYUYE010000033.1, from coordinate 18,824 downwards.
CTCATTGGTCAGTCGTTCTGAGGACAGCGGCGTGCTCATGTCCAGACGCTTGAGCGTCTGGGTCACGACGTGCTCCACGTAATTGAGGTTCGCTTCCATTTCCAGCGTGTCGTAGACGCGGTTGTAGCCTCTGCTGAACAACTCTTCGTCGTCCATCGCGGGATCGTGGCGATAGTGCACCTTGCCGGTCGACTCGCTGAGTCCATGCGCCACGAGCGCGCCAGTCGACACGATCATGTGCACCATGCCTTCGTCGATCATCTGGCTGATGATCTTGCCCATCTTAGCGATGGTCATCGCGCCGGAGAGTGTGAGGACGACCGTGCAATCCGGATCTTCGACCATCGTGCAGAGGACGTCGAACGCTTCGCCCAACCGGCGGCCGCCGAACGCGGTCTTTTTCATCGCCGCCAGCAACTCTTCAAACGAGCCAACTCGATTCGGATCAAGCGGCTCGAGGGCATCGAGCCCGTCTTTGGCTCCATCGTGTAGTACGCGGGGGCGCATCAGACTTCCTTCCACTAAGGGCAGAGGCACAACAGCGACCTTCGGTTATACACAAGGAAGACTGGAGGGGTCAATTCAGGAGCGGCGCGACAGTCACGCCGCGTCGGTGGTGGGGAGGCGGCCAAAGAGGCCTATTCGCGTGACTCGCCTTCGAACTGCTGCGCAAGCTTTTCCTTCCTCACATCGGCCAGGACGCTGAAGACTAGCATCGCAATCAGACAACTGCCGCTGAGGCAATACTGGAGATACATGACACCCACGACCACAAAGATCCCACCCATCCCGGTCATTTCCCTGAAGTCCGCCTGTGCCTCCAGCCCTCCCAGGCCGAGCACAAATGTGGAGGCAATCGCGAGTGCCACGCGGCCTTTTCGATCCGCTGCCACGCCAATGCCGGCCACGCCCGCGTGGAGAACGTAGGGGAGCAGGAACATCCACCACCCGCGTGAATCGCCGAGCATCGCGCCGGACCCGCGGTGCCAGGACGCTGTGAAGAGAATCCCCAGCGGGATCGTCGCGAACGCGACAAGACCTGGCCAGTATGGGAACGCTCGACGCAGCAAGAAGCCAACCAGGCAAGACGGGCTGTTCATCTTTCCTTCAGTATCACCACACGCAGCAGTTGTGAAGCGACTCGAAGGAACCTGACTGAAGGTGTTTCTCGGCGCGCCCCGTTACGATGGGACGATGAAGCGCGCGCCGATCAACCGAAGGTTGGTATGGAGGCTCCCGCCAAGCAGAGAGACGATTCGGCACAGAATCGTGGTATCTCTCGGCGGGCGAATACGAAGAGAGGCTTCGCCTGAAGAGCCCGCCGATCACACGAAGTCGAGAAATCATCCCTGGCGGTGTTTATCCGGCGGCGCAAAGAGGACGGCTGCGCCGGAAGAGCCGCCGCACACGCCAAGCAAGGGATGGTCAACAGATTACTGTTGGTGTTTCGCGGGTCGCCGAAATGGAAGAGGAGGCTCCCGCCAAGCAAGCTCGGGGTGGTGGTCCCAACGGGATTCGAACCCGTGTCTGAGCCTTGAGAGGGCTCCGTCCTAGGCCAGGCTAGACGATGGGACCATTACAGCCGGCGTGAGGTGGGAAATCTAGCACAGCATCGAGTGTCATTGGAAGCGACCGGGCAAGGGGTCACCAGGACAGACCGTGAGAGATCCTTCCGGCCCAGGGATAACCACTGGAGGGGTTTCTCGGCGGGCGACGAGAAAGGGCGGCAAGGCCGAAAGGCGGCTCCGTGCTTTTTCTCCGCCCATGACAAGGCAGCCACTATTCTCGCCGGTAGATTGATCGACCTCACATCCCCATGAAATGGGCGCGGCAATGGGCTTGCAGCATGGCACCGGGAGGACTACAGTGAGCCGATGTCGGCAGGCAATCAGCGGTGCCGTTTCCCTCGCAGGGCCACTGGTTTCTTCGCGTTGTCTGCCGTCGCAGGATTCATGGGCTGCGTCTCATTCTTCGACGAGTACACAACCACCCCGCGATCTTGTCCTCCCACGGTTCAGATCACGCTGAAGGACACCTCGGCTCCGTTTCTCGTCGAGTATGATGAGCCCGGCACACAAATCGACGGCGCGCCCCTCCACACCCTCTCGCATACCACGATTTACCTGGATGACGGGCATGGTGCTCGGGAATACACCAAACACAGTGCCACGACGGTCGGAGGAGGAGGCCACGTGCGGCGTCAGCTCTGGTTGCCGCGCGGAACTCCCTCGCCCATGACCCTCCGCGTCTGCGTCACCGCCGCTAATTCTGCTGGCGAAGGTCCCCCCACGCCCTAGACGACGATTCTCCTCTGGTGCCCGCGCCGGTTTTGCGATAATATTCCGGCGCGCATTATCCTCTCGATTGCAGACTCTCTTACCACTGACAGCCGCAAGCCACGAAGGGCCCCGTACCGTGGAAATCAATGTCGGTTCCAACAACCTGCGTAATACCAACGGCGTGATCAAGCTGCACGGCAAGGAGCAACTGGTCATCGAGCAGACGCCAACGCAGATTCTCCTGACCATGGATTTCTATGACGCCAATGCCGGACAATTGGCCCATCTGCGCCGCAACCGTTGGGCGTTCAACGATCACGAACGCTTCGTGCTCCACACCAGTTCCCCGACCGCGGCCGGATTCCAAGAAGGCCCTTGGCTCAAGGTCCTGGAACGACAGACCGGTGACGTCGTCCTGGAGATCCGCGGCCAGGCCAATGGTCGCCTTGAATTGGTGCGCGGGCAGTTCCACACCCACCGCGGCGAATTGGTGGAGGTCACCCCGCACGTGTGCCGGATCGGCACTTCGATGTCGTTGTTTGGGGATGTCCGCGAGTGTCGCGGCGGGCCGGTGATTATTGGCTAACTTTCGAGCGGCTGTCGACCCCGAGGTGTTGCCGCCCGGCAATCAATTGGCGCAGGCGTTCGCGCTGCGCGGAGCCAAGGGCGAGGAATTCGACTCCGAACGAATCGGAGGCCACCCACCGCACGATCGCCGTCCCGATCTTCAAGGGCCAGGAGAAGTCTTTGGAGAACAGTTGGATTTCGACCTCGTGGCCGACGGCAGGAACGGTGTCGGAGGCGATCCGACAGCCCATTTTGGACAGGTCCCGCGCCTCCCCTTCCCCCTCGATCTCACCACCGGAAAAGAAGGCGCGAATTCGGCTGGGAAGACGCGGCACTCGACGTTCGGTCATGAACCGGGGTTCCTCATGGCGGCCCGGGGATGTGCTCCGGTCGGGCCTTTGGTTTTCACGTCTCCTCCACTCTACCGAAACATGCCCCGTTCTCCAAGCGATTCTCGCTCCGACGCATGACCGACCTCGTCAAACCCAGCGTGCAAGCGCTTCTCGTCTGCGACACGGTCATTGAAGACAGCATGACGAGAAAAAAAAGCCTGATCGGCCTGTTCACGCATCTGCAGGCGCCGGTCTTCCCGTTCCAGCACCCCCATCTGGGGCTCTACTTCTGCCTCACCGACGCGCAGGGGACGTATCAGTTCGATATCGACCTGGTCTACCTGAATACGGACCAGCTGGTGGCAAAGGCGAGCCTGCCCGGCGTCGAAATCACCGACCGACTGCAAATCTCCGATTTCGGTATCAACATACCCGCCCTGGTGTTCCCGGCCCCCGGCCGATACGAGTTTCGTTTGTCGGTCGACCGACAAGTGGTGGCGCAAAAGGACTTCCACGTCATTCAGGCCGCGCTGCCCCCAACCAATTGACGCCACTCCCCTGCGCCCGTCGTGCGTGCACCATCCTGAGAGTCATGCATGAGAATCGTGGCCCATGTCGATATGGATGCCTTCTTCGCGGCGATTGAGGAACGCGATCGTCCTGAATTACGGGGGCGCCCGATCGCCATCGGCGCCGATCCGCAAGGGGGCCGGGGGCGTGGGGTTCTGTCGACCGCGAATTACCCAGCCCGGGCCTACGGACTCCACTCGGCGTTGCCCATCTCGCAGGCCTGGCGCCTGTCGGAAGCTGCACGCCGGCGCGGACAGCCGCCCGTCGTCTTCCTGCGCCCAAACATGATGCAGTACAGGACGGTGTCAGCTCGCATCATGGGCCTCCTGGGGCGATTCGCCGCGGTGGTGGAGCCGGCCAGCATCGATGAAGCCTATCTCGACTTGAGCGCCAGCGGCAGTTTTGCGGAAGCGACCGCCGTCTGCCGCCGTATCAAGCAGACCATACGTGAAACGGAACATCTCACCGTGTCAGTCGGGCTGGGGCCCAACAAACTGGTCGCGAAAATTGCCTCCGGCATCCAGAAGCCGGACGGCCTCACCGCGGTAGATGACGCCGCTGTGGATGGGTTTCTCGCTCCCCTGCCCGTTCGAACAATGCCAGGCATCGGGCCAAAAACCGACGCCGCCCTCGCAGGCCAGGGCGTGACCATCGTTCGTGAGCTCCGAGCATGGTCGCGGGAACGGCTGGCCGAGTTCTTCGGCAAGCGTGGGGCTGAACTCTACGATCGTGTCCGAGGAAGGGACGACGACCCGGTCTCGGCCGAATGGACGCCGAAATCAATCGGCGAGCAAGAGACCTTCGCCCACGATACACGCGAGACGACCTTTCTGATCGAGCGACTCGCCGACTTGTGTCGAGGTGTCATGTCCCGATTCAATGACGAAGGGTTCACGTCATTTCGAACCGTCGTCCTGACCGTCCGCTTCGCCGATTTTGAAACCCACTCGCGAACTCATTCCCTGGCCGCCCCTACCGCGAACGCTCGCGCGCTGCACGCCGAAGCTCTGAAGCTGTTCCTCCCCTTCCTGGATCTGCGGGAAAATCCGCGGCGCAAGGCGATTCGGCTATTGGGCGTGCGCGTGGAACGATTGGAGTGAATGGACAATTCGCGGCCTGCGTCACTCGTACGAAGATCCTATACACGCACACACCGACCACCACACGTCCTGAAACGAATGACGAGTGACGATTGACACTCGTCTGTGTTGGCTAGGGACGCGTTACCGTGATCGTGTAGGTTTGGGCTGTCACGGTGTCTTGTGCGCGCACGATGACGGGAATCGACGTAGCTCCAATGATGATTGGGACTGGCAAGGCTCCCCCGGACGCCACCGCCTGGCCGTTGATCGTGAGCGTGGCCGTCGGGTCTTGGACCGCGGCAACCACGTTCACCTGCGGGGTGAAGAGCCCAACGGTGCCGACCGTATAGGCAAATATCCCAGGTGCAAAGGCCGGGGTCATGATGCCCGGCGAGACCTGCAACCCGGCCAGATTGGCATTGGAGGAGGCAGCGCGCGTCACCGCGATGGTATAGGTCTTCGTGGCGACTCCCCCCGCCGCGGTCACGATGACGGTAAAGGTATTGGGACCGACCACGAGTGGCACCGGCCCGAAGGTTTGACCCGACGCGACCGCCTGGCCGTTGATGGTGATCGTCGAGGTCGAGTCGGCGGCCGTGGCCGCGACCGTGGTCGTCGCGTTGGCGTTCGGAGCCGCGACAGTGTAATTCGTCACGTCTCCATTAAAGCCGGGGGACAGACCGCCGGCCGAGACGGTGAGTCCTGACAAATTAGCGTTCGCCGTTCGGGTAATCGTCACGACGTAGTTCTTGACCGTCCCGTTTTGCGCCGTGACCGCGACCGTGATGGAATTCGCGCCAACGGCTAACGGAATCGCTGGCGACGGCTGGCCGGACGGAGTCGGCGCGCCGTTGACGCTTACGGTGGCGGTCGAATCCTCCACGATCGGCGTGACCGTCGTACTCGGGACGGTGCTGGGCACGGTGAGTGAATACGAAAGATTGCCGACAGAAAAGCCTGGGGAGAGGGCGCCGGCCGAAACGCTCAGCCCCGCCAGATTGTTGTTGCTCGACTGCGGCCGCGTGACACGGACCCCATAGGTGCGGGAGGTTTTCCCATCTTGTGCGGTCACGACGATGGTAATGGGCGTTTCTCCAATCGGCAGCGCGATCGCTGGAGAGGCGGTCCCGTTGGCGACGGCCTGCCCATTGACCGTGACACGCGCCGTGGCATCGGCGGCCAGCGGCGTGACGGTCGTTTGCGCCGTGGCATTTTGCGTAGACACCGTATAGTTCAACGTGTCGGGGCTAAAGGCCGGCGAGAGCTGGCCTGCCGAAACTTGGAGTGATGCCAGATCCGCAAGGCCCGACGCCCCTCGGATGACCACCACGCTATATTCCTTCGCAGTTCCGCCCGGGGGTGTCACCTTGATTGTGAACGGATTGGCCCCCAGCGCCAGGCTGGCTGGTCCGAACGATTGCCCCACCGGAATCGTTTGTCCATTGATCGTGACGACCGCTGTGGATTCGACGGCCGTGGCACTGATCGTCGTCGTCGTAGTGGAGTTCCCCGTTTCGACCGTATAGGCCGACGCTTGTGGATCGAAGGGCGGTTTGAGGCCGCCGGCACTAACCTTGAGTTCGGCCAGATCCGCCAACGGCGAGGCTGCCCGGGTAATCAACAAATTGTAGGTCTTCGTGGCCCCTCCGGCCCCGGTTTCCTCCACGAGCAGAACGACGGAGCGCGGGGGACCGCTGATGGTCAGATTATCGATCGCGACGCCCTGCCCAGACGGGACGACCTGATTGTTCACCTTGAGCGTCGCTCGCTGAGGGTCTGCGACCGCCGCCTTCACGGTCACCGCGGTGGCCGAATTCGGGACCGTCACGCTGTAGGAGAACTTTTTCGGATCGAACTGGGGAGACAGCGCCGGGGGAGGAGAAGAGCCGCTCGTGGTCAATTCGAGCGACGACAGCAGCGCGCGGCTGTCATCGGGCGGGGTGGCATTTTCGCTGTCGGGAATACAGCCGACCAGCACGCCCATCAACACCGCAGTCGCACCGCCGCACGACCAGAGCAGGCGAGCGGCCATGTGGGAGATCACGCGCCCCATATTATGGCCGGGTCACCCGTATCGTGTAGGCTTGCACCGTCACGGTATCTTGCGCCCGTACGACAACCGGAATGATCGTGACGCCGATCCCAATCGGCACCGCGAGGGCCCGCCCGGATTGGGCGGCTTGGCCGTTAATGGACAATGTGGCAGCGGCGTCCTGCGCGGTGGCCAGCACAACAACGTTGGCGGTGAACAACCCCGTGCCCGTCACATTATAGGCCACCACCGCCGGGTTGAATGCGGGAGCGATGAGGCCGGGGGAGACCTGGAGCGCCGCAAGATTGGCGTTGGATGAAGCCGCGCGGGTCACCACCACGCTGTAGGTTTTGGAACTGATACCATCGGCCCCTCGGACGAGAATCGTAAACGTGTTCGCCCCGACGTTCAGCGGGCGCGGGCCGAAGGGCTGACCAGAGGGCACCGCAGCCCCGTCGACGGTAATCGTCGACCCCGGTTGGGCCACGGTCGCGGTGATCGTGGTCTGTGCGGCCGAGTTCGGTACGGAGACGGTATAGTCGACCCCGGCCGGGGTAAAGCCAGGCAACAGTGGCCCGGCCGAGAACGAGAGTGCAGAAAGATCCGCATTCGCCCCACGCACAACCGTCACGAGGTAGCTCTTGGGGTCGCTGCCCCTGGGGGTGACGACGATCGAAATGGGATTCGCGCCATTCGCCAATGGGATGGGACCAAAGGATTGGCCGGCCGTCGCCGGCTGATTGTTGATCTGAAGGCTCGCATCCGACTGCGCAGGGGATGCCTTAACCATGGTGGACGTGATGGTACTGGACACGGCGACGTTGTATTTGTCGACGGCACCCGAGAAAGCGGGAGAAAGCGCGCCGGCACTGATTTCGAGCGAAGCGAGATCGGCAGCAGTTGTTGGAACGGGAGGCGTCCCTGAATCGGGGATACAACCGATCAGCAGCAACGGAAAGAACAACGCGCACAGGGCTGCCCTCAACCACGGTTCCCGGTAGGGACATTGGGACCTGTGACACGCGCCAACCACTATGTTGACTATGCCATAGACGAATCGACCAACACAACCCTGCCAGCCACGCTTTCCACTATCGCTCGACATCGACGGTGTAGGTTCTGGTAGTCACTAGATTTTGTGCGCGTACGATGATGGTCACCCGCGTGTCCCCTCTGGTGGATAGCACAATGGGGCCAAATGGAACACCGGAGGTGGCGGCTGCCCCGTTAATCGTCAATGTGGCACCGGGCCCCTGCACGGTCGCCGTAATGAAGGTCGTCAATGGTGTGCCGGGCGGATTGATGTCGTAGCTCGTCGTATTCGGGTTAAACGTCGGCCGTAGGGTTCCCCCTGCGCTCACGACAATGCCCGAAAGATTTGCATTGTTGGAAGGCGCGGGGGCCGCGCGAGTCACAGTCACCGTATAGGGCTTGGTCGTCACACCATCCTGCGCACGAACAAGGACGATGATGGAATTGGCCCCCACATTGAGACCAATGGCACCGGAGGGCACGCCAGATCCAACCGACGTCCCATTGACCGTGATCGTCGCGCCGGGTCCCTGGACGGTCGCGGTCACGGTCGTGGCCGTGGTGGTATTCGGGACCGAGAGGCTATAGCTCTGAGTCGCTGGATTGAACGCCGGAGTCAATGCGCCCACGGAGAGTGTCAATCCAGCTAGATTCGCGTTATTCGAGAGCGGCGGGGCTGCGCGCGTGATCGTAACGGTATACGTCTTGCGGGTCACGCCGTCGTTCGCCCGGACATCAATCGTAACCAGGTTATTGCCAACGTTGAGATTGAGCGGCCCAAAGGCCGCGCCCGAGGTTGCGGATGCTCCATTAATGGTCAGAGTCGATGTCGGTACCTGCACCACCGCCGTCACGGTTGTGGTCGCCGTCGCGTTGGGCACTGTCAGGCTATAGGCAGTCGTTTCCGGGCTGAATGCCGGACTCAGGGCGCCTGCCGACAGCACCAAGCCGCCGAGATTGGCATTGCCGGGGCCGGCCCGGTTCACGGTCACGGTGTAGACCTTGGCTGTTCCGTCCGGCGCCGAGACCGTCAGGGTGATCGGATTCGCTCCGAGGTTCAGCGGGATGGGCCCGAACGCCACCCCTGAGGTCGCCTGTTGATTGTTGATGCGAAGCGACGAGGCTGGATCGGACAGGCTCGCCGTGACCATCGTGGACACCATCCCGTTCGCGGCCGCCACCGCATAGCTCGTCGTTTGGGGGGCAAATGCCGGCGACAGATTGCCCGCCGAGATGTCGAGCGCGCGTAAGTCGGCCACCCCGGCTCGCGTCACCACGACCGTATAGCTTTTGGGGGGCTGGTTGCCCGGCGGCTCCACGATCAACAATATATTGTTGCCTCCAACCTCGAGCGGGATGGGGCCGAACTGCTGCCCAGAGATTGCCGTCTGATTGTTGATCGTGAGTCGGGCGCCCGTCTCCGCGGTGGTCGCCACAATCGTCGTCTGGGTCACGTTGTTGGGGGACGTGACTTCGTACTGGTCTTGGGACGGACTAAATCCTGGAGTCAATGGACCGGCGGAAACCTGAAGGGAGGCCAGGGGACCGGATGCACCGGGGGAAGGCGGCGTCTCGCTATCGGGAATGCAGGCCGCCAGCAAGACGCCCAGGCCGGCAATTACCGCCCACGCCGAGCAACGGGCACGGATTGGCTGAGCGGACGGTACCGATTTGGGAGATGCTGCACTCATGAATCCTCCCCGACAGGACGCCAGAACAGTAAGTAATTGTCTCCTCATCGCCCAAGGGGCTGTAGTGTACGTGCATTCCGTATGAAATGGCAACTGGGGCCAGTTTGCGGATGGTATGCGCCTTGGAAAGCGAGCAGAACTACTTGTTTTTGACCATGTACCTCTGTAGGCCAAAGACTAGGGGCGCGTAATGGTGACCGAGTAGGTTTTAGGCGTGGCGTTGGCCACCGTCACGACGATGGCAATTTCTGTTTTCTGCCCGGCCAGTGCCAGTGGAACAACTCCCATCACGGGCGTCGGGGTAATGGACACGGTTGCCGCCGAGTCTTGCGGTGCAGCGGTCACTGTGACGCCTGACGTCGCACTGAGCACGTTGCCACTGTAAGCCGTCACGCTAGGGCTAAACGCGGGAGACAAGCCCGGTGCAACCAAAGGTGACACCGCCAAGCTCTGAAGATTGTTGTTACCAATCGCGGCTTGCTTGGTCACGTTTATTTGATAGCTTTGCGAGTTACCAGCCTGAGCCGTCACGGTGATAGTAAATGGGAAGGGACCGGTTCCGTTTGTGGGGAGAGAGTTCTGTCCACCGGGCGTCCCTGGGGGAGCCGTTACCGCACCTGTCATGTTGGCCGAGGCATCTGCCTTCGTTGCCGCAATGTTCACAGAAGTCGTTGCGTTGGGAATCGTCACGTTGCAAGGAAGACTCGACAAGTTGCAAGTCCCTCCCGGTGTGACCGTCAAACTTGAAAGACTTGCGTTACTTGAGCCAGCGGCCACATTGATGTTGACCGTGTAGGACTTGTTCGTCACCGTATCCTGCGCAATGACGAGGATGGTGGCGGTCACCGGTAGGCTATTGTAGATACGGGATGTGCCTTGCACTCCATCCATGAAAACCGCGGCATTCCCATTGGATCGCGTCACCGTTACCGTAGCGCTGGAGGTGCCAAAGGGCACTGTCACAGTGTAAGGGCCGGAGTTGCTGCCGCTAAAGTTGGGCACCGTCCCTCCAGGTGGTGTCACGACCAAGTTCGAAAGGGTCGCATCGCTCGATGCGGCAGCGCCTCTGGTCACATTCACCTGATAGGTCTGCGAATTCCCTGCCGGAGCGGTAACCTGAATGTTGATGGTATTGTTCCCAACGTTCAGCGGCACATTCAGGTTCGATGGCGAGGCCACCTGCTGACCATTGATACGCATTGTCGCACTCGGATCCGCAACGACGGCATTCACGGTGACTGCCCCAACACTATTGGCAACGGACGTATTGTAGGTCAGTGTGGCCTGGTTGAAGCTGATGGAGGCAGGCGGCAATGCCAAGCTCTGTAGATTGGCATTGCCCGATGCCGCCGCAGCCCGATTGACGAGGACGGTGTAGGTCCGCGCGTTTCCATTTTCCGCCACCACCGTGACATTGATGGGTGTTGAGCTGGGGGGCGGTGCGGACAATTGCACACTGATGCCTTGTCCGGACTCGGCGGGCTGATTATTGATCTCCATGCGAGCCGAGCCGTCTGCTAACGCCCCAGCCACGGTCACGCTGGTGACACCGCTCCCCACATTCACCGTGTAGGGGCCGGAATTGTTCGGCGAGAATCCAGGCACCGTTCCACCTGGCGGATTCACCGTCAGGTTCGAGAGACTATTATTGGCTGATGCCTGAGCGCGGGTGATCGTGAGTGAATACGTCTTCGCCGGGACACCGGGGCCGGTCACCACAATGCTAAAGGGATTGGCACCGATATTGAGTAAGGCCGGGAACGTTTGCCCGGAGTTCACGGACTGACCATTGATCGTAATCGAAGCCGAGCTATCGGCTGCAACAGGCGTGATCCCCACCGTGCTTGCGCTAGACGGCACCGACACGGCATAGCTGGTCTGGCCGGGATCAAACGAGGGGACACTTGTGCCGGATACTTTCAGATCTGCCAGATCAGACGTACCCGCGCGACTGACGACCACCGTATAGGCCCTCGTCGTTCCGTTGGTCGCTGTGACCACGATCGAGATAGTCGTCGCACCCGTACTCAACTGGATCGGTGCCGACGGCTGACCAGAAGTTCCTGCTGCTCCATTCACAGTAAATCGAGCGGTGCTATCGGCCAGCGTTGCCGTAACTGTTGTCGATTGGGTGCCGAAGCCCGTGGTGGCGGTATAGTTCGTTGTGGCTGGCGCAAAGGCCGGCGACAAGCCACCTGCGGAAAGCTGGAGGGTTTGGAGATTGGCATTCGCCCCGCGATTGACTGTGATCAAATAGGCCTTCGTGGCCCCAGGGGCATCCACCGTGATGGTGATGCTGTTGGCCCCGGCGTTGAGCGTGATGGGGTTGGACGGTTGTCCAGAGACCTGCGTAGACGGTGGATCGTTGCCCTGTTGGAGCCGAATGGTAGTGTTGCCGGGGCTTGGTACGGTCGCCTTGATCGTTAACGATGAAACGGCGCCGCCGACATCCGCGGTGTAGCCGGTCGTATTGCCGGAAAAGGAAGGAGAGAGCCCAATCTTCTGTTGCGCCGAATCGGTGAGTTCCAGTGCCGAGAGGTTGGCTGCCTCCCCCGGAACCCCTGGGTTGTCAGAAGAAGGGATACATCCGGTCCCGAGGAGGAGGGCAGCGAGCAGCGCCACCGCGCGAGTCGCAAACGTGCCCCTACTCGAGCCCGAATTCCCGGACACCGTTCCTGTCACCTCGAAAGCCGATACCATCCCACCCTCCTGTCCGTCATGCTGAGCTGGGCGTTCGAGTGTGACTCCCGTGCCGAGTTTCCGTCGTGACGCCTTGTTGTAGGGGCGACGTATGTTACTGGGCGCTTTTTTCGAATTCAAGTCGGGACAAACCCGCAGTGGGAGCCGGAATACACGTATTTCAGAGTTTTCAACCAGGTTCCCATCGCGCTTCACGAAACACTCCCAATTCTACGAATGGCTATCTAAAGCCGATCCCGAGGACTCACCAGGGGGCGACAGGGATCAGCGGGAACCTGCTGGAGGGGTGCAGGACGGGGTGTGCCTCACGGAAGAACGCACAACATTCAAGCTTGAGGAAAGATGAGGAAGGGCTGCGCCGCCATACGACAGCGCAGCCGGAGCGAGACCGGTCAGGAGCGCGTGATGATAAGGGTGTAACTCGTCACGCTTCCGTTTTGCGCAGTCACCGTGACGGGAATCACATTTCGTCCCTGCCCCAAGAGGATCGGCATGGAGGGTTGCCCGGATGGGGTGATGGCACCGTTGATTCGAAGGATCGCGGCGGGATCGGCCACGATCGCAGTGACCGTCGTGCTGGCCTGACTGGTCGTCACGGAGTAAGCGGTCGTGTTGTGGCAGAACGCTGGAGACAGGGAGCCAGCCGAGAGGGTCAGTGCCCCAAGACTGCTATTGCCGGATGGGACTGAGGCGCGCTCGATGGTGAAGGTGTAGGTGCGTGAGTTGCCCGCTTGGGCCGTCACGGCAATTTCGAATTTGTGGTTGCCCGCATTGGGGAGTAGGACTGATACGGATTGTCCCGATGTAACCTGCTGCCCGTTCACGCGAAGGGTCGCCAGAAGACTGGCTGTGTTGGCGACTACAGAGACCGCGGTCGTCCCATTGGGGACCGGTGTCACGGAATAGCTGGTCACGGTGGGACTGAACGAAGGACACAACACCAGCGCTCGAGTAGTCCCCGCAACAACGGCACTAACCTGCGCGGAAGAGAGGCTGGCGTCCGTGGAGGGGGTTGCGGCCCGGTTGACCGTCACTACATAGTCTTGCACCGCGCCACCAACGGCCCGGACACGAATCGTAATGGGGTTCGCCCCCACTTGTAATCCGCCCACGACGAAGGGGGCGCCGGATGCGACAACGGTGCCGTTGATCGTCATCGACGAAGTAGGCTCCTGGACAGTCGCCCGCACGGTAACGCTCAACGTGCTATTGACGATATCGACCGTGTAGGGAAGGGTGGTGGCGCTGAACGGTGGCGCAAGGGTTCCGGGGGTGACAATGAGGCTTGCGAGATTGGCGTTTCCTCCATGTGTGACGACAACGGTATAGCTTTTCGGAGGGACGGTTCCTGGTGGCTCAACCAATACCACGATGGGCGTTGGGCCGGAGTCGAGTGTGATCGGACCGAATGCCTGGCCCGACGTCGCCGGTTGATTGTTAATCATCAACCTGGCATTGGCGTCGGCCGTCGAGGCAGTCACGGTTGTCGTGGTCGTGGAATTCGGCGCGAGCACATCGTACTTCGCGTTTGCTGGGACGAAGGTCGGCTGGAGCGGTCCTGCTGAAAGCTCCATTCCCTTGAGATCGGCCGGCGACGCGCTGGGCGCCGGCGTTTCACTATCTGGAATGCACGAAACAACCACGCCACAGAGAATCGTGAAGAGAAAACACTGTCGCAACCAAGCGGGGCCGTCATGATCCCAACTCCCCTGCCTCGATGATCGATCAGTCATTGCGCGTCTCCCCCTATCCTGTCCTTAGACGAATCTCGTTCCTAACGGTTGACGGTGAGGTTGTATGTCGTATTGGGCGGGCCCGTGGACGGCGTCACCGTGACCGCAATAAAGGTTGCGGGGCCCGTCAGCGGCACGGTGACTTGTCCGCCAAGTCCAGGAGGGGTCCCATTGACTAGGACCGTCGCACCGAGAGTTCCCACGGCAGTGACTTCGACTTGAGGGGTGAGCGGCGCGACCGTGACTGCATAGGCAAGGGTGCCGCTGTCAAAGGTGGGCGTGAGTGGATAGCCAACGGACCCTGCCGTAACCGCCAGGCTGGCAAGGTCGGCACTGTTCTTCGTGATGGTCAAGTTGTAGGTCTGATTGTTCCCAGCCGCCGAGGTCACCACGATCGAAACTGGGGTCCCCGTCACCGTCGGCACGATGGTCTGCGGAGACGCAAGTCCATTGATGGTGACCGTCGCAGCTCCAGGCACCGCGGCTATGGCCGTGACCTCAACACCGACGGACGAACTGGCGACATTCGCCGTGTAGGTGAGGGTCGTTGGGCTAAACACGGGAGCAAGGGCGACGGCTTGTCCACTTGGTGTTGATTTGAGCGACAGGCTCCCCAGGGTGGCGTTGCCTGTCGCGGATTTTGAAACCGTCACCGTATACGTTTGCGAGTTCCCAGCAGGATTCGCGGTTACTACGATCGTGAAGACGGTGTTCCCGACAGGCAAGGGGTTGACCGTCAAGGCAGCGGTGGCCTGCCCATTGATCGTCAGAGAAGAGCTGCCGTCCTGTGCACCGGCCGTGACGGTGATGCTCGGGACGTTGTTCAGGACATTCACAGAATACCCGGAGGGACCAGGGATGCCGGGAGGTACGAACGCCGGCGTGAGCGTTCCGGCATTCACCGACAACGCATTCAGGTTCACATTGCCGGGTGCGAGGCGGGTCACGGTCACGAGATAGACTTTGGGAGTTCCAGTCTGGGGCACCACGGTAATCGTAATTGGATTCGGTCCGACCACGAGATTACTGAAGGTGAAGGGCTGACCAGATGGCCAGGATTGATTGTTGATCTGAAGTAAAGACGTCGGGTCTTGGACCGTGGCCGTGACAGTGAGACTCGACGTGGGGTTCGTTACACTCGCGGTGTAACTGAGCGTGACAGCGTTGAACCCCGGTGAGAGCGCACCAGGCGAGATCGTGAGGGCCCCGAGATTGGCATTGGTCGACCCCTGTTGCCGCGTGATCGTCATGGTGTAAGCCGTCGAGGGAACGCCAGGTGCAGTCACGACGACCGTGATGACCGTTTGACCAACAGCAAGCGCGATGGGTTGTGATGCTTGGCCCGAAGGAACAGCCGCTCCGTTCACGGTCACCGAGGCCGCGGCATCCGCCACGGTTGGTGTGACTGTGGTGGTCGTCGTCGTGAACGGCGCCTGTACCGTGTAGGCAAGCACCGAGGGGGTATAGCCCGATTGATTGGTTCCTACCTGAATCAACGTGCCGGCCGACACCGCAAGCTGGGACAGACTCGTGGTCACCGCCCGGGTAATCGTGACCGTGTAGGTTTGGAACGCACCAGGCCCATCGACCGAGATCAGCACCGGGGGATTGCTTCCAACGTTGAGACTAAATGGGCCGAACGCCTGCGCTGAGGTGGCCGATTGGTTGTTGATCTTCAGAGTAGCTCTGGAGTCCGCGACCGTCGCAACAATGGTTACCGATGAGATGTTGCTTCCAACCGTCACCGTATAGTCGAGTCGACCAGGATCGAAGGACGGCGCGAGGGCAAAACTCTGACCGCCGGACTTTACCTCCAGCGCACTCAGATTGCCGGCGGTTGGAGGAGCTCCTGGCGAGCCCCCGCCTCCAATACACCCCGTCAGCGTGAAGGCGATGAGGCAGCCAGTGATAAATCCGAGAAGGAGCATCGGCCAGAATCCGCTGCCGAGATGCCAACTGCCGTTCGGCCGTTGTGCGTTGGTCGACGATGAGCATGATGGCTTCACTTGATCTCCCTCCTCGTCGGGTGGTCCGCGGCATGGCTCCCCTGCCAGAACCGCATCAACTACGTATTGGGCGATATGTGCCATCATGGCTGACACAAGGCTCTCTGCCCATCCCTGCTTGGGTAGGAAATCCGCCATCTTTTGGAGGGCTTAGGGGAATCCGCTGAACTTCCCGTGAACGTGAAATCGCTGGGAGGTGTGGCCGTAACCTGTTGATTTTTTGGACAAGAGACCGCTACCGGCGTGCGGAGGTGCCCAAGCTACTGAGGGAATCGAGAGACTGTATCCGAGGGGAGAACTACCAGTACCGGAATGGGCCGCTGTCGATGTGGAGAAACTGCTTGCGAGGATAGTACCCAACCCCACCCTGCCCCACACGCAGAGCGGCCTGGCGGATTTCACGAAGGGAGCTACCTTCAACGTGAAAATCGATGGCCTGTGCCGAGACGTGGAAGCTGTGCCGTGCTGCGCGGCGGTTATGCTTCACCAGGTAGGTATGGTACTCAGGAGAGCGATAGGCCGAGTGGAGGATGATTTCTTTGTCGCTTCCTACCTGTTTATGGATGGTATTCAGGATTTCGATGACTCGCAAATCCATTCGCGCCACTTTGCCTGAGTAATGGCACCGCATGAAACTGTTCAGGTCTTCGATGGCCGCACGGTCATAGCGCCCTTGGCCATCTCGATAGGTAATATCCAGCCGCTCGCTCGTATGCGCGTTGTAGAGCAGGAGTCGTCCCTCCGGAAATTGGCGTGCCAACACCGGGGAAGGCCACAGCATTCGGCCAACAGCGATGGCCGTTCCCACCAAGCCTACTTGGAAAAAAGAACGCCGCGTCCATTCTTGTCGAAGGAGTTTGTCCATGGTGTCTTGCTGTAACAGGAGTCCGCGCAGAAGAGCGCGTTGTAGGATAGAGTGACTACTAACAGATCAGCCGGGGAAGGTCAACCCCAAAATTACCTACGCAGTTTTGGACTTTGACTTGGCATAGGCATCCCGAAGTGCCACGGTGCGATTGAAGACCAGCCGCCCCGCGCTCGACTGAGGGTCCACGCAAAAGTACCCTTGCCGCTCAAATTGATACGACGTGCTGGGTTTCGCGCCCGACAAACTCGGTTCCACTTGGCACTGTGTCAGGACTTGCTGCGAGTTCGGATTCAATGCGCTCAGAAAGTCTTTGCCGTCATCTTCCGCGGGAACCGCCTCCGTCAGCAAATGATCATAGAGACGGACTTCTGCGGGCAGCGCGTGGGCCGCGGACACCCAGTGAATCGTGCTCTTGACCTTGCGCGAGGCGCCACTCCCACCGCTTCGCGTTTCGGGATCATAGGTGCAGCGCAGTTCGGTGATGGCGCCAGTTCGCTCATCCTTGGTGAAGCCCACGCACTTGATGATATAGGCGTACCGCAGACGGACCTCACGATCGGGAGTGAGCCGAAAAAAATCCTTCGGCGGATTCTCGCGAAAGTCGTCCTGCTCGATGTACAGAACGCGAGAATACGGCACCCGTCGCGTTCCCGCCAAGGGATCTTCGGGGTTGTTGATTGCCTCGAGCTGCTCCACCTGCCCTTCGGGGTAGTTTTCGATCACGACACGGAGCGGGTTCAGCACACCCATCACACGCAGCGCACGCTTGTTCAAATCCTCACGGATGAAGGACTCGAGCAAGGGCATCTCCACGATCGAGTCACGCTTCGACACGCCGATGTGCTCGCAGAAGGCACGGATGGCTTCAGGCGTATACCCACGCCTCCGCAGTCCCTTGATGGTTGGCAATCGCGGATCGTCCCACCCGGTCACGTACTTCTCTTCCACCAGCCGCAGCAACTTTCGCTTACTCATGACGGTGTGCGTCAGGTTGAGGCGGGCGAATTCGATCTGCTGCGGAGTGCTCTGGGCCTCGGCTTCTCGCACGACCCAATCATAGAGCGGCCGATGATCCTCAAATTCCAGCGTGCAGATGGAGTGCGTGATCCCCTCGAAGGCATCCGACAACGGATGGGCATAGTCGTACGTGGGGTAGATACACCATGTATCGCCAGTCCGATAGTGGTGTGCTCGGCGAATGCGATACAAGATCGGGTCTCGGAGGTTGAGATTCGGGGAGGCCATGTCGATTTTGGCCCGCAGCACGTGGGCGCCGTCGGGAAACTCGCCGGCCCGCATTCGTTGAAAGAGATCCAAGCTTTTTTCACGCCCGCGGGTCCGATGGGGGCTGTCCCTGCCGGGTGCCGTTAAGGTGCCCCGAAATTCTCGAATTTGGTCAGCATTAAGACTGTCGACGTAGGCCGTGCCCTTGTGAATCAGGCGAAGGGCGCACTCAAAGAGACGTTCGAAATAGTCGGAGGCGTAGAGTTCTTGAGCCCAGGAGAAGCCGAGCCAGCGGACATCCTCCTTGATCGATTCGACGTACTCAACGTTTTCGGTGGTGGGATTCGTGTCATCGAAGCGCAGGTTACAGCTCCCGCCGAAGTCCGCGGCCAGTCCAAAATTGAGGCAGATCGACTTCGCATGACCGATGTGAATGTAGCCGTTGGGCTCCGGCGGGAACCGCGTGGCGACGCGACCACCATGTTTCCCCGCCGCGCGGTCCTGCACAACCAGTTCTCTGACAAAATTGGATGCGCCGGCGCCCGTTTGTTCGTCCATACCGAAAGCGGTCCCTCTTGGTCAGGACAGATCGCGCACTCAAAATAACGAGAGCCGGCTGGGATGGCCGGCTCTCGACAGCCTAGCGACGACAAGAAAATGGCTGGGGGACTAGGAATCGAACCTAGGTAGCCGGCTCCAAAGGCCGGC
>CAYUYE010000032.1:0-23382 GCA_964449255.1 uncultured Nitrospira sp. | reverse complement strand
CGCTCAACGTGACCGCAGAAGCCCTTCTCGGCGACCGGAAATAGGAAACGGGTGCTGCGGCACCGTCGTATGAACCGTCTGACAGGAGGCAGCCATCATGTGGTCCAGCGCTGAAAAGAAGACCGTGGGTGCATCGATTGTGGAAGACGAGAACTTCACCTTCCTGGGGAAGGGCGCCAACTTCAAGGGCATCGTCCACTTCGAAGGCACCGTGCGAGTCGATGGCCGCTTGGAAGGCGAGATTCATACGACGGGGACGCTGGTGGTGGGCGACTCCGCGGTCATCAAGGGGATTGTCACGGCGGGCACGATCATGACCAGCGGCAAGATCAAAGGGACCGTCACCGTGACGGAAAAGATCCAACTCCTCAAAAACGGGATGTTAGTAGGGGACATCCGCACCCCCAGCATTTCCATCGAAGAGGGTGCCCATTTCCACGGCACCAACGACATGGGCGACAAATGGGTCGATGACCAGGCCAGCCTGCCTGACAACGTCCATGACCTCGCGGCCCATCGTGGTAAAGCCAGAGCCGCCGAAGTATAATCCCTCCTCAGTATGAACCGTCCGACAGTCGTCCTCGGGATGAGCGGGGGGGTGGATAGCTCCGTCGCCGCCTCATTGCTAGTCGCCCAGGGCTATCAGGTCCAGGGCGTCACGCTCCAGGTGTGGGAGCACGAGGATGAGACCGTGGCTCCCGCCAAGCGTTGGCAGGAGCGCGGGTGTTGCAAGGTGGGGATCGCCCGCTTTGTGGCCGAACGGCTTGGAATCTCCCACGAGGTCATCGATACCCGCCAGAGATTCCAACAGAACGTCATTGACAATTTCGTGAGCGGCTACCTCGCGGGGACGACGCCGAACCCCTGCGTCCGCTGCAATGAACGCGTCAAGCTTCGCACCTTGGTGGATATCGCCAGGGAGCGTGGGGCCGACTTTGTGGCCACGGGGCACTATGCCCGCATCCTCCAGGAGGACAGCCGATGGAGCTTTCATCGGGCCGTCGATCTGAAGAAGGACCAAAGCTACTTCCTCTACCGTATCGATCCGGCCTGGCTGCCCACGACGCTGTTCCCTGTCGGTGCGATGAACAAGTCTGACGTCTGGAAAGAGGCCGAACGCCTGGATCTGCCAGCAGACGAACTGAAGGAAAGCCAGGAAATCTGCTTTGTCAGTCATGGCGACTACCGCACCTTCCTTGAGCAGCAGGCGCCACAGGTCCGACAGCCAGGTCATTTTGTCGATCGAACCGGGCGAACACTGGGCCAACACGAGGGCATCGCCTTTTACACGCCTGGCCAACGCCGCGGACTAGGGGTCTCCGCTGGAGAACGACTCTATGTCCAGCGAGTGGAGCCGGAGACCAATGTGGTGGTCCTGGGAACGGAGTCCGACCTGCTGGTTGACTCATGCCGAGTGTCGGATCTCAATCTCTTGGAGCCTGATCTACTGAGCGGCCCTCGGGAGCTCGACGTCAAGATCCGTTATGCGACCCCGGGGACCAAGGCCACCCTCGTTCCTGAGTCCAGCGGTATGGTCCAGCTTCGGTTTGCGCAGCCCCAGCGCGCCATCAGCCCAGGACAGTCCGCCGTGTTCTATCAAGGCACACGAGTCCTCGGCGGCGGAATAATCCAATAGCTCATTCAGTCTGCCATCGCTCCATCCCGCCAAACTAAACCGGCTGAGAACACAGGGGTTTTCTCCTCAGAAGCCTTGACACTCTTTGTTTGGGAATGCTACGCTGCGCCGCTTTTTGTCGGGCCTTCCCACACGCAGAATTCCTGCGCGTTATAGGTCTGTCGTTTCATTACCATAGGGATGTCGGTGAAGAAGACTTCGGTTGCCCGCCGCTACGCAAAAGCTCTGTTTGAACTCTTGGATCACGGCACTGTGCCGCAAGCCCGTGCTGCATTGACCGCACTCGGGGCCGCCATGGCGGATTCCGAACCGCTCCAGCATGCCATGGCGTCGCCGGCCTTCGGACTGGAAGAAAAGATGGGAGTGCTCGCGGCATTGGGCCAGAAAGCTGGGTGTCCTCCGATCGGACAGACGTTTCTGAGCCAGCTCGTCAAGACGAATCGCGTGTCCTTCTTGCCGGAAATCGCCGAGGCCTTCGGCGATCTGGTGGATCAATCCAAGGGGACACAACAGATCGAGGTCGCCTCCGCAAATGCGCTCGATACCGTCGCCCAAGCCGGCCTCAAGGCGGAACTGAAGGCCTCGCTCAAACGAGAGGTCGATGTGAGCTTCCGAGTGGATCCCGCGTTAATCGCTGGTCTCCAGATCCGCATCGGCAGTACGGTCTACGATAGTTCGCTCCGCAATCGGCTGAATACCATGCAATCCCTGCTGACGCGCGAATGAGGGACGAAAGGGCTCTACGAGAAAGCAAGGTGACCAACGCGTTACTGATCGGTGAGAGGATGGAGCCAGCCGTCCGGCTGGCCTGCAGCGGGCGACGCGTCGAGTCTACCCGACTTTCTTCTGTACGGTGAGGCACTAGGCAAGGCGAGCACACAGAGCGGGCGGAGTGCGGAATGACGCACGAGGGTCAGGGGTGAGACCCGCTGGCGTTTTCACCATCCCGCCAAGGAGTCGTTATGCAGATTAGGGCGGAAGAGATCAGTTCAATCATCAAGGAAAAGATCAAAGGCTTTGACAAGGCCGTCGACGTCAGCGAGCGTGGCTCGGTGATTCAGGTCGGCGACGGGATCGCGAAGATCTACGGCCTGGATGGCGCCATGGCAGGTGAGATGCTGGAGTTTCCCGGCGGACTCTACGGCATTGCGCTGAACCTCGAAGAGGACAACGTCGGGGCCGTCTTGATGGGGGACGACGTCGGTATCAAGGAAGGCGATCCGGTGAAACGCACGGGCCGCATCGCCGAGATTCCGGTCGGCGAGGCGATGGTCGGCCGCGTGGTCAATGCCATCGGTCAGCCCATCGACGGCAAGGGCCCGATCAATTCCGCCCATTCTTCACGTATCGAAGTGGTGGCACCGGGCGTGAATACCCGGCAGTCCGTTCGCGAACCACTCCAGACCGGGATCAAGGCGATTGATGCCATGATTCCCATTGGGCGTGGCCAGCGCGAGTTGATCATCGGCGACCGTCAAACCGGAAAGACGGCCATTGCAGTCGACACGATCATCAACCAACGGGGGTTGGGCGTGTTCTGTATCTACGTCGCCATCGGTCAAAAGCGTTCGACGGTGGCTCGCGTCGTCAAGACACTCGAAGAAAATCATGCCATGGAATACAGCATGGTGGTTTCGGCAACCGCCAGCGATGCCGCTCCGATGCAATTCCTGGCCCCGTTCGCGGGCGCCGCGATCGGCGAATATTTCCGGGACAACGGCAAGCATGCGTTGATCGTGTACGACGACTTGTCGAAGCACGCGGTGGCCTATCGCCAACTGTCGTTGTTGCTGCGGCGTCCTCCGGGGCGTGAAGCCTATCCCGGCGATGTCTTCTATCTCCACTCGCGTTTGCTGGAGCGTGCGGCGAAGCTAAGCGACAAGTTAGGCGGCGGTAGTCTTACCGCGTTGCCGATTATCGAGACGCAGGCTGGTGACGTGTCCGCTTACATTCCGACGAACGTCATCTCCATCACCGATGGACAAATCTATCTGGGCAGCGACCTGTTCTATTCGGGTATCCGACCTGCGATCAACGTCGGTCTGTCGGTGTCGCGGGTCGGGGGATCCGCGCAGATCAAGACCATGAAGCAGGTTGCAGGCACGTTGCGGCTCGACCTTGCGCAATACCGCGAGATGGCCGCGTTTGCCCAATTCGGGAGCGAATTGGACAAGGCCACGCAAATGCAGCTCGCGCGCGGCGTCCGCATGGTGGAGCTGCTGAAGCAGGGCCAGTACAAACCGATGCCCGTGGGTGATCAAGTCCTGTCGATTTATGCCGGTGTGAATGGGTATCTCGATGACGTGCCGGTGGACAAGGTGCAGCAGTTCGAGGTCGACCTGCTCCATCACATTCAGCAGCATCATCCTGAAATGAAAAAGGAAGTCACCAGCATCGGCAAGATCGACGACAAAGTCGGCGGCCGGCTGAAAGAGATCATTACGACGTTCAAGCAGAAGATGGGCTACGGCGGAAAGTAGCGAAGCACGTATGACCGTATGCCGTGAAGCGTGAAGCGTCCGAACGCGAGATACGAGCGACGAACGACGAGATACGAAAAAGATGCCCAGCTTACAATCTCTACGCCGCAAGATTGCGGCCTTTAAGAATACCCAGAAGATCACCAAGGCCATGAAAATGGTGGCTGCGGCGAAACTCAAGCGCTCGCAGGATCGGATTTTGGCTGCGCGTCCCTACGCCCATAAAATGCGCGGGGTGTTGAGCAATCTGAGCCAGCGCGTCAATCGATCCGCCCATCCCCTCCTCCAAAAGCGGGATGGCAAGAAGGTCGAAGTGTTGGTCGTGACGAGCGATCGCGGCCTCTGCGGGGGATTCAACGGCAACATTGTCCGCAAAAGTTCCGAGTTCGTGCGCCAATGTGAAGCGCGTGGACTCCAAGTCAATCTGAGTATCGTCGGCCGCAAGGGGCGCGATTATTTTCGGCGTCGGACCTGGCCCATTCGTCAAGAATGGACCGGGGTCTTCGACAAACTGAGCTTCGAGCACGCGCTCGACATCGGTGGCGATCTCACGGAAAACTTTGCGAAGGGGGCGTTTGACGAGCTGTACGTCGTCTACAACGAGTTCAAATCGGCGATCCAACAGCGCGTGATCGTGGAGAAGCTCTTTCCTGTTGATGCACAATCGGAGTTTGGAGCGGCCCAGGCGGAAGGCACAACCGGCGGCAGCTATCTTTACGAACCGGATGAGGCGGAGTTATTGACCGTGCTTGTGCCGAAGCATTTCCAAGTCCAAGCCTACCGCATCTTGTTGGAATCGGCCGCGGCCGAGCATGGCGCTCGAATGGGCGCGATGGACGGCGCCACGCGCAACGCCGGCCAGCTCATCAAGAAAACCACGCTCTATTACAACAAGACCCGACAAGCTGCGATTACGAAAGAACTTATGGACATCGTCGGCGGCGCAGAAGCGCTCAAGTAAGACACGTGCGGAGTGCAACGTGCTGAGGTGAGAAGGGATCCTCGCACGCTAGAAAAGGGGGCATCTCGTGGCGACGGCAACAGGAAAAGTCATTCAAGTCATTGGTCCGGTCGTGGACGTCGAGTTTCCTCCCGGCCAGCTTCCGAACATTTACAACGCGCTCAAGGTGAATCAGGAAGCGAATAAGGCCGCGAACAAGCCGGCCGTTCGCCTGACCCTCGAAGTGGCGCTACACCTGGGTGAGAATCGCGTGCGCGGCGTGGCGATGTCGTCCACCGACGGGTTGACGCGCGGCATGGACGTGCAGGATACCGGTGCGGCCATCTCGGTGCCGGTCGGACGCGAAACCCTCGGACGCCTCATCAATGTGCTTGGGGAGCCGGTGGATGAGCGGGGACCGATCAAGAGCAAGAAAACCTATCCGATTCATCGCCCAGCGCCCCGGCTGGAAGACCAAGAGACGAAGACCGAAGTACTGGAGACCGGCATCAAGGTCGTGGATCTCCTCGAGCCCTACAGCAAGGGCGGAAAAGTCGGACTCTTTGGCGGCGCTGGGGTCGGCAAGACCGTCATCATCATGGAGCTCATTAACAATATCGCCCTGCACCACGGTGGCTTTTCCGTGTTTGCCGGAGTCGGTGAGCGCACGCGTGAGGGCAACGACCTCTGGCACGAAATGCAGGAATCGAAGGTTATCGATCCAGACGATTTTACCAAGTCGAAGGTCGCGTTGGTCTATGGGCAAATGAATGAGCCGCCGGGCGCCCGTCTTCGGGTGGGCCTGACCGGCCTTACCGTCGCGGAATATTTCCGCGATGAAGAGAACCAGGACGTGCTCCTGTTCGTCGACAACATTTTCCGGTTTACCCAAGCCGGGTCGGAAGTGTCCGCGTTGCTCGGACGCATGCCGTCCGCCGTGGGCTATCAACCGAATCTCTCGACCGAAATGGGCGCGCTGCAGGAGCGAATCACGTCCACCAAGCGTGGGTCCATTACGTCGGTCCAAGCGATTTACGTCCCGGCCGACGACTTGACGGACCCCGCGCCGGCGACGGCCTTCGCGCACCTGGATGCCACCACCGTCTTGTCCCGGTCATTGGCCGAGCTGGGTATTTATCCCGCAGTCGACCCGCTCGACTCGACGTCTCGCATTCTCGATCCTCAGGTCATCGGAGAGGAGCATTACAAAGTCGCTCGCGGCGTCCAATCGGTGCTCCAACGCTACAAAGACCTGCAGGACATCATCGCCATTCTCGGTATGGACGAGTTGTCGGAGGACGACAAGATGGTCGTGGCCCGTGCGCGGAAGATCCAACGCTTCCTCTCGCAACCGTTCCACGTGGCCGAAGCCTTTACAGGTGCCCCCGGCAAGTACGTGAAGCTCAAGGACACGGTCCGGAGCTTCAAGGACATCCTCGAAGGCAAATACGACCACTTACCGGAACAGGCGTTTTACATGGTCGGCCCGATCGAGGAAGCTGTGGCGAAGGCCGAAAAGATGGGCGTGAAAGTTTAGTGGGACATGGGGGACGGGGACCACTCCCCGCTCTCCCCTTCCCTCTGGTGACTGCGGGAAATAAGGAACGAGATGGCTGGAAAGATTCTGTTAGAGGTCGTGACGCCGGAAAAACAGCTGCTGAGCCAGCAGGTGGATGAAGTGATTGCGCCTGGTTCGGAAGGCGAATTCGGCGTGTTGCCCGGCCATTGCCACTTTCTCTCCACGCTCCGCATCGGGGAGCTCCGCTATCGCATCGGCGATCAGGTCCATCATATGGCCGTGCTCTGGGGTTATGCCGAAGTGACGCCGACCAAAGTCACCATCATGGCCGAGATCGCTGAAAAAGCGGAAGACATCGACGTCGATCGTGCCCAGGCCGCACTCGAGAAGGCTGAGAATCGCCTCAAGGCCGGGGGCCTCCCGTCGGAAGTGAAAGAAGCTGAGATTAGCCTCGAAAAAGCCCGGCTTCGCAAGAAAACGGCCGAACGGGCCCGCAAGACGATCCACTCTTAGCTGATATTTCAGTCAATCATCGTCGTCCCTCCGCGGCTGGATGACATCGCCTGCTGCATGGGCGGGGTGTGCGATCGTATCCGCGCTCAGGGCGCATGCCACACCACGTGGGTGTGTGGGGTCGCTCACGAACGATGCCAACCGCCCCCGCATTGTTGGCCAGCCGCATTCAGCGCCAGGGAGGCCGGGGTGGCACCGGAGGCAATTCGAAGTGACGCGCGATGTGCCGTTCACTGACGAGCCGGTATTGCCGTACGACTGCTTCCATGGCATGCATGGTCCATTCCCATGCCAGGTATTGATCCCAGGTCGGATTCGCCCCAGTGGCACACGCACCCAATTGGACGGTGCCGGCGAGTTTGTCGAGCACACGGGTGAGACCGCTCAGGATCTCTTCTGGTGAGAGCATATCTGCCGTCTCACAGAGGTCTGAAAAGTTGTCCGTAAAAGCCCGATCACGGCCAGCCAAAATGACGTCTCGGAGACGAAGCACCATGCGCCGAGATTGGACCAGCGCCTGTGTATCGGGAGCTGGACGAGTCCGTACTGCGTCGAATGCCATCTCCGCTCGCCCCAGCGCGCTTTCAGCAATCTGCTTGAGTCGCCGAACATCGGCGATGGAGCCGTCCTGTGTGCTAATGCCTGTCATGTTCGTCCTCCTTAGGCGTGTGACACTCCGCTGAACCCCTTGCAGAGCAATTCGAGGGCCGGAGGAAGGCAAACCATAGGGATCAGAATAGCCCTGGATTTTTGAGCTATTGCACGAGGGCCAGGACGCAATGATCGCGGAATGAATTTGGAGTATTATCCGGAAAGATAGCCCCGACGTATCCAATTCGACCAGGCAGACCAGAAGGGCGCCGGCACAGGCCTAGAGCATGATCACAGACTTTGTCGTGGCCCGCGGTGAACGGACCAAACGCCTCGATCAATTCTTAGTCACGCACGAGCGTGATATCTCACGAGCTCGCCTGCAGCGTCTGATCGCCGCCGGACGGATCCTGGTCAATGGACAGACGGCCAAGGCCAGTTACCTAGTCCGGGGCGGCGACCACATCACCATCGAACGGCCCGTCGGGAACCCACTGGAACGGAATGGCAGGGAGGAGCCCCTCACGGTCTTGTATGAAGACGACGAGCTCCTTGTGATCGACAAGCCATCCGGCGTCGTGATGCACCCAGGCTCAGGCCACTGGGCCGACACGCTCCTGAACGCCGCGCTTCATTACTGCGCTGTGAGCGGACAGTCACACGTACAACCGCGGCTCGTCCACCGTCTGGACAAAGAGACCTCGGGCGTCATCGTCCTGGCCAAGACCAATGGCGCGCATACCAGCCTTGGGAGCCAGTTTGCCAGACATACGATTGTGCGGGTCTACGTCGCTCTTATTTCGAAGGTGCCCGAACAGGCGCGTCTATTCATCGATGGGTCGATTGGGCGCGATCGTCGACGCGCCCCTCGGGTGTCGACCGATACCCTTCGGCCCAAGCCGGCGGTCACCAGGTGCCAGCTACTCGAGTCCTTTGGGGACCTAGCGGCTTTGGTGGAGTTGCGACCACAGACGGGCCGCACGCATCAGCTTCGGGCCCACTTGTCTCTG
Organism: uncultured Nitrospira sp.; assembly: GCA_964449255.1. GTDB lineage: Bacteria > Nitrospirota > Nitrospiria > Nitrospirales > Nitrospiraceae > BQWY01. The sequence continues at coordinate 14,693 of CAYUYE010000032.1, read as the reverse complement.
TCCGGACATCCCATCCTTGGGGATGTGGAATATGGGGGACCTGTTCATCTCCCCTCTACGAGTGGGACCATCCAGCGGGTCATGCTGCATGCCCGTGCCTTGGGCTTCTTGCATCCGGTGACCGGGCTCCCAATAGAGCTGAATAGCCCGATTCCACCTGACATGCTGGAGCTCTATGAGCTCCTAGCAGCTGGATCCGTGCCGCAGGAGGGGCCTCAACCCAGCCTGTGAGTGGGCTGAAGGCTGGAACCCCCTGCCCCACCCCCCGGCCAAGTATTTTTCCTCTAGGGTTGTACTGCCGGTACGCGCGTGATAGAGTGAAAGGACTTCATCGTAGGGGCCCGGCGAGGAAGTTGGAATTAACAGGGCTCGTCATCGATGTTGTTTTGTTCGGAGATCTGATAGGAAGTTCGACCCAAGCCGCCCAGTAGTTCGCAGCTTCGGCCAATCTCTCCCAACTGTTTTTCCCCACAAGACAATATCACTATTTCAGAGGAGGACCCCTCATGGGTTCAAAACTATTCGTTGGTGGGTTGCCTTATGCGGCAACGGAGCAGGAATTAACCGAGCTCTTTTCGCAGCACGGCTCCGTGTCGTCCGCGCAAATCGTGACCGATCGTTTCACTGGTCAGTCACGTGGCTTTGGATTTGTCGAAATGTCGTCCCCTGCTGAGGCCCAGACGGCGATCAACGCCCTCAACGGCTCCCAGTTTGGTGGGCGTTCGTTGACGGTAAATGAAGCCAAGCCTCGCGAGGCGCGCTCGGACGGCGGAGGCCGGAGCGGCGGAGGATTTGGCGGCGGGGGAGGCGGTCGAGGCGGTAAGCGCGATCGCTGGTAAGCCCTCGGGCTCATAAACAACGGGGTGTCCCGCCGAGAAGCGGGACACCCCGTTGTGTTTCAACCGGCCAGGGACCTCTCCTCCTCCGGCTCTTGCTTGATAGGGCGGTGTTGCCCGGTCGCTTTTCCTCCCTCAATCCCGTATCCTTTTTGAACCGAACATGAGCCGTTCCGTCCAAGATCGAGGTTGGGATGTCGATTACGCCACAATTCCCCGCTGAACAATCGAATGCCGGCGAGTTTCTACGTCAGGCGGATGCTTTTCGTGGCTGGGTAACGGCGGATGGGAGTTCCACCTTCCCTGCTGCCAAGGACCGCTATCATCTGTATGTCTCATGGGCATGCCCCTGGGCTCACCGCACGATCATCGTACGAAAGCTTAAGCACCTCGAGGACGTCATCGGGATGACGGTCGTCGACCCTATCCGGGACGACCGCGGGTGGGCCTTTCGGGAGGGGCCAGGTCATTCACTCGATCCCATCAACCGGTTTCAATTTCTGAGGGAGGCCTATCGCACCACCGACCCAGAGTCTGCAGGTCGAGTCACAGTCCCGGTGCTGTGGGATCGTAAGACGCGTCGGATCGTAAGCAATTCGGATGATGATCTGATGCGCATGTTCAACAGTGCATTCAACCAGTTCACGACCAGTCGCCTTGATTTGTACCCCAACACCCTGCGGGGCCAAATCGACGAGATGAACGAGTTCTTATACGAAAATATCAACGATGGGGTGTACCGCGCCGGATTTGCAACGTCGCAACGAGCCTATGAAGCCGCAGTGCAGCGGCTCTTCACCGCCCTCGACCAGCTGGAGACTCGCCTTAGCCAGCAGCGCTATCTCTTCGGGGACCAATGCCTGGAAAGCGACTGGCGGCTGTTCGTGACCCTGGTTCGATTCGACGCCGTCTATTACGGTCATTTCAAGTGCAACCTTCGGAGAATCATGGACTATCCCAATCTGTTTGGGTACCTGAAAGACCTGTATCAGATGGACGGAATCGCCGACACGGTCAACTTCGACCACATCAAGCGGCACTACTACGTCACGCACGATGATATCAATCCCACCCGCATTGTCCCGCTTGGTCCGTTGCAAGACCTCCATGCTCCGCACGGCCGTGCACGGCTCGGAGCGCGCACGACGCCTGGGACCACGACCAATTGAATTGATAAGGGTCGGAGGCCTGCGATTTCTAAGGCGATGGCGGATCGGGATCTGTCACTAGACCATCACTGCGGATGCCGGACGTGGAGCCTGTGCGCCATGCAGGACTCGAATAGGCACAGGTAGGGTGAAGCTCACCGTCTTCCAAAAAACGTACTGGAAACGCCGCACCGTCCGTGGACGCACCCACCTCAGCCACGCTGGCGTCGATCCGGACGGCGAACAACAATGGACAGTCGGACGCACCATGTTTCGAGCCACGTTGGCGCAGAGAGGCTCCGTGACGAAACGTGAGGAACTGGCCGTTTGGCGACCAGGACGGGTTGTCCTCCCCGGCGCGTGAGGTTGTGAGCTGTCGGAGTCCACTGCCATCAAGATTCATGAGGAAAATGTGTGCATCATCCTCCCCTTGAAGGCCACGAACGAAGGCCACCTGCCTTCCATCGGGACTGATCTCGACATGGCGTGGTCGATCTCGGGATAGCGGATTGGGGAGTGACACGACGGGCGCCGGCTCCGTGAGCGCCGTGGTTGTGAGAAAGAAGGTGTCTTCATTCACCAGGAGGAGGCGATTGTCCGGAGTCCAATCGTAGCTGTGAGCGCCCGGGAAACGAGCGGCGATCGAGCCATTGCGCCGAAACACGGTGGCGGTTGGCTGGCCTGGGCGATCCCCGCGTCGCGGCGATTCCCAATCCATCACGACCAACTGGCGATTGGGCGATAGTTTGGCGGGCCCATCCAAGAACTCCTCCTTCTCGAAGTGCACCAGAATTGTTCCATCTCTCCGGAGGATGTGAAATTGATCATCGTTTGCGGCCCGTGCCCGCGTCCGCGATCGGATTACCGTGAATTCCCGTCCATCGAGTGAAGGGCGTGTTCCAATCCCACATCGAAATAACCGGGTGATCAAGCCTGATACCGGATCAAGTTCCACGTAATCCGTTTCTGTGCTGAAATAGAGTTTTCCAGACAGGGCGGTGGATGTGGCGGGAACGGGGGACGGCGTCACCACCGAAGGAGTGGGAGCCTCTTCACCCGCACGACAAGCCCAAAACAGCAGCCCGAGGAGTATACACGCCAGCCCGCCGAATGACGGCATCCGCAAGGGATGGCAATTTCTCGTGGACATCGGGAGGATTCCCTCCTGCTGTGATTTGAGCGGCACTCACGATAGAGGAAGGGCGTTTGCCTCGCAATCCATAAGAGTGCGTAAGTATAGTGACCTCATACCTCTCCGTCATCCCTGCACGACCCCTGTTGCTTCGTGAGTGGATTCGCACTAGGCTGTGAGGCTACCCGCCGATGTGGACCGCGCCATCGAGTGTCTCGTGGCCGCTGAGGGCAACCTCGGAGGGAGGAATGGTCGGAATCTTGGACAACTCATGAGAGTCGCGCCAAAGGAGGACGGTATGGGCAGGGTGTTCTTGTGGTGCTTGTTCGTGGCGTTAATTGTGCCTGTCGGGTCTGCGCTCGCGAAAGAGAAAGGCAAAGAGAAAAGTGCCTTCAGGTTGACCAGCCCGGATGTGGTCGCCAATACGAAGGTGAGCCTCAAACATCTGTACAAAGGCTTTGGCTGTGACGGCGGAAATCTCTCTCCCGCTCTCATCTGGAGCGGTGCTCCACCGGAGACCAAGAGCTTTGCCATCACGGCCTACGATCCGGATGCACCGACCGGAAGTGGCTGGTGGCATTGGGTCGTCTTTAATATCCCGGCGGACACGACCGAACTCAAAACGGGCGCAGGTTCGGCTGAGGCGCCGCAACTGCCGACCGGGGCTGTCCAAGGGCGAACCGATTTTGGAACGACCGGCTACGGAGGCCCTTGTCCACCCCAGGGGCATGGGACGCATCATTACCATTTCACGGTCCATGCGTTGAAAGTCGACAAGCTGGATATTCCGGCCGACGCCACCGCCGCGCTGATTGGATACATGATCAACGCGAATCGCATTGGAAAAGCCACCTTGACGGGACTGTACTCTCGCTAGATGGCTGAGAGCGAGGTGACTGACAGCTCCCTCGACACCGTCCCCCTGTTGGGTCGCGAGCCAGGGTGGTGCTGGCAGGTGGGAGCCGTCTGGCGGAGCGTTGAAACTCGCCGACCTTTATCCTGCGGTGGACAAAGTTGTACGGTCAGGGCTTTTTGAAGAGGGACGGGTAGTCTCGCGTCTGGGCACGTGAGTCTAGGAGCCTCCGACTACAACACCGGGTTGTTCGCCTTGGAGGCCTGTGGTAGGGTACGCTCGGATCGCCGTCCCAACGGGCCTGGCGGCGATCGATAGAAGTCAGTAGCGCCCGGGACGGATGTTGTAGGGTCAGGGTTTGACGGAATTCGATCCTAAGCCGCGGCTACGTTGCGACTTCAGTTGGTCTGCTTCCGCCCACGACTTCTCCCAACGCAACATCAAGCAAGTAGAAGGAGTTGCCTCCCATGGCATCTAAAATCTTTGTCGGTGGGTTGCCCTATGCCGCCACGGAACAGGAGCTGACGGACTTATTCAGCGCCCATGGTGCTGTCTCGTCCGCCCAGATCGTGACGGACAAGTTTACGGGGCAGTCCCGCGGGTTTGGGTTTGTGGAGATGAACTCAGCGACGGAGGCACAGGCGGCGATTAATGCCCTCAATGGGAGTCAGATGGGAGGACGCACGCTGACCGTCAATGAAGCACGTCCACGCGAACCTCGAGCTGGTGGCGGCGGAGGCCGGGGCGGTGGGTTCGGCGGCGGTGGCGGCGGGGGCAAGCGCGATCGGTGGTAGTCGGCGCTGTTAGGGGCATTCGCCTTGAAGCAAAGGCGGATGCCCCCAGGCACAGCGATGCGCAGCCCAATGCCACTACTGTCTTGCTCGGTGGCGGGGTGGGCTCCTCTTCACAGGAGGGCGCTACGAGGCGGGGCGATCCGTGCGGAGTTGACTAAGTCATCAGTGAGGATGCGGGATGGCACGACGTACCACACATAGCTTCCTGTTGGCGATCGGCCTGTTCCTCACGGCCTGTTCCCCTGCCCTCGTCATGATTGATCCCGCGACCCGGGAGTCTCTAAAACAGACGCCAGAAATCAAGGTCGTCCACTACAGTCCCCCGGAGTTGCAGCTGGAAGGCCGAGCGCGTACGGGGTACGGGGCAAGCGCGGGAACGGCGGCCGCCATGGCGACCCAAGCCAAGCTCGAGGCGAGACGCGAATTGACCGTCGAGGATCCTGTTGTCCGCATCAAGACCAATGTCGTGTCTGCCTTGTCAAAAATGCTGACGGCGACTCAGCTCACCAACGTTCCAACGGCGATGCCCGATGATCAGTTGCAGAGCCTCAAGGGATTCTTCGGGAAAGAGACCGTGTTGGACTTCTCCACGACCTATTGGGGCCTCGCCCCGGTTCCCTTCCAACCGCATGACCTGGTGCTGTACCGGGCGCGTGCTCGTCTTCTCCAATTCCCCGAGGGGAAGGTGCTCTGGCAGGGCGCTTGCGATTTGGAAGCCGATGAGTCGCAAGGCATATCGCCAGGGAAGGAGGGCGAGCTGAGCAAGGCGCTGGTCGTCAACAACACGCTCGATCGGCTCGCGGATCGCTGCGCAGAACTCTTAGTCGCCCAATTCTCTGGGAAGCAGTAGGTCCATTAGATCCATCATTCGGTGATGCAAGCCCTTTTGATTGCAGCGCTCACCCTTCAGCTTGCCGGGTGTTCGGTCGGCATGGCGATCAGCGGCAAGCCCGAACCCAAGCTGGATCAATTGCACATCGGCATGCTGCGGGAACACGTCGAGGCGATTTTGGGCGCCCCCATTGACGTAGCGCCAACCAAAGATGGGAACCATACCGGTGTTTATGTCTACCGGCGTGGGGATGAGCCCAGCCCGGGACGCGCAATACTGAACCTTGTCCTGGACGTCTTCACGGTCTTCTTGTGGGAAATCCCGGCCACGGCGGCCGAGGCCTCCCGCGGGGAGGAACGCCGCTATCCCGTCGTCTACGATCCCCAGGAAAAAGTCATTGCCCTCAACGAGTACGGGAATCTCTAGAGCCCTGGTGCGGTAGGACTGTGGACCGGCCTGTTTCGTCGTGGCCGGCGGAGGGGGGCGAGGCGCCTCCAGATGGGCGCCAAATCCCAACGATCGGCCGCTCCCCGGCGGCCTCTCCGCTATGCGACAATCCCAACAGGTCCTCCACGGTTCGGAGAACGGTAGCATGGCCGATGCGTTGGTCATACCGTCCTGGGACGACCATCGGGCCGACTAGAATCGTGAGAATGTGATTCCCACTGTTTCCGTCGTCTTCATCCCACGTCAAGATCAAGAGGCTATTATGCGTCATCGCCCAATTCACATAGGAGTCGAGGTGTTGGGCAAGCCAGGCGTCGGCGACACGGATGCGCGCAGGATCTGATCCATTGTGCATGTTGTTCGTGTTATTTGGGACGATGACCGCCACGGTGGGAAGCTGGCTCCAGTCGGTCGGAAGCTCACGTAACGAGACGTTTTCAGAAGGCAACACCGGGTGGCTCGTGGCGCCTTGCCAGTTGACCCAGGGGTTATGTTTCCGCACGTATTGGGCGTGGGTACAGACGCTCGCACCGATCTCGGGAAGGTCTTCCGAATATCCCCGAAACGACAGTTTGGCTACGCGCAAGGCGCTTGCTAGGTTGGGGGTCGCAAACGTGTGGGGACAGCTGTTATCCGACACACCCTGCAGAGACCCCGAGAACAGCACCAGGTAGTTGGGCTGACTTGGATGGGTCGCCCCAAACGACTGTGTCATCACGGCGCCACGCTGCGCCCATTGATTCACCACGGGTGCGGCCGGTGAGTCGATGATCTGGCCGAAGCTGTGGTTTTCCTCGATGATGAGAACGATATGGTCCGGCCTGGGGAGGGTCAGCTGTTCCTGGGCCGAAGCAAGGGGTGTGCTGGTCGCCAGCCACAGACCGACACACACGACTCCCCCCACGAAACTCGTCCCCACCGATATAGTGGCGCGTCCCCTGGCACGGGGATGAAGTCTCATGGTCAAGGCCATAGCAGGTAAATAGTCCCCTCAGGCCTCGAATGCAAGTCGCCGCTGCGAGCGGCTTGTCCGAGCCGCTTTTCATTGATTCTTGCAATCCGGTGAATCTCCTCAGTACTGTTCTGACTGCCGGTGCGGAGGTCGGAGGCCAAAGGCGAGATGATGTCGGGAACACAGGATGGTGCGCCCCAATGGCGGACAGCCATGACGGAGCTATCGGTTACGGCCGGGGAGAGCCCAAAACGGCTGGACGCTTTTCTGGCCAACCGCGATCCAGGACTCTCACGCTCGGCGATTCAACGGCTGATTGAGGAGGGTCGTATCCGGCTCAACGATCGTACGGCCAAGCCGAGTCAAAAGATCCGTCCTGGCGATCGGATTACCCTGGAAGTGCCTCGGCCTGAACCCGTGGCGCTGAGGCCCGAAGCCATTCCACTGGAAATCCTCTATGAGGATGAGTCACTGCTCGTCTTGAACAAGCCCGTTGGCCTCGTCGTGCATCCCGCGCCGGGACATTGGTCGGGCACGTTAGTCAATGCGTTGTTGCATCATTTTCAACGGGCAGGCAGTTCCCTCTCCAGCATAGGAGGGAAGGAGCGTCCCGGCCTGGTGCATCGGCTGGACAAAGAAACCTCAGGGGTGATGGTGATTGCCAAGACCGACCAGGCTCACATCGGGCTTGCGGCGCAGTTCAAGGCCCACAGTATTACCCGAGAGTACGAGGCGCTCGTGTGGGGTGTGATGAAAAAGCCCCGTGGGACCATCGAGTTGGCGATCGGGCGTGATACGAAGGAACGCAAGAAATTCTCCGCCCGCACCGCTCGCCCCAAAGCTTCGATCACCGACTACCGGGTGGCCGAACGCTTGGGGACTCACGCCTGTCACGTGGTGATCCACCCCAAAACCGGCCGGACCCATCAGATCCGCGTGCATCTCGCGTCCGTCGGCCATCCCGTGCTGGGGGACTCCACCTACGGCGGTAGAAAGGTCGGCGCCCTCGCTGAGGTCACCGTGCCGCGTGTGATGCTGCATGCGCGTGTGTTGGGATTTATCCATCCCCTCGCCGGCGCCTATCATGAATTTTCGGCCAAGGCTCCCGACGACTTTGAGCAGGTCCGCCAGGCGCTTCGCCAGACACCGCGAGGTTCGCGTAGCACTTGACAGGGACTCCCTCTCGTCGTATCAGTTCCCCATTTCCCTTGAGGCGCACGGGTGGCCATGGACGCTAGCCAGGTGTTGGACGCGGTCGGGAACCTGATCATGCAACTCAAGGGCTACACCGCCAAACTGCCGCCGGTGGTGCACTTGGCCGCAGTTCCAGGAGGGTTGCGACCCAAGCCGGAATCCGTTGAGGCTTTTGAGCACACGGTGTCGCGGTTGCGCGGGCAGACGGAGACCTCACCCTTGAAGCGCCTCAACGACCTCTTTCTCGATGCGCTGGAGGCGTTCGAAGCCGGGCGGGTCTTCGGAACTGCGCAGCCGCTGCTGGCCGTACTGGACCATGTCGAACAGATGCAACGCGAGAAGGAGATTACCGTGTCGGCCGCGGACAGCAAGCGGATGGGAGATTACCGGGTGAGCTTGAACAAGATTCTGCCCGGGAACCAGCCCGAACTCGAAGGGGCCGGAAGGGGGCTGTGAGAGCCGGCCGTAAATACCGTCGGCTAGTTGCCCATTTTTGGACCGGCGGCATTGGCGCCCCGGCTCACCAGACTGAATCGGACGCTGGCCTTGCAATGAGGACAGTTCGTACGGACGGTGTTTTCGTCAAGATAATCGAGTTGATCTTGCTTCAGCCACATCAGCTGAAAGCATTTGGGACAGGCACGCACTTGAGTTGCCATCGTCAAATACCCTTTGTTCCGTGGACCAGGCCGGCCGTGAGCGGCCTAAACGGCCATACTGTAATATAGAGGTCTCGTGTCGCTCAAGCCCACCGCAAAACAGAAGCCGCGCGCCCTCAAGGTGACGTTTCGAGATGAGGGCGACATCGACCCCGAGAAGCTCGTGGTCTTGTATCAACAGGCGCCGTGGGCCAAGGGGCGAACCCTCACGGACGCACGCGAGATGCTCCGCCATACTGATGTGGCTGTCACGGCTTGGGATGGCCCGAAGCTCATCGGATTCGGTCGAGTCTTGACTGACTACGTGTATCGCGCCTCCATTTGGGACGTCATCGTCGACAAGCGCTACCAGGGCCAGGGGGTGGGCAGCGAGGTCGTCAGGCGGATCCTGCACCATCCACGATTGGCACGAGTCGAGCTGTTCTGGCTCTGCACGAGAATGCCGGGATTCTACGAGCGGCTCGGGTTTAGCGCCAAGGCCCAAACCGGGATGGTGTGGTCCCGCGCCGAACAGGGTGGGCTGGAATAGACAGAAGCGAAATCAGACGGCCTCGCGGCCGCCTGATTTCGAAGACTCGCTAGAACGTAAATTTCACGCCGAACAGTAGATTGGCCGTCGAAGCATCGAAACTCCCCGCGCTCTGATTGCCAATCTCGAGTCCGCCGCGATTCCGCTTCCAGGCCAACTCCGCATTGAGCATCAATTTATCGGTCAATGGGTAGTCGATACCTCCGGCCAAGCGAAATGCGAAGGTATTCGCAAAACTCGATTTCGGGACTCCGGACTCCTCACTGAACGAGTTGATGTTGACGCCGATGCCCGTTGAAAGATACGGGATCAGGACCCCAAAACGGCCTGGACGGAACTCCAGAGTAGGCATCAGCGAGATGGTGTTCAGGCTCCCCACGTCCACCTTCGGATTTTCCTGATCGAACCCTCGGCGCTCCCACTCCAACATGAATCCCACGGCGAAGTACTTATTCAGACCGTACTGCACCTGGAAATTCAGCGCCGGGCCAAGACCCGCGTCGTTGCCGGGAACGGCTTCCTGTGTTGGAATCGACATGCCGGCCCGGAACCCCATCGTCCATTTGCCTTCCTTGGCCTGCCCCTCGTGGACCCAACCGAAGTCCGCAGCCGTTGCAGATGGAACGGACCAGCCGAGCGTGCCACACAGCAACGCGATCGCCAGCAAGTTCTGTTTCGAAATTTTCCCCATCGTCTCTCCTCCCTTGATGGTTGCCTGCCTGCTTTTCACGCTGTGCAATGTAGCCCAGTCATCTTTGACATGCAAGACAGCCGCGACTTGGATCGACGCAAAATACGCGCATTTCACCGATGCGTCGTCGAGCGAGCGATCGACCGAGTGATCGCACGCAGCTAGGAAACCGCCGCGCGCCGAAGCTGTTTGGGGGAGAAGACAATCGAAACGGAAAAGACGGCCGTGGCCAGTAACACGATGGTCGGCCCGCTGGGGAGATCCAAAAAATAGGACAACAGCACTCCGCTGACCGCACAGCCGATGCCGATTCCGACTGAGAGCACGGTCAGGTGGCGTAGGCTGTGGGTTAACTGATACGCGGTGGATGCCGGAATCAGTATCAACGCGAAGACGAGGATGGCGCCCACCGTCTTGAGCGAGACGACGATGGTCAGGGCTATCAGACTCAGCAGCAGGTAGTAGATTTTGCGGGCCGGTACGCCCGAGGCTTCCGCCATGTCCTGGTCGAAGGCAATAAAGTAGAGTTCTTTGGAGAACGCGATGATGGTGCCCAGTACGAACAGTCCTAACGCACCAATCACGTAGAGTTCCTCCGTGGTCACGGCCAACACGCTGCCGAAGAGATAACCGTAGACTTCAGCGTTGTAGGCTTTCATCAAACCGATGAACAGAATCGCGAGGGCCATGGTGGCCGTGTAGAGGATGCCGATCGAGGCATCAAGTTTCATGCGGCCTTTTTCTTCCAGCAGGCCGGCAATCCACACCGTGGCGAGGCCGAATCCGATCGCCAACGCGAGCGGTGGCAGCCCCACGAGGTACGCCAAAGCCACTCCTGCAAAGGCCGCGTGGGCCGTTCCGGCTCCGATAAAGGCGAGCCCGCGCAAGACTACGAACACGCCGATCAACGAGCAGAGCCCGCCCACGAGCGCCGCAGCCACCAACGAGCGTTGCATGAAGTCATAGGCGAGCAGATCCAGCATCACGAATCCGCATCCATTGGACGTCTCTGTGTGGCGCGAAGGGACATCGCTCCGGAGGGCTCCTTAATGGTGGTGATAGTCCTGAACGGTAATCAGGCCATGGTCGGAGATGACCAGATCCTTGTCGTAGACCTGCTGGAGGATCTCAGGCCGCAGGACGTCGTCCGGCCGTCCGGCGGCGACGACCCGCCCCTTCAGTAACAGGAGCCGGTCGACGTGTGGGCTGATGAAATTGATGTCGTGCGTTACCATGAGGATGGTGAGGCCCAGGTCGCGATGTAGTTGTCGGATCAGATCCAGCAGGGCATGTTGCGTAGTGATGTCGATCCCCGTGGTCGGTTCATCCAGGAGCAGCACCTGTGGTTCTTGGGCCAACGTTCTCGCGATCATGACGCGCTGTTGTTGACCCCCGGAAAGAAGTCCCAGGGCATTGTGCTCATAGTCGCTCATCCCCACCTTGGCTAACGCCTCGCGGGCGATGTCGCGGTCCCGCCGCCCCGGTCGCCGAAACAGCCCCAGCGTCCCGTAGCGTCCCATCATGACGGCCTCGAGCACCGTGACCGGGAAGTTCCGATCCAACACGCCTTTTTGGGGGAGATAGCCGATGCGAGCCCGATGATGGCAGCGCAACTCCTCACAACAACATTCGAAAATCTTCAGCGAGCCTGTGAGCGGAGGAAGCAAACCCAAAATCGCACGGCAGAGCGTGGTTTTCCCAGAGCCATTGGGGCCGATGACCCCGATAAACTCCCCTTCGAAGACATCGAGCGTCACCTCCTTCAACGCGATCACGCCGGGGAAGCCGAAGGAGGCATTGGCAAAACGAATGATCGGTGTGGACATCGAGCGTGTGGCAGGACTCAGGGTAATGGACTCACCCGTTGGCATGGCGAGTCGAGACGTGTCGGCGCCTGTCAACTAATCATCAAGGCCCGAGCGCGTCGACCAATTGGAGCACATTATAGCGCAGCATGTCGAGGTAGGTCTCTGCCCCTGGTACGCCGCCAGGCATTGGGGTGAGGACGACGACACGTGCGCCGGTTTCCTGGGCGAGAAGGCGTGGAAGCTTTTGGTTCAATTGCGGCTCCGACACGATGACCCGAATGTGGTCACGTTTAATGTGATCGATCAGCGCTTGGAGGCGACGCGGGGACGGTTCTGATCCCGATTGAGTCTGAATTTCGCCGACGATCTGCAGGTCGAAACGTTTGGCAAAATACGGCCATGCCGGGTGATGCACGATCAGGCGCCGATCCGACAGCGGACGAAGTCGCGCCAACAGGTCCGAGGTAGTCTGATCGAGCTCGGCCAAATAGCGGGTCTCGTGACGACGAAACAGGTCCGCCTGTGACGGCGCCGCTTGGATCAAGGCTTCCGTGATCCGACGGACCATCCGTGCGGCATGGAAGGGATCCAGCCAGATGTGAGGATTGCCGACCGTATGCTGGGCATGACCCGCGGCCTGTCCCGGCTCGAGATGCTCACCTCCGAGGAGTTCGATCCCTTCGGAGGTCGTCACGACGATCAACTGGGGATTTCTGGCGTTCCGCAGCAGGCCGGCGACCCACACTTCCAGTCCGGCCCCGATTTCAACCAGGAGGCGGGCCTTCTTCACGGCAATGAGATCGCTGGGTTTGGGCGAATAGGAATGCTCGCTTTCGAGCCCACTCAAAAGGGAGATCACCCGGACCTGGTCGCCGCCTACCTGCTCGACGAGGTCTTTGAGGACGGGAATGGTCACCACCACGGGCATGGGGGTGTCGGCCCAGGCAGCCGCATGCCAGCCGGCAATCCAGACCAGCCAGACCAGGCAGAGGACTCGGAGGGAGTTCATGCGAAGCAACCGGCGCGAGGAATCACCGGCGGACGGTATCATCCGTGTTTCCGGCAAGTCAACGCAACGGCGCCGGTGAGACATCTGGGGCGAATCAACGGCGGCGGCGTTTTGCCAAATTTCACGTGGCGGCTCCGGGGGGCTCATGGTAGGGTACGGACGCGTTATGAAGGTGATCGGGCTCATGTCGGGCACCTCGGGGGATGGCGTCGATGCCGCCCTTGTCGAGATTCGGGGCCAGGGTGTTTCCCTTCGAGTCGTTCCGCTGGCGACCCTGACGCGACCCTACCCGGCCTCATTGCAACGCCGCATCGTGGCGGCGGGACTCTCCGGAACCGTCGCAGACATTTGCCATCTCAATGCCGTGCTCGGGGAACTGTTTGCGCGCGCGGCCTGCGACGTCATGCGTCGCGCCCGCCTGACTCCCCGGCAGGTGGGCTTGATCGGATCCCACGGACAGACGGTCCATCATCTTCCACGGAGGGTCGCGGAACCCGGCGTAGGCAGGATCCGCTCGACGTTGCAAATCGCTGAGCCGGCGATCATTGCGGAGCGTACCGGCATTACGACGGTGGCGAATTTTCGGCCGCGGGACATGGCGGCCGGAGGCGAAGGGGCGCCATTGGCCCCGTACGTGCACTATCTACTCCTGCGCCACCCATCGAAAAATCGGCTCATCGTGAATCTAGGCGGCATCAGCAATGTGACGTATCTACCACGAAGCGGCGGACTGACGCGTGTCCGAGCGTTCGATACAGGACCGGCGAATATGCTCATGGACGGACTGGTTCAGCGGTTGACGCGCGGCCGACTCCGTATGGATAAAGGCGGGCACTTGGCCGCGCAAGGCTCCGTGGACCCACGACTGCTTGCGCGACTGATGCGGCACGAGTTCTTGACGCGCCGGCCGCCCAAGTCCACCGGACGCGAGGACTTTGGTGCACCAGTCATCGATCAATTGCTCCGGGAGCAACGACGCCGCAAGGTGGCGCCCAACGACCTGCTGGCCACCTGTGCCCGGTTCGCGGCTGAAGCGGTCGGGACCTGCCGGCGATGGTTGCCGGGAACCGTGGAGGAAGTGCTCGTGTGCGGCGGTGGCGCGCATAATCGCGCGCTCATGGCGGCGATGCGGGAGGTCTTTCATCCGGCGCCGGTCGATGGCATCGAGGCGGCCGGATGGCAGGGAGACAGCCTGGAGGCCGTGGCCTTTGCGATTTTCGCGTATCAGACCCTTCATGGCGTGCCGAGTAATCTCCCGCAAGTCACCGGGGCCAGTCACCCGGTGGTGCTGGGTCAGATCGTGCCGGGCTCCGGCCGGGGGATACGCCGGCTCCTGCGATCAACAGGCTAAGGCCGAGGACACTTCATGAACGATTGGTACGTGATCGGCGCGGGGCTGGCGATTGCTGCGGCCGGACTCTGGCTGTGGATTCAGTCGAAGCAGCCGGTTGTTGCGAGTGCCGACGAGCGGGAGCTGTTTGCCGGCGTGTCGATCGAACCGCAGCCTCTGTTTTCCGAACGGGAATTGTCCTTGTATAACTTGCTGAAGGTGGCCGTCCAAGATCGCTATCTGGTTTTGGCGCGCGTGCCTGTGTGGGGGCTCGCAAGAATTCAGACGGTCGATCCGGCTGTCCGCGCCCGCTTACTCAAGAAGGTGGCACTGCGAACAGTGGATTTTGTGTTAGTGCATCCTGGCACGCGAACGGTGAAACAGGTGGTGTTGCTCGACGGGAAAGAGGACGAATCGGATGACCAGCGTCGGCGGGAGCACTTGGTCGGGGCTGTGCTCAAAGCCACCGGGATCAGTGT
>CAYUYE010000031.1:0-24834 GCA_964449255.1 uncultured Nitrospira sp. | reverse complement strand
TCCATTTCGTACATCACCAGGTCGGACTGGTAAAAGTCCAGCACGTTGAGCCGGCTGGTGATCTCGGTCTGTTCGGGGAGAAAGCTCGCGATGAGGCGGTAGGCTTTGGTGCCCAGACGAAGATCGAGACTCGCGGGTTGCAGTTGCCGGTCCTCGATCGGTTGGTGCGAACGGATCACGCCCTGCGCAACCAGTCGCTTGATATTCTGATAGGGCAGAATCCCCGCTGCCCGCGCGCGCGTGGTCACTGGTCGTCAAAGTCTCCACCGCAACTGTTGCCCCAGGAGGAAAACGAGTCACCCTTCCCGGCGTAACTGTCGCCGCAGGTGGCGAAGGCATCGTCCTCGCGGTAGGAGGCGTTGGCCTGGAACATGGGCAACTCGCGCGACCCGGTCGGTTGCGGATAGTGGAACGTCTTGTCTTCGTAGTTTTTCAGCAACGCGCCCTGCTCGTCCAGGTGCACCATGTAGTCGTTGGGGAGGACGGGGATCTTGCCGCCGCCGCCGGGCGCGTCGATCACGAAGTGGGGAACCGCCATCCCGCTGGTATGCCCTTGCAGCGCTTTGATGATGTGCATGCCGGTTTCCACGGTCGTCCGGAAGTGATTGGTCCCCTTGGTAAGGTCCGCCTGGTACAGATAGTAGGGCTTCACGCGGGCGAGGAGCAACTGGTGGACGAGGCGCTTCATGACCTCGGGGTCGTCGTTCACGCCCTTGAGCAGGACGGTCTGGGCGCCCAGCGGAATCCCGGCGTCCGCGAGCATCCCGCAGGCGGCTTTGACCTCCGGCGTCAGCTCATCGGGGTGATTGAAGTGTAAGTTCATGTAGAACGGATGGTATTTCTTGAGCATCTCGCACAACTTCGGCGTGATGCGTTGGGGCAGACTGCCTGGCACGCGCGACCCGATGCGGATCAATTCCAAGTGGGGGATGGTCCGCAAGGCCTTCAAGATTCTTTCCAGCAAATGGTCTGGAAGCAACAACGGGTCGCCGCCCGAGAGGATGACGTCCCGCACCTCGGTGTGTTCGCGCAAGTAAGCGATGGCCCGGTCGAGCTCGCCTTTCTTGAGGAATCCCGGCTTTCCGACCAATCGCTTGCGTGTGCAAAAGCGGCAGTAGATCGGGCACTGGTTCGTGACCATCAGCAGGACGCGGTCCGGATACCGGTGCACGAGATGCGGCACCGGACTCATGAGGTCCTCTTCAAGAGGATCATCCTCTGCGTCGAAATCAGCCAGTTCGAGTGAATCCGGTACGACCTGTTTCCAGATCGGATCGCCGGGCGCCTTAATGGTGGCGAGCACGGTCGGCGTGATGCGCATGGGGTAGGGGCCGACGATGGCTTCGACTTCGGCCTCGTCCATTCCGAACCGATCGGCGAGATCTTTCGGCTTCACGATGCTCTCGGCCAAAATGCGTCTCCACTCTTCCACGGAAGCTCCTTTGGTTAGGCGCGGGTGAGAAATCCCGCTGGCACAACGATCGATCCCGCGCGCATCAGGGTGAGGAAAACGGGAGCCGGTCGAGATACTCGAGGATCTCATCCGTCTCCGTGAGCACGTGGTCGCCGTCAGTGATCACCGGCACGAAATACTGGCCTGAGACCTCGAAGACTTGTTTGCGCAGCGGGCGAAAATCCGGCACCAGCACGCTCTGGTAGGGGAGACTGCGCTCCTCGAGTTTCTCCCGCACTACCGCGCAGTCGGGGCACCATTCGACGTGATAGAGCGTCAACATAGCAAATCAGTGAGAAGTGAGAAATGAGGAGTAAGAAGGGAGCCATAAGGCGATGTGCAGAGGCAGCGGCGGACCCATCTTACGTCACACGTCTCCCTTCTGCCTTCTCCCTTCTCCCTGTTCCATGGCTTCCATCATACACGGCGCCATGATGGCGTCGCGCATGCCGTGAATAATTTTCTTATCCGCGGGGCACACGGTTGCCAGGATCCCGCCCAGCTCTACGGTGTCCCCCGCCACGAAATAATAGGGGCATAATCTGGTGCGACCCTGCATGGAGGCGATTTGATCGGACGCCGGGTCATGATAGGGCACGGTCACCGATCGGCCCTTGTGAAACTCCTGCAATATAAAGGGCGTACGGTCGAATGAGGCGAGCGCATGGGTGAGTGCCTCAGCCCATTCCGCCTGCGGAAGGTCGTGCCCGATCGAGACCCCGCGGCTTCCCCAGGCGAGTTCCGAAAATCCCGAGGGTTTGAGGACCAGCTGCCGTTCCCGCTGCCCGGCTTCGGCGACCTGGCCCCACTCATTAACCGTACGGCCCGCGATCGTGAGGCCGGGAATGACAGCGCTCGGCGGGATGGGGCGCGGATCGACGATCCATGTCCGCGGAAACAGGGTGGTCAGCGTGGACAAGGTCTCATCTCCGAGCTCCCGTTGCCAGAAGCCGTAGAGGGCCGGATGGTGAAACAGGGCGAAGGCCGACTTTTCTTCCAGGGCCGGCTTAAACGGCGGTGTAACGGTGACCTGGTCCTTCTTCGCGCTGTACATGATAAGTTCGGTTTTTGGCACATTCTTCAGATCGAACAGCTCGAAGAACCGATAGAGGACGCCGATCGGCCGCTCCGTCCCCTCTCGCTGGCACCGGAGGCCGTCTTCGGTAAATCTGATATCACGCGGTTCGAGGCACACCGTCTCGAGCCCTCGCTCCGAAAGCCGGCGTGCCAGCCACTGCATTTCCGACCGATAGTCCTTGGCCTCTTCCGAGACCACGATGGCGACGAGGCCGTCGGCTCGATCACCGACGCTCGCCAACATCTTGGCGAACCCGGCGACCATGCCGTCGACTCCCCCCACAAGGTCAAAGGGGGCGTTGGGTTCGTTGTAGGCCTGCGCCAAACAACCGGTGAGACCGATCCCTCCCGGGACCGAATCGAGTTCAGTGATCGTCCACCCCTGCTCAGTTTGCAGCACGTCGGGGCGAATCACGCCGGGGAGCAGGGACTTGAACCTGTTCATCCGGGCGAAGGTCACCAATGATTCCGGCTTGCCTTGATCGAGATAGGCGGCGACCCACGGTGGCTGGGTTCTACGGACACTCTCGTAATACAAGCGGTTGAGGGCGCGGTAAAAGCGGAGGAGGTGAGCCCCCAGCCCCTCAAAGAATCGACAGTCGGCGGTGGAGAGGGGGTAGGGAGTCGGGGCGATACGCCATGAAGAAGCAAACCCACCGCCTTGATCCGGCCTGTCTTGGCTTTGAAACAGGCCCTCGCGGATCAGCAGGTCTCGAATGTGGTCGCACCGTCTGACGGCTGCATCGAGCGGGGCCGGTGCCGACTGGCTGGGCGGTGGTACCAATGCGCTGTCCCTTGATCGACGGATGGGCGAGAAGCTCGTACGCTCGGATCAGATGTGAGCCATCGACATGTGGATGCATCGTAACACGCAGTTTTCACACGTACAAGGGCGGCGCCGCGGCGGTGCGACCACGGCCGCGAGGACCGCAGGCTATCCCTCGCGTGGCCTGTACCTGCGCCTCTGCTGGCGAAGCCATCCCCCCTTTGTTGGCGACAGATCAAGCCCTTCAGCGGTTCCTTTTCGTCGGAGAGTCACCTCTAGGGGATGGCCGGTAGTTGTGGCCCCTGCCGTCGAGGCTAGAGTTGTCCGTGCCCTCGTCGGCCGCCAAGAATTGCGCGGCCGCAGTTCAGGGCAGACGTGACCTCAAGGATTGTGAGATGGGTTCCAGCTGCCGGCCTTCGGTATGGCCCGAGCGTGGTCGTC
This sequence comes from uncultured Nitrospira sp., assembly GCA_964449255.1. Taxonomy (GTDB): domain Bacteria; phylum Nitrospirota; class Nitrospiria; order Nitrospirales; family Nitrospiraceae; genus BQWY01. Next base: position 21,097 of record CAYUYE010000031.1, on the reverse strand, counting down.
TCAGCACTGACTGGGGGCGACCCTTTGCCTGGGCAATCCTGCGTAGCCATTTACTCTATTGCGGCAACGGAGGAAAAGGATGATCCTCCCGCCGGGGAGTTTCAGTAAGGGCCAATTGGGGCAGGGACGCCGGGGTCGGCAAGGCGTTTCTGTATTCAGGGGGTGGGCCATTCGGTCCTGGACGTTGGGCGGTGTCAGGCGGAGGAAATGGTAGGACGTTTGGCACAAGAATGCTAATATGCGCCTTTACCCTCCCTGTGATTCGGGTGCATGAGATCCATCACGATGGCGCAGGCTGTGTCTGACTCGCACCGTTCGTTGATGATGCTTCCCCAGCATGTTCCAAGCCGGGTATGCGTCACGTGTGAGGTCTGTTGTCGCTTCCCCGAAGCCGAGAGTTTCCTCCGGCCCTATTTCACAGCGGAGGAGGTCAGGGCGGCGATCGCGGCCGGCCTTCCCGCCGACGTCTTCCCCCATCCTGAGGGCGGCCAGATCCGGCTCGTCCCTCATCCCGGCGGCGACGGGTACCTCTGTCCGGCCTTTGATCTTGCCACGTCCCAGTGCCGCATCTATGACGACCGGCCATTCGATTGCCAGTTGTATCCTTTAGCTGTCATGTGGTCGGCCGATCATCAATCCATTGTGCTGGGAGGGGATGCCAAGTGTCCGTTCCTAGCGGCGGGCGGAGACGCCGCTGTCTCGACCGGCGCCTTTGATTCCTATGCCCGCGAGATGGCGACGCGGCTCCAAACACCTGAGCTACTGGAGTTGTTCGAACGTAATCCGAGGCTGGTCACGCGCTACCAGGACGACGTCGTGGTCGTTCAGACACTTCCCCTGCTGACCACGCGAGTGGTGCGGGCGCTGGAGCGGGAAGCGGCCGTGCCCCTCACGCTGGCCGATCGGCCCCGCTTTGAACAGGCCGCACGCCAGTCTGCCCCACGCGATCCGGAGATCTCCTCGGCATGGCTCTTCGCCAATCATTATCTCTGGCAGGATGTGCTGCCCTATACCATTCGGACCATCGAGGGGCGGCTGTGTCTGTTTGCGGAGTCGCCCGATGGGCTCTTCATGCCTCTTCCGCCGCTCGGGGCGCCTCCGACCAAGGATCTGCTCGCCCGCCTGTTCGAGGACCTTTCGTCACAGGCGAAAGGGGTGGGTGTGGCCCGCATCGAGAACGTGCCGGCTGACATGGCCAAGGAGTGGCAAACCTGGGGCTATCGCGTCGCGCCGAAGGACGCCGAGTATCTCTATCGCACGGACGACTTGGTGACCCTCAGGGGCGACCGGTACAAATCGCAGCGGGCTGCCTGCAACCAACTGCTGCGAGAGGCGCGAGTGCGGGTCGAACCGTATGATCGTGCGCAACGTGATCAGTGTTGGAGCCTCTTCGAAACATGGCGAGGGCAGAAGGCGCCGGGTCATGCCGGGACGTGGCCGGCCTATCTGTTGGAGGACGCGGGGTTTTTTCATCGGCGTCTGCTGGAGGAGGCGCTGGCGCTCGGTCTCACGGGCTGGGTCTTGTGGGTGGACGACCGGGTCCGTGGCTACACCTTCGGCGGCGCCCTCGGCGACGACGTGTTTTGCGTCATGGCTGAGATTGCCGATCGCAGTGTCACGGGCGCGGCGGAGACGATCTTCCGCGAATGTGCGCGCGGGGCTGCGGCCGCGGGCTTTGGCTGGATGAACACCATGGATGCCAGTGGGCTGGCAGGTCTTGCCCGCTCGAAACAGGCCTACCACCCGGCGAGCCTGGTGCATCCTTGCGTCGTGACCCAGGGAGGCGCCGAGTAGGACGCATGGCCGATCGCGGACAATCGAAGCCCTATCGATGGCTGCTCATCTTGATCGTGGCCTTGACCATCGTGGCCGTGCTGACGGTCAACATCGCCATGCGTTATCTGGAGGACCGGCTGATCGACACCGCCGGGGAAAGTCTGGCTCTGGCCACGGCGGAAATCACGGACAAACTCGACCGCCTCTTGTTTGAACGCTACGGCGACGTGCAGATGTTGGCACGGGCTTTCGCGTCCCGTCCCGACAATGTTCAGGGCATGGGCGAGTATTTGGCCTGGATGAAGGAGGCCTATCATCCCGTCTATGTGTGGCTGGCTGTCACGGATGTGCAGGGTCGGATCGTGGCGTCAACCGATTCGGCGGCGGTCGGACGCGATCGCAGCAAGGCGACGTGGTTCGCCACCGCCAAAGAAGCGCGCAAGGAATATGTCGGCGACTTCCAACCGGATGAAGACGTGCATGGGGAGGAAGCGTTGGCCTTTGCGGCCCCGATCCTCGCTGAGAAAGGGCAGTTCCTCGGCGTCGTGACCAGCCGGATCGGGCTTGCGACACTCGAGAGTGTGATGACGCGAACGGTCCGCGCCATGCGGGAGGACCAGGATTTCACGGGCAATATCGACTATCAGTTCCTGACCCGCGATGGGACGGTCTTCATCGATTCGGAGGGAAAGCACACGGGACGGCTGAATCTGAGGGAAGGCGGACTTCCCTCGGTGCTGTTGAGCTTGGGAGGGACCCCGGGGTACGTCCGCGAGCGGCACGTCCGTCGGGGGTTCGAGGTGGTCACCGGGTATGCGCGCACGCAGGGCTACGGTGGATTCGAAGGCTACGGCTGGACGGTGCTCCTGCGTCGTGACCGCGGCGATATTCTGACGCCCATTCGAGCCGTGCTCTGGAAGCTCTGGCTGGCCAGCGGCGCAATCGGGGTCCCATCCCTCGGGCTACTGGTCTGGGCGGCACGTCGGCTCCGGCGCGAATCGGTGCAGGCGCAATATGAGAGTGAATGCGCGAGGGCGGCTGAATCGGCCTTGCTGCAAAGCCAACAACGGATCAAAGCGGTGGTGGATACATCGCTCGATGCCGTGATCAGCATGGATGCAGACGGCCATATTACGGAGTGGAACGTCCAGGCGGTGCGCTTGTTCGGATGGACGCGGCACGAGGCCGTGGGGCGGTCGTTTGCCGAGGCCGTCATTCCGCCGCGCTATCGTGAAATGTACGAGCAAGGTCTCCACCACTTCTTGACGACCGGCGAGGGCCCCTTCTTCAACAAGCGGGTCGAGACGACGGCGACGCGCAAGGACGGGTATGAATTTCCGGTGGAATTGACCGTGTCGCCGTCGCTGATCGGCCACACCCATATCTTCAGTGTGTTTGTGCGGGACATCACCGATCGCCAGGAGACGGAGCAACGGCTGGCGGCGCAGTTCGCGGTGAACCAGGTGGTGGCGGAATCGAAGAGCCTCAATGAGGCGATCCCCAAGGTGTTGCAGGCCGTGACGGAGCATCTCCGATGGGATTTGGGCGTGTTTTGGATGGCCGACGAGGCGCGGCGCACGTTGCGCTGCTTTGACGTGTGGGTGGCCGATCCGGGCCAGGCGGAGGGATTCGTGGGCGTCACGTGGCGGACGACCTTCGTGCAAGGCGCGGGCCTGCCCGGACGCGTGATGTCCAGCGGCAAATCGACCTGGGTTCGCGACGTCTGCATCGATCCGAATTTTGTGCGGCGGGACGCCGCCTTCGAAGCCGGCCTTCACGCGGCATTCGGTTTTCCGATCAAGGTCGGCTCGGAGGTCGCCGGCGTCGTGGAGTTATTCTCCCGCGACGTACGGGAGCCGGATGAAGAGTTGATGCGGATGGCGGCCGACCTGGGGTTGCGGCTGAGTCAATTCCTCGAACGGCTGCACGCCGAGGACGCGCTTCGCCACACGGAAGATCAGCTGCGTCAAAGCCAAAAGATGGAAGCGGTCGGGCGGCTGGCGGGCGGCGTGGCCCACGACTTCAACAACCTTTTGACGGTCATCCGCGGGTACTGCGAACTCATCCTCAATCGTCTCACCGCCAACGAACCGATGCGAAAGGAAGTCGAAGAGGTCAAGAAGGCGGGCGATCGCGCGGCCTCGCTGACGAACCAGTTGTTGGCCTTCAGTCGCCGCCAGTTCATTACGGCGAAGGTGGTCAATTTGAACGAGATCATCAGCGGCATGGACGGGATGTTGCGCCGGCTCATCGGCGAGGATCTCATCGAACTGTCGACGGTCCTCGCTCCCGAAATCGGCAACATCAAGGCCGATCCCGGGCAGATTGAACAAGTGATCATGAACCTGGCCGTCAACGCACATGACGCGATGCCGACCGGTGGAAAGCTGACGATCGAGACCGAGCATTGGGTGATCGAACGAGGGCATCCGCTGGCGCCCTTTTCGCTGGAGCCCGGCGCTTACGTGCGGCTGACCGTGGGCGATACGGGCTACGGGATGGATGAGAAGACCCAGAGCCACATCTTTGAACCGTTCTTCACCACCAAGGAAAAGGGGAAAGGGACGGGCTTGGGGTTGTCGACGGTCTACGGCATCGTCAAGCAGGCCGGCGGCCACATCGAGGTGGATAGCGCGCCCGGCAGAGGCGCGAAGTTCAAGATCTACTTCCCCCGTTGGGATGAGGCGGTCACGACCCCGGATACCAAACTCAATCAAGCAGTCGGCGTGGGGGGCAAAGAAACGGTCCTTGTCGTGGAGGACGAACCGGCTGTACGGTTCCTCGTGCAAGAAACACTCAAGATGCATGGCTATCACGTGCTCATGGCCCGGCACGGCATCGAAGCGCTTTTGACCGGCGCCAAACACATGGGGCCGATTCACCTCCTGCTGACCGACGTCGTCATGCCGCAAATGAGCGGACCGGAGGTGGCCGACAAGCTGTGCCTGGCACGCCCCGAGCTCAAAGTGCTCTACATGTCCGGCTACCCCGACCATCCCGCATTCGGCCAGGGCGGAGTTCGGACCAAAACCCTCCTGCAGAAGCCGTTCTCCCCGCAAGAACTCGCCATGAAGGTCAGGGAAGTCTTGGACCGACCGCAGCCGGTCTCGAAAATGACCGCATAGCAAGCGGCGTGATCAGACCTTCCGGCTAGGTTGTCATTCGCCCTCGAAAACATAAGACGAGTCTCTTCATGCCGCCCAAAAGCTGAGGGCCTTCGGTTCTCAGCTTGAGACGACCTCCTGAGACGGGCACGTAATGCGTCGATGTCATTCCGCGCCCATCCAGGGACAAGATTGGGGCAGGACATCTTGATCTTCCCGCTCACTTCCGTTTAAGGTGACAGCCGCGTCCGGCCGATCGGCGGCAGGGCGGCCAAGCTATGCTGACCAAAGGCCACGAACTGGACATCGAACGATACCGCGTGGCGGCGGAGCCGTTCTACGTGGAATCGCGTGGTGAAGTCGCTCTCTTTACGACGGCGGCCAAGAACCGCATCCCGGTGATGTTGAAGGGGCCGACCGGCTGCGGGAAGACGCGCTTTGTGCAGCACATGGCCTATCGGCTCGGCCGTCCACTCATCACTGTGGCGTGTCATGAAGACCTCACGGCGTCCGACCTCGTCGGCCGGTATTTGTTGCGGGGGCAGGACACGACGTGGATCGACGGACCGCTCACCCTCGGCGTCAAACATGGCGCCATCGTCTACCTGGACGAGATCGTCGAAGCGCGTAAGGACACCACCGTGATCGTTCATCCGCTGACGGATGATCGGCGCGTACTGCCCCTCGAAAAGAAAGGTCAGATCGTCGAGGCGGTCGACGACTTCATGCTCGTGATTTCGTACAATCCGGGCTACCAAAGCGTTCTGAAGGATCTGAAGCAGAGCACCAAACAACGGTTCATGGCTATCGAGTTCGACTATCCGCCCCGTGCAGTTGAGATGCAAATTCTCGAGCGCGAGGCCGGTGTCGCAGCCGACGTGGCCGCATCGTTGGTCAAGTTGGGCGAAAAGGTCCGCAACCTCAAGAATCATGGTTTGGAGGAGGGGGTCAGCACGAGACTCCTCGTCTATGCCGGCACCTTGATCCGGCAAGGCATTGCGCCTGCCCAGGCCTGCGATGTGGCGGTGACGCGTCCGATCACCGACGACGCCGACATGCAGCGGACCATCACCGAACTCGTCAAGGCGATCTTCTGAGCCTCAGCCATGCCGCCTCCATCCCCCGAGTGGGCGCGGCAGACTCTCGACGGCGTGCTCATCGCCGTCCACATCCAGCCGAATGCGTCTCAATCGGCCTGCGCCGGACAACATGGCGAGGCCTTGAAGCTTCGCATTGCGGCGCCGCCGGTCGAAGGCGCTGCGAACGAGGCGCTCACCCAATTTCTCGCCGATCGACTGCGTGTCCCTCTACGAAACATTACGATTCACTCCGGCGAACGGTCTCGCCGGAAGCAGGTGCTGCTGCGAAACACCTCACTCGAAACCGTCACAGAAAGGTTGGGGCTATGAGACGCGAGACGCCGATCATGCAGTGGCTGTGTGTGTGCTGTGTGGTGGTCTTCTGGACGGCGCTCCCAGGCTGTGCCGGGCCGAAGCCGATTTTCTATCCGAACGCCAAGATACAACAGGTCGGGGAGGATGGCGCCGACAAGGACATCGATGCGTGCCGCGAGGTCGCGGAGAACGCCGGGGCGGACGAAGGTCCGAACCAAGCGGGTCGGGCGGCCGGCAGTACCGCCATGGGGGCCGGGGCCGGCGCGGCGAGCGGGGCGATCGGCGGAGCCATCTCAGGCGGCGACGCCGGCATCGGCGCGCTGATCGGCCTGGCGAGCGGGGCGGTGTGGGGGTTGTTCAGTTGGCTGTTTGGATGGATGTTCAGTTCGTCGCAGCCAAGCCAGGCCTACGTGAACATGGTGAATCGGTGTTTGGCGGAGAAGGGGTATGAGGTGTCTGGTTGGCAGTGAGGGGGAGGCGAGTTAGCCGGTGATGGTCTCTGTGCTCCCGGAGCGCGCGCCCTCAGAAGGGCCTCGCTCGACGGCCGCAGTGGAGACCATCACGGCTACCTCGCCAGTTGAAGTGAGATCGTAGGGGGAGGTAGCGGGCCCCGCCTCGTGCTCGCCCAACCCGCACGCAAGGTCCAGCATAGTTTTCATCAAAGCGGACGGTGCTCGTTGCAGGCGCGCATTGAGGCGAGTCCCGCCACCTTACCTTTAACGCGCGAGAGTTTGGGAGAGGTGGAGTTTGGGGTGAATTCGTTTCCCGCAGAGGCCGCACGATCGGAATGTGCTCCCTCAACGCGCGCAATGGAAGCCACCCCGACCATCCCCCCCCTTGTGAGAGCGTAAGAGCGGTAGAGGGCCGGGGAGGATTCCGTGCTCGCGGAGCCCGCACGCTACGGGGAGGGGCACAAGACGCGGAGAGCTCCCGTTCCCATGCGAGGGAAACTAGGAGACCCCTTTCGAGGAACGGGTGAGTTGGACCGAGTCATTCTTGGGAGGATGGTGTGGCCGCTTGGGTTGCGGCCTTGTGCTTCAGCGCGCGGCCTTTGGTGGGGGTGGGGTCGGGGATGAGGCCGTAGATGTGGCGGCCCTCGTGGTCTTCGGGTAAATATTCCGTAATCGGCATGCCCTCTTCGTTCACGAAGAGCAGGCAATGGCAGTACTTGTAGATCTGCATTTCGTCACAGGCACAAATCCATCGCCGTAGCTTCGCTTCCGCTTGTTTATCCTGATAAAAGTTGCAAGGGCACAGCGGTTTCCCCAACTCGTCGACATGCGCGGCGAGCCCGAGCACCACCGACTCGGTGACCTTCTGGTTAGGGTGAAAGAAGGTGCCGCTCTTCTCCGCGTAGCCCTTCGCGTATTTCCACATTTTATCGAGACTTTCCTTCGTGGGATCGGCCATGCGTGCCCCCTTGCAGCGGAACTTTTGTATGTAGTCCGCTAGTTTACAAGCCGGTACCCCTCCTTTACAATCGCCCCTTTCGCCATGACTGCCCCATTGATTCAACTCAAGGCTCGGTTACGTGAACGGCTCACCACCGTGCTCGGTTCAGCCACCGCCGGCCAGGTCGTGGAAGCCGTCGACCTCGTCTCGCAAGTCCCCGCGGTCGTGGCTCTGTTGGATGAACTCCAGGATCAGTCGGTGAAAGTTGCTCAGGCGGCCATGGAAGCTCTGCCGGAGTTTGGCGCGCGTGCCGGGTTTGGAGAGGTCGCCACCTGGCTGGACCTCTGCGTGACCATGGCGGAATCGTCTGGCGCGACCACTCTTAAGCTGATCAAGGAAAGTCCCTGGCTCGTGGCCCTGATCGAGGGGGTGGAGCAGCGTGCCAAAATTCTTGGGCTGGCCCTCGAATTTGCCGAGCGGGATGCCAATGTGGCGCTGGAATTTTTGCGGGCGGCTCCCGAACTCTCACGTGCTGTCACGGGCAATGGTCTGTCGCAGTGGACTGACGTCGCCCTCGAATTGACCGAGCGTGACTATGTGCTCGGGCTGGAATTTTTTCGCGAGAGTCCCCGGATCGCCGCGGTCATCCCCCTCGATGACGTCAGAAGCTGGATCGAGTTCGGGCTCCGGCTCGTCTCCACGAACCAGTTCGGCAAGACTGATTACTTCGCGACCATCGAATACCTCCGCACCAGTCCGGCGCTCTTGAAGGAGATTGCGGATCCTGCCAGCCGGCGTTTGGTGATTCGCCTGGTGAGCGCGATGGCGCAGCATCAGCCCCAGATGGCTATCGAAACCCTCGCTGAAGCCCCCGCCCTCCTGGGTCGAATCGAACAGCCTGCCTGGCAGCAGCGCATGCTGCAGTACGGGCTGTTCGTGGTCGATCGCGACGTCGAGGCGGCGCGGAATTATCTCCGACGCTGTCCCGAGATCGTCGGCTGGCTCGGCTACGACGAGCGCGCCACCCACGGATTCGAAGAGTGGTTTAAGAGCGGGATGGACGTGTTGGCCTATAGCGTGGACGGGGCGCGAGCCTATTTCGCATTGGAGACGAAGCAGGCCCTGAGCCAGTTGCAGGAAGCTCAGAGTGGTGTGCCGCTGCGGCAGGTGGCTCGATCGCTGAAGTTGTTCGTACAGGCGCTTTGTGGACGTGACATCGCCATCCAAGAGTTGTCCGCATCCGAACCGGGCACCACGCGCATCCCCCGCGCCACCGTGAGTGCGGATGGCCGGACGCTCTTTCTGCCTCCCATCGTGCGGCGCCATCCGGACCGTGAGCAAAACGTCCGAGCCTACACGGTCATGGCAGCGCACGAAGCCGGTCACCTCGAATTCGGCACTTACGAGCTGCGTTTCGAGGACATTCCAGATGTGATTGAGGACGTGGCTCGTCGTTATGGTCGCCAGACCGCCGCGGTGCCGCAGTCGTTGGCGGCGCTCTTTGCGCTGTATCCGCAGCCGGGCGTGATGCGGGATCTCTGGACCATTCTGGAAGACGCGAGAGTGGAACATCTACTTCGGGTTCACTATCCAGGGTTGCGTGACGACTTGGCGGCGGTGACGCGCGAGGCGGTCACCACCCGTTCGTTGTCGCAGGGGATGTCGTTTCGCGAAATGATCCTTGATGGACTGCTGATTCAGTCGGCGGCGATCCCCGACGTGGCCATGCCCGACTCGGTACGCGAAGTGCTCTCCACAGCCTGGGCGCTTTGCGCCCCGGTGTTGGGGCCCACGGCAACGGCAGCGGATGTCGTCCGCACGGCTGACCGCGTCTATGTCGCGCTCGATGAGCTGGTCGGCACCTATCAAGCTCCGGCAGGCTCGGAGGCGCCGCCGGCGGCCGAAGTCGATCGTCGAGTGACCCAAGCGCCGGAAGCGGCGGAAGCCATCGAAACCGAGTATCGCCCGTTGGAAAACTGGAATTTTCGCGGCGCGATGAATCCTGAACTCATCGGCGTTGGTGAGGCAGACCGGCCTGCCGCCCATCCCCAGGGGACCAATGAGCGCGAGGCGATAGGGCCGGCTGCCCGCTCACGGCAGGGAGGGGGAGTTGGCCAGGGACAGCTGGCCGACGGCGACCCACAGGCGCTCGGGAATGAAAGTGCACCGCACGCGAGCGCCGATGAGGTGGCTCCGGTGCCGGATGCACGGCGGGCCCGCTGGGAAGCGGCGGAAGCGCAGCCGGGGCAGTACCACTACGACGAATGGGACGGCATGTTGCGCGACTATCGTGCCCATTGGTGCCGCGTCGTTGAACGGGTGCAAACCGCGCAGAATCCGGATTTTGCCGAGGAGGTGCTGCAACAGCATGGCCCTTCGGTGCGCCTCTTGCGGCGGTATTTCGAAAGCATTCGCCCGCCGGCCTTTCGCGCCGTGCGTGGAGTGGCAGAGGGCGACGACATCGATCTCGATGCGGCGATCCGCTTGCGCACGGATCTTGCGGCCGGCGCGGAGCCTTCCGACCGGCTGTATGTGCGGCACGAGCGTCGCGAGCGTGACGTGGCGGTGGCCTTTCTGGTGGATCTCAGTGGATCGACCAGTCGCCAGATCGAAGGGGAAGGGCGGCGCGTGATCGACGTCGAGAAGGCCGGCCTCATTCTCCTCTGTGAGGCGCTGGAAGCGGTGGGCGACCACTATGCCATCTATGGCTACTCCGGGAAGGGGCGTCGGCAGGTCGACGTCGTCGTGCTCAAAGAGTTTGGCACGATGAATCGGGCGGAGACCGCTGCGCGCATCGGAGCCGTTGAGCCCCAAGCACAGAACCGGGATGGAGCGGCCATTCGTCATGTGACGCGCAAGCTGGCCGCGACTGGGGCCCGGGTCAAGCTGCTCGTCCTCATGAGCGATGGCAAGCCACTGGATGAAGCCTATGCGGACGAATATGCCTTGGAAGACACCAAAATGGCGCTCCGTGAGGCGGGTGGTCAGGGGGTGGACTGTTTCTGTATTACCGTCGATCGTACGGCCGAGGCCTCTGTGCGGCGCATGTATGGGGAAGTGCGGTTTTTGGTGATCGACCGAGTGGGGGGCTTGCCGGAACGCCTGCCGCGCGTGTATCACAGCCTCACCAGGTGAGAGGACTGAGTGCTGCCCTTCGACAGGCTCAGGGTCCCCAGCCAGGCCAAGGGAAGGACTGAGCAATGAGTGCTGAGAGATATTGGGCCGAGAACGCAGGATGACGGATTCAACGCTCAAGCGAGAGGTGCCGCCCTGGCTCTACAAGCTGTTCACGGGGCACCAGTACCCCTACGTGCGTCGTTTGGCGAAGTTTGCCAATCGTCCTGCGGCGCCTGGTGAAGAACGGCCGGAACCGACCAAGGCTGAAATCGACGCGAAGTTCTGGGAGGTCTTTCCTCGGTGCTCGGTCAAGATTCTCCAAGAAGTGAAAAGCGGGATGATCGTCACCTTTCACGAACTGGGCGGCTATGAACCCGGCGGGTATCAGGAATTGATCGATGCCCCGGAGGAGTTCCTCGCGACTCACTACGGCAAGAAAAAGATCAAAGTGAATTTCTATGACGGTGAGAACTTCGTCTGCACGATCAATTTCAAAGTCGCGGGGTGGACCGGACACGAGTAGGCAGTGCTGAGCAAGGAGTGCTGGGTGCCGAGAGGTCGGGATCGAGGTGTCCTGACCGCAGTCCTCAGCAGTCAGCGCTGACATTGGGCGGAGGAACCATGGGAAGATTGAAGATTACGGTGGTAGGAGCGGGCAACGTCGGCGGCACAACCGCGCAGCGGTTGGCGGAGAAAGACATCTACGATGTCGTGCTGGTCGACATTATTCCGGGCGTGCCGCAGGGCAAGGCGCTGGACATTTCACAAGCTGGGCCGGTCTGTGGGTACAGCACGCGAGTCGTCGGGACGAACGGCTACGACGAGACGGCCGGGTCCGCCGTTGCGGTGATCACCTCCGGCATCCCGCGCAAGCCCGGCATGAGTCGCGACGAATTGTTGGCGACCAACGCGAAGATCGTGAAATCGGTCGTGACCGAGCTGGTGTCTCGGTCGCCGAACATCATCTTGATTCTGGTCACCAATCCGCTGGATGCCATGGTGCACGTTGCGCGCGCGGTGAGCGGGCTGCCGAAATCGAGGGTGCTCGGGATGGCAGGGGTGTTGGATTCGGCGCGTATGCGCACGTTTATCGCCGAGGCGCTGAAGGTCCCCGGGCCGAGCGTGGATGCGATGGTGCTGGGCGGGCACGGCGATACCATGGTGCCCTTGCCGCGTTACACCACCGTGAAAGGGAAGCCGGTGTCGGAGCTCATGCCTCCGGAGAAGCTGGAGGCCATCGTCAAACGGACTCGTGAGGGCGGCGCCGAGATCGTGGGGTTGTTGAAGACAGGGAGCGCGTTTTATGCCCCCAGCGCGTCGGCGGTGGACATGGTGGAGGCGATCCTCAAGGATCAGAAGCGCGTGCTGCCCACGGCCGTGCTCTGCGAAGGCGAGTATGGGCTGAAGGACGTCGTCATCGGCGTGCCGGTGAAGCTGGGGCGAGGCGGGGCGGAGCAGATCATGGAGTACGAATTGACGGCGGAGGAACGCGCCGCGCTCACTGTGTCCGCCGAGGCCGTGCGGGAATTGTGTAAGGTGGTTGACGGGCTCATGGCATGACGATGGTCAGTGGCCAGTCTGGACGCGAGTGATGCTCAGATCGGCCAATGGCGCGACGACATCGCTCCGTTCGATGTATGTGCCGCTCGCTTGACAACCTCCTGCCCTCCAGTACAGGATTCCGCGAAGCAGTTAACCAAGAAGAGGTGGTGGGGAAATGAAATTTTTGGAAGATCCGATGCAAACTGCGGGAGCCGGTTTTGCCCTCGCGGTGGTGTTGATATTGGTATTTCACGGTCTGGCGGGCGTGAGCATGGGGGACACCGATTGGCTCGGCGTCCTCCTGCGGTGGGTCCATTTCTTGGCAGGCATTACCTGGATCGGGTTGTTGTATTTCTTCAATCTGATCAATGCGGCCTTTCTGAAGAGCTTGGATGGACCGACGAAGAACATCGTCATTCCCAAGCTGATGCCGGCCGCGCTCAACTGGTTCCGGCACGGGGCCACGGTGACGGTCTTGGCGGGTCTCATGCTGTATTTCAAGTTGTACAGCCATGGAGGGACCGGGGCCGTGGCGTTGGCCATCGGCGGTCTGCTCGGGATTATCATGTTGGGCAACGTACATGGCATTATCTGGCCCAATCAGAAGAAGATCATTGCGGCGGTCACGGCGGCGGCCCAGGGGACGCCTGCGCCCCCGGAAATGGCTCAATGGGGTCGGACGGCGCTCCTCGCGTCGCGGGTCAATTTCATGCTGTCCATCCCCATGTTGTTCTTCATGGGGGCCGGGAGCCATCTCAAGTAGCACCATTCATGGGAGGGTCTGGTAGGAGAAGAGACGTTGTCTCCCCAGACCCACCCGTCTCGACTCGAGTCTTGCCCTAGAAGACCCACCAGAACCCGTCTCCGCCTGAGGCAACCGGGCCCGTGAGGCTGGAATTGAGTCCCATGGCGTTGGCCCTTGCTTGACGGATTCTATTGTAGAACCGTATAGTTACGGGACTGTTTCAAGACGGCTATGACGACACTCACCAAACCTCCCATCAGCGCTCGTGTCCTCCGTCCTGTCGAAGGGGAGGTTTGGGATATCCAAGCCTACATCAAGTCGGGCGGGTATGAGGCGTGGAAGCGGGTTCTCAAACAGGGCCAGCCGCAGCAGGTGATCGAAGAAATCAAGCGGTCTGGTCTCCGTGGGAGGGGCGGTGCGGGGTTCCCAACCGGTGTGAAATGGGACAAGGTCCTCAATCATCGGGTCAAGGAACGCTATTTCGTCTGTAACGCCGGCGAGCATGAGCCCGGCACGTTCAAAGACCGGCATCTCCTCACCCAGGTGCCCCATCAGCTGATCGAAGGTTGTCTCATCGCGGCCTTCACAGTTGGCGCCAAAGCCTCGTTCGTCTATCTCAACCACGAGTATCACGAGGCGGAGGCGAATCTCCGCAAGGCCTTGTCCCTGGCACGCGAACAGGGCTTGTTGGGCAAGAACATCCTCGGCACGGGCGTCGATCTCGATCTCGAGGTATTCTCGGGGCATGGCAGCTACGTCGCGGGGGAAGAGACGGCCATGCTCGAATCCATGCAGGGTCGGCCCGCGATGCCCCGACAAAAGCCTCCCTTTTATCCGACGGATTTTGGCCTGTACGGAAAGCCGACCCTGGTCAACAATGTTGAAACGCTCTGCAATATTCCGCTGATCCTGCGAAACGGGGCCACCTGGTTCAATGAAGTGGGGACACAGAAATGCCCAGGGACCATGCTCTTTTCGCTCAGTGGTTCGGTCAATCGTCCCGGAATCTACGAACTCCCGCTCGGCACGCCGCTGAGCGAGCTTATCGAGCGGTGCGGAGGCGGGGTGCCGAACGGACGGAAAGTCAAAGCGGTGTTTCCCGGCGGACCGGCGTTCTCGATGGTGACCGCCGATCAGCTGGATCTCAAGATGGATTTCGATACCTTGAAGGCGGCGGGAACGGGCTTGGGATCGGCCGGAGTCATCGTGGTCGACGATGCGACCTGCATGGTGGCGAAGACGTTGCACTTCTCCAACTTCTTTAAAGGCGAGAGTTGCGGCCAATGCCCCCCTTGCCGTATGGGCACGATCAACCTCGCAACCTTGATGACCAAGATCGAGAATGGCGAGGGGACGCAAAAAGACTTGGAGTCACTCCAGCAAATTTGTGGCTTTGTAAAGGGCACGGGCTACTGCACGCTCGTGACGGGGGCGGCGGTGCTGGTGCAAAGCGCGCTCAAGCTGTTCTTGCCGGAATTCGAAGCGCACATTCGCTTGCAGCGATGTCCGCTCCCTTCCGCGCCGAGTTCGATGGGCGTCCACTGATGGGCGAGATGACCGTATGCCTCGCGTGACATTCATCCACCAGGACGGAAAAAGCGGGGAGGTCCCAACCAATGTGACGCTGTTGGAGGCCGCCGAGCGACTTGGGTTTCCGCTGACGCATGATTGCGGTGGCAACGCCTCCTGCACCACGTGCCGTGTCGAAGTCCAGATCGGTGGCGAATCACTCTCTGAGATCGACTTTGAGGAGCAGGACCTCCTGGACCGCGAAGCATTATCGGAGCCGTGGCACCGGCTGGGGTGTCAGGCGAGAGTGATGGGCGACGTCATCGTGCGTGTCCCGTTACACAAGTTCGAGCGCCCGGAAGAATCCGAGGCCACCGCGAGAATCGTGGATCAATCCTGCAACCTCATTTAATCGCGCTCATTTCCCAGGGTCTTGAACAAGGAGGAACTTCATGATTACCGTGACCGATGTGGCAGCGAATAAAATCAAAGAATTGATGGTTGAGGAAAAGGATGTCGTAGGGCTTCGAGTCTACGTCCGGGGCGGAGGCTGCCACGGCTACCAGTATGGGATGGCGTTCGAATCGAAGGTCGGCGAGGACGATACCGTCATCGAAAAGAACGGCATCCAGGTGATTCTCGATCCCCAGAGCGCACCCTTGCTTGGCGGGGCCGAGGTCGATTACGTGGACAGCGTGCAGGGTTCCGGATTTTCAGTCAAGAATCCGCAGGCGAAGACGACGTGTGGGTGCGGCAGCTCGTTCAGCGCGTAGGGGCACCTCGCGTCTCAGGCAGGCGGAGATCCGCGGTGAACAGGCCGGTCGGCTCCGATAGAGCCGCCCGGCCTTTTTCTTGGGGGCACGGCCATGGTTTCGACGAGCGCCAGTCTCACGAGGCGATACCGGTTTTGCGCTCAACATCGGCTGCATACGGAGCATCTCTCCGAAGAAGAGAATTGGCGTGTCTTTGGAAAATGTAACAATCCGAACGGGCACGGCCACAACTATGTGATCTATGTGACCGTCTCGGGAGAGCTGGATCCACAATCTGGGCAGGTGGTCGATCTTGTGCGGCTCGACCAGGTTGTACGGGAACTGGTCGTGGACCGGTTCGACCATCGGGATCTCAATCAAGACCAGGCGTTTGCCACGCAGACTACTACCGGGGAGAACCTGGCCCGGCTGATTTGGGAGATCTTGGCGGGGCGTATGCCGCAGGGCAGGCTTGCCAAGGTGGGCGTGGTGGAGACGAGAGACAACTACTTCGAGTATTCGGGCGGGTAGCCGGATCGGGCGCCCGCCGTTGGTTTGCCATCAACGAAGGAGTCATCATGCGCGGGAAGAAGTCGGGCGGTCGCCGGTCCACGGGGCAAGAGCGGGCCACTCCGCACGCCGACAACAAAATCGAAGAGTTAGTGACCCAGTTGCTGGTGCAGATAGGCGAGACGCCGGGACGGCCAGGGCTCGAAGAGACGCCGAAGCGGGTCGCCAAGGCCCTGCAATTCATGACTCGTGGGTATCACCAGGACATCGACACCTTAGTGAACCAAGCCCTCTTCCCCATCGAGTACGATGAGATGGTTATCGTCAAAGACATCGATTTTTTCAGTCTCTGCGAACACCATCTCTTGCCATTCTTCGGACGATGTCACGTCGGGTATATTCCCAACAGGAAAGTGGTCGGGCTCAGCAAGATCCCGCGTATCGTTGATGCGTTCAGCCGGCGGCTTCAAGTCCAGGAACGCCTAACCGTGCAGATCGCCGAAACGCTCAAGCGTAAGCTGAATGCCGACGGTGTGGGGGTGGTCGTGGAGGCGCGTCACCTGTGCATGATGATGCGCGGTGTGGAAAAGCAGAATACCGTCGCAGTGACGAGCCATATGCTCGGCACCTTCCGGTCGCAGGAACGGACGCGACTGGAATTCCTCAAATTGATCCGGCAAGGCAGCGTCGGCGACGGCGAATAGCCTTCTAGAAGATCATTCGTACGCTGAACCTGCTCTTAGTCCACATGATAGCCGGCTTGGTGTGGTATCACCTGGGCTTATGCCATACAGGGTTGTGATGGGGCGAGACCGCGTGGATTGAGTTGCCCACGGACTCCCTGCTGCAGCAACGCAACACACCGGCCGACTTGTGCTATCCCTCCAAGAGCGAGAGGAACTCCTCGATCACCTGGTTGAATTGCTCCGGCTGTTCAAGATTGGGAAGGTGGCCGGCCTGAGGAATGATGGCGAGCCGTGCGCCAGGAATGCCGTCGGCCATCAGGCGTGCATCGGCCACCGGAGTGGCTTGGTCCTGCTCGCCGACGATCACGAGCGTGGGGTACGGGATGGACGGAAGCATCGATACCGACTCAGGACGATCGGCCATTGCCATCAAATCTCCGGCGATGCCGCTGAGCGGCATGGTTTCGATCATGGAGCGGATCTGCTGCACGAGTGATGGATTGAACCGCAGTGTCTCCGGCGCCAAGAGTTTAGGGAGCATGACCTCGGCGACGGCAGTGGGTCCTTTCGTGTGCGCGGTCTGTGCCAGTTGAAAACGTGCGTTGCGCCCTTCGGGAGTATCGGCTTGGGCTCGGGTATCAGTGAGGACGAGGGCCTGCAACCGTTGGCCGTGGCGCCGGGCGAAGGCAAAGGCGACGTATCCGCCCATGGAAAGGCCGACCAGCACGACCCGCGGCAGTGTCAGGTGGTCCAGCAGTGCGGCCACATCGTCCGCAAACTCCTCCACGCTGTAGCGCCAGAGTGGGGCCTCAGATTCCCCATGGCCACGCAAGTCGATCGTGATGATCCGGTACCGGGCGGACAAGGCCGCCACCTGCCCGTCCCACATCGAGCGATTGAGGGGAAAGCCGTGCACGAAAAGGACCGGCAGGCCGCGTCCGGTGTCGGTATAGGCGAGTCGGAGGCCGCGTGTGTCCAGGTGCATGAATACCAAGCCGACGAGAAATTCTGCGCTGTCTGTAACACTCCAGGGCGTGACCGTCAACAAACCTATGCCGATGGCGGACCCGGCCGGTTTGCACCTGCTCGCAATTCCGGCTACAATGCACT
Organism: uncultured Nitrospira sp.; assembly: GCA_964449255.1. Lineage (GTDB taxonomy): Bacteria > Nitrospirota > Nitrospiria > Nitrospirales > Nitrospiraceae > BQWY01. The sequence goes on along the minus strand of CAYUYE010000031.1, from coordinate 3,460 downwards.
GATTACTCCTCAAATATGTCCTCGTCGTCGGACACGCAAGTCCATCTCTTCCACACCGCGGGGGTTCCTTTTGTCCCTAATCAACCCCTGGCAGAACGCTTTCGGCCGCGTGATTTTTCTGAACTGCTCGGACAAGACAGTGTCGTCGGGCCTGAGCGGCCCTTACGGCGCGCCATCGAAGCGGATTCGCTGACCTCGGTCATTCTCTGGGGGCCGCCGGGTTCCGGCAAAACGACACTGGCCCACGTGATCGCGCGGCGCACCAAGGCCGCATTCGTGTTTTTCTCGGCCGTGACCAGCGGCATCGGCGAGTTGCGCGGGATCGTGCAGGCGGCCGCCCAGCGGCGGGCGCTCAGCGGCCAACGCACGATCGTCTTCGTCGACGAGATCCATCGATTCAACAAGGCGCAGCAGGACGCGTTCCTCCCGCACGTGGAGCAGGGCACGGTGATCTTGTTGGGTGCCACCACTGAGAACCCCTCCTTCGAAGTCATCGCCCCCTTGCTCTCGCGGTCGCTTGTGGTCGTCCTGAATCCACTGGATGACGAGGCTATCGGACAGATCCTCGATCGGGCCCTGACCGATGTGGACCGGGGGCTCGGAGGGCATCGCGCGGAGTTGACTCCGGAGGCCCGCCGGCGTCTGGTGGCTCATGCCAATCACGATGCGCGCGCGGCTCTGACGGTGGTGGAGCACGTCGTCCTCCACACTCCGGCGCGCGGCGATGGGCGCGTGGTGATCGACGAGGAGGCATTGGATGCGGCGCTGCTCAAGAAATCGTTGCGCTACGATCGGGCCGGAGAAGAGCACTACAATCTCATCTCCGCATTCATCAAGAGTCTTCGGGATTCGGATGCCGATGGGGCGCTCTATTGGCTGGCGAGAATGCTGGAAGGGGGAGAAGACCCCCTGTTCATCGCGCGGCGTATGGTTATTTTTGCCTCGGAGGACGTAGGCAATGCCGAGCCGAAGGCGTTGGGCGTCGCGGTGGCGGTGGCGCAGGCGGTGCAGTTGGTCGGTCTGCCCGAAGCGCGCATCAACTTGGCGCAAGGGGTGACGTTTCTCGCCGGCTGTCCGAAGGACAATGCTTCCTATGTGGGTATTCAGGAGGCGCTGGCGGATGCGCAAGCGTCTGGCAATCTCGACGTGCCGATGCACCTGCGCAATGCCACGACGTCCCTGATGCGGGATTTGAAGTACGGTGACGGCTATCGTTATGTGCACGACGATGCCGCGGCGAAAACGGAACAGACGCACCTGCCGGAGGCGCTTCAAGGGCGGCGGTACTATCGTCCCAAGACCTAGCAGGCTGTGGGAAAAATTTTGGGGTTTCGGAGAGTACTGAACCGGACACGCTCTCAGATGGAACCATGCTGACGACTCGGTTTGACGTCCCGCAAGGCTGTTCACCTTCGAGAGGATGCCATGGCTAAATTGCCCTCACCGGCCCCCAGCGAACGCCGTCGCTTGATTCGAGCCACACTCATTGGCTCGGCCCTGCTCACGCCGAAATCAGGAGGGCCCGCCGTCACCGCGGTGCTCGACAACGTCAACAAACTTGGCGCCGGCCTCCATACCAAGGCGAAGGTGGCGCCGAAAGACCCCGTCACCGTGGCGCTGGCCTTTCTCGATCAGACCGGCGCGGAGCAGCAGGAGAAACTGGCTGGGACGGTATCCTGGGTCAAACCCTGGGAGAAGGGCTACCTGATCGGAGTCGTGTGGGACGAGATCGTGACACAAGAACGCAATCGGTGGCTCTACTACTACCTTGAAGAAACGCTGAAGACCCCCGTTTGACGCCGGATCGAAACTAAGGGGCTGGCGTCGGGCTAGGCCAGCCGTGAGGTCGTCGCCGCTACCCAAGTTCGGCGAGTGAGGTCCGGACTTTTTCCAGCTCCTGTGACAAGCCTTCCCATCGGGTCGTAAGCCGTTCCAAGTCTTTCTTCCACTGACTGTGCTCCGCTTGCAGTGCGTTCCAGCGCGCAATATCCTGGTAGAGGGTGGGATCCGCAAGCTCGCGATCGCGGTCGCCGATCCGGCGCTCCATCTCGACCACCTCCGATTCCGCCCGCGCGACCTGCTTTTCCAGACGCGCTTGGGCCTTGCCGAGTTCCCGCCGCTCGGCGGCCGCCGATTTGGAACTGGGCTGACTCACGGAGGCGCTGGTAGAGCCGGAGGACTGCGTCACGTCCTCGCTGCGCTCCTTGATCGATTCAAACTCCTGCGCCTTCTTCCACAGGTAGTACTCGTAGTCGCCGAAAAAGTTTCTGGCCTGCCCTTCCTCGATTTCCATGATCCGCGTGGCGATTCGGGACAGAAACGTGGGGTCGTGCGAAATGAAGATCAACGTGCCGGGAAAGTCGGAGAGCGCGTCGGTCAGGACGTCCACCGACGCCGGATCCAAGTGGTTCGTCGGCTCGTCCAAGAGCAGGGTGTTGGCAGGTTCCACGAGCATGCGGGCCAGGGCCACGCGGTTGCGCTCGCCGCCGCTCAAGGCCTTGATCGGCTTCTTCTGATCGTCGCCGGTAAAGAGAAACGCGCCGGCCAGTCCACGGAGGAAGTTCGTTTCCGCGTTCCTGGCCACTTCGTGCAGTGAGTCCAAGATCGTGTGCTCGGGGTGGAGCGTCTCCGCCTGGTGCTGCGCAAAATAATGGAGCGTGACGCCATGGCCGACCTTGCGCGTGCCCTTGTCCGGCTGAAGCACGCCCGCCAGCATTTTCAGGAGCGTGCTCTTCCCCGCGCCGTTTTCGCCCACAAAGGCCACTCGCTGCCCGCGTTCGATGGCGAGGTCGAGTGATGCATAGACGACCTTGTGCCCATAACTCTTGGCGATGCCCTGCAGTTCCACCACGTGCCGGCCGCTGGGCGCCGGTTCTGGGAATTTGAACTTCACCCGCCGCGCGTCGCGCTGGCGCTCGAGCAATTTGACCTTGTCGAGCTGCTTGATGCGCGATTGCACCTGCCGCGCCTTGTTGGCTTGATACCGAAAGCGGTCGATGAATTGCTGGACGCGCGCGACCTCCTTCTCCTGTCTCGCGATCGCAGCCTCTTGCTGTGCGTCCGCCTCCGCCTTGAGTTCGAGGAATTTGGTGTAGTTCCCGCGGTATTCCTTGATCACCTGGTGGCGAACCTCCCAAACATGGGTGGAGATACGGTCCAGGAATTGGGTGTCGTGGCTGACGACCAGCAAGGTCATGGAGGACTCGTTCAAGAAATCCTCGAACCACCGTTGCGTCGGCTTATCGAGGTGGTTCGTCGGTTCGTCGAGCAGCAGGACATCGGGATTCGACAGCAGGAGATGGGCGAGGGCGACACGCATCCGGTAGCCACCGGACAGCTTGTCCACGAGCTTCCCGAAATCCTCGACGGCGAAGCCCAGGCCCATCAGAATGCGCTTGGCCTCGTGTTCGGGGTACAGATCGCGATGTGTGGCTTCCAGGACGCTCTTGCCGAGGAGCGG
>CAYUYE010000030.1:19069-25705 GCA_964449255.1 uncultured Nitrospira sp. | reverse complement strand
CGATCAGCGCCGGCGCGAACGGGACGAACACGCTCACGCTCTCCGGCAGCCAGGCTGACATCAATGCGACGTTGGCCAGCCTGCTCTACCAGGGCATCCTGAACTACAACGGCCCGGATACGCTGACCGTCACCAGCACCGACAGCAATAGCGTGACCGACGTGGATACCGTGGCGATCACCGTGACCGCCGTCAACGACCCACCAGTGAATACGGTGCCCGGGGCCCAGACCGTCAACGAAGATACGGCCCTGTTGATCCCCGGCATTTCGGTTACCGACGTCGATGGCAACTTGAGCACCGTCCAGCTCTCAGTCGTGAATGGCACTGTGACGGTGACATTGTCCGGCACCGCCACCATCGGCGCGGGCGCGAATGGCACGAACACGCTCACGTTGAGCGGCAGCCAGGCCGACATCAATGCGACGTTGGCCAGCCTGCTCTACCAGGGCATCCTGAACTACAACGGCCCGGATACGCTGACCGTCACCAGCACCGACAGCAATAGCGTGACCGACGTGGATACCGTGGCGATCACGGTGACTGGCGTCAACGATCCACCAGTCAACACGGTCCCGGGGGCGCAGACGGTGGCGGAAGATACGGCGCTACCCATCGCCGGGATTTCGGTGACGGATGTGGACGGCAACCTCAGTACGGTCCAGCTCTCCGTGCTGAACGGCACCGTGACGGTGACCTTGTCCGGCACCGCCACCATCAGCGCCGGGGCCAATGGCACCACTACCCTTACGCTGAGCGGCAGCCAAGCGGACATCAATGCCACCCTGGCCACGTTGGCCTATCAGGGCACGCTCAACTACAACGGGCCCGACACGTTGACGGTCACGAGCACGGATACCAATGCCGTCACCGACGTGGACACGGTGGCCCTCACCGTCACCGCCGTCAACGATCCGCCGGTCAACACCGTCCCAGGGGCGCAGACGGTCGCCGAGGATACCCCGCTGGCGCTCGGCGGGATCTCCGTCAACGACCTGGACGGCAATCTCAGCACCGTGCAACTGGGGGTCACCAACGGAACCGTCACCGTCACCCTCAGTGGGACCGCAACGATCAGCGGCGGGGCGAATGGCACGAACACGCTGACCCTCTCCGGCACCCAGGCTGACATCAATGCGACGTTGGCCAGCCTGCTCTACCAGGGCATCCTGAACTACAACGGCCCGGATACGCTGACCGTCACCAGCACCGACAGCAATAGCGTGACCGACGTGGATACCGTGGCGATCACGGTGACCGCCGTGAACGACCCGCCCACCCTGTCGACGAATACTGGTTCCACGGCGCTCGAGGGTGGTACCGACACAATCTCGAACCTTGAACTGCTGGTCACCGACACAGACAATACTCCGGCACAGCTGGTCTATAGCGTCGGTTCCTTGCCGACCAACGGCCAGCTCGAATTAAGCACAGCGCCAGGTATCGCGATCACGAGCTTCACCCAGGCCGACATCAATGCCGGCCTGCTCCGCTATGTGCACAACGGTTCCGAAACCACGGCCGACAGTTTCACCTTTACGGTGAACGACAGCGCAGGCGGGACCATCGGCGCCACCACATTTACACTGACGGTGACCCCCACGAACGATGCTCCGGTGACCACGGCACCGGGCCTTCAAAACGTCACGGGTAGCAATCCGCTGACCTTCTCGCTCACCAACGGCACACAGCTCACCATCGGCGACGTCGATGCCGGGACCGGACTCATCCAGATCACCCTGACGGCTCCCGACGGGGCAATCACATTGAGCGGCACGGCCGGCCTGACCTTCAGCGTGGGCGACGGGGTCGCGGATGGGACCATGACCTTCACCGGCACGATCGTCAGCGCAAACGCCGCGCTGAACGGGATGCAGTTCACGGCGACGTCCGGCTTTAGCGGCAATACGACGCTGAACTTGCTGGTGAATGACCAGGGCAATACCGGTGTCGGTGGGGCGAGGGTGGCGAATAGTAGCGTCCCCATCACCGTGGGCGTGCCGCCGATTGTGATTCAACCACCAAGCCCGCCGCAGCCACCCGGTCCGGGGCCACAGCCAGGGCCCACCGGAGGCCCGACGGGAGGAACAAGCGCGGTTGTTGCCGGACCGACTGCCTCGACCGCACCGGTCATGCCCTCCACGCGCCCGTATGAGGAGCCCAAAGCCCAGGCGCCAGCCACGCGCCCGACTGCTCCACCGGCACCCGTCCCCCCCAGTGCATCCGTGCCGGACGAACTCCTGGCCTGGGCGGAAACCCTCGGCCAGAAGCTTGAGGAGGTCCTGCCCATCGAAGAGGTGGCCAAGGTCCCCGGTCGGATCACCGAAGCCCTCAAGGCCAAGATCGTCCAGATTAACCAGATGCTGGAAATGGCGGTAACCCAGGATGCCGCCCGCCGCCAGTTTGTGGCCAAGGTCACTGCTGGGTCTGGATTCATGCTCTCCGCGGGCTTTATTACGTGGTTGCTCCGGGGGGGGTCGCTTCTTGCGAGTTTGCTTGCCGGGATGCCGGCTTGGCGGTACTTTGATCCTATTCCAGTCCTCAAGCTGGACCGGGACCAGCGGAAACGGCGGGACCGGGCTGCCCGTTCGGCTGCCACAAAGGAATACCAGGAATACCAAGGATTAGAAGAGCTCCTCGAAGGCGACGAGGAAGACGAGACCGACGACCATCAGGAGGACCGTGACAAACAGGCCGCCTAGGACCTAACGATCTACCATGTCGAGACTTTCACCACTCAGCGCCATTAGTCTGGGACTCGTCTTCATGACGGTGAGCCTCATCCTCATGGGTGATGCGTTGGTTGGGCTGATGCCCGGCCATACCGAGCGCGTCTTTGAATACCGCCGGACGGTCAGCGAAGCCCTGGCCGTGCAGTATTCCCTGCTTGCCTCGCAAAACGAGCTCAAGACGATTCAACAGGCCATGAAGGAGTTGGTCGGTCGGAATCGCGACGTGCGATCGATGGCGTTGCTGAACAAGGATGGCCACCCCCTCGCATCGGTCGGCGATCACCAGCAACACTGGATCCAACCCACGGGCGATCAATCGACCATCGACCACATTCAGGTTCCGATCTACAACGGCGACAACCCCTGGGGAACGCTCCAGTTAGCCTTTGCCCCCGTGGAGGCCAGCGGCCTGGACTACCTGCTGACGAACTCCTGGGTGCATTTCTTGGCCTTTGTCACGGTCATGGGATACCTGGGTTACTGGTTCTTCATGAAACGGACGTTGCGGCACCTCGATCCCTCCGTCGTCATTCCGCCCCGCGTGAAAGCGACACTCGACGTGCTCGACGAAGGCGTGGTGATGCTCGATAAGGTTGGCAACATCGTCCTGGCCAACGATTCGTTTGCGCGGCGGGTCGACAGGACGCATGAGACGCTCCTGGGACAGCCCCTCGCGACCCTCCCTTGGGTTAGCACGATCGAACGCGAGCTCCCATGGATCAAGGTGCTCAAATCCAAGCTGCCTCGTGCGGAAAACAAACTGGCCTACCCGCTCCCCTCCGGGGAACACAAAAGTTTCATGGTCACCGCGGCCGCGATTCAGGACGAACGCGGCAAGACACGTGGGTGTATGGCGTCCTTCAGCGACGTCACCGAATTAGAGCAGGCCAACGAACAGCTCCGTGGCGCCATCGGCGACCTCGAGACCTCCAAATCGCAGGTCGTCAGGCAGAATCAGGAGCTGGAATCCACCAATGAGAACCTGCAGAACGAAATTCAAGAGCGCAAGAAGATCCAGGCCGAACGTGAGGCCCTGAGCAAAAAGCTGATCGAAACGTCCCGGCGCGTCGGCATGGCCGATGTGGCATCCACCGTGTTGCACAACGTCGGCAACGTTTTGAACAGCGTCAACGTGTCGGTCGAAGTGGTGAGCAAAACGCTGCGCCAAGCCCCGATCAACGACGTCGCCCTAATCGCCACCATGCTGCACGAGCACAGCGCCGACATCGGCACGTTTCTCACGCAAGATCCCAAGGGGAAGCAAATTCCGTCGTATCTCAGCATGCTGGCCGAAGCGGTGAAGAACAATTCCGCCTTGGTCGACAAGGAACTCGGCGCATTGGCCAAAAACATCGAACACATCCGCCAGGTCGTGACGCGGCAGGTGGACCTCGCCCGCCCCGGGGAAGCCGTGCTGGACAGCGTGCGATTTGCCGACCTGTTCGATCAGGCGCTGGCAATCAACCGTGTGGCCCTGGACAAAGCCGGCATCAAGGTGGTGCAGCAGTACGAGCCGTTGCCGGACGGCACCACGGACCAGCACCAAGTCCTGCAGATTCTGGTGAACCTCGTCACGAACGCCAAGAACGCCATGGTCGAAGCGCCTCCCAAGGCGCACCGCCTCCTGCTGCGTCTCGGACCAGCCGCCAATCGCCCCGGCTTCGCGCGATTTGAGGTGGTCGACAGCGGCTTTGGGATCGCCGCGGAGAATCTACCGAAATTGTTCACACAAGGCTTTACGACCCGCAAGGAAGGCCATGGCATCGGGCTGCACAGCGCATCCCTCGCGGCAAAGAACCTCGGCGGCTCCCTGACAGCCTCCAGCGAGGGCGGGGGACAAGGGGCCACGTTTACGCTGGACCTTCCCCTTCGCGCCATGGAGGCCGCCGCATGAGCACGCCCACCCCGGACCATAATCGCCGCATCTTGGTGATCGACGACAACCCGTCCATTCACGACGACTTTCGCAAAATCCTCTGCCCGGCCGTCGAGGGCGAGGCTATGCACTCAGCCCGCGCCGCTCTCTTCGGCGACGCCCCCACCATGCCGATCAGAGTGCCCTTTGAGATCGATTCGACCGACCAGGGGCAAAAGGGTCTGGGGCTGGTGGATAGCGCCAAGCGGGAAGGCCACCCCTATGCCTTATGCTTTGTTGACATGAGAATGCCCCCGGGCTGGGACGGCCTCGAAACGATCGAACACCTCTGGTATTCCCAGCCTGATCTCGAGATCGTCATTTGCACGGCCTACACCGATCATCCCTGGGATGACGTGGCCAAGCGCATCGGTCACACCGATCAGGTCCTGATCCTCATGAAACCCTTCAACAGTATCGAGGTCATCCAACTGGCCCATTCCCTCACCGCCAAGTGGAACTTGAAGCGAGAGGTTCAAACGCAACTGGAGTATCTCGCCAATTGTGTGGCCCAGCGCTCGGCCCAATTACAAGGGGCCAATGCACATATGCAACAGGCGATCGCGCGTCGCATCACGAGTGGAAACGCCCAGCCCAGCGCCGATCAGTCTACGGCCAGCTTTCAGGCCAAGGAAGAGTTCCTGGCCATCATGAGCCACGAGCTCCTCACTCCTATGAATGCGTTGTCGCAGAAGGTCACCCAACTGCTCGGCACCACGCTCGATTCCGCGCAGCGCGGTTACGTGGCCGCCATCCAGCAGGTGGCCCAGGACATCATGGCGCTCATCGGTGACATGCATCAGATCATGGTGGAACGTCCGGGCGCGGGCACCCCACCATTGAAGGAGGCCGCACCGACAGCACCAAGCCGATCCAACCCGTGACCTATGAGCACCGATTACACCGACCTCAACCGCCGGATCCTCATCATCGACGACAATGTCCTGATTCACGAGGACTTCCGGAAAATCCTGTCCGGCCACCAGGCCAATGCCGATATGGACCGTCTGCGTTCGTCCCTCTTTGGAAGCATCGCTGTGGACGGCCCGACCGAAGCGTTTGACCTGGATTTTGCCGAGCAGGGCCAGCAGGGCTTCGATCACGTCCTACACGCTCGCAAAGACGGACACCCCTACGCGCTGGCGTTCGTGGACATGCGCATGCCGCCAGGCTGGGACGGACTTGAAACGATCGAGCGCATCTGGACCGTCGATTCGGAAATTCAGATCGTCATTTGCACCGCCTTCTCAGATCACTCGTGGGAAGAGATCGCGCGGCGTGTCGGGAAGACGGATCGCCTGTTGATCCTCCGAAAGCCCGTCGACCCGATTGAAGTTCAGCAGTTGGCGATGGCTCTCACCAGGAAATGGATCTTGGCCCGACAAGCCCAACTGCAAGTCGACAACCTGGCAGCGCTCATCGACCACCGCAACCGAGAGCTCGTCCAGGCCAATGCCAGCTTGGAACAACAGGTCTCGGCTCGTACCGCTGAACTATCCAATCGAAACGAGCAACTCCAACAACTGGTCGCGGAACTTCAGCGCGCCAAGGAAGCGGCCGACAGCGCGAACGTCGCGAAGTCTCAATTCCTGGCCCGCATGAGCCATGAAATCAGGACGCCCATGAACGGCGTGCTCGGCATGACGGAACTCTTGTTGACCACCGACCTCACCCCCCACCAGAAGCGGTTTGCCGACACGATTCGGCAATCCGGCAGTTCGCTGCTCGGCGTGATCAACGATATTCTGGATTTCTCGAAGATCGAGGCGGGCAAACTCGAGTTACACCTCGCGAGCACGGACCTGGCGGCGTGCACGCAGGACGTGGTGAGTCTCTTGGCCGACTCCGCGGAGAAGAAACACCTCGCCCTGCGCTGCCTCCTCCCCGATCGCATGCCGGCGATTCAAGGGGATGCAGGCAGGCTCCGTCAGATCCTCGTCAACTTGCTCGGCAATGCGCTCAAGTATACGCGCGGGCGAGACCCGGCCC
>CAYUYE010000030.1:0-19059 GCA_964449255.1 uncultured Nitrospira sp. | reverse complement strand
AATGCGATCAAGTTCACCGAACGTGGCGAGGTGACGCTGCGGCTCTCGCTGATGAATGAGACGGCCGAACATACGACGGTCGTCTTCGAGATCCAGGATACAGGTATCGGCATCAGCCCCGACGCGCAGCAACGTATCTTCGATCCCTTTTCCCAAGCCGACGGGTCGATGACCAGGCGCTTTGGCGGCACCGGGCTTGGACTCGCGATCGTGAGCCAATTGGTCGGGATGATGGGAGGCGTCATCACCCTAAAAAGCGCACCGGGTCAGGGCTCCACCTTCACGGTGTCCATTCCGTTCTCTACGGCGAGTCACGGGGAGCCGACAGGCCTTTCTCAACTGGAGTCTCCCGCGACTCCGTTGCGTGCCACCTATTCCACAGGCGGCCCCGGCCCGGAGGCACGCATTCTTCTCGTCGAGGACGACCCCGTGAATCAGGAAGTCATCCTGGCCATGTTGCAGCTCTGGGGGTATCGCGTCGACGTGGCCGTGAATGGACGAGACGCCGTGGCTGCCCTCACCAACCAGCCCTATGACGTTGTGCTGATGGACTGTCAGATGCCGGAGGTTGACGGCCTGACCGCCACCACAGAAATCCGGCGTCTGGAAGCGCTGCAGCCCACACGACCGCGGCCCGTCATCATCGCCCTCACGGCCCATGCGTTGCAAAGTGATCGCGATGCGTGCCTGGCCGCTGGCATGGACGACTATCTACCAAAGCCTGTTCGCATGGACGATCTCAACAAGATGCTCGCCCGCTGGACGTTACGGGGCCAAGCGAAAGCCGCGTAGTCGATGAGCAGCCCCGCCATGCCCCTCAACGACCGTATCTTGATCGTCGACGACAATGCCGCCATCCACGAGGATTTTCGCAAGATTCTTTGCGACGGCGACTCCGGGCAGGACTTGGCCTCGGCACGAGCCGCGCTCTTCGATGTCACCGCGTCCGTTGCGTCCACCGCCCAATTCTCGTTGACCTCGGCCTTCCAAGGGCAGGAGGCCCTGGCCTTGCTGCATGAAGCCACGCGCACGGAGCACCCGTTTTCCATGGCCTTTGTTGACATGCGCATGCCGCCGGGATGGGACGGCCTCGAGACCATCGCGCAGCTGTGGCAGGTTGCCCCGGACATGCAGATCGTGATTTGCACGGCGTTCTCAGACCATTCGTGGGATGAGATTGCCCGCCGTTTCGGCGACACCGATAGCCTCTTGGTGCTTCAGAAACCGTTCCAAAGCATCGAGGTCATCCAGCTCGCGCGCAACCTCACGCACAAGTGGCTGTTGACGCGCCAGGCGCGCGCGCGCACGGAGACCCTCCAGCAACTCGTGGAGGTGAAGACGGAAGAGCTCACCCAGGTCAATACGATTCTTCGTGAGACCATTGTCGAACTGGAGCAGTCGAACACCAAGATCCTGCGACAAAACGAAGAATTGCACCGCTTGGCCACGCGCGATCCGCTCACCGGGTGCCTCAACCGCCGCGCGTTCTTTTCCCAAGTCGAGGCTGCGTTTCAGGCCGCCAGGGATCGTGCCCAGCCCTGCGGCTGCCTCATGCTCGACATCGACCACTTCAAGCGCTTCAATGACCACTATGGCCATGCCATCGGGGACCAGGTCCTGGCCGTGGTCGCGGCACATACCAGCGCGACGCTCCGCCCGAGCGATATTCTCGGCCGTTATGGAGGGGAAGAGTTCTGCGCCTTTTTGCCCGGCGCGAACATGCAGGTTTGCGAGCAGGTCGCAGAACGCCTTCGGCTCGCCATCGCCCTCCAGAGCGGGATGGCCATCCGCTCGATCGGCAATCTGCACATCACCGCGAGCATCGGTACATCCTCAAGCGAGCTGGGTGGAACGGAGATTCAACACCTGATTAATCAGGCCGACAAGGCCTTGTACGCCGCCAAACGAACGGGGCGCAACCGCGTCGTCAGCTACGATCGCCTCGGCGTAGTCGAGGGGACGACGGTCTCTTCCGACACTCCCCCTTCCGGCCGCTGACTCCCTCTCTCACTGTGCGTCATTTCACTATCGGAGCTGGTCGACCTCTCGACTACTGCGCAGGCAGCAACCATCGGGCCATACGGCGGCGGATTCTAGGAGAGGGCACGGCTCGCTTTGCAAAGGACTGGATGGGCTGCACGACCTTGTTCATCCCCTGAAGCCTCCTCCAGGAGGTATTCCACGCATAGTCCTGCTGGAGTACCGGGGCCTGCTCGCGGCAGAGGCCAAGCCCGTACCACCAGCGCTCCCATTTCGAATCCTTGAGCGCAAAGAACAATGCCTCGCCGTCTACCTCCCCGATACCGTAGTCTGGATTCGCGAGGAGGTTTTTCGGCATGCGCCGCGCGCAAGCCGTGACTTCCTCATCGGCGACCATTCCACCGAAGATGGCGTCCGGGATGGTACTTCCGAACAGCGCCCGGGCCAGCGCCAACCCCATGAGGACGAGACGCCAGCAGCCCCAGTCCCGCGCAGACGATTCGATGATGGTCCAGTTCAGGTGGGGATGCGCGCGCAACAGTTCCGCGACATCGCATACCCATTTGAGTTGTTCCCAGACATGCTTTGACCCATGTACGCAGAGCACAATGAGGTGGTCTTCCGGCGAGAGCAGTTTGACTGCGGTGTCTCCTACGGTGCCTGGTATCCCCCGCGCCCAGAACTCGGGGCGGTCGAGCCTAAACGCGAATAGCCGATCCGCCATGGTCCACTGCAGATCCACCGTCGCCGCCCGCTGCGGCTTGATGAACAGATGAACGGGCTCGGCTTGGTCAGCCCCATGGGAGGCAGCCTCGATCGCGTACTCATACCCGCTCTGCAAGAGGGTCTCGTGCGCCTGGCGAAGATCCCGCTGCCTCACAATGAGGTCGATGTCCCCGCAATCACGGGCCGCGACGTCTCCGTACGCGGTTGCCGCCACGCTCAGCCCCTTGAACGGCATGATCTCAATTTGTCTCGCTGCGAAGGTCCGCACCAGGGAATCGAGCTCTTTCGCGATCGCATGACTGAGGAGGGCTCCCGCCTGGTAATACTGTTTCAGATCTTCAAGCACCACGGGGAGGACGAGTTTCGCCCCAAACCGGGTGAGGTTCCGGTAGACCAGCGGAACCACACCGTGCCACTTGGCCAACTCGCTCACGCGGGCCCAGTTCACAGAGCCCTGAGCCAGTTGCCGAATTCGCGCCACCGCCCCGGCGTCAGGAGTCGTGCGGGCGCAGAGTACGATCAACTGCGCTTCCTTCGAGAGGACTGGTGGAAGCAGATGGATCATCGTCCCCTCCCCTCAAGCAAGGGATCGATCAAGTGCGGAAGTTCCTCGACATTGCGACCGAAATACAGTCGATAGCAGTCAACTTGTTGTGCCAGTTTCGACAACAGCATGAATTGGCGTCGCGCAACGACCTTGTCATACGCCACGAGGCCCTGCGGCAGCAGCTCGGCATCCTTCCTCAGCCCGATGCCATGAATTAAAAGCGGAAGTTCCCTGAGGGTCATCGTTATTGTGGGCACCATCGATGCAATCCTCATGACCCTGGGTGTGCAACCACTCCTCCCTTGAGAAGCGTCTGGCCGTCTCGTACGCACCAACCACCGTCGCCTGTCCACTTAGCTCAGCACGTCCTTCAGCTTCGGGCGTAGCTGGCCGTTCAAGACGGTGGCCATGTCCCGCAACCGCTCGTGTTTCACCAGCACAGGTTCCGAATACGCCATTTTCTTCTCTTGCTTCTGCATCTGGCTCACCCCCCTTCATCCCGAGCCAATCCTTCGGCCTCCAACCGCATCACCAAGGCCACCAAGTCGTCATGCGCTCGGTCACGATGCACCTCATAGCGCTGGCAGATCTCGTCGAGCACTCCGGCGAGCGTGCGGCCGGCCATGAGTTCCCACATGATGGTCCCGACGCGATTCAATGTGTAGCCATGACCATTCCGGAGATTGAGAAGGATGGCCTCGTCATCCAAGACCGTGTACTGGACATCCGGACTAGGTACGAGTCGTCGACCAAGAAACTGCTCGGGATCCCACCGCCGAGAGTTCACCCTTAGTCCATGCTCGGAGAGGACTCCTCCTACCGTTCCGGCGATCCCCTCGCTTGCGGCGCAGGCGCCCGTCGCTGGAACCGCCTGTTTGTCGCCCGCGTGAAGATGGGGGCGGGAGGCCGGGCTAGGCGCACGATCGGTTTTTGCGTTGGCATGTTCCATGACAGGCTCTCCTTTTCCTCCGCTGGTTCGTGCCATGCTCCAGCACGGCAGGGCTGATCAGCGATCGCCTGGCCAATGCGCTGATCAGTCACCCACTCACACCACGGATAGGCTGGACTCGGATTGACCTCCAGACTCTTTCGGTCTCCCAGGCATCGTGGGCGTTGGCCAGGATAAGCATCATGCTGAGGGTTCGCTTCGACGGGGTGTGGATAAGGAGCGGGGCACGACTCGACTCGCCACGGCACTGCTACGTAGGCCACCACGCATAGGCCAGTAGTACTGCAGTCGGGGCAAAATCGACTACTAGTCCCAAGCAGGAGTGCCGTCCCGCTTTGGATGGGAGCAGGTCCACGGTGCATGCCGACGCCTCTGCGCCTTCGCCATCCCCCACTTCGTTGTATCAAACTCTAAAGTTGGAGGATGCCCTGTCTCCCGCTCAGCGGTCAGGCGGGGCGCGGACTCGGCGGATACAGGGTCGGGCCGACTGGCAGGGGAAACAGCCCGATTGGCTTCCGGGAAGAGGGAACGGACGGCTCTGAGGGCGAGGGCTTGGATCGTTAGCGGTGGGCTATGGCCGCTCGTTTTGATGACAACGCCGGGCTGTCCGCATCGGACCGATCCGATGCATCATGACTGGGGCCATGCGAATTGACCGTCGAGGAGGGGGAGGCGCCGGTAGTGGTTCCCGTCTGCCACGTCCCACCCATAGGGGTCATAGAACGGGTGTGATTCACGCGTTCGTACCGGCTGAATCCGTAGTCCCATGGTCCGCCCTTCTTTTAGCCTGGCGGCAACCACCCGCTTAGATCTCATGGTGACCAGTGGAATGGACCGGCCGGGAGAATCGTCAGTCTTGGCTGAGAGGCTGGAGGTCGTGGAGATGAACCCGGATCAGACGACTCGGCGTGCGAGCTACTGCGGCTTGGCTTGATCGATCAATGTCCCTGAATTCTCAAACGGCACACGGCTGCCCCACCCCCGCCCGACGTAGAGTTTGCCTTTGAGCACATAGGCCACGCCCTCAGTCTGCTGTTGGCCTAACTTCGAGACCTGTCGCACGACGTCCATCAAGGTCGTCGTGGCGATCACCGACAGCGTGGCCTCGCCAAGCCGAGGAACCGTGACCGATTCGTTGCCCAACCCGCGAGCCAGGTGATTGCCGTTCACATCCAGATGGAAGTCGACGCCGCTGATATCGAGATCATAGTCGTTGGGATTGCGGATTCGCAGGTCCACTTTCAGCCGCTGCTCCAACAATCCGGACTCCCCTTCCGTCGGTTCTACATGAATGACGTACACCTCCGGTTGCTCCACGGAACGAAACAGCCCCACGCAGCCGCCGAGGAGTAGGGGGCCCAGAGCCAGGACAGCCAACAAGCCGGCTGCGAGTCTGGTCCAAGTCATCATGCGGCGCTAGTGGTGGCCTTCGAAGAGCCCGAGCTGCATTTCTTCGGCCTTCGTGAAGGGAATGGGATAGCGGTCGGTAAAGCAGGCGCTGCAGTAGTGGTTGGCCGCGCCGGGAGCGGCTTTGAGCATCCCGTCGAGACTGAGATAGGCGAGCGTGTCGGCCGTCACATATTTGCGGATCTCTTCGACGGTGTGACTGGAGCCGATCAATTCCTTCTTGGTCGGCGTGTCGATGCCGTAGAAACAGGGGCCAACAATCGCGGGCGAGCTGATCCGCATATGCACCTCGCGGGCGCCGGCGGCGCGGATCATCTTCACGATTTTCCGGCTGGTCGTACCACGGACAATGGAATCGTCCACGACGACCACGCGCTTCCCTTCAAGCACCCCCGGGATGGCATTGAGTTTTACCTTCACGCCGAAGTGCCGGATGGATTGCTCCGGCTCGATGAAGGTTCGCCCCACGTAATGGTTGCGCATGAGCCCGCCCTCAAAGGGGATGCCCGAGCCTTCGGAGAAACCGAGCGCCGCGGGCACGCCGGAATCCGGCACCGGAATGACGACATCCGCTCCCACCCACGCCTCTTGGGCCAACTGCCGGCCGAGCGATTTCCGGACTTGGTAGACCGCTTGCTCACCGCCAAAAATCTTGCTGTCCGGGCGGGCAAAGTACACATACTCGAACACACACATAGCCGGCGCCACCTGCGTGAACGGCCGATAGCTGGTCAGCTTTTTTTCGTTGATCACGACCAATTCGCCCGGTTCAATCTCACGCACGTATTCCGCGTCCAAGAGATCGAACGCGCAGCTTTCCGAGGCCACGATCCAACTGTCGCGTAACTGCCCCAGACACAGTGGCCGGAACCCGTGGGGATCGCGCGCCGCGATCAGACCATCATCAGTCATCAAGATCACGGAGAACGCGCCCCGCACCTGACTCAAGGCGTCGACTACGCGGGCGAGCAGCGTGTCCGCGCGCGAATGGGCGATCAGGTGGATGATGACCTCTGTATCCGAGGTCGATTGAAAGATCGCGCCGTAGGCTTCGAGCTCGTTGCGGAGCATCTGCGCGTTGATGAGATTGCCGTTGTGCGCGAGCGCCAGATTGCCGAGCGCGAAATTGACGATGAGCGGTTGAATGTTCTTGAGGTCGCTCCCCCCGGAGGTCGAGTAGCGGTTGTGGCCGATCGCCATCGCGCCGGGCAGTTTCGCTAACACGTCCTTCGAATAGATGTCGGCCACCAGTCCTTGCGCCTTCTGTACGTGGAAATGCATCCCGTCGGACGAAACCATGCCCGACGCTTCCTGCCCACGGTGTTGGAGCGCGTAGAGCCCCAGATAGGTTAGGTTCGCCGCTTCTGGATGATTCACGACGCCGAACACGGCGCATTCGTCGTGAAATTTGTCCGGCATGATGAGCGGCGCTGGGGAGGAGTGCGCAGGGAGAATGGAGGGGTGGGGCGTCTCGCTCTTCCGGCCACTCATGTCAAGCGACTCCTGACTCCTTGCCTTACTTTGTGCTGCTCTCGAGCATCCGCTCGATCGCACAGGCCCAGGTATCAAACACCTGATCGACCGGCAGATCGACGCGGCAAGCAGGCATCCCCCGCTCGGCCGGTACGTTGATCGTGAGGCGCTCCCCACCGACCTTGCCGATCACCGCAGCCGGCACGCCATGCGACCTGGCTGCCGCGAGGACCGCATCACGATGCTCCGGGGTGACGGACAGGATCACCCGTGATTGGCTTTCACCAAACAGCACCGCATCGCGTCTGATTCCGGAATGGACGCATTCTACCACAGCGCCGAGTCTGACCCCAGGGGCAGACACGCAGCATTCCGCCAGCGCCACGGCGAAGCCCCCGTCCGAGCAGTCATGGGCCGACTGAACCAGTCCCTTCCGAATCAGTTCCAAAACACAGGCGTGGAGCGTTTTCTCCGTCTCCAGGTTCAAGATCGGCGGCGCCCCTTGCTCACGGGCATGGGCAACGCGCAGATATTCGGTGCCGCCGAGGTCTTCGTTGGTCGCACCCAGGAGCACGATGTCGTCATCGACTTGCTTGAACCACTGCGTCGTGGCACGATCGACCTGCTCGATCAAACCGACCATCCCGATCATCGGGGTGGGAT
Source organism: uncultured Nitrospira sp. (assembly GCA_964449255.1). Lineage (GTDB taxonomy): Bacteria > Nitrospirota > Nitrospiria > Nitrospirales > Nitrospiraceae > BQWY01. The sequence goes on along the minus strand of CAYUYE010000030.1, from coordinate 11,314 downwards.
AAATCGAGAGACCGTTTGTCTCGTTATAGAAGCTGACATTTCCGCTCACGACCGGCACCGCGAGCGACTCACAGGCATCCTTGATACCTTCAATACCGAGCACGAACTGCCACATGATATCGGGCCGCTCCGGATTGCCGAAATTCAAACAGTCGGTGAGCCCGATCGGCTCGGCGCCCGAACAGACGAGGTTGCGTGCACATTCCGCCACGGCCATCTTGGCGCCCTCGTAGGGATTGAGCAGACAGTAGCGTCCATTGCAGTCGACCGACACCGCCAGCGCCTTGTCTGTCCCCTTCACACGAATCACCGCCGCATCCGAACCAGGCCGCACCTGTGTATTCGTGCGGACCATATGATCGTATTGCTCGTAGACCCAGCGCTTACTTGCAATGGTCGGGGATGCCAACAAAGCCACCAACGCGCTGTTCGCATCGGTGACGTCGCGAATTCCATCCCAATTCACCATCTGCAACATGTCTTGGTACGGCGGCTGGGCGCTCGGGCGATCATAGCGAGGGCCTTCGTCAGCCAGAGCCTTGGCCGGGATTTCCGCCACGACGACCCCGCTCTCCTTCACGACCACCTTCCCTGTGTCCGTCACCCGCCCAATGACCGCCACGTCCAAATCCCACTTGCGGCAGATCCGAACGACCTCGTCTTCCTTGCCGGCCTTCGCCACCATGAGCATGCGCTCTTGCGATTCGCTTAGCATAATCTCGTAGGGCGTCATCCCCGGCTCCCGCCGAGGCACCTGGGCCAATTCCAACTCCACTCCCGTCCCCTCGCGCGACGCCATCTCGCACGACGAACTCGTGAGCCCGGCGGCGCCCATGTCCTGAATACCCACAAGCAGATCAGTGGACATGATCTCCAGACAGGCCTCGAGCAAGAGCTTTTCCGTGAAGGGATCGCCGACCTGCACCGTCGGCCGCTTCTGTTGTGCCTTGTCGTCGAAGGAGTCCGACGCCATCGTGGCGCCATGAATGCCGTCGCGGCCCGTCTTCGACCCGACATAAATAACCGGGTTCCCCACCCCGGCGGCCTTGCCCAGAAAAATGCGGTCCTTCTTCGCAATGCCGAGGCAGAAGACGTTCACGAGCGGATTCAGCGCATAGATATCATTGAAGACGATTTCGCCTCCAACTGTGGGCACGCCCATGCAGTTACCGTATCCCGCAATACCCGCCACGACGCCCTTCAGCAGATGGCGATTCTTCGCTTGCTCCAGAGACCCGAACCGGAGTGAATCCAGGAGCGCCACCGGTCGCGCGCCCATCGTGAAGACATCCCGAAGAATACCGCCGACCCCGGTCGCCGCCCCTTGATAGGGCTCAATGAAGCTCGGATGGTTGTGCGACTCCATCTTGAACACGGCACAGAGCCCGTCGCCGATATCCACGGCGCCCGCATTTTCGCCGGGCCCCTGCACGACCCGCGGCCCCGTCGTCGGAAGCTTCTTGAGGTGAATGCGTGAGGACTTGTAGGAGCAATGTTCCGACCACATGGCCGAAAACATGCCGAGCTCCGTCCAATTGGGATCGCGCCCGAGAATCGAGACGATTTTTCGGTATTCCTCCTCCGTCAGCTTATGCTGCGCGAGCAGGTCTTTGGTCATCGGAACCACTTTGGCTTGTATCATGCGGCCACCCCCACACGGCGCAGTCGCCAGAAACTATGGGCCGCAATGCCAACAAGGACGATCGTTGCAAGGAAGACCGCCCCGAGCGTGCCGTCGTACGTGGCCATGATCACGGTACCTGCTGGAAACAGGAGGGTGCCGACCCCCAGGAATTTCCATCCTTCATCTTGGAAAAACTTCCCTCCTGAAAAAGACGCCCCAGTAGCCATGCTAATCGGGCCGAGCACCCAAATGCCCAGGCTCATCCACAGCGCAAAGGGCCCCTTGCCGATTGCCGGATTCCGATGCCGATAGATCCAGTGAAGCGTTAGCGCTGAAAGAGTTGGCAACATCAGAGTCAGACTGGCGACGTCGCCCCCGGAGAAGCGCTCGCCTCGTACTGCATGCACGAGGATATCCGGCAGCCAAAAGCTCACGCCGCCTATGAGAACGGCCACCACCGCGTCACGAAAACGTTTTGCCAATGGAAGGCCTCGTGATCGCCGACGTCACACTCCCACCATCTTGAGGGGATTTCTGTCTTTTTTGAGTGCATCCAACATCGATTGGAAAATCACACGGCCGTCTTCGCAGCCGAGCACCTCTTCCGCACAGCGCTCTGGATGGGGCATCATGCCGAGCACGTTGCCTTCCGCGTTCCGGATCCCGGCGATGTTGTCGAGCGAGCCATTCGGATTGGATGACGGCGAGACCTTGCCATCTGCATCGCAGTACCGAAATATCACTTGACCGTTGGCCTGCAGCGCGGCGAGGGTCACCGGATCGGTGTAGTAGTTGCCATCCGCGTGCGCGATGGGGATCTTCAGCACCTGCCCCGGCTCGCAGCGTCCCGTGAACGGCGTCGCGGCGTTTTCCACTCGGACGTAGATATCCTTGCAGATGAAATGGAGCGACTTATTGCGAAGCATGGCGCCGGGCAAGAGGCCGGCCTCGAGCAGGATCTGGAAGCCGTTACAGATCCCGATGACCAAGCCGCCAGTCCGGGCGAAGTCTTTCACGGCCTGCATAACCGGTGAATAACTTGCGATCGCCCCCGTCCGAAGATAATCGCCATAGGAAAACCCGCCGGGAAGCACCACCGCATCCAATCCCGACAACTTCGTCTCCTTGTGCCACACCATAGTCACCGACTGCTTGAGCACCGTCTTAAACACATGCTCGCAATCGTGATCGCAATTGCTGCCTGGAAACACGACAACGCCGATGTTCATGACAATAAAAAGAGCCAATGGCGCATGGCACATGGCCGATTGCAAGAGCCTTCCACCGCAAGCCATCTGCTATCAGCCATCAGCTCTTACCCCAATTCGTAGCGATATTCTTCAATCACCGTATTCGCCAACAGCCGCTCGCACATTTGTTTGACGGCCGCGTCCGCCTTCGCGCGGTTGGTTTCCTTCAGCTCAAACTCCATATACTTCCCGACGCGAACTTCGCTGGTATCTGGAAAGCCGATGGACTCCAGCGCATGTTCGATGGCCTTCCCCTGAGGATCGAGAATGCCCTGTTTCAGCGTGACGTGTACTTTAGCCTTCACGTTTGCCCTCCAGCCGGACTTGCTGATCCTGCGGTTTCTTCATGCCATCCACGTATTTTCGGATCCGAAAGATGCCGGCGATGGTCACCAATCCGCCGAAGGCCAAGGCCACGAAAGCCCAACGCCAGGGCGAATCGGTGAGGTGATAGGCCATCAAGGCCACGGTCCCAGCCCAGACGGCGATCGACGCAACCAACCCATAGTTCAGGAACCATTCAAGCATCGACGCGGCCTACGCTCCCCCACCTGTCACCCGCAGACTCGCTTGAGCACTTCTTGATAGGCCTCTTCAATCTTCCCCAGATCCTTGCGGAATCGGTCCTTGTCCATCGACTCCTTCGTGCCCGCGTCCCACAAGCGACAGGTGTCCGGCGAAATCTCGTCGGCCAGAATCAGCGCACCCTTGTGGACGCCGAACTCGAGCTTGAAGTCGACCAGCATCATCTTCCGCTCGGCAAAAAATGGCTGAAGTAACGCATTCACTTTGAGTGCTAAGCGCTTGATCTCATCGAGTTGATCAGAAGTGGCGAGCTTCAATAGCCGAATGTGCTCATCGGCAATCAGCGGATCACCGAGCGCATCGTTTTTGTAGTACCACTCGACAATCGCGGGTTCGATCGGATCGCCCTCTTTCAAGCCCAACCGCTTCGCCAGACTCCCAGCGACCATGTTCCGCACGACCACCTCGACCGGCACGATCGTGACCTTCTTGGTCAGCATCTCACGGTCGCTCAACCGCTCCACAAAATGGGTCGGCACCCCGCCCTGCTCCAACAGCCGAAAGAGCCGCTCCGACACTTTATTGTTGATCACGCCCTTTTCGACGATCGTCCCACGCTTCTGGGCGTTAAACGCCGTGGCGTCATCCTTGAAGTACTGCACCACTCGATCAGACGACTCAGTGGCGAAGATCTTCTTCGCCTTGCCTTCGTAAAGTTGTGCGCCCTTCGTGACTGCCATCGCCATGATTTACTTCCCGGTCGCCTTCTTGGATTTTGCGGCACCGCCGCCAAACACCCGCGCAAAAATTTGATCCAGATGCCGCAGATAGTACTTCGGGTCGAAACACGCACGAATCTCTTGCTTCGTCAGCTGTTTACTGATGAACGGATCCTTTCCGGCGCCTTCTTCCAGACTTGGCCCGCCCTTCCAGGCCACCATCGCATTGCGTTGCACCGCCTCGTACGATTCCTTACGCTGCGCGCCCTTTTCGATCAAGGCCAGCAACAATCGTTGCGAGTAAACCAACCCACCGGTCAGTTCCAGATTCCGCTTCATGCGCTCGGGATACACGAGCAGGTTCTTCAAGAGCTCGGTCACCCGCACGAGCATGTAGTCGATCAGGATCGTACTGTCCGGCATGATGACGCGTTCAACCGACGAATGGCTGATGTCCCGCTCGTGCCACAAAGCGACATTCTCCATTGCCGCGAGGCTATTGGCGCGCACGAGGCGGGCCAGCCCGCAGAGATTCTCCGACACAATGGGATTGCGCTTGTGCGGCATGGCCGAGGAGCCCTTTTGGCCGGCTGAGAAGAACTCCTCGGCCTCCAGCACCTCGGTTCGCTGCAAATGCCGAATCTCCGTCGCGATCTTCTCGATGGTTGCGGCCAGCAAGGCGAGCGCAGACTGATAGGCCGCGTGCCGATCCCGCTGCACGACTTGGTTCGAAATTGGATCGGGCGCCAGCCCCAGCTTCTGGCACGCATGCTCCTCAATGGCCGGTGCTTGATGCGCAAACGTCCCCATCGCCCCGGAGAGCTTGCCCACCGCAATCTCTTTTCGGACCGCGGCCAGGCGCACAGCGTGCCGCTTGATCTCCTCATACCAGATGGCCAGCTTGAAGCCGAACGACACCGGTTCGCCGTGAATCCCGTGCGACCGCCCGACCATCACCACGTCGCGATGCTCGATGGCCCGCTTCTTCAAGACGTCGAGCAAGGCCCGCACGTCCGCCACAATAATGTCCATCGCCTGCGTCATCTGCACGGCCAACGACGTATCGACGATGTCGGAGGAGGTCAATCCCACGTGCAGGTGCCGAGCCTCCGGCCCGACGATTTCCGCTAGCGACTCCAGAAACGCGATCACGTCGTGCTTCGTGACCTTCTCGATCTCGGCAATCCGCTCGGGATTGATCTTGGCTTTTTTCCGCACACGCTGCGCCGTCCCCTTCGGGACTTGGCCATGTTGTTCACAGGCTTCACAGGCAGCCAGCTCAACCTCAAGCCAGATCTCGTACTTGCGCTTGAGATCCCAGATGGCCTTCATTTTGGGGAGGGTATAACGTTCAATCATACCGAACTCGTTGTTCGTATCTCGTGAAGCGTCGTTCGTAATGTGTCAGGGGTCGAGCTTCGCGCCGCTCGCCGCGTCCGCGCGCTTCGCGGCCAGCGCCGGCTCCGTGGCCAGCACCTTGTCGAGCACGCCATTGACGAATCCGCGCGTGTCTTCATCGGCAAACGCACGCGCCAATTCGAGCGCCTCGTTGATGGTGACCCTGGCCGGCACGTCCGGGAGCCACAGCAGCTCGTAGAGCCCCGCACGGAGAATATTGCGATCGACGATCGGCATCCGGCTGACTTTCCAATTGGTCGCATATTTGCCGATCAGCGTATCGAGTTCCTGTTGGTGGCTCCGCACACCCTGGACCAACCCATCGGCAAACTCCCGCGCCTCCTCGCCAAGCGGAAACTGCTCCCAGAAATCCTTTTCCCACTCGCCGCCTTTTTCATGAATATCCCACTGGAAGAGCATCTGGAGGGCACGCTCACGGGCCTGATGGCGGGTCGCCGTCCGCGTCATGACTTGCGGCTCCGCTTCCGGACGGACTTGCGCACATCGTTCGCCTGTTCTCCACCGGATTCACTGGCTTTCACTTTCCCGTGCAATTTCCGCATCACGTTCGCCATTTCGATCGCGGTCCGGGCGGCCTCCGCCCCACGATTCCTTTCGGCTTTGCCGGCCCGCTCCATCGCCTGCTCGACCGTGTCGGTCGTCAACACACCAAACACCACCGGCACACCGGAATCCCAACTGGCTTGTGCGATGCCTCGGCTGGCCTCGGCGGCAATATAGTCGAAGTGCGGCGTCTCCCCGCGAATCACGGCGCCGAGACACACGACGGCATCAAATCTTCCGGACGTCACGAGGTGCCGCGCCACCAACGGAATCTCGAAGGCTCCCGGCACACGGACGATCTCAATGTGCTCTTCATCCGCCCCTGCGTTGAGCAGCATATTCAACGCGGACGTCTGCAGCCGGCTCGTGACGAATTCATTGAATTCGCTCACGACCAAACCGAACCGTAAGCCTTGTGCGTCCAGCGCCCCTTCAATCGTTCTCATCTCGCCACCAGGATGTTGAAAAAGTCTGCCAGCTTCGTTCTCGCATCACTCAGGCCCTCAACATACCGAAAAACGTATGCCTCGGACCTTCGCTTGCTGCGGCCTCGCTGAACAGCCTTTTTGAGCATCCTTCAATCGTTCCGCTAGCCCTAAACCTAGTATCTCATCAGACTTTTTTGAGGATGTGCCCAAGCTTGGCTTTTTTCGTTTTCAGATATCTCACGTTCGCTTCGCGCGGATGCGCTTCGATCGGCACCCGCTCGACGACTTTCAACCCATAGCCTTCGATGCCAACGATCTTGCGCGGATTGTTCGTCAGGAGGCGCAGCTCGCGCACCCCCAACTTCACCAAGATCTGCGCGCCGACGCCATAGTCCCGCAAATCCGGCTTGAACCCCAACTTGAGATTCGCTTCGACCGTGTCACTCCCGCCGTCTTGGAGCGCATAGGCCCGCATCTTGTTGAGCAAGCCAATGCCGCGTCCCTCTTGATTGAGATAGAGCAACACCCCGCGCCCTTCTTTATTGATCAGCTCCAGCGCGCGATGCAATTGATCGCGGCAGTCACACCGCAGTGAGCCCAAGGCGTCGGCGGTCAAACAGCCGGAATGCACGCGCGTGAGCGTCGGCTGCCCGTCATCGACCCGCCCTTTCACCAACGCGATGTGGGTCGCCCCGTCCACCTGATTTTCGAAGACCACCGACTCGAACTCTCCGAACAGCGTCGGCATCCGCGCACTTACGATCTTCCGCACGAACGTCTCGCGCCGCATCCGGTATTGGATCAGGTCCTTGATCGTGATCATCTTGAGCTTGTGCGCCTTCGCAAACTTGGTCAGCTCCGGCACACGCGCCATGGTCCCATCGTCGTTCATGATTTCGCAGATCACGCCGGCGGGATAGAGCCCCGCCAGACGCGCCAGGTCCACCGAGCCTTCCGTTTGTCCGGCCCGCTTCAGCACCCCGCCCCGGTCGGCCTTGAGTGGAAACACGTGGCCGGGCCGGGCCAAATCACTCGGCTTCGTTCTAGGATCGATCGCAACGTGGATCGTCGTGGCGCGATCGGCCGCCGAGATACCGGTCGTGATACCTTTGCGCGCATCGATCGAAACCGTAAACGCGGTTCCAAACTGCGCGGTATTCTCCGCCGCCTGCGGGGGCAACTGGAGTTGCTCCACCCGATCCGGCGTCAGCGCCAAGCAGATCAACCCACGCGCGTGGGTGGCCATGAAATTGACCGCCGCCGGTGTGACTTTCTCCGCCGCAATGACCAAATCGCCTTCGTTTTCGCGGTCTTCATCGTCCACGAGCACCACAAAACGCCCGCGCTTGATGTCCTGAACGGCGGCTTCGATCTCGTCAAATGATGGCGCCATCGGTAGTTGGAAACGGTGTGGTGAAAGACCCGAGTTGCGGTCCAGTCTTAAAGGGTTGAGGCCTCGTAGTCAACGGCCAAAATCACGCGAAATTAGCGGCCATTAGCGGCTTCCGACCCGGCCAACCCGACGCGGGCGAGGAACAGCGCAGCGAGGCAACTGGAGGCCGCATAGAGCCAGAAGCCTGGCGCGAAGCTTCCGGTCAGGTCCTTGAGTCCTCCAAGCCAGAGGGGCAAAAATACGCCCCCACCGGCCCCTGCGGCCCCGACAATCCCCGAGGCCATCCCGATCCGTTTGGGAAACCGATCGGCAACGATCTCAAAGACAACCCCATTGCCAAAGCCCATCAGTCCGATGGCTCCCCACAAGCAGCCCATCGCCACCGCCGGCGATGGCAGCGCGCCAATGATGCTCACGAAAACGGCCAGGATCGCCAAGACCGACGGCAGCACCCGGAGACCACCGAGTCGGTCGGCCACGAAGCCGCCGACCGGACGCAGCAGACTCCCAGTCAACCCGCACAACGCCGCCACGGAGCCGGCCGCCACCACACCGATGCCGTACTGGGTATGGAGAAACATCGGCAGCGCGCTCGACAGCCCGACAAAGCCGCCGAACGTCACCGCGTACATCGCACAAAGCCAGGGCAGGGATGGGTCCCGCCGAAGGTCGACGGCCAGTTCCCGCCACCTCGGCACACTTTCGCGACTGATCCACGCATCGCGCTGCACGAGCGCGGCGAACAACAAGAAGGTGCCCGCCACCGGCACGAGCATCCATCCCATGGCGTCGTGCCACCCGCCGGAAGCCGCCATTCGCGGCGCCACCCACATCGCCAAGACGATGCCGCTGTTCGCCGATGCCGCCACTCCCAAGGCCGTCCCCTGATGCGCCGGGGGATAGGCGCGCCCCGCAATCGGCAAGGCCACGGCGAAACTTGCCCCCGCCACTCCCAAGAGGGCTCCGATGAGCAACAGCTCCCAGTAGCTCTGCGCTCCGGCCCAACCCCACCACAGCCCCACCGCCTCAGCGGCCAAAATCAACAGCCCCGTCCGCTTGGCGCCCAGGCGATCGCTCCAAAATCCCACCGGGATGCGGAGCAACGCGCCAGTGAGTATCGGCATAGCCAGTAACACACCCTGCTGGGCGGCAGACCACCCGAATTCCTCGGCCATCGAGACGCCCATCGCACCCAACAGCAGCCACACCATGAAGCTCACTTCAAAGTGGAGCCATCCCCCCAACAGCGACGGCCAATGCCCGCTGCGCAGAATCGTCAGAACCGGCCTCATGCGCCGCCGTGCCTCTCCATGAGGAATCGCATCATGGCTCTACTATAGGGGACGCGTACTCGCGGCGACAACCGGCCTGCAGAGGTGCCGAGCGATGCGTGCTGAGGACTGAGTGCTGAGATTCTCCGAAGGCGGCCGACAGCAACTGGCTCTTCCGCGACAGGGAGAGCAACCTTTATCCCGATCAAAGGTTCCGTCTATAATGAGTCTTTTTGACCTACACCCGTCGCCTGTTCAAAGCCGCATGACTGACTCCAAACGAGCTCCGACCGAACCGTCCGACCAAGACGAGGACGTCGACGAACCCGGCGAAGCCGACCTCACCGAGGTGCGCGTCCCGGAAGTCCTCGAACCGTCGCGCGGAGACGGCGGCGCGGCGACCACCGCCCTCGTCCCGGCCACCTCGCTGGGTCAGTACCTGACCGAAATCCGTCGCTATCCCTACCTGTCCAAGGAAGAAGAACTCCAGCTCTTCCACCAATATCGTACCGAGGGAAGCCGCGACGCCGCGGTCAAATTGATCCTGGCCAATCTTCGCGTCTCCGTGGCCGTCGCCTCCGAATATTTTCACACCGGCTTCGATCAACTGGATCTCATTCAAGAGGGCAACGTCGGCCTCATGCAGGCCATCAAAAAGTTCGACGTGACCAAGAACGTCCGCTTCTACGCCTACGCCGCCTGGTGGGCGCGGGCCTATATTCTCCGGTATCTGCTGAACAACTTTCGCCTGGTCAAGATCGGCACGACGCAGGACCAGCGGAAGCTCTTCTATAACCTCCGCAAGGAGAAGGCCAAGCTGGAACGCGAGGGCTACGCGCCCGACACAAAGTTATTGGCCGACCGGCTGAACGTCCGCGAGCGCGACGTCATCGAGATGGATCAGCGTCTCGGGAGCTGGGAACTCTCCCTCGACCAGCCGCTCAACGAAGAGACCGAGGGCACCTTGATGGACGTGCTCCCCTCGCAAGAGGTTGGCATTGACGAACGGCTCGCGGCCGATCAACTGCGCACGCTGTTCCGGAAGAAGCTCGCCGAGTTTGCCAAGACCCTCGACGAGCGCGAAGAAGACATTCTCCGGAATCGCATCCTCTCTGAAACGCCGCTGACGCTCGAGGACTTGGGCGAGAAGTACGGCATCACCAAGGAGCGGACACGGCAGCTCGAGGCACGGATCATCAAGCGCTTGCGGGACTATGTGAAGAAAGACGTCCGTGATTTCGACCGCCTCCGCTATTAAGCAGCTGGCCGCGCGGCGACCCACGACCGGCCTTGCGCACCCACCGTCGACGAGCGCGGCTGCTCGCCGGCTTTCACCGCTCGAGATCCCCCTCCCGATTGGGCGAACGTTGAAGCGCTGTAGCAACATTCAATAAATCAACGACTTCTGAGACTCTGAGGCGATCCATATGGTCTTGGTCGCGATTTTTTTGGCCCGGCCCCTTGACTTGTCCCTATGCGGGGCTATCTACTTCCTGTTTCTTCGGCATGGGTGTAGTCCCTGCCTATCGGCATTCGGCCCAACTCAACGCGCACAGGGCAGTTTTTAACCACGGATCGATCGACACATCTCTAGAGGAGGTTGCAGCATGGCTACTGACACGAAGGAAAAGAAGGAGGAGAAAGTGGCAACGGGAAGCGCGTACAAGAATTTCCAACCCCTGGGCGATCGAGTCTTCATCACCTTTACAGAAGAAATGGAAAAGACCACCGGCGGCATCTATGTCCCCGACTCGGCCAAGGAAAAGCCGCAGCGCGGGACCGTGCGGGCCGCGGGCGATAAGGTCGAAAAGCTGAAAGCCGGCGACCAGGTACTCTTCGACAAGTACTCGGGCACGAAGCTCAAGATCGACGACGAGGATTGCCTCATCCTCAAGGAAGAGGACGTGCTCGGCAAGTTCACCAAGTAACGGCACCATTACCTACACACGACCAAGTCTATTTGAAGGAGGATCACGATGGCTAAACAACTGCTGTATAGCGAGCAGGCTCGCGCCTCGATCCTGAAGGGTGTCAACCAGTTGGCTGACGCCGTGAAGGCGACGCTGGGCCCCAAGGGACGCAACGCGATTTTGGACAAGAAGTTCGGCGCGCCGACGATCACGAAGGACGGCGTCACCGTCG
>CAYUYE010000029.1:0-25807 GCA_964449255.1 uncultured Nitrospira sp. | reverse complement strand
CTCGGTCTGCACGACAACTTTCTCGGACTCGACGAGCCCTGGTGCGATCCCACGAAGGCTGGGGTGCACATCTTGCCGGCCCCGTACGAACATACCTCCAGCTACATCCTTGGTTCGGATCATGGACCGGCGGCGATCATTACGGCCTCGCAGCAAGTGGAGCTGTACGACGAAATTCTCGCTGCCGAACCCTACAAAACGTGGGGCGGCGTGGCCACGGCGCAGCCGCTCCAGTTGAACGGACGGACGGACAAGGCGGCGGTCGATGCGATCGAGGCCTATGTCACGCCGAGCGTGCAGGCGGGCCGCTTTGCCGTGACGCTGACCGGCGAGCACACCGGCGCGTTGGGCGCGATCCGAGCCCATGCCAAACGATATCCCAACCTGTGCGTCGTCCAAATCGACGCGCATGGCGATTTGCGACAGGCCTATCAGGGCAACCCCTATAGCCATGCCAGCGTGATGGCGCGGGTCGTGGAAGACGGCTGTGCGCTGGTGCAGGTGGGGATTCGTTCAGTGTGCCCGGAAGAAATTGACTTGATGAAACGCACCCCGAGGATTGCGACCTTTTTCGCCGCGAACATCCTCGATCCCGCTGGTTCCTTCGAAGGACGAGCCAGCCGGTGGGTTCCCGAAGTGGTGAAGGCCTGCTCGGGCCCGGTGTACCTGACGTTCGATTGTGACGGCTTGGACCCCTCCATCGTGCCGGCCCTCGGCACCCCGGAACCAGGAGGGCTTGGATGGTACGATACCCTGAACCTCGTCCGTGCGCTGGCGGCTGGGCCCGGAATTGTGGGGATGGACATCAGTGAAATCGCACCGATCGAGGGGTTTGTTGCGCCCCAGTTTTCCGTGGCTCGCCTCATCTACCGAATCCTTGGCATTGTGCAAGCGCATCGCGTCAAGAAGTAGGCTCAGCGTACGGTTGAGGTCGAGGCTGAACGCTTCTTCATCTCAACCTCCACCTCTGCCGTGACCTTTTCCATGTCCCCCTCTCCTACATCACGCGATCAGCCGGATGCCATCCGGATCAACAAGTTTTTTACGGAGCATGGGGTCTGCTCGCGGCGCGAAGCCGACCGCCTGATCACGGACGGTCGCGTCACGATTAACGGTCGGCGTGCCGTCCTGGGGGACGTCGTGTCCTCCCACGATCACATTGCGCTCGATGGTAAGCCGGTCGCCTGGGCACAGCGGCGCGTCTACATCAGGTATCACAAGCCGATGGGAATCACGACGACCAGTGAACCTGACGTTGAGGGGAACATCATTGCCGCCATCAACTATCCCGAGCGGATTTTCCCGGTGGGCCGCCTCGATAAGGACTCCTCGGGACTCATCGTGCTCACGAACGACGGCGACCTCGTCAACGACATGCTCCGGGTTGAGCACGGCCACGAACGCGAATACCGCGTCGAGGTCGATCGGCCGTTTCCCCCCTCCTTCATCGACCGGATGGCCCGAGGAGTGATGGTCCTGGGCCGGCCGACTCGTCCGTGCAGGGTGCAGGCGGTGGGCCCTAGGCAGTTTCAGATTGTGCTGACAGAAGGACGAAACCGGCAGATTCGGCGGATGTGCCAGGCGTTGGGGTTCCGGGTCACGGCCTTGCAGCGGACGCGTATCATGCACCTGACCTTGGAGGGGCTCCCCCTCGGGACATGGAAAGAACTTTCCAAGTTTGAGCGGGACGAACTGCTCAGGGCGGTCGGGCGACCCTCCGCCCCCGCGGCCTCACCGAAGACGTTGCTTAGTTGAGCGAGGAGGGGGCTCCGGCCGGTGGAGCCTGCGCGTGCCAGGCCGCGGTCGACGCGCGGGTGGGCGAGGAGCGCCGCAGCCCGAGGAAGAGATTAAGCATCGCCAAAAAGATACTCCCAAAGAATAAAAGGGAGCTGGTGGCCCGAATCGCCTTGGTGCCCTCGTCCCGCATGTCCTTCGCCACGTCGGCGATCGTTTCCAACAAGCGGTCGAGCGCGATGCTCAATTGAATCATCTTCGGGCCGGCATTTTCCGCTGCATGTTGCTCCGCCTGTTTCCGAAACGCCGATGCCTGCACGGGGCTGGCCGCATTCCATTCCTGCACCAACAGGTCGATGGTCTTGTTGGCGGAATGGAAGTAGTCATCGAGACTCAGGCGGACGGCCTGGAGGTCTTCCGGCTCGCTCCGACCGCTGCGCGACACCCGTAGGCTCGCCGCGGCGTACCGATCGATACCGTGTTGAATGCGCGCGCGGAGTTCAGGCAGCGCCGACGTGATCCGTTCAAAATCCTTCCGGTCGTCCGCTTCCAGGGAACGGAGGATGGTGTTTCGGTAGCGGACCGTGTCGGCCATGATGTGGGCCAATTCCGCGGCGCCCAGCGTGTACTCCGTATACATGACCCGGAGGTCCTGATCGATCTGGCTGAGTTCTTGCCCGCCGACCCAGCCGAGCAGGATGATCAGGAGGCTCAGGACAATACGGGACCAGCCGAACTCTTTGAGACTGAGACCTTCAAGCAGTTTCATAGTCCGCCTTGCGTTATTCGATGACGACCCGACGTTCGACGTAGGGGGTGAGGCTGGGATCATTCGAGACAAACACCACGGCCCAAGGTTCTTCCTTCGAACAAAGACGGCGCAAAATCGTCTCACGATGGGCCGGATGCAGACTGTGGAGGAGTCCGTCGAAAATCAGGATTTGCGGGCGCGCGACGATGGCCCGCGCCAGGAGGATGCGGAGCACGCGCGGCGTCCCGAAGACGATGCCCGGCGCCCGCACGGAGGTCTTGATGCCCTCCGGCAGCGAATCGATCTCCTCTTCCAGCTCGGTGAACCGCAGCGCCCAGCGCACATCGCTGTACGAAATCCCCGGTCGTCCCAGCGCGATATTTTCCTCGACCGTCCCCTCGAACAGGGACAGCCTGGAGTCGAGTACGAAGCCCCGGCAGGCGTTGATGCTGTCCATATCGAGGTGCCGAAGGTCGACGCCGTTATAGCGAATCACTCCGCCGGTTGGGGCTTCGAGCCCGGCCAACACGCGCGCCAAAGCCGTCTTCGGGGCATGGGATCCCGTCAAGATGCCCACCTTTTCGCCGGGGGTGACCTCCAGGTCGAAGTTCTCGAAGAGCGGCTCGCCCCCGTGATGGCGCAGCGAGAGCTCCTTGCAGGTGAGCCGCACGCCGTGCAGAGTTGGATCGGGGAGGGCTACCACGGCCGTCGTGCGGCGCTCGTCCTTCGGAAGCGAGAACAGGAAGTCGAGCTCGCTCAACGCGGTGAACACGTAGAACACATGGCTCATCTTCTTCACGAGTGAATCAAAGCTGTAGATCAGTTTGCCCACGACCACTTGCGCGGCGACGAGCTGACCGAGGGTCAGTTGCCCGCTCGACAGGAGCCAGCCCGCCGTGGCGATCACGCCCCCCTGCCCCAGGGCCTGCCAAAGAATAGAGCCCAGATGCTGTCGCATCAGGACCCCGAAGCGGGTTTGCCTGGCCGCGACATACTGAGCCAGCAGATCGTCCGTCCGTTTTAGCAGGAAGGGCTTCGACGTCGTTGACTTCAGATGGAGCAAATTGAACGAGATCTCCTGCAGCCAGTGCATGGTTTCATATTTCCAGTGCGAGACCTCATAGGTGGCCTTGAGGCCGCCCTGGCTCAACAGGAAAATGACCGCCGCACCACCTGCGGCGAAGACAACGTTAAAGCCGAGAAAGTAGGGATGGTAGAACACAAGAAGGGTCATGCCGACGATACCGCCGATCACCACGTCGATCATATCGATCAACAATCCGGAGATGGCGCGCTGGAGAAGCACCGCCTCCGTGAAGTAGTTGGCGTACCGCGGTTTGAATCCGGCGACCTGGACGTCAGGGATATGTTTCGTCATCGCGAGCGCGACGCGCGAAAAGACCCGGCGCTGGAGAATTTCCTCGGCGTAGAACTGAAAGGCCTTGAAGGCGCCGACGAACAGCAGGCCGGCAATGATGATTGCCGAGAGTGTGACGATCGTGATGGGTTGAATGGCGAAGGCGAAGGTGTTAACCAACTCCTGGACGGTCAACGGGACGATCAGTGAGAAAAGCGCGATCGCGATCGAGTAGGAGACGATCAACCAGAGCACTCGGTGCTCAGCCCGCACCAAGACCCCGAGGCGCGCCAAGATGTCCTTGATCGCTAGGGAGGGCTGTGCATGATGCTGATGACCCGGCAATGCCATTAGCTGCCGTCCCCGCGTTGCATGACCGTCAGACCAGCCCGTGGCGGGCCGCATGTCCCTTGGTCAGACGCCGGTTAAAGGGCATAGTCACACCAATACTTCGTACCCTACCAAAGAGGGGCTCAAAATGCCACTGGTCGACCTGTTGCCGCCTGTTCAGCGGACCGGCTTATACGTCACGGGCACAGCCGAGGGGAGGCTCTTGGCCCAGGCCCCGATCGCCCACTGGTAGTTGGCCAATGCCTTCTGGTAGTCGGCCTTGGCCCGCACAAGCTGCACCTCCGAATCGACCGTATTCCGTTCCCGCAAGTTCACGAACAGCACGCTGGTGGCGCCGAGGCTGAAACGGAACCGTTCGCCCTCTTCCAGGGTTCGGGCCAATCGGAGCGATTCCGCGGCCGCCGCGATCCGTTCTTTTGCCCGCTCGATGGCGGACAGCGCGTTGTCGACATCGACCACCACTTGCTGCTCCCGATACTTCTGTGTCAGGACCAGACGATCCGCGCGACCTTGGGCCTCCAGGACCTCGCCCCGCCCGCGGCGCTGCATCAGCGGCACGCGCAGCTCCAGCCCAAACTTGTATCCGAGCCCAAGGACGAATTTCTCCGGGCTGCGGGCCGGCGTTGCATCCGCGTCCAGGCTCGGCAGGAGATTGTTCTTGGCGAGTTCCAAGTCGATGTTGTTGATTTTCGCCTCGATGTCGATCTCGCGAATTTCCGGACGTGCGGCTTTCGCCTGAATTTTATGCGTCTGCACGAGGTCCGGGGACAGCGAGGTCTGCGGATCTGGAAACTCCGGCACGCGTTCCTGCGGTGGCGTCATCGGCTGATCTTTGTCCCAGAGAAACAGCGACATCTTGAACTGTTCCTGCTCCAGAAGACGCTGTGCCGCGATGGCGGATTCCTTGCGCCGCTGGACCTCCTGATTGGCCTCGACGGCGTCCAACGGGGCGACGGCGCCGGCCTTGGCGCGCTGCTCGATCTGTTTCATCCGCTCATCCGCGACGCGCTGGGCGCGCCGTGCGATTTCGACGAATTTCGAGGCGGACACCCAGTCCCACATTTGGGTTGCGGCCGCGAGAAACAACCCTTGCCGCGTCTCCGCCACTTTGACGTCGGCCCGCGGATCCGCAAATTCCGAACGCTGCAACTCAGCCGAGTCGGGGTTGACCATCAAACCGCGCAGCAACGGAATGGAGGCGCCGAGCAGCACTTGGTTGTCCCCGGCAACCCGAAGGTCCGGAATCCGTGCGTCGCCCAGAGATTGCCGGTATCCGGCGATCCCTCTGATACCAGATGGGTGTTTAAAGTCGATAAAGGTATCGTTAAATCCGACGGTTTGTGTGCCTCTTTGCGGATTGGTGCTGGAGACAAACCGCTCCATTTCCGTGTCATTTACGAGCGTTGGCTCGAAGGCCGCCATGGCCTTGAGCAGGCGCCCGCGGGCGGCGACTTTTTCGGTTCCGGCGCTCTTGAGGAGCGGGTGGGCCCGGTCAACCCAGGCAAAGAGTTCGTCCAATGAAAGGGGGATGGCCGGCAGTGTTTTGGGGGCCGGATCAGCAGCCCCGGCGGAGGGACCAGGCCATACCGCGGCCAGTGCGGCCACTGTGCACAGCAGTAAGAAACGGGAGGTCAACATAACCACACTCCTTTCACTCCGACTGTGAGCTGCATGACGGTGACGTGAACAATCACACGAGGACGGGAGAACGCTGACGGCCAAAGGCATGGAGGCGAGCAGGTCGAGAGAGAGGCCGGGGCGGCGTCTCACTTCGAACTGGTGCCGGCGCGCGGAAGGAGCGTATCAATGAGGCTCGGCGGCCGTTCTTGGAAGTCCGGCGGGAACAGATTGAACCGGCGCCACATTTCGTACCAGAGCGGCACGCGATTCAGGATCACCCATCCCATGGTTTTGGTGCCCTGCCGGACGTGGCTCTGATCGGGCCAGGATCGATCCTCGGGGTCCGGGACGACCCAGAATCGGAAATTGCCCTTGCCGTCGTCGACCTGGTCAATCACCTTGATGACGCCGCCGTAGGTGCCGGCCATGACCTCCGGCCAGGCCGGGAGGGGAATCGCCGGAATACCATAGAACAGGAGGCGCACCTTGCGACCGACATTCAACAGCGGGGCATCGATGCCGTCCGCGGTCATTTCAATGGCCTTGTCGACACTCGTTGGGGAGATCCGCACGAGCTTGTCGCCTTGTCGGACGGTTTCCCCAGGTCCCACCTGAGCCATCTTGACGACCGTGCCATCGACCGGGGCGTAGACCCGTCCAGCAAAACGCCGCTGGGTGGCATTGGACACACGCAACTCGATGTCCGCCAGTTCATTTGCGGCTTTCGCGGCGTCCCCAAAGGACCCGTCGCGCGCCGCTTCGGCTTCCATGAGTCGTTGGAGCACTTCGGCGCTGATTTGTTCGCGTCCGTAGCTCAGGGCCATCATCCCCTGTTGCGCCCCCTTGAGGGCGGCTTCCGCCCCCTGGACATCGGCCTTCGTGGCGATGGCGGATTGGATCGTCAATTCCAATTCCCGTTGGGACACGAGCCCTTGTTCGGCCAATTGCTTGTGCCGGTCCACGTTGAGCTCGGCGGTGGCTTGCGCGATCTTGGCGGCTTCGACCTTCTGGCGAGCCTCGCGGACTTTGTTCTCAGCCTCGACGACGCGCGCGGCGGCCGACGGCACCGCGGCCTTCACGAGGTTTTGCATCTCCTTGATGCGCTTCTCGAGGGAGTCGGCCCGTTCCATGGCGGCCTTTCGCGTTTGGTCGAGTGCCTTGCGGCGGTCTTCCAATCGAGCGAGGAGGTCCGGCGCCATAAAATTGGGATCCCAGTCGTCGAGTTCAACGATCAGGTCTCCGGTCTTGACCCGGACGCCTTCAAAAATGTGCCACTTCTTGATACGGCCCGTGATTTGCGATTCGATCCACTGCGGCCGCTCATAGGGCGAATAGGCCGAGAGTTGGCCGGTGACCGTGATGGTTTGGGTCCAGGGGACGAAGGCCAGAATGACTAAGAACCCCAGGAGAAGCTTGAGGGCCAGTCGAGATGAGAACCGCAGCCGATCCGGAATTTGGACTGCCGCCCAGGATTGTAACTTGGTCGAGACGGCGAGATCGTCCACGACCAGCTCATCCAAGCCGGTGGGGCGGTCCATGAGCGACCGAACCCTGGTTCTGAGTCCTGAGACGCTACGACCAGTCACCATATCCCCTTTCAGGAGCCCGATAGGGGAACCTACACCGAAATCATATGCTAATTGTGGTCAGAGGGTCAATTTTCGTTCAATTTCTCAAGCATGTCCCGAAAGGAGCCGATAGGCGTGGCCTTGACGCATCGGGAGGGGCAGGGTAAGGTGCGCGCGAGCCCGACCATCGCGAATTCAATGGCATTACGCAAGACCCGCAGCGCAGAACTGGGCCCCCATCCCGTCGTCGGGGTCTTAGGTGGCAGCAAGAGCGACTTTCCCGTGCTCGAAAAGGCGGTCGCCCTGCTCGATCAGTTGGGTATTCCCAACGAACTGCTCGTCGTGTCGGCGCATCGAACCCCTGATCGTCTGTTTGCGTATGCGGAAGGAGCGCCGGCTCGGGGAATCGAAGTCATCATTGCTGGAGCCGGCGGCGCGGCTCACCTGCCGGGAATGTTGGCGGCGAAGACCCATTTGCCCGTGATCGGGGTGCCGATCCCGACGGAACATCTTAAGGGCATGGATTCGTTGCTCTCGATCGTGCAGATGCCCCGTGGAATTCCCGTGGCGACCGTCGCGATCGGGGGCGCGGAGAATGCGGGTTTGCTCGCGGCGCAGATTCTGGCCGGGCGGTATCCGACGGTGCGGCAGCAGTTGGTCCAGTACCGCGCCAATCAGACGGAGACGGTCATGGCCCAGCAACCCGGGTTCTTGAAACGTGGGCCCTCCCGCCGGCGTTCTTCCTAAGGCCGGACATCGGCCCCCGTCCCACGTGGTGTCGTCAAGCGTCATCCCGTCTCGCAAGTGGGTATCCCGGCCAATCGGATGGACGATTGGCACGCGCCGACTGATGGATGTTCCCTCATGACGACCAAGCCGAGCAACCACATTGACCCCGGGGCCCTCATCGGCGTGCTCGGCGGCGGGCAACTCGGGGCGATGTTCGCGGCGGCCGCCCATCGGCTTGGGTATCGGGTGAGTGTCTGGGATCCTGATCCCCAGGCGCCAGCCCACCTCGAGGCCGATCGGTCCATCACCGCCGCCTTTTCAGATCCCGATGGACTGCGTCGATTTCTAGATCAGCTCTCTGCCGCGACCTACGAATGGGAGAACGTGCCGGCCTCGTTGTGCGAACAGCTCGAGCTGCATGTGCCGCTGTGTCCCGGCAGCCGCGTGCTGCGCCTCATTCAAGACCGGGCGGTGCAGAAGCGGTTTCTCGCGGAGCAGGGCCTGCCCATTACGTCTTTCATTGAGGGGCGTATGGCGGAGGAGGTGAGCCATGCCGTGACGGTCGACTTCCCCTGCGTCCTCAAAACCGCCGTGTCGGGCTATGACGGCAAAGGACAGTGGCGAATCAGTGGGCCTGACGAGTTGGCACGGGTGGCCGCAGAGTTGTCGCGTCGCGCGAGGGCGGAACAGCGCTGGGTGCTCGAGGCATGGGTGCCGTTTGTCCGTGAGCTGTCCGTGCTGGTGGTGCGAGGACGTGACGGACGATGCGAATGTTACCCAGTGGTTGAGAACGTGCATGCAGCGGGTATTCTGCGGATGACCACCGTGCCCGCTCCAATCGAGCGTGAGTTGGCCGTGCGCGCGCAACAGGTGGGCCGATCGGTGGTTGAGGCGTTGGGCAGCGTCGGTGTGTTTTGCGTCGAATTGTTCCAGCTCCCGGACGGCGCGCTGCTGGTGAACGAAGTGGCGCCACGGCCCCACAATTCTGGCCATTACACTCTGGATGCCTGCACGGTGTCGCAATTTGAACAGCAGGTGAGGGCGCTCTGCGGTCTGCCCTTGGGGGAAGTGCGGCTGACTAGTGCGGCCGTGATGCTGAATATTCTGGGGCACGAAATCGACCAAATCAGCCAGGGCGCGGAGCTCCGTGCCCTGCTCGCCCAGCCCGGCGTGCATTTGCATCTGTATCGAAAGCGCGAGACACGGCCGCGGCGGAAGATGGGGCATGTCACGGTGACCAGAGAAGACGTTCGGGTGGCGCGTGCCGTGGCCGATGACATTCACAAGGCGCTTGGTGCGCCGGGGGTGTCATGATGGCCCCGCGACTTGTGCTGCGCTGGATTGCCTGGGCGGCGATCGGATGCGGCGCCGTGGTGCTGGGCTGCGCCTCGTCCGCGGAGAAAGAACGGGCTTCAAAAGGCAGATCGCCAGGCCAGGCGCCGAAACCTTCTCTCGAAAAGTCGGCCGCGAAGGCTCCGGGGTCGCCCTTGGGAGGGACTCGTCCTGGGCCCGGTGAAGCCTTCTTTGAAATGGACACACTGTTGGGCGATCGATTCATCTTCAAGTTGGTCGATGCCGGTCGAATCAAGGAAGCGCGAGAAATCATCGAGAAAAAGTTGCCCAAACGTGTGGTGGGACTCGTCGTGAAAACGGCACAGCCGTACAATCGTCCCTGGCGTTTTCACCTCGATCCAAAATCCATCGGATTTTCCTATCTCACCGACGAGAGTTGTGATGGCGCCATCCAGTATCTCGAAGACCACCTGCAAGAGCTCGGCGATCGGCTGCTTCCGCAATCTCGCTGGTGCCCCGCCTCCTCCCGTCTGGTCCGGGAGGTGACTGCCCCGGACTCGCCCAAGTAACGCATCCCAAGGCCATGCCCCCCGAGCCTAACCGGCATTGGGAGGCCCGCCGCGGACCATCCGTGCGTTCGTTTTTGTGTGGCCTCGCACATATCGGATAGTGACCTTTGAGGTCCCTGTGGGACCGATCGCCATGAAAACCAGTGGTTCGGGGCCCGTCGGTCGCGGTACGGGGGTTGCTTTCACCTCCACGGGTTTGACAACACACTCCATGATCATCCAAGACAACGCATCACCCGTCGCTGACGCACCGCCTGTCACGGCCGCCTCGTCCGAATCAGGACTGTCCCCGAGCAGGCTGATGGCGTGGGTGGCCGCCCCCAAATCCCGCTGCCTACTCCTTCAGAGTTTAGTCACCATTGCGCTCTCTTACGAGTTGTTGTTCGGTAACGAATCCATCGTGTCCCGTTGGATCGAGGAAGTGACCGTCGTCGGATTGCTGGCGTCGATTCTGGCGATCGCGCTGACTCCGCGCCGGTTCATCGAGCGACGCTGGTTTATGCATGTGCTCGTCGGGTTCGACACGGTGATGACGGCGGGCTCAGTCTATCTGTCCGGCAATGCCCGAGAGGAGTTTTATCTGTCCTATTTCCTTCTCATCCTGATCGCCACGTCCGCCGGGACGTTGCGGCAGATGATCGGCCTCTCGCTCGTCGTCTGTGCCGGATACGGCGGGCTCTTGGCACAAGCGGCGATGACCATTGGCGACCTGCAGGTCGGGCACCTGCTCGGGCTTCCCGTGCTCGTGATGATGGCGCTCTTCTATGGACTCACCTTGGAGGAACTCGGTGCGGAACGGCGTCGTGGCGACGGACTGTCGCATCGCCTGGCGGAGCTGCGGCTGGAGGAGGAGCATCTGACGCTCACCCGAGATCGCCTCATGCACGAGACGACGCGGCTGAAACAATCGCTGGCGGCCGCGAAGCAAAAATCTCTGACGCCGAAGGCCGACGCGGTGGCGGCCTTAAATGGTGCGACGCCGGCGCGCGGGAAGGGGAGCGTCCCGGGTGAAACGCGTCAACACATGGAGCGGCTCGCCCAGCAGGTGGCCATGATGCTCCAGGATGTCGCGAGGCAAATGGGGCGTGAGACGGGTGCGCTCCGGAGCAAAGTGAAGCGGGATGATCCCGCGGTGAAACACGTGGAGCAGATTCTCTTGGCCGGGGAACGTGCGGCCACCATGGCCATGCAGCTCCAGGGGTTGGTCCACTCCGAGCCGCCGATGCGGCAGGTGCAATCGCTCAATACGATCCTGACCGAATTGGAACCAACCCTCCGGGAAATGTTGCCAGACTCCATCACCCTGGCGCTGGACCTCCAACCTGACGGAGGATTTTTCGAAGCGGCCCCCGGCATGACGGAGTTCGTCGTCGTGCAGTTGGTGCTCAACGCCCGTGAGGCGATGGGGGAGACGGGGCACATGGTCCTGGCGAGCCGTCTCGTTGAAGGAACCGGGGGATTGGGCGAGGCCGCAGGTGGATCGGTTCATCTCGTGGTTCGCGATACCGGCCGTGGAATGACCGCTGAGACGCAGGCGCGTCTGATGGAGCCGTTCTTTACGACCAAGGCGCGAGGCGGCGCCTGGGGATTGGGCCTCACGAAGGTCCAATCGATCATGACGCAACTGGGCGGTGCGCTGACTTTCCACAGCCTGCCCGGACAGGGAACCGAGGTCACCGTCGCGTGGCCCCGCTATCTGGCAGTGGGAACGGCAAAAACCGTGGCGCGCGTCGATGCCGCGCTCTGCGCACAAGGATCGGAGACAGTGCTGGTGGTGGAGGAGGACGAAGCCACGCGCAAATGGACGACGGCCTCGTTACGCCGTGCCAAGTATCACGTGTTGGAAGCGCGCTCGGGGATCGAGGCGATGTTATTGACGAATCAGCATGCCGGCGCGATCCAATTGCTTGTGACCAACCTCATCATGCCGGAGATGGCGGGCGTCGAATTGGCGGAGCGATTGTTTCATCGACGTCCGAGCCTCAAGGCCCTGTTCACCTCGAGTTACCCGGAAGAGTCCATCACGACCCACCGAATTTCCGCCCGCTACTATCTGCAGAAGCCCTATCGACAGGATGAGTTGCTGCGGAAAGTCCGCGAAGCGCTCGATTCCTAGTCGCAGCCCACTCGGGACAGAGCCACAGGCACGGGGCCCGCGCGAGAAGAACGAAGGACCGGTGTTGTGGGTGCTGGATGCGTGACGCGGTCAGCTCCACGGCCGCCGGTCAGCGTCCTGCCAGGAGTCGTGGCGCGCCGGCGCAAACATGCGGACGTCCGTGCGCTTGAAGAGCCCGATCAGCATCATGCCGACGACGAACCCGCCGATATGGGCGAAGAACGCCACGCCGCCGCCTTGCCGGCCCAGGCTGGCGCCGCCGCTGAATACCTGCATGACGAACCAGAGTCCCAATACGATCCACGCCGGCACGTGCATGGTGCGCGACATGATGCCGAACGGGATGAAGACCAACACCTGGGCATGGGGGTAGAGCAGCAAATAGGCGCCGAGGACCCCGGAGATGGCGCCGCTCGCGCCGACCATCGGGATGGTCGAGGCCGGGTCGGTGAGGATGTGCGAATACGCGGCCAGCAGACCCGAGAGAAGATAAAAGGCCACGAAGCGCGTATGCCCCATCGCGTCTTCGACGTTATTGCCGAAGATCCAGAGATAGAGCATGTTGCCGATCAAGTGCATCCACCCGCCGTGCAGGAACATGCTGGTGAAGAGACTGGTGTAGCCGGGCAGGGCGGCCAGTTCAGGCGGCAGGCTGGCTTGCCCCGTGACCACGGCGGGAATGGCGCCGTAGTGGTACACGAAAGCTTCCCCCGGTCGTTCAGGAAGACTCGCTTGGTAGAGGAAGACCAGGACGCAGGCGATGATGGCGGAGACGGTGACGATGGGCGGACGTTCAGTCGGGTTGTCGTCCGACAGCGGAATCACGTGATCACACGTTCCGGCAATGGGGTGAACCGGACGAGCGCCGGTGGTGTGCCGTCCGCTTCCAGCGGCACCGAGAAGCCGGCGGCGTGGGTATGGCCGCCCCCTCCGAGCGAGGCCGCCAGGGAGCCGACGTCGTACCCATCCTCGCGCGAACGAAAACTACAATAACGCCGGCCGTTCTTATCGTGCCAGATGATGCAGAACGGGTGTGAGGCCGACAGTCGTTCGCCGATCTGACTGGTCAGCACGGCGCTCTGCACGGCGGGGACGCGATGGCCTTGAAAGTCCACCAGGACGGCGTGCGAGACGATCTTTCCGACCAGCTCGGATTCATAGCGAAGAATCGCCGCACCTTCTTGCTCCAACCGGGTTTGCGTGAACGAGTCCCACAAGGCAAAGTCGAATGGGTAGGCGGCGAGTCCCGCGCTGATCTCTCGGCTCTCCGGCAGCGCCCAGTGCCAGAGATCCTTGTCTTGGATGTAGCGAAGCAACCAAGGCGCGGCGGTGCCATGCGCCCAATCCCACGCAAGCACGGCGCCGGAGCGCCGCTGGTCGAAATACGCGAAGGGAAGCCCGGCAAGCGCTTTTTCTGCCGTAATGTGATGATCCAACACCAGCAGGCTTTTCGCCTCGCCGGCCAGGCGCTCAAGGATTTCGCGGGAGTAACTGAAATCGACCATCAGAAGATGGAGGCCCGCCAGCCCGGTCGGCGGCGGCTCGCCATGTTTGACCGGGACGAAGCGCGCGCCGGGGAATCTTTTCCAGATGGCCCAGGCAGCCCCGAACCCGTCCGCGCATTCGGCGTGATAGAGCACGACGTCAGGCGGGATCGAGGCGCGATGAAGGGGGCGGGCGGTCATGCGAAAGTCAGCTTATCACGCACGATTGTCGAGGTCCAACAAGCTCGTACGTGCATGCCGAAAGAATGTTCAGTGTGCAATGCTCAATGTTCAATTGAACATTGAGCATTGAAAATTGAACATTTGATCTACGAGAGGTGATTGACGTGGTCAATGAGTTGTCGTAACCGGCCCGCGCTGCGGCGATTGAACGTGAAAACCAGACGCGGCAGGTCCTTCAATTCCGGTTCGTCCAACTCCTCGGAGAGGGCCTCGCGCTGGACGATCGTCCCTTCGGCCAGCAGGTCGGCAAAATGCTCGTTGATCTGCGCCAGTTGCGCATCGGTGAGGCGCGATTTCAGTCGCATCGTGAGCTGGCGCCCCACGAAGCGCAGTGAGTGGTAGCGGCGATAGAAGGTCAGGATTTCCTGCACGGCCGCTTCCTCGGAGTCGACGATCCGGAAGAGGCTCAGGTCCTCCTGATTGACGAGTCCACGCCCCAAGAGGTCTTCCTTGATGAAGGCGCGCCAATGGTCCCAGTACTGACAGTCGGGGGTTTGCAGGCAGACGATCGGTTTGGGGTCGCTCTTGCCCGTTTGGGCCAGCGTCATGACCTCGAAGCCTTCGTCGTGCGTCCCGAATCCGCCAGGGAACAGGGCAATCGCGTTGGCTTCCTTCTGGAACATCAGTTTGCGGGTAAAGAAATATTTGAAGGTGATGAGCTTCGGATCGTCGGCGATGGTCGGATTGGCCCCCTGTTCGAACGGGAGCATGATGTTGACGCCAAAGCTGTGCTCGCGGCCGGCCCCTTCCTGCCCCGCACGCATGATGCCGTCGGCTCCACCGGTGATGACCATGTAGCCTTCTTGGACGACACGCCGCGCGAATCGGCTGGCCATCTGATAGACCGGGTCGCTAGGCTGAGTCCGCGCGGACCCGAAAATCGAGATCTTCGGACGGTCGCGGTAGGAGTGGAACACACCGAACGCGTGCCGGAGTTCTTTGAGCGTCCGGTTGATGATTTTTAGATCCAGCAGCTCCAACCGGCTGTCGTGCAGCTTCACGACGTTGGCCAGGATCTCCTTCATGAGGAGCATCTGCGGGTCGTCCTCCTGGCCGTCCAGAATCGTCTGGAGTTGGGACAACAAGGACTCTTTGGACGGGAGCGGTTTCGTTGGCATGACGTGGATTCTCTTTGCGGTATGAAGATCGTATCGGCTGAAAGCGGGCTTGCTTGAGTCTTTTTATTCTACCAGGTTGGGCGGATGGGTCAAAAACTCTTTGATCCCCAGCCCAGTCGAGGGACGATTCACGCAGGGTGGCGAGCTACGATTCCTGGCCCGGCTGCTGAGCCACCCAGAGGCGGATGGCTGACTGGTCGGTCGCGTTCAAGTGGGTGAACTGCACATCCAAGGACCAGCCACGAGCCGTTGAGGTGGCCGATTCGGAATCCTTCTGGGGGTTCGTGGCCCGCCCGTAGGCGGTGATGCCCTGTTCGCTGTCGGGCAACGTGAACGAAATGATCACCTGGGCGCCCGGAGGCACCATCAGGGGCCCTTCCACCACTGCGGCAAGATGGCTCAGATGGGTGATCGTCCCTTGCTGACGAGGGCCATCTCCCTTTGAGTCATGGACCGAGACGGTGGCCGGAATGCGAACTGTGCAGTGTTTGGCCACGTACACCAGGTCCCGAGCCCGGAGGACTCCCACGGGCTGCTCCTGCCGCATCACGATCAGGAGGGGGACGCCGGTCACCGCCATGAGTGTGGACGCTTCTTCGAGGGGACGGTCGAACTCGATCGCATGAACGGGGCGGGAGACCACGGTGCGGACCTGGACGTCCTGCGGCTCCAGTCCCTGGGCCACCACCTTCTTGACGATGTCGGTGTAGGTCAGGATGCCGACGCCGCCGTCCGCGTCCTTCACGAGGAGGCAGGGCATCTGCTCCTTTTGCATGAGGAAGGCCGCTTTAGCGACGCTCAAATCCCCTGGGATCTGCACCACACCCGGGGTCATCATCTGAGAGACCGCGGTCGGGGGCTCTCCTTGAGGAGACTGCGCCACGTGATCGCCTGCGGTATTCATCGTAACGTGAGATGCGTCAGAATCGGCTCCCAGAGCCAGTTTTCACCCGTCTTGAGCGACCTGAGCAAGTATAGCAGACGGAGTCGCTTCGGCCGGCTCCCCGACATTTCTTGTCAAATCGTCCGCGCCCTGGGTAGACTGCACAACGACCCTGCACATTTCTGTGTCGTTGTGTGTCCGTTATGAACACTGTCATAGCCGAATTTTGTCATCGCGTCGAGCGAATTCAATTCCATGGAATGGGCCTGTCGGCGGATGCCTATCAGCCGGACTTTGCCGAGGTGATGACCAGATTGGCCGCGGCTGGCTGTGCGCCTGACTTTGCCGAGATGTTTCGAGCCGGTACGCCCATGCTGGCAGCCTTGCGCCGCCAGTACCCCGATCTCCCCATGCCGTACCATGCGGAGGGGCTCTGGCTCACTCAACCCCGTTGGCTCGAAGCCGGTCTTCCGGTGGATTTCCTCCTGGCAGCGGAACAATTGCGGACGCTCGGCAGTGCCTGGATCAATCACGAATGTGCGAGCAAGCTGGTCGGGGGGATGCCGTTCGGCACCTATTTGCCGCCGCTGTTCACGGAGGCCAGTGCGCGCGTGATCGCACGCCAGGTCGGGCGGGCGCAACTCGAACTGGATCGTCTGGTCGGCGGCGCGCAGGACAGCGGACCACTGCTGCTGATCGAACTTCCGCCCTTGACCTATTTCAAAGTCGGGCCGATGCCGGTTCCGGCATTTTTCAGCCGGATCGCCGCCGAAACCCCCTGCGGACTGGTCCTCGACATCGGCCATCTTTGGACTCACTACCGGTACAGTCGACGGTCGCCAGCGCACCGGCTCGAAGAATACGTGGCGGATTTCCTCGAGGCGTTTCCGGTCGAGCGGGTGGTAGAGATTCACGTGGCGGGGTTGGCGGCGCATCCATGGTCCCCGCCGAGCGACGAGTCCGGAGAACCCTTGTGGCTCGATGCGCATGGCGCGCCGATTCCCCCTGTGCTTTTCGACATGCTCGACCAGGTCTTGGCGCATCCGAAGCTGTGTGCGCTGCGCGGCGTGGCGTTGGAAGTCGACACCAAAGATCCCGCCGTCCTGGTCAATGAGTTCTGTGGCTTCCGTCGGCGGTTTGAATCAGCCGTGCGGGCGGCCGGTGCGGCGGCGCCCGACCGGGCCGCGGTGGCGGCTTCGCCCCCGCTGCCAGCACAGGTACCAGCTGAGGACCTCGCGGCCCTCGAAGCGGCCTATCGCAGCTACGCTGATCTGGCGAGTGGGCGGGCGCGTGAGGTCGGCGGCGCGCTTCCTGAGGAGGGATCGCTCACCCACTATCGCGATCAGTATTTTCCTTACGAGATCGTGCATTGGGGCGGCGACCTCCTCGAGATGTTTCCGGAGACCTGTGCGAGCCTTAGGAGAGCGGACATTAACCTCCGAGAGTTCGTGAGGTTTTGGACGGCGCGATCGGGGCCGATTCCCGTCCCGTTCGATTTCTTCTTGCTGAAGCTCGAACGATTTATGGCCTTCGTCCACCAATGCCTGCCGGAAGCCGTACCGACGGTCGAACGCGAACGACGGGCTCTTGAAGCGGCCTATGCGTTGGCGAATGAACCGGGCGGCCAGGCCCAAGAGGTGACGGCGTGAGTTTCTGGGACGAGCTGCCGCGCCCGATCGTGGGACTGGCTCCGATGGATGGCGTAACGGACGCGCCCTTTCGACGCATCGTCGCGCGTTACGGCAAACCGGACGTGACGTTCACCGAGTTCACCCACGTGAACGACATCTGCCGCGCGCCGGACTTTCTTCTCGACTCGCTGGTGTACAGCGACCTGGAGCGTCCGATCGTCGCACAGATTTACGGGAAAGATCCGGAGCTGTTCTATGTGGCCGCGCAGGTGGTGGGTGAGCTCGGATTCGACGGGCTCGACATCAACATGGGCTGCCCCTCGCGCAACGTCGCCAATTCGGGGTCGGGCGCGGGGTTGATTCGAACGCCGGAGCTGGCGCGCGCGATCGTGGACGCAACTCGCCGCGGGCTCAACGACTGGGCGAACGGCGCGTCACTGCCCGCCGAACGCTTGCGAACCGGTCGGCTGGACCTCATTCGTCGCATGAACGAAACCCGGTGCGGCCGAACGACGGTGCCGCGGCGTGGGCTGCCGCTGTCGATCAAGACCCGTCTGGGGTATGAATCGGACGTGATTGACCGATGGATGGCCTGGTTGCTGGAATCGGAGCCGGCCGCCATCACGGTCCATGGGAGAACATTGGAGCAGATGTACCGTGGCCGTGCCGATTGGAGCGCTATTGCTCGTGCGGTGTCGTGCGCGCGGGAGACGAACACGCGTGTGTTGGGCAACGGCGATATCCAATCTCTGGGGGAGGCGGCCGCCCGCATCCGAGAGACGGGTGTGGATGGGGTCCTCGTCGGCCGGGGGACCCTGGGGGAACCGTGGTTCTTCGAGCGTGTGGAGCAACTCCGATCCGGTCTGCGGAGTCGGTCGGAGACCGGTGACGCCGTCACTCTGCAGGGGCCGGTGGAACTGGCCAGGCGGTTGGCCGCGATGCTCGATCATGCGCGCGTGTTTGAAGCCAGCACGAAGCCGTCGCGGTTTCCGCACGTGCGTAAACATCTCGCCTGGTATTGCAAGGGATTTCCTCATGCCGCCGCCATGCGCGGACGCATGGTTCGTGCGTCCTCCGCCGCTGACGTCGAGGCGATCGTCCGCGAGTTCACCGCCGGTCTTTCGTCCGAGGGGTGTCTCACGGATCAGGATAGGGCTCCGAACGCCATGAGCCTCGATACCCTCGACGGTGCCTCCGCGCGATGCGCCTGATTTTGGCCTCGACCTCTCCTCGCCGATCCGACCTGCTGTCGATCCTTCAGATTCCGTTCGAGGTGATCGCGCCCGCGTTTGAGGAAGTGGTCCGGGCCGGTGTGCTCGCCGATCACCAGGCCAAGGACTTCGCGCGCGGCAAAGCCCTGGCCGTGGCAAGGGATCATCCGGAGGCGCTCGTGTTGGGGAGCGACACGTTGATCGAGTGTCACGGAGAGATTCTGGGCAAGCCGCAGCATCTCGATGACGCGCGTCGGATCTTGGGCACGCTCCGGGGCCGATCGCATCGAATCTACACGGCGGTGGCCCTGCGCTCGCTTGCGGAGTCGTTGGATGAGGTGGTCCTGGAATCGGTGACGGTCTGGATGAAGTCCTGGCGTGAGGACGAGGTCGAGCGGTATCTCACCACGGAAGAAAGCTTGGGCAAGGCTGGCGCCTATGCCATCCAGGGTCAGGGAGCTGATTTGATCGAACGGATCGAGGGAGATTTTCCCGCGGCCGTTGGGCTGCCGGTCAGGGCCGTCGCCGGACTGTTGACGAAGGCCGATGTGCCGATCCCAGGAAATGTGGAGGCCTTCTATCAACGCCATGCCTATGCAAACTGGTCACGCTTCGCCTAAGCGGCTGCCGCAAAGTCACGCAATCCCGCCAAGTTAGATTGCTCTCTTAGCGTTGATAACGACGCTGTGGTTCACCTACAATGCCGGCTCGTCAACACGCGGCTCCTCACCGGTCGGTGGAGAGTCCAGGACCGGGAGGAGATCATGCAGCAATCCACCAAGTGCCCCAAGACAATCCGCCATGTGGTCGGCTGGGGGGGCTTATCGCTGTCGATGCTGTTGGGTGTCGGGGCCGGCGCACCGGCCATGGCGATCGACGTGAAGCTCTCTATGGACGACGCCAGGAAATCATTGGCGGCCGGCCGCGACCCGATGGAAAAAGCCAATACCGAGGACGAAGTCAAGAAAGTCATGCAGCACGCCTCCGTGGCAACGCGGGTGGGAGCCGATCCGGAGAAAGAGCCCTGCGGGACCAGCGCCATTATGCGCACCAAGCGATTCTGGCTGGAGTCCTTCGGACGCAAGGAGGCCACGGAGTCCAAGAAACAAAAGTCCGATGTGCGGATGCCCGATGAGAAGATCCAAAAATATCTGGATATGCCGAATCTCGAAGTGGAAGTGCAGCTCTGCGGCGACGACGAGTATTTTGCCGAGGGGGTGCAGTTGGCGTTTCGCCAAGGCTCCAAGAACATCGCCCCGGTGGATGTGAGTCCAGCGGAGCGGGGCCGCAAGATTGAATTGGCCGACAAGAGCGCGGCGTTTCGGTCCCGGTTTACCGCCCGCTTCGCGTACGACAGTCTTGATCCGAACGCCAAGACCAAGATTCTGGTGAGTTTCCCGGACGGGAAAATGAGCGAATTCGAGGCGGATTTCTCGAAAGTGAAGTGAGGCCAGCTTCGTCACGAAGCGTAGTGCACACGTCGAGGTCGCAGTTCATGGTACTGGCTGCGATGCAGATGGATTCACGATCGGCCCGTGTGGTCGTCCTCTTGTTCTGCGCCTGCGTACTCATGCAGGCGCTCGGTGCCCCCATCACGCTCTGGAATCCTTCCTGGAGCGGCGATACACTCCAAACCTCGGTTCTGGAAGGGTTCTCGATCCCGCCCTCGATTGATCCACTCTGGCTTGTGTTGCAGGCGGATGCGCTTCCCGCCGTCGTGGTTCACGGTCGACTTCTGCTGCGTGACCTGTCCCTCTTTCATCCCCCCACGATCGGCTAAGGCGTTGCCACAGTCCGCCCCTGTCTCATACCGCGCCCGCGGCGACGATCGCAGGGGTCTTCCTATCGCAGGTGCTGACGGTATCGGGCAGCGGCCGGCTGTGCCACACAGGGTCGGAAATCGTGAAGGAGGGCGTCGCTATGAAGGAGATGGTGGTGAGGGCAATGGCGATAGTCGTAATTCTGGTCATAGCGTTCTCCGAGACGCGCGCATTCGAGTATGAGGAAGTCCCGGTCGCCGAGGGCGGGATTTTGTCGGGGCGTTTGGTGCTCGAGGGGGAGGCCCCAATGCCCAAAGGGTACAACCTGACGACCCTGCCAGATGCCGTCTATTGTGGGCGTATTTCGGACGGGCGCGGGTGGAGGTTGCTCCAGCCGTTCCACGTCGGACCTGACGGCGCCTTTCAGGATGTCGTCGTCTACATCCAGGGCATCGAGAAGGGCAAAGCGTGGCCGGCCTATACCCCGCCCCGCATTGAGGCCATCGACCTCCGCTTCCTGCCGTTCCTCAACCTGGTGCGGAACCAGCACGAAGTTCAAGTCGTCAACATGGATCCCGCGATGCACGACATTCAGGCCTATGAAACCTCGCATCTGGGACCGCGCGTGCTGTTCAATGTACCTCTCCCCATTAGTACGCGCTATCCGAGCATGCCAAATTTGAGCGATAAGGTGCACAAACACCATGAAGGCGCGTTGACGACGCAGATGGTGAAGATGACGCGCGGGCGGCGGGTGTTCCTTATGCAATGCGGGTTTCATGCGTATATGGAAAGCTGGGCGCTGGCCATGGATAATCCCTACTACACGGTGACTGACCAAGAGGGCAGATTCGAGATCGCAAACATTCCGGCCAGCACCTACAAGGTCTCGATCTGGCATCCTTATCTGGGCGGAGAGAAGGAATACGAGGTGACGATTGCCTCGACCCATC
Source organism: uncultured Nitrospira sp. (assembly GCA_964449255.1). Taxonomy (GTDB): domain Bacteria; phylum Nitrospirota; class Nitrospiria; order Nitrospirales; family Nitrospiraceae; genus BQWY01. The sequence goes on along the minus strand of CAYUYE010000029.1, from coordinate 4,436 downwards.
GCGCCGTGCTCGATGTCAAGATCCCTGCCCCGACCGGCCGCTTGTATGCCAATCAGGTTGTAGAGAATCCCTTCATTCGTTACACGATCACTGACGAGGTGCAAAGCACGATTATTCCGTCGCTGGAGCGGCAAACCTACAAATAGATCGGGAGGGCCCCGAGCGACGGTGCCACCACGTGTGAGTGTCGGCGGCGGTCGGCTTGACAGGTCATAGAACCGGTACTTAGGCTTAGAGCCCCCATCCGCCTACCACCGGCTGGGCCTAGAACGGTAGGGAATATGCGCAACGTCTTCAGGAACTCCTGGGACCGGCTTGGCATCCAGAGGAAAGTCTGGGTGGTCTTGCTGGTCGTTGTGATTCCCATGGTCGCGATCCTCTCCATCCATGCCACCCTCATCCGGAGCCTTCTGACGACTCAGCAGACCCGACACCATGCGCTGCTCGCGCGCGAGCAGACGCAGGAGTTGCGGCGAATCGCGATCGATATCGAGGATGCATTCCGTGGGTATCTGTTGACGGAGAACCACGCGTTCCTTGCCCCACTCCGTGATGCCGACTGGAGGTTGAAAGACAGTTTGGCGAGGGCTGAAGGGCTGCTTGCGACGATTCCCGGCGTGCCGGGGAATCTGACGGGAATCGGCGGGCGCATCGTCGAGCTCCTGGGTTCCAAGCATCGGTTGCTTGAGCAGGTCGAACGTGGTGGACGCGAAGACGTACTCCGCTACGTGCAGTCTGGCGAGGGCCTGCGCCTCTCCGATCAGGTGCGGTCCGAACTGCGGGAGATCGAAGATCGGTTGGACCGGCAAATCGAGCGGTTGGAACGTGAGGCTTCAGCCCTGTCCACCAGGTCTTTTTGGGGACTCCTCGCGGCGGTCGGCGTAGGGCTCGTGCTTGGGGGCTTCGGTGTGCGAATGTTGGCGCGATCCGTCACGGGTCCCGTGCACGCCATCCAGACCAGTCTGGAGCGGTTCGCGCAAGGGCAAGGAGAGGACGCCAGGGGGCAGTTGGCGCAGGTCAATTCCGCTGATGAGTTGGGGCAATTGGCGCGGTCGTGTGAGGACATGACCGCTCAGATCGGAACGTACATTCGGGAGTTGAAAGTGCTCCACGAAGTCGGCCTCGACATCACGACCATCGGCCCCGACGGTCTCGACGGTGTCTTGAAACGTCTGGTCGATCACGCGGCCGTACTGCTGCGGGCGGACGTGTGCCTGGTGTTGAATCGGAACGAACAAATGGGCTGCTGGATCGTCGAGGCTGCGACCGGAGCACAACACGATCAGTTGAAGCGGACCGTCATGCTGTGGGAAGAATTGCCTCTTTCCGTCCGCGCCTATGAGACCGCACGACCCACGATTGGTGAGCGTCTGCGCGACGATACCAGGCCGGAACTCATGCGCCGTAACCTAATCGGTGACAGCATGCTGGTGGTGCCCTTGCTCTCGCAGGGGAAACCGTTCGGCGTGATGGCCCTGCTCACGGAACGGACCGTAGCTGTCACGGAATGGAATATCCCTGCGGCCGAGAATCTAGCCGGAGTCGCCGCGGTAGCGCTATCGAATGTGCGGCTCTACGATGCGGCGCATCAAAAAGAACAGCGCACCAGCCTCCGATTGCGCCAGTTGGAACACCTGGCCGAAATGCTCGCCCACGATCTGAAGGGGCCGGCGGAACGCATGCAAGGTTTGGCGACGATCCTCCGTGACTCGTGGAATGCCGCGGGGCAAGAACGATCGGAGAAACTGCTGTCGTTGATCGAACAGAATGGCCGAGAGCTTACTGGTCGGGTGGAGCACCTGCTCGCATTGGCGGAGGTCGGCGGCCGTCATGAATCACTAGAGGCGGTCGATCCGACCCTTGTCTTGGATGATGTGCTGAAGGCGAGAGCGATCGAGCTCGATCATGTCCGTATCACGAGGATGGCTGGATTGCCGTCGGTGGCGTGCCATCGTGCCTACCTCTATCAGATTTTCGACAACCTCATATCAAACGCGGTGAAATTCATCGGCGCCTGTGCCCACCCACGCATCGTTATTTCCGCGAGCATTGACGGACCACGCGCGATCTTTATGGTGGCGGACAATGGGCCAGGGATTCCCGCTGCGCAGCGCGATCGGGTGTTTGATCCGTTCGTGCGGCTGAATCCCTCTCCTGCAGGCCCCAAGGGGAGTGGAATCGGTCTGGCCATCGTGCGGAGAATCGTGGAGCTGTATGGCGGACGTGTCTGGATCGAGCCCTCCGATTCGGGCGGGTGTAGGGTCTGCTTTACCATGCCGTTGCTGGGGCACATTGGGCCGGCGGGGGCGCAGGAAGACGCATTGCAAGGCTCGCCTGAAGAGCCGGGGGGAGAACGCCTATGAGTGCAGCGGTCGTCACGTCTCCGACCGGTCGGCCCGCGCGGCTGGCACCGTTTACAGTGCTGGTCGTCGACGACGACCCAAGCGATACAGAATTGCTGCTCCACGCGCTGGAAGCCGCCGATTTGAAGGCTGTGGGCGGGGAACTCCAGTTGGAAGTGCGCGCCACTGCAGAGGGCGCCTTGAAGGCCTTGGAGACTCAACCGATCGATTTGGTATTGACCGACTACGTATTGCCTGGAATGGACGGGCTCGATCTCGTCAATCAGATTCAGGAGATTGACCCCTACTTGCCGGTGCTGGTCGTGACGCGTGTCAACGCCGTGGCTCATGCGGTTGAAGCGATGCGGCGCGGCGCGTTCGACTACATCTTGAAGCCGGTGAATCCGCAGGACCTGGGCATGCGGCTGCATCGCGCCATTCGATTCTCCGAAATCCTCCGCCGTAACACCGCGTATGAGCGGCGATTGACTCAGCAAACCCAGTTCGGCGAGCTCGTCGGGTCCAGCCCGGCCTTCCAGCGGATCACGCAGAGCATTGTAGAGGCCGCGCAGGTGCGGTCCACGGTGCTCATTCAGGGGGAGACTGGCACAGGGAAGGGCTTGATCGCGAAAGCGATCCATGACGCGAGCGCCGAGCGGGACAAGCCGTTCCAGATCATCGATTGCGCCACCGTTCCGGAAGGTATGGTCGAAAGCGAACTCTTTGGGCATGTTCGGGGGGCCTTTACCGGGGCCGTGGCCGACAAGCCGGGACTCTTCGAGCTGGCCAATGGGGGCACGGTATTTCTGGACGAGATCGGAGAGTTGCCGTTAGCCCTCCAGGCCAAGTTGCTGCGCGTGCTCGAAGAGAATGAGTTGCGCCCCGTGGGTGGGACGCGCGTCAAGCGCGTCGATCTGCGAGTCATTGCCGCGACCAATCAGAATCTCGAGGACAAGGTCCGAAACGGGTCGTTCCGGAAGGACCTCTATTTCCGGCTGGCCGTGATCACGATCCGCGTGCCTCCGCTATCGAAACGTCTCGAGGACCTGCCGGTGATCGCCCGCCGGCTGATCGAAGTGGTCGGCCGCGAAATGGGCAAATCTGATGTGCGGCTGGATGCCTCGGCCATGGAGGAACTCAGCCGGTATCCGTGGCCGGGAAATGTTCGGGAACTGCGGAACGTCCTTGAGCGTGCGGTCATGTTGGCTCAACATGAGACCATTTCGGCCGGCGACGTCGGCGCGCTCCTGCAAGTGCCACTGCGGGATGAGCCGTCGCACGTCGATCACGTCTCGCTGATGGCGCTCCCTTACATGGAAGCGAAGCGGCGGGAAGTCGAAGATTTTACCAAGCGATACCTTCGCGCCAAGCTCGCCCTCCATGACGGGGTGATCACGAAAGCCGCTGAGAGCAGTGGGATCCCGCGCCAGCATTTCGCACTCCTCATGAAACGGTTCCTCGGTCAAAACGAGGCCTAATCGGGTCTCGGGAGACTGTCCTCTGCGCGTTTCGATCTGGTGACACATTGGTCGATCCGGTCGACCCTCTTTCCTGCCTTGCGATTGCGGCTGTTTCCTTTCGGTGACCCGACTCCGCGGAACGATGAGATCTGCTGAAGGAATGGGCTACAACCACAGGAGAAATCATCGCGGCATATTCTCGTATGCAGTACGTAAATTGTTGAAATAGCTTGTCATATCCCTGCACCACTGTGTCAGCGCATATAGTCTTGTGCGCCGATAGTTTTTCGTGATCCGCTCCCTCGTTCCTCCTCTCACGGTTTTGTGAATATTTATCAATAGGATCAATTGGTTGCGAAAGCCGCTCGGATGCCTCTCCTAGGCGACCCTTGTGGCAGCATCTTTGCTGAAGGATTGACCGTTCTAGCCATGCCTACTGGCTACCCCAGATTGACCTCGAGCAGACAGGTGGAAGGGAGGTGGTGCTGATCACTTGTGCGGAGGTTGTCACGGTTCACATCTAGCAGGGAGGTGTTCGCGATGTTTCTTTCACGAAGACAGTTTTTGAAGGTCACGGCAGGCACGGTTGCCGCAGCGGCCATCGCCGACAAGGCGCTGGCGTTGACGGCCCTGC
>CAYUYE010000028.1:0-25893 GCA_964449255.1 uncultured Nitrospira sp. | reverse complement strand
GCCAACGCCGCTTTCGACATCGGCGCCACCAGATTCCACTTACCCGTGGCGTGACTGGGATCGACGATCACGGGCAAGTGCGACAGCTCTTTCAGCGACGGAACGGCGGAGAGATCGAGGGTGTTGCGATAGTGCGTTTCGAAAGTCCGGATGCCGCGCTCGCAGAGCATCACGTTGCGATTGCCCCGGGACATGATGTATTCCGCAGACAGCAGAAATTCTTTGATCGTCGCCGAGAGCCCTCGCTTCAGCAACACCGGCTTGTCGTAGGAGCCGACCTCTTTGAGCAGCTCGAAGTTTTGCATGTTCCGCGCGCCGATCTGGATGATATCCGCCTTCTCGAGGAAGAGGTCGATGTCGCGCGTGTCGAGAATTTCGCTGACCACGGGGAGCCCGGTCTGCCGCTTTGCTTCGAGCAGATAGTCGAGCCCTTCCCGCCCGACGCCTTGAAATGAATAGGGCGAGGTGCGGGGCTTATACGCGCCTCCGCGGAGGACGGTGGCCCCGCCCGCCTTCACCTCGTGGGCAATTCCGACGGTGAGCTCCAATCGTTCCACGGCGCAGGGGCCGGCCATGATCGTCAGTTTCTTGCCGCCGATTTTCACCCCTCCGACGTCGATGGCGGTGTCCTCTTTCTTGAACTCCCGGCTGACCAACTTCCACGGCGCGAGCACCGGCGTGACGCTTTCGACGCCGGGGAATGCCGTCAGGGGTTGGTTCTGAAGAATCCGGTCATCGCCAATGACGCCGATGATCGTCCGCTCTTGCCCGGTCGAGATGTGTGATTTGAGTCCAAGCTCACGTAGCCGATCCAAAATATGGTCGACCTGCTTCTCGGTCGCTTCTGGTTTCAGCACGATAATCATAACCGTCCCTCAGCCGTTGGTAGGTCGCCTCACCGCTCCAAGACTCGGGCGAACGCGGACAAAAACATGTGATTCTCTTCCGGCAGGCCGATCGTCACACGCAGCATCCGCCCCTCGATATGCCGGACGATGACCCCCTCGCGCAATAACGCCTGGAACAGCGGGCGCCCGTCGCGGCCGGCGTCGAAATAGAGGAAGTTCGCTTGGCTAGGCAACGGAGCGACACCTAGCTGCTCCAGCCCTCGTCGTACGACCGCCATTTGCTCTCGGTTCAATGTCCGGCTTTTGGCCACGTGTTGCTCATCGGTCAGCGCCGCCACCGCCGCCCGTTGCGCCACACTGTTTGCGTTGAACGGAGGACGTAGCCGATTCAGATAGCCGACAATCTCCTTCGTGGTCACGCCGTACCCGATCCGCAATCCGGCCAGGCCGTAAATCTTTGAGAAGGTCCGCAACAGGATGGCATTGCGCCCCTGTTTCACTACGCCCAGCGCGTCGGGGAAATCGGGGGCATCCACATATTCGTAGTACGCCTCGTCGAAGACCACGATGACCCTCGCCGGGATCTTCGCCAGAAACTCCCGCACGTCCGCGGCGCTCACCATAGTGCCGGTCGGATTGTTGGGATTGCAGAGAAACAGCAGGCGCGTGCGCTCGGTTACGGCCGCGGCCATGGCCGGGAGATCGTGGCGCCCCTCGTTCATGGGCACAACCACGGGCACGCCATGTGCGGCCGTGACTTCCATCTTGTAGATGACGAACGTCTCACTGGCCATCACGGCTTCGTCGCCGGGGGCCAGAAAAGCGCGCGCCAACAACCCGATCAGTTCGTCCGACCCGTTGCCCACGATCACCTGATCGGGGTCTACCTTCCAGCGTTCCGCCAGCGCCCCGCGCAACCGAAATGCCCCGCCGTCTGGATAGCGGTTCAACGTGGCGGACACCTCCCCGAGAACGGCCAGGGCTTTCGGGGAGGGCCCGAGAGGGTTCTCGTTGGAAGCCAGCTTCACGATCCGACTAAGCCCGAGCTCGCGCTGCAACTCCTCAATCGGTTTGCCCGGCACGTACGGCACCAGCTGCTCGATGTCTGGATGGACCTTCAGCATCACGAGGCCGCATGCATCGGGTACGACCCGAGCACCTTCATGAAGAGACAGCGGGATTTCACTTCTTCCATCGCCTTCTTGACGCGGTCTTCCTCGACGTGCCCTTCCACGTCGACGAAGAAAATGTATTCCCACGCCTTCCGGCGGGACGGACGCGATTCGATCTTGGTCATGTTGATGCCCGCCGAGGCAAATGGGCGCAACAGATCGTACAGCGCGCCGGAGCGATCTTTGACCGAGATCATAAGCGACGTTTTGTCCTTGCCGGTCCGCTGAGGCGCTGACTTGGAGAGCACGACAAACCGGGTAAAGTTGTTGATGTTGTCTTCGATGCGGGATTCCACAATCTTCAGTCCGTACAACTGCGCCGCGAGCTCAGAGGCGATGGCCGCGGCCGAATGCTCGTCGGCGCACAACTCGGCAGCCCGCGCGGTACTCGGCGTCTCGGAAAGGGGGACGTTGGGAAGATGGGTCTCCAACCAGTTCCGGCATTGGGCAATGGCGTGGGGATGGGAATAGATTTTCTTGATCTGGTCCTTCTGGCCGGACTTGGACAAAAGGTGATGGGAGACTTCCAACAACACCTCGCCGTAGATGACCAGCGAGGAATCGATGAAGAGATCGAGCGTATGGCTGACCACTCCCTCGGTCGAGTTTTCAATCGGGACCACGCCGAAATTGGCCCGACCGCGCTCGACTTCCGTGAACACGTCCTTGATGCCATTGACGGGGATATGCTGCGCCGAATCGCCAAACTTCAGCCGGCTGGCGAGATGGGTAAAGGTCGCGCGCGGTCCCAGATACGCCACCTTTTGCGGCCCCTCCAGCGACAAGGAGGCCGACATGATCTCACGATAAACGGCTCGAATCGCGTCGCTGGGGAACGGCCCGCTGTTTTGGCCGGTCAAGCGGTTCAGGATCTCAGCCTCCCGCGCGGGGGTATGCAGGTTGGCGTCGGCGTCCGTTTGCCGTTTGAGCTTCCCGATTGCGATAACGTAGGTCGACCGCTGATTCAATATACGGAGTATTTCATCGTCCAGACGATCGATTTCATCCCGTAATTGCTTGAGGTTACGCGCTTCGCTCATTGTAGGTTCCGGGCCCTGGCGCTGCTCGATCAATGGAGGATGCCCCTCGGCCACAGGCGACTGGACCGGCCGGACAGAACGACCGGTCGAGCCGGAGGGATGACAAGAGGGCTCAAACTGAAAATGTTACTAAAAACTCTTGAAGTTTTGCAAGGATAGAGGACGGGCACGAGTCCGACCGTTCGAGCGAAGAAGAACGTCCAGCAACAAGGTCCCGGGCGAAGGGGACGACACGCCACGACCCTGGGCACGCCGCTACCAAGGGCGCGCAAGCCATCTCGGAGGAGGCCTTGAGCGGCTGCTTAGGACAACAGGTCCTTGCGTTTCCCGAAATGGTCATAGGCCAGACGGCTGGCGCAGCGCCCACGCGCGGTTCGCTCGAGATACCCGGCCTGAATGAGGTAGGGTTCGTAGACCTCTTCAAGTGTGCCTCGCTCTTCGTTGATCGCGGCCGCCAAGGCATCGACCCCAACCGGGCCGCCGTTGAATTTATCGAGAATCGTCAGGAGGATCTGCCGATCCATCTCGTCAAATCCGGCATGGTCTACTCCAAGCCAGGTCAGCGCCGCCGCCGCCACCTCCTGCGAGATCCGCCCCTGCGCCTTGATTTGGGCATAGTCCCGGACCCGCCGCACCAGACGATTGACGATGCGGGGCGTTCCGCGCGCGCGATGGGCGATCTCACGGGCGCCGGCCACGTCAATGTCGGTCCGAAGCAGACGCGCGGTCCGTTGCACAATCGCTTGCAACTCCTCCGGACTATAGAACTCGAGCCGGTAGACCAGCCCGAATCGCTCGCGTAGCGGAGAGGTCAACGATCCGGCTCGGGTGGTGGCACCCACGAGCGTAAAGCGCGGGAGATCCAGCTTGACCGTCTTGGTACTTGCCCCTTGCCCGATGAGCAGATCGAGCTGATAGTCTTCCATCGCCGGATAGAGCGCTTCCTCGACCGAGGCCGGCAAACGGTGGATTTCGTCGATGAATAAGACGTCGCCTTCCTGGAGGTTGGTCAGGATTGCCGCGAGATCCCCCGCGTGCGCCAACACAAGGCCCGACGTGGAGCGGATCGAGGTCCCCATTTCTCGCGCGATGATGTGCGCAATGGTGGTTTTCCCCAAGCCGGGCGGGCCATAGAAGATCGCATGATCGAGCGCCTCGCCGCGCTGCTTCGCCGCTTCGATGCAGACCTGCAGCGATTGTTTCATGGCCGCCTGCCCCACGTAGTCGTCGAGAGTCTGAGGGCGCAGGGCGGCCTCGAGCCCCCGCTCATCCTCCGTCAGCCCCGGTGTGACGACACGGTCGGTCATGGCGCCATGCTCCGCTACTTTGGGGACGGCACAGCCTTGGGAGGCGGTGGGAGTGATTGCGGGATCGGTCCCGTCGACCCTTGGCCGGTTGGCATCTCGCCGCCACAATCAGGGGGACAGCGCCGCCCGCCCTGCGTGGGATCTGGGTTGGAGAATTCCATGTTCTGCAGTTGGCACCGGCTCATCGCACCCCCGTCACGATTGCATTGAGACGGGACGACCGTGCCGCCCACCTTCACGTATCCCTCGGGACATTCACCGCACACGGAGAGCAAGTTGCCGCCGAGCGGCACACATTGCACGAGTGTGGGATCGCCGTCTTTGCAGGTGTTCGGATCGCTGGTCACCGCAGTCGTCGCAAATCCATCGGGACACGCTCCACAGCGAAGCTGGCGAATCTTGGGGGGCTCCTCTTTTTCTGCAGCCTGGGTGCCCAACGGGAACAGGATCCAGAGGAAGGCCAGCAGCAGAATCGCGTGACGCCGGTCATGTGGCATGGATTAGCCTTTCGCCAATTCTTGGAGTGCGGTGCGAATAACGTCTTTGAGGGCCGATCGATCGAGTGGAATCCGTTTGAGGACGGTCTTCACGTCCGGTGCGCGATAGCCAAGGTTCAGGAGCGCGGAGAGCGCGTCCTCATAGAGCCCGTCGCCGGATCGTGTTGGATCCGGCGCGCCGGCCGTCCCCTCGGTCTGGAGCCGGTCGACCTTGTCCTTGAGCTCGAGAGCGATGCGCCCCGCCGACTTGGCGCCGACGCCCGGCACCGTCGCCAGTTTCTCGACGTCCCCCGACTTCACGGCCGAAATCAGGTCCGTCAAGGGCAAAGTGGACAGTACACTGAGTCCCAACTTCGGGCCGATTCCGCTCACGGTGGTGAGCAACAGAAACGCGTCCTTCTCGCCCTCCGTCAAAAACCCGAACAGTTGGATGGCATCCTCACGCACATGCGTGTGCACATGGAGGTGCGTCAGGTCACTGATCGAGGGCAGGGCATAATAGGTACTCAACGGGATGAAGAGTTGGTACCCGACGCCTTGAACATCGACCACCAGGTGCGTCGGAGTCTTGTGGACGAGTCGGCCCGTCAGCGAGGCGATCATATCGGCTCGGACCAGAGCCGGAGAGGTGAGGCTGCAATCCGCGTCCGGCTATCCGGCGGCCGCCGCGGCCTTTTCCATGACTTCTTCGGAGATGTCGAAATTGGCATGCACCTTCTGGACGTCGTCGTGGTCGTCCAAGATCTCGAGCAACTTCAGCATCTGCTCTGCGTTTTTTTCATCGAGCGGGACGGAATTCTGCGGTACGAAGGTGATCTCCGCTAAGGCCGTTTCGATCTGAGCATCGGCAATGGCTTTGCGTACGGCCTCAAAATCCTGAGGATCGCACAAGACCTCGAACGCCTTCTCCGTCGCCTTCACGTCCTCGGCCCCGGCATCGAGACTCAGAGAGAGCAGCCGATCTTCTTCCACTTTGCCTTTTTCGACGACGACCAAGCCCTTCTTGTGGAACTGCCAGGCCACGGCCCCGGCCTCCGCCATGTTGCCGCCGTTTTTGGTCAGGAGACTACGGATCTCCGCCACGGTTCGATTGCGGTTGTCGGAGGTGATCTCGATCAGCACCGCGGTCCCTCCAGGCCCATACGCCTCGAGGGAGAACTCTTCGATGGTGACACCCGGCAGCTCGCCCGTCCCCCGTTGGATGGCTTTCTTGACCGTATCGTTGGACATGTTGGCTTCGCGCGCCTTGAGGATCGCGAGGCGAAGCCGAGGATTGCCGTTGGGGTCGCCCCCACCGCGGGCCGCGATGGTGATTTCGCGAATGACCTTGGTGAATAGCTTCCCACGCTTGGCGTCGACCGCCGCCTTGTGACGCTTCGTTGTGGCCCAATGACTATGCCCGCCCATATGCCCTCCAACGGCGATCGAGACTCAAGCTGGTAGAGTTAGCACAGTCGAAACTGGGGCGTCAACGACGGGTCCGCCCGGTCGAATTGCCCCGGCGCCTATTCCCGGTAGAGCAACAGCAGGATGCCGATCATCGTCACGCAGGCTGTCCATACCAGCCCCCACCGGGATTGCGGACGACCAATGATCCGGCCGGGCGGTTCGGCCACCGCGCGCGCAACGGTGAACCATTCGCCGATGAACTTGGCGCTCCCGGCGAGCACCGCCAGCAGCCCGATGACCAGATGGTAACGCGCAATCGCACCCGCCTGGGGGTGGGCGCCATGGTCATGCGTGAACAACAGGGCACCCCCCGCCACCGCGTACAGAGGGAGCACCGCTGCGAAGGGTTTCCGGGGAAGCCACGCAGTCAGCCGCCCGAATTCCAACACCCCGACCGTGATCGAGAGCAGGGCCCACCATTTGTGCTGGACAATTTCCCGCTCCGGCCCCCAGAAACTCTCCGCCAGGCTCAGGCGGCCAATCGGCCAGGCCTCGTGATCACTCCAGATCAGGAGGTAGACGCCGGCCGCCACCAATGCGGCGGGCAGGCACATCGGCCCCAACTTCGCCAACCACGACCGCCAGCCCGCACCAAGCTCACTCAGACCTATCAGGAGCAGGAAGAGTCCAGCGTACTGGTGATTCCGTTCGGAGTAGGCCTTTCCCGCCAAGGAGCCTTCCCACTGCTCTCCGCCACGGTCATGGATTTCATGGCCGGGAGAGACAGGGTCGGACGCCGACAAGGGGAGTCCTACCGCCGCGCCGATCCATAGCAATATCAGCGTGACGACCGCCCGTTGGTTCCATTGCCTCAATGCCATCATGACGGAGAGGATCGCTCAAAACGAGGAAAGCCTACCCGGCAGGCCGGATAGGCTTTCACGATGCCCGCAGAATCAGCTCGTCGACTACATGAATTTCAGGAATTTGTCTTTGGCTTCATCCATGACCTGGGCCGTGACCGACACAGCCCCCCGTTCCTTAGCGATCCGCTCGATCTCGCGCCGCGCCATTGGCCGGATGAAGTCGGGAATGTTCTCCAGTCGCTGCTCGGCCTCAGGCGTCCAGGCGATGCCGTTCGGTTCACTCTTCGCGTCATCCATCACTTGGAGCGTAATCGAGCTGAATCCGTGTTTGCGTGCGTAGGACTCCACACTGGCCTGGACCATCGGTTTCACGAATGATGGCAAACGCTCCAATTTTTCCGTAGCATCCGGAGTCCAGGTAAACTCTGCCGCCTTGGAAGTGTCCCCGTTCTTCGCTCCGGTCCCCATCCCCATCTGGGCGACGACGGCTGCAAACGGACAACTGCCACCAGATTTTTCGCCTTCCTTGGCGGGACCGGCTGTGGGATGCGGCGCCGCTCCAGCCGTCGCCGGTTGCCCGGCCTGAATCTTCTCATTCAAATAGGCCGCCATCTGCCCCATGCCGGCTTTGGCTTCGTCTTTGAGCGTCCCGCGGGTCATCTCGAAGGGTTCTGCCGGGGCAGGGCGTCCACCAAGTTTCACTCCGAGGGAGCTGACCATCTGCGTCTCGCCGGGATTGGTCACCATGGAGAACTTGGCGCCGCAGGAGGGGCAGCCGAAGAACACGCCCAAGGACCCTTCACCGGGCTGCTCGACCTTTTGGAAGGTCATGTAGGTTTCGCAGTTGAGACAGACGAACTTCATGCCCGCACCTCGTTTCTCGGCCGGTAAGCTACAATTTCTCCGCCAACACCTTGCGATACTGGATCAACGTGATGACTCGTTCGGCAATCTGCCCGTAGCGCTGGAGCGTGGGGTAGGTCTCGTCCAACAACGGCACACCTTTGTCGAACGTTTTGGCCAACCTCCGATCGAATGGAATGCGCCCAAGCAGGGGGACGTCCAGCGCTTCGCACATCGCTTGAGTGTTCCCCTCGAACAATTCGTTTTCGGCCCCGCAAGAGGGACACCGATACTCGCTCATGTTTTCCACCACCCCAAGAACGGCAATCCCCATGTCCCGGGCATACGTGATGGACTTCTGCACAACGTCCGAGGCCACCTCCGATGGCGTGGTCACCACCACCGCTCCGGCCAAGTCGGGGATAAAACCGGCGATGACGGGCGGCTTGTCCGCCGCCGCTCCGGGGGGCAGATCCGTGAGCAGGTAATCGAGCTCCCCCCAGACGACATCGCCCAAAAACTCGCGAATGACGTTCATTTCCATAAGCCCCAGCCAGACGGGGCTCAAGTCCATCGGCCCCTTCCATCGGACCGGAGAGGCGTCGTCGAGAAAGAAGTCCATCGACGCGACCTTGATTCCGAGCGGACCCACCGGGGGGGTCGCACCGGCTGGCGTCATGGTCAGCCGCTGGCCATGCATGCCGAGCATGCGGGGCACGCAGGGTCCGTTCAGATCGACGTCGAGCAGACCGACCTTGTGCCCCAACCGGGCCAGCGCCAGGCCAAGATTCACGGTCGTCATACTCTTGCCAACCCCGCCCTTGCCGCTCATGACAGCGATCTTGTGCTTGACCCCCACCATGCGGGCCTGCACCTGCCGCATCTGCGCGGTAATCTGCTGCACGACTTTGGCGTCGTCCTGGTACTGCAGTTTGGTCAGGATCGACTTCAGGTCTTTCTCAGGGCTCATGGTCGTGGGAGCATCGCTCATCATGATCACCAGTTGTAAACGGGCACGGTAGCATAGGGGTTTCTGGAGAGTCAAACGAGCGCTTGCCGACGAAGGAGGGGCACTAAGCACTTGAAAGAAGGGCGAGGCGGCCCGGGAGGGAGCGCCTTGTCGGGGTCACTTAGATTGAGTACTGTGGGGCCTGCGTGCCCCCCGTCTGACGGGCCAAGATTCCACGCTTCTTCAGTTCCTCGATCACCTGCTTGGCGATTTCTTCGAAATCCTTGGGACCAGCGAAGGCCAGGTCTGTATTCGGCGGCGCATCCTCCGGCTGGTTACTCAGATGGACGGCCAGCACCGGGGCAGGCTGCACCAGGGTCCGGACGGATTGATGGTCGGCCCGGCTAAAGGTATTCGTGGTAGAAATCACAATGAGCCCGGCATCGATAAAGAGTCGCGCCACTTCGCCGAATCGGCGCACCATCTCGCCCCCATCCTCCTGATGGATATCGCTGTCGAGGCCGTGTCGGAGGTTCTGCCCATCCAACAGGTAGGCATGCCGTCCGTCCGCGATCAGTCGAACCTCTAAGCGCCGCGCGAGAAACGACTTGCCGGCATGGGCCCCGCCGGTGATCAAGACCAGGGCTGGGCCATGCCCGAACAGCGCCGACCGCTCGTCGATGCTCACGTCACCCTTGATCCAGGCGATATCACGCCGGCGCGCCTCCTCACGGAGGATGGTCTGTTCGTCTTGCAGCGCCTCGGTAATGATGCCGCCACCGGAGACGTCATATTGATCGACAAGGACGAAGCGGCCCGTCCCCTCGAAGTCGCTGTAGAGATCGAACGCAATCGGGGCTCTGGTCCGGATGGTCAGCTCGGAGACTTCGTTCCGATTGACGGCCGTGTGGACCTGCTTGGCGCCCAGGTCGGCGGTATCGATGATTCGGTGGATCGTGGCGACTTCGCATTCCACTTCGCGGGTGGCGAGACGCAGCGTGTATTTGCGTCCCATTTCAAGCGGGCGCTTTCCCATCCAGAACAGATTGCACCGGACCAGGGTCGACACTTGCGGGACGGCGTCTTGATGGGACGCGATTTCTCCGCGTTCTACAAAGATCTGCTCATCGAGCGTAATGCCCGTGGATTGCCCGGCGCGGGCCTCGGTCGGGACCGGCTCGATATTAAAGGCTTCAATCGTGCGGACCATCGCGGACTTGTTGGACGGTGAAAAGACCAAGCGATCGCCGACCTTCACCGCGCCGCTCACCACGCGGCCAGCCAGGATGCGTCGCGCATCGAACTTGTAGACGTCTTGGATCGGCAATCGAAGCGCCTGCTGTTCACGCGCCGTTTCTTTCGTAAAGGACTCCAAGGTTTGCAGAATGGTCGGACCGCTGTACCAGGGCATCTGACTGCTGCTCTGGGCGATATTGTCCCCTTGTTTGGCACTGACGGGGATGAATCGCTGCGGCTTGACCTTGAGTTGCGCCAAGAATGCCGAGTATTCGGCTTCGATGCGCGCGAACACATCTTGCCGATACGCGACGAGATCCATCTTATTGACAACGACCGCCACCTGTTTCACGCCAAGCAACGACAGAAGATAGCCATGTTTTCTGGACTGTTCTTTGACGCCCTCATGGGCATCGATCAAGAGCAGCGCCGCCTCCGCGCGAGCGGCGCCTGACACCATGTTCTTCAAGAACTCTTTGTGACCGGGCGCGTCGATGATGATGTACTGCCGGCCCTTCCATGAAAAGAACGTCCGGGCGGTATCGATCGTAATGCCCTGCTCTTGCTCCTCCAGGAACGCGTCAAAGAGGAACGCGTACTCGAATTCTTTCCCCTGCTGACGACAGATGGCTTGGACCTTTTCCAACTTGCCGTCCGGCAGCGAGCCCGTGTCGGCGTAGAGCCGCCCCACGAGGGTGGATTTGCCATGGTCGACATGGCCCACGATCACGATATTCAAATGCGCCTGCGCCTGATCCGTCTTGGTTGCCACAAGAGTCATCCGAAGAATTCCTTCTACTCCCAAAGGCGGATGCTCAAAATAGCTTTCCAGCAAGGCCGCAGGGCGCGTTGACCACGAGGCGTACTCGTTGCCTGTACGCTGAGTGGTCGGCGCAACCGAGTACGAAGCTGGAAGCTATTTTCAGCGTCTGCCATCACATGTAGCCGTCTTTGCGGAGCATTTCCATTCCTCTCCCCTCATCCTGCGCTCGACCCGCCCGCTCCGCGATCTTCGTATTGCGTAACTCGATCAGGATATCGTCCACCGACTTGGCGGTGGACTTGATCGGAGACGTGCAGGGAGCACAACCGAGACTCCGGTAACGAATGCCCTCACCCTGATCGAGATACAGGTCCATGAACGGAATGTTCTCGAGCTTGATGTATTCCCAGATGTTGATCTCCGTCCAATCGAGCAACGGATGGATCCGAATATGCGTACCCGGCGGGAACGACGTCTTGAACTGGTCCCACAGTTCCGGTGGTTGCTCGCGGAAATCCCATTCGCCATGCTTGTCTCGCGGCGAGAAATATCGCTCTTTGGCCCGCGTCGCCTCCTCATCGGCCCGCACGCCAAGGATAATGCCGGTAAACCCATGCCGTTCGATCAGTTGCTTGAGGCCGTTCGTTTTCAGCGCGGTACAACAGACTTGCCGGCCCATCGTGTGGTTCATGCCGGCGGCCAACGCTTCTTTGTTCATCCCAACGAGGAGATTGAGCCGCCATTCGCGGGCGAGCCGGTCACGATACTCAATCATGGCCGGGATCTTGTAGCTCGTGTCCACGTGCAACAACGGAAACGGCACTTGGCCAAAAAACGCCTTGCGCGCGAGCCACAGCAACACGGTGCTGTCCTTCCCCATCGACCAGAGCATGCCCAAGTGGTCGAAGTGCTTGTAGGCTTCGCGGAGAATAAACACGCTTTGATCTTCCAACTGCCGCAGATGTTTCATGATCGCTGCCTCGTTGTCCTCCGACTGTTAGGCGGCCCCCGCGGTCCGCCCCTGTGCCGCTTCTATCAACTTTCGAGCTGCCGCCCCGGAATCAAGCGTGGTCTGGGCCAGCTGCACGCCAAGCGGAATTGATGCCGCCCTGCCCGACGCATATAGCAACATCCCCGCATTGAGTGCGACCCAATCCCTTGCGGCGCCCTTGAGTTCCCCCTGCAGAATTTTTTTGAGGAGCGCCGCTTCCTTGTCCTTTTCGGCAAGGGCGAATCCAGCCATATCGCGCGCCGTCCCGAAGGCCAACCCGGCTTCCTTGGGATGGAAATTCATCGGCAGGAACCGCCCGTCTCGAAGTTCCAACACCTTTGTGCTCGACGCGATCGAAAGCTCCGGCTCCCCATCGACTCCCCGTACGATCAAGGCGCGGGGGCTTCCCAGCATGTTCAAGGCTTCCCCGATTTTCTCGAAATACGGTGGATGGGTCATCCCGATGATCTGGACCGGCGCCCGCGCTGGATTCAGCATGCGTGCCACGGGATGGAAAAAGTTGCGCACCCCCAACTCATGACGCAGCCCCAAATAGGACGCCAGCGGCGGATGCAACAAGGCGATGTCCAAATAGGCGAACCCTTTTGTCGAGAGGTCCTTTTCGACCACAGCCGGGGGATGGTCGACAGGGATGCCCAGCTTCGAGAAGATCGCCCAGATTCCTGGCCGCTCCGGCAACCCTTCCCAGCCATGCACCAGCACGGTCGCGCCGGCGGCGCTGGCAATAACGGCGGCTCCGGCGAGCGCATAGAAGGTGTCCTGCTTCCCTGCATAACAGGCCACATCGACCAAGTGGGTCGAATCGGCCACGCGCAAAGGGGTGACGTAGGAGCGTGCGGTCGCCGTAAATGACGCCAACTCCGCGACCGACTCCCCCTTCATGCGCATCCCGATAAGAAACCCGCCGACCTGCACGGGCGTGGCTTTGTGTTCAATCAACTGCACCATCGCCTGCTTGGCTTCCTCCCACGTGAGGTCCTTGCAGGTCTTGGCGCCTTTTCCGACTTTGGCAATAAAGGTCTGCATCACAGGGTCAGCACCTGGTCGGCCTCACGGACCTCTTGCTTCCAGAACGCTTCGGCCGATTGCACTTCGTCCAGTTCCCCGATGAGTTGTTCCACATTGATCTCGAAATGTTGCAACGTCTCACGACAGATCGAGAATTTCACGTCGCCCTTTTCTTTCATCTCCCGCATCTGCGCGGCCAGGTCCGCGCGATTGGCTTCTTTCAGCATGGTGCGCACTTTCGTTTCCCGGCCTCGGTAGGTGTCCGCAAATGGAATCTCGCGCACCTTGTCCTTGGTCAGGCGCGCCGCGGCTTCATCGCAAAAAAACACGCTGACCCGGCGTTGATCCTGTACGGCCAGCCGCACCCATTCACAGGCCTGTAACAGGTGCGTGTAGGTCCCTCGAGAAATAATGACGGCCGTTTTCTTCACAAAAGAATCCTTTCCTGGTTTCGATCCACCGGCCTTAGGCCTTGTGTAGTCCGCACTCCGTCTTGCCGGAGTTCTTCCATCGCCCTGAACGCGGGTCCTCTCCCTCGGCCACCGGAGCGGTGCAGTGGGTGCAGCCGATGCTGGGGTAGAGTCGGTCGTGCAGCGGGTTATAGGGCACTTCAAAGATCTTGATATACGTCCACACGTCGGTCCAACTCCAGCGCGCAAGCGGATTCACTTTCACCAGGCCGAACTTCTGGTCCCACTCGATGAGCCCGGCGTTGGCCCTGGTCGACGACTGATCACGCCTGATCCCGGTGATCCAGGCTTCATATCCTTTCAAGACCCGCGTGAGGGGCTCCACCTTGCGCAGCTGACAACATTGGTCTGGATTCGTGCTCCAAAGACGATCGCCATGCAGAGCCGCCTGACGCTCCGGCGTGAGCAACGAGGTCATTCCAATGACCTGCGCTGGTTTGAGCCCATACTTTTCCACGATGCGATCCCGTGTCTGATACGTCTCCGGGAACAAAAAATCCGTGTCCAGGTAAAACAGCGGCACGTCCGGGTTGAGGCGATGGATCATATCCACCAACACGACGTCTTCCGCACCGAAGCTGCAGGCCAAGACGATCCGCGGATAGTACTTCTCCATGGCCCACGTCAGGACATCCTGTGGGGATTTGGATTCGTACGAGTCGCTCAGCGCCTTGAGCTCCGTCTCGACCATCTATCCCTCGACCTTCTCGACCAGTATCTTGTAATGTTGCGCGTCCGATTCCAGCGCTTCCTGCACCAGCACTAGATGTCCGTCGTTCTTCAGGCTCATCGGCACGTTCTTGATCGGCTCGCCGGCATCCAACCAGACCTCCAGCCGTTCGCCGGCCTCCATCATTTCCAGTTTCAATTTCGTCTTCACATAGTTCATCGGACAGGCCACCCCCCGTAGATCATAGACGGGTGCAGCCGGCATCGCGGGCGGCGCCGCAGACGCGGCGGTGGCAGCAGGGGCTGGCGCTGCGTCAGGCACGGCCTTCAGCTTCAGGTCCTTGCCCATGTTCTCCGTCGCCGTGCGGCAGACCTCCACAAAATCCTTCGCATACTTGAGCTTCGCCTGGACGAACTCGGCCGAGGCTGTTTTCGACCCGAGGTCGCTGACCTGCTGCCCCAAGTGCCGATAGACAGGCGGCACTACGCCCTTGCTGGCCAACCGCTGCTCAAACTCGGTGAACGTGTCCGCATCGGTCGCCGGCTCGATGCCTTCCGTGACCAGCAGTGCCTTGGCCCCGGCCAACACCGCCCGATAGGCCTTGTTCACCGCCACCGGGTATTGATGTTTCTCCGCGGCAAGCCGGGCCTGGTAGAGTTCCTGATCGGCCTCGAGAATTTGATTGTCGATCAATTCCAAGGCTCCGCCCGCGCACTCGCCGGGCCCGAGATCTTCCAGCACGAATTCCTTCTCACCTTCCCAATCGTAGTAGTACGTCGCATCCTCTTCGAAAGCCGGCAGAATCGTGTACGGAATCAGCTCATCCTTCAATTTGGTCTTGCCAGCTCGCTGGATAAACGACGGCATGGATTCCTTCTCACTCCGATCACGCCGATAGACATCCACCAAATGTCGGATCGCCGCCGGCACGTTCTTGGCCGGCAATTTCACAATGAGTTGGCCGATACGCGCCGTCCCGTCGACCGCGCCGCCCACGTGCAATTCGTAGTGCGGCGCCGTATGGTCGCCGATCCGCTTCCCGACCCCGTGTAGTCCGATCGTGGCGATGTGATGCTGGGCGCAGGAATTGTGGCATCCACTGACCTTGATGCTGACATCGCGCAAGTCCTCCGGGACCCGCCCAGGAGGAAACACGTCCGCCAACGCCCGCGCCACCCCTTTGGACGACGTAATACCCAGCCCGCACGTATCCGTCCCGGGGCACGCCACGATGTCCTCGATCAATTCGGCACCTGGCTCGGCCAGGCTCACGGCCTTCAGGGCCGCATAGATATCCGGCAGTTTCGATTCGGGCACCCACCGAATGATCATGTTTTGGCTAATGGTCGTCCGGAGGTTGCCGTTGGAAAACGTTTCGGCCGCGTCCGCGAGGGCATACATTTGATCGACGGTGATGTCGCCCATCGGCAGCTTGATAAACACCGCCGCATACCCAGCCTGTTTCTGTCTGAGCACGTTCGTGCGGTGCCAGGCTTCATAGTCCTCCGAGACCAAGACACTGGCCGCATGATGGCCGTTCCCATTGCCCGCCCCGCCGCCAGGGGCGTGACCGTTTCCATGACCGTTGCCCGATGCGGTGACCTTCGTGGGCATGATGAGGGGACCGGGATCGTCCTTGTACTCCAGCAACGTCAGGGACCGAGTAGATGGACTGGTGTACCCCAACTCTCGGTAGGCCTGTTCCCAGCGCCGTTTGAATTCGTCGAAGCCCAACTTATCAATCACGAACTTCATGCGCGCTTTGTTGCGATTCTTCCGGTTCCCAAGCGTATCGAATACTTTGATCACGGCTTCAATCGACGGAATCAATTCCGCCATCGGCACAAATTCCCGCAGCAACTGCGCAATGCGCGGAGTGGAGCCCAGTCCACCTCCCGCCACCATGCGAAAGCCGATCGTGCCGTCTTGACGGCGGGCTGCCAGCAGGCCGATGTCATGGATTGGGGTCAAGGCGCAATCGTGTGCGCACCCTGAGAAGGCAATCTTGAACTTGCGCGGGAGACTTTGATTCAGTGAATTGCGCAGCAAGTGATAGGCGACCGTCTTGGCGTAGGGCGTGATATCGAAGACCTCGCCCTGACAGACGCCCGCCAGATGGCAGGCGGTGACGTTGCGAACCGTATTGGCGCAGGCCTCGCGCGTCGTCAAACCGACTTCAGCCAAGCGTCGCATCATGTCCGCAACGTGGTGCAATTCGACGTAGTGGAGCTGGATATCCTGGCGCGTCGTCACGTGCCCCACACCGGTCGCATACTGGTCGGCCAACTCGGCAACTCGGCGCACCTGATTGCTCGTCAGCCCGCCGAAGGGGATTTTGATGCGGAACATCTGGACACCGGGCTGGCGCTGTCCATAAACGCCATGTTGCAGTCGGAACGGTTTGAAGAGATCGTTAGAGAGACCGCCCTCCAACACCCGACGAGCCTCCGATTCAAAGGCCTCGATTTCCTCTCCGATTGCGGGGGGAATGGGTTCAATCTTGACAGTGGGCCTGCTCGGGCTTTTCACGGCGCTCATATCGTCCCTCGTGGTGTGGGCATGATGGTGTCCGGGCACTCCGGTCAAATGTGATACATCGGGCTCTGGCGGCGATGGAGCGCGTCATAATCCTCAAGGACCTCCTTGAGCGTAATGCGATTGAGGACGTCCATTTCCGCCTGGCGCAGACGGCTCCAGATGCCGGTCAACAGCGCCTGCTGTTCGCTCCCGCGTCGCGCCGAGGAGGCAGCTCGGGTCGCGAGGGTCTGTGGTACCACAATCGGACCATCCAGCGCCTCAACGATCTGCGCCAGGGAGAGTTCTGCTGGGGGCTTGGAAAGCACGTAGCCACCTTGAGCCCCCCTGGTACTTTCAACGAGTCCGGCGCGCTTCATCGCATTGAGCACGTGCTCTAGAAATCGGGCGGGAATGGACTGACGCCTTGCGATGGCCTTCGCTTGTACCGGAACCTGCCTCGGCTGGAGCGCAAGGTCAACTGCAACGAGGATTCCGTAGTTGACCCGCTTGGCTTCGTATTTCATTTTAATTCATACCATTCCCATGGGAATTGTCAGAATGCCACCATCATGGGGCAATTGTCAAGCCCGGGCACTCGTGCACCCGGCAATCAACGATCGAGCACGCTCTTTCTTCCGCCTCTCGATTCTCTGACATGACGCTGGGGTTTAAGCAAACACGCCAGATCCTGTCACGCCGATCCTTCGGATTCTCCGCTCGTACATGCGAAATTTTTCCGCAGTAGGATTTACCTGACACGCATCCACAGGCCGTCAAGGTCATCCTCCGAGAGACGACCTGCGATCACTCCATACCCTTCGACAATCGCCTGGTTGGATCTTCCGTTTTCCAACTTCGATCGCGGCAGTACCAACGACTACGTGACGGATCAAACTCCCCGACAATCCTGGGAAACAGGCGACAGATGACGCGTGCCACAGATTGTGAGAAATGGGGAATATTCGGATCGTGCCATTTTCCGAATTGACATCACGGTACGCCTGGGACATAATTCCGCCCTCCTTCTTCCCCTTAGGACCTCCACGATGCACCGTTTGGCTTCCGTCAGTCTTTTGCTCATCAGCGGCGATGCTGAGGTGCACGAACAGTTGCGCCTCGCGCTCAAGGATGCGTCGTTCACGCTCGCCAAAGATCTCGCGCAAGCCTCCAAGCACCTGGAGAAACGCGAGTTCGATGCGGTCCTGATCGAAGCGAAACGAAGCACCGTCGCAGACTTGACCGCGTTGAAGACACTGGTTGAGGGGACCAAAACGGTGCTGATCACAGGCTCGCGCCGCTCACTCCGACAGGCGGTCACCTTGTTCCAGGGCCTGAGCGACGGTCGCCCTGCGAGTAAGTCCACCGGCACCCCCGTCTCACTGGAAGACCTGATTCACTCGAAAGTCAGTGATTTCGTCAAAGGAATGCGCAATGGGTCCGCGCGGAATCTGTATCCGATACTAATGTCTGCCGTCGAACGCCCGCTCCTCTCCTCAACACTGAGAGAAACTCAAGGCAATCAAATCCAAGCGGCCCGCCTGCTTGGCTTGAATCGCAATACGCTGCGGAAGAAGATCGTGGAGCATCGCATTCCGCTGTCGCGGACCAAGTCCACCCAAAAGGTTGCGTCCTAGCCGGTCCCGATGAGGGACCGATTGAATCGGTCTTCACGTTAACCGCCCGAAGGACACTCCAGGGTTCGACTGGAGCATTTCCCTTCGTGGCAACAAAGGAGGAGTGAGCGATGACGAAAGAGGAACTGATTGCCAAGATGTCCGCCACTGCCGGCATCACCAAAGTCGCGGCAGGCACTGCCCTGGAAGCCTTCACGGGAGCGATTACCACGTCCCTGAAGAAGGGCCAACGGGTGAGCCTCGTGAACTTCGGCACGTTTACGGTCAGCAAGCGGAGGGCGCGCACCGGTCGGAACCCGCGCACGGGCGAACCCTTGAAGATCCCGGCTGCCCGCGTTCCTAAATTCTCAGCCGGTAAGGAATTGAAAGCCGCCGTGAAGTAGCGCCCGGCACTCTTCGGACTCGTGCCCCGGGCGACCATCCGTGAAGTCATGGTCGCCCGGGCTCAATTCTTGACACCTTCCGAGTGCTTGTACTAGCATCCTCTTTTGCTTTTTAGGCGCGTAGCTCAGGGGGAGAGCGCTACCTTGACACGGTAGAGGTCGACGGTTCAAGACCGTCCGCGCCTACCACGTCGGTGAGGCATCGAATCGGCCTTGGCCGTTGCGGTGCCTTTCTTGTTCTGGACCATTTGTTTTGAGCGCAGTGCAGATCACAATCACCCTTCCAGACGGGTCACACCATCAGGTCCCGGCAGGCTGCACCGTACAGGAGGCCTTGGCCGGTTCGGGTCGTCGTGTGGACCCCAATATCCTCGCCGCCAAGGTCAACGGCCATTCGGTCGATCTGTCGCGACCGCTCACCAGCGATGCCGCACTTGAGCCCCTTCGGTTCGACAGCGCGGACGGCCGGGAGGTCTATCGCCACACCAGCACCCACGTCATGGCCCAGGCGGTGAAGGAGCTGTTTCCGTCCGCACAAGTGACGATCGGACCGGCGCTGGAGGACAGTTTTTACTACGATTTCGCCTTCGACCGGCCTTTCACCCCGGAAGACCTCGAGAAGATCGAGGCCAAAGCCCTCGAGATCGCCAAACGGAATTTGCCGATCACCCGACGCGAGTTCTCCAAAGCCGAGGCCATTGAGTTCTTCAAATCGCGAGGGGAACACTACAAGGTCGAATTGATTCAAGGCTTCCCCGATGGGGAACCCATCTCCGCATACAGCCAGGGTGAGTTTATCGACCTCTGCCGCGGCCCGCACCTCCCGACCACCGGCCACATCAAGGCGTTGAAACTGCTCTCGACCGGCGGCGCCTACTGGAGGGGCGACGAACGGAATCCGATGCTCCAGCGGATCTACGGGACCTCGTTTCCGAACCAGAAGGAACTGGACGCCCATCTTCACAAGCTAGAAGAGATCAAACGGCGCGACCATCGCAAGCTCGGCAAGGAACTGGACCTGATCACCATACAGGACGAGATTGGGCCAGGGCTGGTCCTCTGGCACCCCAAGGGATCGGCGGTTCGCCTGTTGATCGAGAATTTCTGGCGCGAGCAACACATCAGGGACGGCTACAACTTGGTCTATTCCCCACACGTCGCGAGACTTGATTTGTGGAAGACCAGCGGACACGTGGACTACTACAAAGAGAACATGTTCGCGTCCATGAAAGTCGAGAACAGCGAGTATCAGCTCAAACCGATGAACTGCCCGTACCACATCATGATCTACAAGTCGCACTTGCGCAGTTACCGCGACTTGCCGATCCGGTACGGCGAGTTGGGCACCGTCTACCGGTATGAACGCACCGGCGTCCTTCACGGCCTGTTGCGCGTCCGTGGTTTTACCCAGGACGACGCCCACCTCTTCTGCCGGCCGGACCAGATGGAAGCGGAAGTGAGCCGTGTGCTGGACTTCACCTTCTTCATGCTCCGGACGTTCGGGTTCTCGGAATTTGAGGTCTTCCTTTCGACCAGACCCAAGGAGTCGGTGGGGACGGACGAGCATTGGGCCTTGGCGACGGATGCCTTGGAGGCGGCCCTGAAGAAACATAAGATCGCCTATGGGGTCGATGTCGGCGGGGGCGCCTTCTACGGCCCCAAGATCGACATCAAAATCAAGGACGCCCTTGGCCGCTCGTGGCAGTGCTCCACGGTGCAGGTGGATTTCAACAATCCCGAGCGTTTCGACATGACGTATATTTCGGAGGACGGAAAGCCGCATCGGCCGATCATGATTCACCGGGCGCTGCTCGGCTCCATTGAGCGGTTCTTCGGCATCCTGATCGAACACTACGCCGGGGCCTTCCCGACCTGGCTTGCACCGACCCAGGCCATCTTGCTGCCCATCTCTGAGAAACACCATGCCTACGCCGAATCGGTGCGGGCCCGGTTGGCTGCCGCAGGGTATCGGGTGGAGACCGACGCGCGGAACGAGAAGATCGGATTGAAGATCCGAGAGGCTGAATTGGCCAAGATTCCCTATATGTTAGTCGTCGGTGAGCGTGAGGCATTGAACGGGACCGTCGCGGTTCGAGGCCGAAACAAAGCCGATCTGGGGGCTCAACCGGTCACTGGGGTGCTTGACACACTGAAGGCGGACGTGACACAAGCGATCCGCACTCCCTAATCATTAAACCTATCGAGGTGGCTTATCGTTCCTAAACTGCGGGTCAATCGGGAAATTCGTGTCCGGGAAGTGCGAGTCATTGGACCGGAAGGGGAGCAATATGGGATCCTGCCGACACCGGAAGCCTATCGGCGAGCCCAAGAGCTCGGGTATGACCTCGTTGAAGTCGCCCCGACCTCCCAGCCGCCCGTCTGCCGGGTGATGGACTATGGAAAGTATAAGTACGAACTGAGCAAGAAAGACCACCAAAGCCGGCGTCACCAGAAGTCGACCCAGGTGAAGGAAATCAAACTTCGCCCCCGGACCGACAGACACGACTTGGAGATTAAGATCCGGCAAATTCGCGGTTTCCTGGAGGAAGGCAACAAGACCAAGGTCAGCGTCAACTATCGCGGCCGTGAGATGGCCAATCAAGAGATGGGGCGGACCATGATGCAAACGGTGATCGAGCAACTGACCGACACCGGCACCGTCGAATACGCGCCGCGCATGGAAGGGCGCAGTCTCATCATGGTGGTTGCGCCCAAGAATTAACGCACTGACACCACGCAAAGCACACGAGGGACTATGGCCAGTCGAAAATCAAAGACCCATTCGGGCGCAAGCAAACGGTTTAAGAAAACGGGCACCGGCCGCTACCTCTACAAGGCCGCAGGCCGCCGGCACCTGCTGTCGTCAAAAAGCCGCAGCCACAAACGGCGGATTTCTGGCACCAGCGAGGTCGCTCCGGGACAGCAACAAATGATGTCCCGTGTACTCCCCAACTGAGCGTACGATCGATTGTATTGGTGAGGTCGCAGGAGAGAAGGGAAGGAGCTTCGAACCATGCCACGTGTAAAAGGCGGGCCCAAGACCCGCACCAGACGAAAGAAGAGGCTGAAACTCGCGAAGGGACAATACGGCGCCAAGAGCCGGCTGTTCCGATCCGCCACGGAATCAGTTGATAAGGGGCAGCAGTACGCCTATCGCGAGCGTAAGAAGCGGAAGCGGAATTTCCGACAACTATGGATCACCCGCATCAGCGCCGCGGTTCGGCAGCACGGGCTGACTTACGGCCGCTTTATGAACGCCTTGAAGAAAGCGAAGGTGCTGCTGGATCGGAAGGCCCTTTCCGACATCGCGATCAAGGATCCCAGCGGCTTCGAGCAACTCATCACGGTGGCCCGACAGCACGCTGCGACAGCCTAACCCGACTCCGAAGAAGGAAGGCCCTGATGGACTGCGCTCCACCAGGGCCTTCCTGTTTCTGAGCCAGTGAATCTACTCTGCGTCCGGAAGATTGGTCAGGTCCAATTCGAAGGCCGCGGCGGGCACGGTAATTTGCCACTGTTCGAGCACGGCCGGATGGAGTTCGCCGATATAGCCGACCGCCGTGCCATCGATCACGATCTGTCCCACGCGACCTTCCAAGAATGATGGGTGGGCGACGGGCTTGAGTGTGTAGGCATGCCCCAGGTAGTAGAGCAACACGTCCAGCGCACTGTGCAGGTCTGAAAAAGTGGCTCCCGCCTGGACCGCGAGGGCGGCCACGGCCAAGCGAGTCTCCGACCCGATGACAGCCGAGAGATTGGGCCTGGCGATTTCGCCCGCCTCGAACAACCGATGAGGATAAAAGGCCCGGCCCGATGCCGCTTCGACGCGCAACAATGAGGGCAGCAGCGACGGCCGAAGGCAGCTGTAGTTCAACGACATGACGTTGTCGACTTCGACCAGACGTCCGTGTTCAGTCCCCTCCAGTCGCATTCGTTCCACGAATTCCTGCCGCGAGCCCAGGATGTTGGACATGACTTCTTGATAGCCCAGCCCGACCATCAGATCGCGGACCTGGTCCGACCGTTCTTCCAGCCGCGACAGGCCCCCGACCGTGAATTGTTGAGGCATGACCGGCGCGAAACTCTCATATCCCTTGGAGATCGCCACGTCCTCCACGACGTCCACGGGATGCATCAGGTCGTTGCGATAGGGGGGTAACTTGACGCGAAGCTTCGCACCGGCCCCGCCGACCTCATAGCCATACGCACCTAGGGTTTTTCGAATCTCGGTCGGCCTTAGGACTTCCCCCAGCGCGCGATCGATGGCATCGATCGGAATGGCCCGGCTTTTCCCGAAATCGCACGGCGTGACCACTCGCTTCCCAAGCGGCGTCTGGTAGGGGTAGACGATCTCCACCGGTTCGATCCGCGCGCCGCGATCCGCCAGATTCACGGCAAAAATATTCAGCGCGAGCACCACCATGTGCGCGTCGGTCCCGGTGACCTCGACAAAGAGATCCCGATCCCCGACGCGGACCTCGCCGACCTCTCGGCTATTGATGATGGGCGGGAAACTCAAGGCCTGTCCCGCCCGATCGCGAAGCAGCGGCACGCGCTCATGCCCGGCGACAATGGAGCCGTATTCGACGCCCTTGGGATGGACCATGAGAATCTCGCCGAGCGTCATGGCGGTGTCCATGCCGAGCGGCGTGAATCGCGCCCGGTCTGGCTGCTCCAGCTCATAGGCCACCGGGAACTGAATGGCCGGCAGACGGTAGACGCCGATCGAGACCGTCCTACGCTTACGCCCGAAAATATCCGCCAGCTTCTCCTGCGTCTGAATCAACTGCGCGAGACCGGCTTCCGTCACCTCATGACCAAGCGCCGCACAGGCCGCCACATAGGGACGGACCTTGTCCATTCCGCGCGACACGATCACCTGGCGTGTCGGCTTTCGCTTGCCGCCGAAGAAATCATAGACCACGGGCCGGCCTGCCCGCTTGATCCGAATCTGCCGTGCAATCCCTTCGCAGCACCAGAGATCGGGGCGGTTGCTGTCCTGGAGCTCTACCCGCCACTCGCCGCTGTCAGCATCTTGCCCTTTCAATTCACCCTTCACGAGCGACAACAGCCCCTCGAGCTGAGCCTGGGTGATGCGTTGCGGCTTGCCCGTCGGCCCGGCAATCAGGCGTTCGAGATCGGCATGATGAAAGGTGATCGTCGGCATCGTGATCTCGAGTTTAGAATCGTCCCCTGGTCGTGCGAATCAAATCCAAATCCCCCGTAAAGAGATCGCGAATATCGTGGATGCCTAATGCCACCATGGCCATCCGATCCAGTCCCAAGCCCCAGGCAATCACCGGCACACTCACGCCGAGCGGAATCGTGACCTCAGGCCTGAACAATCCCGCCCCGCCCAACTCCATCCATCCCAGTTTGGGATGCCGGACATGCAGCTCCACCGACGGCTCGGTGAATGGGAAATAGGCGGGCATGAATTTACTGTCCTTGGCCTGAGCAACCTCCCGCGCAAACAGGTTGAGCAAACCCAGCAACGTGCGAAAATTGATATCGGAGCCGAGCACGATGCCCTCGATCTGAAAGAAGTCGGTGGCATGTGTCGCATCGACCTGGTCGTAGCGAAAGCACCGCGCGATCGAAAAATATTTCCCAGGAATGCGGGGTCCGCCCGCCAGGCAGTGGGCAGAGACCGCGGTGCCCTGGCTCCGCAGGACGAGGCGCTTCGCGCGTGTTTCGTCAAACGTGTACCCCCACCCAGTGGACCCGGTCTTCCCTCCGTTGCGATGTGCGGCATGCACGCGCGACAAGAACGGCTGATCGATCTGCTTCGCGTGGGAAGGCTCTTTGACGAAATAGACGTCGTGGATGTCGCGCGCCGGATGAAACTGCGGCATATACAGCGCATCCATTCCCCAGAACTCGGTCTCGACCAGTTCCCCGCGCATCTCCTGAAAACCCATGCTGACGAGCTTGCGCTTCACCGAGTCAAGAAACTGCCGATAGGCATGCCGCTTCCCGGGGGCGATCCGAGGCGGCCGCAGGCTGATCGTATATTTCCGAAACCGTTTGTGTCGCCACGAGCCATCCTTCAACAATTCAGGCGTCAACTGCGCGACTTCCTCCGCCACACTCGCCTGGCTCAGGTGCTCCGCGGCCCGAAGGCCTTCATCGGTCAGCGCATAGCTGCGCGTCACCTTCTCATCAAGCTTAAATGGTTCGTTGGGGCTTCCCCGCCCGACTGAATATTGTCGGGCGACAACCTGGGCCTGGGGTGAGAGCGAGGCAAATTCCTTCCCCCCTCGGCGGAGCTCGTCCATCAGCATCTTGATCTGGCTGACGGTGGGGCTCTCCATGCCTTCCCATTGGATGTATCCGCCCTGGACGATCAGAATGACTTTCTCTTTCTTCAGTGCGCCGATGACCCCGCTAATGTCGGAAGGAGCCAGGCCGAGATGCGCCCCGAGCCCTTGAATCGTCACATCTTCGCCCCGTTGTTTGGCCGCGACGATCGTCTCAAAAATCCGCACGGCCGGTGCCCCCTGCTCCCCATACCCCTCGCCGGCTTTGCTGAGCGTTACCCACGAGGTCGTCGATTCCGATTGGACACGGACGAGCCCCTTGGCCAACAGCCATTCAACAGCCATGCTGAGTTGCGAAGGTTCCAGCTGGGTCGTGTGGGTGAGGCCGTCGAGCGAGGCGCCCGTGCTGGGTTGAGTCCCGAGCGCGGTGAGCACCTTGGTCTCGAGAGGATGGAGGCTGTCGATCAGCGATGCTCGGTCCACGCGCCCTCGCTACCGAGCCATCGAACGAGCGGAAGAGGTCCGGCCGGCCACGGCCAGGCCGGCGTCACGCATCGCCTTGATGGTTTTCACATAGTCGGAGCCGGTAAAGATCGCCGACCCTGAGACGAGCACGTCAGCTCCGGCTTCGACGATCATGCCGGCGTTGTCTACTTTCACACCGCCGTCGACTTCCAGCAGCGCATGGCTTCCGCTGCGATCGATCAAGGCACGGACTTTGGCGATCTTGTCGATGGTATTCGGAATGAAGCGTTGTCCCCCAAAACCCGGATTCACCGTCATGACGAGGATCAAGTCCGCGTCGGCGACGATCTCTTCGAGGGTCGTCACCGAGGTGGCAGGATTCAGCGTCACGCCGGCCTTGACCCCGCGCTCCTTGATGGCCTGCACCGTGCGGTGGAGGTGCGGACAAGTTTCCACATGGACCGTCAGGTAGTCGGCCCCGGCATCGGCAAAGGCCCCGAGATACGCATCGGGATTCGTGATCATGAGATGGACATCGAGCGGAAGTTTGGTCACCTTGCGCAA
>CAYUYE010000027.1:0-28032 GCA_964449255.1 uncultured Nitrospira sp. | reverse complement strand
ACCTACTGCGGCGTCCGATTCTCTCGCCCGGCGAGGCTGTTCTCGCTCGGCCTCCTCGACGTACCACGGTGGGTACGCCTGCGTCGTCCTCACTTGCGAGCAGCCCCGGCGGACTTCGGTCTCGAACGCCTCGCCACGGTGTTCATGATTCGTCCGTGCCGCCGCGCTTGACGTGTCCCGCCGGCTCATCGGGCGCAGCCATCTATCCCTCGCTTGGCGTGAACCGTCGGCTCTTCTGGCGAAGCCATCCTCCTTGTCGCCGACGGATACACACCACCAGTGATTTCTTTTCATGTATCCGATCCCCTCGCTTGGCGTGATCGGCGGGCTCTTCAAGCGCAGCTTCTCTTCCTGTCGCCCGCCGAGAACGCCTCCAGTGATTCTTCCTCATGTGGCTATTCCTCCCCGCTGGCAGGTACGTCAGCTCATCCTTGGAAGAGTCCTGCCTCGTGGAGCCGGGAATCAGGCTCACCTGCGTCTTCCTCTCACCTAAATACCTCCCGTACGAAGTTGTAACAGTATGCCTATTAGGCTTACACTGGCTTCCTCGCGAGAAACTCGCTGGCCGGGTCCGCTAAACCTCAACGAGGGGGGCAATATGAAAGGCACACTGATCGCGCTGGTGCTGTTAGCGATCGCGTATTTCGGGTTTCTCAAAGACTGTTCTCAGGCGCCACGCCAAACGCAACAGCCGGTCACGCCGGCGGCCCCAGAGGTCAAAAAGCCCGTGGGTGTTCAATTGCCCACATTTCGGACCGATTCCACAGAACAACGGCTCGCGCAATTCTTGAATGACCCTGCGTCGACTGTCAATCAAGAGAAGGGGACATGGTTTAATTTTGATCAGGTCAGTTTCGCTACCGGTTCAGCGGCCCTGTCCGATTCCTCTATGGAACAATTGAAGAATGTAGCTGCCGTGGTGAAATTGTTCCCCAATGCCACCTTCAAAATCGGCGGCTACACCGATAACGTCGGCAAGGAGGAGGTCAATAAGAAGCTCTCGCTCGATCGCGCCACGTCGGTGTATGAGCAACTGAAAAAACTGGGGATATCAGAAACCCAACTGACTGGTGCGGAAGGCTACGGATCGGAGCATCCGATCGCGGACAACTCGACGGAAGAGGGCCGGGCGAAGAACCGACGGATGTCCGTCCGAGTGAAGTCGAAATAGCGCCAGGAGAGCCTCCGCCGTCCTTGGGACTGTTCCTGGCGACGGCGGCGGCTTTCTCTGCTGGGAGCTGCGGCCCGATAGCGTGATGACTGAGTCGGCAAATCTTCTCTGCCTAGGGACGAGCACCCGCCCTCAGCCGATTTGTCTGCTACGTCCGATACCGCATCCGCGTGCCATGTGTGAGGGAGAGCATGATTTCTTCGGCAGGGATTTCCGGCGGGAAGTAGGCCCCGGACACCTGTGCTTGGTTGATGCTGGCGCCCTCGAGTTTGGACCCGCGAAAATCCACCCCACGGAGATCAGCCTGGCGAAAGTAGCTATTGCTGAAGTCGAGACCGGCCGCCTCCATCCCGCGCAGGTCCAGGCCTCGAAAATCGCAGCCGGTAAGGTCGCAGGTTTGGCCGGCTGCTTTCTTCGCGTTGAATTCTTTCACTGCCCCGTCGCGTAGCAATTGATACATGGGATCGTTGGAGATCCGAAGTCTGGCTGTAGGCGGCTTGCTGGCGCTCATGGAAACCCCTCCAAGCCTGGTATCGGCTGGGCCCACGAAAACTTGAATGCTAGCTGGGCGAAAGGGACTCGGCGACCACGACGTACCGGAGGGGGCCGCCAGGTACCACGGCGTCAAACGGGTAGCAGGTCAGGAGCAATAGAACCGGGGTGTCCGCAGACGGCGGATTGAAGGGAAGACGGCTGTCCACTACCGCGGTCCCGGTCACCTGGTACCGAACCGCTCTTCCCTCCCGGTCTCGTACCTCGATGGCATCACCAGGCTCCACCAGTGACAGAAACGCAAAATGTGTGTCGCGGTGGCCGGCGACCATCGCCACGCCTGGTTGCCCTGGGGGAGCCGTCCCGTCATGATGAGCGGGGCCGAAGGCGAGCGTACGGCCACTGGCCCCGCTGAGTACAATCTGATCGATTCCATGGCGAGGGACCGTGAGGCGTACGATCGGCGCCGTATCCGCCCAGGGCCAAGGCTTCACGTCATGCCCCTCAATCTGACTTGTCACCCAGGCCCGCTGGAGTAAATGCTGCGCGAGTACCGCCTTGCCATGAATCCATGCGCCCTGACCGCATTCCCAGACCCCTAAGCCCAGCAGCAAGAGGGTGACCAGGCCAACCATCTTTCGAATAGGTCGACCTGGCCAACAGAGGTTCTTCACGCTACGCCCAACGCCGCTGGTAGCGCGCTAACGTGAGCGCCAACACGATGAGCAGGCCGCCCACGATCAACTGCAACTGCGCGGGTGTGCCCGTTTGCGGGAGGCCGACGACCATCTCGTAGTGTTGGCCCTGTGGCAGGTCGGTCGGCACGGCCTTGGTCTTCACGGCTTCCGTGGCTGGTCTGACTGGGGTCACATCCACGGCAACGAGACTTGTGAAGCGGCTGACAAGGTGATGCGCCAGTGCAAGGTCGACGATCTCCTTCTTCAAGGACGCTCGAGCCGACTCATCATGGATCCCTTGCCCCAGCCGCTCTGATAGTTCACCGATCTTGTACCGTGCCCAAAACACGCCGAGGCCTTGTCGTGGCTCAGAGCCCGTGAGGGAAAAATCGGCCTGCCACGGCTGGCTCTCGAATCGACCGGACAGACGCACCCGTGCGGGAAGGGTCTTGGCACGCGCCAGAATCAAGATCGGCTCACCTTGGTAGAGGTCGGGGATGACCGAGGGAACGAGCTCCAGCTGCTCCCATCCCGCCGAGTCGACGGTGAGATCCGTCAAGACCGGATGCTCCAACTTTCGAAACAGGGCCTCCATTTTGTTCTGCACCTCCTCAATCTTTCCGATGTAGGTAAACGTGCCGTGCCCAGATTCGGCGGCATGGCGCATGAAATAGCTGTTTGGCGCCGAGCCGATGCCCACCGTGAACAGCCGGCTATTGCCCAGTCGCTCTCGAATCGTCGTAAAGAGCTCCTGCTCGTTCCCTGCCTGACCGTCCGTGAGAAAGATGACTTGGCGAAGGACCTCGTGGTGCACCTGTCCGTCGAGGGCCAGCGTCAGCGCCGGCAGCATTTCCGTGCCACCGGTGGCAGCCAAGCGATCCACGTAGGTATGGGCCGTAGCGATCGTTTCGGCGGTGGCCGGCCTCGCAGTAGGAAACAACCGGTGGGTGACACTGTTGAATTGGATGATGTTGAATCGATCCATGGGGCGCAGCCTCGACAACGCCAGCTGGAGGGCCGATTTGGCCTGGTCCAAGGAGGTGCCATGCATGGATCCCGAGGTGTCGATCACAAAAACCACCTCGCGTGGACGGTCAGACCTCTGCGGCGCACGGTCGGACGGCGGAGTCAGCACGAACAGCCCATAAACGCCATCCGGTCCCTCTTCATGAAACAGGGTGGCCGTTGGGACTCGGTTGTCCGATGGCTTCCACACCAATTCGAAGTCGCGGTCAGCGGGGATGTCTCCATCGGCGAGTGTGATGTGCCAGTGTTGTGCATCATCGTGCGTCGTCTGAATGCGATGGTAGGACGACTCGAGTTGATCGACTGGAAAGCCTGGGGCGAGGTCGATGGTGAGCGTCACCGGATTGATCAACCCGCGTGACGGATGGAGGACGGGAGGTGTGATGCGCGAGGCATCTGAAACTTGATCCGTATCGAACGCCCGGCCGGATCCCGCCGACGCGGACGGATCGTCCGATGCCAAGGGGAGGCCCGGAATGTACCGAGGGCCAACGACCAACGGAAGGCGGAGGCGAAACTGGTTCTGATCCGGGACCAGCGTTTCCTGATACTGAATCTCTATCACAATGGTGTCGTGTGGGCCGATGTTGGCGACGGAGGTGGTAAACATGTTCGGCCGCTCCTGTTCGACCAGCGACGCCCGCTTCCCGTCTTGCTTGGCCTGCTCATACGTCCGCTTGGCCTCGGCACGCTCTTTGATCATGCCCTCGATGACACGTTCGCCCACGCGCATGCGGAGATGGTCCACCGCCGCCCGCTCCGGCAGAGGGAAGACATAGATGCCTTCTACCCACTGATCGCTGGGGTTCGTAAACTCCTGCGTCACAGTGGCACGGACGATCGGCCCGGTGACCGTCATGGAGACGTTAGTTTTTTGGGTCGGGGCGGGCACGTAGCGCCCGGCCTCTGTGGTTTTGAAGAGCAGCACGCTGCAATCGACTTCGTTCAACCCGATCGGATTGAACGGCGTGATGTGATGAGCCAGGGTCGTGTTTTGCAGGGGGGCAACCAGAAGACACGTGAGAAACATGCCCAGACCGGCCAGACGGCGAACGATTCCGCGAGCGATCATATATCCTCCACAACGATGACGGTGTGATGTGTGGGCCCAAGGAGGGCCGAGCGTGGATGCCCGACCCTCCTCCTGAACCGGTTAGTGACCGCCTTCCGATTCGGTATTGGTTGCCGACTCGGCAGGAGTCACGGGGGCGACAACCGGTTCGGTGGGTGTCGCCTCGTCCTGGAGCGTGGCCGCAGGTGGGATGGTCTGGTCGACCGCAGGGGATTCAATGGTGGGAGCGGTGAACGGGATGGCAGCCTCCACCGGGACAGGTGGCGCCATGTGTCCGGCGCCGATCTTGATGAACTCGAGATGCACGCGTCGGTTGAGTTGCTGACAGTCGCTGCTGTTGTCCTGGCAGAGCGTGCCGTCTTTCCCCAAGCTCACGACTTTCATGGACGTATCCGGAATTCCAAGACTGGCCAGCAGGTCGCGGACCGCCTCCGCTCGCTTCTGACCGAGGCGTTTGTTGTAGGCGGTGCCGCCTTTGGTATCGGTATACCCTTGGATGACCACGCCCCAATCGGTTTCTTTCTTGAGAAATGCCGCATGCGCTCCCAGATAGGTCTTGGCCTCGTCCGAAAGGCGGTTTCGCCCAAAGTCGAAAAACACGTCCGCATGGAGCGTATCTTTCAGTTGTGTCGGCAGGACAGGGGCCAAGACGATCGGTTTCACCGGCTCAATCGGCGTGGAGACCACGTTGATCGTCGGGGACACCGTCGGCATCGGTGACGTGCTGGTGGTTTTCATGTCGTCGCCTTGGGTGGCAATCCAGAAAATTCCCATCCCAACCGCGAGGGCTAGGACGACGGACCCGACGATGATGACTTCCTTGGTCCCCCTGTCGGGGCCGACAACGACCGGGGCAACTCCGCCGGTCTGGTTGGACACGGTATAGGACGCTGATGCTGGTATGGCTTTGCTCATGGGTTAGTCTCCTCGTCTGTACGAATCATGGTTGTTCTTGTGAGGCGGAATCCTCCCGGCCCTGTCGCCATCACCTCCCTTCTCGGCCCGAGAACTCCGCGTGCAACGGCCTGCCGTAGGAGCAACGCCGGTGCCGGGAAGGCCCGTAGTCGTCAGGGAGAAGATCACCAGAAGTACAATGACTTAGGAGCACAACCTCGAGTGAAGCTCTGCGCGAAACGAGGGGCTCATGATGGGATGCGGGGCTGCCCCCGCAGGGGCACAGGAGGCTAACTCGAGCGGGACTGTGAGGATCCGGTAGGGGGCAGTTGTTGGAACCGCCGGACGATGAGGGTCTCAACCGCCTTGAAATGGCGATCCGGAAGATTCTTGAAGCGTTTGCGACAGGCGGCGATCGCATCGGCCTGCGTTCGGTAGGCCGACACCACCGACAGCAAGTGATCGACGTATTCCATCAGCTTCAACTCGACTGTCCGAACGAGCGCCGGGTCTTGGGCTAGTTGCAACGCGGCCTTGGCCCGGTCCCCCTGCGTCTCAACCAAGGTCTGAAAGCAGAGTCCTTTGAGGCGTTGGGTCACCGTGCTTCGATCCCATCCCAACGCCCGCGCCGTGGCCTGCATGTCGAACCCCTGTTGGCGGAGGCAGGCGAGCACCGCCTGGTCCCCGGCCAGGTCGACCACCCCGGAGGTTGAGGCCAATGCACCGCCCACGCCAAGGGCGATCTGAGCGGTACCATGAAGGCGAAGGTCGGCCGCGGTCAGCATGGCTCCTTCCGCCAGGGTCACGGCCTGTTCAAGACACTGCGACAGCTCACGCAGATTGTGCGGCCAGGGATACCGGCGGAGGGCAGCCAGCACATCCTCGGTCACCGACGGAAATGACCTCCCCAAACGTTGCGCAGCCTGCCGCACGAAGTGCTCGGCGAGCACGGGGAGATCCTCCCGGCGCTCGCGCAACGGCGGCAGCGTCACCAGCAGCCCCTTCAGCCGCGCATAGAGATCTTCGCGGAACCAGCCTTCGGCGATCCCTCGTTGGAGATCCTTATTCGTCGCGGCAACCACCCGGACGTCGACGGTCGTGGGCCGAGAGGCGCCGACGCGATAGAAGCTCTTCTCCTGGAGGACGCGGAGGAGTTTCGCCTGATGCTCCGGGCGCAGGTCCCCGATTTCATCCAGGAAGATCGTCCCGCGGGCGGCCAATTCGAAGTATCCCGCGCGGTCCTGGTGCGCACCGGTGAAGGCGCCCCGCACGTGGCCGAACAGCTCACTTTCAAACAATTCGGGCGAGACGGCCGCCATGTTCACGGCAATGAAGGGCTGAGCTTGTCGCGGACTGAGTTGATGGACCGCTCTGGCAAACAATTCTTTGCCCGTGCCGGATTCACCGAGAATCAATACCGGCAAGGTGGACGAGGCCCCCTTCTTGAGGTCGCGGAACGTGCGAAGGAGCCCTGGTTCTCGCGTGACGATCCCGAAGCGTTCGCATTCACTGCGGAGGGTTTCCAATTCCGCCTCTGGGAGGGGACCTTGCGGCGCCGACACCGCGCGTAGCCCGGTCAATTCCTGTTCAAGCGTCGCAAGGCGTCGTCGAGTGTCCTCTTCGCGGGCACGTGCCGCTTCCAGCTCGCGTTGGACGTCCGCGGCCGACGCTGCGAGCGTTTGCTCTCGGTTCGTGGCGCGAACCCCGGCCGTGCGAGCCGAGTCGAGATCTTCCTCCAACTGTTCCACCGTGGACTCTTGATAGACCAGCGCCTCCCGCACGGCGGCCAGTTCGCCCTGCACACGCAGAACGTCGCCTTCCAACGCGCCTAGCCGCGCCGCCGCGGCGGCGTGATTCCATAGAAGGGTGCCGAGACCAGCGAGGACAATCGTGGACAGGGGCAGTGCTAGGGGAACCGTCACGCGGAACCACAGCAGTCCCAGCCAGGCAAGGGCCAAGAGGGCCGCCACCGTAAATCCCACGCACGCAACACCCAGCCAATTCCGCCAGGTCAATCCGCACCAGACCACGACCGTGGCGAGGGCCCAGGCCAGCAACAACGTCCACCCCTTGCGGAGCGTGGTCGCCCATTGTTGATGCGCCAAGGCGCGGATCAACCCCGCTTGCTGTAAGGCCGGCGCCTGCTGCGGCGCGCCAGTTTGTGATGCCAGGGTGGGTGGCAGGAGGACGATGCGCTGTTCGACCCATGAACGGATCCGCTCGTGCTCCTTTTGCTGGACGGCCTGCACAAGCGTGCTGAGTCCAAGTGTCGGCGGCGCTGGCGTGGAGTCGCTCAATGTTGGTACCAACAGATCGCCGCGGGCATCGACTGGAATCGTGAGCGGTTCCCTTGAATCGCTCCCAGTGGCGCTTGTCCGGCGTCCCAGGTGGCACCCGGGCTGAAATTCCAGCTGGTCTGCGGACATGCCGCGCGATCTCAAGAAGAGGCTGAGCCCGAATGCAGGGACCAGCCCCTCGCTAATTCGTACGGCCAACGGAAGCCGACGGATCTGTCCATCGACGTCCGGCGTGGCCACCTGATGTGTCACCGCGGCGGCCGACTCCATCACACTCGGAAGGAGCGGAGCGATGGGTGTCGCCTG
Organism: uncultured Nitrospira sp.; assembly: GCA_964449255.1. Taxonomy (GTDB): domain Bacteria; phylum Nitrospirota; class Nitrospiria; order Nitrospirales; family Nitrospiraceae; genus BQWY01. Next base: position 20,097 of record CAYUYE010000027.1, on the reverse strand, counting down.
AAGGAGCCCGTTCGAGGCGGCGTCAGCCGGCCACCAGCTTCGATGGCGTCCACCGAAACTGATCGGTGCAGCGGCTCGGCTGACCTCAGCCCCCGGTCCATAGGCCAATAGGGGAACGGGTACGACCACCCGCTCACTTTCCGCAATGGCGGACAGCAGAAGTGCATCGCTTGAGGCTCCGCCGTGTTCAGGCCCTGAGGGCCCCGTGAGATATTCGTCGAAGCCGATGGCTGCTGCGTCCGCTTGAGTAAGCGCCGAAATGACGCGCGCGGCCATCGCCCGATCCCAGACTGAAGCAGTCCGACCCGCCGCAGGAGGATCGTCCACAGTCACGATGACGAGCGGCGAGGGTGAGGAGTTGGTGACGCGAGCCGCCCAACTATCGTAGAGCGTCCAGTCGAGGCTCGTCAGTAGTCGCCCTCCCTGCGACCAGAGGACGAAAGCCGCGACGGTGGCGGAGCCAGCGAGCAGTGCGGCCAACAACAGCCCGGTGAGCCGCGAGGGGGCGGCCACCAGCAGGCGTCTGAGGGGCTCGACGTATTGCGTCACAGTGTTGGCCCCGAAGGGCTACGGCGCCGCGGGCGGCGTCTCAGGCGTCTGACTGACGGTATGCGGGGAGGTTCCCGCGGGACGGGTGGCCAGATCTTGGAGAAATTGTTCGGCGTAGCCGGGCGGCAGCCCTTTGATCATGGTCAATGCTTTGCTCCGATCCGCGGCCACCCCAAGTCCCAACGCATGAATGCGCGCCAGGGCTAACTTGGATTGCGGGCTGCCGTCGTTGGCGGAGGACTCGAAGTAGCGGAGGATCCGGCCATCGTGTGGCTTGAGCAACGGGTGCATGCCTTCTTCGTAGAGCGCCGCGAGATAGCGTTCGCTGAGCTCGCTGAGCGCCGTGGCCTCACGGATCAGGGTCGGAATGGCGTCGTTGAGCCGGAAGGTGTGCAGCAGCGCGACGCCTACGGTCTGCTCGGTTCCGTTCCGCGTCAATTCAGGAAACTCGTTCCACAAATCGTCGCGATAGGCGTGGAAGGCGAGCAACGTCTTGTTGGGTTCCTTAGGGGACGCCGGTTTCATGGCCGCCTTGCGCAGTTTCGACAGTGCATCCTGCGCTTCGGGCACGCCATGTTCCGTCGCGGCGACCCACCAGCGGATGGCAGCCGGCAGGTTGCGGTCGACGCCGGAACCGATGGAGTAGGCCGTGGCGAGAAAATACTGCGCCTTGGGATGTCCCGCCTCCGACGCCGCCAATAATTCGGGCACCGCCTCTTTCAATCGCCCAGCGAGTTTGAGGACGACGCCCAAATGATAATGGGTATCCGCCGAATCGGGATTGATGGCGAGGGAGGCTCGGTAGGCGTCGATCGTGCCCTTCACATCGCCCTGACTATAACGAACCGTGCCCAGATTATGATGCGCGCCCGCATGTTTCGGGTTCAAGGTCAGCGCGCTTTGCAGTTCCCGCTGCGCGTCCTTCCATTGCCGTTTGGCCATGTAGGCGGTGGCGGCGTGAAAATGGCCGGGAACCGACTCGGGTCGTTCCGCAAGGACCCGTTTGTATTCCTCGATCGCGGCGTCGACGTCCCCCAAGTTGAACAACGATTGGCCGAGGACGAAGCGCGCCTCCGTTTGGGCAGGATCCAGCTGCAGGGCCGCCCGCAACCGATCCACCGCGGACAGGTACTCGCCGCCGGTAAAGAGGGCGGCGCCTTGGCGGGCCAGCAGCTCGGCCTGCTGCGGTTCGATTGCGACGGAGCCGACAGCGGACTCAGCAGGAGGGGTATCAGGTGGTCCGGCCGACGGTGTCGGTGCGACGTTTTCGCCCGTCGAAGGGGCGGAGGAATCGGTTGTCTCCGGGGGGCGAGCCTCGTCAGCCGATTGCGCCCCTGCGTGCTCGACGGCCAGGACCATCAGCAGCATCGCCACGATGCAGCACCTTCGTCCCATGTTCCTACTCATGTAGCAGAATCCCCGCGTTGAACGCCAGGGGATTATACCATCCCATGAGGCTGGTCGTGGTCAAGGCGGCCGAGGCCGGCCTGTTCTCGCCCTTGAACGGGAGACGGAATCCCTGTACCTTTAGAATTCCATTTTGGGCGCTCGATTCAAGAGTTTCTTACGTCACTGATTGATAGAAGAAGGAGGAGGGACCATGGCACTACGGTTGGGCGACGAGGCTCCGAATTTCACGGCGGATACGACGGCGGGCAAGATTACGTTTCACGAGTGGCTCGGGAACGGATGGGGTATCCTCTTCTCGCACCCGAAGGATTTCACGCCGGTCTGTACGACTGAGCTGGGCTACATGGCAAAGATAGCGGATGATTTCAAGAAGCGGAATGTGAAGGTGTTGGCCGTGAGTGTCGATCCAATGGAATCGCACAACGGCTGGGTGAAGGATATCAATGAGACCCAGAGCTGCACCGTCACCTATCCGTTGATCGCCGATCCGGAGAAAAAGGTGGCCACGCTGTATGACATGATTCATCCGAACGCCATCGACAACATGACGGTACGCTCGGTATTCGTGATCGGCCCCGACAAGAAGGTCAAGCTGATGCTGACCTATCCGGCCTCTTGCGGACGCAACTTCGACGAATTGCTCCGGGTGATCGATTCGCTCCAGCTCACGGCCAATTACAAGGTCGCCACGCCCGTCAATTGGAAAGATGGGCAGGATTGCATCATTACCCCGGCGGTCAACGACGACGAAGCCAAGAAGATTTTCCCGAAAGGCTTCCGGTCTGTGAAACCGTACCTGCGCTACACCCCGCAGCCGAACAAGTAAGCTCCCTCGGTATTCCACAAGGCGGGTATGGTGATGAACCATGCCCGCCTTGCGTACTCCCCCCACACAACTCGAAACTCTGTGTGCCGTCCCGTGTCCCGCGGCAAAAGCGATCGCGTCATTTGGATTGAGGGCTGGTCCAAACCTGCAACGGACCAGCAGGCGACTTGCCGTGTAAATACGCAATTTGGTTGACGAATAAACTCGCCCCATCTACCGTCATAAGGACGCCTTAGCATTGGAGGCCAGGTGGCCTCTGCGTCCTCGTCTTGTCGCCCCAGGGGAACACGGTGCCCCAGGGCCCTCACGCCATGGACAATAGCGAAGAGTCTCCGACCCCTGCGACCACTGACTCGGCCCCTCCACCGGTGCGGCTGCGCTGGTTACGTCACGCCATCGTTTGGTTAGTGGCTGCGGGCCTGTCTCGCCTCTATGTGCCGGAGACGGCAGCCATGGCCATCGCACTGTTGGGCGCAGTGGTGACGGCCTATTGGGAACGGACTCCTCAGATTACGTTTGGCAACATGGCCGCTGCCGCCGCACGGCACGGCACTCTGATTGGGCTGGTCGTGTTGGGGTACTACGTTCTGGTTCCTCTCTTATGGTGGGGTCCCGGCCGGGACATCAATCCCGCAGTGATCGCGTTGTGGGGATTGAACGTTGGGTTCTGGCTCGCACTCGGGGCCAGCGTCGTGCTGTTCACCTTTTACCTGTCGACGTGGTTGGCTCAGCAGGCCTGGTCGATGCCGCAACCCCTGAAGAGCCTGCCGATCCTGGCCGTCCTCTCCATTGTCACCGCGGCCGTCGTTCAAACGCACGGCACGTTCGAGCAGGCCCCTCAAAGAGTCCGTGCGACGAACCAAGAACTCTGCGAACGTGGCGAGGCACCAGCTCCGGATCCACGGCAGCCAATCCTTTCGGCCTGCGGCCTGCATCAAGGCGAAATCACGGCGGTGCGGTTTACCCGTGATGGGCAATCGCTTGTGAGCGTAGGAGCCGGAGGGTATCGCTTGTGGAACCTATCAGACCAGACACTCCGTACGAGCATCCCCGGCGAACGGATCGGCAACCTCCCTCGGCGGATTATCCTATCGGCCGATGAGCGGTCTCTCCTCACGACGACCGAAGGACAACCGCAGAGTCTTACCGTCTGGAATCTATTGGCCGGTGAGCCAGCCGGCCAATATCTGACGGTTACCGGCGATACACTCACACCCCTTGCCTTTGGATTCGATGGCCGCACCATCCTCACGTTCTCCAAACAGCAGGGATTGATCGTGTGGGATGTCCAGGCCCGCACCAAGGCGCTGACTTACGCGTTGAATGGGATGGAGTGGTGCGATCCGTTCTCGTCCCCGACGCTTCGCTTCATCGCGGTAGTCTGCCAACACACGAATCGACGGCTCGAAGACACCCAATTCTACGTGTGGGATTCTCAGTCACGGACGATCCTCGTGCCTAAGCTTCGTGTGCCACAGGTGTATGGCGCGGAGTTTTCCGACGATGAACGATTCTTAGCCGTGGGGACAGGCGGCGGTGCGGCAGATTTCGATTTCTATGAGACCGGCACCTGGACTCAGTCTGGACCTCCTGCGGAACTCGCCCAGCTCCTCCGTATGCGGATCGAACTGGCTCGTGGCTACGGGGAGCTGTTTTGGTTACCCGATCCGAGATCGGACCGTAAAGGCTATCGTATCAACGCTTACAAAGTGGCGCTCTCGCCGGATGGCAACAAGAAGGCTGTCTATCCAGAAGGGCCCTATAACCTCAGGCTCGTCGATATGCAGTCCGGACAGTCCACGGACCTCTGTCCACCCGGTTGTTATGGCGGCAGTCCCATTCTCGGCGGATTGGCCATGTCGCTGGACCAGCATTGGTTAGCCGTGGTGCACGGCGGGGGCATCTCTCTCTGGGATCTCCAGCGCCGCCAACTTGCGCCCTCGTTGCATGGACTGCCGCCGACGAAGCCGGCTATGGCGAAGCCGCTTCCACCGGCGCAGGAGCCGCCTGCTCCACCGCTCTCCTTGGCCGAACAATGTGAGAAGGATGTGGCCGCCTCCTGTTACCAGCAGGGATTGGTCGACCGACGGGAGGGACGTCGGACAGAGGCCAGTACCTTTCTGAATAGGGCCTGCCGATTGCGTGGCAGCTATTGCCTCGAGGCCGCCAAACTTGCTGCCAAAGAAGGAGATGCAGGCGCCGAACGTCGCTGGCTGGAAACCGCCTGTCGTCAACGAGATCGGCAAGGCTGCCAAGAATGGATGTACCACGCCGAGCGCAAGGGTGACGAGAGCGGCGTTCAAGAGGCCCTGTTTGGCCGGTGCCTGATCGACGGCGAGTATTGCCCCAGCCTGCTGGTGAAGGCCGACAAAGCCGGCACCACGACCCAGACGATCGATCGCGTCTGTCACGCCACGACCGAGGGGTGCGCTGCGCTCGGAAAATCCCTCGAAGGCGTCCAGCGCCTCGTGCATGCGACTCGGGCCTACGAATCCGCCTGCAAACAGGGCCATGCACAGGCCTGCAGTCGCAAGGACGAACTCGCGCTTCACCAAAAGAAGGCTTCCTGAGGTCACGATGGAGATCCAGTCACTCGACCAGTCGTCTAGTTACATCATGGACGTGTTCATCCGCATCCTCCCAGTCGGGGTCATACTCGGATTGGCCGTCGTCTTGCTGCTTCGTCTGGTCAGGTACATACGACGCAAGCTGTCCGAACGTGCTGCAACTGCTGGAAACGTCGCGGCTGGACTTGGAGAGACGGTTTCAGGCATCGCCGCATCGGTCTCGGTTCCTACCGCGGTCCTTGTGATCGATGTCCTTCTCTTTCTGTACATATTGTTCTACTTTGACTGGGCGTCGGTGCATGTGCAGCTGAAAGGCTCGTGGCCGTATCTCTGGCTCTTGCTCGCCATGCCGCATATTGCGGCGCTCTACCTGATCAAAGCCGTCGGTCCGTTCGTGCTCGCCGTTGCGTTCTTTGGGCTTCTTGGCGGGTGCTTCCTGATGACCCGCTTCTATGTCGGTCCTTGGCCCAGGCGCTTTCAACTGAGTTCCGTCGTCATCTTCCTCATCGTGTTGGCCTGGCTGACATTTCGATGGGGCCAGACAGCATGGGGGCTCGCTCGTCCCATCTCGGGGGATACTCCTGCCGGCCTGCAAGGGATGCTCATGGCCGCACTGTTCAGCCCCTGCAGTCCGCGGGTGCTCCGCGCTGATCCGGTCAATTTCCTTGGACCATCGATCGGCATGTCGATGTTGGAGTGGCTCGCGGCGATCTATTTGACAGAGAAGTACCTGCGGTTGGCGATCTTTCACGAGCGGCGCGAGGAGTTGGGAGTAGGCGCGTGGATGAGATTCGCGCCGGTGATGCCGATGCTGCTTCTTGGGGCCTTCGTGGGCTACGGACTGTGGGGGAATCTCCAACGCGGCATTCAAGTGAGCGCTGCGGAACGGATCGAACGTGTGGTTCTCCTTCCGAAGCACAAGCAGGTGGTCTGGCAGGAGGCCGTGGAACAGTGCGCGGCTCGGGGGAGCGACTGGCGCCTGCCGACGCAACATGAACTTCGGCTCCTGAGTCGACGCGCACTCGCCTCGAGGGATGACGTCCGCTCGGCCTGGACCGCCGAGCTCCATCCGGAACATGGCGCGTACGTCCTTCGATGGAAGGAGGAGCCATCGCAACGGTCGACTTTCCCTGCGAACATGTTCGGGCGTTGTCTTACGCCAACGCCATCGGATCTGTATCAACGGTTGGTCACCGCGCTCTATCCTGCACTGTACAGAGACAACAAGCCGGACAATTTCTCGCGCTACTTCTATCCAGGGGAGGCGTTCAATTCCAACTCCGGGATTCGTGGAGATTTGCCTGAAGCAGTCATCTGCGTGAAATCGACGGTCGAGGCCGACCAGGTTGCCTCGGTCCACGTGATGAAAGATGCCGTCCTCGTTCGTGATACGCCGAGCGCATCTGGGATTCTCAAAGATCTGTGCAACTCGACAACCGCTGCCTCCGGTCCGTGCCAGACGTTGGTCACTCAACGCGTCGAGCCGACGAAGGAACGCGACCCGGCGCAGGGAGACGACGAGTTCAAAGCCCGCCAGGAGAAGTGCCGCGCGACTGCGGATCCGGGGCATTGCACCAGTCAGGGGTGGCATTACCGAGTGCAAGGACAATTCGATCGGGCACTCTTCTTTTTCGACTGGGGGTGCCAGAAGGGCGATGGCAATGCCTGCCTGGACGTAGACCGCATCAGGGAGGAGCGGGCGGAATTCCACGCACGTGCCGAGGAATTGGTGCAGCTCGGTTACGCGGCCACGGCTCCGCTCCACCATGATGAGGCCAAGGACCCACTGGTGCAGGCCTGCGAGCAGGGGTACGCGGCGCACTGTCTCTACCGAGGCACCATTGCCAACTGGGAGAATCAGCGGCCGGAAGCCCTGCGGTTCTATGCGAAGGGCTGTACCGGAGGCGTGCTCCTGTCCTGTACCAAACAGGTCCACATGGAGTGGGCCGACGCGATGATCAAAGACTACGAGACCGCGATCATTCCGAAGTACGTGGCCTTGTGCGACAAGAAGGAGCCGCTGGCCTGTCTCTACCTCGCCGGGATGTTAAGCGATAAGATTCGGGGCCCACGTGCCGCCGAGGGGCTTGCGCTCGCGAAGCAGCGCTGTGCTGAAGGCATGCCGTCACTGTGCGAATTTTATGAGAACAGCACGAACGCCAATCGTTGGTACGTACCGAATGAGATGCAGGCCGCCGATGTGCGCCCTGATTCTCCGTACGACATAGAAGGTCTGCAAGCCTCCTGCACACGCTACGCCCTGAGCTGCAAGGGCTCTGTCGAGCGCCTGGCGAACCAAGGCCAATTCAAGGAGGCCGAATGGTTCAGGGAGCGGGCCTGTATCGAGGAGAAGGCGCAGGATGTGAAGTCGTGCTCCCAGCGCATTCCCTGGAGGACTCGCTTTGCCGGCATGACGGATCTTCTGAGGAAGAAGAAGTATTTCAAGGCCGCTCCACAGGATCATGCCGCCATGCTGCCAGTCTTGAAGAAGGCCTGCCAGGACGGCGTCAAAGAAACCTGTGTGTACGTTGGAGACCTGATGTATGACGTGATGACCGAGCGCTCTGAAGGCGAGCATAGTCAATACACGCTGGCAGGATTGAAAAAGCCGTTCGAACGCGCATGCCAGCTCGACGACGTGTCTGCGTGCAAACATGCACTTGATTTGGGGCGCGAGTGGCGCGACGGGCCCCATTCCGCTGAAAAAGAGCAGTCTCGTCGTCCGGCGACGGTCGAGGAGGCCAGGGCCTACGGTCGACTCTGCGAGGAGCGCAACTACGCGGGGGCCTGCTGGGAGGTGCTGCAGCCCTGGCTGGATGACAGGAAACAGGACCATCGGCAGGTTCCTGAGCACCTGGCTCCTGCCTGGCGTTATACCGCGGGCCTCTGCGAGAAGCGAAATGATACGACAGCCTGCTGGACGCTCCTCAAGCCGTCGATTGATGCGCTGGAGCATGACCATAGCAAGCTGCCAACAGATCGATCCCAGATTCGAAGACTCTTGGAACGGATTTGCAAGATCGAGGCAGAGGAGAATGAAGAGGATAAGCGGGCGTGCCGGGAGTTGCAGCGATACCTTGACCTGCATTGGTTGTAGGAACGTCTTCTGGCTGGCGCGAAAGCAAGAAAGGAGTCGGTGGTGCTTCAATCCGAGTCGTCTGAAAAGGCCACAGTGCCCACCGGGATGTTGGCGTTCTGCTACTGCATCGCGATCGGGTGGCTCGGCTGGCTCATCATTTCGAATTATGTGGATGCGCAACCGGGGAATGCCGTAGCGGTCGCCAATCAGGCGCTCTGGTGGATGATAGCGGCAGGGATGGTGGCGGGGGCACTGGCCGCCTGGCAGGTCGAGGCTGACACCTTGCCTGGGCCAATGCGAGTGGTCACGAGCATCGTGCTGCTCGAAGTCGGTGTGGTCTGTGGCCTCCTGAGCGCCCCTCTCTTGCTGCGATCATGGGTGTTCACGGTCGACGGAGAGGCCAGCTCCGGTCGCGTCTACTTCGCGTGGCATTTTTTGCCTTCGTCGGAGGCCATCGCGGCCTCGAGCGCCTATGTCGGGGTCAGTTATGCGCTCCTGCTGCTATTGCCCATGCTACGGCGGCAGGCTGCCGCACTTCACGTCCTCCTCCCGCTCGTGGCGGCTGCGGGCCTGATCACGATCGGCTATTGCAATTGGGTGGCCTTTACGCTGCATGCCGACCGGCCGGTCGCCGGAGCTATCGTCTCCCAAGTCCATTCGCAGGAACCTGAGGAGCGAGGGAAATCGGTCGCGCGTGATTGCGAGGGCGGCAATGGGAAGGCCTGCCTGGATTGGGTGTTTGCAGAGCGGCGAACTCATGGTGAGGAGGGAGAACAGCGGGTCTATACCCAGCTCTGCCAGCGGAATGCCCAGATGGAGTTTCCTCCCTGTGTCGAATTGGCCGCGATGTTATCGCATAAGACGACTCAAGAGGCCGCAATCGATCAGGTGTGTGCCCTCCACGTGGATGGGTGCAAAGCCGTCGCACAGGCATTCGAGGCTCGCTATACGATGGGCTACGCGCAGCGCGCCCACCAGGCGGTCTGCACCCAACGGCCCGGTGATGAAAGCTGTCAGCGCGCACAAGAACTGGACGCCTTCGTGGAGCAGGAACTCATGGCCCCGGTCCAGCCGGCGGGCGACGGCCCGTTTTGCGATTTCGAGCCCAAGTCCTGTTTGAGATTGATCACCGACGCGATGCACGACGGGAATTTTGCTCATGCCTCCTGGTTGGCCTTTACCTATTGTCGATCGCAGAAATCCGAATTGGATAGTTGCGGGACCTGGCTGGATGTGGCGCGCCGGCGCACCTATTTCGCCGAGACAGTGACTCATTTAGTGGAAGCGCATGCGCTCAAGGCCCCCGTAGACGACCCCAAGGCGATCGCGTCCCTCGTTACCCAACGCTGTGGCAAAAAGGACGGCATGAGTTGTTTCTTTCAGGCGGTCCTGGAAGAGATCGACCATCCGAAAGAGGTCGAACGCGCGCGCACGTGGTATCAGCGCGCCTGCGACCTTGGTTACGTACGTGGTTGCACGAACGCGCTCTCCATCTCCACGCGACATCCAGGCGAAGGTTTGCCGCTTCCCAGCGATGCTGAGCCGCGCTTCACCGCCTTGTGTTTCGACCGCAACGAAGCGGAAGCCTGCGGGCAGTTGGCCGTGCTCGCCGCAGACCAATTTACGTGGAGAGGTGTCCGTCGTGAGCCGGTGGATCGGCCGGCCGTGCGCAAGCTGTTGGAGGACACCTGTCAGCGTGAAGTTGCAGCTCGTCTCGGCGACAAGGATGCATGCCGAACCTATGTGCGTATGAAACGTGTCTCCACACTTATGCAGGGATAATTCGATGCGGCACGTCTTTCAGTGGGTCATCGAGCGGTTCGTCCGGAAAACACGCAATCTCGGATGGGCTGCCGGCGCGACCGTGGCCGTGATGCTGCTTTGGCGTCTCCTGTCGTGGGGAGGCAGTGCCGATTTCCAAACGGTGGGTGTCCCGGTCGACCACAAATGGCCGCCTCCTGGATGGACCTTACAAAACCCCCTCTCCAAGTCGGCCTGGAACGCGGCGAGCTTTCTCGATGCACGAACGGGCTGGCTGGTGGGGACCGATGGCGCAATTGTGGCGACGACCGATGGCGGCCAATCCTGGAAGCAGCAACGGAGCGGCACCGATCGGCACCTTGCGGGGGTGGTGTTTGTGGACCAGCGTCAGGGATGGGTGGTCGGCGAAGGGGCCACCATCCTCCATACTGAGGACGGTGGTGCCACCTGGGGTAAGCAAGATAACTTTGTCGGGTTCGATCCCACGGTGATCACGCCCGAGTATTTGATGCTGTCGAGCGTCATCTTTGCCGATGCGACCCACGGATGGGTCAGGGGAAACGGCTGGGTCCGCACCGTTCGTGACGGGGCGGTCAGTCATGGGGAACAGTCACGAGATGTGCTCTTTACGACGGAGGATGGCGGGCGAACGTGGCAGGCTCAGGAATGGGCCAGCGGCCAAGGGTCATTCCACAAACCGGTCCACGGTGCCGCGGGGCTCTTCAAACCCCAGCCTATCGGTGACGAATACATCGCCTCGATGACGTTTGTCGACTCGCACCGGGCCTACGCCGTGGGGCGGAAGGGGATCGTGTACGCGTCCACGGATGGCGGTCAGACCTGGCTTCCGGGTTATCAAGCATCACGAAGTCTCACCGGTGTCTGTTTCGCGAGCGAACGGAGCGGATGGGCGGTCGGCGAGTACGGCGTGATTATCCATACACGAGATGGCGGTGCGACGTGGCAGCCACAAGACAGCAGGGTGGTCTCAGAGCTGCGAGGGGTGACCTGTATCGATGATCAAACGGCGCTGGTGCTGGGGCGTTATGGACTCGCGCTGAAGACGGCGAACGGGGGCGACGCGTGGGACGCGCTCTTGAATGCGTCTACACAACATCTTCGTGGCGTCGCCGCGGCCGATCCTCTACATGCCTGGGCGGTCGGGGGCAAAGGCACGATCGTGGCGACCGCCAATGGTGGCGCCAGTTGGCAGTCGCAGGTCAGCGGAGTGGAGCGTGACCTTGAAGCCATCACCTTCGTCTCTCCGACCCACGGATGGGCCGTCGGCGACAAGGGGACCGTTGTCGCGACCACCGATGGAGGAACAACCTGGCACAAACAAGAGACGACGATCGGTGAGGCATTGCGCGGCGTCTCGTTTGTCAACGCCGAGCAGGGCTGGGCGGCCGGAACCCATGGCACAATCCTGACGACGCACAATGGCGGCAAGAATTGGGCGCTGTTGAATCGCGGAGGCGGAGACGGTCGACATGCCGAGTGGCACTTCTTCGCCGTATCGTTCCTCGATCCGCTTCGGGGCTGGGTGGTGGGACAAAACGGGACGATTCTACGGACCCGAGACGGCGGCCGTAGCTGGGATCAGCAGTGGGGGTACAACAAACGATCCAACGTAGGCTTTCTCTCCGACGCCAGTTTTCCGACACGCGATCACGGGTGGGCGGTCGGCTGGCAATTGCTCGGTGGGCAGAGTGTGATCATGGCCACGGACGATGGCGGCGAATCGTGGGACTTTCAAAGCGGCGCCTCAGTGCATACCGGTCATAGCGGCATCTTACGGGGCGTAAAGTTTGTGGATAACAAGGTTGGATGGGTGGTCGGCGATCAAGGGACGATTTTGAAAACCGTCAACGGCGGACGAGTGTGGACCAGGCGGGTACCCAAGGGAGAAGTCTCCAGGCATCGATATGACTTCGTGTACGGGCCGGAACTCAATGCGGTCACCTTCGTAGATCCCAACAATGGTTGGGTCGTCGGAAACGACGGCACGATCCTCCACACCACGACTGGTGGAGAGTAGTTTCCTGACCTTCCCACCTCGCCTACGGCTTCGAATCCGGACGCGTGGTCCGTTCTACACGAGGAGGAGTCCCATTCGCCTGATGTGGCGCGCCGCCCCCCCGCGCCACCACGCGTCAAACGCCTTCGACCCGCCGAACGGATAGTCCCGTCTCACCTGTGAGAGCAGGGGATACCCAGATCCCTTCTTGCCGCCTTGCGGGGTCCCCGCCTGGAGGAGATCCGTGAGCCATACATCCTCGTCGGGCGTCACTGGGATGATTACCTCGTCCGTTCGATTCGGGATGATGAGCCGGCGCTTCCTATTGCTGCCGGAGCGGGAAGCGAGGCTCAAGGACTGCCCGCCGAGCCACACTAGGTGGCGATCTCCCGTGACCGTACGCACGTCAGAACGGCGAAGCACGCCGCGCGCCCAGCCCGACGGCACACATGTACGGCGAACGGGAACATCGAACCAACGCTGGACGTTCAGGCCTAGCCCTCTCCCTTCGATGTAGTTCGCCAGGGCACGACGGAGTCCGAGGCCCAGCCATTCAGGGAGGGGCCCGTGCCGGTCCGCGTGCGCAAGATCGTTCTCGGCGAAGCCCTCAAACAGGGGGCCCAGAATTTTGATCCCATGCGCCTTCGGATCGAGACCGATCGGGCTATGGGCGGTCGCCACGAACCGGTGCCAAAAGGCCGACTGGATGAGATCCGCCGCAAACAGTTGGCGTACCCGTTCAAGACTATCGACGGTTTCCTCGACCGTTTCACTTGGAAAGCCATACATGAGATAGGCGTGAACCAACACGCCCGCTTGCCGAAACGACGCCGCCACTCGAACTGTTTGATCGACGGAGATCCCTTTGTCCATTTTCCTGAGCAGACGATCCGAGGCCACTTCCAACCCGGCGCTGACTGCGATACATCCGGAGGCCGCGAGGAGGCGGCAGAGATCCGGGGTGAAGGATCTTTCAAAGCGAATATTGCCCCACCAGGAAATGGCGAGGCCGCGTTCGAGGAGGCCCAACGCGAGGGCCTTGAGTCCCGCCGGCGGAGCCGCTTCGTCGACGAAATGGAATCCACGCCGGCCGGTCTCTGCAATCAAGGCTTCGATCCGATCGAGCAGAATCTGATCCGGTGTCGATTCATAGCGCCCGATGTAGTCCAGTCCCACGTCGCAGAAGGTGCACTTCTTCCAATAACATCCGTGCGCTACGGTCAGCTTGTTCCAATGGCCGTCTGACCAGAGGCGATGCATCGGATTGGCGCTGTCGAGAATCGACAGATAGCGATCCAAGGGCAGCCCGACATAGGTCGGTGTTCCCATTTCTGCCATGCGCACGTTGGGTTCTGGCGCTCCGTTGACGAAGTTCACGCGCCCATTTAGGCGGACAAAGGTTCGGCACAGCGACTCGGGCTTGCGTCGCCCCGTGAGCACCTCGAGCAGGCAGAGCAGGGGCCGCTCGCCGTCGTCCAAGGTGATGTAGTCGACAAATTCGAAGACGCGGGGATCACTCAGGCGGCGGAGCTCCGTGTTGACGTAGCCTCCACCGAGGACGATTCGTGCCGTCGGCACAAGGCGCTTCGCAGTTTGAGCGATTCGGAACGCCCCGTAGAGGTTTCCCGGAAAGGGCACGCTGAGCCCGATGACGTTCGGTTGCTCTCGTTGGAGAAGTCCGCCGAGCGCCTGGAGGAGGAGTTCGTCGGTAAAGCTCGCCGGCTCACTCAAGGCGCGGAGGATCTGGTCGAAGGAACTGGCCGACGTACCGACGTGCTCGGCGTAGCGGCTGAGGGCGAATTGCGGGGCGACGGTCTCGCGCGTGAGGTCAGCCAAGTCCTCCAGGTACAGCGTGGCCATATGTTTTGCCTGGTCGGACGGCGCCATGCGAGACACGTCATCAGCAAGGGCCTCGTGCCGAACGAACCGGGGGCCTTGCGGGAGGAAGCCAGGCCTGGCCAGTCGGCTGACCAGCGACGGATCTTTGCCTTGAAGAAAGGAGACGACGGGCTCGATCGTCTCAAGATAGGCTGGCGCCTGCATCAACATTTGCCCTGCTTCGCCCGGCATATCGCCGGACTTCTGTCGGATCCGTTCAAAGAGCTGGGTGAGGCCGGCCCTTGAATAGAGTGCCAACACCATCTCGAGGCCGAGATCAGCTTGGGTCACGGCATAGCCGCGGCTCAGGAGAAATCCCGTCAGGTAGGCCGTAGAGGGGTAGGGTGTGTTGAGCTGGGTCAGGGGTGGAATGAGCAGCAGCACACGCGGCGAGAGCATGGTCGCTGACATAGCACAGGAGTTCGGCTCCTGGCCAGAGAGGTCCTATACGACGGGCTGCTTCGTGACGTATCTCGCACTGAGATTACCCCTGTTTGTGGATGCCACCAGCGTTGCAATGGCGTGTCACGCCGCAGCTCTAGGCTCCGCCTCGCTCCAGCGCGATACGAAAACGCCGACAGGCAGCCACGAGTCCATTTGAGTCTTGTTGGATGCGACTGCCCAAGACGATTACCACGTCTTGGCCGTAGAGCTCGCAGATGGCATCAAGTTGATCGATCCCAATGCGCCCGGCGGCCGTGGGAAAGACGGGTTTGGTGGCGGCGAAGGGCTCCGTCGTGGCCTTCGCGATCGCGGCGCAATCGGCTCGCTGGAGGCCGAACTCGCTCCCCCACGTGGGATAGATACTCACGTCGGCCCCCATGAGGCGGGGGAGCAGGCCATAGAGGACATGCGGGGCGATGCCCGCCGATGGCTGTTGCGTGTACGTCCCGAGGAACGAGGGATGACTGAAGATTGGCAAGGCAATGGCATCGTCTGCGGCAAGCTCGCGCATCAAATCGTATCCCGAGAGTCCTGGACAATAGAGGAGTCCGCCGGCGCCGGCTGAGCGCGCCAAGTGGGCCCTTGCCAATACCTGTTGCGCGGTTCCAGTCACATGAGCCACGTAACGACAGGCGCCGCCCGTGTGCCGATTGGCCTCTGCCACCGCCGCCGCACAGCTGGCGACGCGATCTTCAAAACGACAAAAGGCCTGATCGGTGAGTCCCTGATCGTCTTTGACGAAGTCCACGCCGCCCAGCGCGAATTGCCCGGCCAGCTTTGCTAATTCTACGGGGCTGAGACCCAATGGTTTCAATACGGCGCAGAGCAGTGCTCGTGTCGGCGCATCGGTCAGGGCACGAAGGCCGGCCCGACCGAATCTCGGACCAGGCCAAAGTGGTGGTACGTCGGCTGGAAACTCCAGGCCGGCCAGGCGGATGCCGGGCTTGAGGCTGCTGGTGCCCCAGAGGAGGTGCAGACATTCCCCCGCCGTGGTCCCGAGCAGCTCGATGGGAAAACTGATGACCGCACGCGTCGAAGCCTCGTCGAGCGATTCCAGCGACTCGATGCGGCCCAAGAGGTGCTCGCGTATCGGCCCGGGCGGAACAACTTCGTCGCTCGCTTCCACGGTTTGATCCACACACAACATGTCGGCCATCCGCCGTGCCGTTGGCCCTGCCGCCTGTAGCCTGTAGGTGACGAGGATGCGCCGGCCCGACAATCCCAAAGGACTCGAGGAAGGGAGATTCGAAGAAGGGGGAGACGAGGACGGGGGTGTGGTCCATGCCATCGGCACACAGGTATCACAGCCGCAGGGCTGGGGGCCAGCGTCGCTGTCTCATACTGACGCTGCCGCCGTTGCCATGTTATAGAGCCTCACTTGGAGGACGACGCCCATGAGACACATGGTTTGTGGAGTGCTGTGCTGGCTGGCTCTTCTGGGCACCAGCACGGCGCAGGCCCAAATCGACGAGTCGAAACTGATCGACCTCACGTATCCCTACGACGAGCGGACGTTGGCCTGGCCGGGTAATCCACCGTTCCGGTGGGAAGCCACGGCCTGGGGCCCAGGGACTTCGAGTCCCTGGTATGCGGCGGGGACCTTTTCCATGGCCGAGCACAGCGGCACCCATCTCGATGCGCCGGTCCATTTCGCAGAAGGCCGGCCGACGCTCGATGCAATTCCACTTCGTCAGTTGATTGGCCCCGCTGTCGTGGTAAACGTCGCCGCCGCGGTCGAGGGGAATCCTGATTACCGCTTAACGATGGACGATCTTCAGCGGTGGGAGAGTCAACATGGCCGTATTCCCTTCGGGGCGATCGTCTTTCTCTTCTCCGGCTGGAGCGGTCGCTGGCCGGATCGGCAACGATATTTCGGGAGTGACACTCCGGAGGATGCCCACACGTTGCACTTTCCGGGCTTTTCACGGGAGGCCGCGGAGTTTCTCGTGCGCGAGCGCCGGATCAACGGCGTCGGAATCGATACGCCCAGCATCGACCACGGCCCATCACGGGATTTTATCGTCCACCAAATCGTCAGCGCGGCGGACGTCTACGGGCTCGAGAACGTGGCCAACCTTGATCGAGTCCCGGCCTCGGGGGCTATTCTTATTGCGCTGCCGATGAAGATCGCTGGTGGAACCGGTGGACCTGTTCGCATCATCGCCGTCTTGCCGGATCCAACCGGAAAGGGTTTGCCATGAAAGTGGCGGTCCTAGGGACGGGTCTTATGGGGCGGCCGATTGCCGAGCGGCTGCACATCGCCGGGCATGAGGTGGTGGCCTACAATCGAACGACGTCGAAGTGTGAGTCGCTCAGGGCGCAGGGCATCGCGGTCGCGCCCACTCCGGCTGCCGCCCTCGCGGGAACCGACTGTGCGATCCTGATCCTGTCGGATGCGCTCGCGATCCGATCAGTGCTTTTCTCTGATTCTTCCAGGCCGAATCTTCGTGCGCGGACGATTCTGCAAATGGGCACCATCAGCCCAGAGGAGAGCCGAGCACTCGATGCGGACGTGAGGCGGCAGGGCGGGGCCTATCTCGAAGCGCCGGTGTTAGGGAGCATCACGGAGGTCCGGCACGGATCCCTGCTCGTGATGGTGGGCGGGACGGCAGAACAGTTTGCGAAGTGGCAATCGCTTTTGACTTGTCTCTGCGTGAACCCTCGCCTGATCGGGCCGGTTGGACAGGCGGCTGCCCTCAAACTGGCACTCAATCAGTTGATTGCGGCGCACATCGCATCCTTTTCACTTGCCCTTGGGTATGTGCAGCGGATGGGAGTGCCCGTTGAACTCTTTCGAGCCGTTTTGGCAGAGAGTGCGCTCTCCGCCCCGATGTTCGAAAAGAAGTTTCCACGATTGGACCAGCGGCAGTACGACCGTCCCAACTTTCCCGTCAAACACCTGTTGAAAGACGTGCAGCTGTTCTTGGATGAAGCGCGCCGGACTGGACTGTCCGCAGAAAGCCTAGGCGGGGTGTCTGGCCTACTCGAACGAACGATCGCACGTGGCCTGGGAGACGAGGACTATGCGGCGATCTTCGAAACGATTTACCCCAGATCCGAGCAGCGCAATCCTAGGGCACCACGATAACCTATGGCATGGGCCTGACCACCACCGGCTCGTTGGCGTTCAAGCTGGGAGGAATTTAATCGAGACGCCGTTGATGCAATACCGCAGCCCGGTTGGTTTGGGGCCGTCGTTGAAGACATGCCCCTGGTGCCCCCCACAGCGGGCACAATGCACTTCGGTGCGGGCATAGAGCAGATAGTGGTCCGTTTTGGTCTCAATGACGTGCTGCGCGATCGGTTGCCAGAAGCTTGGCCACCCCGTGCCGCTGTCGAATTTGTGTTGCGAAGACCAGAGCGGGAGGTCACAGCCCGCACAGACGTAGGTCCCGGTAGCCTTATTCTCATGTAAGGGATTGGTAAAGGCCCGTTCCGTCCCTTCCTTCCTCAGGACGTGGAACTGCTCCGAGGTCAGGGCCTTCTTCCAGTCTTCCTCAGTCTTGATCACTTTCACGATCTGGGCTGGAATTTCCACCACTCGTCCTCCTGCGTAGGTGCGTCGTGCGAGCAAACCGACTCCAAGCAGCAAGCCGGCTCGCAACAGTGCTGTATTGTCCATGGTGCCTCCATACCTGGTCAAGGGTCTGCCTTGCAGAAGTCAGTCCGCCCAGACTGACGGTCCTTACATCTAATTCTACGCGGTAGCCATCTTGACGGATTGCGGGCGCTTGCATTTGCCCACTGACCCCTGATAGGTCAACGGCGTCGCCACACCTATGATGCCCACTACGACAGGGTGGCTGTCCTGGAGCAGCGGAAAGGACAGCGCCTGGACCCTCTACACGCTCCGGCAACAGCGCCAACTGCCCGTCACCACCCTGGTCACAACGGTCAACGCGCAGGCTCAGCGGGTCGCGATGCATGCGGTCCGGGAGTCTCTGCTTGACGCCCAGGCCCAGGCCGTCGGCCTGCCGTTGGTCAAGGTTCCGATTCCGCATCCCTGTTCGAATGACGAGTACGAACGGGCCATGAAGGCCCTGATCGAGCAGGCTGCAACCACCGGCGTCACACACATGGCCTTTGGCGACTTGTTTCTCGAAGACATCCGGCAGTACCGAGAACGCCTCTTGGCCGGAACTGGACTCGCCCCCGTCTTTCCTTTGTGGAATCTCAATACGCGGGACTTGGCCCGCCGAATGATCGCGAACGGGCTTCGGGCCGTGGTCACCTGCGTCGACAGCCGGCAACTCCCCCCTGCCTTCGTCGGCCGGCAGTTCGATGACGCCTTTCTCGCGGAACTCCCGGCGTCGGTCGATCCCTGCGGCGAACGGGGAGAATTCCACACGTTTGCGTTCGCGGGCCCGATGTTCACACATCCGTTGGCCGTGCGCACCGGGGAGATTGTGGAGCGCGACGGGTTTATCTTTATCGACCTGTTGCCCGTCGAGGCCGCGTGAGTGGAGACAGGTTTGATCGGCCGGTCACACCCGCGCCGCGTCCGCAAGAGACGGATAACACGCGCGAGGGATTACGGCAGCTTGCGGATCTCCTGGCCACCGTCCTCGATACGGCCTTTCGGATCCCCGGCACGAACCTTCGCATTGGACTCGACCCGTTGCTCGGGTTGATCCCGGGCATCGGCGACACGATTGCCAACCTGATCGGCTCGGCCATCCTATTCCTCGGCACCAGGCTCCAGTTGCCGCGCATCGTGCTGGTACGGATGTCGCTGAACATGTTTCTCAACGGGACGCTCGGGGCGGTGCCCTTTGTCGGAGACCTGTTTTCCGTCTGGTTTCAAAGCAATGCCCGCAACGCTGCGTTGCTGCGGAAGCACTCGATGGTGGAAGGGCAGCACACCACCACGGGGGACTGGCTGTTCGTGATCGGCCTGGGCTTGGCGACGATCCTCGCGATGGTCACGGTGATCGCCGCCGTCCTGTGGCTGGGATTCTGGTTGTGGCAGGTAGCCGCCCCAGGTTAGCAGGCGCTCACGATTTCCGGGGCGCCCATCGCGTCGTCCGTTGGCTTCGGTGTTGGGCGCGAAAATGCCGCCCGCAGAACCTCTTCGACCCGTTCCACCAGGATGAACGTCACGTCCTGCTTCACCTCTTGAGGCACTTCGGCCAGGTCTTTGCTGTTCGCCTTGGGCAGGATAATGCGCGTAATCCCTGCGCGATGAGCCGCCAGAACCTTGTCCTTGATTCCCCCGACAGGCAGCACGAGACCGGCCAGGCTGATCTCGCCTGTCATGGCCGTATCATGGCGGACCGCCACGCCGGTGTAGGCCGAGGCGAGGGCCGTGGCCATCGTGACGCCCGCCGACGGACCATCCTTTGGAATCGCGCCGGAGGGCACGTGGATGTGCACGCCATTACGTTTGAACTTCGAGATGTCCAGGCCCATCCCTTCCGCGTGTGACCACAAGTAGCTGCGCGCAGCCCGAGCAGACTCCTGCATCACGTCCCCAAGCTGGCCCGTGAGCGTGAGCTCATGACTGCCAGGGAGGAGGCTCGTCTCCACGTACAACACATCGCCCCCCGTCGGCGTCCAGGCCAAGCCG
>CAYUYE010000026.1:0-28078 GCA_964449255.1 uncultured Nitrospira sp. | reverse complement strand
GAGGGATGAGCATGGCTGAAGAAACGCGGAAAACTGGGTCGGTCGACGAGCGCGTGAAGAAGATTATCGCGGAGCAGCTCGGTGTCGAGGAAGACGAAGTCACCCCCGAAGCCTCCTTCGTCGAAGACCTCGGCGCGGACTCGCTCGACACCGTCGAGCTGGTCATGGCGCTGGAGGAGGAATTCGAGATCGAGATCCCCGACGAGGATGCGGAGAAGATTCTCACGGTCGGGAAGGCGCTCGATTACATCAAGGAGAAAGTGTAAACAGCCGTCGGTGGTGACGGGGAGATTGTGCGTGACGAAACGCCGTGTGGTCGTGACAGGACTCGGATGCGTCACCCCGCTGGGCACGGGGGTTGAGAAGACGTGGGCCGCGCTCTGCGCAGGCACGTCCGGCATCGGCCGCATCACGCGCTTCGATGTCACCAATTTCCCTGTCCAGATTGCCGGCGAGGTCAAGGATTTCGATCCCGCGCAGTTCATCGAGAAAAAAGAAATCAAGAAAATGGATACGTTCATTCACTATGCCGTCGGCGCCAGCCAGATGGCGGTGGATGACGCGGGGCTGAAGGTGACGCCGGACATGGCCGAGCGGGTCGGCGTGTACGTCGGATCCGGTATCGGCGGCCTCGGGTCTATCGAACACTACGACAAGGTCTTGATGGAGAAGGGACCGACCAAGGTCTCGCCCTTCTTCATCCCGATGACGATCATCAATCTGGCGTCTGGCCAGATCGCCATCCGCATCGGGGCGAAAGGGCCCAATTCCTGCGCGGTCACGGCCTGTGCGACCGGCAACAACTGTATCGGCGACGCCTTCCGGCTGATTCAGCACGACGAAGTGGATGTGATGGTAGCCGGCGGCGCGGAAGCCGCCATCACGCCGTTGGGCGTGGCAGGCTTCGCGGCCTCTCGAGCGCTGTCCACCCGCAACGACGATCCGCCGCGGGCCTGCCGGCCCTTCGACAAGGATCGTGACGGCTTCGTGTTGGGTGAGGGCTCGGGCGTGCTGGTGTTGGAGGAGCTGGAACATGCGCAACGCCGCGGCGCCCGGATCTACTGCGAGATCATCGGCTACGCGATGAACAGCGACGCCTATCACATTACCGCGCCGCCCGAAGACGGCGAGGGCGCGGTGCGTTGCATGGAGCGGGCGATCAAGGACGCCGGCATCGCCAAGAGTGAGGTCGGCTATATCAAGGCCCACGCCACCTCGACCATGGCCGACGCGATCGAAACGCGCGCGATCAAGGCGGTGTTCGGTGAGCTGGCTGGTCGCATCCCGGTCAGTTCCCCCAAATCGATGACTGGGCACCTCTTGGGCGCGGCCGGAGGCATTGAAGCCGTGTTCAGCGTGTTGGCGATTCATCGCGGCATGATTCCTCCAACCATCAATCTCGAGAACCCCGATCCCGAGTGCGACCTCGACTATGTACCGGGCAAGGCGCGTCCTGCGGCCATTCGCGTCGGCCTCTCCAACTCCTTCGGGTTTGGCGGCGTGAATGCCTGTGTTATTTTCAGGCGCATGAACGCATGACCGGCTCTGTGTCCTTATAGTCTCGTGATGGAACGGGCGGAAACCGAGAGCGGCCTCGATGCCGCGCTAGGCTATGTGTTTCGTCGGCCGGCGCTGCGCGATCAGGCTTTGACGCACAAATCCTACCTGAACGAACGGGCACGCGAGACGGGCCGCGACAATGAACGGCTGGAACTCTTGGGCGATGCCGTGCTTGCTCTGGTCGTTACCGACTATCTCGTGGAACGGTTTCCCGATTGGGATGAAGGCGCGCTGTCGAAGCGCAAGTCGCGCTTAGTGAGCGAACCCTGCCTTGCGCAGGGGGCTCAGCGGTTGGGGCTCGGGCGGTACCTGCGGCTCGGCCGGGGCGAGGAGCTCACACAGGGCAGAGAAAAACATTCGCTGCTGGCCGATGCGTTCGAGGCGCTGACGGCGGCCATCTACCTCGATGGGGGCTTGGAGGCCAGCCGCGCCTTCGTCTTGCGGGCGATGGCGAAGGAGCTTGCCGATCTCGAAGGAGCGGACGGGCCGCCGGAGGGCGGCGACTATAAAACCCGGTTGCAGGAATGGTGTCAGCGGCACTTCGATGCCTTGCCGCAGTATCGCACGGTGAAGGAATCGGGGCCGGATCACCAAAAGCGGTTCGAGGTTGAACTGCTCATCGACAATCGGGTACAGGGCGTCGGAAGCGGGTCCACCAAGAAGGCCGCCGAGCAAGCGGCGGCACAGGAAGCGTGGCGCCGGTTGGGTGCCGCGGGGACGTCGTTGGCGTGATAGGATATTTGCGTCGGTGTCACCATCGTGTGAAGGAGGGAGCGTGAAGATGCGGCTATCGAAACAACAGACGGGTGTGATGGTCATCGTGGCGTTGCTTGGGGCGATTGTCGGCGGAGGATTCGCACTAACGGCGGATAGGGCGGTCGCAGCGGATTCCAAGAAGCCCGTGCCACGGGCCATCATCAAGACCAAATACGGCGAGATTGAACTAAAATTCTTTCCCGAATTGGCGCCCAAACACGTAGAGAATTTCATCAAGCTCGCCAAAGATGGATTCTATAACGGGACCATCTTTCATCGGGTGATTCCGGGGTTCATGATCCAAGGT
This sequence comes from uncultured Nitrospira sp., assembly GCA_964449255.1. Taxonomy (GTDB): domain Bacteria; phylum Nitrospirota; class Nitrospiria; order Nitrospirales; family Nitrospiraceae; genus BQWY01. Next base: position 25,455 of record CAYUYE010000026.1, on the reverse strand, counting down.
GGTGATCCCAACACCAAGGATGCCAATAAAAAAGAGACCTATGGAATGGGAGGTCCCGGATACACCTTGAAGGCGGAATTCAATGAAACGCCTCACAAGAGAGGGATTCTCTCCGCTGCGCGCCAGGGCGGGAACGTGGACACGGCCGGCTCACAGTTTTTCATTGTGGTGGAGGATTCGCGGTTCTTAGACCGTCAATACACCGCGTTCGGCGAGGTGACCAAGGGCTTGGGCGTGGCGGACAAAATCGTGAATCTGCCGCGAGACTCGCGCGACCTGCCGAGCGGCGAACGTGTCGAGATCACCGTGACGATCGTCGAATAGCTAGTCGTCAGTGTGTTGACCGATTGAAGGCCGGAGGCCGCGACGGCAGCCTCCGGCCTCGCTGTTTTCGTGCAAGCGTGCTTCCCGCCCCGTTCAAACCTCTTGTCGGTGAGCGTCCCTTGTTACGGGTTGACCATGATGGAGAGGGTCGTGGCCGTCCAGTCGCCTCGAACCTGCTCCGTCGGCTGTGCGGCCGGCGCGGGTGGCGTGGTGGAGACTGTGGGGGCGGGGCCGACGGGTGAGGGGGACACTGTCGGTGCAGGGGTAGCGATGGGAGCCGGCCCCGGCGGAGGCCCCGCTGCTGCGGTGGTCGGAGCAATGGCCGGCTCGTTGACCAGGATGAATCCCCGATTCGAGACATCGGCCAAACCTTTGCGCAGGTCCGAGAGCGCCTGCATGTCCGGGCTGGAAGAGTATGAAGCCTCGCGGTTCCCGATCGCCGAGCGCCCCGCGGTCTTAACCCGCCCACGGATCATGTCGGCTGTGGCCTGATCGGTGCTCAGAAAGACTCGAATCGTGTCCTCGCCGGCCGGCGGGGTATAGTCCCAGAAGAAGCCGGCCCGATTTCCGCCCTCAAGGCCGTCGGGGATGAGGACCTGTTGTCCGGCGGAAATGAACCCGTCCGCATAGAAGTCGGCCTTCTGATGGTCGTTGGGAAAGAGCACGTTGACGTGCCCTTCGGAATCGACGTCCACGACGGTAAGATAGCCGGGCGTATCGGACTGCACGACCAACTGCAAGCTGTTCTCCAATCGTCGCGGGTCGCCGGGCTTGCGGATGTGATAGGCGGCCGGCTGCGTGTCGGCCACCACGGCAATACTGCGTGAGCGACGAACGGGGGGTGACAGTGCCACCTTGGCCTCGAGATGGATGCCCGAGCCCGGGTTGTCCAGCGACATCAACTCGCTGACGGCCGTGGACCGGGCGATGACGTGCGCGAGCCCGGCCGCCCATTGACGGTCTTGGATAGAAAACGACGCCACGAGCGATGCCCCGTCGGATCCAAAGACCCGCACCGCATCATTCTTGGCTTCGATCACAAAACGCGCAAAGTCGTTTGCCCCGACGACCGCGACGCTGCCGATCCGTTTTTGCAGTTCCTGCTCGACGAGCGCCCACTTGTCCGCCGGTGTGTCCAACAGCCGGATCGGCACGCGAGATACATTCGCCGTGAGGATATTGACCGCACGGGAGCCGCGGGCAATTGTGAGGTTCGCCGGGGTCACCTTCGCAATGGCATCCTGACCGATGAGTTGAGACACCGTGGCGGTCCCAAGAAGTCGAGATGGCTCAAAATTCGTTTCCCCCGGGGGATAGAGCGCCCAGACCGACCCCACTCCCGCGCCGCTCAGGAGGCCGTTGAGCAGCGTGACCTGTCCCTCCGGTTGCGGCTGCACCTCGACCCACGCGGTTCGAGCTGATTGAGAAGCATCCGATCCGTTCGGTTGTGTTGGGCCAAACAACGGACTTTCCAAGAGCAAGGGCGGCGCTTCCAATTGGGGTTCTGGCATCGAAGCACGGCCGAAATGGGCCTGTATCCGCTTCAGCTCCTGTTCTACTCCGGAAAAGACCTCGCGCGGCGTCACGGTGGGACCTGCCGAGCGTAAACTTCTGGACAGCGAGTACGAGAAAAATCCATGAAAGCGGCCTTCCACTGGTCCGTCCAAGGCTTGCTCATGCGCGGCGGCGCCGGTCATTAATATGTAGCGTTGGGCAGCCAGCGGCACGACCTGTCGCGTCGTCACACCTGTACGATAGAGCGAGAGCCGCGTGTCCTGCGGCACGGATCGCGCCTGAATTTCGATGGAGCGGGTCGCGGTGCCGGAATGACAGGAGTCCAAGACGACCAGCGCGTGTTTCGCGCGCAGCCGCGCGAGGATCGAGTCCAGCTCGTCGTCGGTGATGTCCGGTACGTCCGCGGTCCGGCCATCCTGCGGGACGATCGTTTCGTCGATCCCGTCCTCCTCGTCCCCGTTGAGGTCCTGCACCTGGGAGCCGTGGCCGGAGTAATGGACGTAGACCGAATCGGCCGGGCCGGTGTCCTGCACGAGTTGCTCGAGGGCCTTCAGGATGCCGGCCCTTGTCCCCGCTTCATCCAAGACCGTCTTGATGTTCGCCTCCTTGAAGCCCCACCGTTGAATCAGCAGTTGCCGCATGACGGCGACGTCGTTCAGACTTCCGTTGAGCCGAGGCAGCACCTTGTATTTGTTGATCCCGATCAAAAGGGCCCGACGCTGGCCGGTACCCGTGGCGGCCGCCTTATCCGTGGCGGAGAGGACCGCCGAGGTCTCGGTGAACGTGAGACTCCCCAGGATCAGGAGTCCCAAGGCAAGAAGACGAAATGAGAACCGGGGTGGCTTAGGCACGAAAGGCTCCTTCTTCGCAAGAACTCTCACTCGTCTGTCGATGGCTGCTCCGGATATGTTCATGTTGCATGCTGTTACGGTCCCAATCGATCGGCGCGGTCGATGGTGTCAGCGTGTGCCCGGAGCGCGCCGAGCGTGCGGTCGAGCGTGGCCGTATCGGTTCCTGGCACTTGGATGACGTAGGTGCCGTTTGGGCGAGGGCCGTCGAGTATGCGTCCGTGCACCGCTTCCAAGGCCCGACGGATCTGCGCCTCAGTCGCATTGGCCCGGAACATCACTTCGAAGCGTGTGACGGCCGGTTGGATGGACCGCTCGATCACTTCGCCGGCGGGAGGCCTGGCTGTGGCCCACCATAGGACCCCTGCTTGCAGGGCGATGAGGAGCGTGGCGAACGCCGGCGCCCAACGCGGGGCGAGGAGGCTCCGGAACCATTGTTCGATGCGCGCCCCGACACCTGTAGGCTGTGTGGCATAAGTAGGCGTCGGATTGGAGCGCTTCACACCCGCCATCATGGCCGGAAACAGGTCGCGCGCCGGACTTGGCTCGAAGCTGTAGGCCGCGGTGAGCTGTTCCCGCTGGAGCTTCAGGTCTTCAAACTCTCGCCGACACACTGCGCAGGATTCCAAATGCCGGCGCACACGATCTCGCTCCCCGTCCGGGAGCTTACCCGTGAGGTACCAGGGCAGTAGGGTGGCTTCTTCGTGCACCCCGAGTTCTGAAAAAGACGGTTCGCTCATGGCAGCCGTTGCTGCTCCAACTGAAGGCGGTCGAGTTGTCGCTTGAGTTGCTGTTTGGCGTAGTAGACTCGAGTCTTCACCGTATTCACCGGGATATTCACCAGCTTGGCGATCTCCTCGTAGGACAGCTCCTCATAGAACGCCAGCCGTAGCACTTCTTGATGTTCGGGGGAGAGCTTCGCCAGGGCCGCGCGGGTGAGGGCGCCGACTTGTTGCTGGTTGAGGGCTTCAGACGGGTCCTGGCGCTGGTCCGGACGGTCCAAGGCTTCGTCGAGAGGAACAGTCTGCTCGAGGGGGCGGCCGCTTTTCCGTACGGCATCCAGCGCCTTGTGCCGTGCAATGCCGAAGATCCAGGTCGACAGGCGCGAGGCAGCGTGAAAACTCGCCGCACCGTTCCACACGGCCATCATAACTTCCACGACCAACTCTTCGACCGTCGAGTCGTTCTGGACCAGCGTTCGTAAGTAATGGTACAGTCGCCGCTCGTAGCGCCGGTAGAGGGCCTCGAAGGCGCGCGTGTCTCCCTTGGCAATCCCGACCATCAATTCCTGCTCCTCCGTGGTTGACTGGTGTGTCGGCTCTGGGGGAGACAGGGTTCGATCCTCCTTGAGGGAGAGGCGCCCACCGAGTCGGGCGCCGGCGGCGGCTAGCATAGCCAATCAATGGAGAAATTGCGAGAACTGCCCCTGGCCAGGGACATGCGAGCTGGAGTAGGCGACGTTGACGGCATGAAGCGGGGAGCCGTAGAGTAGTGAACCATTCCGCAGGTCGCCTCGACTGACTGGACAGATTCGCAAGGAGGTCCACTCATGCCGCTCATATCTCAGCGAGGGGCGCGCGCGTCGAAAGATCTGCTGGTCCTCGGGTTGACCCTGGTGCTCCTGCTCATCGACGGCTGTGCCGCGGCGATCCCCTTCATGATCGGGCCCGCCATTGAGTTTGCGCGCAATCTGCTGGTCACGTCCAACTCCAATTACGGGAAAAAATACTCCGCCGACGTGAATACGCTCATCATGGGCTTGTCCCGACCCTATGTCGCGAGTCCCTATCCCTTGCGTCCTCAACCGGGATTCATGAACCCCTCGGCGTTCGGGGGAGCGGGCGCGGGCTTCGTCGATCCGAACAATCCGCAAGGCTTCTCGCAGGTTGGTGGATTCCAGGGGGGCATGGCTCCGATGGGATCGGCTCCAGGGCTGAGCTCCATGGGGTATTCACCGGGTGATGCGCAATATCAATACAGCATGATGCAGCAGGGAATGTACGGCCAGAACTATGGAGGGTACGGCGGATACAACAGTTTTGGCGGGGGATATGGCGGCTATGGTCAGGGTGGCTATGGTCAGGGCATGCCCGGTGGATACCCTGGAACGGGTGTGCCCTATGGCGGAGTGCCAGGTATGCAAGGCTACCAGCCGCAACAAGGGTATCCACTCGCTCCCGCACCGGTCGTCCCACCAGGCCAAGGTTACGGCAATCCTATGGATCCGAATGCCATGGCCGGCATGCAGGGAGGCTATCCACCGAATCAATATCAACCAAACCAATATGCAATGGGGCAGTATCAACAGCAGCCTCAGTATCAACAACCGCCGCAGTATCAACAGTCCTATCAGCAACAGCCCGGCGTCATGGCGCCGGGGGTTCCGACCGATCCAACCCAGAGTGCGATGGGAATGGGGCAGGGTGGGTATCAGCCCTCGCAATATCAAGTTCCAGCCCAACCTCAACCTCTACAGAATCCGGGCTATCAGCAACAGAGCGGGATGATGCCGATTGGGGCGACTCAGCAAATGGTCCCGGGCGGTTACAACAGCGGCGCCGCGTTTGGATTTCGTGGGGTGGACGGAGTCTCACTCCCCGCTGGACCGGTGGCCTTGGACGTGGCGCTTGTGCGTCAAGAGACGACGCCGGCGGGCAAACGCGTTGTGGCGCTTCAAGACGGCGAGGTTGTGCGCGACGGGGCCGGCAATCCGCTGGCCGCCGACCGCTTCAAAGTCGTCTTCCGCACGAACTGCGCCTGTTACGTCTATGTGGTGTCGGTGGATGGGTCGGGGTGGGTGCAACGCGTCTACCCTGGCCCAAGCGGGTCAGGGACGAACCCCGTGGCCGCCGATCAGGAGATTGCCTTTCCCGCTGGCAATCAGTGGTTGAGTCTTGATCAAACGAAGGGCATCGAGACGTATTTCTTCGTCGCGTCACCCGGGCCACGGCCGGATCTCGAGGAGGCGCTTGAACGACTGGGACAGCATCAACGGCCGACCGGCGCTATTCTCGCGAAGGTCGAAGAGCCGCCGGTCATTCCAGCCGGGTTCGGCGCGCAGGGCCAGGGTGCCCAGGCGCTGGTGACCACACGGGATGCCGATGCGCCGGCATACGTGATGCCGGCGAGCTACACGGCGGCGGCTCCGGGACAGGATGTGCGCGTGACACGTTGGTTCCGGCATGAATAGACTGTCGCGTCCTGTCTGGTGGGCTCTGGCGGCCGTGCTCGCGCTGCCGCCGATTGCCCTCGGGCAATACTTTCCACCCCGTCAACCCTCCGTGCCGGGCTCAGCCGCGCCGCTCCCTCAGCAGCCGCTTCCTCCCCCGATGACCGTTCCGCAGGTGCCGCCGCAAGGGCCGCCTGCTGTCGGGGGATTCAGCTCCTCACAGGGTCAGATGAGGACGATCCCGTTCGGCGCCTTGATGGGCAACGATTTTACGAAGTCCTTCGTCGAGGTCAGCAATCTACGGAGCCCGATGGATTCGCATTTTGTGTTGAGTCCAGGCTTGCAAGGCCGGTTCATGGTGGACAAACACGAAGTGAACATGATGAACGGCAACCGCGCCTACTTTCATCTAAGCGGGTTGTCGAACCCGCCTGCCGTGACCACGATTGGGACGGAGTTGCGGTTTCAGTTCGGCTTTCCCGCGATCACGGTGAAAGGGTACTACAAGGACTATTCGCCGGCCGGCGATTCCGCCATGCCCGATCTGACTATCGAAAAAGCGGAGATCGAGATCTATCTGACGCCGGGGGTCAATCAACAGGGGTTGCCGATTTATCAATCGGCGCGTGTGGTTTTTATCGGGTCGTTGCGGCAGCCGGAGTCGTGTGGAGTCTGGTTTGATGTCATCTTTCGCATCAACATCTGCGATGCCGTCAATACCTATCTCAACCAAGTGAAGCCCGCGATCCAAGAGGGTGTGCGCGACGCCTTGCAGCATCAGCAGACCCGCACCCAATTTGACCAAACCACCTGGTCGTACCTCCGCGCCATGCTCTTGAGCATGCCGGGCTTTCCTCCGCTCCCGCCACAGACGCAGTTCCAGATTCTCGACGCGCGCTTCCAAGGCACGGACTATGCCGTGCGGTACCTGCCGCACTAGTGCCGGCGACGTCCTCGCTCGCCCCGAAAATACGTGCATTCTCTATCGGCCATCCCGGGCCGATCGCCACGGATCGGCGAACCATGAACCTATGCCAGAATCCAACGACCCACCAAATGAATACGTAGCCACTTGTAGGACAACCTTGACAGTCGTGCGACGGCACGGATACCGTTGTGGCCCTCGACCGACAAACTCACGATTCTGCGAGGCAGGGCCAGATGTGTGACGCCGGCAATCGGAGTGCGCTCGCCTCCCGCGTCTCTGTCCTTATCCGTCTCCTGCTGCTCTGGTGTGTAGCCGGCGACGGGTCGTTCGTGCTGCATCCGCCGCCGGTTTGGGCGGACCATCCCATCGAGCAAGCCCCCCGGGTGCTGACCGGTCATCAAGGCGAAGTCTTTACCGTGGCGTTCAGCCCGGACGGCCAACTCGTCGCCTCTGCCGGCGCCGACCAGGTGATCCAGCTCTGGGAACGAGGCACCGGCCGAACCATGAAAGCCTTTCGGGGGCACGTGGGGCCGATTCGCGCCCTGGCCTTTTCACCGGACAGCCGCCGACTCGTGTCCGGGAGCGCGGATACGACGCTACGTTTTTGGGACGTCACGACTGGCCGCGAGTTGCAGACCGCACGGACCAGCTTCGGCTCCATTCGTGCAATCGCGTTCGCACCGGATGGGAAAACCGTCGCGACGGGGGGCGATGACAGCACCCTGCGGCTCTGGGATGTCGCGACCGCAAAAGAAATCAAATCCGCCCGAGGGACGTTCGGTCTCGTCTATGCGCTGGAGTTTTCTCCGGATGGTCGCGTGATCGCAAGCGGAGCGAGCGATGGAAAGATACATCTGTACGACGGCGCCACGTGGCTCCAGCGCAATGCGTTGTCCGGCCACCAGGGCGCAGTCCACACGGTGACCTTCTCTCCAGTGGGCACGTGGCTCGCAAGCGGTGGGGCGGACGGGGAAATTCGCTTGTGGGATATCGAGAACGGGCAGGAGCACCTCACGCTCTCCGGCCACAAAGGCGAAGTCCATGCCGTGGTTTTTTCCGCGGATGGGCGCACACTCGTGTCCGGAGGGGCCGACGGAACCGTGCGTGTGTGGGATGTGGCCACCGGTCATGAACGGCATCAACTCACCGGCCACAAAGGGTCGGTGTGGTCGCTGGCCATGTCGCGCGACGGCACCCAGGTGCTCACCGGGGGCCGCGATCGTTTCGTGCGGCTGCAACCCAGTACACCACTCGCCCTCTCCACATCACTGGCCGAAAAAATGAAACAAAAGGGCGATGAAGTTGGCGCGCCTCCATCGCCGCCGCCGTTGCCCGAGGCGGACCTCGCCATGACTCCTCCGGAGGTCAAAGCCGGCGGCGCAATGACGATCACAGTCACGGTGGTGAACAAAGGCAAAGGTCCGCTCTACCGTCTGCAGGCGAGGACCAAGAGCGTCGATCCGCTGTTCAATGGGCATCTCTTCTATTTCGGCAAGGTGGAGGCAGGAGAAGTCGGGAAAGACGCTGTGACCATCCACATCCCGAATGATCGACCCGACGGCGAGGCTCCGTTCGACGTCGTGTTCGAAGAGTACAACGGATTTGTGCCGGTCTCGAGCCAAGCCGTGGTCGCCCTGAAGGGGCTGCCGCGTCCGCGATTCGCGTACACCTATCAAGTCTTGGACGACGGCAGCGGAAAATCGGTTGGCAACGGCGACGGTCGTGTGCAAACCGGGGAGGCGGTGGACGTCCTGTTGACGGTGAAAAACGTCGGCACGGTCGTGGCGCAGAATACGACCCTCGACCTGATGGTGCCGCCGACGCCGGGGCTGAAGCTCGACCACACGCACGTGACCTTGGGGCCGCTCAAGCCCGATGAAGTGAAGCAACAACGTGTCAATCTATTCGTCCCTCGAGACCAGAAGGATCCGCAGATTCCCCTGCGGCTGTTCATCCGGGAGAAGGGCACGAACGTCATGCTCGAAGAGACCGTGGCGTTGGCCGTGGATCGTCAGGTAGCCCCGCAGGTCACCGTGCTGAACAAAGTCGTGACCGTCAGCGAGCCGTCCGTCAAGCTGCACAGCGGCGCCGGTGCGGATACATCGGTCCTTGCTTCGGCCAGCAAGGGGCAGGCGCTCGCCGTGACGGGGCAGTTGGACGAGTGGTACCGCGTGCAGATCTCTGACACTGAGCGAGGGTGGATCGCCAAACAACTCGTCGCCGACGTACAAGAACCGGTCAAAGGCGAGATGCCGATTCCCGCCATCACTGGGGCTCCGGTGGTGAAGCTGTTTCAGAACGCGCCGCCGGTCATCGCCCTTGCCTCGCCGGCCGACGGGGCGCAAGTGAGCACGGACCGGGTGCAATTGATCGGTGCGGCAGCCAGCGAGAAGGGCATCGTGCGGGTTGAGATCCAGGTAAATGGCCAGCCCGTGGTCAAACGGGAGGGGCGCGGCATCATGACGGTGCCGAGTGACAATTCGGGAGAAGCGAATCTCGAATTTTCCGAGCGCGTCCTGCTGCAGGAAGGGCAAAACGTGATTGTTGTGGCGGCGGTGGACCGCAACAACCAACGGGCAACACGAACCATCCACATCACCCGGGCATCCGATCGCGGGAAAATCTGGGCCGTCGTGATCGGCATCTCGAAGTACAAATCGGTCCATCCCCTCCGATTCGCCGACCATGACGCGGCCGCCTTCCATGAGTATCTGGTGAAGCAGGTCGGGGTGCCCGTGGATAATACGATGCTCCTCCTCAACGAGCAGGCCACCCTCACGAACTTGAAGCGGACCTTAGGCACAGACCTCAAGCGCAAGGCCGGCGAGAAGGACACGGTCATTATCTATTACGCTGGCCACGGCGCGCCGGAAGCCGATGCGTCGGCGGGGGATGATGACGGCCTGGAGAAATACATCGTCCCTTACGATGCCGATCCGAAGGATCTCTATACGACGGGACTCCCGATGCGAGAGGTCGAAACGATCTTCCACCGGCTCACACCCGAGCGCGTCGTCTTCATCAACGATTCCTGCTACAGCGGCGCTACCGCAGGCCGGACCTTCGCGACGGCGTCGCGGCGCGCCGTGGTATCGGAAACGTTTCTCAATCGCCTGTCGTCCGGGAAGGGCCGCGTGGTCCTGACGGCCAGCAAAGCGAGCGAGGTCAGTGAGGAGCGTGACGACCTCGGGCACGGCGTCTTCACCTACTATTTGCTCGAAGGCTTACGCGGCAAGGCGGACGCCGACGGCGACGGCATCATTACGGTCGACGAGGTCTACAGCTACGTGGCCAAGAAAGTGCCCGAGGCCACTGGACAGAACCAACACCCCGTGAAGAAGGGCGAGGTGGAAGGGCAACTCGTATTGGGGCAGGTGAGCAAATAAATCGGTAGGTCCGCTCGCTTCGCATGTGCATGGATTCGGTGAGCGGTTGACTCTCGAGGAGTTCCTGCGAGCCCTCTTCTCTAGCCGTCCGCACGTGATCGTCCGCAACGAAGCCAAACTCCAAGCTCTGGCACAAAACGCCCTGAGCCGGTTGTGATGTCTGCGCGCCGCGGCAAATACCGACACTTTCGTAGTTCCTCGTTGACCCCTCGTCGTAATCTTTCGTATCCTCCTCCCCTCTGCTGATTGGGCCAAACGGCCCGAGGGACGCTCCGTACTGCAAGTCACGGAGGAAAGTCGTGCGTGTAGGCCGGCCGACAAAACGATCCCTCGTTCCTCCTCGGGTTGTCCCGCTCTGTTCAAACCATTTCTCGCTACAACGCAACGTACTGCATAGAACACGGCCCCGCAGGTTGTGCGGATTGCCGCGGCGATCGCCAACGATCGCACGGGCAGGCCACAAACGAAGAATGGTCCTGAATGCGACGCCAAGGTGCCCGCCTCGGGGACGGTCACAAAGCTCCTTCGGCGTGTGATGGGAACGGATGGACGGCAACAGCGGGTCCAATGGCGTGCAAGCCTGGTTTAACGGTGGACTGTCGTGCGGGTAGACCGTGGCTTTCCGCAGTCGGGGCGCATGTCCATGAACGGACGATTTGCATTTGAAAGGAGCGTTCACATGAGAGCAGCGATGAGCCTAGCCTTCGCGATGATCGTTGGAGGATCAGTATTCTGCGGGCAATCTATCGGTAGTGCCGAGCCGCCGCCGGCCGGCAAGTTTCAGGCGCTGCCGGCTGAACCTGAGCCGCCGGAAATGCTCGCAGAGCGACGGCACGTGCAGCAGGCGCTTCAGAGCATCAGCCAAGGCCGGCTCAACCCGCTCCAGAAACGCCAACTATTGTTGAATCACCCTAACGCAGCCATCCGGGCCAAAGCGCAGGAAGCCCAGCGGATGAAGGGCCAACCCCACGGCAGCCTGGATATGCCGCGGCCGTTGGCCGCACTCTCGTCTTTGTGGACTCTCCTCAACCCGTTTGCGGTCTCTGAGGCCGATGCGCAAACGCCCTTTGCGATCACGTGGACGCCGGCGATCCGCTTCACCGTGAACCCCATCTCGTATACGCACTTTCGTAATTTCAGCTCATTCGGCGACTACGAATCTGGAACGGTCAGTTACCACTTCGGAAGTTCGGCGCAGGCGCCAACTGGACAAGGCGTCCCAAGCCCCTCTGTGTTTGTGTACTTCAACGTTCCGAGCGACGGCTGGTACCTGATCGACGTCTATGGCTACGGCAAGCCAAAGGCTACCTTGCGGAAAGGCACCTCTCCGTACACCGTCTTGGAGGCATGGGACATGTCGACCTCGCCAACTTTTCTGAATCACTTCGTGACCGCCGAGTATCTGGCTCGAGGGGGGCACAACATCTACTTTAAGCTGGAGTCGGGTGGTCTGTATTTCTACGAGATGTCGGTCGAATCGTTCTAGCCATCTGTGGACGCGATTGACAGCAACGCGCGAACAAGTAGCCGGACGGACGCGCTTAGCGATCGGGCCACATCAGACTTCAGTGGTCGTTGTCGGGGATAGGCAGGAGACAGACGTTCGGATACGCAGCCTGTATCGAATTGGATACGCTGCTCCTTCGTAGGAGCCCGTATGCGATGAATTACGCACACAAACAGAAGAGTTTCCTCACTATTACTTCCTCACGCCTTCGGCACCGCTATTGCTCACGGTATCGACCATTCACGGTCGTTGGCACAAACCTGCCATTCGTGCGTCGAGAAGGTGGGCCGATATGTCGTCTGGATTGAGTCACCCGGACAGTCTCACGTATCGCTCCTTCGTGCCAGCACGGCCATGGCCTGTGCCGCTGACTTGGTGCGACAGATTGGCCTCGATAGGGCTGTCCGTGGCCAGATGCAGCCTGCGCGATGCGGAGCAAACAGGAGCATTCGAACCTGGAAACGCTGCGTCACGACAAACAGGTAGGAAAGGGCGACGTGGACGCTCGAGGAGGGCAGGCCATGATTCGATCGAAAGTACGAATACGGATGGCGTTGCTCACATTGTCTAGCACGCTCGCACTGGCGCCGGTGGTTCAGGCGGAAGATATGACGAGAGGACAACAACCACCCACTCAGGCCCCGAGGCCTGCCACGCAGGAAGGCCAGTCGAGCGAAACAGCTACTGAGGCCACGCCACCGGCGGAACGGTCGAGTACGACGTTTTCCAAGGACTGCGATCAAGACCGCACGAGTTTCACGGCCTCGTGGGTACGGCGCTTAACGGGCAGACCGTCCCCGGGACCGGGGCAATGTCCGCCGGAAGAAGCCGGTGGGATGAATCGAATCACCGAATAAGGAGATGTCATGAATTGGTGCACGCGTGCGAGCCGCATTGTTGGGTCCGGCTTGAGTCTCTGGAGCGTGCTGTTGTTGGCGGCCATGCCGGTTGTAGCCGAACAGACGATGTCGCCGGCCGATCCGGCGTGGCAACAGTCGGTCGAAAAAGTCGTTGAGCAATATTTGCGCGCCCATCCGGAAGTGATCGAGCAATCGTTGCAGGCATTGGAAGCCAAGCGTGAGGCGGAGGAAAAAGCCCGGCAGAAAGCGGCACTGGCCAGTCGGCAGCAGGAGCTGCTCAACGATCCCATCTCACCCGTGAGTGGCAATCTCAAAGGTGACATCGCGTTGATTGAATTTTTCGACTACCGCTGCGGCTACTGCAAGCGCGCGGCCGACGCGGTGACACAGATTCAAAAGGACGACCCTCGCGTGCGCGTCGTCTACAAAGACTTGCCAATCTTGGGCGAAGCGTCGGAATTGGCCGCGAAGGCGGCCCTGGCCTCACGGGCGCAGGGCAAACATCAAGCCTTCCACGAAGCGTTGCTCGCCAGCAAGAACGAGATGACGAAAGAAGAGGTCTTATCCATCGCGAAATCCGTCGGCCTCGATCTCAGGCGTCTCGAAACCGACATGGCGAATCCAGAGTGGCAGCAGGTCATCGACAAAAACCGCGCGCTCGCCCGCGACCTCGGTATCACCGGCACGCCAGGGTTCATCGTCGGCACCGAACTCGTGCCGGGGGCGCTAGATCTGAACGGGCTCAAGGACCTGATCGCGCGGGCGGGGAAGGGAAGGTAAGCAGCGTGCGCGGACGTGCTGATGAGGTGGGTAGGTGCTTAAGAGGTATCAGATGAAAACACTCAGCCTTGTGCTCGCTCTCGCAATGGAATGGTTCTTCATCTCGGCTCCGGCCTTCGCCCAATTTCGGGATCCGATCGGGCCGTACAATGCGTCGGGCGACGATCCGAAAGGTGTACAGGAGCGTGGAGTGCCAGCTCCGCCCCCAGCAAGGCCACTGTCCGGACCTGAGACGGCGGCGTATCAAGATCTGCGCGCAATGCGCCAAGAACTGAACCGGCTCGATGTGGCGTTGCAAGATCCCGCCATCGCGCCGCAGCGGGCTGTGGCGGGTTCCATGCCGAAATGGAATGGACTGCTGCAGCGGTTCACAACGAATGTGGCCGCGATGAAAACGTCTATGGCGAGGATCAAAGATGCGGAGGGGGTTAAGCGCGCGCAGTTCCTCGAGGAGCAGGGCCGGGTCCTTCGGCACGAGATCGGCTCGCTGCCTGCGGATGCCGCTGATCCGAACATGGATCAGGCCAGAAAGAAAACGAAACACCGGATTCGACTGAGCGACATGGTGATTACGAAGGTGTTGGACAAATCATCGCCCTAATGCGACCGAGGAGATGAGGCGAACGGTGCTGCGCGGAGAGGCGAAACGAGGACATGCAGAATTGTGTAACCCAATCGCGCACGCCAGGGTTCATCGTCGGCACCGAACTCGTGCCGGGGGCGCTAGATCTGAACGGGCTCAAGGACCTGATCGCGCGGGCGGGGAATGGAAAGTGACGGAAATAAACGGTGCTCAACTTACATCTAAACAAAGGAGGTTCGTCATGAATCTTAAACGACTTTCACTGGCGGCGGGACTGGCAATGATGGTGGTGTTCGCCGCAACGGACCACGCCTTCAGCTTCAAATGCCAGTCCGGCACGATCGGCCAAGGTAATTGTAACTGCAGCGGCACAGCTGATTGTAAGGACATGCGGCATTCCAAGATGTGCAAGAGCGATCTGAACTGCTCACAAGGCAAGTGTACGTGCACGGCTGCAAGAGTCGTCAATCCCAATCCAGCTGGAAATCCAGTGGGTCCTAAGTTTCAGGGCGGAACGATCCAGTCGGGCGGTGTGCTTCAGCACCGCGGCGTGGAGGGAGAGCAAGCGCCCGCCCCCGCTCCGGCGCCCGCTGAAAAGGGCAAGTAACCTCGTTGTGCGCACGCGGGCTTCTGCGCTCCGCCTGCACAGGGCCGAGTAACGTGATCGGACCGGATAATTCCGAACGGATGTGAAGCACGGGTACTCATTGAATCACCTAGAGGAGGGATCCATGACAAGACCAATGACTGGCTCGAGATCGGTCGGTGTGGCAGTGCTGGCTGTGGCACTGCATTGAGCGGACCATTCTACGCGTGGGCGGGCGAGCCGGAACAATCGTCCGGACAGTCGGAGCAGGCCGTACAAGATCGCGCGGTCCCGATGCAGCGATCAGGATTCATGAACGTGCCGACCTTCAAGGGTCCACGCACTCCGCTCCCGCCCAAGGGCGGGGCGATGGCTTTTCAATGCAACATGACGTCCTGTACGTGCCGAGGGGACAATGACTGCAACAATATGTTTAGTTCGGCCGTCTGTGGACGGAGTGCGGTCTGCGACACGACGAACGGCGTCGAATGCAGTTGTCTGCGAGCCCAATAGCCATGTGCGGAAGAGGAAAGAAGGAAGTCGCAACTGTTCATAGCCGCGCCCGGTAGAGGTCGACGATCATTGTGCAGAGTAGGCGTTAAGAGGAGAAAACCGATGAACGCAAACCGAATCGCGATACTTTGCTGTGGATTGTGCGCGATCGTCGTTGGCTGCTCGACGACGGATCGGCCGGTGGCGGAGCAGGCCAATCGCGAGGCCGTCGCCATGGAAGTGCCGGTGATTCCGGATGAAGCGACTCAGGCGCAGGCGGCCAAGGCCGCCGGCGACGTGCAAGAGCGCGGTCTCACGCGAGTGCTGCCCGGCGGAGTGTCAGCGGGTGTCTTTACGGCGCAGCCGTTTACCGCTGTTCTCGGGGAGTTCGCCATCCGTACGACCAAGGGCTACTACCTGACGGCCGTGAATGGGGGCGGACGGACGGCTGATCCGACAATTATTACGGCGACGACGGCTCCAGGGCCGTGGGAACGATTCAAAATCGCGATTCCGAACCCGGGCCAGGTCTATGACAAGGCCATCCAAACGGTCAACGGCAACTTTGTCACGGCGGTGGGTGGTGGAGGCCGGGCCTCGGATGTCCTCCATTCCGATGCGACACAGGTCAAGGATTGGGAGCGGTTTCATCTCACCGATCTTGCCGCCAGCCACCCGTCGTTCTACGGATTGCAAACCATCAAGGGCAACTTTCTTACAGCCGTCGGCGCAGGCGGCAAATATGACAATGCCATCCATACCGACGCCAAAATGATCAACGACTGGGAACGATTCCGCATCGTGAAGTGCGGCGACCTAGGCACAGGACACGAATATGGCCTCATGGCCGCAAACGGCCAATTCCTCCTCGCGGAGAATGCCGCCGGCCGTTCCCAAGGTACCGTCATTCTGAGTGGGCCCAGGGCACTTGAAACCAAATTTCGAGTCGTTCGGCAAGCGGACGGCAGTTACGCCTTTCAAACATCCACGGGACACAACTATGTGACGGCGCTTCAGGGGGGCGGCCTGGTGCAATCGATGAAAGATCCCGATTGCGGGATGTTTGAAGCCTGCATTGGCGGATTTTCAGTGATCTTCCACACCGATGCGACACAAGTGCAAGGCTGGGAGAAATTCAAAGTCATCGACCAGGGCAACTGCACGTATTCCATCCAAACCACGAGCGGGTTCTTTATGGGAATTTACAAAGATCCCAAGGGATATATGTCGCTCACGACGCGCCGGGATGGTGCACCAACGGCCAACGAGAAATTCCAGTTAGTGGTGTACGGCTTGGGGTCCCCGGTGGTGATTCAATGAATGAAACAGCGGCCTCACCAGGGCACTATCATGAAAAGGAGCATGCCATGTCATCCGTTAACGCAGACACCCGGCACATCGATCGAGTCAGCCTATGCTCGACTGTCGTTTTGTCGCTTGGATTGCTAGCCCTTGTGATGTCGTCCGAAGCGCTCGCGGTCCCAAAAGGTCCGGCGGGCCAAACCTGCAAGTCATCCGGTTCGACGACCGTCAATGGAACGGAAGAAGGCACCGGCCGGGCGATGAAGTGTACCGCCGACTACTGCAAGTACGACGAATGCGAGACGAGCGGCCCGAATATCGGCAAATGTTACGAAAAAACCAGCTACAGCAATGTTCGCGACTGCAAAGCGGCCGCACGCACCGGGGGGCCGAATCTCGGCGTCGTGCCTGGTCAGATGGCCCCGCTGAATCCGGGTGCGTCTCGACCACCGGTCCAGCGGCCACCGGTGTTCCAAGGCGGCGGCATCATGCACCGCGGGGTCGAGGGCGAGCAGCCGACGCCCTTGGAGCAAAAAGGGAAATAGACGTCGTCGGGACTGAAATCGTGCCGGGGAGACATTAGATCCTAAGGGCTTCAATGACCTGATTGCGCGGGGCCGGACGCGCTAATGCCAGCTATCACAAGCTAAGCAGAGGAGGATAACCATGAGAAGAACCAAGGCAATGCCATCTGCTGCTCTGCTGATATTGTGCATTTGCGTTTTGACGCCAAGTCCGGGACTGGCACTACAAAATAAACCGGGGGGAAAGATCTGCCCAGAGCCAAAGGATATCTTTAATTGCCGGACGACCCTCGTGTGTATTGAGGGGAAGCTGTATTGCTGTGCGGATGCCCCTGTAAATAAGTCTTGCACGCCGGAGCCCACCAAACTAAGCGCAACCGGTATTGGTGGGGTGAGGAAACAAACCCCTGGCGGCACCCTCAAGAGCCGCGGTGTTGAGGGTGAGCAAGCGCCCGCGCCTGCTCCTCCACCCGCTGAGAAAGGCAAATAGGGGCGTTGGCACCGCGAGCAATGGGAGTTGCTCTCCACGTGATCAGTTTCGTGGCAGCGGGCGGCGCAAATGCAGGCGTGATGCGGGCCCTCCAGACCAGCCGGTGTGGCTGGAGTACGGGACTGCCTGCTCGAGAGCCGGCGGCCAGATTCAGGTCCATGGTGACGGCGGGGGCTGTGGTGTACGGCCTGGAGTCGCCGGCCGTGATTCAATGATCGACCATAAGAAAGGAGAGATGACATGTGCATGAACGCGAAGAGGTGGGTACTCATCGTCGGTTTGTTCATCGCGGCGGTCAGCATGGCGTCCAGTTTCATCGTTACTTCGGCCGACGCGGCTCCGAAGCAGCGCGCAGGCAAATGGAGCTGCTCGACGACGCCGAGCCCGGTCTGCGGCGGTGCTACCTGCACGGATGAATTCGGCAACGGGTGGTGCTGTGCCACGAAAGACAGCGACCCGAAATCCTGCACCCTGGTGAGTCAACCGGCCAACCAACCTGGCCGCGCTACTGTTCCAACGCGTCCTGGCGGTCCGAAGCTATTCTCTGCGCCCCCTATGCCTCAAGGCGGTATCAGGCAGCGGGGCGTCGAAGGCGAGCAAGCGCCCGCGCCGGAGACACAAGGGTCCTCTGGCGCGACCGCGAAATAGCAAGAAGGGTTCACCATGAAGACGATCAAAGGACACGGAAACATTTATCCGGTGGGTGCCGCGATCTTGGCACTCACACTGGCCATGCCGCCTGTCTTGCCGGCCGCCGAAGAGGCCAGCGGCGTGTCATCTCCTTCCGGTGAAGTACCTCAAGGCGAGGTGCAAGAACGGGGGGTGACAACACTGCCGCCCATCAAGGGCCTCGCGGACCAGAAGGTGGCGCCGAAACGCGGTCAACCGGGCGGGAGCCCGCCGGCCCATCTCTGTCACACCGAGACGATCATGCTCACGCAGTGCAAATGCTTCAATCAGGCCGAGTGTCAGGCGCTGACGGCGCTGTTTCCGAATGCCTGTCCGGCCGGGAGCGCCCACTGCGAATTCACCCCGATAGCCCGCGGCCAAATGCCGCCGTTGCCCCCGAATCTCTGCGGCTATCAAGTCCCGTTTCCGGTCACGGAGTGTTCGTGCCACACCGCGGCAGAGTGCCAACAGTTGTCGCCCTTTTGTCCGGGGTCATGCCCCGCCGGCAGTACAAGCTGTACCTGCCGGCCGATACAAAGACCATGAGTTGATCAGATAGGCAGGAAAGGGGACCCATGACATGACGTATCGACCATCCGTCCAGTGGCTCACCCTGTTAGTTGTCCTGTCGTTCGCAGGCACCGTGGAGCTGGCTCACGGTGCCCCGAAGCGTCCGTCGAAAAGCGCATTTCCATGTTCCATTTCGGCGGACCAATTTAAGCAGCTGGCTGGCAAGAATCCAGGTGGAGCCCAAGCGTGTCTTAACATGGACCACTATGCGCAGACACACGGAGGCTCCTTCGCGTTCATGTGCGACGACGCAACCGGAGAGATCTCCTGCTGTGACAACTCGAGCTGTGTCTCACTCGGAAGTGCGGCGAGAGGCACGATGCCAGGCATGAGAAATCCGCCGTCGGGCACACTGCAGCCGCAACCGAGTCCGCCGGGGGGCCGGCCCGGCATGGCGCCGCAGGGAGGCGTTCGATCGCGCGGCATCGAGGAAGCCCCCACGAGCGAGCCAGGTGAACCGCCGGATGAGCGGCAGCGCACTCCCCCAACCAATTGAAAGGAGTCCAGGATGCGAATAGGCCAGACGCGAATGCTCCGCAGTCGATCCGAGTGTCTCTTGTGCTTTGTCAGCGCCCTGGTGTTCGGCATGCTCGTCCTGCTGGGACCCGGCGACGTCGGGGCGGTCGATTGCACAACGACCACCCAATGCTCCAACGACACGGTCTGCCAAGCCAAACCGTTTGGGTTGGGGAAAGAGTGCCGCATTCTGCGATGCAATACCAATCACGAGTGCCCGGCGGAGCGCCCGACTTGTCTCGCAGGACGGTGTCTGGGCGCATCCGCTCCACAGAATCCTAATACGCCGCCTGGGAGCGGCACGACACCGGGCGGGGTGGGCGAAACCTGCGGCGCGGTGAAGTTCGGCCAAATCACGAAGCAGCGCGGGTGCCAGCAGGGCCTCCAGTGTGTGAAAGGCCGATGCCAGCCGCTGGCGCATTAGGTCCAGGTAATCCACGGACTGCCATGAAGCAATAGGGGCGTTCGACGCACGGGACGAATGAGCGGATGACTACCCGTGAGTACGACAAGCAACTCAACGCGCCGGGAGGAAGGATCATGACATCTCTGCGACATAGGGAGTGCTTTCCCGCCTTGCAGGTGTGTGCCCGCGGGGGTCGATCGGCAGTGATGATGGGGGCAATCTTGCTGAGCATTGCAATGTCTACAGGATATGCGAAAGACAATCTTCCGCCAGGCACCTATGAATGCGGCACGAACTGTGTCGATAAGACGATCAACAATCAGAAATGTCAGGTGTGTACCACCTCGTTGTGCAAGAAAGGGCCTCAAGGGGAGTATATCGCTGGGAACAAGACCACGACCTCCTGCGAAGCGGCGCAGACGCGCCCACCGATCAAAGGCGGGATAGTACGACCGCTGGCGCCACCCACCGGCGGCATCCTCCACCGTGGAGTCGAGGGCGAACAACCAGCGCCCTCGGAGAAGGATGGCAAATGATGGCCGACATGCCCGTTCAGAAATCCCCATTGTGGTTCAGCCGGTCACCTCGTCATGTTCACCGGCACCATACACCTGGTTAGAGCGTGGGGGTGTTATGAAAACACGAAGCGTCATCAGTCACCTATTCCGTCTGAGTCTTTTGCTCGCGGTGGGTCTATGGCTCGCTGGCTCGCTGGCGTGGGCTGCCACACAGCTTGTCCTCGACAAGCCGATCCATTTTCGGGCCGCTGACGGCACCGACACCCTGGTGGACGCCGGAACCTATGCAGTCGATACACCAAGTGAATCGCGCATGCGCTTCATCGCAGAGGGCAAACCGGAGATCGTGCTCGACACTCAGAAAGTGAAGCACACAGAGACGATCGAGCAGTCAGTGGCCATCACCGTATCGGGCGAGGATCCCGATGTGATGCACGTGGTGCTGTTGCTGCCCGGCGGTCAGGCCCTCGACGCGATCGGGTCGGTATCCGGCACGCGCCTGCGGGGTACGAGGGAGGTAACGATCACCGCGGGGCAACTGCAGAATGCACTTGCGGCACAACAGCCCCGGTTACCCACCAACATCCAGGTACCCTCTCCCGCGCTCAATATCCTCCCACCCCCAATCACCATCTCCCGCATCGACTATCTGGCCGACTATCCCTCCAACTATAACCCTGGATGGGCGGAAAACCTTCAAGGAGTCGCGCATGACCAAGGCAACTGGTTTTTTACACAAAAAGAGAAGCTGTGGAAATTTCCGCTGTCTCACGACATCAACCGCAACATCAAGAACGGCATACCTGTTGGTATCAACAGAGTCGAGATGCCTTCGCTCCTCAAGCATGCAGGCTACAACCATTTCGGCGATCTCGACCACTATAGAGGCTTTCTCTTTATTCCGATTGAGGGCTCCGGAAAACCTGGCATTGCCGTGTTCCGGGCATCGGATCTTGCATTTCTTGGCTCCTACACTCTGACGCAACAAGTGTGGGCAGGATGGTGCGCTGTTCGGCTAGAGGTCAACGGGCTGTACCTCTATTCGTCGAACAATCAGGTTGATGCCGCCAACCCCATTTTTCGTTACCGCATAGACCTCCAGAAGCTTCAGGCTAACCCGCCGACAGTCGGGAGTGCATTTCAATACATGGGGTTCGTCCAACTGTTCCACGGCATTACGCCGATCAGTATTCCGCAATATTTGCAGGGCGGGGAATTTTCGCCGGACGGCTCCCATCTATTTTTGGTGAACGGTAAAAGCACAGGCAAGGTCACTGACGGCGGCATCTGGGTCTTTAAAGGTTCGCCATTCCAGTATGTGGCGAAGTCCACCGAGTCTCGGAATCCATCCAATTGGGGATCCTTCGTGTTTGAGTGGCATCCAAGTCACCTAGGACGGCAAGAGCCGGAAGGCATTACCTTTTGGGACTTGGATGGCGGACAGTCGCCGCAACTCCCAGGCGGTCAGCTGCACGTCATCCTACTCGACAATGATCCAGGTGAGGACGAAATCTGGATCAAGCACTACCGTGTGATGCCGTGACGGATGTGCAGCAAGGGAGAAGCTTTGAACGCTTCATCAATCGGAGCATTCGTATGGATGCGGATTTTCTTCAGGCCCCATCGATGACAGGCATGTGCTCGGCGGGAAATTTGGCCTCATCCGGAAAAGTTGGTCTGCAAAGAATGAAAGCACATGGTTTAGAAACTCTCGCTACGAGCGAACAAAAACACTGCGCTTCTATCCGTATCTCGACTGATTTACAAGGGAGACACGAGGACACGGTAAATCGACAACGGTCGAGACTGGACCGGGCAAGGACAGCATGAAGCTCCCGCGCGCCCCGATGGTCGGTGTGCGGTAACGCGGGGTGGAAGGTGAGCCGGGTGGGCACGCGCCCAGCGCACCTGCTCCTGCCGAGCCGTCGGATGGGAAGAAGTGATCGTGGGTGAAAGGAGTATCCAGAAGTGTCGAAAGGTAACAGACTCAATGAACCGAGCGGTCCGCAATGCGGAAGCGTCAGCGCCGTGATGATCGTGTGCATCATGCTGGGGATGTCCGGTGGGTCATTGGCTTCGGCCGCTGATCCACAACAGGTCCCCATGAAGCCGCCTCGCGTGCTGTCCGGGATGGAGGCCGTGATCTACAAAGATCTTGTGACCCTCAAGGGCGAGCTCCAACGCCTCGACGAGGCCTTGGCGCGCCCGGGCAGCAACCCTCAGGCTGTGGTGGCCGCCGGCGTGCCCCGTCTAATGGGTACCTGGCGAGCGCTTGGCGCGCGTGTGGCGGTGTTGAAGGCGCAGGCCTCCAAGGCGAAGGATACGCCGGGTCTCAATCGGGCCATGGCCTCGGAGCGGCAAATGCTGCCGCTCCAGCAGGCCATCACGTCGCTCCCGTCGGACGTTGACGGAAATGACGTGGCGCTCGCGAAGAAGAAGGGACGTGGGAAGGTGAAGAATATCGAGTTCATCGTGGTGAAAATGGAAGACGTGATGATCAGCAGCGTGCGGCCTTAGCACGTGTGGATTGCGTCGAAATTATTCGCCGCCCTCATTCGGAGTATTTCTCGTCATGAACCTCTCGCGCCGAGCCTTCGACGAACCAGCTAAGACAGTCAGCTCAGCCATACCATTCAAAGGAGGTTCGTCATGGAAGGGAATCGGCCACGCAGTCTTCACGGTGTTGGTCGTGGGACGGGTAGGGCAATGATGGCGGCGGGTCTGCTCGCTATGGGAGTGGCCGGTTCGGTGTTCGCCGAGGAGCCGACACCGACGCCGGATAGCCAGGGCATTCAGGAGCGCGCGCTCCCCCCTGGCGCCACCTGCAAGATTACGACGTACTACAGCACGGCCCAGCTCACTCAAGAGGTGGGGCGTTTGTCGACCTGCCCGGGGCCGGACCGTGGCATGAAGGGGAGAAAGACGCGTTTCTTTGAGGTTGAGACGATTCAGATTAGCGCCCCTGGCCCAGGCGGCGGGTCACAGGGCGGCCCAGGCAAGCTGCCCTGTGAATTTCTCGCGTCGGGGTGCAGCAACCTGCCTGGAGCGCGCCATTAGAGGTCTCTGGCAGCAAGGTCGATTGGCGACGAGTGAGGCCGCGCGTTCCGCCCATCGGACGCGCGGCGTTCCACAGGAGGAACCTATGAAACCGATTTGCACGGTGCAGTGGTTGGGGCTTGGCATCTTGGTGTTGGTGGTTGGCTGCGCGACGGTCAAAGAGGATCCGTCGCCTACCACGATTGCCCTCGACAAATCCGTGCATTTCGTGGGACCAGGCGGCGAGGATCGGTCGACGCCGGCGGGATCTTATATCGTTTCGATGGTGGCTGTGGACCAGTTACAACTGACCCCTACCACGACTGATCGCGAGCGCCTTCAGACGACCATTGCGGCGCTTCCGGTGACTGTTCCCATCAAACTTGAAGCACCCGCGGCTGTGACCCTCGCCCAGGAGGGGGATGAGCATTACATCGTGTGGGTGCGTCCGGACGGCACGGGGCTCGAGGCCACCGGAACCTACAGCGGCGTCATGGCGCGGAAAGACTGCGACCCGGCCTGTGTGCAGCGGGCTATGCAAAGACTGAAGCAATACTATGAAATGCTTGCTGCACTTCAGAAAGCCCGGGCGGAGGCCGCGAACCAGATTATCCGTAACCTCAGATAGCGAAGAGGCAATCACGGTGCACAAAAAAGGAGGCAAAAAATGAAAGGCGTGATTCGATTGCGAAAGAGGTGGGGCAAGATGGTGTCGGGAACGGCAGTGGCTGGGCTGGCTCTAGGGCTGGCGCTATCGCCTGTGGAGGCGATGGATATGGTCGGATGGGAAGTGAAAGGTGGCGGCGCCGGCATCTTCGAGGGCGCCCGATACAGCCTCTACAACCTCGACCAGCGCTTGCATCTAGAGGAGAAAGACCGAACAGGGGCGAATCTGGGGTGGACCTCCGGTCCCAATGGACACATGAAGGTGCAACGCGTGGTCCCTTCGACGGGTCCACTGAGGTGCGGGGAACGCTTCGGACTGTTCATTGAAAAAGAATGGGTGATCTACGATCAGCAAACCACCGGCATCAATTTGTCGACCAGGACCCAACTGAAGCCTCACGACGCGGCCTATCAGTGGGAGTTTACCGGATGCCCGGCTGGGGTGGTGCCCTTAAACGCGCCGGTGACGCTCAAGAACATACGCGGGAATGACTCGGTTGTGGGGTGCAAACGCATCTGGGGCGTGAACTTGTGCTGGGCAAACGACGTGACGACGATCCGAGGCCAAAACTACCGCCGCATGGACGTGCCGGGCCTTGGTGTCGTGATCCCACGTGGGGTGGAAGGGCAAGCTCAGGCCGAGGTCGACGACGACGTGATGCCTCCTCAAGAGGACGTGCAAAAGTGGTTGAGCGAGAAGCTCACCGACGTGTCGGATGAGCCACCAAGTTCAGGTGCGCCGGGGCCTGAAACAAAGTAGCCTCGAGGGCCGCTTCTATCTCAGGAGGAGAGGGCCGATGAAAATGCTGATGACGGTGCTTGGTGCGGTGCTGATAGCCTTGGTGACCGAGGTGGCCCAGGTCCATGCCCTGCAGAGGGATGGGTGGAGAGTCGTCGGCAATGCCGGAGCCCTGTATGAGGGGTTGCCCTATAGTCTCTACAACCTCGACCAAGGGTTGTATCTTCAAGAGACGGACCGAATGGGCGCGAATCTGGGCTGGACCTCATCACCCAACGGGTACATGAAGGTCCAACGGCTCAGCGCAGGAAGCGGGCCACTCAAATGCGGAGAGGTCTTCGCGCTGTTCATCGAGAAGGAATGGGTCATCTACGACCATCAAACGACCGGCATCAATCTGTCCACGCGCACACAGGTGGGCAGCACGACCCCCTACATGTGGACGTTTTTGTGCCCGGCTGGAACGAACGTGCCGCTCAATACGAATCTCACGCTCAAGAGCTTCAAGGAGAACGATTCACTCGTCGGGTGTAAGCGCACGTGGGGTGTGAATCTGTGTTGGGCCTATGATGTCGTCACGGTGGCCGGGAAACACTACCGCGCGGCGGATTTTCCTGGTCTGAACGACAAAATCAAGGCCGTGCAAACGATTAAGGGCGCGCTCCCGAGCATTCTGCCGCGCGGCGTGGAGGACCCGTCGGGCGAACAGCCGGACGAAGTCCCGCCGGCGGCTGACCTGGCGAGGTGGAGACAGGACAAACTCGACGAATTCCTGACGCCGCCCGGTCCGCTTCCCGATGAGACCGTTGGTGAGCAAGCCGCGGAGCAGTCGGTTGCCGACCCAGGGCCGGCCTCTGAACCAACCGAACTGGCCGAGGGAGCGATTCATGGCCGGGGAGTGGTTCGCGGTGGAACTGCGCCGATGGTTCCCCTGTCGCCTGGTCCGGCGGCGCGTTTTGGCCGACCGCTGTCCTACAGTTGCCCCGAGGGTTCAACCCTCTGCGGGTGCCGGGGTGTGGATGACTGCAAGATTCTCGAAGG
>CAYUYE010000025.1:0-28427 GCA_964449255.1 uncultured Nitrospira sp. | reverse complement strand
GCATGCGGAGCAGCAACCCGTCGCGGGTGATGCCGGCATTGTTGACGAGGATATCGACCTTGCCCCACGCTTTGACCACCTGATCAATCATTGCCTTGGCGTCCGCTGCCTCGGCGACGTTCACCTTCACGGCCATGGCCCGGCACCCAAGCTGCTCCACCGCCTTCACGGCATCCTGCGCGCGCCCGGGATCGAGATCCGCGATACCGACGTCGGCGCCGTGCTTAGCCAACGTTTCCGCGATCGCCCGGCCGATCCCCTGCGCCCCGCCGGTGACGATGGCAACCTTTCCGCTCAATGACGACATCCCCCACGTTCCTTTCGTCGACGATCCCAGTCCCTAGGCTCGCGCCGGAACCGCTAGCCCCAACGCCGCACAGGTGGCCTCGAGGGTCTGCGGATCCTGTACGTTCTGCGTCGCGGCGTCCGACGCGATCCGCTTGATCAAGCCCGTCAAGACGGACCCCGGCCCCACTTCCACGAATGTCTTCACACCAAGGCTCATCATCGTTTTGATCGAATCTTCCCACAAAACGGAAGATGGCAACTGCCGCACTAGCGACGGCTGGATCTCCTCCGCCGTTCGAAGCGCCTTCGCCTCGGCGTTGTTCACCACAGGCATCACCGGATTCGACCAGCGTGCAGCGGCCAGATCCTTCGCCAATCGGTCCGCGGCACTTTTCATCAACGGCGTATGCACCGGCACACTCACCGGCAAGGGAATCGCTTTCCGTGCGCCCTTGCTCTTGGCGAGCTCAATCGCTTTTTCGACCGCGGCCTTTTCGCCGGCGATCACCACTTGCCCGGGAGAATTGAAATTGGCGGCCGCCACCACGCCGACCGATGACGCCTCCTGGCACACCGCGCGCACGGCATCAGCCGCCATACCCAGCAAGGCCGCCACAAGACCCGTGCCCGGGGCCACAGCCTCCGACATGTATCGGCCGCGTTTCTGCACGAGTGACACGGCCTCAGAAAAACTGACCGCCTTCGCCGCCACCAAGGCGCTGTATTCGCCCAAGCTGTGACCAGCCACAGCCAGCGGCGTGAGCCGTTCCGTATCGAGGACGCGGAAGGCCGCCACGCTCGCGGTCAACAACGCGGGCTGCGTATACTCCGTGAGATTCAAGCGTTCTGCAGGCCCGTCGAAGCAAAGCGCGGCGATGTCATAGCCCAAGACCTCGGAGGCCTCCTCGTACGTGCGGCGGGCGACCGGAAACGCCTCGTACAGGGAGCGCCCCATCCCCACCGACTGCGAGCCTTGGCCTGGAAAAACCAGTCCGATTCCTGCCGTCATGGGGCGTAAGATATGGGGGAAAGTCGATCGCTTGTCAACGGGAAAATCCGCGCGTTTTTGCGCACTTGTTCCACTGCGAACGACCTACCACCGGATGAGCGCCGAGGCCCAGGTGAGGCCGGCCCCGAAGGCCCCCAGCATCACCACACTGCCGTCGCGAATCCGTCCGTCGCGCACCGCCTCGTCGAGCGCAATCGGGATCGACGCAGCAGAGGTATTCCCATACCGATCCATGTTCATGAACACCTTCTGCTCCGGCAACCCGAGGCGCTCGGCGACCGCGCGGATGATCCGGATGTTGGCCTGGTGCGGAACGTAGAGATCGACGTCCTCGAGGCGGAGGCCGTTGGCCGCCACCGTATCGCGGGCGATGTCTTCCAGCGTGCGCACGGCGACCTTGAAGGTCTCATTGCCACGCATCTTAATATACTGGCTACGGGACTCGATCATCGCTTCGGTGGGCGGCAGGCGCGATCCGCCGCCCGGCACATGAATGTAATCCCACATGGCCCCGTCCGAATGCAGATGCGTGGACAACACGCCCCGCCCTTCCTCAGTCGCGCTCAGCACCGCCGCCCCGGCTCCGTCGCCGAAGAGGATACAGGTGTTGCGGTCGGTCCAGTCGGTGATCGAGGACATCACCTCCGAGCCGACAATCAGGACGTGGCGAAATCCGGTCCGGACATAGGCGTTCGCGACCCCCAACGCATAGACAAACCCGCAACAGGCGGCAGAGACGTCGCAGGCGGCCGCGCGTACGGCACCCAACCGGTGCTGCAGGAGACAAGCGGTGGACGGCAGCGGCTGATCGCCCGTGCAGGTGGCCACCAGAATCATATCGAGGTCGCCCGCAGCAACCCCAGCCGCCTTCAGCGCACGTTCGGCGGCCTTCACGCCAAGATCGGAACAGGCTTCACCTTGGGCGGCGATACGACGGCTGCGAATGCCGGTCCGCTCCGCAATCCACTGGTCGGACGTCGCCACCATCGCTTCGAGCTGCACATTGGTCAACACCCGTTCGGGCGTGTAGGAGCCGGTGCCGGTGATGCGGGCGTTCATGCGCGGGCTTCCTGCGGTGGCGCCGGCGGACGGCGCGACAAACTTTCCTCGATGTCTTGTTGGATCAGTTCATTGAGCCGGCTCTCGGCCAGGGCCTTGGCCCGACGCACGGCATTCTTGATGGCTTTGGCCGACGACCGTCCGTGACAGATCATACAAATCCCGTTCACACCGAGCAACGGGGCTCCCCCGAACTCCGCATAGTCGATTTTCCGTTTGAGGTTCAGCAGCGGCACCGCGATCAGAGGGTAAGCCAACCGTCCCCAGAACGACCCGCTGATTTCTTTGAGCAGGAGTTTCTTGATGGTGTCGGCCACGCCCTCGGAGATTTTGAGCGCCACGTTGCCGATGAACCCGTCGCAGACCACGACATCGGCTTCGCCGCTGTACACCTCGCGCCCTTCCACGTTCCCGATAAAGTTGATCGGGCTGGTTTTGAGCAGTTTGAATGCCTCTTTGGTCACTTCATTGCCCTTCGTGTCTTCTTCACCGATGCTCAGCAGTCCGACGCGGGGGTTGGGCTTGTTCAAGAGATGTTTGGCGTATTCATTGCCCATCAGGCCGAACTGCTCGAGGTGTTGCGCCGAACAATCGACGTTGGCACCGACATCCAGCATGACCGCCGATCCCGTCAACGTCGGCAACGACGTCGCGATGGCGGGCCTCTCAACCCCCTTGGTCTTTTCCAGCACGAAAAACGCCGCCACCATGCTGGCGCCGGTGTTGCCCGCGCTGATGACCGCTTTGGCTTCTCCCGATTTCACGAGCTCCGTCGCGATCCAGACGGAGGAGTCGCGCTTTTTGCGCGCCACTTGGGTTGGCGATTCATGCATCTCCACCACCTGCGGCGCATGGCGCACGGAGAGGCGGGCGTCGGTACAGTTCTGCTTCCGCAGATGCTCGCGCACCTGGGATTCATCCCCGACCAACACGATCTCGACGTTGGATTCGGCTGCCGCTTGGATGGCGCCTTCGACGATGGGACCAGGTCCATGGTCCCCACCCATCGCATCAAGGGCGATCTTCATGCAGAGTCTTGGAGTGGCGTCGCTCGATACGACCGTGAATGGACACCCGTCGACTTACCGCCGCGACTGGTCACGACGGCCACAACGGGAGGCACAGGCTACGATTCCTCGACCGCAATGATGGCCTTCCCCTTATAGAAGCCGCAGGTAAGGCAGACGCGATGCGGCAACTTCAGGGTATGGCACTGGGGACACAGGGAAAAACCTGGAGGGGCAATGCGCAATTTCTGCGTCCGGCGCTTGTCCCGTCTCGCCCGTGAATGCTTATGTTTCGGATTTGGCATGGTGTCCTACCTGCGTGATGAACTCAGACTCTATTTAGGATTGTTTCTGTGTCTGTTTGGCTTGGGCGGCCCGCAATTTCTCCGCGAGTGTACCTTCTGCGGAGGTCTGGCACCGGCACGCCACCTGATTCCGATCTTGGCCGCACACGGGACAGAGCCCTAGGCACTCGTCCCGACAAATCGGCTGCATCGGTTCCGCGAGAATCACCTGCTCGCGTAACATCGGAGCCAGATTGATGACTTCGCCGGCGTATTCGTAGACGTCCGTATCGTCCGCCTCCTCCGGCTCGGCCTTCGGGGCCGCCTTGCCGGGCTTGGATCGAGCCGGCGGCGCGGGCTTGGTCGGCTTCTTGGCGAACTCCCCGCTGAACGACACCAACAGCGGCTCGGCAAAGGACTTCAAGCAGCGGACGCACTGCCGCAACGCCGTGCCGTCGATCAACCCGGTCACCAACACGCACGAATCCTGCTTGTGGAGCGTCGCGCTGACGTGAAGCGTCCCCTCGAGCCGGGCATCCTCCTCGGACAGTCCGAGATCGGCCGCCGTCGCGTCTCGATCGACTTCGAGGCCTTCCGAAAGTATTTCAGATAGGTTGTACGCCAGTGGGCTGTTGGACGCCATGAGGCCAACCTCCCTCTCCAAGAACAGTTCCTTCATTACCGTTCCTCGGCGAACGACACCAGCGCAATATGCCGCGCGCGTTTGACCGCGGAGGTCAGTTCCCGCTGATGGCCGAGGCAGTTACCAGACATGCGCCGAGGGATGATGCGGCCGCGCTCGGTCAGGAACCCCTTGATCAGCCCGACGTCCTTGAAGTCGATCGGCGTCTTGTCCACACAGAACCGGCAGGCTTTCCGCCGCGACATTCGGCCACCGCCCCCTCCGCTTCCTCCGCCCCCTCCGCCACGTTCCATCATACCCACAACAACCTCCTAGCATGATACTGAACATCCACCCAGCTTCGTTCTCGCATCGCTGGGCGGCTTTCCAACTATCGTGCAACGACCGTTAGGATTGTTCCTCGTATTCGTACGGCGCCGGCGCTTCATCCGGACCGGCCCCATGTTGGACGTCGTGACCGCCGTCTTGACGCTTCGGCATGAAGGTCACGGTCTGGGCAACGACCTCATGCTTGCTGCGCTTCTGCCCATCGTCCGTTTCCCAGCGCCGCTGCTGCAGCCGCCCCTCGACGACCACGCCGCTTCCCTTGCTCAAGTACTGCCCACAATGCTCGGCCTGCTTGCCGAACACGACGATGTCGATATAGCAGACCTCTTCCTTCATCTCCTCACCCTGCCGGAATCGCCGATTCACCGCCAAGGCGAAGCTCGCGACGGGCGTGCCCCCCGGCGTGTACCGCAACTCGGGGTTGCGGGTGAGATTGCCGATCAGGATGACTTTGTTAAAACCGTTCACTGGCGTGCTCGTGCGTCGTGGTGGACGGTTGCGGAGCCACCGGCTCCTTCTCCAAGCGCACGCTCAAGAATTTGACGATCGAGTCTTCCAGACGATAGGCCCGTTCCAACTCGCCGACCACGTTGCCCGGACCCTTGAAATAGAAGTAGGCGTACGTCCCCTTCCGCTCGCGCTTGACCTCGTAGGCCAACTTGCGGCGGCCCCAATTTTCCGCCTTCATGAATTGGGCGCCGGACTTTTCGGCCACGCCCTTCATCTTGTCGATGAGCGTGGTCGTGTCCTCGTCGGTTAAGGACGGACGGATAATGAACAGGGACTCGTAGAGTTCCATGCAGAGCTTCCTCCTGGACAAAGGCCCCGGTTCGTAGACCGGAGCGAGGGATAGGCGCCTCCGTGGAGGCGAAAAATCGTTGGACGGTACCACAGGCTACGCGGAAGAGTCAATGAAGGAGGAGGCGGGAGGTTCTGGTCCGAACGGTCATGTCACAGCCCCACAGGGAGGCGACGATCTCTCGCTTCCGACGCCTCTCGCGGCAGCCCTTCCATGGCGCGCTGAAGGGGAAGCCTTCTGGAATTCCCTCCGCCGCGATCCATCGATCGCGGTGCGTCCGTCAGTTCCAGCTTTCCTCCTTCAGCCGCCGGGTGGGCTCCCAGCCGCTCCGGCGCAAGTCGCTCGTAGTCGCCCCTCCCTTTGAAAAAGAGTGGGCGGGGACAAACCGTCGATGGATTTGTCCCCGCTCGGAACGGTCCCGGAAGTCGACAAGGGGCGAACCGGCCCTGTCGTTTGCTGTGGCCAGGTGACCACCCGATGCGTTTTTTTGCCGAGGAGCGCATACTCCTGCCAAGCGATGCACTGTATGGTTCGAAAGGAGCGGACGATGATGCGATTCATGGTTTTGGCGGTCGCGCTGGCCATGCTGACGTTGTCCGGCCTCGCTCTCACCGGATCATTTAGAGGCGTGGCCACCGTGAAGAATTCCTCCGAAGGGGGGAGAGCGCGATCGAGAGGGCGTATTTCAAAGGCGACAAGGCTCGCGTCGATCGTTCAAACGGAAACCCCACCGCAGTCGAGCGGTCAAGAAAGAAACGTTCGTCACCGATCAGAGGGAAAAGACCTACACGGTCGTACCCTGGGCAAGCGTCCCCACCGGTCATGGCAAACCGCTCGCGGCCACGATCACCCGTTCACGGACCGGGAAGAGCGACAAAGTTGCCGGCTACACCTGTGAGATCATTCTCTAAAAAGACAACGACGACAACAGCACGACGGAAGCCTGCATCGCGAAGGGGATCAGCAACAGCGCCTACTATCAGTGGATGACTGCCACGTTGGATCAGGGCTTCGCCCCCTCCTGGGTCCTCGATGTGATTAAGGTCGGAGGGTTTCCTCTGCGCGTGATCGGTCGTGACGAGTCGGAGAAGGTGGAAGTCACGGAGGAAGCGACGGAGATCGAGGCGACCGAGATCGACGAGAGTCTCCTTGCGCCCCCACCCAGGTTCAAGCGGATGGATCATGCCGCCAAGATGGAGGATGTGAAGAGGAAGATGGAGCAGTACAAACAGATGAACCGAGGCCAGTAAGTCTCATTCTGGGCCGGCGGACGGCAAAAGATGTTTTGAAGAGTATGCTCCAGAATCCTAAGCCGGGGGTAATCATGAAAATATCGACCAGCCTCACTGTCATTTTCACCTTGTTTCTAGCCGCTCCAGCTGCTGGAGATGAGTGCGCCTGGGTACTGTGGACCAAGCAATCACGAACTGCTATCGGTATACCAGTGTCAGCATTCACCGATGATCTCTTCGACCCGCGCAACTTCAAAGAGAAAGCGAGGATATTTAGCTGGAGGATCACCGACGCATTTCAGAAGCGAGAGGATTGTCTCAGGGGACTACTGGAAAATCTTGAAAGCACAGCCAGTTCCGCTCGAACAATTTTCAAATCAGAAGATCCAGATATTCAGATAAATAAAGCCAACCACAGAGTGAATATATTTCACGGCTCGAAGGACGATCGAGAAAAGGGCGGAACAACACAACAGTTCATATGCCTCCCATCCCACATCGACCCTCGAGAAAAGCTGGATGAAAGGTGACGCTTATCACTAGGAGGATGCATTTCGGTCGGGCCGGATAGTGGAAGGAGAACCCATGCGGCTCAAACAACACATGCGACTTTCGAAAGTGGGCGCGCAGCTATATCTCTGCATTAGTCACGTCACATTGATGAGCGGAGCGCTTTCCTGGGATGAGTATCTACCACGCTTGCGATTCATCCGAGATTGCGGGGAACCCGGAACGCTTGAGGTGCGCACTGCCGCCAAGATCCTGCGCGACCAGGAATTTGAGGATGACGATGAACACCCGGGCGGTGAGACGGAACCGAAGGCCCCGCCCGAAGGTCCAGGCGAGTCTAGATTATCCATGGAAAAAGACCAGCAGCCGCTCGAACCGCCACTCGTCAAATTCATTGCGGCATTCACCACTGGACTTCACGCGTGGCACTTTCACCAGGCCGATGCAGACTTTTTCCCGTCAATTCCTCACGGCCATTGGCAAACTGACCAAAGACGGAAGCTAGACACATATCGTGGTTGGGTGTATCGAGGAGACAAGCAGATTGGCCGCGAACCGCGATGGAAGATTGTAGCGCTCTGGAACGACGAGAAATTTCGATCCTTCGCGTCCATCGCAATTCAGTACTACATGATCTCTTTCCCCTGCTACCGGTGGGCTGTCCAAAATCCTCAAAGGCTTCCGCGTCGTCGAGGAAAGTGATCTGTTGAAAGATACGTGCTTCCAAGAGG
Source organism: uncultured Nitrospira sp. (assembly GCA_964449255.1). Lineage (GTDB taxonomy): Bacteria > Nitrospirota > Nitrospiria > Nitrospirales > Nitrospiraceae > BQWY01. The sequence continues at coordinate 20,538 of CAYUYE010000025.1, read as the reverse complement.
GGTCAAACAATAAAGTCGGGCCGAGACAACGGCCTCGGAAATCGTTCGGGTGTGTTCGTGCTTTGCGACCGTCACGGCCTTCCGCGTTTCCTCGCCGAGCTGACTTCGCTCTCGGTCACCCTACGTCCCCGTTTCCGCAATGCCAGTAACTTCTCAACCGCTGTTGCCCGTCTTCGCTCCCGCAGTTCTTTTTTGGTCTGTCGCATGGGTGGCATTAGAATAAACGTCTTGCCAAGCTGTTTTTCTATCTGTCGGGATTGTCGCTTTTCTTGCTCTTTTAGCACAAAGGACAGTTCAGGGCGACCGAACAAGGTGAGACCATTGATCGAAAGTGACCCATCCACATCGAGTCACTGCACTCCCCTCCGAACGGGGACAGATCCATTAGCGATCTGTCCCCGCCCACTCTCTAAGGAAGGATGCGGCGTGGAGCGACTTCGCCGGAGCGGCTGGGAGCCCACCCGGCGGCTGAAGGAGGAAAGCTGGAACTGACCGACGCACCGCGATCGACGGATCGCGGCGGAGGGAATTCCAGAAGGCTTCCGCTTCAGACCGCCGTGGAAGGGAACCCGCGAAAGGCGCGGTCGCGAAGGGCCGCACCTTCCTTGCTATATCCTTTCTCACTCCCAATCACCTCCATCATCCTACGTACTTGACTCGGCCCAGTTTTATTGTAACCATTGGCTACAATTTGAGACCTCTCCTTATCATATGGACCGCCAGATTGTCTGCTTTCAGATTCCGTCGTTCGGCATCGCCTTGGCGCGCCAAATCGACCGTTCGCTCGCGACCCGTCCCGTCGCCATCGCCCCCACACACACGCCGCGCGCGCGCCTGCTCGAAGCCTCCGCCGAAGCGCTCGACGACGGCATTGCCCCCGGCATGTCAATCGACCACGCGCGTCGGCTCTGCCCCGCGCTCCGCATCCTCCCGCCGGATCCGCACCGCACACGAGCCGCCCATCAAGGACTGGAACGGCTGATCGCCGGCTTTGCGCCACTGTGGGAACCGGTGCTCCCCGGCTACTTTTATCTCGACCTGACCGGCACGACGCGGCTCTATGGACGCACGGTGGACGCCGCCGCGCGACTCGAGCGTGAGATTCAACAGCGGCATGGATTCGCCGGCGTCATCGGCATTGCCGGCAATAAACTCGTCTCCCGCCTCGCGGCCACCGCGTGGGGACAGCCGTCCGAACTCGTCAATATTTTCCCCGGCGCCGAACAGACGTTTCTCGAGCCGCTGCCAACGAGCCTGCTTCCAGGACTCACCCCGCACCATGTCTCGAAACTGCGCACGACGCTGGACGATCTCAACCTCGGCACGTTCGGGGCCATTGCCGGCACGCCATTGGCCCATCTTGAACTGGTGGTCGGGCAAGCCGCGCGCGTGCTCCACGAATGGTCGCTCGGCATCGATCCCACGCCGGTCCAGCCGCTCGTGGAACAACCGTCGTTGGAAACGACGCGATCGCTCGATCCCGATGCCATCGACGATGAGATCGTGCTGGGCCATGCCTATGAACTCCTGGCTCAACTCTGCCGTCAGCTTCGGCAGCAACAGCGTGTCTGCCGCCGGCTGATCCTGATCCTGCGCCACAGTGATCACACCGAACGGACCCTGCAGCACCACCGGGCCAGTGGCAGTTATTGGGAACACGACTGGATGCCGATTCTCAAAACGCTCGTGCTGACCGGTTTTCAGCGCCGCATCCGTCTGCACGCTATGACGCTCAGGATGGAAAGCCTCGGCTCGCCGCTCGAACAGTTGCCGCTGTTTGCCCCGGAGCCGTCTCCCGACCACGCCACGCGTCTCCGCCGCCAACAACTCTCGGTCGCCCTGGATCGTGTGCGTGCGCGATTCGGCGATCACGCCGTGAGGTGGGGATATGCCGCCCTTCGTCCACCTGCACGTCCACTCTGACTATTCCCCCATGCAGGGCGTCTCCTCGCTCGAGACGCTCTGCCGCGCTACGCGGGCACAGGGTGCCTCTACGCTTGCGTTGACCGATACCAACGGCCTCTACAACGCCATCCGATTCCTAAGCGTGGCGCGCGAGGCCCAACTCAAACCGATTCTCGGCGTCGAACTCACGACGGACGCGCATCGGGTCCTGTTGTTGGCCAAGACGCCGGAGGGCTATGCCAACCTCTGCCGCCTGATCTCGGCCCGCCATACCGATCCGACGTTCGACGTCATCACCGCGGTCGCGCGATACCGCGCCGGCTTGATCGTCCTGAGCGACGATGAGCCGGCCCTCACCGCCTGGGCGCAAGATTCCACGGAAGACCTGTACGTCGAATTGACGCCGGGACCGGCCATGCACCAGACGCTGCTCTTCAGCCGACGCATGCGGCTCCCGCCGGCCGCCACGAACCGCGTGCACTTTGCGCGGCCGGACGACTTTGCGGTGCATCGGCTGCTGCGCGCCATTGCGCTGAACACAACGCTCTCCCGCCTACCCGCGTCGGCCTGTTGCACGCCACACCAGTGGTTGATGCCGTCCGACCGGATGGCCTGGCAGTTTCCCCACGTCCCGGAGGCGCTGGAGAACACGGCGCGCATCGCCGAGGCTTGCCACACCGACTGGCGCTTCGGCGAAACCATCTTTCCCGCCTTTCGCCGGCTTTCAAGCGATGCGGCGTTCGCACTCCTGCGCGACCGCACCTATGCCGGGGCCGTGACACGTTACGGCACACTTTCGCCGACCATTCGCACCCGCATCGAATATGAACTTGCGATCATTCGCCACAAACGGTTCGCCGATTACTTTCTCGTGGTCGAAGAAATCGTCCGGCAGGCGCCGCGGACCTGCGGTCGCGGCTCCGTGGCCGCCTCGATCGTGTCGTACTGTCTCGCCATCACACACGTCGACCCTCTCCGGCACAATCTGTTTTTCGAGCGGTTTCTCAATCCGGGCCGGAAGGATCCGCCCGACATCGACATCGATTTTCCCTGGGACGAGCGCGACGACATTCTCGACTGGGTGTTCGAACGCTACGGCGCCACCCAAGCCGCCATGGTCGCCAACCAAAATGCGCTGGGCATCCGCGCGGCGATTCGAGAGGTCGCCAAGGTCCATGGCATCCCCGCCACGGAGATCGGCCGTGTCTCGTCGTTGATTCTGCGGCGCAAAGATTTCGTCTCGTTCGACGCCCCGCCCACGGCGGCTGTGTGGGCCCAGCGGCTGAGCTTGGCGCTGCAGTTGAAAGAACCGTGGCCGCTGATCCTACGTTCGGCCGTTCAAGTCGAGAGTCACTTCCGGCACCTCTCCCTCCATTGCGGCGGGGTCGTCATCGTGCCGGACGAAATCCGCCGGTACGTCCCGGTGGAGATCGCGGCCAAAGGGATTCCCGTCATCCAATGGGAAAAGGAGCAAACGGAAGAGGCGGGATTGGTGAAAATCGATCTGTTGGGCAACCGGTCGCTGGCCGTTATCCGCGACGCGCTGCGCGCCATCGCCCGCCACACCGGACGCGAGATCGACTATGCGGCCTGGGATCCGCTGGCCGACCCGGCCACGCAGGCATTGATCCGCCACGGCGACACCATGGGATGTTTTTATGTGGAGTCGCCCGCCACGCGACTCTTGCTCAAGAAGCTCTGGGGCGGGATGCCGGCCGATCGCGCCGCGCGCTTGGACGTCTTCGAGGCCCTGGTGATCGTGTCGTCGCTCATCCGGCCCGCGGCCAACCGGTTTGTCGACGAGTTCGTCCGCCGCGCGCAGGGGGCGCCCTATCAATCCTGGCATCCGCGGCTCGACGCCATGCTCGAGGAGACCTACGGCATTATGGTCTATCAGGAGGACGTGACGAAGGTCGCAATGGCGCTCGCAGACTTTTCGGTCGAAGACGCTGATCAGCTCCGGAAAATCCTCAGCAAGAAACACAAGGAGAAGCAGCTGCGGGACTACCGCGATCAGTTTTGCCGCGGCGCCGCCAAAAACGGCGCGTCACCGGACGTCATCGTGCAGATCTGGCAGATGATCTTGAGCTTCGCCGGCTACAGCTTTTGCAAACCGCACTCGGCGAGTTATGCGCAAGTGTCGTTCAAGTCGGCCTACCTGCGTGCCCACTATCCAGCGGAATTCATGGCCGCGGTCATCAGCAACCAAGGCGGATTCTATTCGGCCTATGCGTACCTGTCGGAAGCGCGGCGCATGGGCCTGACCATTTTGCCGCCCGACGTTAATGCCAGCGACTGGGCCTATACGGGCACGGGGCGGCACATCCGCATCGGCCTCATGCAGATCAAGACGTTGCCGGAAGCGGTCGGGAAGCAGCTCGTCGAGGAACGGACGCACCACGGCCCGTATCGGTCGTTTCAGGACTTGCTCACGCGGGTGACACTCGATCAACGACAGGCGCGGGCGCTGGTGCGCTCCGGAGCCTGTGATTCCATCGCCGGGGAACTCACGAGGCCGGCGCTGCTCTGGCGCCTCTATGCCGGCTCACGCGCCGGCTCCGTCAACCTGCCCATTCCGGACGAGTATCGGCCGGCCCGCAAGCTGGCGCACGAACTGGAGACGCTCGGCTTGCTCTTCAGCTGCCATCCTCTGGACTTGTATCGCGCGCAATTGCGGCGGATCGACACGGTCGCAGGCGCCGCCATGGCGCAACATGTCGGCCGGATCGTCACGATGGTCGGCGTGCTCATCACGGAAAAATTCGCCGAAACCAAAGATGGCCTTCCGATGGAATTCGCCACGTTCGAGGACCTGACGGCCCTCTACGATGCGACGATCTTCCCCGACGTGTATCGACGCTCCTGCCACCTGCTCGTGGCCGATCGGCCGTATCTCCTCCGCGGCCTGGTCGAAGAACAATTCGGCATCGCCACGCTGACCGTCTCTGCCCTCACACCATTGGAATCCCACGAGACGTCCCCCCACTCTGCCCGGCGGCCATACGAGCAGATGGGACAGGTCTGATCGGACGGTCCTAGCAGGCCATTGAAAAACTGCCTTGACACAGAAAAGCGTAGCCTCTTGGAGGTCCCGGGCCGAATCAGCATAGCCCACAGGATGTTCAAAAAGACCGACCTTCTCACCCGCCCAACCCCGGCGCGTGGCTCGACTGAGCTCGCCGAAGTCCGAGACGCGCCTGTCCACGGGGCGACCGCAGCGAGCGAGGAGGTGAACCCGTACATACCAAGCTTCGCTTGAACCGCTCGCTTCGATCAGATGCGAGCGGAGAGGCATTTTGCCACCAGTGAGTTCCGTACGGTGAGCCTCAGAGCGATGCGAGAACAAAGCTGGCGGGCTGTTTCAACATCCTGCTAAGGCGACCTCAGACAATCGTGCTGCGACACAGACCTCCCTCACAACACCCGCCGTTTTCTGCTACAAGAGGGGGAGGCACCACGCACATGGAACCGAGCAAGGCCTTCTTCAGACACCGATACCGACGACGCCTCGCAGTCGCCCTAGCCCTCACGCTCTCAAGCTGGTGGTCGGGCTGCGGAGACGGCGACAACCCCGCGCCTCCAGGCCTGAGCCCCACAGCGTCCGTGTCCCTCGTCAGTCCGGCCTCGGAGGCCACAGTGCCGGCCGGCCGCACGACGGCGACCTTTACCACTCAGGATTTTTCCGTCGGACCGCCAGGGGAACCGCATCTGCACGTCTATGTCGACCAAGATCCCACTCCATACCGGTTTTATGGCGGCACCGGGATCAATCAGGAAAACGGCGTCCTGTACGATGGCCAGCGCACCTCCTTCGTGCGCTGGGCGACATCCACATCGTTCACCGTCTACGGTCTCGGCGCCGGGGCCCACCGCATCCGGCTGGTCCCGAGCGACGCGGCTCACCGCGAAGCGACGCAGCCTGCGGCGCAAGCGGTCAGGACGTTCACCGTCGATGCCCTTCCGAGCGGCGGGGTGCAATTGGTTCCTGTCCTGTACAACCTGGCTTTTCCGCTGTCCCCGGCACAGGCCCCCGATGGACGCATCTTCTACAACGAACGGCACAGCGGGACGGTCCGCATCATCAATCCCGGATGGCAACTGGACCCCACTCCGTTTTGCCACGTCGAGGTGCAGATCGCCGGCGAGCAGGGCCTCCTGGGGTTGACGCTCGACCCTAACTTTTCCACGACGCACTATGTCTATCTGTTTTATACGGCCGCCGCGCCGCTGAGAAACCGCGTGGTCCGCTACCGCGACGCGAACGGCCGGTGCACGGACGAGACGGTGTTACTCGACCATGTGCCCGCCAGCACCTTGCATGAAGGCGGCATTCTCCACTTCGGCCCGGACCGGAAGTTGTACATCGTGACGGGAGACGCGGAAGTCACGGCCCTGTCTCAGGACCTCACGTCTCTCGCCGGGAAGGTGCTGCGGCTCAACGCCGATGGCTCCGCGCCGCCGGACAATCCCTTCGCCACCCATCCGAATCCCAATGCGCAGAAGATCTGGAGCCTCGGCCACCGGAACAGCTTCGGCTTCACCTTTCACACCGAGACCGGCCACCTCTGGTATACCGAAAATGGGCCCTCGGACAACGATGAGATCAATCGAATCGTCGCCGGCGGCAACTTCGGGTGGCCCGTCGTTCGTGGCCAGGTCAACCAGTCGCCTTACCGCGATCCGCTGTTGGCCTACACACCGACGATCGGGCCCACGGCGATCATCAACATCCCGCAGGACTCGCCGGTCTACCCGCCGGCCTACCACGGTAACCTGTTGTTCCTGACCTGGAAGGACCAGCGCGTGCGGCGCATCATGCTCACCGGGCCAACCTACGATGCGTTGGGTGGCACCGCCACGGCGTACGACGGAGGCGTCGGCGGGCTCCTGAGCCTCATGCGCGCGGTCGACGGGTACATCTATTTGACCAATGACAGCATGCTCTTTCGCGTGCTAGCCCAGTAGCCGGCGGAGATAGCAGCAACCTTCACGCTCGACCTCCGTCGTCACAAGCTTGGTTACTGGCTCATTGCAAGGTTACCGTTCGGCTGACTGCAACCTCTGTGGGCGGCTGACTGAAACCTTCCTGAGGACGACACAGTTCTCGGCGACACCCTGCGAATAGGAATTTAGTCATTGATCCTCCAAACAGATCTTCAGTACGGTAGCAGGAGGATGGGACGTATCGCCTCAGACGCCGCAAGAGTTGGGAGGGCGCTCACGCGATGCCTGGCGCTCCTCAGCCTGACTTGCCTCTGGCCGTCGGCTGGGTTTAGCCAAACCCTCGAAGAAACCGCCAATTTCCTCTCTGAGTTCATCGGTAAACAGGCGGTGGTCCGCGCTCCGAGTTGCCGGCCGGAGGATGGGGATCGCCTCACGTTGGTGACCGAGGCCTATGCGACGATCCCGACAGGAACGAATCTTGGGTTGATCGAACTCAACCACGGCACGCCCAGCGCGCGGATCGGACGCACCCTCTTCGATGTACGGGATGTGCAACAGATTGACGTCGGCGGAGAAGAACGAATTGATCAAACACGCACCTATCAAGCCGTGCGTCTCCGATGTAAAGGCGGGACCGCCTGCATCGACAAACTCACCTATTGTGATGGGGACATCCGCGAACGTCGCACACAGGTGAAAGGCGATACGCTCTATTTCAGGGGCGCCAGCAGCGCCGAACGCGCCGCCAAGGCCCTTTCGCACTTGCAAGACCTCATCACCGCCAAAGACAAAGCCAGCCCGTTCTGATCAAAGAAAACTCCGCCTTCCTCCGCAAGCGACAGCCGCCAACCAGGAGACCCTCTTATGTCAAGCTTTCGTTACTTGCTTTGGGTTGTCAAAACATCAGGACAGGAACCAACACTATGGAACTTAGAAATACAGTGATCGCCCAACGAATAAAGTCACGATGTTGCTCCTTGAGAATGGCCAGGGTCGCATCATTCAAATCGTCCGGAGAGTATAACCATGGAAGAGTGCGAAAGCTGTTGACTCCTCCGGGGCCAAATCCCGGCACATGAGTAATTTCCGCCCACTTTTCCCGATGATGGTCCTCGAGATAGGCCATGAGCCGGTGACCCTCAATGACGTTTAGGATCATCACAGGAATCCAGATTCCAATAAGAGAAGCTATAGCAAAGCCAAATCTGTTGTTACTATCTGAAAACACGGTAAATCTCAGTGTCAGCATCAGAACGACCCAGAACAGCCAAAGAACCTGATATGTCCTAATGCGCCTGTGGCGGGAGAGCCATTTCATAGATTTGCGAGGTCCGTCTGCTGCCCTCTAATTCTCCCGCGAGATGGCCGAACTTCCTTGCTAGAAGCACAGGCGCTGGTTTGTCTCACCTGCGCTTGTCGAGGGAGTCTGGTGATCCTTCCAAGCTTGCTGAACACTCCCTCCTGCCGGTGGGCAAGCCATGTTGGTCCGACTGCGGCCGTCGAACGAGGCCCTTCTGAGGGCGCGCGTTCCGGGAGCATGGGACCAACGTGGCTTGCTACGCCGTTCTCCGAATGCTCCTTCCAAGCTTGCTGATCACTCTCTCCAGCAGGGACGAGCACTGGTTGTTCTCCACTGCGCGCATCGAGGGAGCACCGTCTGCGTGTGCGGCCTCTGCGAGCACAGAGAATGACCAGTGCTCGCGCCCGTCCCATCAAACGTTAAAGCGGAAGAAGACAATATCGCCTTCTTTGATGACATAGTCCTTCCCCTCCAACCGGAACAGCCCCTTCTCTTTGACTTTCGCTTCTGAGCCGCACGCCAAAAGGTCGTTGTAATGGTAGACCTCGGCGCGGATGAAGCCGCGTTCCATGTCGGAGTGGATCTTGCCGGCCGCCTGCGGCGCCTTGGTGCCTTCCAGGATAGGCCAGGCCCGGGACTCTGTTTCGCCTGCAGTGAAGAAGGTGAGGATGTGGAGGAGTTGATAGGCCTCGCGGGTGAGGCGTACGAGGCCGGATTCCGTCATGCCCAGCTCGCTCAGAAAGTCCGCCCGCTCCGATTCGGGCAATGACGAGACCTCCGCTTCGATCTGGCCACATATCGTGACGACCCGCGCGCCGCGTTTGTCGGCAAACGTCCGCACGGTGTTGACCAAGGCCTCATCCGCCGCCGCATTCTCCGAGACGTTGGCGACAAACAATACCGGCTTGGCCGCGAGCAACTGAAACTCCGTCAGCATCGCACGCTCTTCCGTTGTGTACGACAAATTGCCCAACCATTCGCCTTTGTCGAGCAGGCCGATCAGCCGTCCGATGAATTCCACCTCGGCCGCCGCCTTCTTCTCGCCGGCACGCACTTTCTTTTCCGTCTTCTGTTTACGCCGCTCGAGTGTTTCCAGATCGGACAGCATCAGTTCCGTCTCGATGGTGCCGATGTCGCGAAGCGGATCGATGCCGCCGCTGACGTGCACGACGTCGGTCCCCTTGAAACAGCGCACGACGTGCAGGAGCGCATCGACTTCTCGGATATGGCCCAGGAATTGATTGCCGAGCCCTTCGCCCTTGCTGGCCCCTTCGACCAGACCGGCGATGTCCCGCACCTCGAGCGTGCTGTAGGTGGTTTTCTTGGAGGAGAAGATCTCCGTCAGCTTGAGCAGCCGCGGATCGGGCACGAGCGCAATGCCCGTGTTCGGATCGACGGTCGCAAACGGATAGTTCGCGGCCAGGGCCCCGCCGCCCGTCAACGCATTAAACACCGTCGTCTTCCCAACGTTCGGAAGCCCAATCATGCCGCAACAGAGACCCATCGCAAACTCCAGTTCTAAGTGCCGAGTGCTCAGTGCTGAGGGGTCGGCGCAGAGCACAGACCTTCCTTCCCCTCGCTCAGCACTCAGAATTCAGCGCTCAACGCTCTTCCTCTTCCTTTGATTCACGTTCCCTGACGTTAAACTGATTCATCGCGACAGAGACGCCGCGATGGATGAGGCATTCGAGCGCGTCCACGGCGCGGTCGAGACAAGGGTGTATCGCGGCCAGGGTCTCCTCGTTCACCGCCTCCAACACGTAGTCCGCCGCATCCTGGCCGGGAGCCGGACGACCGACTCCGATCTTCACACGCACAAACTGGGCAGTGCCCAGCGCGTCCACCACCGACTTGATGCCGTTGTGGCCGCCGTGGCCGCCGGCCAGTTTGATGCGCAGCCGTCCCGGTTCGAGGTCGAGATCGTCGTGGATGAGGATCAGCTGTTCGGGGGTGAGTTCAAGCGTGCGAAGCAGGCCCTTGAGGGGTGGACCGCTGAGGTTCATCCAATCGAGGCAGCCGGCCAGTTCGATGAGTTCTGACCCAAGCCGCCCAGACCCGACGAGGGCCACACCGCGGCGATACAGCTTGATGGACCAGCGTGCCGCTGCCCGTTCGATGGCCCAGCAGCCGGCATTGTGGAGCGTCCGAGCGTACTCGGCGCCCGGGTTGCCCAGGCCAACGAGCAGGCGCACTGCTACTTCTTCTTCTCAGCCTCTTTCGCGGCCGGCTTGGCAGCGGCCGGCTTCGCAGCTTCCTTCTTGTCCCCTGCCGCAGCCGCAGCCGGAGCCGCCGCGCCCTTTTCACCAGCTGCCGCCGGCGCCGCCCCTTCCTTCGCCGCCGCCGCTTCCTTGCCCTTCGCCAGCACTTCCGGTTCCTTACCCGGTTCAGCCGCCGCACCGCTGGTCAAGAGCGCTTCCAGCTTGGCGTCGGACATCGGCGCCGCGACACTCACGACCATTTGGTCGGGCCCGTCGAGAAACCGGACGCCCGTCACCGGCGGTACCTCTTTCACGTGGATCCCTTGGCCGATATTGAGCCCGGATGCATCGATGGGAATGGTATCCGGGATCGCAGAGGGGAGACACTCCACATGGAGTTCGCGTAACACGTTGTGGAGCACGCCACCTTCCTTCAAGCCGGCCGGTTGTCCGCCCGTTAAGACGACCGGCACGCGGACCCGGATGGCCTTGTCCATCGAGACTTCGAACAAATCGACATGGAGCACTTCGCCGGACACCGGGTCAACCTGATAGTCGCGCAACAGTGATGTGCGGGACTTACCATCCTTGACCTTGACGGTGATCAAACCGGTGGTCGCCGCTTTGGCCTTGACGATTTTTTCCACCAGGTCCGGCGGAATGGTGAGCAGCACACACTCGCCCTGCCCGTACAGGACCGCCGGAACTTTTCCGCTCTGCCGCAACTTTCGTGCGACGCCCTTCCCGATGCCGCTTCGAATTTCCGCTTCCACCTCGAACTTCATGACGATACCATCCCTTGCTTGGCGTGATCCGCCGGCGCTTCAGGCGCAGCCCTCTTCGTAGACCCCGGCAGAGAAACACCCTGTGTGTTTGTGATTTCTCCGACTCTTCATCACCCTTCAACTATGCGAACAATGAACTCACGGACTCCTCTGCGTGAATTCGTGAAATCGCCTCACCCAGGATCGGCGCCACGGACAACACTTTGAGCTTAGGGCAGACCAGATCCTTCCCGTTTAGGGGAATGGTGTTGGTCATGACCACTTCCGTCAACGGAGACTGCTGCAATCGTTCGAGAGCGGGCCCGGACAACACGCCGTGCGTGCACATCGTCCACACCTGGCGGGCCCCCTGCTCAGCGCAGGCCTGCGCGCCCTGGACGATCGTCCCGGCCGTATCGATCATGTCGTCGAGCAAGAGCGCCGTCTTCCCCTGCACGTCGCCGATGATGTTCATGACTTGGGCCTGATTCGGCCCCTCCCGGCGCTTGTCGATGATCGCTAAGTTGGCTTGCACCCGTTTGGCGATCGCACGCGCGCGCTCCACGCCGCCCGCATCCGGTGACACGACCACGAGGTCGCTGATCTGCTTTTTGGTCACATAGTCCAACAGCACGGGGGCCGCGTACAAGTGATCGACGGGGATATTAAAGAAGCCTTGGATTTGTCCCGCGTGCAGATCCATCGTCAGCACGCGATCGGCCCCGGCGGTGGTGACCAAGTCGGCCACCAACTTGGCCGTAATCGGCACACGGGGCTGGTCTTTGCGATCTTGCCTGGCATAGCCGAAGTAGGGAATAACCGCCGTGATCCGGGAGGCCGAGGAGCGCTTTAGTGCGTCGATCATGATCAACAGCTCCATGATCGACGAATTGACCGGCTGGCAGCAGGACTGCGTGACGAACACGTCGGCCCCGCGGACGTTCTCTTCCAGCTTGACGCGAATCTCGCCGTCGCTGAACGCCGAGACGGTCGCCACGCCGAGCGGGATGTCCAGGTATTGGCAAATCTCCTGCGCCAGCGCGGGGTTCGCAGTTCCCGTAAACAATTTCAGGTCGCCGTGCGCGGCGCCCTGGTAGCTTCTGCCCATGGCCGTGTGCTCTCCCGACTACCCTACCGATGAATCCTGAGGATATGGCCCTTGGCCCGATCTCAGCGGAAGGAAGGGACAAAAAACAGGGTACTTTAGCTAATTGAAGGAAGCACTGTCAATTCACACCTGACTCTCATAACGGCTTGGTCGTCAGCGAGTCTTCGAGGGGGGCGGTCTCAGGCGGGGCCACCACCGTCATCCACGTCGGCTGGTCGGCAAATTGGCGCTGGGCCCGACCGGCCACCTCCTGATCTGTGAAGACCCCGAAGACCGTAGCGCCTGTTCCCGACAGGAACGCGGATTCTGCGCCGGCCTCGAGCAAGCGCGCTTTTATGGAGCCGAGCACAGGATATTGCGGGAAGACAACCGTCTCGAAGTCATTGCCCATGAGCGGTGTGAGCGCTTCCCAGGTGATGGACGACGCCCGGTCCACGCGTTCCAGCATCTCAGGTAATGCCGGTGCCTGGGTGCGCCCAGCCGCCAAGGTGCGGTAGGCCCAGGCCGTTTCGACCCCAAACCCGGGATTCACGAGCAGGATCACGCGCCGGCCGGTGATCTCAAGTGGCTGCACGCGCTCCCCTCGCCCGGACACCTTTCCCGTTGGAGCCCAATAGAAGAAGGGGACGTCGCTGCCCAGGTGCTGGCTCAGGCTGGCCATCTCCTGAGGATACCAACCGAGCTGCAACAGGCGATTCAAGGCGACCACCGTCGCCGCCGCATTACTGCTGCCGCCGCCGAGCCCCGCCCCCATGGGAATGCGTTTTGTCAGGTGAATCGTCACCCCAGTTGGTCGCCCGGCTTTAGAGAGCACGGACTCGGCGGCCCGATAGATCAGATTCGCCGGGCCGAGCGGCACGGCCGGATGGTCGCAGGAGAGGTGAATGCCCGGGCGAGGATCGAGTGCAACGGTCAGATGATCGTGGAGGGCGACCGTCTGCATCAGCGACCAGAGGTTGTGGTACCCATCTGGCCGCCGATCCAGGATGCGGAGGATCAGATTGACTTTCGCGGGGGAGACGATGGAAACGGCATCGGCGCTAGGCGGCTTCGAGGTCGCTGGGGTCGTCCTGTCCACCTTTGATGCCGTACTTTTCCAACCGATACCGGAACGAGCGCGTGTTGAGCTGCAGCAGCCGGGCCGCCTTCTTCTTGACCCACCCGGTGCGTTCGAGCGCCTTCAATAGCAGATCCTTTTCGATCTTACAAATGAGACCTTCCAGGTCCAGGCCGTCCGGCGGCAATTCAGTCGGACTGGCCGTGGCCGCCGCAACCGGTCGGTGCAGCCACCCACGGATCTCCGCCGCCGTGATCGTGCCCCCGGTGGCGAACGCCACGGCACGTTCGATGAGGTTTTCCAATTCACGCACGTTGCCCCGCCACTCGTGCGCCAGTAGGGCCTGCAGGGCGTCCGGGGCCAGGATCGGCGACTGCTTACCGCTCTCCTTGGCAAACTGGGCCAAGAAGTGCTGGACCAGGAGTGGAATGTCCGTCGTTCGCATGCGCAGCGGCGGCAGGCGGATTGGAATCACGTCCAATCGATAATACAGGTCTTCCCGGAACGTCCCTTCGGCCACGGCTTTCTCGAGATCACGGTTGGTCGCCGCAATGAGGCGCACGTCGACCTTGACGTCCTGGGTGCCTCCGACGCGCCGGAACTCCCGTTCCTGAATCACGCGCAGGAGTTTCACCTGGGTCGGCATCGACATGTCGCCGATCTCGTCCAAGAAGATGCTGCCGCCGTTCGCCACCTCGAAGAGACCGGCTTTGTTCGAGACCGCGCCGGTAAACGAGCCTCTCATGTGGCCGAACAGCTCGCTTTCGAGCAACGTCTCGGGCATGGCGCTGCAGTTCACCGCCACAAACGGAGCGGTGGCGCGGGAGCTGTTGTAGTGAATCGCCCGGGCGACCAATTCTTTCCCGGTGCCGCTCTCACCGCAGATGAGCACGTTGCTGCGGGTGTCGGCCACCTTGGCGATGACGTCGAACACTTTCTGCATGGCGTCGCTCTGACCGATGATGTTGGAGAGCGAGGAATGGCTCGCCATTTCCCGCTTGAGCAGCATGTTCTCCGTCGAGAGGCGGCGCTTCTCCAGGGCGTTCCGAATGATGAGCTGCACTTCGTCGATCTGAAACGGCTTGGTGAGGTAGTCGTAGGCGCCGAGCTTCATGGCTTCCACGGCCGACTCCGCCGACCCGAAGGCCGTGACCACCAGGACCACGGTTTCGGGCGAGGCAGACTTCACCGCCTTCAGCACCTCCATCCCGCCCATGCCCGGCATCTTCAAGTCCGTAATGACCAGGTCATAGATTTCCTTGCCCACCTGCGCGAGCGCTTCTTCGCCGTCCGCGGCCGTGCTGGTCGCATAGCCCGCCTTCTTGAGCATGATGTTCAAGACGTCGCGCAGGCTGGGTTCATCGTCTACTACGAGTATTTTTTCCACGGCTCCCTACCTTCGTGCCAGAGGCGAGGCCCCGCGCCCGCCGCCCGCGGAATGCAGACGACGAACCGTGACCCTTTCCCAGGCTGGCTTTCGACGCGAATCCATCCGCCGTGCTGATCCACGATCCGGTGTACCGCCGCCAATCCCAGGCCCGATCCCTCATGTTTGGTGGTGAAAAACGGCAAGAAAATCTTGTCGAGATGCTCCTTGGCGATCCCCTCTCCCGTATCCTGAAACGCGATCTCGACCACGTCACCGCTGTGTTCGCGCGCATCGACTCGACGGTGGTTCGTGGTGATCGTCAGACGCCCGCCCTTCTTCTTCATCGCGTCGAACGCGTTTACGGCCAAGTTCCAAAACACCTGCTTCATCTGGTTCCCATCGACCTGGGCGGGCAAGGGCCCTGCGCTCAAGTCCATGGCCATCGTGATGCGCTGGCGGCTCTTGGCCTCATGCTGGATGAGCTCGAGTGTCTCTCGCAGCACGGCATTGAGGTCGGCTTCCGCCAGATTCAGGGCCGGCGGCTTCGCATATTGCAAAAAGGCGGTAATGATCTCGTCCAGCCGGTTGGCTTCACGCACCGCAATGTCCATCAGATGTCGGTTCGTATCGTCGGCGGCCGTTTCCTTCCGCATGATCTGCATCGCCCCGGCCAAGGCGCCGAGCGGATTCCTGATCTCGTGCGCCATGCCCGCCGACATTTCGCCCAACTTCGCCAGCCATTCCTTGCGCCGCATTTCCTCTTCCAGCTCCCGAATCTGCGTGAGATCCTTGAACACGCCGACGAGGCCGGTCTTCGCTCCGTGTTCGTGCAAGGGCGCCGTCGTCACGCCGAGTGTGAGCCGCGCGCCGTCCACACGTTTGCACTCGACCTCAAAGCGCGTCGGGCCCGTCAAGGCATCCGGAGCTTCGTCCGACGATCCAGGAGACCAATTGAAGAGGTCCCGCCAGTCTCGGCCCCGCACCTGGTCCCACGAAAACCCCATAATTTCCAATGCGGCGCGATTGAAGGTGGTGATGCGCCCTTGATCATCAGCCGTAAACACGCCGCTGCTGATGCTCTGCACCACGTTTTCGTGGAACACTTGCAGCTTCGCCAACCCCTCACTCTTTTCATGCAGAGTGCGATCCGCCCGGTGAAGTTGATCGGCGAGGGCGCCGCTCAAGAGCCCGACGACTAAGAACGCCACACCGTTGAGACCCCACATGCGCCACGCGTTCTCGCCTGTGGTTTGGGTGAAGGATACCCAGTCGGGCATCCACTCCCCGCTCACTTGGAGTCTCGCGACCACACCGAACAAGACCAACGCCACGGCGCCCGCGACCGGCGCCACATTGCGGCCGGGCACCAAACTGGCCAAGCTGACCGAGATGACGTACAGCATCGCGAAGGGGCTGTCGATGCCGCCCGTCTTGGCGATCAGGAGTGTCTCGAGCGTCAGGTCGAGGGCCACCTGGCTATAGGCCAACCACGCGAGCCATCGGTCGCTCTCCAGCCGCGACAAAACCCACAGATACGGGAGGGTGACAACGTACGCGAAGGCAATCAGACCATAAAAGGTCTGGACCCGCTCGCCTCTCGTCAGATGAAGGCCCAAGGAAAGCCCGAGCAGCAACGTGACCACGATCACGCGCAGCCCCATCAGCCAGTACAGGCGAGCTTTCATGGTTTCCATTGCGCGTTCTTGACCGCTGGTCGCTATCGCGGATCGGTAGAGGTCCGAAGGAGACACCGCCGCACGGATGCGCTCGGACGACACTGCCAGCGAGCTCCACCCGGACGCGGGGAACGTCAGGACCGGTGAGGGCATCGGTCCGTTCATGGGCGTTCACACCGGACCGCGCCCCTCAGGCTTCGAACACGTCTCCTCACGGCGCCCGTTATCCGATCGCCGAGGCCATCGTGAAGATGGGCAGGTACATCGCGATCACGATGAAGCCGATGATCGTGCCGAGGAACACCATCATCATGGGCTCGAGCAGTGCCGTCAGCGCCGTCACCGCCTGATCGACCTCTTCCTCGTAAAAGTCGGCGATCTTGCCCAGCATCGCATCGAGGGCACCGGTTGATTCGCCGACCGAGATCATCTGCGTCACCATCTTGGGGAAGACATTGCTCTTCATCAACGGCTCGGCGATGGTCTTCCCGCTGCTGATGCTGCCCCGTGCATCGATCAGGGCATTCTCAATCACCTTGTTCCCCGAGGTTTTCGCGCAGATCGTCATGGCTTCGAGCAGCGGGACACCGCTGGAAATGAGCGTGCCAAGCGTGCGGGTGAACTTCGCCGTCGACGCCTTACGAATCAGATCTCCGAACACAGGGGTCTTGAGGAGAACCGTGTCGATGAACAACTTTCCTTTGGGCGTCTTATAGTACTTCTTGATACCCCATCCGGCCGCCACGCAGGCGGCAATGATGAACAAAAAGTAACTTTGCATGAAATTACTGCAGTTGATCACGATCTGCGTGGGGCCGGGAAGCCCCATTTTGCCGCCCGACAGCTCGGTGAACATCTTGGCGAAAATCGGGATGACCCAAATCATCAAGACGCTGATCACAATGACGGCCACACCGATGATGGCCGCCGGATAAACCATGGCGCTCTTGATTTGGCCTTTGAGCTTCATGGCCTTTTCGATGTGCTTCGACAGACGATTCAAAATGGTATCGAGCAAGCCGCCCATTTCACCCGCGTGGATCATGTTGCAGTACAGTTCGTCGAACACTTTTGGCTGTTTCCGCAGGGCGTCGGCCAGCGTCGATCCGCCTTCCACGGCCAGCTTCGCTTCGCCGACGGCCTTCGCAAGCACCTTGTTCTCCGATTGATTGGCCAGGATGTCGAGACACTGCACGAGCGGAAGACCGGCGTTGATCATCGTGCCGAACTGCCGGGTAAAGACCACGATGTCCTTATCCCCGATCCCGGATCCAAGGCTGAAGCTGAATCCACCCCCGGGCTTCTCCTCGAGGGTCGTGACCATCACGCTCTGCTTCTTCAACGCCTCCACCGCCTCTTCGCGGCTTTTCGCGCTGACTTCGCCCTTTTTCACTATGCCTTGCTTCGTGCGGCCTACGTAGGCAAAAGTTGCCATGGGAGATCCTCAGAGGGTTGAGATGAATCGATGCCCTTCCACGTGGTCAGCCTGATTGAGGCTGCCTCAGAGGAGTCTAGATGGGGGGTCAAAAGCTGTCAAAATAAATGCGTTTTTCGTCTCGGCGCGGACCGCGACCGTTCAGAACCCTGGATTGGCGTAGTGTTCAACGACTCGGGGACGTTGGGGGAGGACGTTAGGGTTGGCGCGCGGCGCTGCGGAGAAAGCCGCGGTAGAGGTAGTGCAATCCGGAGGACAGCGTCACCGCCACCATCGCGAACAGCAGCGGGTGAAGCACGACGAGATCATGGCCCCGCGCCCACACGACGAGCACCAGCACGAGATACAGCAGCTGCAGCGCCGTGGTGCTCTTGCCCAGCACCGTCGGCGTAATGTTCAACGGCGAGTCGGTTAATCGGGCCACGACGGTGCCCATGATCAAAATGAGGTCCCGGCTCACCACGACGATCGCCGTCCACGACGGCACTTTGTGCATGATCGACAACGTGACGAATCCCGAAACCATGAGAAGTTTGTCCGCCAGCGGATCCAGCACCTCCCCCAATTGAGTGCGCTGGTTGGTAATTCTGGCGATCGCGCCGTCCAGCGCGTCCGTGATCCCCGCCACAATGAGAATGATCAGCGCCCGCTCGGCCTGTTCGTAGATCAGAAAACCCACAAAGACCGGGATGAGCAAAATGCGCAAAGCGGTGAGGCTATTGGGGAGATTCATACCATTGGGTCGCGGCCACCGGCCGAGCTCCGCCAGGGGAAAGAGTGGGGCATGATAGGAAGCGTCCGACCCCTTGTCAACCGCGGTTGCGCGGATCATTCCCTCCTCACTATAATGCGCGCACGTGGTCACAGAGGCCAGCGTCGGGAGGAGTCAATGAGTACGTTGCCGTTGTCGCTGAAAAAGGAAGGCTTGGTGGAGCGTCACCAGGTCGAAGGCTCGGATCCGAGCGAACGCTATTTCAACCGCTCGATTGCCGTCAATCGGACCGGCAACGCCTATCAAGGACAGGTGACCTATGAGGCCCTGGTGGTCGATGGCCGCCCACAGAAAACCGTCGCGGACGCTGTTCGTGACGTCGTCATCCAATTGCGCAATTTCGGGTTTCGGCGCATGCGGACCCGCTTGAATTTTCGGGGCAAGAAGTATCTCGCGGAAAAAGAAACCTGGATCGATTACGCCGACTAGCCCCTCCCTCACCGTCCTCGCATCACGTCGACCGTGAACTGGAGCCGCTAGCAAGAACACCTCTCTTAAGAGTAGGTCCTCGTCACCTCCGCTTTACCCACGTTTCATACACAAGATCATGCACTCGCGGCCGAAAGGCCTTGATTCGGTTATTGGCCCTGGTCGGATGCACTCGGTTGGTCAACAAGACCACCACCAGCTCCGCCTGGGGGTCGATCCACAAAGACGTCCCCGCAAATCCCAGATGTCCGAAGGACTGCGGTGAGAAGAAACGTCCGGACGAGGAGGGCTCAGAGGGGGTGTCCCACCCCAAGGCACGGGTGGATCCTTCAACCGTCGTCACTCGTGCCGTAAAGCGCTGCGCGAGAGTCTGCAGTTCAGCCTGGCGCCGCCCTTGCCGGACGTCCAGCCACCATTGCCCAACCCGGCTCACCGCATCGGCCGTCCCAAATAAGCCCGCATGGCCGGCCACCCCACCGAGCGCCGCGGCGTTTTCATCATGCACTTCGCCGACGACCAGCCGGCCGCGCCACGCATCCTGTTCCGTCGGAGCCACCAGCGTATCGGAACCGAACACCGCCGAACACGTTGAGAAGGACGGCACAAAATCGAGCGGCCGCGCCTCCAACGGTTTCGCAAAGTCCGCACGCCAGACCGCATCCAACGGCTGCTGCGTCGTACGTTCGATGATGATTCCCAAGAGGATGAATCCCAAGTCGCTGTAGACGCTGCGAGCACCCGGAGGAGCCTCTAGCGCCTCGGCCGCGATCCAATTGAGCACCCGATCCTGCGCCCACGCCCGCGGCCAGCTCCCCGCAAGCGTCCCCCGTTCCTGAGTAAGCCGCTCGTAGTAGGGGCGCCACGCCGGCAACCCGGCGGCATGGGCGAGCACCTGTTCCACTGTTGCCCGCCCCACCGCGGCCTGGCGTAATTCACCCAGGAGCTCGCCGATCGGTTGTGAGAGGTGGAGCCGCTGTGATGCGATCAGTTGCAGTGCCAGCGTCGCCGTCGCCAGCGGTTTGGTCAATGAGGCCAGATCGTAAATCGTCGCAGGCGTCACAGCCGGTGCATCGCCGGCGTAGGTCAGCCGCCCCACAGCCTCCTGAAAGACCACGCGCCCGCCCACCCGCACGTGCAAAACGGCGCCGGGAGACACTTCCTCGGCGACCGCGGCCTGCAGTGCGGCGGTGACATGATGGGCTGGTGTCATGGGAATCGTCGGGAGAGTCTGCTGGTGACACGTGACCAGCCGCCCGAAGGCGGCCATGGATCGCACAGGCTAGGGGAAGGCATAAAAACTGACCTGACGGAACTATTGATAGCGACCGGGGTCGACGGAAGCCTGCTTGGCAGGCGCCGCGGGAGCCGGCGCGTCGTCGTCGCCTTCCTCAATTTCAAGCATGCGTTCGAACGTCCGCACCGTCGCGCGCAACCGCTCGATCATCAGCAACCGCTGCTTGCGCAACTCGGAGATATCCCGCTGCGTCTCCCCCAGCTCCATTTGCGCTTCGCGCAGCAGCTCGCTCGCTTTGAGCTCGGCCTCTTTGAGGACCAGTTCGGCCTCCCGTCGCGCCGTTTTCT
>CAYUYE010000024.1:0-30474 GCA_964449255.1 uncultured Nitrospira sp. | reverse complement strand
ACCGGGCACGCCTCGGTGCTTTCGCACCTCACCTTCCTGGTGGCCTTTGGGGCAATCGGCGCGGCGGTGATGAGCGTGCCCGGCACGTTGATTCATGGCGTCGTCTCGCACAGTACGTCCTTGACCTTGAACGCTGCCCTCGCCGAAGGCCTCGACGACCTCCTCGCCACGCTGCATGGCGCGGTCGTCGCGCAACTGGGAGGCGATGGTGCACTGGAGGCCACGACCGGCGTGGTCGGGTTTCTCGCTGGGTGGATGCACACCTGCCTGTTGTACATTCCGGACAAGATCGTGAGCGTGGCGATCGCCCTCATCCTGATCAAGCGCGCCTTCCCGATCTTTGAGGAGGAACTGCTGCTGGGGCAGGAGGATTCTTCCCGTCCGCGCGACAATCGGCTCGCGCCCTTGACCCTGGGGCTCCTCTACGTTCCGGTCTTTTCGATTCTGATCTCCAGCGAGCCCTACTTGGGCGAGTCGTATTGGCCCTTGTGGGGCGCCCCATGGCTGATCATTCTGGGAGGCTACCTCTGGCTGAAGCGCCGCGGACCAAAGGAAGACGCGCTACACAGCGCACGGTTGGATCGCGCCACGCGTTATCGTGAGGAACTGCGCCCGCTAGGGAAACAGCCGGCCTCATCCTTCTGCCAGCGCTTGACGGTCAGTTGGCTCATGGCGAGCGCACTGTTCGCCCTGTTCATGCCGGTGATGTTGGACGAGGCCTCCAAGGTGGCGTTCAATTTCTTCTGTCTCGTCTACGGCTCGATGCTGGGCCTGCACTTGATCAAAATCAGCCTGCTCCAGAATATTGCCATCGCCCGCTCCACCGAAGCCGACCTCCCCGTGCGCCATCGCCGCCGCTCGCGGGCCGCGTAGCAATTCGTGAATCGACAACCCTTATTCGTCATCCGTAAGACCGTCTAGCCCTCACGACGATTCACGCATGTGAGCTCCGGGTCATCCTAGAGACCCGAGGGCGCGCGAAATCGGAGATACCGCCCGATCGACGTCCGAGTGACGACGCCGACGAGCCGTTCGCCGTCCATCACAAACAGGTGGTCCGTCCCCACGAGTGCCATCCGTTCGAGCGCCTGCAGGGCGGTGCCATGGGGGGTGACGGTCAATTCCTCCCCCATCGGGCGCATCACCTCCCGAACCGTCCGCCTTCCCCACAGGCTCTGCGGGATACGCTGTACGTCGGCCACAGTCGCCAATCCAACCAGGCGCGTCCCATCGAGCACGGGGAATGCGCTGTCTCCATGCGGCAACAGGTACTGTTTCACCGCCGCCTCCACCGTCATCTCAGCCGGGATTGCGATGACCGCACGAGACAGGACCTCATCCACCAGGACCTGCGTGAGCACGGCGCCGAACGCCGCTTGCTGGCGGCTCGCTCGGGCCGTGGCAAACAGAAAAAGTCCGATCATCGCCAGCCACATCCCGTTGGTCATTAGAGAATCGTCGAACAAGCGCAACACCCCGCCCAACAGCAACGCGGCCCCGGCGCACGCCAACACGACGCCCACCGCCAAACCAGCTGCGGCCGAGCGGCGGGTCGCTCCATAGAAATCGTCCGACCAGGCCCACAGGCCGGCACGGAGGGCGCGCCCTCCGTCCAGGGGAAAGCCGGGTATCAAGTTGAACACGCCGATTTGCACGTTGACCGCCCCCAACAATCCGCCGAGGACCAGCAAGCCGTGCCCCCGCCATGCGCCGGGCCACGACTCTCCCCAGTAGACAGCACCGAGACACAGCCCACCGATGAGGAGGCTCACGACCGGACCGGCCATGGCAATGAGAAACTCCGCGCGCGGCGTCGGGGCTTCCCGCCGCATGTGCGCCACCCCGCCGAAAACAAATAAGGTGATCTGCCCGATGGGAATGCGATAGCGAAGCGCTACCCAGCAATGGCCCAGTTCATGGAGTAGGACGGAGCAAAACAACAAGAGCGCCGCCATCCCACCCATGCCCCAATAGCGAATCTGACTCTGGCCAGGCAATGCGGTGGGAAGGTAGGCCGTCGCCAACGTCCAGGTCACAAAGGCAAATACGACCAACCAAGAGGCATGCACCACGATCGGGATGCCGAGAACCCGCCCGATTTGCCACCCGTGACGACGCAGCATAAGGTCCCGCGATGTTTTAATGGTGCTGCACCGTAACAGCGGCTCCGTCCTACGGTCAATCGGCTCAAAAGGGGGGCACAGGGGCAAGACAGCCGAAGTGGAGGGGCGGCCGCGCCGGTGGATCGGAGGGCTGGCGGCTGATGAGGGGCGAGCCGCTAGGCCTGGGTCATAAGGAGGAATGCGACCTCTCGCTTCCGCGCCTCCCGCGGCATCCCCTCCACGGCGGTCTGAGGGGGAAGCCTTCTGGAATTCCCTCCGCCGCGATCTGGTGATCGCGGTACGTCAGTCAGTTCCAGCTTTCCTTCCTCAGACGCCGGGCGGGACCTAGCCGCTCCGGCGCAAGTCGCTCGTGCGCGCATCCCCCCTTGGGTGAGAGTGGGCGGGGCCACACCGCTTTCAAGTGTGGCCCCACTCGGAGATCGGGGGAAGCCACGTTCACGTCTCGATCAGCGTGAAGATGGGTTCTACCTTGATTCGAGGGGCGCCTTGAAAGGAAGGATGCTCCTCGTCCTGCTGGGAGTCCCAACGCCTCAGCGGAGGCTACGAACAAACGATGGGCTGAGAGTACCTCTCGCCACTTCGGCCACGGGCCCTTTCATGGTGAGACTGAAGTCTGGGTCCACCCGAATCGCCAGCGTCCCACCCGGCATCTTCACCGTCACCGGGCTCTGCACGAGCCCCAGGCGCACGGCGGCACTGGCCGCGGCGCAGGACGAGGACCCAGAGGCCTGCGTTTCACCCGCCCCCCGTTCCCAGATCAGGATGAAGATCTCTTTCGGGCCGGTCGGAACGGCGAGCTGCACATTGGTCCGCTTCGGAAAGAGGGCGTGATTCTCCAACGCCGGACCAAGCCGCAGCAGCTCATCGCGCGTCCATTGTTCGCCGCGCGGTTTGAAGACCACACAATGCGGATTGCCGACGCTCACACCCGTGAAGATGAGCGATTGCCCAGAGGCCTCGATCCGCTGTTGGATCAGTTCGGACACATGGAGCGAGCATGGCAGCGCCTCCGGCCTGAACGTGGCGCAGCCCATTTCGACGGTGACGGCGCTGGCGTCGCCCTGTCGGTCCACGTGCAGCTCACAAGTGACGAGACCGCCTTTGGTGTCGACGGTGAACCGCATCTTGCGGGCTTTCTTCGTGGCATGCAGATACCGCGCGAAGATGCGCAGGCCATTCCCCGATTTTTCCGCTTCACTCCCATCCGGATTGAAAATGCGGAGGCCGAAATCGGCCTTCTTGGACGGCACCAGCGCGAGAATGCCGTCGCTGCCCACACCCCAGTTGCGGTCGCAAATGGCGCGGATGGCCTTCGGCGTAAGCTTGAAGCTCAGCTCCTTGGGATCCACCACCAGATAGTCGTTGCCTAAGCCATGCCCTCGAAAGAAACCATTCTTCATCCTGCGTCTCCATATAAACAGCAGTTGCCGTGAATCGTGAACCGGGGGGAGAAGGTACTGTGTCCGGCAGGGGATCGTCAACCGCGATGCGCCGTGCCCACATTCAAACGGGACAACGATCCCGCGTGAACACTAGCGCTGCCTAGACGAGCGCGATGCCGGACGGTCTCTCGATTAGTTCGATTTCGTAGCCGTCAGGGGCATCGATAAAGATGAAGCGGCTGCCGGAAGACGTGCGGGTGGGCCCGTCGGTAATCTTCACGCCTTTGGCGCTCAGCGTGGCCATGGTGTCGTCGAGGTTCTCGACTTGAAAGGCGAGGTGCACCAAGTCCTCCTGAACTCTCACTGCCCCGCTGGCCGGGAAGCTGCACAGTTCGATCAGCTCCTCGCTGTTGGGCACCTTCAAGAAGGCCAAGTGTGAACCGCGCGGAGAGACTTTTCGCTCCATGACCTCCAGGCCCAGCACCTGCGTGTAGAAGTCGATGGTCTGCTGCATATCGCTCACGCGCATGCGGGTGTGGAGAAGTTTTGTAACTTTCATCCTGATGTCCTCAAGACCGTTTGCGAGCCGGACCGACCGTTTTGCGCAGGAGAATTTCCGCGCTGCCGGGGATCAAGAAGTCGTTGATGGCGCCGACCTCCTGATAGCCTTGTTGCTTATAAAAGCGCCGCCCGGCGGCATTGAAGTCGGAGACGCAGACGAACAGATTCGTTCCCCGAGCAAATACGACTGACTCGACATGGGCCAAGAGTGTTCCGCCCAGCTTGCGTCCCCGCGCCCACTCCGCCATCGCGAAGAGGCCCAGGTAATCCCCGAACAGAAATTTCAGTCGCAGCAAGGCGAAACCGGCGAGACGACCGTCCGCCTCAATGACGTAACACTCGTGTCCCGGGGGGAGCGGCGCGAAGAGTTTTTCCCACTCGGACTCGGCGTATCCCAGCCGCTTCCACGGCTCGGAGCCAACCAGAATCGTCACGATCGCCGACTTGTCCGCCGGCGCAAAGGGGCGGATGCTCGGGGAGGCTACGGCCGACATGTCAGCACATCCGTGACGGTCATCGGGCGAAGATGCTTCTCGCCCAAGACCGATTCGTTCAGCGCTTGGATCACTTCACGCGTATGCTTCCCCTTGCCGTTGGCATGAAAGACGATAATGCTCCCTGGGCGAATCTTACGTGAAACATTTTCGAGAATCTTCGCGGCCGGCAACGTGGGATCAGGATCGCCGGACACCACGTCCCACAGAATAAATTGTAGGCCGAGCGCCTTGACCACCTGCACCGAGAGGTCGTTGAACTCGCCGTACGGCGGGCGGAACAAGGGCGCGGCCAGGCCATAGCGGTCCTTCATGAAACCGACTGCGCGAGCGATCTCCTGTCGCTGGCCGGCCTCCTCGAGCAGCGGCAGGTGCGCATGCACGTCGCCGTGCGTGCCGAGCTCAAAGAACGGCGTCGATTTGAGATCCTGCATCTCGCGATCGTGGCGCGCCGCCCAGCGGCCGGAGATAAAGAAGGTCGCGGGAATGTTGTTGGCCTTCAGAAAGTCGACGAGTGCGGCATCGTAGCCGACGGGATTGCGGACCGGACAGAGGTCGAACGTGAGGGCGACGCCGGGGCAGGTCCGCGGACCGGATTTGACGACCTGAGCCTCCGCACTCGACGGAGTGCCTCCGGTGGTGACACAGATGAGGAGACCGACGCCCCGGAGCCAGCTACTGACCATGATGAGGAAGTATACCCGAACGGTGTGATGCGAAACAGCTCTGCCATCGCAGTGCATGTGGAAGGGGCGCCGCACAGGGCGACGGCAACGATCCGTTTCCACCTTCCATTTGAACTGCTCGAATGACCGTCCATGTTGCGAAAGGGCGGCCTATTCCTGCTATCCTACCCGGAAACGGCCGAACCATGATGAACGATGCCCTCCAATCGAAACTGGATCACTTGCCCGAGCAGCCGGGCGTCTATCAGTTCAGGAATGCCAAGGGGGAGATTCTCTACATCGGGAAGGCCGCGGTACTCGCCAACCGGGTCCGGTCCTATTTTCAACGCGGGGCGGATCAGTCTCCCAAAACCGCCTTGCTCGTCTCGCAGATCGTCGATCTCGAAACCATCGTCACGCGGTCCGAGCTGGAAGCCTTGATTCTCGAAAGCAATCTGATCAAGCGACATCGCCCGCGTTTCAATGTCGTCCTGCGGGACGACAAACAGTACCCCTATCTGCGTCTGCCGATCAAAGAGGCCTTCCCACGTTTCTCGATCGTCCGCCGGGTACAGAAGGACGGGGCCCTCTACTACGGCCCCTACACGCCGGCCGGCGCGCTCCGAGAGACACTGAAAATTATCAAGCGCGCGTTCCCGCTCGCGACCTGCAAGATCGACATCGACGGGAAGGCCGACCGCGCCTGCATCGAGTTCGAGATCAAGCGGTGCATGGCACCCTGCACCGGGAATCAGACGTCGGAGGACTACCATCAGATCGTCACACAGGTGCGGCACTTTCTCGAAGGGCGCGACCATGAGTTGTTGGACGACCTGCGGGCTCACATGGAGGCCGCCGCCGACCGCGAGGCGTTCGAGGAGGCCGCCCGCTTGCGCGACCGGCTCCAGAGTCTCCAACGTACGTTGGAGCAGCAGCGCATCACACAGACAGCCTCGGTCGATCAGGACGTCATCGGCCTGGCCCGCCAGGGCACCGCGGTGGACGTGCAGCTCTTGTTCGTCCGGGGAGGGTTACTCATCGGGCGGAAGGACTTCTACTGGCCGCAAGGGGCCGAGACTCCAGACGAAGATGTCGTGTTGTCGACGATCGAGCAGTTCTACAACAAGGAAGGCCAGCCCGCCAAAGAACTCTTGATACCCTGCCCCCTTCCGGATGCGCCGCTGTTGGAAACCTGGCTCACCGACAAGCGGGGCGACAATGTCCGCGTCCTCGCCCCGGAACGTGGCGTGAAACATCAGCTGGTCAAGCTGGCCGAGGAGAACGCGCTCGCCGCGCTGACCGACCATCTCCGCGACGAAGAAACCGACCGCTTAGCCACCGCGGAGCTGAAACGGCTGCTGAAGCTTGAGCACCTCCCGACGCGCATCGAAGGCTTCGACATCTCCAACATCCTGGGGAATCAATCGGTAGGCTCGATGGTCGTTTGGGACAGTGGAGATATGAAAAAGACCGACTATCGCAAATTCCGGATCAAGACCGTGCAAGGGGCCAACGACTTTGCCAGCATCCAGGAGATCGTCATGCGCCGCTACGGGGAGGCGACCGACCTGCCGCTGCCCGGGCTCGTACTCATCGACGGCGGATTGGGCCAGCTCGCCGCGGCCATGGACGGGCTGCGTAAAGTCGGCAGGAGCCAACTTCCCATTATCGGATTGGCCAAGGCACGTGGCGAAAAAGACGAGCGGATTTTTCTGCCGGGTCGCAAGAATCCGATTCTCCTGCATCCCACCTCACCGGCCACCCATCTCGTCCAACGCATCAGAGACGAAGCCCATCGCTTCGCGATCAAGTACCATCGCACCCTGCGGAGCAAGGCGTTCACATCGTCGAGCTTGGACCAGCTCATTGGGGTGGGCGAGATCACCCGCAAGAAGCTGTTGCGCACGTTCGGCAGCCTGGCGGGTATTGCCGCGGCCAGTGATGCAGACCTCCGCTCCGCAGGCGCGTCCGTGCGCACCGTGACTGCTCTACGCAAGGCCGTCCGCGAAGAGTGATACGGGCTCCTGTATCGGATCGGTCACGCCCTCGGTATCCAATCAGATACAGGCCCGCCTTCGAGTTTTCCGTTTGAGCCCCGGCGTTCGCCCTGCGACAATCGTTTTCTCCGCAATCTCCGTTGCTTAGGGAGAGGCACCAGGTAACCGTTCGGGTGGCATGCTGCTTGCTGAAGAGTGAGGTGGGGCACTCTCTCTGCCCACTGCACCGACCATACGGTCGCTTCCCCACTGAGCGACGACGCCGAAGACCGGTCGGTCCGTCATGGTGCAGCCTTCGCATTGCCATCGATTGAAGAGGAGGGGAGTATGGTACCGTCTCGCGGCTTCGCTCTCGTGTTGTTGCTCGGGCTTGTGACCGCCTGCGCCAGCCCGCCGGAGGTGAAACAAGCGCTCCGCGCGAAAGACCAGGCCTATCTTGAGAACGCGCAGCTCATGGACCAGTACCGCGAGCTGCTCGAGAACGTGAACACGCGATTCGAGTATTGGCAACGGCTGATCGAAACCCGGCTGAAATTGAGCCTCGCGCTCAGATGGGCCACGACGGATCCCGGAGCCAACAACCCTCCCGAAAAACAGCAGCTCCTCGCCGACACGGTCGCGCAGCAGCTCGGCCCGGACGTCATGAAATCCGTCAACAAAGTGCGCCTGGCCAAACTGCCCGCCCGGACCGGTACCGGCAACCAAGAACTGTTCAAAAAAGGCGACGGCACGATGACGACGTTGATTCAAGCGCTCCCCGGTCTTGCCGCGGCCATCGACGAAGCCGTCAGGGCCGACTATCACCACACCGTCACGCCGACGGATTTCTCCGCCTATGACGATTACCGCACCAACGTCGCGGCGCTCCGGCGCATGAATAACGCGGTCCAGAATTACCTCGACATCGACGTGACGGCTTCGAACCAGGATGTGGCGCAGTTGGCCGACGCCCTGCGTGCGCTTCGCCGTTAACTCACTCGCTCGCAGCAGGAGATACCGCCATGCACGGATCCCAACGCATCATCGTGGTCCTGATCACCCTCCTCCTCATTGCACCCGGCTGCAGTGCCATCCGCAGCGAGGCGGTGCGCGGGCTCATCCACAAGGAACACGCCACGATCGACCGGGCGCAGACGAACATCGACCTCTTCCAGAAACAGACCGGGGACCGTATCACCTATCTCAAGAAGGCGCTTGAGGAACTGGACAAGGCCAACCAATCGCTGCAACAGGTCGAAACACTGCACCAGGTAGTCTTCTCTTCCTACCAAAACGTCGAACACAAACAGGGCCAGGACGCCCACTCGGCCGCCTATCTGCTCGGCAAGATCTACCTGACTCAATATGAAGGGCTTCAGCGCAAGGTGCTCGATCAATTTGAGGAAGATTTCTGCGCCCTGCGTGAAATCGCCGCCCGCCTCGGCACCTCATGGAAGGGAATTGGCACGATTCATCACCAGATCCAGCGGTATGCCAATCAATCTTTTTTTGCCTCGGTTGATCCGCAATTGGTGGCCGCCGTGGCCGATCAGGTCCCCGGGGCATCCCATCATCTTCGCACCGTGCTGGAAAACTCGCGGCACGTGAACGACGCTCTCGACGAAGCGCTGAACTTCTCGTTCCTGCCGGGCCGTGCCCTTGGCCGCACCCGATCCGTGACGCTGGATCTGGTCGAATTGCTCGAACGCCTGAAGAAGGATTGAGGCATCGTGGGGCCCTGTGCGCGCCTCGGTGCCGGGGCCTGGCAATGGAAAGAGAAGACCACCCCGCCGGCATCGGTGGCTCAAGACGCCGTCGAGGTCGTACCTCGAAGAGTCGGCAGCTTACACGAATCGTAACCCGGGGGAGACTATGAGCATCGCGCGATCGGTGGAAGGCATTTCAGAGTTCATGGAAGAGAATGACCATCTCATCAAAGACATTCTGGAAAGCGGGGAAGGGGCGGCAAAAGAGATCGAACGGCTTGCCACCCGGCTGGAGAACGCCCGAGCCGACACGGAGGATCTTGTGCGCACGCTGGGCAAGACGAAGTTTGCCGTAGAAAAAGACAGCGCCATCGGCGCCCTGCAGGAGAAGCTTCTGCAAGAAATCGGCGACAACGGGAGAAAGATCCTGTTGTTCGTGGACGAGCCTGAACTAGTCGGCTTGTTTCACGCGCAACGGTCGAAGCTCTACCTGGCGCTGTCGAAAACCTACGACGAGACCGTGCAGCGGATCGTGTCGTTTTCCCAGGGGGACGTCGACGAGATTCTCCGCTTGCTCGATCGCTCGGCGTTGGATGCGGCCAGACGAAAGAAGAAGGCCGCCATTCTCGACGGCGCCATCGGCCTGACGAAAATCGCACTCAAGGTGGGAATGAAAGTGGCGACGGCCTAGGGGCGATGGAGGCGTGCGAGAGAGGATTGAGGCGAGAGGAATGAGGTTGCTTCGGTAGAAGCCTCCTACATCAGCCTCACCCTTCCCCCCTCGAACCGCTACGGCTGCACTCGAATGACCGGTCCGGCTGCCAGCCAGGCTAAGGGGCCCATGACCGCGTTGTGCGGCAGATGCGCCACGTACCAGAACACGATGTCTTGCTCTTGAATCCCTTCATGATCCCGATCGTACGGGAGTTCACCGCGCGCGCCGAACGACCACGGCGTATCCTCCTCGATCCGAGCTCGTCGGACGGACACATCGCGATCTGAGAAATCATCCCGCTCTCCGTCCCCCTTGACCGGTTCATATCCGTACCCTGGGAGGACCCAAACACCGCGCCCAGTGGCATGATCGCGAACATACCAGACGCGGTTCGTGCCGGCTTGTTTGAACGTGTTGATCTCATTTGTATACTTGCGCCAGCCCGGTCCCCACCCCTGGTCCGCCGCGCCCTCGTTCCGTTCAAAGACCTGGTCCAGGCCGTTTCCCCCCACGTCGAAGTCCAAGCGCCAGTAGGGATGATGCACATGATCCGTCACGCAGGAGAGCCCGCGGCTCTGCACCACCGGATGGATTTCCCCGTCTTCCGAGAGAAACCACGCCTGGTAGATGTGATACTCGCCGATGCGGGCATATACGCCGAGCTCCAGCCACGCGAGTCCGTCGATTTTGTGCGCTCGGATGCAGACCTTCTTGCCTCCGCAGGGATCGATCGGCACGATGTTGGTCCAGGAAATGCGGTCTTGGAAGGGCCCGCACCGGCCCGTCTCCGCCCGAGTCCCAAACCAGCTGAAGGGATTCCACCAGACTTGCTCTTTGACATACTTCACCCGCAGCACCGGCATGCTGGCCTTGCCCAATATCAGCTCGTCCTTGAAGGTAACGGTCCGAAGCCCCAACCCAGTGTTGCCGTTGACCTCCCAATCCAACTTCCACGATGCCCAATCAAGATGGCCGTTGGACGACTCTTGCGCCCAAACGGGTCCAACCACAACCACGCTCAGCACCAGGACTCGTACGCACCAGGTCAGTCGCATGGCCACTCCTAATTTTGTGGTTCTTCCTTGGCCTTCAAGACCGTTCGCTCATCCATGTCGACCAACGCCCAGTACAGAGGACGGCCCTCGAGCCCCCTGGAGAAGGTCACCCACAAGGTGCGATGCCCATAGCCGGGATCATTCCAGATCAACCCCTCGCCTGGCTCGGTGAGAATGCCGTGACCGTCGAGCCCCTCAAGTTTCCCGGCCAGGCGGGAATCTGCGCGGACCAATGCGATCGCCTCTTCGGCCTCATCCTGCGTCTCGGGCGGCTGATAGCCTGGACGCGCAGCCACCGACACGATCTGCGCCCCTTTCATCAGGACATCAACAGTGGTCTTGTTCGAGTAACTGTAGAATACGAGGCGACGCGCCTGCTCCGGATGGTCGCAGCATCCGTGCCCAAGGGCCTTTCCTGACTCGACGCTCTGAACCTCGATCAATCGGAACCGCTCCCCCAAGGCGACCTTGACGCGTGAGTCGGCCAACGCCGCGGTCGTGAGCGCTGCCTGGGCCGTCGGGACATCGAGCTTGGTAGACGAGACCGCGCCCGCCGGCGCGGCGCCACGGGGTTTGGAGAGGCTCCCATCACCGAGGTCATCGAATTGCAGCCGGTGGACCGTCGGCACCACCGCGGGCAACGCCACTTTTTTCACGGAGGTCTCGGGATCGTCCGGTCCAAAGGGTCCGCGTGCGGCACCCGATCCGGCACAACCGGTGAGCAAGACGAGCGCGCTC
This sequence comes from uncultured Nitrospira sp., assembly GCA_964449255.1. Taxonomy (GTDB): domain Bacteria; phylum Nitrospirota; class Nitrospiria; order Nitrospirales; family Nitrospiraceae; genus BQWY01. The sequence continues at coordinate 19,059 of CAYUYE010000024.1, read as the reverse complement.
ACGAGCGCGAACTTCCTCAGCCGTGAACGTTCAGCGTGCACCATACGCATCCTCAATAATGGACGTATTTACCGACACTTCCGCCTGCGCCCCTCATACACCCTCAAGCGGTTCCTTGCAAGGGCTTTCCCGTAGGTCAGGAAAATGAGCACGTGAAAACCACTATCAGACGCGGTCCGGCACGTCCCGCACCCCGACCTCTCGCACCATCCTCCACATTTCGCGTATGCTAGTAGAGATTTGAACGGACGGCGCATGTCGACCCCTGCCCCTCAGCATCCTAACGAACGCGCACGGTTGGCCGCCCTCCGTCGTTACCAGGTTCTCGACACTCCACCCGAATCGCGCTTCGACGAAATCACGACGCTTGCGGCGCGGATCTGCGAGACGCCGATCGCCCTGGTTTCGCTGATCGACGACCATCGCCAATGGTTCAAGGCGAAAACCGGCTTGTCTACATGCGAGTCGCCGCGCGAGGCGGCCTTTTGCGCCCATACGATTCTGCACAACGAGCTCATGGTCGTCCCGGACGCCTTGGAGGATGCCCGTTTCCGCGACAATCCATTGGTGCTCGGCGAACCGCATATCCGGTTCTACGCCGGCATGCCCGTGATGACTCCGGAAGGCCACGCTCTCGGCACTCTCTGCGTCATTGACCGACAGCCGCGCACCCTGACCACCCCTCAGGCGGATGCATTAGGACTCCTTTCCCGCCAAGTGATGTTACAACTGGAATTGCGCCGCCAAACCCATGAACTACTGGACGCACTCGCCGATCGGCAGCAGACCGAACTCGCGCTGAACGAACTCACCCATTATCTCGACTCTATTCTGGCCACGCGTACCGAAGCCATGCGCGAAAGCGAAACACGCTTCCGCCAACTCGCCGAACACATCCGGGAAGTGTTCTGGCTGGCAACGGCCGACCAGCGGGAGATTCTCTATGTCAGCCCCGCCTATCAGGCGCTATGGGGCCGGGACCCGGAACGGCTGAAGATCTCACCCTTCGAGTGGGCCGAGGCCATCCACCCTCACGATCGCGAACGTGTCCTCAACCGTAATCTCACGGAGGGGCCCCTTGGCACCTACGAAGAGGAATATCGTATCGTCCGTCCGGACGGCACGATCCGCTGGGTCCACGACCGCGCCTTCCCGATTCGCGACGCCGAGGGAAACGTCTTCCGCATCGCGGGCATTGCGGAAGATGCGACTGAACGAAAGCTGGCGGAGCAGGCCCTGCGGGAGTCCCAAGCCCAGTACCAAGACCTGTACGACCACGCGCCGGATATGTTCGCGTCGGCCGATGCGGATTCAGGCATGATCACCAAATGTAATGACAGGCTGTGCAAAGTCCTCGGCTGGACCAAAGCCGAAATCCTCGGCCGCCCGATCGTCGACCTCTACCATCCGGATTGTTCGGACGGCGTCCACAAAGTGTTTGAGGAGTTTCGGAAAACCGGGGAGGTGTCCGAGGCGGAATTGCAACTGCGGCGGAAGGACGGGAGCATGCTGGACGTGAGTTTGAATCTGACCGCCACGCGCGACGGGGAGGGCCGCATCCTCTACAGCCGATCCAGCTGGCGAGACATCTCCGAGCGCATCCGCGGGCGCGAGGCGCAACTCCGACTGTCGAAAATCGCGGCTGTGTCGCCAGGCATTCTCCATTCATTCCGGCTCCGCCCGGATGGGACCATCTCGTTTCCCTACGTCAGCGACGGCATCGAATCCATCTATGGCCTCCCACCAGAGGCGCTCGCCATCGACGCCTCTCGGATCTTTACGATGATTCACCCCGACGACGTCCCTCGCATTCACCACAGCACCGAAGCCTCCTTGGCCGCGATGGCGCAATGGCATTGTGAATGGCGGGTGCGTCATCCTACTCGAGGAGAAATCTGGGTCGAAGGCCGCTCGACGCCGGTGCGGGAGCCGGACGGCGGGATCGTGTGGCACGGCGTCCTGACCGAGATCACGGAGCGCAAACGAGCGGAAGCAGCCCTGCTCCGCCAGGCCAGTCTGCTCGACCAGTCGCTGGAGGCCGTCTTCGCGTGGGAGCTCGGTGGTCCCATCGTGTATTGGAATGAAGCGGCGGCCAAACTGTACGGGCACCCTCGCGATCTGGCCAAGGGACGCATCCCCCATGAGCTGCTCCACACCCGGTTCCCCGTCAGTTTGGCAGCGTGCAAGGCCAGCCTGAGTGACAGCGGCCTCTGGGAGGGTGAATTGGAGCACATCACCGCCGACGGACAACCTCTGCTGGTTGAAAGCCGAATGAAACTGTTGTACGAACCGGGCGGCCCACTCGTCCTGGAGGCCAATCGTGACATCACGGCGCGCAAGCGGGCCGAACAGGCACTTGCCGAGGCCAACAAGCAATTGCGAACCCTGGCGACCCTGGTCGATCAAGCCGAGCAGACCGAACGGAAACGCATCGCGCGCGAATTGCACGACGAGTTCGCTCAAACACTTACCGGGCTGAAACTTGGGCTCTCTTGGATTCACGACGAACTGAAAGAGACCCTCCCGGGAGGGCCGGCACAGCCGGTTCGAGAGAAACTGGACAAGATGACGGCGCTGGTGGCCCGCGCTATTCAGTCGACCAGAGAGATCGCCACCTCCCTGCGCCCGAGCATCTTAGACGATTTGGGCATCCGATCCGCGCTCCAATGGTTGGTCGAGCGGTTCGAGGAGCAGGCCGGGGCCGTGTGTCGACTCACGATCCCCGAGAACCTGACCGACGCAGCCCTGGACAAAGCCACCGCGGCCGCGCTATTCCGTGTGCTGCAGGAAGCCTTGACCAATGTCACCCGCCATGCCGGCGCCACTGAAGTGGGCGTCCGTATGGCCTTACAGGGCGATCAGATCGACCTCACGGTCAGCGACAACGGCCGCGGGGTACGGCCTGAAGACCGACAGAAGTCCTCGTCGCTGGGGCTGAGGAGTATGCACGAACGGGTCACCGCATTGGGCGGACAGTTACACATTATCGGCGTTCCCGATCAGGGAACGACCTTGAGGGTACGACTTCCCACTGGAGTCCAACTATGATGAATTCCGCGCCGTTGTTGCTGTTGGTGGACGATCACCCGATCGTGCGACAAGGCTTGGCCACCGTGATCACGAAGGCCTTTCCAAGAGCGAAGGTCGCGGAGGTCGGGACAGCCAAAGATGCCATGGCGCAGTTTGACGTCACGGACTTCGCCCTCGTCGTGCTCGACCTCGGCCTGCCCGACCGAGACGGGCTCGAGGTCTTGATGGAGTTGAAGAAGCGCAAACCGCAGTGCCCCGTGCTGGTCTTGAGCATTCACGCAGAGGACCAGTATGCCATCAGAGCCATCAGGGCGGGCGCGTCCGGCTATTTGGCCAAAGACCGGGCCCCAGAGGAACTGGTGACGGCCATCACCCGAGTGATGGAAGGCAGTCGCTATGTGACGGCCTCCCTGGCGGAACGGCTCCTCACGTCCCTCGAACATCCCGAACAAGCGGACCTTCACCAATCTCTCTCGCACCGAGAATTCCAGGTTTTGAAGCTGATGGCCTCCGGCAGGTCGCTGACCGATATCGGGGACGAGTTGCACATCAACCCCAAGACCGTCAGCACCTACCGCTTCCGGCTGCTCGAAAAGCTCCGGCTCAGAACGACCGCCGACCTCGTGCGGTATGCGTTGGAGCATCGCATGATCTGATCGGAGCTATCCCTGGTGAAACCCGAGTACCACTTGACCGACCGAGAGGTCACCAATTCCTCTCGTCTAAGGAAGACACGTCCGGTCCTCCCATAACCCCGCCTCGCACGTGGACGGCACGAGCGTTAGCCTACTAGAGGACCTTGGACGCACTAGTTGTTCAGGCCATCATCCGTTCAGATGGCCACCGCTTCTTCTACTTGCCCCGTTGAGACAAACCGCATGGCAACGCATCTCCCTGATTGAAGGACGTCCCTTTTGGATGACGCGTAAATAAACACCTACGCAGAACACCAGAAAAGCCTACTTTCATGGCCAAGCGTGGCTGATAGTCCGCGCCTATCGAAACACGTACATTCCACAGAAGCTGTGCTGTATTGAGCACCGGGTACCCGGAGCAGCCTTGCGGTACGTCAGCCTACACCATGCCGGGAGACCTCCCCACACCACCTGACCACACAGATCGCGCCGCGACGCTTTCTCTGCTCGTCGTTGATCCTGACAGCCGCGAACACGAATTCTGGGAACACATCGCCCTGACGATTCGACAGATTGCGTGTGTAGGCGCCAGCGAAACGATCGAGCAGGCCTTCCAGGTTCTGGAACGGCGCGTGATCGACCTCGTAATGCTGGGCCCAGGGCTGTCGCGCGAGGACGTCATCAACCTCCTCTCACGCTTGCGGCAACTCCGGTTACCGCCGCTCACCATGGTCATCCTGGACGGCAAGACAAGTGGGGAGGAAGACAGCCTCCGCTTCGATTCGGGAGCCACCTTCGCATTCCACCGTCACAGGCAGGTTCGCGAGGCCATCGAGACGCTCTTGACGCTGTCGCGGAACTCCGAAGATCGGCATGCGTGAACAGCCGACGAAATACCCACCCGTGCTGGACAGAGATCAGGTTGCCACAGCTTCGATGCTTTCCTGCCCAACCATCTGAACCGTTTCTCCCGAACATGATCTGATTGCGCGGCAAGGCCGGGGGCGACCGTTTGTGCACCACACGAGACGGCTCCTTCCTAAGGAATTCACGGCGCGACAGGTCATGGCTGTCTGAACGCCAACCAACTTCAAGCAAGATTGGCTCTAGATCCGAACGGACCGGATCGTTTGGCCCCACCGTTTGTAGCCGCTTCCCTGAGGCGTCACCTTCAAATTTTACCCCGCGCCGTCGCCTTGTCCTATAGCTAGAAAGTCGAATCGGCGATAGGCTTAACCATGCGATTGTCTCGCTGTGATCAGGCCAAAGGCGTCGACACAAGGACGTGGCGGCGGCTTTGGCTCAACCTATAGAGCAAAGGATGACAACCATGAACCACCACCTAAAGATAGTTCCAGCACGTCGACCATCTACCTTCCGCGCCAGAGTCACGACCTCCCGTTTCGACAGACAGGCGCCGCTCCAGTTGAACCTCAATGCTCAGACGACGCCCGGTATCCGCCTGCTCGTGGTGTCAACATCCGCGTTTTTGTCCGCCGGAATCACCCATATCTTAGGCCTGGAATGGGGGAGCGCCTCAGCCACGCAGGCTGCCAGCCTCTCTGACGCCCATGCAATAGCCACCGCCCATCGCCCCACGCTGATCGTCGTGGATGGGGACTTGATGCACGATTCGGATAGAGTTCAACTTACTCGGTTGAAGGCCACCACCCGCGGGGCCCGCATGTTCGTGCTTGACACTCGTGATCGCCGGCGCGCTTCATCAACATGGATCCGACGGTGTGGTTTTTCGGTCCTCGACCGTCGCGGTTCCACAAAACAACTGGCTGTCGCATTACGCCCCACCCATCGACGCCGGGCAGGCTAACCTACCGATATCGAGAGAGCTTCCGTCTTATCACCAGCCTGCGACAGCAGCTCGCGGTAGGGTCTACGCCCCCCGACCGCGCGGAACAGTGCCCCGCGTTCGTCGAGAGGCGGGCCGCGGTTTCCCCCATTGACTCCAGACCAGCGGACAGACGCTCCTAGCCCCCTAGGAGCGGAAAACACCACCTCGATTCCCTCTCCGGCCCTGCAGGGACCGACGCCGATCACAGTAGAATGACTAGCCTAACGATGGAATCATCGGCCGGGGAACGCCGGCACATACCAGATCGACAGATTGGCCGGAGAGGTGAGACGATGGCCTCGATCCTGATTGTGGATGATCTCGCAGCGGTACGCACGGTGCTTCGGACATTCCTAGAAGTAGCCGGCCACCTGGTGCATGAAGCGCCGAGCGGAGTTTCAGCGCTCAACCTCCTCCGCCGCCTCCCGCTCGACCTGCTGATGGTCGATAGCAATATGCCCGGCATGGACGGCCTGACGCTCTTGGAGATCTTCCGCCGTGACTTCGAATCCACCGCGACCCGCACGATCCTGATCACCGGCGATCCCGACTCTGTCACCGGATCGGATGGGCGGATCAACTCTGGCCCTGCCGATCGTGTGCTCATCAAGCCCTTCGAGATGGCCACCCTGCTCCTGCACGTCACCGAGGAACTTCGGGAAGGGCGCCGCGTCCAGGCTGAGCGCGACGCGTTACCCGCCTCCACCTAGCCCGTTGGATTCATGAACGCTTCTGCTGCCATCGCGACGAACGCTCGTGAATAATACGGGCTCGTGCTCCCACCGCACGTTCGACCTCGACTTGTCAGACGACTCCTACATCGCCATGGCTCGCAGGCCGACAAAGGAATCGGGCCGGCCCTGATACGGCGGGACAGACCGCAATGCTACGGTGGCCCCATATGTCATCGCTCTGCGACGACAGGAAAGAGAGTGTGAGACGACGATGCTGAACGGCCACGCGCACATCCCGCACAACCACACGCCCAGCCCCATGTCGGTCGTCATCATCGACAGTAACGAGGAGACTCGGCGCCGATGGCGACTCGCCTTGGCCGCGGCGGAGGGAATCGTCGTCGCCGGCGAAGCCGCACGAGTGGCGGAAGGGATCTCGTTGGTCCGCGATATCCAGCCCCAACTGATCATCGTCGATCCCAAGATCCAAGACTGGAATGGGCTGACGGTGCTCCGCGCCCTGAAGCAATGGTCACCGTCTTCGATGATTCTCGTGGTCACCACGTCGGCAACGGCAGAGCCCGCCAGCGCGTTCTTGGAGGCCGGAGCCACACAATTCCTCGACAAAGACCGCGAGTTTCAACAGGCGACCGAGATCGTCGCCGCGCTTCCTCAGCGCCTCACGATCCGATCTGCGCAATAGGGCTCCCTCAGGGCCCCTTCTAGATTTCCCCCTTCTCTCGCCTGCACCAGGACCCGACCAGGCCTGCGAAGATGTGCGACGCCGCTGACCGTCGGTTAACGACCGGAAGCACACCTGTGCCTCCTTCCCAATCGAACCCGCCCTGCGCTATAGTCTCCAGGCTACCCGGATGACCCCAAGCCGACGTTCGGATGATCGGCGGCATCACCCGCCCTCCCCGAGCGCTTGATTCGTACCGACGGAGGCCGCGATGACTCCTCCCTCTGAAACCGCATCCACTCTGCAAGAGGACATCCAAGCGTTGCTCCAACAGCTGGCCGCCGCGCACCCGACCGAGGCGCCCGCCGTCTCTATCGAGCAAGCCATCGCCCCCTGTGTCCTCCGCCATTCGGGCCAGGCGGTGTTTGGCCTCGAGGCCGGGGGACGACTGGTGTTCGTGAACGACACCGCGTGCCACATGTTCGGATATGACCGGGAGAATCTGCTGCAGTGCTCGTTCCCTGATCTCGTTGCGCGTACAGACGGGGCCTGGTCCGATCGGTGGCTATCAACCGACGCCGCCCCTCCAATGCCCCTTGACGCGCAGGCCACACGCCGGGACGGCGTCACCTTTCCGATCGCCGTAACCGGCTATCGCCTGTCACATCGCGGAGAGGACTATCTGTGCGCCATCGCCGAAGATCTGAGCGGGCGTCAGAGTGTCGACGAGTCGCACGTGATGTACGAGCGAGCCCTGGAAGTCACCCCAGACCATGTCTCGATCGTCGGTCCCGATTATGTCTATCGGCGAGTGAATGCCTCCTATCTCCGCGACCACGGGCTGGCTGAAGCGGAAATTGTCGGCCAGGCCGTTGCGGACCTTCTTGGACATGACACGTTTCAGTTGGTTGTCAAACCGAACCTCGACCGCTGTCTTGCCGGGGAGGATGTGACGTACGAGGCGTGGTTCAATTTCCGAGTCGCCGGCCGAAAATTCATGCATGTGACCTACTCCCCGCTCCGCACGGCCGGCAACCGCGTGGACGGCGTGGTGGTCATGGCGCGTGACATGACCGATCGCAAAGAAGCCGAGGTCGCGTTGCGGAAGTCGCACGACTTTCTCCGTCAAGTCATCGACATCGCGCCCAACCTCATTTTCGCAAAGGACCGAGAGGGACGGTTCACCCTGGTGAATCAGACCGTCGCCAACGTGTACGGGACCACGGTCGAGGCGATGATCGGAAAGACAGACGCCGACTTCAATGCCAATCACGAAGAAGTCGAATTTTTCCGTCAGATGGACCTTGAGGTGTTGAATACGCAGCGGGAGCGCGTCATCCCGGAGGAACTCATTACCGATGCGACCGGCAGGACGCGCTGGCTCCAAACCGTTAAACGGCCCATCCTCGACGAGGAAGGCCGGGCCACTCAGGTGTTGGGCGCCGCCACCGATATCACGGAGCGCAAACGCGGGGAGCAGGTGCTGCGCCTTTCGCAGGCGGAACTGGAGGTGCGAGTGGCCACTCGCACTCAGGAGCTGCAGGCGGTGAATGCGGCGTTGCGTGCGAGTGAGGAACGACTCCGCACGCTCTATGAAGACAACCCGAGCATGTACTTCATCGTCGACCGTTCCGGCCTGGTGCTCTCGGTCAATCGTTTTGGCGCTGAGCAGCTCGGCTATCAACCGCACGATCTCATGAACCGATCCGTCTACGACGTGTTTCTCGAGGAGGACCGCGCGGCCTTCGCCAACGCGTTGGACAAGGCGTTCAACCTTCCAGATCGCGTCCATCGGTGGGTCTTTCGCAAGTTGGCCAAGGGCGGACGGCTCCTCTGGGTGCAGGAGACCGTCCGGACCATTCAGGATCCCGCTGGGACCCTTGTGGCGTTGATCGTCTGTGAGGACATCACCGAGCGCAAGGAGGCGGACGACAGGGTCCGCGAGCTGAATTTGGCGCTGGCCCATGCCATGCCCTGCACCTCCCAAGTGGATGCGCACGGCCGGTACCTCGAAGTGAACGACGCCTATGGCGCCATGCTGGGCTATGCGCCGGCGGACCTTATCGGCCAGTCGGCCCTCATCACCGTCCATCCCGACGATCACCCGCAGGCCCTTGCGTCATTTGAACGCATGCGGCAGGCGGGCCACAGTGAGGGCGAGTTGCGAGGGATCCGGAAAGATGGCTCGTGGTTTTACAAACAAGTGTTCATGGTGTCGGCCTCCCCTGCTGGCCCGAACGCGGGAGGGCACCACTGTTTCATGCGGGACATCACGGAGCGGAAGGCCGCCGACGCGAAGGTCCGTGAGCTCAACCTCGCGTTGGCCCATGCGATGCCGGGCATTTCTGAACTGGACGCCGATGGCCGCTACGTCGAGGTGAACGACGCCTACGCCGGCATGCTCGGCTACCGCCCCGAAGAACTGCTCCGCCGGCCGGCGCAGGTCACCGTGCATCCGGAGGACGTGCCGATCGCCCAGGCCGCCTACGCGCGTATGCGCGCGGAAGGCCAAGCCGAGAGCGAGTTCCGGGGTGTTCGAAAGGATGGCGCCTGGTTCCACAAGCAGGTCTTCATGGTCTCCGGCTCGACGGAGGGACGCAATTCAGGCGGCTACCACTGTTTCATGCGAGACATCACAGAACGGAAACGGGCTCAGGAACAGACGCTCGAATTTGCCCGCATCATGGACGCATCGCACAACGAGATCTTCATTTTTGATGCCCAGAGCTTTCAATTTCTGTACGTCAACCAGGGCGCCTACCAAAATCTGGGCTACACGATCGACGAAATGCTGCGGATGACACCCCTCGCCATCAAGCCGGACTTGACTGCCGAATCGTTTCTGGCTCTCAGCGAGCCGCTGAGAACCGGTTCGCAACCCAAGGTCGTGTTCACCTCCTGGCACCGCCGTAAAGACGGGACCAACTATCCGGTCGAGGTCCATCTCCAATTGGCGACCTTTGATGGCCGGCCCGCCTACATTGCGATCATCATGGACATCACGGCTCGGAAAGCGACCGAGGACGCCCTCACAGCAAGTGAAAAGGCCATTCGCGCGCTCTACGGCGTCACCTCCAACCCGAAGCTTACGTTCGAGGAGCGCGTGGGCGCCCTGCTCGACATCGGCCGCGATCGCTTCAACCTCCCGATCGGGGTCCTGACCAAAGTCAGCAACGACGAGCTCCGGGTAGAGCATGCGCGCGCCTCCGTCCCTGGGATTGCGGCCGGAATGACCTTGCCTCTCCAGACGACGTTCTGCCGCCATGCCCTGTCACGGGCCACGCCGATTGCCGTCGAACACCTCGCGCGGTCCCCGTGGAGGAGCGATCCCGCCTACCTCGCGTTGGGCATGGAGTGTTACGTGGGCGCGCGGGTCATGGTCGGGCAAACCGTGTATGGCGCACTCGGCTTCCTGAGCCCCCACGCACATCCCGACGCGTTCACCCGCGCTGACTTGGAGATTCTGCAATTGATGGCGAGCTGGATCGGCACCGAACTCGATCGTCAGACGGCGGAACTCGCGCTCCGCGAGAGCCGGGAGCTGTTTGCCGTCGCCTTTCGCGCCAGTCCCCATCCCATCGTGATCACCGAACTGCTGACCGGTCGGACGGTCGAGGCCAATGACACCGCCTTGGACGTCTTCGGCTATCGGCGAGAGGAGGCGATCGGCTTCACCACCCTTGCGCTGAACCTTTGGCCGTCGCAGGAGGACCGGCAACGCTTTGTCGAACGCATCCGGCTGGAAGGTCGCCTGCGCGACGTCGAGTTACCCTTTCGCGCCAAGGACGGGCGCTGGATTCAATGCCGGCTCTCATGCGAACCCATCACGTTGCGGGGCGTCCCGTGTGTGCTCAACGTTGGGGAAGACATTACGCGGCGTAAGGAAGCCGAGCTGGCGCTCCGGGCGAGCGAAGAGCGGTTCCGGCACCTGTTCGAGGAGGCGCCCATCGGCATTTGCATCGTGGGCGACGATCTCCGGTTCCGCAAGATCAACCCCACCTTCCAACAACTGGTGGGATACAGCGAAGAAGACATTCTCGCGACTTCCGACGCGCTCTACACCCATCCCGACGATCGTCCCAGCAACCTCGCTCTTAGCGAGCGGTTCCTTCGCGGAGAGATTCCGGGGTACACCTCTGAACAGCGCTATATCCGAAAGAACGGCGAGGTCATTTGGGTGACCGTCACCGTCAGCCCACTAGCAATCGCCGGACTGCCCGAACGTCTCAGCCTGGCCATCGTCCAGGACGTGACGGCGCGGAAATTGGCCGAGCAGGCGCTCGCCCATCGGGAACGGGACCTGCGCGCCGCGCTCGAGGAGCGGGAACAGGTCAGCCAGGATCTGCACGACGGCATTCTTCAGTCCCTATACGCGGTGGGCCTCAGTTTGGACGCCGCAAGCCGGCTGATGGACGTGTCTTCGCGCCGGGCGAAGCGGGAACTGGCGGGCGCCATCTCGCAGTTGAACCGTACGCTACAGGAGATTCGGAGTTTCATCACCGGCCTGTCCTTCGACATGCTGGACGTGACGCGGTTCACCCACGCCCTCCAATCCGTCTCGGACGCGTTCTGCAAATCGGGACGGACCCGTTGCGAAATCTCCGCCGCACCCGAGGCGGTGAAACGTCTGACGCGACAGCAATGCGTGCACCTGCTGAACATCGTGCGTGAAGCGGTGAGCAATTCCGTCCGTCACGGGCGGGCCAGCCGCATCCGGGTCAGCTTGCGCCGCCATCGTGGCCACACGCGCCTGACGATTCACGACAACGGGAAGGGGTTCGATCCACATGCCGATCTGCGCCGCGGCTACGGCCTCCGCAACATGCGGTCGCGCTCCCTGAACATGCACGCGAAATTCAAGGTGCAATCCAAGCCGGACGCCGGCACCACCATCATGTTAGCCTTGGCCCCCGAGGAGTCTCATGTCTAGCCCAAAATCGATCACCGTGCTGTTCGTCGACGACCATGAATTGGTGTTGGCCGGGATCCGCAGCGTGTTGCGGCTCATTCCCGACATCAAAATCATCGGTGAGGCCCAAACAGCCGCCGAAGCCGTGCGCGAAGCGCAACGCCTCAATCCGGACGTCGTGCTGCTGGATATTCGACTCCCCGACGGCAGCGGCGTCGACGCCTGCCGAGAAATCCTGTCCACCTGCCCGCGCACGCGCGTGCTGTTTCTCACCAGCTACGCCGACGACGACACAGTGCGCAGCGCCGTGCTGTCTGGCGCACAAGGATACGTGCTCAAGGACATCCGGACCCAATCCCTGGTCGATACCATTCGCGCCGTCGCCGCCGGACAGACCCTCCTCGACCCGACCATTACGAAAACCACGCTGGTGTGGCTCCAGTCGCTGACCTCCCGCCGCCCCGCCTCGAAGCTGGCGCTTCTCTCGCCGCAGGAGGAGCGAATTTTGCCGCACTTGGCGCAGGGGAAGACGAATAAAGAAATCGCGACACTGATGACCCTCAGTGAGAAGACCATCAAGAATTACCTCGCGAACATCTTCGACAAGTTGGGCATCACGCGGCGAGCTCAGGCCGCCGCCTTTTACGTCCAACACACCAGCGGTACGACCGGCCATGAAGCCGCCCCGCCGCTCTCCGGCACCACCCCCGGCGCCTCACATCGACCGTAGCGGCTGAAGCCCGACGGCAAATCCCTTGGATTGACCAACGACAACTATTTAAGTATTCTCTACCAGCTTCCTGAGACCTCGGCACCCCACTGAGCCAGACCCAGGGGCTACACGATGCCCGCTCTTCACGCCCGGCATGAGCCCATCGGCCCCCAGACCCACGCGGGCTTTGCCGCGCTGGCCGTCTTGGCCATGGCTGGGATCTTCGTCCTCGACGTCGCCCGGCCCATCGAATACCTCGACGCCGCCCTCTATGTGATCCCGATCGTAGTCGCGTGGCTCTGGCGGGGCCGCCGAGCTGCGGTGCTCGCCGCAGCCGTCGCATCGGTGCTGACGCTATTCGCGCTCTGGCTCAATCCGCCGGGGAGCGAGACGCTCAGCGTCTCACTCTATAATCGGCTGCTCGTCCTGGGCCTGCTCGCGGCGGCCGCCGCGTTCGGCTGGTGGTTCGAGCTGCGCGGTCTGGCCGGGCAGGTTGCGCAAGAACGTTTCGAATCCATCGCACACGCCACCAACGACGCCATTTGGGACTACGATATCGTCGAAAACCGTCTGTGGTGGTCCGGGGGCCACCGCCAACTGTTTGGGACCGATCCGGCCCCGCGCATCGAAGGTTGGTACGACGCGCTCCATCCCGACGATCGCGAGCGCGTGATCCATCGATTTCGGGAAGCCATCGAAGGCACCACCATGGAATGGCAGGACGAATATCGCTATCGTCGCGCCGACGGTTCCTATGCCGAGATCGTGCATCACGGAGTGTTCACGCGCGATCCGAGCGGCCGCGCCCTTCGGATGATCGGGGGCATGCGCGACATGACCGAACACAAACTGGCGCGGCTCGAACTCCGGCAGATCAACCAGCAACTTCGCACCCTAGCCTCGCAATATCGGGCCCTGATCGAGCAGTCACTGGCCGGGATTTTAGTTATGCAGGGGCAGCGGCTTCGCTACGCCAACCCCAAGCTCGCCGAAATGACGGGCTGGACCGTGGCCGAACTCTTGGCCATGCCGAACGCCTTTGAGAGCGTCGTCGAAGAAGACCGCCAGCACGCCGCCGAGGCGATGCTGAAACGCATGAGGGGCGACATGTCCAGCATCCCAACCCGGCTGCGGTGGAAGCGTTCGGACGGCGCCATTGTCTGGGCCGAAGTCCATGGTTCCCGCATCGAATACGAGGGGGCGGCCGCCCTGATGGGAGTCGCCGTGGACATTACGGCACGCCAGGAGGCGGAAGTGCAGCAGCAGCGCCTACTCGACCAACTGCTGAGCGCACGTGAGCGGCTGCAGGCCCTCTCCCGCCAGTTGCTGGACGTCCAGGAGGAGGAGCGCCGCCAACTCGCCCGCGACCTACACGACGAGATCGGTCAGGCGCTGACGGTGTTGAAAATGAACGCGCAAACGCTGCAGGGATTGCCGGAGATGCAGGGCTCTCCCAGCCTAGTGGCCCCCATCGAAGACAGCCTGAAGGTGATCAATTCGCTGATCCAACACGTCCGAAACCTCTCGCTTGACCTTCGACCCGCCATGCTCGATGATCTGGGCCTGCCGGAGACCCTTCGGTGGTTCGTCACCCGTCAGGCGGGGCGCGCCGGCTGGACCACCGACGTGAGGGTCGATGACGAGTTAATCAAACTCCCGGCGCCCGTTTCACTGGCGTGTTTTCGAATCGTCCAGGAATGTCTCTCGAATACGATGCGCCATGCCAAGGCCACCCAGGTGACCTTAGAGGCCAACTCCGGCCGCGGCGCCTTGCACCTGGTCATCCATGACAACGGGGTGGGGTTCGACGTCGCTCACGCCATGGAACACGGGTCGAAGGGGAAGAGCGTGGGTCTGTTGAGCATGCAGGAGCGAGTCCGCGCGCTCCACGGCGAGTGCCTCCTCGAAAGCAGCCCCCAGACAGGGACCCGCCTCACCGTCACGATTCCATTGGGTGCCTCGACATGAAACGACGGATTCTGCTGGCCGACGACCATGCCATCGTCCGACAAGGGCTGATGAAGGTGCTGACCGAGGCCTTCGCCCCGGTCGAACTCGCGGAAGTGCAGAGCGGACAGGCCGCACTGGAGCGCGTCCGCAAGGAAGCCTGGGACGCGGTGGTCCTGGACATCACACTCCCGGACAAGAACGGGCTCGAGGTGCTCAAAGAGGTGAAGCTGCTCCGGCCGGAGCAGCGTGTGCTGATGCTGAGCTTTCACGCCGAAGAGCAGTACGCGGTGCGAGCACTGAAGGCCGGCGCCTCGGGGTACCTGACCAAGGACACCGCGACGGCGGAGATCGTCACTGCCCTCACCAAAGTGTTCCAAGGTGGGAAATACGTGTCGGCCATGTTGGCCGAACGCCTGGCCGATGGGCTCGAATCTAAACTCAGCGCCGTCCCACATGAATCACTCTCCGACCGCGAACACGAAGTCCTGTGCCTGATCGCCCAGGGGAAAGCCATCGGCGACATCGCCGACAAACTTTCGCTCAGCATCAAGACCGTCAGCACCTACCGCGCCCGCATTCTCGAGAAACTCCGCCTCACCACCACGGCGGAGATCATCCGCTACGCGATCGACCATAAATTGGTCGAGTAATCGCCCGCTCCCCGTCAGCCCATTCCTACAACACAATGCGGCGCCGACCGATACCTGGTCTGAAGGGGGTCGTCTACGCTTGTTCCATGCACGCGAACACGACCACCTATTCCATCGTGTTGGTGGACGACCATGCCGGCATCCGCCAACAAGTCCGCACGGCCTTGGCCAGCGTGGCCGGCGTAACCATCGAGGGTGAAGCAGACACGGCCCCGAAAGCCATTGAGCTCATCTCTCGGCTGCATCCGAGAGCTGTGGTGCTCGATCTACATCTGCCCGGAGGCAGCGGTCTCCATGTCCTCCGAACCATCAAAACGCTGCCCCGACCACCGCTGGTCATCATGTTGAGCAACATGAGCCTCCCAGAGTATCGGCGCGCATGCCAACAGGCCGGCGCCGATTTCGTGTTGGACAAGTCCCATGAGTTTCCCCGAGTCCGGGCGATTGTGGCGGAGGCGAGCCGCGCGCGCGCGGCCGAACAGTCGGAGGAATCCTACGAAAGATCTGGGCATGCACCCACGGCAGTTTCAGCCAATTCCGATCGATAGTCTCTCCACAATGGGGGATGATGACACTATGGAAAACACATCGTCACATACCATTCACGTCCTGCTCGTCTCCGACGACGAGTTTCTTACCTTGGGCCTCCGGACGCTGTTCGAGCGGACACCAGGCTTCGATTTGACGTCCGAGGCCGGCACCCGGAGCGAAGCGCTCCTCAAGGCCGCCAAGACAAAACCCACGCTGGCGCTGCTCGACGGATCGTTCACCGACGGCAATGTCCTGGACCTGTGCCGCGATCTCACCACCCGCACCCCTGCGCTGCGAGTGCTCATCTTGGCCAACCGCCAGGAAGACCTGCTGGCGTTGCGTGCCATGCAGGTCGGCGCGCAAGGCTGTGTGCCACGTCGCGTCAGCACGCTCGAACTCCTGCAGGCGATACGGACCATTGCCGCTGGGCGGACTCTCTTCGATGGGCGCGTCACCTCACATCCACCACCACGCTTGCAGAACGCGGCGGACGACCTCCAGTCCAACCTGGAGCGGCTCTCGCCGCAGGAGCGGCGCCTGTTCCCCCTCGTGGCCGAGGGCATGACGAATCGGGAGATTGCCGGCGTCCTTGGATTGAGCGAGAAGACGATCAAGAACTACCTGACCAGCCTCTATATCAAACTGGGTATTTCACGGCGAGCGGAAGCGGTGCGACTCTATACCCAATTGTTCCAAAACCCATCGGCCATACCCTCTGCGAAGGACGCCTATGTGTCGCCCCGGGGTCCTGCCGACACATCCGACCGGGCGCAGGGATCCTATGTTCTGTCCGTTCCTCGAACCAATGGAGGCCGCGCATGAGCACCGTCCTCGTCGTCGACCGGCACGAACCGGTACGTGCCCTCATCCGACACATGTTGGAACCGGTAGGATACGACGTGGAGGAGGCCGGAGACGCCAGCGAAGCCCTCGCGTTATGCGCTAACCGTCTGTACGACGTGGTCATGCTGGACCTCGTCCAGCCCGCCAAGGAAGGTTTGGAGGCGGTTCTCCGAATCCGGAATGCGCTCCCGAGAGCCAAGATTGTGGCGATGACCGGCCAAATCGCCTCGGCGCTCGAAGTCCTCGAAGTGTCCCGTCTCTTTGGCGCGCACGCGACCCTCATGAAACCCTTCGCCCCCGAAACGCTGTTCACTGTGCTCTCGTCACTCTGGCGACGTCGGGCGATGCCCGGTGGCTCGTCCTGTGACGCACCGTCGGCGGTCAACCAATAGGTTCAGCACCCGAACCCCCATGCCAACACTTGTTATCGCCGATGATCACCCGCAGGTCCGGACACTGGTGAAACTGCTGCTGGAGCAGGCCGGTTACACCGTCCTCGAAGCGGCCTCCGGGGTGGAAGCCCTGGCCCACTGCCGCCGGACCCCAGTGGATGTACTCCTGCTCGATCGCATCATGCCGGAACTGGACGGCCTCCGAACCGCCGCGCGATTTGCCGAGGAGTTTTCAACAGCCCCGACGCGCGTGATTCTGCTCTCCGGAGACGATTGCGTAGTCGGCTCAGAGACGTCGTCCATACCCACGGGCATTCACCGGCTCATTCGGAAGCCGTTTGACGTGGTGCAATTCCTTGACATCGTTCGGGAAGAGATCGCCCACCTCCCAAGTCACCCATCCCCGCTCGAACCCACCAGGTCCGCTCATGCCCAATCGCCGTCCTGACCTGGTGGATGGCCCCTCCCGGCCCCTCCGCAGGGAGAAAATAGGCATTGACACCCCCAGTAGTTTTGGCTAGGATCGCGTCCACTTGTTACGACTCTCCTCCGTGCCATCATAGGCTATTTTCCTACGTGACTGTTTGTCGTCGTTCGCACGAGCAGTTGTCCACGCCGCGGCATTGAGATCAGGACATGGCCCACACCCCGCAGGATCCTCATCGTTCGGCTGGGGTGAGGGAGCGGTCTGGCGTGCGGATGCACGTCGAACGTGGGTTCGAGACCATCGTCTTTGCCAGCCGCTGGATACAGGCGCCGCTGTACGGCGGCCTGATCGTGGCTGAACTGCTGTACGCCTACAAATTCCTGGTTGAACTATGGGAGATGGTGCATGGCCTGCGGGAGCTGACCGAGACCGTGTTCATGCTCGGTATCCTCTCGCTGATCGACATCACCATGGTTGCCAACCTCCTGACGATGGTTGTCATCGGCGGCTACGCGACGTTCGTGAGCAAACTCGATCTCGAAGGGCACCCCGACCGGCCCGACTGGTTGAGCCACGTGGATCCCGGCACCATCAAAGTGAAGCTCGCGGCCTCGTTGATCGGCATCTCCAGCATTCACCTGCTGAAAGCCTTTGTGAACGTGAGCAACGTCTCCCCCGAGCACATCAAGTGGCAAATCCTGATCCACATGACGTTCCTTGGGTCGGCCATTTTGCTGGCTTGGACCGACAAGCTCATGCAACGGGACCGCAAGCACCCTTCGTGACCGCCCCCCGGCGGCCACCGCGCGTGTGCAGATTGAAGCGCCACCTGAGTCAAAGGAGCGGCGATTGAACGCCACGAGCCACCCCGCTCAATCCTCTCCTCCCCCCCTCCCCATCGGGCCTGACGGCCCCCCTCGGCCTGACGAGCAAAGCCGTGCGATTCGCGCCGAACAAGTCGACCTCCTCTATAGCCACGCCCCGTTTGCGCTGGTTCTGGCCCTCGTCAATGCCTGCATCTTGGTGATCGCCGAGCGCGAGGTGGTGCCCCACGGCACGCTCGCCCTGTGGTTTGCCTTCCTGCTCGGAGTGAGCGCGATCCGGATCTGGTCGTTCCGGCAATACCGGCAGCGGGCACCGGGGGGCGCGGATACGACTCACTGGGAACAGCAATTCTATCTGGGCGCATTGCTCTCCGGCCTGGCGTGGGGTGCGAGCGGGATCTGGCTGCTGCCATCGAACTCTCCCGTCCACCAGGTGTTCGTCACCTTTATCCTGGCCGGGATGACGGCCGGGGCGGTGATGTCATTCTCCGCCCGCCGCGAAGCCTTTCTCGCCTACGCGATTCCGACGCTGCTCCCTGTCATCATCGCGCTCTTTCACCAAGGCACGAACATTTCGCTCGCGATGGGCCTGATGACCTGCCTATTCGCTGTGCTGGCGCTCACCATCGCCGAACGTATGCACCGGACGATCCGGGCATCGATTCAATTGCGCCATGACAACCAACAGCTCATTACTGACCTGACCAACCAGGTTGCCCAGCGTCGCCAGGCGGAGAACACGCTCCAGCAGACCTACGACGATCTGGAAATCCGGGTACGCCAGCGCACGGAAGAACTGGCGCAAGCGAACTTGGCCCTTCGGGCCGAAGTGGAAGAGCGCCAGCGGATGGGCCAAGCCCTGCAAGAAAGCGTGGAACGGTTCAATCGTGCCGTGCAGGGATCGCAAGAAGGGCTCTGGGACGCCAAATGGACCACGGCCGATTGGTTCAA
>CAYUYE010000023.1:0-32568 GCA_964449255.1 uncultured Nitrospira sp. | reverse complement strand
TCGATTTCCGCCCGCGGCACCAGGGCCGCCACCGAATCGACGACCAGCAGATCGACGGCCCCGCTGCGCACCAGCGTTTCCGCAATTTCGAGGGCCTGCTCTCCCGTATCGGGCTGGGAGACGAGCAGGTCGTCGGTGTTGACCCCCAACTTCTTCGCATACCCCAAATCCAGCGCATGTTCCGCATCGACAAAGGCGGCAATCCCGCCGGCCTTCTGCGCCTCGGCGATTACGTGGAGCGACAGCGTCGTCTTCCCTGACGACTCCGGACCGAAGATTTCGACCACGCGGCCTCGGGGTAGTCCTCCGATCCCGAGCGCAACGTCCAGCGTGAGGGACCCCGTCGAGACCACCGGCGTATCCGCCGCCACCTCGGCGGCTCCTAGTTTCATAACCGCACCCTTCCCGTACTGTTTTTCGATCTGGGACAGGGCGAGATCGAGGGCGCGCTTTTTCTCATCTTTTTCGAGGGTCGCTTGTGCCATGAGGAGTCTCCTTCGCGGAAAAATCGGGTGATTATACCTGAGGCCCCACCGAAAACCTAGTCGGCTGCCCCGTGTGTGGACACATCTGCGCGGCCCCCCCAGGCGAGAGTCCGCTCGTTTCGTGGTAGAGTGGCGCGCATTCGTTCCCTCAACGCCTTCCGTGGCGATCGGTGGACATGGCCGGCTTACGATTGTGTCGAATCAGGACCATTCTGCGACTTCCGATCCCCTGTCTCATGGTCCTCGCGCTGGGCTTACTGGCCTGTCCTCCCGCGATGGCCGCCCGAAACGCCCCCCCTCCGCCCGCGCCACCAGCCAGTCACGGTCCGGGCCACGACCATAGTCCTAGCCGCGACGCTGCGGGCAAACCGTCAGCGGTGATCGTGCACGTCACAGTGCCACCCACCGTGCTCACCGGGGTCTATGCCGCCATGGAAGATCACCTCCGACAGAACACTCGGGACGGCTGGATCACACTGGACCATGCCGCGGGTTTCTTGCGGGCCCCATGGTGGCGGGAGCACCTATCGCTCAATATGTACGGCCCCCGGCTCGACGCCGACGAAGAGCTTCGCTTTTCTTTGATACATGCCGGATCAGGTGGGAAAAACGGCCTGCCGCAGAGCCAGTGTGGGAACCGGCCTCCGGAGGATCCACCCGGTACCGCCCGGCTCCACCACAGCACGACCTTCGGTATCACATCCGATTACCGCTTGAACGCGACCAGCACGACCGTTCGTCTCGACGAAACCGCCCCTTGCCGCCTGGCGTCCTTCACCACGGATCCGAGCGGGCAGGTTGCCGCCCATTTCAAAAAGGAACGTGAAGCGGGCACAGGGCTCCTTGCCACCCTCCTCGACCGGGAGTTACCGATCCGCCAGCCGTTGGCGAAGGCATGGGCGACCCTTCAGGAGCCGATTCTCGTTGATGAGAACTACGGCACGTGGCTCCTGCTCAATCCCCGCCAGACGAAAACCGGCACGGTCACCGCCCAACAACAGACCTTGAGTGCTGCAGTCGGCATCATCGTCGAACCACAGCTCGTACGAAGCGCCACGCCGCCCAGCCGGTCGCGCACCCCACTCCCGGCAGCCACCGAACGGCTCGGGGACCCGGGGTTTCATCTCACCCTCGATGTTCCGATGCCCTATCGAGAAGCTGAGCTCCGTCTTCAGGAGAGCCTCGTCGGACAACGGTTCAGCGGCGTCACCGTGCGTGGCGCTCGGTTCACTCCGGCGGGCAAGGAGGCGGTCGTCGAGCTCGATCTCGACCTGGCAGGACTCGCACCTTTGACCCTGCAGTTTACCGGCACCCCGGCCTTCGACGAAGCGACTCAAATCGTGTCCTTCGCGCATTTCGATTACAAGGTCAAGAACCGCAGCGCGGTCACGGATTTGGCGGAATCCTTTCTTCACGACGAGATCCGCCACCATCTCCAACGCAAACTCGCCATTGCCCTCGCCAATCCGTTGGCGGAAGCCCGTCAGGCCATCAACCAGGCCCTCAATCGAGACTGGAAAGGCGGAAAGCTGCAAGGCGAAGTCACCACTCTGCGCGTCCGCGGGCTCTCAATGGAAGCCAATTATTTTCTGGCTCGATTCGCGAGTGAAGGGGAACTGCATTACTTCGTGCCGGCGAAACCGGGTGGGCCCAACAGCCAGGCACCCTAACCGGGCTGTTCAAGAACTTGCTGGAGGCACGGAACCACACCTTGGCGGACCAGATATGCCGCAGGATGTGCAAATGGCTGTCCAGCGAGGCCACAGCGAGCGAAGGAACGAGGAGGTACAACCAAGCTTCGCTTGAGACGCTTGCCTCGATCAAACGCGAGCGGAGAGGCACTTTGCCAGCGCTGAGTTTCTTATGTTGATCTTCCGAGCAACGTAAGAACAAAGCTGGCAGCCACTTTTAATATCCTGTTATGCTCCGTAGTGTTCTTTGTACACCCGATCCTTCCCCACCTTTTTGATCACCGCAGTGAGGTGCGCGGCTCGACGGGTTTGACCAAATAGTCGGATGCCCCTTGCTTCATGAGGGAAGTCGCCCCGGCTACATCCGGCTGTCCTGTCATCACGACGGTGGGCACCGAGGGAAACTGCGACCGCAACCACACGATCGCGTCCTTTCCATTCATCTTCGGCTTGTGGATGTCGCACAGGATTATGTCGACGGCGAGCGAGTTGTCACCCGACCGCATCTCCTGAATCGCCTGCGCCCCATCCTGCGCCTCGACGACGTCGTACCCCCCTTTCGTCAACGTCAGACGGACCGCCTTGCGCACATCTGCCTCATCGTCGACGACCAAGATCCTCCCTAGCAGGGTAGTCCCCTTCTTGAATGAAGGGTGGACTGGCCGACTCGCCTGATGAACAACTCTTCATCGTCTTTCACTTCCCCGGAAGGCTAGGTAGAATCTCGCGCCTTCGTGCTTGCCTGAACAATCGCGCGGGGGAACAAGGTCATGGGAAGCCGACGACCTGCACCGGAACCCGCGAGATTCCTCCAGTGGTCCCATTCCCAAGCTGCCCGTTTTGGTTATCGCCCCAGCAACGAACCCCCCCGTTGTTGAGTAAGGCACAGGCATGCAGTCTTCCCCCTCCAACGGACCCTAGCGAGGCAGCCGTATTGAGGTTGGCGACCTCCACCGAGCTCGTGCTGGGATTGGGGGAATTGTTGCCGAGCTGCCCGCTTCCATTCGCACCTGCACATCGAACCGTACTATTGGTCTGCCGGGCGCACGTAAAGTCTGTCCCCAATAACATGTCAGCCACACTAGTGAATCCCGAAAACACACGCAACGAGCGAATGTTGCTGGAGGTATTGTCGGCGAGCTGGCCATTGGTATTTTGGCCCCAACACCGGACGGCGCTGTCGGAAAGGATGACGCAGGTGTGATCCCTTCCGGCGAAAACTGTCGTGGCATCGCTGATCAGCTGGACTGTAACCGGCGTCGCATTAGGAAGTTCACCACTCGTGACGCCATTGCCGAGCTGGCCGAAGGTATTGCGTCCCCAGCAGCGGACCGTCCCATCGGCCAGCCTTGCGCAGGTATGATTTTCCCCGGCCGCAATAGCGGTCGCATTGGTGATGCCTTGAACTGATGGAGGCGTCTTCCCGCCGATCGTTCGCACGGTCGTGCCATCCCCCAGTTGGCCGTACGTGTTGTCCCCCCAACACCGAATAGACCCCGGGTTAGCAAGTAGGGCGCAGGCGTGGAAACTGCCGGCTACAAGCGAGACGGGTCCATCCACATTGGCCACAGCCACCCCAACGGCGCTATCGGTGGTCGTCCCATCTCCGAGCCCCCCGCCGTTGTCACCCAAACAACGTACGCCGTCGACAATGATTCCGGCGCGGAGAAATTGGACGATCGCACAGGTGAAAAGCCCGCCGGCCGCCACGGACCTTGCTAGACTTAGGCCGACCGCGACAGGGACGTTGCTGTCGACGCCCGTGCTATTCCCCAATTGCTTATATTGGTTGTCGCCCCAGCACCGCACGTTCCCACCTGTGATTAGCGCACAACTATGTTGAGCGCCGGAGGACACTTGTGTTGCAACGACCGGAGCGTCGCTGGGGTTAAGTGGATTGGTGCCACTTCTAATTTCGAGCAGATTGCTTGCGCCATCCTGATCGTTGTCGCATGATGGACAGGTCGTATCGAGCGAGGTCAGGGCAACCGGCGCCGTCGTATTGGCCACCACATTGGCGGTGCCATTGGCCTGTGCGACCACCAGATTGCCGGAGCGATAAGTAATTCTGAACGTCTGAGTGCCGGGCGGCAGGTTGGTCACTGTCGCGCTGACACTGCCGTCGGCGTTCACCGTCATGGGAATGTCTGTCTGAACGCCCACAATATCGAGGATTGCCGTTTGGTCGGGCAGAGCTGCCTTGACCAAGTCTTTCATTTGCTCAGCAACTTCCTGCGTCGGAGCGAGCACGACCTGCCCAGACGGTGTGGGCGAGCCGGCTTCTTCAGCGCAGCCCGGTAGAGTGGCCAAGACTGCGAATATAGTCACCGGAATCCACTGCGTTCGCCTGTACAATGTTGTCATGTGATGCCCCTCAACTACGAGCCACGCCACGTTGTGCGAACCCCCTCCGTAACTCGACGCCGAAGTTTTATGGCGGCGGCGGACCGGTGACGGTCACGTTCCCATTCGACCCTCCACCACCGTTCTTTCCACCTCCGCTCGCCGCGACTGCCACGCCGCCGGCCACAGCGGCCACGACGATCGTCCAGAACCACCAACGCTTGTAGAAGGGCGGCTTCTGGATCTCCTCGGTCCGCTGGACAGGCGGCAATGTATCCGCTGTTACCGCGGCCCCTCCTGGTGTTGTCCCCTGGGCGAGGAGCGGCGACGGGATGACCCACTCCAGACAGAACGCCAACAGCAGGAGCGCGACTAATGCAACCCGGGCGCCGTCTCCATTCGGTGATTCAGCCTCCGCAAGGGGTCTCATGCGACTACCTCCCGACGATCATGTAGGGCACAATCTCCTCCACAATATGCGTCTGGATATCCACCAGCCCGCTGTAGAACTCTGCGAGGGACACCGTTTCGTTCGCGTGTTGCGCCAACGGCAGCTCAATGCGCTCCTCGGCCTTTGTCGCCACGACGATAAACGCCTCCGACGCCCGTGTCTGATTGGAGGGCAGTTCCATCGTGAGCGAGACGCCCGGCGGCGGAAACGTCACGGGCCTACGAGGATCCACACTCAGCGGAAATCCCATGGCAGCCCCCCCATAGACCTGCACACGATCGTCTTCCAGGAGGTTGAAGATCGTGACGTGAGCAGGCCGGGTGGCGGCAATCTCGACCCGTGCCTGCTCGCCGGGATTGAACACGCCTTTGTTGACGGTTGCTCTCAGACTGAACCCTGGGTCCTGCTTCTTCTCGACCGGCACGACACAGGCGCGTAACGTGACTCGTAAAATGGGAATGGGGCTGTCCTTGGGAAAGAGCTGATAGGTCTCCTGCGTCCATTTGACGACCTGCTCGCGCTTCACATACCCCTGCACCAAGGTGCGCACGAAGTCGCCGGCGAGCATGTAGTCGCGCGTCAGTGTATTGGCCCGCACTTCTACGCCAACGGCCTCCGCAATAGCCGCCGCCCGCGCCTGGCGGAGCGCCACCTGCTTGGCCTCGGTCGGAGTGAGCGTATCGACTGCCACCTTGCCGGTACCCTCGGCCCACCGACAGTTTTCTGCCCAAGCACCGCCTGCAAAAGCTAGCGCGCCAGACGATAGAGCAACAGCGGCTATTCGCGCGAGTCTCCTCATCGAGGTGTGCCTGGCTCCTTGTCCCAAATTGTGAAGTTACGGACCTGCTGGACGGTGGGTCGCAAGTTCGGCGACTGTTGGACCTGCTGGAGTTTGGCCTCGTCCTCTACGCGGGGCCCCAGATAGTCGTAGATTTCTCCAACCTGAGTTTTTCCTTCCTGCAATGCTTTCAGAAAATGGTAGGTAAACAGCCCATGCCGATTCGGCTTTGACGTCGTACTGATCTGAGTCCCTTGCGCGGCCGCCAGCACCGCCAGTTGCGGGGACGCCAACACTGGATCCTCGATCCGCGCCACCGCCGGCCGCCCCTCCATCATGACCGAGCGTCCGCCCGTCCCTGAAAAGCACGAATCCATCGTCACTAGCACTTGCGAGACTTTCAGCTCCGCCAACTTGGCGTATAGGATCTTGAGTGGGTAGCCAGTCTCCCTGAGCAGCGCGGGATCGCCGTCATGGGGCACGATATAGGCTTCTCCCGTGACCGGATCGGGGGAACCATGGCCAGCGTAGTACACGATCACACGGCTGTCGTTCTTCACCAGACTTGGCAGGCGGGATTCCACAGCGACCTTGATCCCTGAGAGTGTCGCCTGATCGTTGAACAACACCTCGACGTTCCGAGCCGAATACCCCAAGGCGCGCAAATATTTTGCGACCGTTTCCGCATCGCTCTTGGCATGGCGGGCGGGGGCGAGCTTTTGATACCGTTCAATGCCGATCACGAGCGCCACGTCGTTCGGACGGGGTTTGGCCGCAAAGGCCGGAATGCGATCGACGTCGCTGGGTGGAGCCAGGGCTTCAGCCTGGATCTTCCGCTCCAAGCGCACGACCGACGAGCGCCCGTAGTCCTTCCACTGTGGCCGCTCTTCCTTCGCCAAGGCCGTCTGCCACTGCTGCAAGGCCTCTTCTTCCTGCCCGCCCTTGGCTTCTAAGGCCACCGCCAGATTCTCGCGCGTCGCGACCCGCTCTGGATCCTGCGACAGAACGAGGCGAAACTCCCGCTCGGCTTTGTCGTACTGCTTCTGGTCGTAGTAGATGGCCCCGAGATTTTGCCGGGCTTCAACCAGACCGGGGGCTGTCTCCAGCGCCGCATAGTACGCCCGGATCGCATCGTCGGATTTGCCGGCCCGCTCGGCCGACACCCCTTCCTCGAACTTCGAGATATGGGGCGCTGAGCTGCAACCGGCAATCAGTAGGCCGGCAACAAGCCCTAGCAGGTGTGCCCCATATTTGCCCCCGTTGCTGTACCGCCGAGTCGTTCGAATCGTAAGACACATGGGCTACCTCCTGCAGGGAAACGACTGAAAACATCGCGTTATAGCTTGAGTACGGGCGAGAGGGTGAGCAGACCGGGAGAAAATCCTTTGGACGAGGTGCATCGCTGCAGAACGACATCGACCCTGGCACATTTGTCCCCCCCCAAGAGCAAAAATAGGAATATTTTCGTAGCTCCCCGCCCTATAGGAAGGGGCGTGTACGCCGAATCGAAGATAGAGTCAATCCGCTGTGATTACGTAGACAGTTTGATTGTACTAATCAGAAGAACATCTGGCAGGATATTGCCAGCCCCCTACCGCCCGCCCTGTCAGTTACTAGATGGGGTATCCGGCGGAGGGGGGAGACAGAAAATCGGAAAAGCAGGACGCCTGAGAAACTATCTGCCGGGATTAGCCCTCAAAACTCTTATCAAATCACCTAACCGGCACTTTCGACCCCGCAACACTTCACAGTTATTAGTTTGTCAACTCACTTCTAGGCCTTGCCTTTACCGTAGGCCCCGCAGGCCACCGACCAAAGCGACTCATACCGAGCGCCATTCGGCAAGAGTTCGCTGCGCATGAGGTCGACCGCCGTCACCTCCAACAAACCGATGGATTCGGCCTGTTCGAGGACCGCCGCGCGAAGCAGCCCCTGCCCGACGGAGCGACCGCCCTCTTTGATCCGCGCCAGCGTGAGATGGGGTTGAAAGGGACGCCGCTCGGCTGCAAAACCCAGTTCACCCACGGCCTGATTGATAGCCTCCGCCATGTTCACGAGCGCCGCGGCTGCCTCGCTCGTACGTGGGCCGGCCCAGAGAATCCGCGGCGCACGAGTATCGGGGAACACCCCGACCTGCAGGAACTCGAGGGTCAGGCGCGGGGCCCGTTGCAAGATTGGCTCTAGGACCCGCTTGATCTCGCCGACTTGGGTATCAGCGATATCACCGAGAAACTTGAGTGTGAGGTGCAAGGCGTCCTCACGCACCCATTGCACGCGCGCCGATCGATCCAGATGGGGGGCCAACCGTTTCTGAATCGAACGCTGGCACGCCGCCATCTTTGCCTGAAGCGGAGGATCCAACAGTACGGCGAGGAAGGCCCGGATCATGCGAGTCTCGTCGACGAATTGAGCAGTGCCAATCGGATCATGTTCAGAGCACCCTGGGACGCGCGGAGCTTGATGGCATCCCGTGGACCATGAAACTGAAACTCTTTGATCTGCGTGGCTCGGTCTTGCATCGACAGCGCGGCAAAGACGAGCCCAACGGGTTTCTGCGCGGTGGCCCCACCCGGTCCGGCGATGCCGGTGACGCTCAATCCCACCGCGGCCCCGCTTCGCGCACGTACACCATCCGCCATCGCCGCCGCCACCTCGGCACTCACGGCCCCGTGGCGTTCGATCAAAACCGGATCGACCCCCAGCCATGTGACCTTGGCGTGATTGCTGTAACACACGGCGCCGCCCCAGAAGTACGCGGAGGATCCTGGTACCTGAGTCAGGCGATGTCCGATGAGTCCACCCGTGCAGGATTCGGCGGTGGCCAGGCTGAGCTGTTCCCCAGACAGCAGGTCGCCGACGACCGCTTCCATCGTATCGGCATCGCGCCCATACACCAGCGGTCCCAGCCGCGCGGCCATTTCGCTGAGGCTGGCCTCAATCATGAAGACCATCGACCGGCCTGGCTTTGCTCGATGACGGTTTACCGCACGGCGGGGAGGCGACACATAGGTGAGGGAGACGGTGACGCCCAGGGGAGAGGCCAATGTTCCCAATTCAATGCCGTCCTGCTGGGGAACGAGATCCAAAATCCTTTCCTCGATCTCGGACTCGGGCAACCCGTAGGTGAGGAGGGTTCGGCGGACAATTGGTTCTCGACCCGAACGCGAGCGGTTCCGTCGACGGAGCAGCGGCGCCACCGAATGTTCGAACATCTGTTGCGCTTCGGCCGGCACCCCGGGCATCGCCACAATCAGACTTTCGGCGCAGGTGACCGCAAAGCCTGGCGCGGAGCCGACTGGATTCTTGAGCACCTCCCCTCCCCGCGGAATCAGGGTTTGGAGTTGTTGTTTCTCCGTCACCGAGCGGCCGCGAGACCGGAGCCAGGCAGTCAATTGCCTCACCGCCGCGGCATGCCGAATCAGGGGGCGCTTGCTCACAGAGGCGACCGCCTCTCGCGTACAGTCATCCAGCGTCGGCCCCAACCCACCGGTCAGCACCACCAGCGGGCTCCGCCCTACCGCAACACGCAGCGCCTGAATGATATCCCGGCGGCGATCGCCCACGACCGATTTGTAGCGGACCTCGATGCCCATCCCAGCGAGCCGATCCGTAAGCAGGAGGGAGTTGGTATCGAGGCGGCCGCCGAGCAGCAGCTCCGAACCGATGGCGATGATTTCCGCTGTGAAGGGACGCGACACGACTGGTGAATCCGTCGTCCGTGGCTAATCGATGTGGGAAAAATCGAGCTCGAACGTGACCTCGCCGCCGTGCGGAGGATAGATCCGTAACGTGCTGGCCGCCATTGGGTCAATATCCGCATAGTTGAAGGTGGCCACAATCTTGGCCCGATAGGCGGGGGACCGCGGCCAGGATTTGGACCGCGCCGCCGCGGCGTCAAAGCGGACGTTGGCGGGCTTGACGGCCTTGCCGCCCTGGTCCATCACGACGTAGGTGTTCACGGCAAAGTTGGGTTGATCGCCGAAGATGAAGGTCGTGATCGTCATCGACGGGCTGGACACCACCTGGCGGATGTCATCGTCCGTCAGCGGCGCGGAGCGAAGCGCAAAATGCGCGGCCATGACTCTGAGGCCGACCATTTTACTCAGCACGAACCCACGGGGCTTGAGATCTTCATCGGGACCGAACCATTCAAAGAGCCGGTCCGGCGCGAGCCCTTGCGGTGCGAAATCGCGCCCCTTCTGCACCGCGGCATCGACCTGGTCCTGCGTCGGCGCCGCCACAATCGCCCAGGTCATCGAAGGGATGGTGAGGCTGCTCCCAATGATGAACCCGACGGTCACACACCCAGCGACCCAAACGTGGCGAGGTGGCATCGGCATCATGACGGCCTCGCAGTACCAGATCGCCTCAGGCCTGTCAATCATGCCAGGGCCGCGATCTCCCCGTTGACAAGGCTCCAAATCAGGTGCTACATGTCCCTACTTTCCAGGCTACGGCACTGAGCCTGGTAATCGCGTAAACGTTTTCTGACGGAGGGCGCTGATGGCAGGACCGGAACAGCAGTCGCAACAATCCCCACAACAACCACCACGTCGCCAATATTGCAACTTTGTGTTTTATCGCGTGGATCCGGCATGGCGTCGCTTGCCTGAGGACGAACGAACCCGTGGAAAACAGGAATTCATCCGGGCGGTGGAAGAGTACCAAGGGAAGGTCATGGTGATCCCCTACACGACGGTTGGGATTCGCCCGGAAACCGACATCCTGTTGTGGCGGATCAGCTACGAACTGGAACTCTTTCAGGAGATGTCCTCGAAGATCCTGGCGAGCGGCCTCGGCAAATACTTGTCGACCCCCTATTCCTATCTCTCCATGACCAAGCGGTCGATCTACGTCGACAACCATTCGCACGAGGGACAGGAGAGCAAGCGGCTCACCATTGTGCCGGGGCGAAGCAAATACATCTTCGTCTATCCCTTCCTCAAGACGCGTGAATGGTTCCTGCTCACGAAGGCGGCGCGGCAAGGCATGATGGATGAGCATATCGAAGTCGGACATCGCTTCCCGTCGGTCAAGCTCAACACCACGTATAGTTTCGGGCTGGACGATCAGGAGTGGGTCGTGGCATTCGAGTCGGACAAACCCGAAGATTTCCTCGACCTGGTGATGGCGCTCCGCGAGACCGAGGGCAGCCGGTACACCCTGCGCGACACCCCGATCTTCACCTGCATTAAGAAAAGTCTGAAGGAAGTGCTGGATACCCTCGGGGGATGATCAACCTGCCAGAGATCGGAAACGTGACGGCCTTCGGATCATCCAATCCGAAGGCCGTTGTTGTGTGAGGGCCTCGTGCCCACTCCAGTACAACGCGCGCCCACTCAGTCACCCGCGTCGATGCAGCAGGCGCTGTTGTCGCTGCTGCTGCCGGGGCTAGGCCACCTGCGTGGAGGACGCCCCAAACACGGCGCGGTAGCCTTGGGACTCGTCGTGGCCATGATTGCCGGCGGTCTGGCCTTGGGCCGGACGGCCGGTGTGAGCGCCGAAATCTTCCTCTTCGTGACGATCGGACTGCCGCTGTGGTTGCTCCAAGCCTACGATGCGGGCTTGCCGCTCTCGGACGGAGGCGCGCCCCTTCGCGGGGCCTTGAGGGTCGTTCTGGACCGAGCTCACGACCTCCGGTATCTCGGCCTGCTTTTTCTCGTCACCGCCCTCATGGACCTCTACATCATCCTCGTCAATCCTGAGTACGCACTCACGATTTTCTGCATGAAGCCCACTGGCCTGGCCGGCAATCTCGCGAAGGCCCAATCCCCGACCCTTCACCTCGTGATCGGCTACGGATTCATGACCCTTCGGCGTTGGGCCCTACTCCTCTATCTCGCCTATGCGGGGTTCGGCCTTTTGAACGCGACCGCCAACTTCGCCTGCTTCGGGTACGGGCGCGTGCGGACTGTCTTTCTGCTCTCGCTCTTGGCCTTTACCGCGTACGTCTGGTTCCGCCGGGACCAGTTCCGCAAACAGAAGGGTTAACCGCCGCCGCCATGGAAGAGGATGGAGCGGCCCCACGACCGCCCACCCCCACGCTTTGACAGCATTTCCGAGCGTATGTTATCAGTGCTGGAGCGGATTTCGTGCGATCCCGAGGCCGTGTCGTGAGGGCTCATGAGTGAC
Organism: uncultured Nitrospira sp.; assembly: GCA_964449255.1. Classification (GTDB taxonomy): domain Bacteria; phylum Nitrospirota; class Nitrospiria; order Nitrospirales; family Nitrospiraceae; genus BQWY01. Next base: position 20,688 of record CAYUYE010000023.1, on the reverse strand, counting down.
AACCAAGCACTGTACGCCGTTCGGTTCGCCGACGGGTCGGTCAGCCTCTATGTAGACGAGGACTACGCAGTGGAACGCGGCGTGGATCCGACCAAACTCGTGCGGGTCGAGATTCCGCGTCAACTGTATCTCAGCGGCACCGTGCAGGAAATTCGTGAGTACGTCGCCACCTACATCGAAACCATGCCTCAAGGCTCCGCCTAGGCGGGTGAAGGATTACCCACCATGTCCACTCTCACGCTGAACGCCCAGGCGATCGAGTCCGCCGTGAACAAGCTGCCCCTGCAGGGCCGCGTGATGCTGCGGCTCCTCCTACTCCAGTATTTCGATATTTCCCAGGAGGATGTGGAGTACATGGCTGCCGACCGCCCCGACCCCCGCATGCAATCCGGCATGAAGCCGGCCTTGGCATCATTTGCCTCCAAGGAAAAGGTGCAGTCAGTCGTGGATCGCGCCGCCCAATACCGGCGATTCGTCCGGATGCGCCGCGAGCGTGCCTGGTTGGAGATGGAGATTCTCCGAAAACTCATCGCCCTCAACGGCACGCAACTGGCCATTGCCGAGCGCCTGCTGACCGACACCTACAGCGTTCCCGCCGATCGAGTCCGCACGATTCGCCAGGATGCCCGGGCCGCCGTGGCGCGCCCCTTCCTTCGCTCGCTCGACACGCAGTGGGATGAAGACACGATCTCGGAGGAGGACTATCTGAAGGAGCGTCTTGCCCTGGAGCTGCAATCCCTGGTCCGCCGGCTCGAGCGTGAACGCCGGCAGTTCGATTTGGCGCAGCGTGAGTATCAGACCGTCTCGAACCAACCGCTTCTGGATCACGAGATCGGCCATATCTGGGGCATCCCCTCAGGCGCGCTGTCGGCCAGGAAGGCGAAGTATCTCTCGCAGCTTGCCGCCTCCTTATTGGCCGACTCGGCCCCTGCGGGCACCCCGTCTGGAACGAGCCAACTCACCCCCATCGACATATGGCAGGAGGCGATTCGGACCCTCGCTGCAGGCCCAGTCGAACGGTCCCTGGCGTCCTATGACGGGTTGGAACGGACCGAAAGCGCCTTCATGGACAAGGTCCAGGCCTTCGTGTGGAACCGGCTCCCGGAAGAGACCCAAACGAAGTTCTGGCTGTCGATGGTCAAAGGGGGCAGTACAAACGCCGTGCATTCCGAGCTCGGCTGGTCCGTGTTTGGTCTCCAGCGCCTCAATGCCGTGCTGGGCGAAACCGACTTGAGTCCGGAGTCGCTGGAACAGGAACTCAAGGCCCGCGTCGCGCCGAAGCCGAAGGTTCCCGCCGGCGAGCTGACTGACCAATCGGAAGCGGCCCCCCATATCGGCGAGATGGCGGAGCACGTGCTCAATAGCTTCTTCGGGGACGGCCGATCCGCCAACGAAATCCAGCGCCAGTAGCGGGCGGAACCCCTTCGATACTCATCTCGAAGGAAGAGGTTGTCTGAAAAAAGTTTTCGGGTATACTGAGAAGTATGATCAGCCGTACGCAGTTTGGGATCCTGGCGCTGGCCGCAGCCCTCTTTCTGGCGCAACCGGCCACCGCGACCGAGATCATTCAGATCGCCGACCTCCTGACACACCCCGAACAGTACGACCACCAAAGTATCGCCGTCACAGGCCAGGTCTCGAACATCCAACTGGCGACGACCAGGGATGGCAAACCCGCCTATGGGTTTCTGCTCAAGGATCAGGGCGGCACACTGAAGGTCGTAGTCCTGGGCCAAGCCGAGGTGCGGGAAGGCGAACAGATCATTGTGGAAGGGCTCTTCAATCGGGTTCGCCAAGCCGGACGGACGATCATCTACAACGAAATTAAGGCCACCTCGGTTCGCTCAATGAGCCGCCTCAATCCGGACCTCGTCGGATAGACGCCGCCTTTGTTTCAGGGTTCTGCCACACCGCCCCTTCGCTGCCCTTTCCATATGACCGCAGTTAGCCCCTTGCCACCGCTGCTTGACAAGGGTGCGCTTCCTTCCTGATAAGGACACCGTATTGTCGTCGGTACCGGAGGCGGCGGTCGTATCCAAACCGATAACACTCCCGTATCTGTCCGGATAGGTCGAGGCCGAATAGCCCGGCAAGGGACTTGGAAGTGGCTGATATTGAAGCCCCTTCCCCGCCCCATGTGTGGAACGCAGCCTGCATAAGGACTTGGTCGTCTGCCGGATGGTCACAATGCAACGAGCGATGTAGCCACTTATGGGAGTCTGACCATGAAGACCTCACAGCACCGTAGCCTTGTTCCAATCGGCCGCTTGGCCTGTGTCCTGCTTCTTGGCGTGGCGCCATTCGGTTTGATCGCCGCCCCCCATGCCGTCGATGCGGAACCGGCTGGCGGTGGCGAAATGATCACCCTCAACGGCTACACCGACTGGGCGCGTGGAGTGGTCGTCGCCAAAGGGCTTGGCATTCCGCCGAAGAACCCCGCGAATGCGTTGCAGGGGAAGGAGATGACCAGAACCGCCGCCTGGTCAGTGGCCCTCCGCAACCTCATGGAGGTAGTGAAGGGAATCCGCGTCGACGCAACGACCACCGTGAGCAACTTCGTGACGGTCAATGACGAGGTCCGCACGCGGGTGGAAGGGATGGTCCGCGGGGCTCGGGTCGTTCAGGAACAATGGCTCCCCGACGGATCCCTCGAGACAACGGTCGAGATGAAACTGGGCGGGGACTTCTCCGGACTCCTGCTCCCGAAAGGACCGGCCAAAACGCAACCCTTGGACCGTTTCAAAGACGGGGGGCCGCCCAGCAAGAAGCCGACAACCTTCACAGGCCTGCTCGTTGATGCCAGAGGAACGGGGGCGACACCGGCCATTGCCCCTCGATTGCTTACCGAAGCAGGGGATGAGGCCTACTCCACCGCCTACGTGGAAGAGCGCCCGGTGGCCGAACAAGGCATTGCCCTCTACCTGTCCGATTGGGACAGAGCGCATGTTCACCCCCGTATCGCCTCCACCCCCATGACCATCAAGGCGCTACGCGTGGAGGGAACGAATCGGACCGATCTCGTGATCGCGGACGCCGATGCCCAAATGATCCATATGATTCCGGAACATTTTCAACTGCTCAAACAGGCCAAGGTCCTGATCATTCTCGACAAACAGTAATGTGATCTGCGGCGAGAGGCTTTGCATGCGCCACCTACCTCATCAGACAGTTCGGGCAGCACTGGTGGTCACACTGGTGCTCGCCTGGGAGAGCCTCCCCTGGCAGCCGAATCCCGCACAGGCGGCAGCCGATACGGCCGACAAACTGGAGTCGGTCCGGGGGTCCGGCTGCTACCGGTTCGGAGATGAGGAGACACCGGCCAAAGCACGTCGTGCCGCCATGGCCATCGCCCAAGAATCGGCCATCAGAACCCATCGGGTCTTCGTCGAGTCGTCGAGCCGCGTGAGGAACTTCCAGCTCGAGGATGATCTCATTCAAACCGCCAGCGCTGCGATTCTCCAAAACGTCGTCGTGGAAAAAGAGGAGCGAAAAAACCAAGAGGTCTGTATCACCCTGACGGCCCGCCTCAGTCCCGTGTCGGTCGAGGACCTCATTCGGCAGCGCGTGCAGGCGCGGGAAATCTCCCAGGAGGCTCAGGCGGTCGCACTGCCGGAGCAGGCTGGCTTTGGGCTCAGGCTATGGACCAACCAAGATCAGGCGCGATTCATCGAGAACGATCGGCTGATTATTTACGTACGGTCGGAGCGTGACGCCTATTTGAAATTGGACTATTTCCAGGCGGACGGCACCGTCGTTCATCTGGTGCCCAATCTTTATCGAGGGCAGGCCTTTATTGCCGCCGGGCGCACCTATGCCTTCGGCGACGAGACCGGCCCTGATCAATTCGTCGTTAAAGCTCCGTTTGGGGACGAAACGATCAAGGCCATCGCCAGTGTCAGACCGTTCGAGTTGGCCCATGCCCCGGCTAAAGCTACGGGCGCCAGCCGGCCTTATCTGGATGATCTGAAGGAAGGCGTCCGGGGTATTAAGGTCGTCGCGGCCGCGGCCTCCGTTGGGTTGACGACCGAGAGTAAGGCCGTGGCGGAATACAAGAGCGCCGGCGCGAAGCCGACCCCGCGGTCCCCTTCGAAACCCTGAATACTCCGGTTCCCGCATTCACCCCAGCCTCGCACCATCTTCGCCGTTTGTCTCACCCGACACTTCAGGTATACTCTCTGCGCCTTTCCCAGAACGCGCGTCCTACAGGGGCCCACGGCATGTCCGAGACCGTCTATTCCGGCAAATACGAAGTACAAGAGCAGATCGCCCAAGGCGGCATGGGCATGGTCTGCAAGGCATTGGATCGCAAGCTCAACCGCGTCGTCGCCATCAAGGTCATCCATACCCACCTGAGCAGTGATCCCGCCTTCCTGGAACGGTTTCTCCGCGAAGCCCGGGCCATGGCGCGGCTGCATCACGACAACATCGTGACCATTTTCTCGGTCGAGCAGGATCAGGCGACCCAGTATCTCGTGATGGAGTACTTTCAAGGGTCCAATCTTCGTGACTTGCTCAAGACCCAAGGTAACTTTCCCCTCCGAGAGGCCGTCCACATCATCCGCCAGTTGGGCCAGGCTCTGGCCTATGCCCATGCGCACGGCATCATCCATCGCGACGTCAAACCAGCCAACGTCCTGTTGGACGCCAAAGGCAAAGCGAAGCTCACCGATTTTGGAATCGCTGCCGCGCTGGACGACGCGCCTCTCACCTCCACCGGACAGCTAATCGGCACACTGCCGTATATGTCCCCGGAGCAAGCCCGGGACGCCGCCCTCGACGGCCGCTCGGATCTCTACTCCCTCGGCCTCATCTTCTACGAGCTCCTGGTGGGTGTGAATCCCCGCCATAATCTATCGAATGCTGCGATCCTTGGCACCCTCCTCTCGGAAGAACAGGCGCAAAAGCTCGATCTGCCGTCGATCATCCCGCCGGAGATTCAACGGGTCGTCACGGACCTCTTGCGCTATCGGCCGACCGACCGTATTCAGGACGCCGACACTCTGGTCGCGCGATTGGACGAGCTTCGTCCCATTTGGGGCGGCGCGACCACACGCTTGTCCCCTGCAGACATGGATGCTACCGTCGCCATCCGCACACCAGAGACTCCGAAATCCGTGGCCGTCGAAGAAACCGTGGCCGTTCTCGCCCCACCACCACAAGCCCAAAAACCCGCCCGTACTTCCCGAGGCGCTCCCATGTACGTGGCACTGACCTTTTCAGCAGTCGCAATCCTTGGCGGAGCATACTACCTGTACGGACCACAATTCCGCCCCGCCGAGACCACAACGGCCAAAGTTGAACAGAGAGATGGAGGGGCCGGCGACATCCCCCCGCCGACTGAGACAACGGAAAAAGACAACGAACGCCAACGCCAGTTGCAGGAAGCGCAAGAACAACTCGCGGCCGACCTTCGCCGTCTAGAAGACAAACGCCAGCAGGCTGCCCAGGAACAGGAACGTGAAGAAATCGAACGGCAGCGGACCCTCGCCAATCGTCGGTCCAATACCGGCCTCAAGGAGACCCCCGCCAAACCCGTCAAACAGGACGCCGCCAAAGAGGCGGTTGCCGTCGCCCTGGACAAACAGCGGCAAGAGCTGGCTCAACGAACGGCGGCGCTGGAAGCTGAGCAGGCGCGTATCAAACAAGAGCAGTCCCGGCTCGAAGCGGAGCGTGCCCAAGCGGCGCAACGGGCACGCGAGGAGGCCGAGCGGCGGGCTCGGGACGAGGTGTTGGCCAAAGAGCGCCAAGAACAAGATGCGCGTCGAACCGCCCAAGAAAACGCGGCCAAATCCCAGGAACAGGCCGCAGCCGAGAAGCTGGCACGCGAACAAGAACAAGCCAAAGCGGCAGCCCAACGTACGGAGGACCGCACCAAGGTCGAAACCGAGAAAAAGCAGTTGGAAACCGACCGCCTGGCTTTGGAGGACGCCAAACGGCGCATAGCTGAAGAGCAGGCCCGCCTCGCCCGCGATCGCGAGGCCACAGAGCGCGCCGGCCGTGAGGCCGCCAAACCGCCCCCAGCTCCGCCGGCGCAGCCCATTGCTCCCCCCGTTGTGGCGTCCATTCCGGTCGCCAAACCGGATTCAGCCCTCATGGACCTTCTGGAGCAGATGCGGCGATCGCTGGTCGCAAAGGACCTCCCGACTCTAGAAAAGATCAGCACCATGTCCGAGAGCCGGCACCGGATGTTGGAAGCGATCTTCGACAACTACGCGTCGTTGGACGTAAGCGTGGGGGAGGTATCAGGCACGACCACTGGAGTGGTGGCTAACTTGCAAATCAACAAGCTCATCCGAGCCAATGGGGACACGATCACGCCGAACCCCGCCGTGCGAAAGAGCCGGGTGCTGGTTCCACGCGATGGGGATGGATGGGGACGCCCAGGCTGGTGAACGCGTACGGGCGGATGAACAAGGGGCCGGACCACAGGTGGCCCGGCCCGCTCACTTACTTCGCAGCGCCCATCGGTTGGCCGGTCATGCCGTCATAGTGGTAGTAGGTTTTCGGCGTCTGGCTCGAGACCCACGCCACCGCCTTGTTCATACATTCGCGCACCGCCCGTTCCATGGGCGTCTTGGCAAACCCGCTCAGGGACCCGTAGCGATTCAGCACAGAACCGCCCGCGCTGGACCCGATCGAGGTCGCTGAACCTTCCACGCTGGTCGCTGAGAGGATGCGGCCCGTGCGGGTGTCGATCAGCCGAAGATCGATGGCAATGGTGGCCCGGTTGAAGCTGCCGGCGACACTATCGAGCATTGTGCCCTTCTTGCCTCCGAAGAGATTCCCGACGTTTCCGCCTCCACCGCTGGTCCCCGGCTGAAACCCCGTGATGGCTGCCTTGACCAAGATTTCAGCGCCTTCGAGCTCGCCGATGGCCGCGGCCGTCTCCCGCTTCATCCGGCCTGAGGCGCCGAGATCTTGTTCTGCAATGACCGCTTTGAGTTGTTCGCGCTCCAGCACGATAAAGCGGTTGGTCTGAAAGAGTTCCGTGGTGAGCATGTCGCGAAGACCGGTTCCGTACTCAGGAATCCAGTAACTGCCCCCGCGAATCTTGTCTTCGAAATCGGCAACGGCTAGTCTGGCCTTGGGACCATCATAGGCCTCCATTTGGGCCGACATGATATCTGGTCCGCTCCCGCCCCGCACATTGGCGTTCCCGGCAGGCAATTCACAGCCCATCGTGGCCATGGCGAAACCCAGCCCCATCAGAGCATAGGCCTCGGCGATCCTTCCCACCTTCCTCATGCGATCCTCCTCTCGTTGACTGCGTCCAGTCGTTCCACTGCCTCACCGGTTCGGGCTAGCTGCAAGGCCCATGCCTTTTCGCACAGCCAAAACACCAGCTATTTCTTGATGATTCCTCGGTGGCCATCCCCATCGTATTATCGGATCGGATACAGCCCTTATCCAACTCGATACGCGTTCGAGAGGCGGCCACCGTATCACCTCGCCCTCTACGTGACCTGAAAGGGATTCTTGAGATCGAGACCGAAGAGCTGGGGATTCTCCCCAATAACCGTCGCGGCCACGATCGAGAAGACATAGTCGTAGGTTTCTTTGGGAATCGATGCCTGTTTCAATAACTTCCAGAAGTTCCTGTCGCGCGGATTCTGAGGCATCTGCCGGATGATCTTCAAGACATGCCCTTCCCCCCAATTGTAGGAGGCCATGACCAATAAGCCGGAGGCCTGTGCATCGGTAAGGTACAGACGTTTGATATAGCGGGCCGCCGCCTCCGTGGCCTTGCCATAGTCGAACCGATCATCCTCGGGATCATACTCGGGGCGATCGGCCAAGGGACCAGTCCTCAGACCATACTCCTGTGCCGTCGGGGCGATGAACTGCCACATGCCCTTCGCATGGCCGAACCTGGTCTTGGGGCCGATCGCCTTGGCATCGAATCCGCTTTCCTGCATCGCCAGATACAAGAATTGGGGCGGCAGGTTGCGCCGTCCCATGTGATCTTGGACGAGTTGGACGACGCCAAGCTCCTTGGCTCGACGGAGACTCCGGGTAAACCGCTCGGTGCCCCTCCACATCGCCACGTACTTCTTGACCTCGGCAAGGAATTCCTTGGGCATCGTGGCATCACACTCACCGAACATCCTCGCCACACGAAAGACCGCCCGATCCTGCGCACTAAGCGCCGGGTCAAACAGACTTTGTTCCTTGATAAACTTGTCGTATTGCGCCTCAAGGTCTTGGAGCGCCCGGCGCTTCGCCGCCAATTCCTCTAACTCTTTGCCCTGTTGAACCGCCTCCTCGAGCTGGGCCACCTGCAGTTCAAGCCGTTTCATCGAGTAAAACATGTCGCCCGCGGTGGACCGCATCGCTTGCAGGCGCTGCTCTTGCTCGTAGAGCACCCACCCTGCCGCCCCCAACAGCACGACAAAGGCAAGTAACAGCCACTGATACCGCCTCGACTTACGTGTGGCGACCCGGGTCACCGCCTCATGGAAAATTCTGGTGTGCTCGCCCATCTCCCCTTGCGGGCGGCGCTGGGTAAACCGCTCAACCAAGCGCGTCACCGACACATCTTGGGAACTGGAGGTTGTCGCGGTGGTGGTCGACGGAGGCGGCGTGTCGATCGTGACCTCGAGCGCAGGCCCGCCATAGCCCAGCGTGATGGTGGCGTGAGGCGGCAGGGAGGCACGCTGGACCCTCGTCCCATCGAGGTAGACCCCGTTTCGGCTCTCGAGATCCAGCACGAGCCATTGTCCGCCATCCCGGCGAAACTCAACGTGGGCCTTGCTGACGGTGGGCGCGTCCAGGATCAGCTGGCACTCGGAACTGCGCCCGACCCGAAAGGTCTCGGAGAATTCCTGTTCGAGGCTGGGTCCGTCCTTGCGGGCGAGGCGTACGCGAAGCGGAAGAACCGTCGGGTCGGAAGAACCAGAGGCGCTCACGGGTTATCCGACTCCTGACCACCGGCCTGCGATGCTCCCGGTATGGAACGGGCGGGCCGCCCCCGGTCTCTCATCGTCCCCATGACTCCTATTGGATGCCCATTTGCCGGCACAATCGCGACAGGTAGGAGGGCTGCAGTTCGAGGACTTGGGCGGCCTTCGCCTTATTGCCCCCAGCTTGCGCGATCGCCTGCTCTAAACGCAGCCGCTTGAACTCTTCGACTGACGGATGAAACGGCAGCACCATCAGGGATTCGGTACCCTCGTCCTTTGAGTGTTTCGCCGAGGCCGCCGGCTCGAGGACGAAATCCCCTGGCCCGAGCATGTCCCCTTGCGCCAGCACCACCGCCCGCTCGACCATGTTCTCCAACTCGCGCACGTTGCCGGGCCAATGATACCGCTGCAGCAACGCCATCGCGTCACGCCCGATTTGGAGGCCCGTCCGTTTCATCTCTCGTGTGTAGCGAGCCAGGAAAAACTCCACCAGCGCCGGGACGTCCGCCGCACGGTCGCGCAGCGGGGGAATCGTCAAGGTCACGACGTTGAGGCGGAAGAACAGATCCTTGCGAAAGCGCCCCTCCTCCACAGCCCGCCGCAAATCCTGATTCGTGGCCGCCACCACGCGAATGTCGACTTTGATCGGTTTGGTGCCACCCACACGTTCGATTTCATGATCCTGGAGCACACGCAACAGCTTGGCTTGGAGGGCGGGCTTCATGTCGCCGATTTCGTCCAGGAAAATCGTCCCGCCTTGGGCCACTTCCAGAAGCCCCTTTTTCATCTGGTGGGCGCCCGTAAACGAGCCCTTTTCGTGCCCGAACAGTTCGCTCTCGAGCAGGTGCTCGGACAAGGCCACACAGTTGACGGCGACAAAGGGCATGTCGGCACGCCGGCTCCACATGTGGATGGAGCGGGCCATAATCTCTTTCCCCACTCCGCTTTCGCCGAGCAAGAGGATCGTCGAAGGGCTGTCCGCCGCCCGCTTGGCCTGGCTCACGATCGCACGCATGCCTTCCGCCTCGGCGATCAAGGTCCGATAGCGCTCCTCCACGGCCGTCTTCAGTCGTTCTTTTTCCGATGCCGCAGACTGAAAGAGTTCGGCGTTGCGAAGCGCGACCGCGGCATGGGCGGCGAAGGCCGTCAGGAGTTCTTGGTCGGCCTGTTCGAACCGTTTGGCCTTGGCCGTATTCAGAACCGCGAGGACGCCGATGAGCCGATCATGGTCCTCGATGGGCACGGCTAACATGGAGTGCGTGGCAAACCCTGTTTGCTGATCGACCTTCGAGGCAAACCGCGGATCGGTATGCACATCGTTTACCAGCGCAGGTTTACGGTGTTTGACGACCCATCCCACGATCCCCTCGTCGCCGGCCAGCCGCATCTCTTTGAGGGTCGGCGACACCGGACCGGTGGCGATTTTGAAGACCAACTCGTTGGTCGACGCATCCAGCAGCAGGACGCTGCTGGCTCCGCAGGACAGGAGGTTGGTGACCTCCTGCACAATCAGTCGCAACAAGGACTCGGAATCGAGGGCCGACGTCAAGAGCCGGCTGGCGGACAGGAGGACCGTCAACTGCTCCCGTGTCGGACCGGCAGCGTTCAACTCCACTGAGCCCTCCCTAATTCGGGGATTCCACCGAGGCGCATGTCGGGGGCGAATTGTACCAGCGGCCCCGAAGGGGCGCAATGGAAGGCGCTTGCTGGCCGAGGCCCTGCGCGAACCGCTCGGGGTGTCGCGGCACAATGCAACAAAGTCCACCGCTGCCCCGCCTTGCTCGAATGAGTCCGGCTGCCGTTCACCATCATTCCCCAATCGATCCCCAACTCTGGGGTCATTGGGGCGGTCAGGAGGTTGCGCGCGCCACGAACGTCCCTTGCGCGGCCGGGAGGGGTTGCTCTATCATCCCGGTGCCTTCGCGTCCCTGTGCCATCGGACCCGAAACACCTATGTCGCTCGACCTCGATTCCCTGTCACTGACCGACATTATCCGCCTCCAGACCCAGCTCTCGGCCCATCTGAGCCGACGTTTCGAGAAGTATGTGGCCCTGGTGTTCAGTGATATCGTCGGCTCCACGGCCTACTTCAAACGGTTCGGCGACGAAGCCGGCCACCGGATTCAACAACAACATATCGACATTCTGAATGAAGCCCTGACAGCCGCCGGTGGACGCTGCATTCATACCGCCGGTGACGGCGCCTTCCTCATCTTCCCTCGGGCGGAGTCCGCGGTCCAGTGCGTCACGCAGTCGCAGCGGGAGCAGGTCCGACAACAAGGGACGATGCCCGCCGAACAACGCTGGACCAGCCGATCGAGTATCCATTGGGGCCCCGTCTTGACCGACGGCCAGATTGTCGCGGGTGACGCGGCGAATCTCTGTGCGAAATTGGCCGCGACGGTCAAGGCGCAGGAGATTCTCTTGACGAAACAAGCCCTGGAACAGTTACCGAAACGTTATGCGGCCCTGTGCCGGCCGCTCGACCCCGTTCGGATCGCCGGAATCGCCGACCCCTTTGAGGTGTATCAGCTGCCATGGCAAGAACGCGCGGCCGTTCCGGGGTTCGTGGTCATCGAAGAGACCGGTCAACGGATCCCAATCCCCGACAAGACCGTCGTGTCCTGCGGCCGCTTACAGGAGCAGGCCAACGGGCCGGCAAACGATATCGTGCTCACCCTTCAAGACCCTACCCTCACGCAACGCATCAGCCGGTGGCATTTCGAACTTCGACGCGAGGGAACGCAGTTGTGGCTCCGATCCGTCACGGAGCAACCGACGGAACTCAACGGTGTGGAACTGCGGAAGGGCGATCAATCCCCGGTCGTTCCCGGTTCAACGGTCCGACTCTCAGGGATCATGACCTTACACTTCGAGGCACCGGTACCCGACGGCAGCGAAGGGGATCTCACGCTCCCGTTCCAGCGCCCAACCTAGGCCAACACCAACATTCGTTGGTGCGTGCGTCATTCAACAGGCACCATCTCACCAGCCTGCCGTTGTCATCCCCAGGCTGCCCATGTCACAGACCGGAGCGGCCAATGGCCGCCGTCCGGACCCTGCTGACCGATCGCTACTCTCGATAGGGCTTGGGTGGACTTGGCGGTTGGTTGGTCACCGTGAAGAGCTGTCCGTTTCTCAAGTAGAGCTTTTGCTGCTCAGGCAACGTAAAGGGGCGAGATCCCAGTCGCCCGAAGATGCTGACCTGATGCCCGCTCTCATCCACCGCTCGATCGCGGTCGAGCCCCTTCGAAATCGCCAGCGCCGGCCCACGCGTCTTGTACGTGGCGATCAACTCGGGGACCGGGCGTGGACTGAACCCATAATAGTTGGGCTGGGTCGGCGGCGACGTCAACTGGATCACCTTGAATCCATTCTTGCCGTCCGCGACGTACGCAAACAAGCTGGCATTGGTCGATCCGACGCGCACACTTTGGGCGTCGTTGAGGCGTCCGTCCGCCGTAAAGGTCTGATCGATTCGCGGTCGTTCCGGCTTTTCGATATCGACCATGACCAATCCCTGTGCACCGGCGGCCACATAGACATATTCCCGCGCCGCGTAGAGATCGCGCGCCCCTTCAATGCGGACGCCTGCTCCAGCGATTGCCTTCGGCTGTTCGGGATTGGTGACATCGAGGACCTTCATGCCCTCCTCATCGAGGACAAAGGCGTACCGGAACTGGACCGCCACCGCGCCCGGCTTAATCAGCGCAGGAGCGCCGATTTCTGCGACAATTTTTGGACTCAGCGGATCGTCGAGGCTCACCACCACCACCCCTCGCGGGCAGGACACGTACGCATGGTGTCCGGCGATCGTAATGTGGGTTGCGCCATTGAGCGCGCCGCCTGGGTTGAACGTCAGGTCACGGGACAGGAAATTGTTGTCGGGATCCCCGTCCGAGAGTGTCTCCACGTTCACGACGATCAACCCTTCGTAGAGATCGGTCACGTACGCATAGCGATAGAGCGGATGCATCACCTGTTCTTGATTGTTCTTGGCGTGTTTAACAAAGCCCTCGCGATCTTGCCTCGAAGGCGACACCGGCATCGTGGTGGGAAGCCCGACCGACGTCGCATAACGCGACTTCACGTACGTCCGCTGGCCGAGCGGTGAGACGGGGGCGGTGACGAGGTTCTCAGAAAAGCCCTTGTTGTCGACACTCGCCACGTCGTACACGCGGAACCCATCCGCGCCGTTCGCCGTGTACAGATATTCTCCACGCAGTTGGAGGCTCCTGATGTCGGTGCCCCCGTGGTATTTGACGTTTTCACGCCCCTCGCGGAAACGTGGGATCTCCCGACTGTTCTTGAGGTGCTCGGCGTAATAGTCCGGATACGCCAGTTTGTGCAAATAGCTCCCAATGACCGCCTGTGGCTCTTCCCACTCGGTCACGGCCACGGCCTCGAAGCCGTTCTTGCCTTCGCCCACCCAGGCATGGCGCCCGATGAAGTTCGGGAAGTTCGTGCCATGCCCCAGCACTTGCTGCATCCAGGCGTTGTTGTCGTTGTCTTTCGAGACGTGGCAATCCGTGCAGCGTTTGGTCTCGGTGGCACGGACGGTATGGGGGAAATGCGGGGCGAAGGCCTGGCTGCTGTACCCGGCTGCCGAGATCGGCGGCTGCTGCACGTAGATCCTCTCGCGATTGGTATTTTCAGAACTGAGCACAAGCGCGCTCGACGACCGCACCGGCGCGACCAGCATCTTATCCTCTCCGCCGCGTTTGACGGTGCCATGGACGCCCAGAATGAACTGGTCATCGCGGACGACCTGCGGATTGTAGGTCGCCCAGTTCCGAGTCTCTTCGCCCTCGAAGTGGTTGGCGGTTTTCTTCCAGTTCGCCTTGATTGGGAGATGGCACCCTGCGCAGCTCGTCGTCCAAGACAGGTGGCAGGAAAAACAGGCCACGCGCTCGTTGGAATGCGCGAGATTCTCATGGTTGGGCGGCACCTCTCCCCACGTCATGCCGTCCGTCTGCATGGTCTTCGCCAGTCGGGATTGCTCCGCCTGCTTGGGATGCGCCTTCGACCAGTCGGAATTGGGGTTGACCGTATCCTTGACCTGGACGACCGGCCATTCCTTGTCCTTTTCAAGCGAGGACCGCTGGAAGAGTTTGCCGTCACGCCACTGGAACCGTCGCTGCTTCCAGTTGGTCGTCGTCTTGCTCAGGTCTCTTCCGCCCGGGGGGGCCATTGGTCCGGACGTTTTGAGCGTCGCGTATTGATTTACCGTCCCGTGACAATCGGCGCAGGTGATTTCAATGGCATCGGCGTATTGTCCATAGAGTTTGCCATTGCCATGGCTATCCGACGCGAAGTGGCAATCCGCGCAGTGCATACCCTTTTCGAGATGAATATCCTTCAAATGCACGGGCACACCCGGCCGCCCTTTGTCCCACTCCTGCTCGGTCCGCGGCTGCATCGCCTGCTGGAGCTTCTCGCTAGTCACGTTAGTGACGACGCGGCCCTGGTCATCAAGCAGGTTCCCTTTTCGGTCGCGCTTGAAGATCGCGCGGAAGTTCCATCCATGCCCGTGGTAGTCCGCGAACTGGGTGTGCTTCAATTGGCCGTTGAGTTTGCTGACTTCAGCCAAGAAGTCCGGGTCGGACCACTTTCCGAGCAACGACGCGGCTTCAGGATTTCGGGACAGGATATGCCACTTCTCTTCCTCGGTCGGGTACCGCTGCTTCTCCGGCCACATCAATTCGCCGTCAGTCTCGTAGTCCCACATGGTATAGCCGAGGTAGCTGTTCACGAACACGTTCGGCTGGTGCATGTGGCAGGACATACACTGGCTCGTGGGAATGGCTTTGGTCAGTTCATGGCGCAGCGGATGACCAAACTCCTGCTTGGGGATGGTCGGATCGGCCGTTTGGGCCTGCCCGCGGTTGCCAAACTTGGCATAGGGCCCGGAGTTAAACGGGTCGCGATCGTTGGCATAGACCACGTGGCAGGCGGTGCAGCCGCTCGAACGAAAATCCCCCGGGTTATCGTTGGTACCCAAGAACGACAGGTGCGGATCATTCAAGCGCGTCTTGTGGATGTTCAACACGGGCACCGAAATCCGCAGCCCCGTGCCGGGCCCGCGATTGCTCTGCCGGATGTCGGGACGTCCCGGATCTTCCCGGCTGGGGCTCTGGAAAAAGGACGAATTGGAGGTTCCAATGTCGGGAAAGCTAGAGTTGATGTTGATACCGCCCCGCTCGAAGACACGGAAGATATCCCCCGGCGGCAAGATCTCCCATCGCGGAAGAGGGAGCAGGAACGGCAGAACGCCCTTGGCCAGCTCGGCGGGCGTGGGCGGAGGCACCATCTTGATCTGCTGCGCGACGCCGTCGATCGAATAGCTCTCCCCGAGGAAGGGGGTTTTTTGCGCGCCGATCGCGGGAGCGACAATGCCGTTATTGTAGGCCGCCGCACTCCAGAACACCCCGGTGGTGGCCATCGGACTCTTTTCGACCTGCTCGACTTCGTTCTGGTGGCAGGCTCCGCACGTCTGCCGCGCGACACGCAAGTCGCCGGGGTTGACGAACCGGATGAAATTGGGATCTTCCCGGTTGAGAATCGTGTAACTGTCCATCGGATTTGCCGACGAAGGTTTGCCGTCCTGCCCCTTCCAGGCTTCCGGATAGCGAGGCAGGACGTGGGCCCGACGTTTGACGGCCTCGTAGGCGTCGGTCCCCGGCGCAGTCCCCGCGATCAGCCTGGCCTCGCCTTGCCCCCCGTGGCAGTCGACGCAGGCCAACCGGACGGCTGGCGACAGGTGCATCGTGGGCGCATCGTTTCGGGTATGGCAGCTCACGCAGCCGGTGTTCTTCGCGGCCATTTCCTCTTCGGTTTGCTGGATCACGTCGGTCGGCAACGCAGGCACGGGCGAGGCCAGCCCGGCCCCCGGTCTCGGCGACTGCCAACAACCCTCCAGCAGCCCGATCATTCCCACAAAGGCCGCAAGGCAGGCCGCGATACTGGCTCTGACCACGAACGTGCGATGACCGTCATGTCGTGCCATATGATTCCGTTCCATCCCGTCGATCAGAAGGTGAGCGTTGCCGAAAAGAACGCACTGTACAGGTTCTCGCTCACCTGAATATCCTTGAAGCCTCCGCCTGGCGTGAAATAGGCCAGCCCGCCGCTCAGGACGATGTTCTGGCTCAGCAACGGCCGGTAGATCAACCCGACGCTGTAGTCGGCGCCGATCGTGGGGCGGACCCGGGGTTGGTGCAAGACGTACTGCAGCGGCTCCGTCGCGGCAAACCAGAGGTAGTTGAAGTTCACGATCGCTTTCAGTTTGGGCGTCAACTCCGCATCGAATCCGACATTGGTGACGATGATGCCCGGATTGACGAATTGGGCCTGTCCCTGAGTCTTGCTACTGCGAAAATCGTTCAGCAAGCTGAAGCGGTTGGTCAAAAATACGCCGGTCTGTGTGAGGCCGATCCCCTGCCGATTGAAGAAGCTGAATCCGCTCCCCGCAAAGTTGACGTTGTCGAGAATGGAATCGAACCCCCGCGCCGTCCCATCGGTCGGGTTTTTGTCTCCGGACGCATAGAACACCGAGATCTTGGGTCGCCACCAGTCGATGTCGTAGGAGAGCTCGACCGCCGCCAACTGCGCGTTGATCGAGGTTGATCGTCCTGCGATCGGCTCGTGCGTGACGTTCCCCAGGACCTGATAGAACGCGTGCGAGATATTCCACCGCCCGATGTGCCCGTCGCCGGCCCACCCCAAGTAGTAGGAACGGACGTCGTGCGGCCGGGAATCACCGAGTTTGGCGGGCCGTACGAGGAAGCCGTTGCGATCATACTGCTGGCCGTTGGAATCTTTTGATCCCGCATCGTCCCGATCATGATGGAAGCTGAACTGTGTCGTATAGCCCTGCCAGATAAAGTCCTGCTTGTAGATATTCGCAACGATGACCTGCCGATGCCGTATTTCAAAGGAGTTCAGTCCGCTGTTCGTGTCCTTCTCCAAGAGATTGAAGTAGGCGACGTTCCACTGATACCGGTTGTTGTCGAAATTCCCAAAAAACCGGAGGCCCGGCTCGTTATCCGAGAAAATGAACCCCCGGAAGTCACTCGTAAACCCTTGAATGCCCGCCCGCACCGACACGAAGTCGTAGTTCCGAGAGACATCGAACAGCCGCTTCTCGACGAACACTTCCTGGAAGGCAATCTGGTTATCGGTCCGGGTCGTCTTGTTGCGGACGTCGAGGTTGACGACCCCTCGTTCTTGCACGTCCAGATGGTTGACGTTGAAGACGGGGGTGACGCGCACGGCCCAATCACGCGGGCGGAACGCCGTCGACCCTTGGAACAACTCGAAGCTGGTCACAAAATTCTGATTGAAGAACAATTGCCGGCCACGGCCGAAGAACTCCGCGCTGCTGGCGCGCTCGCGGCTGATACCCTGCGGCGTCGGCAACTTCCTGGCCTCGAACAGTGAGTCGCTGATCCCCGTGAAATTGAAGAAGATGTTCTGGCCAATGACCGGATAGTCGGCCTTCAGCACGTTCTGAGAATAGGGATCCAACAACCCGCCCGTATAGCCGATGCGCCATCGGTCCCGAATCGGGATGAAATTGCTTCGCTGATATTCGTCGATCGCCCCCTGCGACGGCACATCGCCCGCCGCCACCGTTTCCCGCCCTGGAATCGTCGGCGCAGGACGCGCGCGGCCACTCGGTAACCGTTTCTCCGGCGTCGCCTCCGCGGGCACCAACGGCACTGGGATTGGCGCCACGCCCTCGGGCGCCTTCGGGCTCGCAGCCGCAGGCGGTGCCTTCGGCGCCTCGACGTCCGCCTTCGGAGTGAGAGTTGGTGCCACGGGAGCCTCGACCTGCGCCGGTGGTGCCACGATGGACGGAACAGGTGAGGTTTCGACGGGCATCTGCGGCGCAGGGGAAGCGGGCCGTTCAACTGGGCTTTCGGCCGGCAACACTGGAGGAGCAGGCGGAGGCTCGACCACTGGAGGCCGCGGGCTCTCCGGGCTCGGCCGGGACCGGCCACTGGGCAAACGACGCTCAGACTCCGCCGCGCTCGGCACCGACGGCGATGCGGGCGGGACCTCAACCTGGGCCGGTGGGACAGGGGCCAACACCGGCGGCAGGGGCGCTTCAACCGGAGCCGGCGGAGGCATCACCGGTGTTGTCGGCACTTCGACCGGCATCGGCGGCGAGGCCGGCGGCACGATGGCAGGCTTGCGTGGCGTCTCCACCTGTTTCGGCGGCGACGGCGGTGGCGCAGCGGGCGCAGGAACATCGGCTGGTAAGGTTGTCGGCGGAGCAGGCGCCGGCGGTTGCACAAGCGGTCCGGGCGGCGGCAGAGGCGGCACTGTCGGCTCCACCTTCGGTGCCACCGATGGAGGAGCTGGAGGCGCAGGTTCGGTGCGAGGCGCCTGAGGCATTGATGGTCGCGACCGCCCGCTCGGCAGCCGCTTGCTCGAGCCCGACTCCCCGGAGCCACTCTCTTGGGCCAATCCGGAGCCCGCACCGAGGACCGTGAGCGTCAATACCAGACTGAGAGCCCTTACCTTCGTCCGGCAGTCTGGTGTCGTCTGCATCACGCAACAGCTCGTTTCACTTAGAACAAGTTGGGATTTCTCGGGAAGACCGAAAAGGGCAACCGCACCCCGCCAATAATCACTTGATCCGACCGGATAGCCTCCGGTGCTGCAAAGCCGGTCGAGCCGATGGTCGGCACAATATCGTCCTGATCCGCACCATCGCCAGAAACCCCGATGCCGCCGACGTGTACCCCATTCTTGAAGAGCGGGACACCCTGTGGAAACAGTTGAATCCCATTGGGGATGGGGTTCGTGCCGATCGGCCCCAGATTGGTACAGGGCCTGGTGCCGGAGATAACGTTGTTGATGTTAAGCAGATCGGTCTGGAGCCCGATGTTGAAGATGCTCCACTGCCCCACAGGCTTCGCTAAGGGTCCTTGCACAAACGGATTCGTTTCCCCCGGCGGAAAGATGGGATAACTCAAGAACCCAATGGCTCGCGTGGAAAATGCGATGGAGCCGTTGAGCGGCACGCCGACTGCGGCCAAGGCCTGTACGTAGGTTGAGAACCCGTTGCCGCTGAGCACCGCCCCGGCGTTCGTGCGGGTAAAGAAGTTGGCGGTGCGCGCCTTCTGGGAGGAGATGTCCCAGCTTTCAATGGGGGCATCGAGGTTGCGAAACATCCCCAGAATGACGCCGTTGGTGTCCACCACCGTAATCGACATCCGAGCCGGCAGGCCCAACGGGTTGCGGAGGGTAGACCGCGTGCGCACGGCTTGGCGCGCGGCTTGCCCGATGATTTGCTCGACTTCCGCGGCCGTCAGCCCCCCGTCGGTTCCTGCAAGGAAGGGAACCGGTGACGACAGCGGATCCACAAATCCGTCAACGCCGCCTACGGTACGCGGCTGAAATCCCGACGGCGGACTGTTGATCGGCACCACGATCTGGGTGCCGGTCGCGGCAAAGGTGGCATACGGAGTGGTGTTTTGACTGGCCGGCGGCTCCACATTGGCGAACGGCAGCGTAAAGCCGTCGATTAGAATACGGTCTGCACGAATGCCGGTTGGCGCCGCGAAGCCCAGCGTGCCGGCGGCAGCAATGATCTCCTCGGCCGGCTGATCGCGATCGGACGCATCTTTGTCGAGCGCATAGACCCCGTCGCCCTCCACCCCGATCCCACCCACCGCCACACCATTCTTGTACAACGGCAGGCCTCCAGGGTCGGCAGACAACCCGAGCGGCAGACCGATGTTCGCGGCCAGGTGGCCGGTGCGATCAATGTCGCTGCAGCGCAGTTGGGAGAACTGCACGCCGAGCAACGGTCCTCCCGGGGCGGGCGCAACCTGGGGCGGGAACCGTTCTTGTAACACGAAGTTCGTGGTTCGGGTGCTCAGGGCAAACCCTTGTGTCCCGAACCGCGCGGCGGTGCCAGCCTTGGAGATGGCGGCGGCTGCCGCCGCGGTTTGAATGCTCGGGACGGCGATGTTCGAAAGGGTCTGCCCTTCCAACGGCCCGCCGGCTCCTCCCCCTCTGAAGGTGATGTCCGCGCGTGCCCCGGCCATGCGGAGAATCCCGAGCGGTGTCCCTTCATGGTCGAGCACGGCAATCGTCACGGGGACGTTGAGGGCCTGCGCCTGCGTCGCAGCCTGCGCGATGATGGTTTGAACCTCCGCCGCCGTGAGTTGCACGGAGCCCGATGCCGATTCAGGCGCGGCACCGGTCGGATCGCCAAAGTCCCCGGAGGAGCCACAGGCGAGAAGCGCTGCCGACAGGAAGAAGGCCAGTCCCGCGCGGACCCCATGCCGCAGGAGTTCAGAACGCTGGCCTCGTGAAGAAGTTACCGTCGTCATCGGGCCAGCCATTGCCGATCACGGTCCCTTCGACGGCGGCACCGTTGCGCCGGCTCCAGCCGCTTCAGTCGGCCCATCATTTCGAAGTGCCGTTGCAGTGGCGCCTTTGGGATGGAAATCATGACAGGCTTTGCACCCGGCTTGGGCGCCGCCCGGTTCCATGTGACAGGTTCGACAGAGTCCGATGCGTGGGAGTAGGACGTCCTCCGTTCTCCGGCTGGTTGCGGCCGACTCATGGCAGGCGAGGCACACATTGTTCTTTTTCTTGATCTCCGCAAGTCCGAAGTGTGCGGCATGGTCGAATCGACTGTACGGCAACCAACGCGTCGGTACGTTGACGGGAACGACTGTGAAAACGCGGAAACCAGTTACCCGTTTCACGTCAGGATTGTCAAGCTTTTGCTCTTTGAAATACTCCGATTTGACATCCGTCTGATTCG
>CAYUYE010000022.1:0-36091 GCA_964449255.1 uncultured Nitrospira sp. | reverse complement strand
CAGGTCGAAGATGGAGCCTCGATGAATAGACACCCCGTTGATCTCGCCGCAGTATGCTTCCCAGGCCTCGACAAGAGCCGAGGCTGTGGCTGCGAGAAAGATCTTCATGAGAGGACTCCAGGGGATGCCGCGCGAACTGTCTGACGGCCCGGTTCCGCCGTGTCGCGGTATCGCGTTTCGCCGGGGTGGAACCGCCGCGCTCGAGTGCGTCCATCTAGTCGGCACACTCTCCGCGCTCTTGCAACATCTGTCAAGAAAGGGACGGTGAGAAATGCTCCAGTTTGCGAGACGCCCCTGAAGCGCGCAACTTGCGGCTCATGAGTGCATCCCAAATGCGGGGTGAGATTGTGTTTTGTGCATCCTCGTCTGCCGGCGGGTTCACTATTCGACTTATCGGGGAGCAGTGTAAGCCCACGGCGCGAGCGCGCTCTTCCTTGCCGGTCCGTTGTCGCGGGAACTGATTCTACAGACTTCGCAGAGGGAAGCAATGCGCCTCCCTATCGATGGCGAAGCCTCTGCCGGGGCAACCTTCCCTCCGAAGCCTCGCAGGGGGCTTCAACACGAGTGTCGTATCGCAAGACCCGACCCCCATCCATCTCCAGAGGCCGTGAAAGTGAGTGTCATATTACAAGACCAGACCCCCATGGCGGATTCACGTCATACCTCACCTCTTGGGCACCTGGATGCGATGTTCTAATTGCAATTCAAATCCGTGTTTGAATCGCAGTATCCATATTTCATTGATATCGACAATTGCAGCTTTTACATCTACATCCAAGTTGGGGTTCCCCCTGTATTGACCATCGAGAAACCCCTGAATTTCGGGGTCACGTCTGAGAAATACAGGGTTACCCCAATCAATCCAGCCTTCCGATAGTGGAATCTCGTAGGAGATTTCATAGTCAGTTATAACTGCAACTGCGATGCGATGCTTAGGGGTATCGACTAGTTGCCGAGCGGCCTCGTACAACCTGAACAGTAGATAGTCAACTGGCGAATAGACACCAAGGGACGCAGCTTGTGGCCGGACAAAGGAGGCCATATTGCATTCGAATAGTACTTCACGCTGTGCCAGAAACTTAATCTCGAATGAGGTTTCCTCGCCATTCGGGTCTATGCCTTCTACATCGAATTGACCCCCATATAGCTCTAGGTTAGAAATTGTCCAGCGTTGTGATTCTATCCATTGGGCGAATTGCAACTCTGCTACGCGAGACTCGAATAGCCGCGCTGCCCGATATCGCAAGATCTCCTCGGCTTTTAGAACCCAGGTCTCTCGGAGGTCACTCTTGTATTGCTCTGTTACGTCTCGGCGCAGCTCGTTTCCACTTATTGCAAAGCGGTGCATGCATTCGGTGAGTTTCCCGAGGTGGCCACGACGATATGCCAAGAATGGAATGGATGCATGATGGGCTTTGTCCGGGTCCGCCGCTGTAAAGCGGCGATGATCTTCAACGATTTGGTCGGGAATCATCAGTTTGAGGGCGGGACAATTAATGCGAAGGTCATAGAACGCTTGGACCTGCTCAGGCTCGTCGGCAGGCAAGTCTCGCGCGGAGCAGGGACAAGCATTCGGACTTTGCTTAGCTGTTTGCATTTGCCAGTGGGGTATAACGTTGGACATGTATCAAACAAAGGGGGGCAGACTCCTTTGAACTCTCTTCAACCCCGATACGTTCACGATCGTGAGGCAGGCCCTGCCGAGCGGAAGCCTCTACGACGACTGGCGCTCTCGCTTCACGTAGCCCGACGGATAGGCCCCTTTAGCCAGCCCTTGTAAGGTTTTGGCTTATCGCTTGGGCTTCGGCATTACGAGCGTCAGATCAGCTTTCACGACAACCAGCAATTCATCGCCGCCCTTGACGCCCATCGCCTGTCGAGCTTCCTTCGGAATCACGATCTGATTCTTGCTGCTGAGCTTCTGAACAGCCATGGCACCCCCTTCATGGAGCCTTTACGTTACTACAACAAGGTAAAGCCCCTCCATGAGATGCATGTGTCCGCTCTTCAGAACACACGGAAAGGCTGATCGCGTAAATCTCCCTAAAACGGCTCTGATACCCAGTCCAGCCATTCAGTCCGCCTGCTACGGACACGGTGACCTCTTCGACGAGGCTGGACGGGATGAGCCTGGAAACAACGGGGTCCGACCGCTTAAATCTCCTGTATTAGGAAAGTTTCAAAAGGTCCCAGCGCTCAAGGTACTTGCCGTCGCGATCTTTGAATTGGCGCAAAGGATTATCGGTGTGCGCGCGTCCGCCGCGGCCAGGGAGTGCGAGCCACCCACTATGGTCTTTTGTGACGTACTCGGCGACGTCCTTGCTTGGGACGACAAAGAAGTCTGGGCGTTCATCTTCGGCCTTGAGGCACACGAATATGTAGTAAAGGTTCTTCGAGTGGAAGGTCTCGGCTCTGCTGTTCAGAAGCCATAGGCGCTTGCCGTTTTGGTTTGTCTTGACTTGGACGCCAGCGGATCGCGAGGCATCCGCGTTCGAGACAAGGATGTCGATGCCACGAGTGTTGCGAAGGGTTATCGAGGCCACATGCCCGCGACGGGTGAGTTCAGCTGCTGCGGCGTACTCGCCGGAGATTCCGCACAGTAGGGAGGTGAGGGACTTGTCGTTTGCCGCCATCCGTGGTGTCCCCCTTTTGAGGTGTACGTCAAACCTGGGCTGGCTCAGCCCCCTTTAGATTCATTCGCTATAGCGGGAACTGATTCCACAGACCTTGCAGAGGGAAGCAATACGCCTTCCATCGATGGCGAGGCCAGGTCGGGGAAATCTTCGCTCCAAAACATCGCGGGGACCTTGAAAGCAAGTGTCGTATTGCAAGACCCGACCCTCATCTACATTGCAACGGCGACTTTAATGGCGCTCAACCGATCATCCGAAACCAGTCCTTCACAGCGAGACGCAGTCGATCGATCTCGTCTTCTTGCATCGGACAACAGTGCGCAATCGGCCCTCGAAGGAGATTGAGGTTTGCCATTACTCGTTCGACACCGCGTTTGCTCTTAAGAGTGGGCTCGAAGAGATCCCAGTTTGAGGTGATGATCACGGATAGCTGACCGAAAGTCGTATAGTCGATCAAGTTGTCAGATCGTGGCGTTACGCCGTTGTCCCGTTCTTTCTTCACGAGACTTGCGACATCAGCCTTGATATCGTCCGGAATGCGTGCGCTGTTCCACCAGTCTGTGCCTTCAGTGTCTTCTAGTGTTTCGGCGATCAGCTTGCGGATGGCCTGTTCAAGACAATAAAAGACTTCGTAATTCTCAGACATGCTGGCAGCTTCAAGGCGAACAGTCTGCTCGAACTGTGGGTAGTAAGCGACCGCGCTTGCTACCTCGGGCTTCGAGACGTGGCCGAGCTCAATGCCGTATCTTTGCTCGATCAGTCGTAACTCATCGCAAATAAGGAAGCCAGACATCCCAAAGGATCGTACAGAGTCGTCAATGCTACTCATTGGAGTCTTTCAACAAGTGCTCTTTCAGCGCGCGGAAGATTGCGTTGAAGACGGCGGAATCGGATGTCGCGGGGAGATTTAGGTTTATGGTGTACCCGAGGTTAAGTCCGAGTCGCTGGGGAATCTGGGCGGGTGCTTGGGGCGTTTGTGGGAGCCCAGTTCCCGAGAGAGGATGGGTTAATGCCTTGTCAGGCTTTTCTTCAATTGCGACCGCGTCCCATTTGGCGAATTTCTTGATCTGCTTTATGCAAGCAATGATGAGCGGGACGGTGTTGGAATCTTGTTCGGCTCCCGTTTCCTCTACGACGAGACCCTTCAGATCATCGTCGGAAAGCCTGTGCATGTATTCGTTTCTCACATACAACGGCGCATAGCCTGTTTTCAACGCTTGTGCGGCTGCCCAACCCTCGGTCGCAGAGTTTCTAAATTTCTTGTAGATGTCCGTAGGTGTTCCATCGGGCGTGGCAAAGCCGATCTTCTTCAGGTAGGCAGTCATCTGATTGCCTGAACCGCCCTTTATTCCAAGGATCGTCTTAACGAAGTCCTGGCTGACGGACTCCGGAGTAGCGGCTGCCTTGATGCCCTTCAAAGACTTCTCAATGTTTCCCGTGGCGGTGACATAAGGTAGGGCTGCCATTGTTATCTCTCCTCGGATGACATGGAATTCAGCGCCGTTTGGTGCAGGTCGGAGTGCATCATTGACGCCGAACTTTGAGTATATGGACCGGCATAGTACGCACCTGCAACCTGTCCGTAGGGCTGCGATTGTTTCGTATGTTCAATCACTTGTCAACATTCCCCAGGCGCGTGTTCGGCGTGCTCTGCCGGTCGGCATAATTCCGTTATAGCTGCGAAGGACTCACCCCTTGGCCCAGCGCATCGGCTGAGCTCCGTACCCCTGTGCCGCCCCGATTCAGGACGTGTGTGTAGACCATGGTCGTCCTCACGTCGGTATGACCCAACAGCAAAGGGGCGGACCCCGTACTGTCTATCGCCCAATCCGAGAACCGGGAGCGGCTTTTCAGCGGTCGAGTCCCGACCAAGCTCGCTAGTACCGGCGGCTCTTCCGGCGGAGCCGTCTTCCTTGCGCCGCCGGAGAAACCCCTCCGACCTGGTCTGCTCTCAGTTCCCTCGCCCTTGACCGTGGAGGAATGACAATGGCCTTTCTTCCATTCTTCTGTTTCACGTCTCCCAACCGTTGTTTCCCAGGCAGCTACCCCCTCCGGGCAAACCCCTCCGCGATCATACGATCGGCGAGGTTTTGGCCGTTCATGAACACGTCGGCGACGGTGCGGCCGTAGATGTCGCGTGAGCGCGGGACGATGGTGACTTGACCTTCTTGCAATATTGCGGCGAGATGTTGCGCCGCTTCACTGCCGCCCGGTGTGCCCAACTCCGGAGCGTCCAGCCCGCTGAGTCTCACCTTCATGCCGTTGAACGCAAAGGTGTCGCCGTCGATCGGGCGCAGAAATCTGCCGTCGACCTCCGTCGGTCCACGTAAATCAGTCGGGTAGGCGAGCCGGGGCAGGCTTCGGAGTCCACGCAGGCCGCTCCCGGCGCCACGCTTTCCCGATTTTCGTGAGGGGCCCGCGCCCTTTCGCAGCGAGGTTGCAGCTCGCGAGAGGGCTTTCCCGTTGATGCCGCGATGTGGCCCCGCCCCATAGCTCGGAGGATGGTGCGCATGACCCACATGCGGCGCCGAAGGCTGAGCGATTGGTGCGTAGTGCGGGTGGCGATGGGTCTGATTCCCCAGTGCCGTGCCTTCGACCAACACACTTCCAATCAGCAACGCTACCCACACCGCACGTCGTCGATACATCATCGATGTCCTCCAGGCCGCATGAATTGTGGCTTCGGAGGAATTGCAAAACGCGTGCATCGCGCGACGCGTCCAAAACCGAACGCGGGTCGGACTGATTGACATGGCGGAAAACGGCATGCTGAAATGACGCGAACGCTGGTATCTCGTGAAACGTGAAGCGAATCTCGCTGCAGGGCGCTTCAGTTCTTACGTTCGACCAGATACGAGAGACGAATGACGATTGACGAATAACGGAGGTTCAAGCCATGGATATGTTTGGCAAAGTCGGCCTGGTGGAGATTCCGGTGCTTATCGCGCCGGATCAGAAGACCTGGCTAGATAAGATGATCAAGGAAGGCCGGATTGCAGTGCCGCCCGGCGGGACGCTGGAAAAGGGCTCGCTCTATTCCATGTTCATCCGCATGTTGCTGCACAATGCGATGGAGGAGCAGCGGCGGCAGGAGGCACTAGAAGCGGAGGACGAAGACGAATAGGCCACCGAAAGGGCTGTATCGAATCGGAAGGTGGGTGTATCGGGGCGGATACAGTGTTCGATGGTCCGAACCCCGCCAGCATTGCGATGTTGACTGGAACAGAGTCTCAGCCGTCAATCGTCAAGTTAGGACGATTTTCTTCCGAACGGATGGTCCGGATCTTCCCGTTTGACGATTGACGTCTTCGTTCTTGCTACAGCGCGTTGAACGCCTTTTGGGCGGCCTTCAGGGTCGCGACGATATCGGCGGGTTTGTGGGCGGTTGAAAGAAACGCGGCTTCAAATTGTGATGGCGCGAGGTACACGCCCTGGTCCAGCATGGCGTGGAAGAACTTCCCGTAGCGCGCCGTGTCGCATGGCTTGGCTGAAGCCCAATCCACCACGGGCCCTTTCGTAAAGAACGTGCCCATCATCGACCCCACACGGGTCTGATAGAGTTCCACACCGGCTTTTTTCGCGGCTTCTCCGAGGCCCTGTGCGAGGGCGGCCGACATCTTCTCCAACTGCGAATAGACACCCTTCTTCTTGAGCTGGGTCAGGGCCTCGATGCCCGCACTGACCGCCAGCGGATTGCCCGACAACGTCCCGGCTTGATACACCGGTCCGGAGGGCGCGATCAGGTCCATGATCTCTTTCCGCCCGCCGTAGGCGCCCACCGGAAGCCCGCCGCCGATGATCTTCCCGAGCACCGTCAAGTCGGGTGTGACGCCGTAGAGCGCTTGCGCCCCGCCATAGTGGACACGAAAGCCGGTAATGACTTCATCGAAAATCAGCAGCGCATCGTGGGCGCGCGTCAGCTCGCGCAGACCGGACAAAAAATCCGGCGACGGCGGCACGACGTTCATATTCCCGGCCACCGGTTCGACGATCACACAGGCCAGATCCTGCGCGTGTTGTTCAATCAATTGTTTGGTCGTCCGCAGATCGTTATACGGCGCCGTCAACGTGTACTTGGCGAAATCGGCCGGCACGCCGGGGCTGTCCGGTATGCCGAGGGTCGCCAGCCCCGATCCGGCCTTGGCCAACAGATAGTCGCTGTGTCCGTGATAACACCCTTCGAATTTCAGAATCGTGTTCCGTTTGGTAAATCCCCGCGCCACGCGGATCGCGCTCATCACAGCCTCGGTGCCCGAACTTACCAGCCGCACCTTCTCCATCGACGGCATCGCATCCCTGATCATGCGCGCCAGTGTGATTTCCAATTCGGTCGGCGCGCCAAAACTCGTGCCGTTTCCGGCTGCGCGACGAATGGCCCGAATGACCGAGGCGGGGGCATGGCCCAAGATCATCGGTCCCCACGACAACACATAGTCGATGTACGCATTGCCGTCCGCGTCATACAAACGGGCGCCTTTGGCGCGGGTGATAAAGCGCGGGACGCCGCCGACGGAACGGAACGCCCGCACCGGGCTGTTGACCCCGCCGGGAATGAGGAGCTTGGCCGCTTCAAACAGCTTTTGGGAGCGCGTCGTTTTCATAAAAGCGGCGCACGGTAACATGCGTTCCAGGGAGAATCAAGGCGGACGCTGGCCTCCACGTTCGAGCCACTCGAGGCGCGTCGAACTCGTCCCGGCCTCCTCACGACAGCCAAACGAGGGTAACAGGGAGGGCTCTTGTTCGAGTCATTGGCCTGTTTGCGCCGTAGTACTCTTCCTACACTTCTTCACTGCAGGGTGGAAGCATCAGTTCCACCTGATGAATCTATCCCTGCGCCGTGCCAAGGATTTGCGGCCGACCAGCGAGCATGGCGGGCTGGGCCCGACTATTGCTTCCATTTCTAATAGGTCAGCAGGCCAAAGGGTGGAGCCGCCATGAAGATCATCTGTGCCTGGTGCGAGGTCGAAGGGAAAGCAGGGGTGATGGGCGAACGTGCGCCGATGCTCGACGACAGGCCAACCCACGGGATCTGCCGGCCTCATCTAATCGACTATTTGGCACACTGCGGAGTGGCCTGGCAGGAAGCGCTCGGTGAGTTGGATCAGTTGGAGGAGCACCTTCTGACCCCAGAGGGCGAGGTGGTGCCGGCAACCTTGTCGGCCACGATCTAGCGAAGCGAGGCATGCGCACAAGACCGAGTGGAAGGGCGAGCTTGCCTGGGGCCGAGCCGGTTCGACTGCCCAGGTCGTGCTGCCTCGCCCAGGAGGCTCAAGCCCTTCCGCCAGGGACCGCGGTGCTCGTAGGGTGCTTGCATACGAATTCAGAAGAGAGATAGCGCAGGAATCGAATCGATTGAAGAGAGAGTAAAGCAGCCATTGGGGCTGGCGATTCGGCCCCACGCAATTACTAGGGGTGAGGATCCTCGGCAGTGCGGCCTGTGAAGTGCTCAAGAACCGGGGTCGTCCGGGTGCCGTGCACAGATAGATCAACGATTCCAGAGAGCCGTATATGAAACTCGTTTGTGCCTGGTGTATACAGGAGGGCAACCCTTCGCTGATCGGCGAGCAGGTCGCCTTGGTTGATGAACAGATCAGTCGCGGGATTTGCCCCTTTCATGCCCACACCAATCGGACCAGGATTCGCGCAGGGCTCAAGAAAGTCCACGCGGTGGAAGGGCAGTTCCGGGCCGAGCCGCAGCAACTGTAGTGATGGCTCGGAGCAGAGCGAAGGCCGCACGGTGCGGCCTTGCAAGGGTGGGCCACCATATTCTGTTGTCCATATATGTCTTACGTGTCACGTGCGACCGCCCTCGCATCTCGTGCCGTAACATCGTTCTAGCCTGATTCTAGCCAAGACACCGTTATGTCCGAACGCATGGCTTTAAGCGCGAGATGGATCGGTATTGGCTGCGCTTGTCGGGAAATTGCTGTGCCGCTTGTCGGGAATCCCGTACACCTTGCCCTGTGGGGCCGCCATGACGGATGAAACCTTCAACGTTGAGCGGCGCGATCTGGCCGGTCTGGGGGGAACGGCTTTGGCAAGTGGCGCACGCACATCCCTCTTGTCGATTCAGGTCGATCAGCTTGCCAAAAAATACCGGATCCAGACAGGAGGACACACTCACCGGACGCTTGCGGAGCGCCTTCAGGGTGGGATGTCCAGACTGCTCCCGTCAAGCTCGCGACGGCGTCGGGAGGCGGAGACGGAAGTCTGGCCGCTGAAGGGGGTTTCGTTCAGGGTGCAACAGGGGGAAGTGGTCGGCATTATCGGCCGAAACGGCGCGGGGAAGAGCACGCTGCTCAAGATTCTCTCTCGCATCATTGATCCGACCTCCGGGCGAGCTGAATTGCACGGGAGGGTGGGCACCTTGCTCGAAGTCGGCACCGGCTTCCATCCGGAGCTGACCGGCCGCGACAACATTTATCTGAGCGGCATTCTGCTCGGCATGCGGAAGCAGGAGATCGATGCGCGGTTCGACGAGATCGTGGAGTTTTCCGGGATCGGTCCGTACCTCGACACACCGGTCAAGCGCTATTCGAGCGGGATGTACGTCCGACTGGCCTTCGCCGTCGGCGCGCACTTGGAGCCGGAAATTTTGATTGTGGACGAAGTGCTGGCGGTCGGTGATTTCGAGTTCCAAAGCAAATGCCTGAGAAAAATGCAGGAGGTCAGCGACCATGGGCGGACGGTGCTGTTTGTCTCGCACGACATGTCCGCGGTGTCGCGCCTCTGCCCTCGCTCAATCCTTCTGGAGCGGGGACAGATCCTCGCGGATGGGCCTACGACCGATGTGCTTGGGGCGTACCTGCACGCCGGGTCACATCCTTCCGGTGCGGTCGAATGGCGCGAGCGTGTCGCCGCGCCCGGCAATGACTACGTGCGGTTACGCGCTGTGCGCGTGCGTGATCGCTATGGCGCACTCGTCGGGATCATCGAGATCCGCGAGCCCTTCACCATCGAGTTGGAGTACGA
This sequence comes from uncultured Nitrospira sp., assembly GCA_964449255.1. GTDB lineage: Bacteria > Nitrospirota > Nitrospiria > Nitrospirales > Nitrospiraceae > BQWY01. The sequence continues at coordinate 26,486 of CAYUYE010000022.1, read as the reverse complement.
AGTGCTGCAACCCGGGCTGAAGTTGGCTCCGCATGTGGGCGTCATTACCGACCGAGGCGAACGACTCTTTTTGTCCTACGAAGTGAATCAGCCGTGGGACGGGCAGCCGCGGGCGGTGGGGCGGTATACCAGCCGTGCCCTCGTCCCGGGCAACCTGCTGACCGAAGGCACCTACTATGTCAGTGCGTTCTGTTACGCCTATGAGACCAAGGAAGTGAACATCGAGATGAACGAGGCGTTGGCCCTCCAGGTCATCGATACGCTGCAACCGGGCGGCGCCCGAGGGTATATGCCCGGGCGAATTCCTGGAACGATTCGCCCGTTGCTGCAGTGGAACTGTCAGGTCGATCCCCTCAACACGGCGCCGGAGGGAGCGCTCAGCGAACCGCAAGGGAGTCCGCGACGATGAAACAATTACTTCAACGGGCTGCCCACCTCTCCGTGCTCGCCCCGGTGCGCGCGTTCATGCAAGCCGAACGGCAGGGGGACGTGGTCCCGCCAGCCGGCGAGGTTCGGTTTGGGGATCTGCGGCGTCTGGCGCCCATCAGTGATCGGTGGGGGTTCGACCGCGGACTGCCGATCGATCGTCATTACATTGAACAGTTTCTCAGGCGCGAGTCGACCGCTGTCAAAGGGGTCGTGCTCGAGATCGGCGACAATACGTACACGAGACGCTTCGGGGGGACGCGGGTCGCCGTTAGCGACGTGTTGCATGTGACGCCCGGCGCGCCGCAGGCCACGATCATCGGCGATCTGACGCAGGCCGACCACATCCCCTCCGATCGGTTCGATTGCATCATTCTGACGCAGACCCTGCAACTGATCTACGACACGACGTCGGCGATACGCACCCTCTTCCGGATTCTCAAGCCGGGCGGCGTGGTTCTGGCGACCGTGCCCGGAATCACCCCGATCAGCGACGCGACCTGGTCGTGCCAATGGTATTGGAACTTCACCACGCTCTCCGCCCGACGCGCGTTTGGTGAAGCGTTCCCCGAGTCAGCCTTGACGGTCACCACCTCCGGCAATCTGTTGGCCGCCACCGCGTTCTTGTACGGATTGGCGGCCGAGGAACTGCACGCCGATGAATTGGCCCATTGCGACGATCGTTATGAAGTCACCATTGCTGTAAAGGCCGTCAAACCGAAGGTGTAGGAGGACGTCGGACGGGAGGGGACTCCCGTTGGATCAGTCTATGCAAAAAGGGAACTCGGGAAGGCCGAACCCGCACGACCCATGCTAACGACAACGCTGACAGCCCGCGCGCGCACCTGGATGACGCGCAGACGAACCCCGACGGGGATTCTGCTCCTGTACCACCGTATCGCCGAGGAGGGGGCCGACCCCTGGTCACTGGCCATCTCGCCCGCCCAGTTCAACGAACATCTCAGCATCCTTCGCCGCTATGGGACCCCGATGGGACTCCAGGAGTTTCTCCGGAAACGGCACGAGAAATCCGGCCGGGAGCGTGCCATCGTGATCACCTTCGACGATGGCTATGCGAACAATCTCACCCAGGCGAAGCCGCACTTGGTCCGGCACCAGATTCCGGCGACGGTGTTTGTCACGGCCGGCATGGTCGAGCACCCGAGAGAATTCTGGTGGGATGAACTGGAGCGGCTGCTGCTCCTGCCCGGTACGCTGCCCAGCCGACTCGAGCTCGCGGTGAAGGGGCGGGTGTACGACTGGTCGCTCGGTGACGCTGCGGTGTATACGGAGCGGGACTATCAGACCTACCGCGCCTGGCGCGCGTGGGAACCCTGTCCGACCGAACGGCAGTCCCTCTATCGATCGCTCTATGAGTTGCTGTTCCCATTGGACGAGGAGCGGCGACGCGTCCTGCTGTTCGATCTGGCACAGTGGGCCGGAGTAGACCTGCAGCTCGGTCGCGAGTCGCACCGGATCATGACGCAGGACGAAGTGCGGATGTTGGCCGACGAAGGCCTGATAGAGGTCGGGGCGCATTCCCTGACGCACGCCTCGTTGGGGACGCTGAGCCCCAGGGAGCAGTGGCAGGAAATCGCGGGCGGCAAGGACGTGTTGGACGGCATCCTCCAGAAATCCGTCACGAGTTTTGCGTTTCCGTTTGGTCGTCCGGAGGACTATACCCGGGAGACGCTTGCGCTCGTGCGGGCGGCCGGGTTCAGCAACGCCTGTACGACCGCCAGCACGGTCGTGCAACCCTGGGCCGACGTGTTCGAGTTACCCAGATTGACCGTTCACGCGAGAGATCGCATGAGTTTTGCCGCATGGATGCACGAAATTTCTCATCAGTAGATTGCGACATGGCTGTGCCGTGCCGAATTGATGACCGGCGGCCTGGTCTGAGGTGGGACCTGGATGGCGCGGCCGAGCGTCGCGAGATTCCGCTCAGCGACATGGCGTTTCAGCCGCATTCCTTCGCGGACCCCGACGGGCGGGTCTTTCATTGGCAAGGACGGCTGTATCGAAGTCTCTCGGCTCGTGGCGCGGCCAACCTGCATCAACTCCAGACAGGCGGCGTTCTGCGTCACGTCGTCGAACGAGGGTTGTTCATCGAGACCACCCCGACGTCTCTGCGTGTGCCAGGTGCCGAACTGGTGGTCGAGCACCGTGAACTCCCCTTCGTGTCCTACCCGCACGAGTGGGCTCCGGCGATGTTCAAGCGAGCGGCGCTCACCATTCTTGAGCTGGCCTCCGAGTTGGCCACGCAGGGATTCACCCTCAAAGACGCTCATCCGTGGAATGTTCTCTTCGACGGGCCCACGCCGACGTTCGTGGATCTTGGCTCCATCGTACCGCTCGGCGAGCCGGGTTGTTGGTCGGGCCGGGAGGAATTCGATCGCTATTGCCTCCACCCATTGCTGCTGATGAGTCGAGGGCTCGACCATATCGCCCGCCGCATGCTCCCGACCGACACCGGGGTCACGGCCTCGGATGTGCGAAGCTTGGGGGCCCCCGCTCGCCGATGGAGCGCGCAACGAGCGTCCAGAGGACTCACGCGTCTTGGCGAGATCGTTCAGGTTCAGCACCTCGTGGAGTTGGCTCGAGAGCTCCAGCGGATCGTCGCCCGGAAATCAGGGAAACCCGTCTCGTTGGTCGATGAGCTTCGGGAGCTTCACGACCTAGTTGCGGGGCTCCCGTTGCCGAATGGAGCGAGCCTGCCCGGTGGGGTGACGGAAGAAGGGCCCTCTACCGAAGTGGCCCGCGAGGTGGCACGTCGACGCCGGGACGCGCTCCGGCGAGTGGTCCAATCGCTGCATCCCACTACGCTCCTCGCGGTGGGGGACCTCGACATGCAAGAGATGGTCGCGTCGCCTCCCTGTGAGGCGGATGTCGTCACCTTCAGTGCCGACACCGCGTGCGCCGCGCACCTCTACTCGAAGGCAAGCAACCAGCACTGGCCGCTGCTCCCCTTGATCATGGATATTGCGAAGCCGACGCCGTCGATCGGCTGGGGAAGTTATTGGGCGATGGACGCGCGTGAGCGCTTTCGGTGTCAGATGGTCGTGGCGGCCGATTGTGTGGCGGAACTGTCCCTGCGGCGCCATTTTACGATTTCCCAGGTGGTTGAGGGACTCAGCGCATTTTCGTCCAAATGGCTGGTTTTCGAGTGGCCGCATCCGGTCGCGCAATCCGCCGATGGGGAGCGGCCGGGGCCAGAAGTCACCTGTCGGGAGGTGGCCGAGGCGTTGAACAAAGAATTTCGAGAAGTCCGTGTTGTCGTTGATCAACCAATAGGTACGACGGTGATGGTATGCGAACGATCCTAGCCCAGCAATGGCCGGAGACCGAACTGGCCCACGAACCCCGCTGCCGCGTGTCGGTCGTCATCATTTTCCACAACGAAGGCCGATTTCTTCAGGAGGCGATCGGGAGCGTCTTGCGGCAAACCTTCTGCGATTGGGAGCTGCTGTTGGTCGACGACGGGTCGACCGATGGGAGCACCGACCTGGCCAAGCGGTATGCCGCGCAACGCCTCGCTCCCATTCGGTACTTGCAGCATCCGCACCATGCCAATCGCGGGATGAGCGCCTCGCGCAACCTAGGGCTCGCGCATGCGCGCGGCGAGTTTGTGCTGTTCCTGGATGCGGACGACGTGATTGTCCCGAGCGCCTTGGAAGATCAGGTCACGTTCATGGACGCCCATCCCCAGGTCGGCACGGTCTACGGCCCGATGCGGTTGTGGCGGAGTTGGAATCGCCAGGCCGACGGAGCTCTTGCGCAGGACTCGACGCTGGACCTCCATCTGGAAACCGATCGGGTGCATGAACCCACCAGCGTGCTGACCACGTTTCTGTTGCACGAGGATGCCGTGCCGTCCGGCAATATGTTTCGGACCGAGCTCGTTCGGAAACTCGGCGGGTTCGAGGAAGAGTTTACCGGCATGTACGAAGACCAAGTCTTCCGCGTCAAATTCTGCCGCATCGCGCCGGCCTATGTGTCCAGCCGGGTCTGGTACCAATACCGCAAACACCCGGATTCCTGCTGTGCCCTCATGGTGAAACGGGGCAAGGCGGCGGCGGCGCGAGAACGATTCCTGCGGTGGGTCAGAGGGTATTGTGGTCGCGAGAAGGTCCAGGATCCTCGGATCTGGCGGGCCCTTGCGCGGGCCCTACGACCCTATCAGTATCCACGTCTGGCCGCGGTAGAAGCACGGCTCCATCGGGGAGTGCGACACTGGAGTGGTCGGATGATAGACGGCGCAAAGGACGCGATGAGAGTGGTCCTGCCAAGACGAGCCTGGAACTACTTGAGGGATCGCTTGCGGTAGAACCGCCGGCGGGGAGATCGACCGGAGCGAGTTCGAGAGGCGGTCGAGACGGAAGAGGGATTGGCTCAGGACGGCGCAGATGGCACCGGGGATCTGCGCATGCTGCCCAGATCCCCCGTGCCCTGCACAAAACGGAACGGGTCAGCCGCCGAGCTTGCCGCGGAGCAGGCTCAGTCCCTGCTCGAGCAGGTTGCTGTCCGGGATCTTACCCTCGGGAGTCAGCTTATCCACCAGATTCGGCAGCAGGCTCGCGAGCTGATTGCTGGCGGCATCCGCGGAAACCCCCGCCTTACCCGCCAACTGCTCGAGGAGCCCGGAGCCGAGTCCCTGCTTGATCTGCTCGGCCGAGATCGGCAAATTTTGGCCCGTGCCCACCCAGGAATTCACCACTTCACCGAGCCCGTTCTTCTGAAACGCTTGGACGAGACCCGCGAGGCCGCCGATGCCGCTGTCCTTGCCCAATAATTGTGTCGCGGCCTGCAGCAGTTGGCCCTGGACGCCACCGCCCCCACTTCCCATCAGTGAGCCGACCGCCGATGTCAACGCGTCGAATAATCCCATGACGCCCTCCTTCGTGTATGGTGCGGATTGCGAAGCTGAACGGGGGGACTATAACAAGGCCCGCTGCGGCTTGTCACCGCGCCTTCCACAAGGGCATGAGCCAGTCTTTACGGGCCGCCTTCCTGTCTGCCTCGACCGCAAAGACGATGTGAAAAGGACGGGCCGGCCGGTCGTCTTGCTTAGTTCCCCAATGTTTTCCGACAGATCGGAGAATGCTGATCAGTGTTTCCCAGTCATCCGGCGCACGGGAGAGGACGAGATGTGCCTGAGTGAACAGCAGGAGGTACCCTTCCGCCGGACGCCATTCCAGGTCACAGAGGCACTCTTCGAAGGCGTCCCAATTCGGATCGAAGTAATCCGGGAAGTCGAAGGCCTTCGCCGCGGCTTTCAGCAGCCCCTCCTTGGTACCGCAAGACCGTCCGGCCAGTTCGAGGGTCAGCAGGGATGGCGGGGGAGCGAGGAGCGAGGCGACCGTTTGTCCCGGCTTCAGCGACGCCAGGTGGACCCACGGAGTTTTTGTCGAGAGCAACCGGTGTGTGGACGGCATGAGTCCCTCAATTAATCAGGACAAACGAACGGTAATGGTCCTTGGTGTAGTACGCCTTGCCGGTGCGCTGTTCAATCACCAGGCGTTCGGCCCCGCGGTTCTTGCCGGCCACTTTCGGATTCACGTCATATTCCCGGTAGCGGCCGGCAGGCAAACGCCGTTCTCGGTTTTCGAAGCTCCGGCCGCCGACGTACCCCGGCAGCGGCACGCCCTTCCGCTCCTGGAGCATCGACAGGACATCGTAGACCTTCTGGGGCACCCCAGCCTTGCGTAGGGCACCCTGATCAGGCAGCGCCCCGCCAGCCGGGGAAGTCGCTGTGGCGCCCGAGGAGACCGGCGCCGTCGCCTGCGCAAGCGTGGGGAATGGCGGCTGGTCGGCCTGGCTCGCAGTCGGTGGCTCGAACACCCCGATCAGCGAGAACGCAGCGAGGCAGAGCACCACACCGATGAATCGTTCGAATCTGCTGCTCAGCATAGGGATGCGACGGCGAGACAGCTGCGGGGCGAGTCTCGATCGTCGTCGGACTGTACCACGGGCCTGACCATCCTCACAATCCGAGCGGCTCGCCGGCGACGTTTCGTTGCAGGCCTCTTCGGCCTCCTGCTAGAATTCGGTCGCCCCATCGATGCTCAAGACTCAGCCGCGTGGCTCGTCAATCGTGCGGAATCGATTGAACCGAACAACGTGGCCCCCTGTGTTGCACGGTTCAGGTTGATCGAGTAACGAATTTCCCCGAGGTATGCGACAAGCCAAAATCATCTGCACGATTGGCCCGGCGAGTGCGGCTCCGGAGGTGTTGGACCGGCTCATGCAGGCGGGTATGGACGTGGCCCGTCTGAACTTTTCGCACGGCACTCCAGAGAGCCATGCCCAGACCATCTGGGCCATTCGTGAGGCGGCCTCTCGACGCCGACGCACCGTCGCCATTATCCAGGACTTGCAGGGCCCGAGAATTCGAGTCGGCGCGGTCGCGCCCGAGGGAGCCGTGCTCGAGGTCGGGCAGCCGGTTCGCTTCGTTGGGGGCGCCCTTCGGTCCGGCGGGCAGCACGGTTTTCAGAGCCAGCACCCCGGCGCGGAGATCAGTGTGCCGGTCACCTACCCCCAGTTGGCCCGCGACGTGCGGCCGGGCGCGCGGATCCTCATCGACGACGGGTTACTGGAACTCCGTGTCACCTCTGTGCAGGGAGCCGACGTCCTTTGTACGACGGTCGTCGGCGGCACCCTTCGCGCCAACAAAGGCATGAATCTGCCGGGAACCAGCGTCAGCGCGCCAACCGTGACGGACAAGGACCGGAGCGACCTGCTCTTCGGCGTCGGGCAGGGGGTCGATTATATTGCCCTGTCCTTCGTGCGGGGACCGGAGGACGTGGAAGCGGCCAGATCGGTGTTGCGGTCCTTCGGCGCGTCGCAGCCGATCATTGCGAAGATCGAACGGGCTGAGGCGATCGACAAACTGCCGGCCATTTTGGAGGTGGCCGACGGCGTCATGGTCGCACGCGGCGACTTGGGGGTGGAGATGGGGCCCGAGACTGTGCCCATTCTCCAGAAACAGATTATCGAGGCCGCCAACAAACGAGGCAAGTTGGTCATCACCGCGACGCAGATGCTCGAATCCATGACCCGCAATCCGCGGCCCACTCGCGCCGAGGCGTCCGATGTGGCCAACGCCGTGTTCGACGGCACGGATGCCGTCATGTTGTCCGCGGAAACCGCGGCGGGACAGTATCCGGTCGAGGCCGCCACGGTGATGGATCAGATTGTGTGCGCCGCCGAGGCGGCGATGTCCCCGCGGGTGCTGCGTGAATCCGACCGAGGACCGGGCGGGGGCACGTTCGCCGATGCCATTTGCCGCGCGGCCTCCTCGGCCTCGGGTACGATTCACGCCCGCGCGATAGTGGCGCTGACGGAATCCGGCCGCACGGCGCGGCTCTTGTCGAAGGAGCGCCCGCGTGTGCCCATCATTGCCTTGACGCCGAACGAAACCGTGGAGCGGCGCCTGGCGCTTGTCTGGGGCGTGCGAACCGAGCGGTTTCCGGTGATGGAGCAGAACGACGAGCGCGTGCAGCGGATCGATCGGCTCCTCAAAGACCAGGGGATGGCGCAATCGGGTGATCGGATCGTGATGGTGTCGGGGGCGGTGGCAGGACAAGAAGGTGGGACCAACATGATGAAGCTGCACGAGGTGCGGTGATGGCCGGGGCTTGCATGCGCCAAGACATCTCGCAACTGAAGGCCGTCCGCACGTGCGCACTCGTGGTTGTACTTGGTGTCCTGTTGTTCCTGGGAGGAATGGAAACGGCGGAGGCCCAGACGGGGGCGCTCGGGCACGACCCGACGGAGGTGATCAAACGCCTCCTGACCCTTGATTCACGCGGAGCCCGGTTAGGCCCGTTCTCTTTTGAGGCGATCCGCCCCTATGTCGGCTGGGGGGCCGACCCCGTGTGGGGGCACGTGGTGGTCATCGAGGGATTCACCATCGCGGACGAATTGAGTCAGTGGGAAATCATCAGCAATCTGGAGGTCGTGATCCCGATCACGTACACCGTCGTGGGTTCGGTGTATTATGACAAGGCGTCGTTTGTGCCTGAACCCGGGAGGGAAGAGCTCCGTGTACGCGTCAAGGCGGTCGGCAATCGCTGGCGCGTGGTCGAGCCGATCATTCCCCCGCACGTGGCGCGCAAACGCATGCTCAACCATGTCCGGCAGGCCTGGCTGGACGAGACGGATCTCGCGAAACGAGACCAGTTGGCGTCGTTGCAAGAGGCGCTCAAGAAAGTGAAGTAATGGCTACACCCATCGATCTGCTCATCTTCGACCTGGACGGCACGCTCATCGAGTCCAAATGGGACATCGCCGATTCTGTCAACATCACCTTGCGTGACTTAGGACTGCCCGAGCGCCCACAGGAAGAGGTGTTCAGTTTCGTCGGTGACGGCATCAAAAAGTTGCTGCGGCTTGCGGTCGGCGAGATGGATGAGATTCGCTACGCGGAAGCGTTGCGCGTCTTCCGCGGCCACTACCTCACGCACTGTCTGGATCGCACCCGGTACTATCCGGGCATCGAGGCCGTCCTGTCGCATTTTGATTCGAAGCTCAAGTCGGTCGCGACGAACAAATCGCTCGAATACACCAAAGTGATCCTGAAGGGATTGGGCGATCACTATTTCGCCCATGTGGTTGGGGGGGATAATGGCTTCGGCTTGAAACCCGAGCCGGGCATGTTGGTGCACACGTTGAAGCAATTGGGTGTCGCCAAGGAACGCGCGGTGCTGATCGGCGACAGCACCAACGACATCAATGGAGGCCACAACGCGGGCATCCGCGTCTGCGCCGTGGGCTACGGCATGGGCAACCGCGAGCGCATGATGGCCTGCCAACCCGACTGGTTCATCGAACGTCCGGAAGACTTGATGGAGATCTTCATATGAACACCGACCCGTCTATCGTATCTCGTGACGCGTCTTTCGTCGTGAAAGGAACACCGTATTCAGAGACGAGCGACGCGCCGGCGCGTTACGCCTCAGGAATCGCGTCCCTGCTGTTCGCCTGCCTGATGAGTCTCAGTTTCACGTTGAGCCTCGCGTCGGCCGACATGTCCGGCCTCAACGACCGGGTGATCGAGCACCGATTGAAGAACGGGCTGAAGCTGCTGATGGTGGAACGTCATCACGCGCCGGTGGTGTCCATCAACGTGACGTTTGGAGTAGGCGGCCTGAACGAGCTTACTGGTCAGACCGGGGTGGCGCACCTCTATGAGCATATGGCGTTCAAGGGAACGGCACGCCTCGGCACGAAAGATTACGAGAAGGAGCGGCCGTTGCTGCGCGAGCTGGATCTGCTCAACGCTGACGTGGAAGCACTCCGGTGGCAGATGGCGGCAAGCCGCAACCGCGGCGAGGCGGAGGCTCCTGAGACCGCTAAAAAACTGGCCGACGCGGAGACGCGGTTCGTGAAGTTGCAGGAACAGGCCGGGGCCTACGTGGTGGAGAACGAGATTCCGCTGCTCTACCAACGCCAGGGCGGGGTCGGCATGAATGCCTCGACGGGCAAGGACGTCACGCGGTACGTCGTGAGTTTGCCGGCCAATCGCCTTCCCTTGTGGGCGGCGATCGAGGCCGATCGAATGGCGAATCCAGTCATGCGCGAGTTTTACAAGGAACGTGCGGTGGTCATGGAAGAGCGCCGCTTGCGCACGGACGACAGCCCCGCCGGCTTGATGTACGAAGCGTTCGAGGCGGCCGCCTTCCAAGCGCACCCCTACCACTTTCCGACCATCGGCTGGGGTTCTGATATTCAAGGCCTTACGCCGGCGGTCACCGAGCAATTCTTCAAGGCCCACTATGGCCCCAACAATGCCGTCATCGCGATTGTGGGCGACATCAAGCCGCAGGAGGTCATCCGACTCGTGGAGGAGACCTTCGGCAAGATCCCAGCGGCGCCGCCGCCACCGCCGGTGATCACGGTTGAGCCGACCCAACGAGGCGAACGGCGCGTCGAGGTCGAGTTCGACGCCGAACCGGTGCTGCTGATCGGCTACCACAAGCCGGCGATCGGTCACCCGGACGACTATGTGTTCGACGTGATCGAGTCGATCTTGACCGACGGCGTGACCTCGCGGCTGCACGAACGGTTGGTCCGCGACAAAAAGGTCGCGGTCGGCGTCGACGCCGATACGAGCTTCCCGGGCGCCATAGGGCCCAATCTCTTCACGATCAGCGCGGCCCCGCGCGCGCCGCATACCACGGCGGAGGTGGAAGCGGAGATCTACCGTGAGCTGGAACGGCTGCAAACCGAACCGGTCTCCAAATCCGAACTGGACAAAGTCATCAACAATCTCGATGCCAATCTGGTCCGCTCGCTTCGATCCAGCAGCGGGCTGGCGGGTTCGTTGGCCTATTATCAAACCGTGGCCGGGGACTGGCGCTATCTGGTGAAAGGGCGAGACCGCATCGCTGCGGTGACCGCGGAGGACGTGCAACGCGTGGCGAAGCAGTATTTTACGAAAGCCAATCGCACGGTGGCGACCCTCGTCAAAGTGGCGGCGACGAACAACGTCGCGCACGACGCAAACGCAGCGCCGAAGGAGGGCCGGCCATGAACATGTTTCTGAGGAGCCGTCGACGGAGCAGCATGGGCAGCTTGGTGCGCCTTGGGCTGTGGCTGTGCCTGGTCGTGTGGTCCATGCCAGTGGGGCAGGTGGCGGCCGGGTCGGCCGCGTTGGCGGATCCGCGCACGATGAAGTTCGATCCGGTGACCTTCACGCCGCCGGCCGTGGAGCGCGTCACGTTCGACAACGGCATTGTGGTGTACTTGCTCGAGGACCACGAGCTGCCACTCATCAACCTGTCGGCCATGATGCGAGTGGGCACGGGGCTTGATCCGATGGACAAGACGGGCCTGGCTGGTCTGACCGGTCATCTCTTGCGCGACGGCGGCTCGGCCAAAATGTCGGCACAGCAAGTCGACGAGGCCTTGGAGCAAATTGCGGCGAACATCGCGTTCAGTATCGGCGAGGAGTCCGGGTCGGCGACGCTCGACGTGCTGAAGAAAGATCTCAAGACGGGCCTCCGGATCTTTGCCGACCTGCTGCGTACCCCGGCCTTCGAAGCCGAGCGGCTGGAGTTGGCCAAGCTCCAGGCGGTGGAAGCGATTCGTCGCCGGCACGATCAACCGGGCGCCATCGCGGCGCGCGAATTCACCAAACTGGTCTACGGCGCCGAACACCCCTATGCGCGCGAATCGACCGTGGAGTCGGTGCGTAACATCATGCGCGAGGACGTGACGGCATTCTACCGGCGAACCATTCACCCCAATGGGATCATCTTCGGCGTGAGTGGCGATTTCGAGAAGGGTGCCATGATTGCGGCGCTGCGCGAAACCTTTGGAGACTGGGCCCAGGGCGAAGTGCCCAAGATGAACTGGCCCCCCGTCCCGGCGGAACCGGTGACGGGGCAGAAAGCCGTGCTGCACTTTGTCGGAAAAGAAACTTCGCAGGCTCACCTGCGTGTCGGTCATTTGACCCTCAAAGAACACGATCCCGACTATCCGGCGTTGGCGATTGTGAACGATATCTTGGGCGGGGCGGGATTCCGCAGCCGGCTGTTCAAAGACGTCCGGACCAACCGAGGGCTGGCCTATTCGGTCGGCAGCCGGTTGCAGGCCAATGTCTACGAACGCGGCCTCTGGTCCATGCGGGCCGAGACGAAGCTGGCCTCGGCGCAGGAAGTGGTCGGGCGGTTCATGGCGCAACTGGAGCGGATCCGCAATGAGTCGGTGACCGATGCGGAATTGGCGGAAGCCAAAGATGCGTTTGTGAACGCGTTCGTCTTTTCCTTCGCCAACTCCGCTAGCATCGTGGGGCGACTGATCGATCTGGAGTACGACGGCCTGCCGAAGGATTGGTTGCAACAATTGCGCGACAAGGTCGTGAAGCTGACGAAAGAGGATCTGCAGCGGGCCGCCCAGAAGCACCTGCATCCCGAGCGCCTGCGGGTGCTCGCGGTCGGGTCGCCGACGGGATTGGCGAAGGCCTTGGCGGCCTTCGGCGACGTGCAGGAAATCAAGCTACCACCGGAGGGATGAAGAGGATGGGCGGGGCATGGCTGTTGACAAACTGCAAGTTCCGTTCGTAGGCTTGCGCGAGCCTCATAGTCGGCTAGGTATCGGGGAATGGAGGTGCTATGGCCCATAGTTACACCGCCGTGATCAAAGAAGATGCCGGATGGTGGATCGGTTGGATTGAGGAAGTCCCTGGCGTCAATTGTCAGGAGCCGACACGAGAGGCGCTCATGGAGACCCTCCGCGTGAGTCTGAAGGAAGCGCTGGAGCTCAATCGTCAGGACGCCTTGGGTGCCGCTGGCGGGGACTTTGAGGAAGCGCCTATCGCAGTATGAAACGCGAGGCGTTTCTCCGTCATCTGCGAGAGCATGGCTGCGAGTTGCTCCGCGAAGGCGCGAAACATTCCTGGTGGCATAATCCTTCCCTGAATTCACGTTCTGCCGTCCCGCGTCACACAGAAATCCACGATCACCTGGCTCGCAAAATCTGCAAGGATCTCAAGATCCCGGTCCTTCCTTAAGGGGGGAGCGACAAGAGACATCCATGGTGTTCCATTTGGAGACTGGCCTAGGGTGGCTCGCCTTCACTTCATCGGACTGTATGTTCTTCGTCGAAGCTGGTTTCCGAACGGAATGTGCCACTCTCTACAAACGTGGTCGACTCGGACCATTTTGCTCTCAGTTGTACTTACTATCTAGACAGGTTGGGGTGTGACAATCGGGTTGGCACATGTCTGGTTAGCCATCTGTGATTGTACTTGGCCTGTAAATGCAATCTATGGAATGGTGAAAAAGATCGTTCATTAGGTTGAGGATGCACGAACCAAAACATAATGCACCACCTGAATCGTAGATGGTTCCTCGCATGGCACTTCAAATCACGATCGCTCAGGGCAGCATTCTGGACGTGGATACCGACGTGATCGTCAATGCGGCGAACAGTCACGGTATCATGGGGGGCGGCGTCGCGGGGGTGATCAAGCGGGCGGCGGGCGACGCCGTGGAGCGAGAAGCGATGCAACTCGCGCCAATTCCGATCGGGCAGGCCATCCTCACCTCCGGCGGCCACACGAAGTTCCACACGATTATTCATGCGCCGACGATGGCGGACCCTGGGATGCGCATTCCGGCTGAGAATGTCGCGCGTGCGACAAAGGCGGCGTTGACGCTGGCCGACAAGAATGGGTATCACTCGCTGGCCATCCCCGGCATGGGCACCGGTGTCGGCGGAGTCCATCCGAGCACGGCGGCTCAACAAATGATCCAGGCTATCCGGGCGTTTTCTGCGCAGGCGCTGCAACGCGTGATCCTGGTCGACATCGATCCCGCGATGATCACCGCCTGGCGCCATGAGCTGTCTTCCGCTACCATTAGCGATTCACGATGAACCGATAACGACTCACGAGGCTTATGCCACTCGAAGACGAACTCTCTGACATTCTAAAAAAATCACGCACTGGGCAGCAGCTCACGGTCGAGCAGGTCGCGAAAAAAAGCGGCTTGTCCGTGGCGGACGTGACGGGCCTCGAGCATGGGCAGGGCCCGAAGACCCTGGACGCGATTGCGGCCGTTGCGCACGCGCTTGGCTTGAAGGGCGAGCCGCTGGCGGCGATCGCTCTCGATCATTGGAGTCCGACCCCGACGCCGGCCATCGCCGGCATCGAAACGGTGCGCGGCGACATTGGTGGTTATGAGGTGAAGGGCTACATCGTCCATGATCACGGCGAGGCCGTGCTGGTGGATACGGGGTTCAACGCAGGGGAGATGCTGACGCGCTTGGCCAGGCTCAAACTCAAATTGGTCGGCATCTGTTTGACGCACGGCCACGACGACCATTCGGGCGGCATGGACGAGTTGTTGGCGAAGTGGAAGGTCCCGGTCTATCTCGGCCGGGGCGATGAACCACTCCTCAAGTGGCATCCCCCCACCGGCACCGTGACCATTCCGACTGAGGGGCAGACGCTCACGGTCGGGCGACTGTCTATCCAGTGCGTGACCACGCCGGGCCACACCCCAGGCGGCATTTGTTATCGATTGGATCAAGCCGGGCAGCCGATCTGCTTTGTGGGGGATACCCTGTTCGCCGGCTCCATCGGCGGGTCTAATCCACGCACCCTCTACGCCACCCACCTGGAATCCGTGCGGAACCGCGTGTTAACGTTAGCGGAAGAGACGGTGCTCTTTCCCGGCCATGGCCCGAGCACGACCGTGCGGGAGGAGCGGACCCATAATCCGTTCGCCGCTCGACGCTGACTGTACCGATGGAACAGAGAGGGCCGGCTGATTCGCGCGATCCATCCGACCGTGAAGGCGTCCGCGAGCCTGAGCCTCTTTCCGCAGTTCCCGCCGGGCCCCTCCCACTCGAAGACGACGAAGAAGAGTTTCCTCAACCGGGGAAAATTCTCCCACTCTGTTTGTTCGGCTTGACCGTCTTCACGACGCTCTGGGCCGGCGCCTATAACGCCAGCAGTTCCGCGACCATCGGCCCTTGGGATTACTTGCGGCAGGACCCGTGGGTGTTGCTCAAGGGCATTCCCTTTGCGGCGACCCTGCTCGGCATTTTGGTCACGCATGAATTGGGTCATTATGTGCTGTCGCGGATTCACCGTGTGCCGGCGACGTTCCCGCTGTTCATCCCCGGGCCGCCACATTTTATCGGCACGTTCGGCGCGATCATCCGCATGCGGCCGATCTTGAATCGCAAAGCTCTGTTCGATATCGGCGTGGCCGGCCCGATCGCAGGGTTCGTGGTGGCGGTGGTTGCGCTGGCCATTGGGCTGAAACTTTCGAAGGTGGTGCTGACCGAAGGCAGCTATGGACTGCATCTTGGCGAGCCGCTCTTGCTGCAGTTTATGTCCTGGCTGGTGATCGGCCCGTTGCCCCCGAGGGCCGACGTGCTGCTGCATCCGATCGGCTTCGCCGCCTGGTTCGGCCTGTTCGTGACCTCGTTGAACTTGATTCCGATCGGCCAACTCGACGGCGGCCATGTGGCCTATGCGCTCTGGGGTGCGCGGCAACGCCGCATCGCCTTGGCCGCGGTCCCAATCCTCCTGGGGTTGGGATTCATGGGGTGGCCGGGATGGTTCCTCTGGGTCGGGATGTCGAGCGCGCTCGGCGTGTCACATCCGCCGGTCATCGATCCGTCGGATGAACTGGGCTCTGCCCGCGTGTGGATCGGGTGGGTGGCGCTGGCCATTTTTATTCTCACCTTTGCGCCCATCCCGTTTTCCGTAGGATGAGCGTGCGCCAAGGAGTCAGGTGATGAGATCGACCGCATTGCTCCTGGCACTAGTGCTCCTGTCGATCGGCACGTCACCCTGGGCTTCAGCCAGTGAGCGCTTTACGCTCATGCACAACGATGAAGTCGTGAAGGATAACCAGACGGGTCTGCTATGGGAGCGCGAGCCGGACCGCGAGCACGATGTGTGGAGCCGTTCACTCGAACGGTGTGCGCCCAAAGCGGTCGGCGGCCAGAAAGGTTGGCGTCCGCCGACCATCGAAGAAATCAAAACACTGGTGGACACTGATCAGAACGATCCCTCGTTGCCGGCTGGCCATCCGTTTCTCGGAATTCGATCCGAGATTTTCTGGACCAGTACGCCAGATCCGAAGTTCGACGTCGTCGCCTGGCAGCAGAGTTTCTTTACCGGCCAAGCCGTCACCGATCAGAAGTCCGGCATGCGCCGCCTGTGGTGTACGTTGGGGGCCAGGCCGTAGGCCAACGAACACCACCACTCGCTGGGCTTGACGGCTATAAGGCCGTCGCGAATACGAGCACACCTTCCGTGGTTCCTTCCGACGCAAGCGCCTCGATGGAGTTCGGTCAAAGCGGTCGTGACGCCTGCCGCCAACGCGTTCGAGCCTTTCAGAACGGGGTGCCCGTCACAGGGTTGATGACTTCAAGGGACCGACAGTGCAGGCCGATCCCGATGAGGGAACGCGGCTGCTTGCCGGCCTCAAAGTGCAGGACCACGGCCGTGGCGATTTGATTGTCCTTCGGGCAGGTTGCCCAGCGTTTCCAGTTGTCGTCGCAATTGGGGCGGATGTCCTTGGGCTCTTTCGGATGCGCTTGACCATCCTTGCCTGGGTCGCCCGGGAACACCTCGTGAATCGTCCCGAAGTCCGATATCGTTTGACCCCGGATTTGGATTCCTTTCACGCGGTCGTTCTGTTTATTCATGCAGACTCGGACCCCGCTGATAAAGGAACGCTTCTCGTAATGGGGGTTCCCGTAAGCGGCGACGATCTCCTTGCTGCTGGGACTCCCGTCACAGAGTTCCTTTGAGAGCTCCTGTTGGCCGCTCCAGTCGTTGATGTTTTCGCTGTAGAGTTTCACGTAACAAGGATGATCCCGCTGTTCTTCCGACGCGAGCCCAAACAGGGCATAGTCGTCGTTGCCGCTCGCGTCCGGCACACCCACGACGAATGACGTGCCTGGAAACCCAGAAATATGCTCGGATGTAGCCACCGAGCCGCTGAAGCGAATATCTTTGCTGTACCGCTCCGCGTGGGCGACGGTCACGCCCGTCGCGAGCGTCAGGAGCGTCAGAACGTATCGGAGTATCGGTCTTACGATGAGGCATCGGGTGTGTCGTGTCATGGGTGTCCTCCAGTGCCGATCGTATACGCCACAGTGGCGTCCGAGGCCTTGTCTCAAGCAATCTTGGTGTCGTGCGATTGCAGGCAATCGGGCTCCAGGTGATCTGAGCCCCTCGATGAGATCGCGCCAACTCGAGTCATGCGAGTTGGCGCGAAGGAACCCACGGCCCCTAGTTGAGGCCGTCGTAGTCATCTTCCAGATTTTCAATCTTGGTCTTTCCCTTGTCCCAGTCCTTCACCTTGTGTAGGGCATACGCCACGGTCGTATCCTTGGAGATGGTAATCTTCTCCGACCCCCCGGTGCTTCCCTTGAGCGAGATGTCCAGCCCGAGGCCTCCCACATTGGCCGACACCGAGTAGCCAGCCGTTGCCGAGAACTTATTCGCCATCTCAGCGGACATGGCCACCCAAATTGTCGAAGTGACGCGGCCGTCGTTGCCCTCATCGGCCAGATAGTTTCTAGCCCCGTCAGCATCTGTGTTGAGCATGACTCTGAGGGGGCCTTCATTGATGCCAAAGCCCACCAGTTTGACCTTCCCGGACTTGGCGGCGTCGAAGGATGTGGAGACGGCGCGCTCGCCGGACACGCCAAACACGTTGAGAAACCCCTTGGCCCCGATGTCCGCTTGCGTGGTCTTGTTCCAATCAATGCTGACCGCGCCGAGCCCATGCACGCGGCCGTCGAGATGGTCCGATTTCACCTTGTTTTGGACGGCCATGTAGGGACTCTTCGTCAATGTCCCTTTCTTTTCACCATAGGAGCATATTTCCACATTTTGGGCGTTCCCTCGGAAATACTTGCGGCCGTTGTACTCGAAGTAGTGTTCGGTCAACTGCGTTCCCATCGTCATACCTCCTGTGATAGTTGGGTGAAAGATGCTGCTCGTGTGATGTCGACATCAATGGTCGGACCTAGCACAAGCGATGCCAGTGCTGCGCAGGGGCGCCTCCCGCTCGCTCTGCCAAGCAGTTACACATGAGTGCGCGCATCGATGTGGGAACGTCGGGGGCAGAGACGTATCGCATCGGATACAACTTCAGTAGAGAAAGAGATACACGTAGGGGAAAGCATGCACGGTTCACATGAAGGTGCCCAACAAGCTGGGACGCGTCATGCCGAAAAAGGAGCTTTTGATACGGAAAACAGGGCAGGGATGGTATGCATGGAGGAGCCATGCAGACGCTCAAGACATCCAAGACATCCAGCGCCCGGTGCCCGAATTGTCAGGCCGAACAGGACGGGGTCAGCGCCGAATGTACGCGCTGCGGGGTCATCTTTGCGAAGTACAAGCCACTTCCCCTGCGCGCCACCGGGCCAGGGACGATCGCCACGTTCCCGCGTCCTGCGGAAGGCATGTGGGGGACGATCTGGCGACAGGTTCAGGACTGGGCCTTGGTCATGGATGGTCCGGTGAATCCATTCACACTTGCCGGCCGCGCGCTGGTCTTTGTGGGCCTGTTTGTGTGGGGGTGGAAGCTCATGACGGCGAGCATCGCATCAAATTATGTCGGCGAATCCTTCATGCACCTCGTCAATTTGCCGTTCCATGAAGCGGGCCATATCTTCTTTACTCCCCTTGGCCGGTTCATGCAGGTGCTGGGCGGTAGCCTCGGCCAATTGATCATGCCCCTGGTGTGTTTGTTCACCTTCCTCATTCAACAGCGTAACCCCTTCGCCGCGTCCGTGACCTTGTGGTGGTTCGCCGAGAGCCTGATGGATCTGGCGCCCTACATCAACGATGCCCGAGCCCTTGAACTGATCCTGCTTGGCGGTGTGACCGGGAAGGACGTCGAGGACTACCACGATTGGGAATACATTCTGCGCACGCTGGGGTGGTTACAACAGGATCACACCATCGCCGTCATGGCGCATGGTCTCGGCGTCATCCTGATGCTCACAGCCTGGGCCTGGGGCGGCTCCCTGCTCCTGCAACAGTACCGTCGGTTAGAATAGAATCCGCCTCACAATCTTTTCAGAAGCACCACCTCCGAGCGGGGACAGCTTTCTAAGCGAGCTGTTCCCGCCCACTTTATTGTTTTTTAGGCTGGAGGAGATAAGCACGGAGGCTTCCGCCATGGCGGGAGTGGCTCATCAAAAGGGAAACCCGGTCCCGCTTGTCGATCCGATGATCGGCTAGAGGCAAGCGGCCATCAAAGGGACTCAAGAGAGGGGCCCGTTATCAACGCATCATGGCGGAGCCGGAGCTGCTTGCCCCTCGCCAGCCTTCTCCGCACGAGGTAGGCACTGGCTGAGGCGCGGAAGCGAGCGGCAGGAGCCTGTCATCTCTCACGGCGAGTCGAACGCCCACAGCAACCCCACAATGACCAGATGCTGTGATCCCGTCAGGCCCGGCACCCCTGGCGCGATGTCTCCCTTGCGAAAGAACCCGCCGTTCACCCCGGTCGACTCGTCCCACCGATGTTCGAGCCGCACGCGCGTCGTGGTCCATCCATAGGGCAGGGCGTACTCGAGCGTGGTGGTCATGGCCTTCACGAGCTGTTCGCTTCCGGTCCAGCGCCCATTGCGATCCCAATAGAACTCCGGCCGGATCCCCACCGCCCATTGCTTCGCGAATTGCCAGCGCGCGACGACATTGCCGCCCATGACGAAGGCGCGCGGATCACTGCCACGGTTGGCAATGGTTTCGGTTCCGATGTCATAGGACATGGCCAGCAGGAGGTCGTCGCCTTTCCATTCCACGATATTGTTCAGGTAAAAACGCCAAAACTCCGTGCCAGACTTCTGCTGTTCGGGGCCGGCATAGAACGTCTCGGTCACGGTGAGGCGGTTGGTGGCTTTGTATTGCACCTGAGCCCCGTAACTCGGTGCATCATTGGGATGCGCCAGGTGGAAGTAACTGTTCACGATAAACCCGGTGACGGTGAGTCGATCGTTCACGGGATACCTGGCATTCACGCCAAACATCATGTACGGCGTGTTGTCGGCCAACCAGGAGCGCGTGTAGTTGACGTTGTCCTTCGCATAGAGTGATTCATAGCCGATCAGGCTGTTGAACAACCCGCCCGTAATCGTGAGTCCGTTGCCGATGGGCGCCAGATACGACACGTTGGCTCGATGGAAATGGCGAAGCGTGTCGGCGCTTCCAACCTTCTGCTCGCCTTGCAGAAACGCAAAGTCTTTCGAGTCGTAGCCGCCCTGCAGGCCAAGTTCCATCCCCCAGCGCGAGTCCGTCGTCGCGTCTTTCCGGACATAGGCCAGTGCCATATTCGGTGCGAACTCGTTGTGCCTTGGAACGGTCTGGCGATTTCGCCAGAGATGATTTTCAGGAAAATTGAAGTTGAGCGGATAACTGAGATCCAGATATGCGCCGTAATGCCATCCCGCAGGAGGGGTCCAGGGGGACGTGGTGGGGGCCGTGGACGATTCCTCCGCATGGACCGGCGAGCAGTTCCAGCCTGGCGGGCCCAGGAGCAGGAGCAGAAACAAGAGCAGGCGAACGAAAGAGGACTCTCGGCGTTGAGCCATCGCGTGGCGCAATGGTAACAGGTCGTTGTCTGATTGCCCAGGGCTAGGACGCTCCGTCTCCCGAAGAACCGGCCTGGCCCACGGGAGCCACGTATTCCAGGGCGAGCATGAGCGCATGGGTTCCCAGTCGACCATGGCCCAGCTGCTGGACCGTCTGATAAAGGCGATAGGCGAGCTCAAGGCCGGGGAGCTGCAGTTCCATCCGTCGACATTCCTCTAGTGCGATCGCCATGTCCTTGACGAAGTGATCTACAAAGAATCCGGGCTCGAAGTTCCGCTGCAAGATTCTGGGTGCCAAATGTTCCAGCGTCCAGCAGGCGGCCGCCCCACCTCGAATAGAATCCAGCATCTGGGGGAGCGTCAGCCCGGCCTTGTATCCGTAGAGCAAGCTCTCGCAGACGCCGATCATGGTCGAGGCGATCACGATCTGATTGCAGAGCTTCGCATGTTGCCCGGCGCCGGGGCCGCCTTGATGCACAATGCGTGTTCCCAGTAACTCCAAGAGCGGGCTGACCTTCTGAAGAGCGTCGGCATCACCACCGACCATGATCGACAGCGTGGCCTGCTTTGCGCCGACATCCCCGCCGGACACCGGGGCGTCGAGTGCCTGTGCGGCGCGGCTGGCAGCGGTCCGTGCAATCTCTTGTGCCAGGCTCGGACTGGTCGTCGTCATGTCGACCAGTATGCTGCCGGGCTGAAGCGTCGAGAAGATCCCTTGCTCCCCGAAATACACCGCCCGCACGTCCTCCGGGAAGCCGACCATCGTGAAGATGACTCGGCACTGCTCAGCCACCACGGCCGGATGATCGGCCCACGTGGCCCCGAGCCTCAGCAATGCCTCGGCCTTCGACTTGGTCCGAGTCATGACGAGGAGGGGGTGTCCGGCTGCCAACAGGTGGGCACACATCGATGCGCCCATGACCCCGGTCCCCACCCATCCGAAGGGACCAACTGGGGCCTCCCTGCCGGACGGGGAAGCTGCTTGTGGGGGTCGTGTCATGGGATCAACACCGATCGGTCGCCGTTCGTCTTACCATGAGCAGAGGCTGGTGATGAAAATCAGCAATTGAATGCCGAGGCCAGGATCCGGTGTTACGATTACTGTCAAGCCATCCTTCTGCATTGAAAGGTAGCCATGTTGAATCTGGGTTTCTACATTGCCAAAGGTCCAAAAGGCGATGGCCTGTATGCCGCACGGACGATCCACCCGGGCGAAGAGATCCTTCGATTGTCAGGTCCCCTGATAGATTTCGACGGGACCCTGGCCCTCGGCGAACGGGAAGGCGATGCGCTCCAAATCGGGCCGAACTTGTACATGCATTTGGAGGAGCCGGGCGTCCTCGCCAACCATTCCTGTTCACCGAATGCCGGGCTGGTCGACGACCTCACGCTGGTGGCGCTGGCGCGGATTCGGCCCCATGAAGAAATCTGCTACGACTATTCCACCAGCATGGGCGACGGGCATTGGGCCATGGACTGTCTCTGCGGCGAACCGACGTGCCGCGGACGCATTCTCGATTTCAACACCCTTCCGGTTCCCCTCCAAGAACACTATCAGCAGCGAGGCATCGTCCAGGGTTATTTGCGCTCGTCGACGGCTGCCGCCCAGGTCACGCGACCCCGCCTCTCTGTGGTGTCGGGCTATTCGAGCATCGACGCGAAATAGTCCTTCACTGCCACCATCGCGAGGCAGTCGTCCTCGTTATACTTCAGAATGCGGGTGAGCGCGGATTCGTTGGCCGGGTTCGCCAGGTATTCGTTATACCAGGCGATGGAATTGGCGCCGGAAGGATCGGGGTCACGCCACTTGAAGCCGATCTGCTTGGCGATCTGTTTGATGCCGTAGGAGTACGTCGGCCAGTCCGAATACTTCACGATCAGATCGTGATAGAGGTCGTATTCGCGCGCTTCATACGCCTCGAGCACGGCGGCGTCGAGATCATACTTCTCCCGGAGATGCCGCAACGTCGTCCGCTCCTTGGGCGAATAGACGTAGTACACGTCGTCGCCGCCGGCTGCCAAAAAATCCCAGAATGCCCGCACGGTCGATTCCTCCTCCTCCGGTTTGCGGGCCACAAAGTACTCGAAGCGTGGATGCCGCTTTCCTTCTCGGATCAAGAGTCCGAACAGGTACGTGAGGCCCTGCGTGGGATCATCCTCAATATCAAAAAACACCTCGCGCCGGCGCTGTGGAAAGCTGTAGCCGGATCGAATGAGCGGATTGCCGTCGAGCCGCACCTGCGCACGAATCTTCATCCGTTCCAACGACGTCTCACCCATACGCGGAATCTTCTTCGGACCTTTGAGAAAGTCCTTCACGTTCATCTCGGCAATATCGGCGATGGTGCGGAGACCGGCGGCCTTGAGGGCAAACTTTTGTTTGCCGACGAAAAACAGTCCGGTCGGGTCGGCCGTCTCCCGTACCCAACGCTCGCAGCGGGCGAACCATGGGCACAGTTGGCAATGGCTGCCCAACACGGGCTCCGAGGTGTCCTGTCCCTCGACGAGTCGCTGCGCTTCGGCCAATGCCACCCCAAACTCGGTTTCAAAGTCAGCGGGATCGAATTCCTCGAGTTCTTTGTCCACGTTGATGATGTGGGCCAAGGGAGGGAGGGTGTCTTGGATGCGAGCGAGCAACTGTCGGTAGAACAGCACCTGATAGGCGTAGTGTGTCTTGAACTTCGTCCGTTTGCCATCGCGCTCTTCCCAGCCCTGGCCGGCTTTGATGTCGATGGGTTCGTAATAGTGGCTGCCCAGGCGGGACGGGCCCTCCCGCTTGACCAGCAGATCCGGCCGCCCGACATAGACGCCGTCCCGCAGACAGCCTTGGTAGATGAGCGGGGCGCCCTCACGCAACAGGCGCTGGGTTTCTTCCCATGCGGCGTCGATCGACAGTCCTTGCAGATCGGACACGGTTCCCTCGCCTTGAAGGGCAATGTACTCACGCTCCGTTTGCAGTCCTAATTCCCAGAGCAATTTTACGAAGGGGCTGACGTCAACCTTTTCCTTCGCGTCGCCGTTGGCGTCCAGATACACCCGATGCGCGCACTTGGTGAGGTTGTAGAGATCGTTGGCGGTGACGGTATGGGAGCTGCTCATGGCCTGCCCGGTCGGTACAGGGAACCGTACCATAGGCGGGTGTACGGCTCCAGGTGCAGGCGTGCAGTGGTTACAGTTCGGCTTCAGTGATCGGATGGAGCTGCCGGTAGGTCTGCAGGACTTTCTCAACGTACTGCTGGGTCGTCGGTGAGGGGGGAATGCCTTCGTAGCGGTTCACGCGCGTTTCGCCTGCATGGTAGGCGGCCAACGCCAGCTCGAGGTTATTCTGGAAGCGCACGAGCAGGTAGCGCAGTTGCAGCGCCCCGCCCCGGATGTTCTGGTGCGGATTCATCGGATCGCTGACCTGCCAGGTGGCGGCGGTCTCCGGCATGAGTTGCATCAGTCCCAAGGCCCCTTTGTTGGACACCACCAGGGGATTGAAGCTCGATTCGATCTGGATGACGGCGGACAACAAAGCGGGGTCAACCCCATACCAGTGGGCGTAGTGCTGGATGATCGAATCAAAACGCGAGGGGCGGTCCGACGGTCGTAGGCTGCTTCTCTCTTGCCAGGATAATAACGGAGACTGCTCGATGACGACGGGGAGGCTTAGGAGCGAACAGATCGTGAAGAGGACAATGACCGACGCACGTTTCCACGGACTCCTTCGCGGTCCCCGAGATTCGGGGGACACGGCGGCGTCCAGCACCTCGATGCCGTACCTCGTGAGATCGATTTGCACCGCAATCTCCAGCGGTCCAAGGCACCGTCATCAACCATCACCCCTCACTGACCCATACCCTAGCGCTGAACGCGGGGGTGTTGCAAGCATCCAATGTGTGAAGTGCACTGCGAGGCTGGTGTTGCTCGACCCCTTGCGGCTACCAGAATGCCACGAGGTCGTAGCGCTCGGCCGTCGTGTCACTGAAACGTTGGAGAGGTTCTAGAAGCCTCGACCGCCGCCCCCGCCAAATCCGCCGCCGGAGGAGCCGCCGCTGCTGAAGCCGGAGCCGCCTGAGCTGCCTGAGCTGCGAGGTGCAGAAGTCATGGTGGAGCCGGTTCGAGAGACCATGTCGCTCATGTGGCTCACGAAACCACGCGAATTGAAACGGGTGGGATCGCCGCCCTGATACCAATTGGGCGGAGTTTTGAGGATGGACTCGAACGCGCGTGCCCAATTCTTCTCGACCCCGAGCGCCATCGCGTAGGGGAGAAACTTCTCGAACATGTCAGGGGTCTTTACGACGCGCTCGAATCGGTCGGCTTCGACCCGGCTCAGGAACTCCTCGAATCCAAGGGCCCCCTCCAGCACTCTGGTCCCGTACGGAGTTCGCGCCGGCATGATGCGTCCGAACAGCACGATGATCAATCCCGATAGGACGCCGGCTCCAAAAAAGGCTTGCGGCGCCATGCCGAAACGATCGGCCAATGCGGCCAAGCCGAAGGTCAACACCATACCGAACGCGATGCCGCCGACCAAGTAGTTCTGTTTCACCTTGTCGGGGCGTTTCACGTAGTACTTGCGGGTTGTGAGCTGATCGAAGAGCGCGTTGTGGATCCCCGGCAGCGAGCGATAGAACTTATTCTCCAAGCTGCTCAACGGAACGCGGTCCTCCCCGCCGTCTGCGAAGAGCGCCTCCAGCAACAGTCGCTCATGCTTCAGCAAGGCCGGCCATTCGCTGGGTGGCTTGAGGCTATGAAACACATATTCCGTGCTCGACCAAAATCCGAAGAGGTGTTCCTGCGTCGCTTCCTCAATCCGCACGAACCCACGCACGGCGAGATCCACGACGGTGGCGGTGATGTCGCGCACGTCGGGAGAGTCGTCCACCAAAGTCCCGACCTCACCGGGCGTCAAGCGATCCGGCGGTTCATAGGTAACGGCGATGGAGCGGAGCCGCGGATCGCGTCCCCGCGTATACCAACGGTGAAACATCACGGCGAGCACCACCCACGGAATGCCCAACGGCCAGTTGCTCCACAGAAAGAAGCGCGTCTGCGCGACTGCCGTGGGGGCTGCGACAGCCCCTTTGTCCCAGCCGACGACGGCGGTCAAGCCTTCGCGAAAGCCCAGCGTCCGCATCATTTTCATCTCGACGATGGGTCCCACGGCCTCGACCGCGGCCCCGTGCTCGCGGGCGCCGTATGCACCGGTGAAGGCCAAGGCGCGCACCCCGGTGACGCCTGCAGGCAGGATGATCCGTGCCGTGGTGTGCTCGATCGGCACGTCCCATTCATCGCCCGTGACGTTCCAGTAGAGTTCGTCGTGATCCTCGAAGAACTTCAATCCGTTCAGCACGCGGTATTTCAGAATGAAGGTCCTGGTCGCGTCGACGGCGCCGGGAATCCAGATCCGAAAGTTTCGATAGTGGCGTTCGCGCGAGGTTTCGAGCTTGAGCGGGGTGCCGCGCTCGTCGGTGACCGACACCTGGTCGAGCACCAGCGAGTAATTGAATCCTTGGGGGGTTTTGTATTCCACCGGGATGAGCCGCTCGATCCCGTTCCATGAGCCTTCGAAGCGAGGGCGGACCGTTTCGGTCACCAAGACCTCGCCCGATGGCAGCACTTGGATCTCGGCGTCGAACCGGCTCAGCACGAACGAGCGGCCGAAGGCGGGCAGCGCGGAGGCCAGCAGCAGGAGGCAGGTGCATGCCGCGAGGGCAAGGCGAAGGCCAGGCATGGGATGAGGGTGTGATGGCTGCACGGGGAACGGGAGAACAGGCTGCGTTAGAACTGCACCTTGGGCGGTTCGCGCTGGACGCTTTCCGTGAGTTCGAAGAACTGGCGTTTCGCGAAATTGAACAAGCCGGCTATGAAATTGGACGGGATTTCCACGATTTTGGTGTTGTAGTCGCGGACGACGGCGTTGTAATACCGCCGGGAATTCTGCACGGCGTCCTCGATTTGGTTGAGGCTGCCCTGGAGTTGATTGAAACTCTCCA
>CAYUYE010000021.1:0-37750 GCA_964449255.1 uncultured Nitrospira sp. | reverse complement strand
CAAATCCTACGTTGGAATCTGCCATTTCCTTGTGATCTGAAGTCGTTGTGATACTCTCCCAGGAGCATTGACCATGGGCGACGCTGTGCGGGCGCAGGTGCTGGTTCGTGGAATCGTTCAGGGGGTCGCGTTTCGTGCGTTCACCGAGCAGCAGGCTCGACGCCGTCATCTCCGTGGCGGCGTCCGCAACCTCGACGACGGCGGGGTCGAAGTCGTGATCGAGGGACCGCGTGGCGACGTCGAATCGCTGATCGAGGTGCTCCGCGTCGGGCCGCCGCGGTCCCGGGTCGACGAGCTGGACGTGACCTGGGGGACCCCGACCGGCCAAGATGCCGGTTTCAGTATTTGGTACTAACCTCCGACAAGGAACTAGAGATTCACCCATGGCCTACGCCAATCGCAAACGTAAGCGCGCCGCCGAGTCGGATGAAGACACCGCGGTCGAGGAGTCTCCGAGGGGCGGGGGAGAAGAGTCTGAGCGAGAGGCCGGCGAAGGACGTCGTGAAGCCGCCGCCGAAGGCTTCGACACCGTCAAGACCTACCTCAAGGAGGTCCGCCGTTCGACGCTCCTGAATTTCAAGCAAGAGCAGGAGCTGGGCAAGCGCGTGATGGCCGGTGACGAAGCCGCACGGACCCTGATGATCGAGTCCAACCTCCGCCTGGTCATCAGTATTGGCAAACGGTACATGAACCGTGGGTTCCCCTTCGCCGATATCGTGGAGGAGGGCAACCTCGGGTTAATCAAGGCGGTCGAGAAGTTCAACTACAAACGCGGCTTCCGCTTCAGCACGTACGCGTCCTGGTGGATTCGGCAGTTTATCGAGCGGGCCATCATCAATCAGGCCAAACTGGTCCGGCTCCCGGTCCACGTGGTGGAGCGACTCAACCGGTTTCTGGGCGACGTCGAACGGCTGGTGCATGAGAAGGGCCGCGAGCCGACCGTCGATGAAATCATTGCCCGGACCAAGTTATCCAAGGAGGACGTGGAGGACCTGAAGCAGCTCGTCCGAACGACCTGTTCGCTGGACAGCCCGATCAGCGACCGCAGCGACACGTTCCTCAAAGACGTCATCGAAGACCCCATGGCCATCTCTCCCTCGGACAGCGCCGAGGGGGTCCAGCGCCGCCAAGAACTGATGAACTGGGTCCAATCGCTGCCGGAAAAGGAAAAAATCGTCGTCATTGCGCGGTTTGGGCTTGATGGAGGAGAGGCAAAAACGTTAGAAGAGATCGGCCGCGAACTCGGATTGACCCGGGAACGCGTGCGGCAGATTGAAATGGCTGCCTTGGCGCGGATCCGGGCGACCTTGGAGCGCCGGACGCTGCGGCAAGAAGATCTTCTCTAACCCGATTGTCGATCCTGTGAACTACAAAGCGCTGATTCGCGAAGTGCCCGACTTTCCCAAGCCGGGCATCCTGTTCTACGACATCACCACCCTGCTCAAGAACGCCGCCGCGTTCCAGGCGATCCTTGAGGACCTCCGCAAAGAATTTCAGGCCCATTCCATTACCAAAGTCGTGGGGATCGAATCCCGCGGGTTCATCTTCGGTGGTGCACTGGCCGCCCAGTTACACGCCGGCTTTGTCCCGGTCCGTCGGCCGGGCAAGTTGCCGGCGGATACCTTCGAGGTCAAGTACGATTTAGAATATGGGACCAATTCGCTGGCGATCCATCGGGATGCCATCACGCCCGGAGAGCGGGTGCTCATCGTGGATGACCTGCTGGCCACCGGAGGGACCGCCGAAGCCACTGTGAACTTGGTTCGGCAATTGGGCGGTGAGGTCGTGGGATTGGCCTTCCTGGTCGAACTGAAGTTCCTCGATGGGCGCACTCGGTTGGCCGGCCAGCATATTGTTGCCGCTGTGTCCTACCCGTAGACAGACGGTTGCCATCGGTCGTACCCGGCCAATCTCGGGGGCTGGGGGCGCCGGTCATTCTGCCCTTCTCCCCCTATACAGTCCTTCCTCCGTCACGGTGTTCGTCCCTTCAGCTGGCCGAGACCCTTGCTTCTCAAAAAGTGGCGTGCTATAGAAGCCGGACTTTTTCGCCCCTCCTCATCCTCGATCTGCGTTCCCAAGGGGAGTCTATGGCATCCAAACAGCAGGTGAAGAAAAAACCAGACGCCAAGGCCAAACCCGTGGCCAAACCGGCGGCTCCGGCAAAGGCCGTGGCTCCGGCGAAACCGGCGCCTGCGGGCAAGACTCCACCCGCAGCCCCTGCCAAGGCCCCGTTGTCGGGCAAAGACGTCTCGCGGATCGCCGCGTCCATCCAGCAGCAGGCCGAATCGCAGATCCGCCGCCAGATCGTGCTGACGCCGGAGCAGGAAGCGCGGCGCGACAGCTTGCATCGCATGCTGATGGCCAAACGCCAGGAAGTGCTCAAGGAGATCGGCGGCTCGCTCGGCCAGTCCGTCACGGAAGATCAGAAGCAGCGCATTGAGTCGGCCAAGGATATCGGCGATCAAGCGCTCATGGATCTGGAGCGCGAGGTCGACATCTCGCTCATGGAGATGCGGAACAAGAAGCGGCAGATGATCGATGAGGCGATGACGCGGCTCTCCGAAGGCACCTACGGCATCTGCGCGGAGTGCGGCGTGGACATCAGCGAGAAGCGTCTGGCGGTCGTGCCGTTTGCCAAGCTCTGCGTCGAGTGCCAAGCCCGGACGGAATTACTGGAGAAGATCGAGAAAGAAGAAGATCGCGACTAAGCAGGCTGCCCCTCCACAGTGGTCCTCCCGCCGTGACCGTTCCTCCTGTGCGCTACCCGGTCCCGGTCCCGTTCCCTTGCCGCTCGACCTCTACCCCCTTGGCGGTTGTCGCCTGCCTATGCGAGGCTATGTGGTGACGAAGGAGTGACCGCAGGGATGACGGCGGGGAAGGCGGTGATCTTAGCCAGCGGCGGGTTGGATTCGACAGTCGCCGCGGCGGTGGCGCAGCGCGACGGGTACGCGCTCTATTTTCTTACCTTGCGGTATGGCCAACGCCATGCAGTTGAGGTATCCCGCGCTCAGGCCGTCGCAGGAGCCCTCCAGGCGGCTGGGCACGTGATGCTGGACCTCGACCTGCGCGCGTTCGGCGGATCGGCCTTGACGAGTGAGGCGCCGGTGCCCAAAGACCGCACGTCTGCGGCGCGGGAAGCCGGGATTCCGTCGACGTACGTACCGGCCCGCAACACCATTTTCCTCGCGCTGGCGGCTGCCTACGCCGAGTCGGTGTCGGCCGATCGTATCTATATCGGGGCCAATGTCATCGACTACTCGGGCTACCCGGATTGCCGACCTGAGTTTCTGCGCGCGGTCGAGGCGGTTCTCCGATTGGGGACTCGGGCCGGGAGTGAACGCCGTCCGATCGAAATTCATGCGCCGCTCGTGCAGTTGTCCAAAGCCGACATCATTCGGCTCGGCGTCAGCCTGCAAGCCCCGTTGCATCTGACCCATAGCTGCTACGATCCCGCAGGGGATGGCGCCGCCTGCGGGCGTTGTGATAGTTGTCTTATCAGGCTCGAAGGTTTTCGCAAAGCAGGACTGGTGGATCCGGTGCGGTATGCTTCCGTGTGAGGACTCGGCATGAGAGTGTCCAACGAAGAATTCTTCATGTATCTGACGATCGCCCTCATCGTCCTCGTTCCGCTGTCCGCGCGCCTCTATCGACGGCTGATGATGAAACGGACGGCCAACATGCTGCGCCAACAGTTTGGGAATCAATCGGGCCAATCCGGCCCATCGGGATCAACGCCCTCCGGGCCGTCCGCATAGGAGGGGCGAATGGAGCGATCGATCGTGCAACGGCCGACGTGGCGGACCTGGATGCTCATGGTCGTGGTCGTGTTGTTGAGCGGGCCGGGCTGCTCCAAGGCGGACACGCCCGCGACTGCGGCCCCGGGGGAATACCGGCAGGGTGAGACCCTCTTCAAAGCGAACTGTGCGAAATGTCATGGCGAGGGTGCCTCGGGGACGGACCAGGGTCCCGCCTTGGTCCATAAGATCTATGAACCAAACCATCATGCCGACATCGCCTTCCAGCGTGCGGCCGCCAACGGCGTGCGCGCCCACCATTGGAAGTTCGGCGACATGCCCAAGATCGACGGCGTGTCGCCTCCCGAAGTCGATCAGATCATCGCGTATGTGCGGTGGCTGCAGCGGCAGGCCGGCATCCAGTAACCGTGGGGGCATCCCTGGTCGCCTTCCATCAGAGGCCGAACACGGGTTTGACAGGCGAAAGTTCGGCCAGTAAGCTGAGCTGAGTTCTGAAGCCATTGCGTCTCTTGCTCATCAAGCTGGTGACGCCCGCCGATCACGTGAGGAAGGGAGGTTCTTATGCGCAGCGGAATCCACGTCGGTGTCGTCACCCTGGCCTTGGTGGCCCTGGCAGGGGTGACCTCCGGTTGTGCCCTCACGGCGATTGATGCCGGCCATGAAGGCGTGCTGGTCGAAAAGCCGTTCTTTTTTGGGCATGGTGGTGTCGATCCCGTCCCAGTAAAGACCGGCCGCCAAGTGGTGGCCGCTACGACCCAGGTGATCGACATCGATGTACGTCCCGTCCAATACTCCGAACATTTCGATATTATCTCCTCTGAAAACGCCCCTGTTTCTTTCGACGCCTTCATGATCGCCAACGTGATTGAGGGCCGGTCGCCGGAGCTCATCAGCCGGTTCGGTCCGAGCTGGTACGTCAATAACGTCAAAGAAGCCTTCCGAACGGCGGTGCGCGAAGAGGTCCAGCGATACCCCCTCTTTCAATTGACCACCGACCCGACGACTCGCACCAAACTTCAGGAAGCCATTGCGCAACAGGTCCGGTCGAACATCCTCGAGAAGCAAAACATTCCGGTGCGGCTCAATCGCATCGTGGTGGGGAGCATCTTGCCGCCCAAAGGCGTACTCGAGCAGACGGCCCAGACCATCATTCAAGAGCAACGCCGGATTACCATGGTGGAGTTCCAAAAGGCCGAGGAGGCGCGTGAGAAGGCGGAGAAGCAGCGCGGCATCGCCGACCGCGCCTACCGTGAGGCCCTGGGGTTGACCGCGCCTGAGTTTGTGGACTTGCGCCGTATCGAAGTGCAGAAAGAAATTGTACAGCATTCGCCCAGCGCGTTGACGGTCATCATGGGCCTAGAGCGTATCGGGATCAATATTCCCCCCA
Source organism: uncultured Nitrospira sp. (assembly GCA_964449255.1). Taxonomy (GTDB): domain Bacteria; phylum Nitrospirota; class Nitrospiria; order Nitrospirales; family Nitrospiraceae; genus BQWY01. Next base: position 32,608 of record CAYUYE010000021.1, on the reverse strand, counting down.
TCGCTGGCGGCGGCCACTGAGCGGACAACAGGTACGGTTGGGTGTCACACCAAGAGGTTCCCGGCCTAGGGCCGGGAACCTCTTGTTCTATGCGCGTGGACCGTGTGTTACTTGGGCACCCAGACGCGAAACGATCGAGTGCCGGCGGGCTTGGCGATTTTTCGCGTGCCGATCTCGCCGGGGTGCATGACGTCGTCACCGGCGATCGTTTTGCGGGCCGGATAGCGGGCCTGGCTGAGGAGCTGTCCCTGCTCGTCGTAGAACTCCACCATGATGTCGGCCTGCTCTCGCAGGGAACCTTGGTAGTGAGTGCTCTGCCAGTCGAGTCGACGGAGAGCCTGAAAAATCACGATCACATTGCCGTCCTTGTCCTCGTTCGTGCGCAACAATTTCACGGCGCGGTTTTGATCGAGGCCTGGCTGAGTGAGTTCCGGCCGTCCCCGCATCTGCCTGAGGACGACCTGAGACACGTCTTGCTGGTCCAACTGTCCTTTGACGGTGCACGAGACGGTCGCGCCCTTCTCCACCTGTTCCACGATCTGCACGTCTTTCAGGGCGTCCCGCACCGTGGCGTCGAGCAGTTCCCGCATGAAGGGGCTATCCACGAAGGGGGCCGTGGCTTCGCGAAAAGCCTCGGACCGACCGACGGCGGCACGGCTGGCCTCACGACACGCGTGCGTCTTCGCCTGGTCCGCGGTCTCGGGAGCATGATAGGCGTACCGATAATCCCCCATGACTTCGGTTGCGGCGGTGGCGACTCCAAAGCCCGCCGTCAGAGCCAGGGTCATGGTGAAACCAGTAAGGAGTGGAATGCCCGCCCGACGTCCTGCGCATACCATGGCTGCCTCCTGCTGATGGTGAGTCCGACGCGGTGCTTCGTGCCGCCTCAATTCATGATACCAACCGAAGCCGGGGGTAGCCAGGGGGTGGGGAGGCGAGTCCGGAGGGTTGCCTAGTGTTTGAGCTGTTGCACGAGTGCCTGAATGGTGAGCGGCGCATTGCCCTCCGCGCGGTTGTTCACGAGCACATAGGGGGTATAGCCGGCTGCCACGGCGTTGCGTGCGAGCGTCACAGTCTCGGTTCGCATCTGGGCCTGCGGGACCACGATGCGATCGTACGGTCGATACCGGTCGACCGCCTCCTGATGGGGGAGCCCAAGCGGAGTCAGAAGCCGGACCACGACGGTTGAGGCTGGAAAGGTGCCGCCGAGCCGAGCCAATTGAGTGAGCAGCGGCGGCATGGCGGTCCAATGGTTGAAGACGTGGCCCACGCCGTGGGCATGGAGCAGCCCGGCATACCGCGGTCCCAAGATTGCGGGCTCACGGACCTCCACGGCATAGCGCGGTCCTTGCGGCAGTTTCGCCAGAAAGGGTTCGAGTGCATCAAGGAAGGCGTCGGGCTCGATACCGGTGCGCTGGAACTCAAACAGGAACACGCCGAGTTTATCGCCGAGCGTGTCGATGGCTGGTGCGGCTACGAATTCATGGAACAACGCCGTATCCAAGAACCGTGGATTATGTGTGCCGCCCTTGGCGCCATAGCGGGGGACCTTCGCAAATTTAGGGATGGTCAGTTCCTCCCAAACCTTCAGGCAAAACTGAAAGTCGTCGGGCACGAGGTCGGCGTAATGGGTGAGTTGGCTGCGCGAGGGGGGGCGGTAAAAACTGTGGTCGATCCCCACGGTGCGGAAGAGCCGTCGGCCCTCAACAGCATAGGCGGCATACTCAGCTAAGGAATTCCGGCTAAACGTTGCCTTTGAATAGCGGCGGTGATAGACCAGTCCCTGCCAACCTTCATAGGCCCACGAACTGGTGCCGAACCGGGCCGTGAACTGGGCTGACTCACAGGTGTCGGGGCTAGACACGAGGCGAAACGCTCCTACGCGGGAGCCTCGTGGAGGGCCGCCACCTCCCTGCTGCGTCGGAAGACCTGTGGCTTGACAGTCGGCAGGGCATTTCGCAGACTTCTACCACAATGACGCAATCCGAGGACAGCGATCTCCTGGCGCGACTGGCCACAAGCTACGGGATTGCCGATCACTATTTCGACATCTGGGGTACTCGGCACGAACCGACGGCGGACACCCTCAGGGCCGTACTGCATGCGATGGGCGTCGCGGTTGAGAACCATGACGCACTCGTCCGGGAATTGGTGGCGCTGCACAGTAGGTATTGGACCCAGGTATGCGATCCCGTGGTCGTGCGTCAGGTTGGGCAGGCCGGTGTCTGGAATGTGCGGGCTCCAAGCCTCGTGGAAGAGGATGGCCGATGGAGGTTGTCGTGGACGTTGTCCCGTGAAGACGGGGCCGTCGAGCGGCGAGGCGAGCAGGAATCGAGCCTCGAGGTGGTGGAGCAGGCGTGGGTGGAGGCCCAACGCTACATTCGAGTCCAGTTGCCGATTCCCAGCGACCTTGCCATGGGGTACTACGACGCGGAGTTCCGGCTGGCGAACGGGGCGCGTCACCTCCGGTGCACTTGCCGGCTCATTGTGACACCCACCACATGTTACGTCCCCCCCCGTTTTCACGCTGACGCCCGGACCTGGGGTCTCTGGGTGCAGCTCTACGCGTTGCGTTCGAGGCGAAACTGGGGAGTGGGTGATTTGACCGATCTAGGGGCCCTCGTCCAGTGGGCGGGCGGGATGCTAGGGGCCGGGCTGGTCGGGTTGAACCCGCTTCATGCCTTAAAAAATCGTCAGCCCTATCACAGCAGTCCCTACTCTCCCCAAAGTCGTGCGTATCTCAATGAGCTTTATGTCGATATCGAACGTATCCCGGAGTTTCAGGCCTGCCGGGACGCGCAGCGGCTGGTGTCGAGCGATGCCTTCGTCTCGCGGCTCGAGGCGTTGCGCAAAAGCGAGTGGGTCGACTATGAGGCGCTCGCCGCGGCCAAACGTGACGTGCTGGAACTGCTCTATCGTAGCCTATTGTCGGAAGCTGCCGGGCCTGAGGACATCGCGCGCCAGGAGCGCCGCCGGACATTCGAGCGGTTCTGTCGCGAACAGGGCGACTCGCTGGAGCGCTACGCGACCTTCCTCGCGCTTAGCGAGGCGATGGAGCGGCGAGGCCGTACCGGTTCGACCACGTGGCGGGAGTGGCCCGAAGAGTACCGCGATCCGCGCCATCCTGCCGTCGAGGTGTTTCGGGAACGGTCTCGGGAGCGACTTGGCTTTCATCAATACGTGCAATGGGTGACGGAGGAGCAATTGCAGGCTGTGGTGGCGAAGACCCATGAGCTTGGAATGGCCGTGGGGCTCTACCATGACTTTGCATTGGGCAGCGATCCGAATGGCGCCGAGTCGTGGTTGTTGCAAGATGTGTTGGCGCATGATGCCGATTGCGGCTGTCCGCCCGATGCCTTCGCGCTCCAGGGCCAGAATTGGGGCTTCCCTCCCTTCGATCCCGTGAAGTTGCGCCAGCAGGCCTATCAGCCCTTCATTGAATTGCTGCGCCGGAATCTGACCCGAGGCGGCGCATTGCGACTCGATCACGTGATGGGGTTGTTTCGGCTCTTTTGGATTCCGAAGGGCCAGCTCCCGGCTGCCGGCGCCTATGTCCAATACCCGTTCGAAGAGTTGTTGGGCATCCTGGCGTTGGAAAGCCAGCGCGCCCAGACGATCGTCATCGGAGAGGATTTGGGCACCGTGCCCGATTGGGTGCGGGAACAGTTGGCCGTGCGCTGCGCGTTGTCCTACCGTGTATGGTATTTTGAGCGGCGCCCGGACGGCTCCTGGAAGTCCCCTGGCGAGTATCCTGCGCAGTCGTTGGTGGTCACCACGACGCACGATTTGCCGACCTTGCCGGGGTTTTGGGCCTGTGACGATCTGCGCATGCGCGAGCGGGCTGGGCTGTTTCCGACCGAGACGTCTCGGCGGCAGGCATGGGACGACCGTGCCCGGGACAAGCAGGGGATGGTCGAGGCCTTGCAGGCAAGCGGAGACGGACTCGGAGTCGATCCTGACGCCTCGCGGAGCCTTGAATTGACGACCGAACTCTCCGAGTCGATCCATCGGTTTCTGGCGCGCACGCCAGCTTGGCTCGCGTTGGCCAGTCTGGACGATTGGGCCGGTGAGCGGGCTCAGGCCAACGTGCCGGGAACGGTGGAGGCCTATCCCAACTGGTCCCGGAAGTTCGCGCGATCCTTGGAGGAGCTTCAGCACGATCCGACGTGCGCGCGATTGGCCGCCGTGATGAACGAAGAGCGAGGTCGCCGGTCATGAGCCACGGACAGCAGGATCGACCCCAATCGTGCCGCGTCACCACACTATGCTGACGACCACCCGTGATCGAGCCGTGCTCATTGCCGCCGCGGTGCTGTTTGTCGCGATCGTCGTCGTGGAGACGTTGCTGCCGGCCAACGTCGTGGGTGCCTATGGCTTCGTCGTGCCCATCTTGCTCGTGGCGTCGACGCGGAATCGTCGCTTGGTGTATCTGACATTGATGTTTTGCATCGTGGCCACCTATATCGGCTTGATGCATCCGACCAAACCGGGTCGATTCATGTCCGCGGTGATCAATCGAACGGTCGTGGTGTGCGTGTTGGGCGGCGTGGCCACGATGGGACTTTTGTGGGAAGAACGCAAAGCCCGTGAGGAGGCGGCTCACGCGGCCCTGGCCCTACAGACGGAGAAGCTCCTGCGCGCGAATACCCAATTGGCCGAGATCAAGGACACCTTGTCGAGGTCGGAGCGATTGGCCGCGGTGGGGCAGCTGGTGGCCTCGGTGGCGCACGAAGTGGGAACGCCGCTGCACTCCATTGCCTGGCACGTGCAGGCGTTGCGGGAGGCGGTGCCGGAGACTCCGGAGACGAAGAAGCGCTTGGATACGGTCGAATCGCAGATTACGCGCGTCGTGCACATCATCCAGGACTTGCTGAGCGCGACGCGGCGGCGAAAACCGAATCCGGTGTGGACCCCAGCCATGGCGTTGGTGCAACCCGTGGCGACGCTGATGGAGCCCAACTATCTCGCCAAAGGTGTGAAGCTGAACGTGGTCTGCCATCCCGACGGCCCGCTCGTGTGGGCCGATGGTGAGCACTTGCAGCAGGTGTTGGTCAACCTGCTCTCCAATGCGCTGGCCGCAACCCCGGTGGGCGGAGAGGTCACGATGTCGGCGACCGACCGTGCCGTGCGGGAGGACGATCCGCTCGATGTGAGGCGGGAGGCTGACCCTCCGCTGGAGTGGATCGCGGAACTGATGGTGGCCGATACGGGGTGCGGCATCTCGCCGGAAAACCTTCAGCGAACGGCAGAGCCGTTCTTCACGACCAAGGAGGTCGGGAAGGGGAGTGGGCTGGGGTTGTTCCTGAGTCGTGAAATTGTCAAAGCGCACGGCGGGCGATTGACGATTGCCAGTGAGGTCGGAAAAGGGACCACCGTAAGTATACTCTTGCCGGGCGGGAAACCGCCCGTGGCATCCGTTGCATAGGAGCGACTATGGCGCAGCGAGCACGAATTCTGGTGGTGGATGACGATGAGGTGGCGCGTGACCTCTTGGTCGAGGCGCTGGAGAAGGAAGGGTACGAGGTCGAGAGTTTTGGCAACGGGGCCGATGCTATCAAGCGGGGTGGCCAGACGCATGTCGATTTGGTGCTGACGGACATTCGCATGGGCACGGTCGATGGTTTTCAAGTGTTGCGCGAGTTCAAGCGCTTGAAGCCGGATACGCCGATCGTGCTGTTGACCGCATTCGGGTCGCTCGAAGGCGCCGTGGAGGCCATCAACCAAGGTGCGTACGACTATCTGGCCAAACCGTTTCGGCGCGAGGAAGTCTCGCTGGTGGTCCAACGCAGCCTCGATCATGCGCGGTTGATGAAGGAAAACTCCCGCTATCGGGAAGAGCTGCGGGACCCTGTGGTGCTCACGGGGCTCGTGGGCAGCAGTCCGGCCATGCTCGAGGTCTACAAGCTGGTGGCGCGCGTCGCGCAAGGCAAGAGCACGGTCTTGTTGGAGGGCGAAAGCGGCACCGGCAAGGAGCTGGTTGCGCGCGCCATCCATTCGCACAGTGCACGCAGGGACCGGCCGTTCGTTCCGGTCAACTGCGGGGCGCTGCCGGACACGCTGCTGGAGTCGGAGATGTTCGGCCACGAGAAAGGGGCGTTCACCGGGGCCATCGGCGTGAAGCATGGTCTCTTCGAGACGGCGGATGGGGGCACGCTCTTTCTCGACGAGATCGGTGAACTGGGGCAATCCTTGCAGGTGAAGCTTCTGCGTGTGATGCAAGATCAAGAAATTCGGCGGGTGGGGAGCAATACGTCTACCAAGGTCGATGTGCGGCTCATCGCTGCGACGAATCGCGATCTGGGCGCGATGGTCAAAGACGGAAAATTTCGCGAGGATCTGTTTTATCGCCTGAACGTCGTGCGGATCAAATTGCCTCCCCTGCGGGAACGTCGGGAGGACGTGCGGATGCTGGCGCAACATTTTCTGCAGAAATATGCGGGTGGGTCGGATCACCCGGTGCGCGGCTTCTCGGCAGAGGCGCTGGATCGCCTCGAAACGTATCGGTGGCCGGGCAATGTGCGCGAGCTGGAAAATGCCATCGAGCGGGCCGTGTCTCTGAGTCAAGGCCCGGTCCTGCTGCCGCAGGATCTCCCGGAAAGCATTCAGGCCGGGAATGTGGCGGAACCTACGCCGCCCGCCGCGGTGAAAGCCGACGACCACACGGAAGCCATGCTGACGCTGGAGGAGATCGAACGGCGCCACTTGCTGCGGGTGCTCAAGGAAATGAAAGGCAACAAGGTGAAGGCGGCCAAGATCCTGGGCATCGATCGGCGCACGTTGTATCGGATGGCCGAGCGGTTTGGGATCGATCTGGGAGAAGACGCGGAGGCCAGCCCCGACTCTGCTACAAAACCTTCAACTGGTTCTTGACCAACCGTAGATAATTGCCGGCGCTTTGTGGGACCGGAGGGGGACTGTCCGACCAGCGGTTCCACCACGCGGCTTTGCCCTCATGACGGACGAGAATCTGCAAGCGAGAATTCGCGTCAGCCAGCTCCGTAATCGTCGCTTCTGCTTGGCTCCTGCCCACCCCGAAGCGGGTGCGGAGCAGCCAATTCCAGGGACCGCCGGTTTCCCGCCGGGTGTCCGTAGTCACTTCCGCGCGCGGCCCTTCGGCAATGTCCACCGCATACCCATCCTGGGTGAACACTTCGGCGACCGCATCCCGCACTTGGTTCGCGGGCAGGGCAATCACGGCTTCGGCGCTGTCGAGGGTGTCCGAGGCGTGCAATCCTGAGCCGGCACAACTCACCAGGAGCAGCGGAACCATCGCGGCGGCGAGCCATCCGAGTTGAACGCGTGTGCGGGGGGCCATGACCCTCTGGGCTACGTGCCGAGTTTATAGACGAGGTGCGTTTCGGTCTGGGCCACACCGGGAATGGCATGGATCTTAGTCCGAACCAATGAGGTGAGGGCGTCCTGGTCCGCGACTTCCACGACCAGAAAGATGTCCGGCTTTCCCCAGCAGGGGTCGATCGTTTTGGCTTCCTTGAGCATGGACAGTGACTTCACGACCTCACGGGTCTGTCCTGGGGCCACATTGATCAGGATGTAGGCACGATCAGCCATGCATTGCTCTCCGGGTCAAAAGGATCGAGGTCGATGAGCTGCGACCATGAGACGGGGCAGACAGTAGCGGAAGCCCCGACGTGAAGTCAACCGAGGGAAGCGCGGAGCCAGTAATGGTTATTTCGGAGCAATGACGACTTCGATGACTTGGGCGTCGCTCACGTTGGTGAGATCAGCCTCCAACCCTCGGGGGTTGCCGATGCGGCCGTCTGGGTCGTACACGAAGCACAGCACCGTCTGGTAGCCGGCGGCCGGAGAGAACTCCTGGCCGTCGATCGCGAGTTGTTGCGTCAGTTCCCGCGGTCCGCAACCGGTCTTGGTTTTCTTCGCAATCACCGCGAGGCGGTGCCGAGGCAACACGAGGGCGACGGAGGGAATGGGGTGTTGGTACTGCGGCACCCATTCATGGGCCGACACCTCATCGAGCTCATACCGCAAGAGTGCATACAACAGATCCTGCACGTCGCGTTCGTCCTCGACGTCGAGCGTGGGGCGATACTCCCGGCGCAAGCGCAGTTGACGGGCCACGCTGTGGAAACGGGCGCAGATCTTCCGCACGAGCTCGAGCGGGTCGCCGGCTGGTGATTTCGGCGCCGCCGCGTTCAAGGTCTCTGTGGGCGACGGCGTTGGAGGTGTCGGAGGTGGCGACTCGGGCGCTACGCTTGGAGCGGGCGGCGGCGGAGTAGAAGGCACGAAGTGAAGGGGCCTCGGGGCCGCAACCGACGCTTCAGCCTGAATTGCAGACTCCCGAACCTGCTCACGGGGCTCGGGTGCGATTGGCGTGCTCGGACCAGTAACGGTTCGTGGCAGCGCAGGCGAAGGGCTGGACTGCGGAGCCGAGGCCTGAGCCTGCGGCGTCTCAATCTGTGATGTAACGAGCAAATTGGTGGTCACCGGAACGGTCGGCGCCGTCGGGGCGGCGAGTTTCGGCGACACGGAGACCGGCGGTACGGGAATCGGCGGCGCGGACGCAGGCGCCTCGGATTTCTCCGGAGCGGGCGGTGCATGGCCGAGAAGTTCCATTTTCTTCCGTTCGAATTGGGCGACCAGGTTGTGCAACTGCGAGATGCTCTCGGCGACTTCCTTAGGGCTCGTGGAGCGCACGTGGTAGGCCTTCCACTGCACGGCTTCTGGCGAGCGATCTCCAAAGACGCGGCGTGCGCATTCGCGCACCTGGAGTTCGGCGCGTGTGCGAATCGCGTCGCGGTACGGATGACCTTCCTGTTTGAGGTCCTCCACCTGCGCCAACAGCTCGCGCATCATCTGAAGGCAGTCGTTGACGACCTCGATGGCCGCTGCGTTCTTAGGACGGGCTCGACCGGGTTCTTTCGTGCTGGGTTTCGGCATAAAGTTCAGCGAAATTGACCCGCTGCTAAAAAAGTCTAACCGAGGGTGGCCAAACCGGCAAGAAACTTGCCCTTTTGTGCAGGTGGTCGATGGAGCTGGGAGGAGGGGAGGTGAAGAGGGGCGGCGCGAGAGCCTAGTCGGCCCAAATGTCTTCGTCAGTCTGGGTGAGGATCAAGTTCTCCTTTTTTCCGGCCACGATCTGTTCGAGGCGCTCACGGCCGCCCTTGCCGTAACGGATAAATTCCAAGCCGAACTGGCCCTTCTTCACCCAGCGGACTAGGGCGACCGCGACCACGACGGGCTTCCGGATCTTGGGCACTTTAATTTGGAGGGACACGTAGGCACCCGGTTCCAGGGAAGTGTCGCTGGCAACCGCACAGCCCGGTCCGGAAAGGTTCACCAGGGCTCCTATCCCAACCGTGGAATCGCCCAAGAATTGAACCGGATATTTCACGCCTACTCGAGGCTTCGACCGATGACGCATGCACCCTCCACGAGTTGCCGATGTACCTATTGTGCACCGGGCTACGTAAAAGTGTAGCAAATCTCCAAAATCCTGCAGGGGGACAGGGAGGCACACTTCCGGAAGGAATAGAGAAATCGAGCAGGGAGGAGCATCGGAAAATCAAGGACTTAGCGTCAAGGTCGTTACCAGCCTCCGTCTCGAGCGGCATGGCCTGGAGAGAGGCGGGACACGCCAATCAAGGGACACTTGGCGGATAAAGAAAAGAGATCCAATTATTGGAGGTGTTTATCCGCGGGCGCAAGGAAGGAGGCTTCGCCTGATGAGCCAGGAACAGATATGGTGTTTCTCCGGCGGCCCTGATGAGGACGCAGTGGAAGTCAGGTCACCGTGCGGTGTCTCCCCGGGCGTGGCAATGGAACGGGGGAACGCCCGGCACTAGCAAGCTTGGTCGAGCCCTCCGGCCCACAGAAAACCCAGCCAATTGAGGTGTCTATCCGGCCGCTCAATGAAGAGAGGCTCCGCCTGGGGAGCCAGGAACAGATTATGGAGTTTCTCCGGCGGCGCTGATAAAGACGGCTGCGCCGGAAGAGCCGCCGGCCCACACGAAGTGCGGTATGGTGCCCCCGAGACGAATTGAACGTCCGACCCGCGGTTTAGGAAACCTGTTTACGTAGAAACACCAGACCAGAGCACGCCACACCATGCAACGGCAAGCACAGGCCCATCAAGGGGTTTGTGGCCTGCCGTTGTTTCGTGCGCTCTCCCGTGGTATCCCCTCACCTTGACTATTTTCGGATTCGAACCGTGACTGGAACCGTGACGCATCAAGGAGGGGGGCCCTCTGTGTTTTCTCTGAGCGGCCGGGAGAAGGAGGCCGGGGTACTTCGTCGGAGGCCGGGGGGTCGATGGGAGGACCTCGTCGCCTATGGCTAGACACTTGGGGGACCCCTCCCGGGGGCATTCGGATTTCATTTCTTCCGGAAGGGAACCCGCCGAAAAAGGGCAACCTCGCATTGTTCGGGTTAGGCCTGTTGCCGCTCCGGGGAATTCTTGCACTCGATGGCTAGATTCTAGGCCGTCCTTAATCCAATAGCGAATTGGCTTTCAACGCGCTGCACCCGACCCACCCAAAAAGATAGCCGCGCCAATACAATAGCCTAGATCATAAAAGAAGCCCGAATTTGGAAACGCATAGATTCGGACGTCCAAGAAGACACTTCCGATCAGACTAAAGAATATGAAGAACCCGTGAACTAGTGCAGAAAAGAAACCGGGTGGATCGAAAGCTTCTTGTCGAGGTTGGTTCGCGCAGGCACCCAACACGAGCATGATTAACAGGAGGATTAAGAGAATACGGTAGTGGATTGCGATTCTGATCAGCGTCCTCATACTCACTATCCCTCCATTGAGCCGAGTCCCTAGGTGAGTTGCGGCATCCTCCTCCTTAGAATTCAGTAGGCAAGGCTAGGCCATACGCGGGGACGCGTCAAGGTCCACTGCTACCTCGCGTTGCCTCATGTATCTCGCGGTGGTATCGTCGGGCATCCTGGTGCTGGCTTTCCTCACCAGGATCCTACAGGAGGGGACATGCCGCTGAGAAGCGAACCTCATCCACGTTTTAGGATTAAGCAGCTCTCAGGAGGGCTCCGGAAGCTTACCTTCCCCAGCTCCCCCATTCCCCTCGATCTCGCGAGGTTTGCCGCAAACGCCTTTGATAAGTACTTGTCAGGCCAGGCTCGAACACTAGACGCTGCTTTTGGATTAGGCAGGAAGCGGGGCACGCCGGGCTGGCCTAGGACTCGGCTCAAAATGGCTAAAGCCATCTACGATCTGAGGAAATCCGGGAATTCGTGGTCCAAGGTCCAAAAAAGACTTGCCTCACACCATTTCGATACTGATCTCGGCACCCTCAAACGCACCTATAAAGAGTTCCAAGTCCATCTCATGAGCAAATCTGTATGGAATCTCCTCAAACCGGAACTCTCCCGAATGCGACGGTAGGGGCAAATTAAGCCCCTCAATTCTGCCTCTCCTCAGCAATCCTTTCCTGAGTTATCTGGCACAGCATCACTCTGTACGCCCCATGATGGAGCGACAGAATCAGGGAGGATTTCACATGGACGCAATGCTTGTAGACGCGGCAACACTCGCGACGAAACTCGGTCAGGCAAAGTCAAGCATTTACCGCCTAGCTCAAGCAGGGCTCATCCCGAGTTATGCTGCGGGCCCTCGCCTTCGCGGACGACGCTTCGACATTGAGGAAGTCAAGCAAGCCTTGCGTGCCCTCGCGCAGCAACCCGTGACACCCCATGCCCGCTGACGGTGTGATGCAGCAGGACGCTATCACGATCTCCGTTCGGCTTGGCGCGCAGGAATACGATGCGCTGGTCGCGCTGGGCCACCTGGATGGGGCCACGAGCGAGGGGATGGTGCGCCGCTTGATTCGTGAGGCGGCGCGGGCGAAACAATTGAAGCGCGGGCCTTTTCGGGATGAGGCCTCGGCCATTGTGGAACCGGGACATGGAGGAAACAAATCATGAGCCGTTGGCACGGCGCCGCCAGTGGAGCAGTGGCCGAGAAGCCGGATGCGCCACTATCCAATATAGAAGCCGAGCAGGCAATCCTCGGGGCCGTTTTGCTTGATGAAGGGGTGCTTGAGAAAGCGGCAGAGTTGGTGCACCCGGGGAGCTTCTACCTCACAGCGCATCAGAAGATTTATGCCGCGATGTTGGAACTGGCTAAGGCAAACGAGAGAATCGACAACATCACACTAGCCGACCGATTACAAGTTCGGGGCGAGCTCGACCAAGCTGGTGGAGCTGCCTACCTGGCTGAATTGGTCGGCGCCGTGCCGAGTGCGGCCAACGTCCAGCATCATTCCCGGATTGTTGCTGAGAAGGCGCAGATCCGAGCCCTGCGCGCAGGGCTCGGCAGTGTTCTCTGCGCCGCAGACACCGGTGCCAATCTCAGTCGCCTGACCGCGATGGTCCATGAGCTTCCATCATCGCTGCCCAGCGCCCTCCTAGGATGCACCCCACAGGGCCTTACCCGAATGGCCGACGTGAAGCCACGCTTGATTCAATGGCTCTGGCCGGGCCGAATCCCGCGCGGAAAACTGACCGTGTTCGATGGTGATCCGGGTCTTGGGAAAAGCCTCCTGACGTTGGATCTTGCCGCCTGTGTCAGTACCGGCCGTGCGATGCCCGATGGTAGATGCGGGCACCTCGACGGTCCACGTGGAGTGGTCTTGCTGAGCGCCGAGGACGATCCAGGCGATACTATCCGGCCACGTCTTGAGGCTGCGGGGGCAGCCCTGGATCGGATCTGCGTCTTCGAAGAAGTACACGATAATGGCAAGCCCCGTGCCCCACACTTGGGCGACGTGGCAGCCCTCCGTTCGGCAATCCACGCCGTGGACGCCGCTCTTGTGGTGATTGACCCGCTCATGGCCTATGTGCCCGATACCCGAGATACGCACCGTGATCAAGACATACGACGGCTACTCGCTCCACTGGCAGAGCTGGCCGCGGAAACGGGGGCATCCTTTCTGGTCGTCCGTCACTTGAACAAAGGTCAACACGGGAACCCGCTCTACCGAGGAGGTGGCTCCATTGGGATTGTGGGAGCCGCCCGCTCTGGCCTTTTGGTGGCGCCGGACCCGGACGACGCGGACGGCCAGACCCGCGTGCTCGCCCTCACCAAGAGCAATCTCGCAGCGCCCCCCCCATCGCTTCGATATCGGGTTATTGAACGCAATCCCGGTGCAGCGGGAATTGAGTGGCTCGGGGAGTCCCCACAGAATGCGGCCAATCTCCTCCTTGCTGCCGCTGAATCCAAGGAGGTCAGAACGGAACGGGACGATGCGACGGACTGGCTACGGGATGCGCTCTCAAGCGGTCCAGTTCCCGTGAAGGATCTCGAAAAGCAAGCTAAGGCTGCCGGCCATGCGTGGGTCACCGTGAGGCGAGCTAAAGTAGGCCTTGGGATCAACGCGGCCAAGCAAGGCTTTCAAGGGGAATGGACCTGGCAACTCCCCAAAGAGGATCACTCAAGGGAGGTGATCTCCTTTGGGCAGACTGTAGGAGAGACACCTCAGAACCCCGCGAAAAACGCCAAAGAAGATCCCCCTTCCAAAGGTGATCACCTGGGAGTGGGTAAGGGGGGTGATCATCTTTGGAACGAGCGGGATGGGGAAATACTCGATCTATGATAATTGCGCCATTGCAACCGATAAAGATTAGATTGCCCAGTGGTGAAGTCCGCGCCTTAGTGCCAGGCCATCCGGTAGACCTTTCCGATGAGGACGCCAGGAAGTTGCTGGCCCGCGCACCGACCAAGGTGCGACGAGTGCCCGAGCCTGGTGAAATTCTATCCTGGGAAAGTCCCCTTCTCGGCGACTGTTGCGGCGAAGTCGTTGCGACAGACGCCAACGGTGCGACGGTTTGGCACCCAGTTACGGAGCGCCTGTCTAGGATTCCCTGGGATTGGATGCGCCATGGAACTTTACGGGACGACAAGTGGCTTCGGGTGGGATGCTCTAGCTGACTGGGTGGCGTGCCCGGCGGGGCTTGGCGTGACGCAACCGAAACGCGCCTTCAATAGCGCATCTCACGCTCTAAAATAGAGATAGAAAGAATGCCTTTCGAAACAGGACGATTGAAAAGCGGCGGAAGAGTCAGAGGCACCCCGAACCGCATCAACGTGGCGTTTCGGGAAGCCGTGCAGATTGTCTACGAGGGCCTCGGGGGCCATGTCGCTTTTCTTCAATGGGCCAAGGACAACCCGAGCGAATATTACAAAATCGCAGCCCGATTAATCCCTGGTGAGATGCGGGAGCACCCCTCCTCCAGGGTAACGATCATCGTGGATCGGTCGTGTCGGGACGTGGCCGAGGCGCAGACAGTCTTAGAAGACAAATCGGCACCCGACGAGTACTCTTGACCTGACCCGCTTCGCCCAAGCACCATGCGCCAGCAGATTTGCGAACCAAAGGTTGTTTGGCTCTATGCGTATTGGGCACAAGGGAACCGGGACGCGGTTTCTATTCGATAGCCACGGGCGTCACATCGCAACCTTGGTGGACGGTCAACTGCTCGCCCCATCGGGTGCCGCCATTGGCCACCTTCTGAGCTGTGGGATTGTCATTGCTCACGACGGTCGCTACCTCGGCGAGATTGTCCACGAGAGTCGCCTCATGTCAAACCGCACGTCGGAGCATCGCTCCCGCGATTTTGGAAGCTACCGATACTCTCGAAACGGCGAGGCCATCGTGAGCCCGAACAACCCCGGTCCCATTGGACCAGTGGAGGGATTCGAAGACACTCCCGTGAGTCGTTTGCTTCAGCGCCCTGTGAAGAAAGCTCGCCCCGGACAACTGAGGCACACGCGCTACGGCTGGGAACTGTGGAAGAGGGGTTATCGTCCAGCCGTGTACGCTCGCGCGGGGTTAATGTACGGCATCCGCAATCCCATGGACGGGCCCGTGCACGATACGCTCGCGTGGTCGATCGACTGGTGCAGCTGCGTAATGGCGGACCACTTCGATCGAACCGACGGCGGCATGTCGGATGCCTGGATCGAGCCGTATGAGGGCTGGGTCTGCACGTTCCCTCCCGTCAACCTCACAACGTAGATGCCGCTCTCGCCGCTCATTCGCTTCGGGACCTCCACGTGGACCTACGAGGGCTGGCAGGGGCAGGTCTATCAGCGGACCTATCCCAAGGCCAAATTCTCGCAACTCTGTTTGGAGGAGTTCACCCAGTACAGCTACCAAGGGGAACCACTGTTCCGCTGTGTCGGCAATGACGCGACGTTTTATCGGCCCACCACGGGGAACCAACTATGCCGCTATGCGGGGCAGGTGCCCGAAGGCTTTGAGATGTGTTGCAAAGTCTGGGAGGAGATCACCATCCCCACCTTTGCCAAGCAGCCGCGCTACGGAGCGAAAGCAGGACAGCCCAACCCTCGGTTTCTCGATGCCAAGCTGTTCACGGACCTCGTCCTGACGCCCTACCGGGAAGCCCACTTCCAGCCCCATACCGGCCCCTTCCTCTTCGAGTTCCAACGGCACGGCATTCCCTCAGACGAGTTTTTCAGCAAGCTGGACGACTTCTTCAGCCACCTCCCGAAGGACTTCCGCTACGCCGTCGAGATCCGTAACAGTGGGCTTCTCGGGGCCGCCTACCACGACCTCCTGGCGAGGCATGGTGTTGCCCACGTCTACAACCATTGGACCTACATGCCGCGCTTAGGCGAGCAGCATCAGAAGATGGGCGGCTTTACTGCCCCGTTCACCGTGTTGCGCTTGCTCACGCCGTTGAAGATGCCATACGCAGCGGCGAAGGAACGGGCAGAGCCCTATACGACGCTTGTGGAGGAGCTTCCCGACATGCGAGCAGATACCGTGGACCTTGTGAGGCAAGCCATCCTAGAGGACCGGCTGTCCTATGTGCTGGCGAACAACCGGGCGGAGGGGAACGCGCCCTTGACGATTCAGGCGCTCGTGGATCGTCTTCGTTCTGAAGGGTAGGGGTAGTTCGCTGACTCAGCACCCCACGATGTCGTTCTCCTGGTAGGCCTGCTTCGCCCAAAGGACGTTGGTTTCGCGCACAATCTCAGCGATGATTCGGACTTCGTACCCCGTCATGGCGCGTCCGCCCTTCGGGCAGTAGCGATAGCCGAAGCCGGGGCTCTCGACCAACTCGCCGTATTCAGTTAGATACCGTTCAAGCTCCTGCCGAGTCTCACGATAGAGCGCAGTTCTGACCAAGCGAGGCATGGGCGTTTCTCCCTTGGAAGTTTTTTATGACCCTGACAGCGAAGGCGCCACCCTGATTCCAGGGCCAAGGCTGTGAATCCATTTACGCACCCGGGCCTCAAGCGTCGGTTGATAGCCCAGCACTTCCACGCCGAAGGCCTCCTCGCGGATCCAACGGACGATGGTTCGCACATCAAGAGCTAGTTTGTCTGAATCCCCGATCGTCAGTCGGAGAATGATTTGATCGCCAGGTTCAACCTGCACCTGGCCAAGGATGCGCCATCCACGAAGGGAAACGTTGGCGATTTGGCCCTTGCCGACAAAGCGCGGGTGTAGGACGTCCACAGGCAGCGACACTCGGAAGCGGTGATGTAATCGGGGCACAAAAGAGGACGTGTCCGGCATAGTCTCTTGAGTGTACGAGACACCTGCCGAAGGCGGTACCCCTCACAAGGACGGCAGGCCCTTGTTTCTGACGGCTAGGACTTTGGTCCTACTTGACGAGGCAACGCCACTATTCCGCGAGTATCGCTGTTGTTGGGAAAACCACTACTTTGTAGCGGCTTCTTTCCAGGTTTTGACCGCGTTCTTTGTGGTCTGCACCAGCGACCGAAGAATATCCGAGTGCAAGCAACAGTCCGAGCAGCTCCGCGACCGCAATCACCTCCCTCGAATTTGTCAACGGCAATTTCCTGCCCTCTGGTACCCCGCCGCCTCCGCTTCCTCCGCGCTGGGGAAGGGTGTCTGGTTCTTGGGAGATACCTTCACGTAGCCAGGGCAGCCGGGCAGGTGGTACACGTGGCTCTTGCGGTTGCCGAGGACGGGTGCAGTTGAGGGGGTGTTTGAGGTGGCCAGGGGGACGGACTCTCGTTCTCCAGGGCACTCGAAATCCAGCACATCCGGTACCTGCTTGCGCTGGAGTTTGCGGTAGACCCACGGGGGGATGGGGACGGGATCGACCCACAAGCCGCGCTTCTCCTGCCGTGCCTCGATTTGGAGGTCACGTAGCACCTCACTCCCGGAATAGCGGCAGTACCACCAGGCCAGCCCCGCTTTCACCATCTCATGATTCGCGTTGGTGCCATCGGGGAGTAGCACGTCACCGATGGTCCGTCCGTGGCTGTCAGTGCCGTGGGCCTGGATCTTTACCTCACGGCCCGCGATCAACCCTTCAAGGACCTGGCTAGCGCGGCGTCCGTAGTCCTGTCCCTTCTCGGGCGCGTCAATTCCGTTGAGGCGGATGCGTTCGGTTTTGCCCTCATGCTGGATGTCGATGGTGTCGCCGTCGACGATTTGATTGACTGATCCAGTGAAGTCCGCTAGAGCGAACGAAGGAAGGCAAAGGAGTATCAGGCAACACCTTGCGATGGAATCAACTTGTATCCGGCGCATTCGCCTAGCCCGGCTTACTGCGGTAAACGCTGCATAAGGCTGACACTTCATTGGCGTGCCCGCGGACGTGCATTTCCTGCCTCACCTACGCCCCTTCCAGTGTCCCTCTTCATCATAGTTGGGTGAGGCTGCGTATCCCGCCGCGTTCCAGATAGCGTCAAACATGGGACGAAGTGCTTTGCCAACATTGAACTCGAAGGTTTCTAGAAGAAGTTCTTGAAGCAATAAGTTATCTCTGTCAATCGAGTGCCTCCCACTGAATCCCTGGGGATCTGGAATGACATAGCCATTTACGTCGAGTAGGCTCAACATAATGACGAAAGGAGGCTGCGCTCCAATATGCTTCATCGCCTCAACATACTGCCCAACTGCCTGTATTAGTGCCCCTTCAAAGAATACGGCTGGAATGATGCGACGATTATTGTGCTCCTCATAGAGTCCGATGATCGCGGCGTCGAGAGCCTCAATACACCCATTGCGGAAAACCTGGACATAAGAACGAAGTGAATCTGAGCCGGACTCAGGGACATAGGTGAGCAACCCGTCGAAGTTCAGCCTGTGTGTACCGTCTGGATTGCCTATCGGAGGGCACTTATGATTCAAGTCCTTGAATTTCAGATGAGCGGGTGTGCCCCCGGGGAGAAACGCGCTAAACGGAATCATGTGCAGGACTGTTCTTGGCCCGTTGACAAGAGGGACCGGGGCATCACCAGCTCCAATCTTGCTAAGACGTTCTGCGCGAAAGGTCCGCACTCGCTCCGCTAGCGAATCGGATAGGTTGAAGAGCGCACGCAATTCAGGAACATCGAGGGGGTACTTCCCAGCGGTGCTCCTTCCGTAGAATTTGTCATGCCCTTCCAGGGTCACTCGATGAGGCAAGGCCCAGCTTCTGCCGACGCGAAGGACGAGGACTGTTTTACCCGATTCTAGGCGGACGGGGTGCACCTGTACTCCTGTGAGGCCTGGTCTCACACCATCTCGCAACATGCTCTCCAGTCGAGCAGTAGCGGCGTCTATTTCAGTATCCTCAATTCCTATAAGCTCCTCTGCGATTCCATTCTCCGCCTGAATGCCATAGAGCAAATGACCACCGTGCGTATTGGCGAACGAGGAGGCATCAGCAAGAAACTCTTTCTTGTCGTCATACCTCATTCCGGGTAGGGACCGTTTGTATTCGATCGTTTTCCTCTCCCGCACCTTGTTAAGTACTAGCTCTTGCAGATCGGCCTTGGTAACTTCGTGGAGAGGCTTTCCATCAAGTGGCATCAGTGCGTCGCCTTGTTTGCTAACTTCTCACCCACATCAAGCAACACGTCCACCTTGCCCAGCAGTGTCTTAGCTTGCCCAGTGGTCACGCCCTCCTTCACGAACGTATCCAAGATCGCTTGGATGATCCGGTCCTGCGTTTCCGACATCAGGTAGGGCTCCGGGAAGGCTTCCTGCGGGGTCACAGCGGCGGGGTTCTTGCGCCGCAGATCCTGAATGGCGTTCAACACATCCTGTTTGGTGAGAATGCCCTTGCGGCTGAGGACTTCCAGCAGAGCGGCAATCTCCCACATATTGGAAATGGCCAGGCCGGCGATGGTGATGGTTTCTTTGGGGTCAAGCCTTTCAGTCAAAGCTCATACGGTCAATTTGACCGTCCTTCTATACGGCTAGTGCTTATGCTTCGGTCTCATGTCTCAAGCTAAATGAAGTCTTTTCCATCTCGTCCCCCATCATCATCGTACAAGTGCTCTCGCTCTTTTCTGTGCAATTGTTTCATATTCTCATAGCAGCCCCCAGGTTCATACGGCTTAAAGAACTGAGCCACCTCAGATGGGAGTCCTTTCGCCAGGTCCTTATGCTTCAACGCCTTCATGCGCAATGGCCAGTTCCCCCCGTTGTCGCGAGCAACCAAGTTCTCCACGCTTTGTGCGGCAGAAGCAAACCAGTCTAGCGTGTGAACTTGTATGGATTGTCTCAAATCATAATTGAGCCGCCGCAATCGTTTCGCTGCACCATCCGTTAATTCTTTTCTGCGCCCGACAAACACATGGCAAATTGGATATTCAACTTGTGGCAAAAGCCTTTGCGCATAGGGAACGTTGCTGTGAATCCATCGATGCCAATCTTGCGCTTGTCTAATAGCATGGGTAAGTATCGAAGTTTGGTCACCGGACTTTCTGAACAGTGTGGATTTTGCTGATTCAATTTCCACGAGCTGCCATTCTGGCCCGAAGCTGCTTATGTCAATACATGCGAAATCAAGCTCATAGCACTCCCCCAATTTGATCTTTGAATAGAGAGGAGAACACGAATACAAGCGAATAATTCCATTGAAAAAGTAGCTGTGACTGGCGAGGAACTGATGAACCAGCCGCTCCGACGAACGAGAATCAAGTAGCGATTTATACTCCCTTACGTCACATCGTAGCTTGTCCACTGTGAGTGCTCTTACCGATGGGTCAATGGGGATAGGTTTGGCTTCTATGAGGGGCATTTTAGTTTGGTCCAGAAGGCCGCCACATCCCTAGACGGGACAAAAGGCGCAAGGATAGCTGTACACCCATTTATGATCTCAACAGTGAGACTTGCTGGATCTATCCCAGGTTACTTCCCTTTGGGCAGGATCCCCTTCCGCTCAAGCTCCTGAAGTCGAGTTTCAGCCAGTTCGATCAGGAAGTCCTTAACGCTCTTTCCCTCGTGAGCGGCTGCCATTTTTACGCGGCGCATCAGCTCGCGGGGGATATCGCGGAAGTTCCACGCTCCTGTGCCGTCTGGGACAATCCGTGCCATGGCGGAGACGAGGCTACCACTCGGCTACCGAGTGCGTCAAATATCACTTGACATAGAAGAATATCATAGGATAGAAAGCTTACGTTCTGGGAAAGGGGGTGATAGAGATGAAGATGGTGCGGCTGTTGATACAGCTCCCAGAGCCGATAAAGGCGCGGTTGGATGCCATGCGGCAGGAAGGGACCACGGCCAGCGGGTTTATTCGCTACTTGCTGGAACAGCATTTCGATGCACGGCGAGCGACCAAGAAAGGACGGTGAACGATGGCACGAGCAGGGAGAAATGACCGGGGTTTGCTGGCCAAGCAGGATGCAACCGGCAAGCCTGTATGGTACGTGCGGCTGTATCACGAAGGTCGAGAGCGGCGGTTTGGAAGCTTTGCCAGGAAGACCGCAGCGCGTGACTTTTACGAAAAAGCCAAGCAGGAACAGAAGGCGGGGCGGTTCTTCCCGGAGCGCTATCAACATGGAGGTTATGAACTGGTTGAGGCTCTGATTGACCGCTACCTGCTGAGCATCTCGGCCAAGAAACCCATGACACAACTTGCGGAGCGGTTCTTTGCTGGATGGTGGAAGAACTACTTCAGAGGGAAGCGCTTGAATGCCGTTACAGTCCAAGCGTTGGAAGAGGCGCGGCAACAATTGCTGAGGACTGTGGTGGTGGAAGCAAAGGAAAATGGAGCGGCCGACAGGCGTCTGACGCCTCAACGGGTGAACCGGTACGTGGAATGGTTACGTCACCTTCTGAACGTCGCCGTCCGTGAAGGCAAGCTGGCGAGCAATCCGGTCTTGAATCTCCGCATGTACAAGGAGCCAAAAGGCAAGACTCGGTTCTTGTCGATCGAAGAAGAAGCGGTGCTGGTGGAGAAACTTGGGCCAGTCTATGCACCCTGGGCGCGAATGGCCATCCTGACGGGGTTGCGACAGGCTGAACAGTTCCGGCTGCAATGGAAAGATGTTGACCTGGAGCGGGGCTTCCTGACGCTGTCGACGACCAAGGCGGGTGGGGTGCAGTATGTCCACCTGAACGAAGAGGCCAAGGCGATTCTTAGGCGCCTGGATTCCTGGCAGTGCTCGAAGTGGGTCTTTCCATCGGAAAACCCTGCTACTCCATTGGATGCCAGGAACTTCTATTCCCGTGTTTGGATGCCTGCCGTGAAGCAAGCCGGGATTGAATGGGCCACGTGGCACGACCTCCGACATACCTTCGCGTCGAGACTGGCTATGAATGGCCACAACGAGGGCACCATTGCGGCCCTGCTGCGGCATTCGACCACGGCGCTGGTCAAACGGTATGCCCACCTGAGCCCGTCGCATTTGAAGGCAGCAGTGGAGGGTGTGGCGGGGTTTGGACGACCTACGAGAGCAGACCAAACTGGTAAGGTCCCAGAGGAGAAAACGCGGACGATTTCCAACGGAACCGTGACAGAAACCGTGAAGGTGGGTTCGGTTGGAGAGAGGAGCGGTGAGTCCAAGACGGCGGAAGTTGGCGTGACGCTTGGGGAAAAGATTGGTGCCCCCGAGACGAATTGAACGTCCGACCCGCGGTTTAGGAAACCGCTGCTCTATCCAACTGAGCTACGGGGGCGTGAGAGGTACGATACTGAAAGGTATCGGCAATGTCTAGCACGGGGCTATGAGCTGCCTCTATCCGATTTGCGACGCCTTGACCGACTACTTGGCCACTGGTTCTGGTGCGCCTGGTGCGTCCGTGGGCTTGAACAGCGACTCTTTGGTTGGAATCTGCGTGAGGATATCGGCCCGCGCTTGGTAAATGCCGGTCAGTCCCTGTCCCCTGGCGTAGAGGAGCCCATTGACTTGATTGCCGAGCAGTAGGTGCCCCGCCATTTTGCCTTCACGGGACGTCACGGTGAATTCGGCCGCGGGTGAGGTGAGCCCATAGGGCGCGAGGGCCCCCGGCTGCTTGATCTCTGGCTTCTCGGCCGGCAAATTCACCACTCGGCTCACAAAGAGCTCGGTGGCCTCCTGGCTGAGTTTGCGAGTCGGCTGATCTTCCAAGATCCATTCGTTGTTTTGATTGATGAGCGTGTAGGCAGTCTCCCGCGTTTTGACACTCAACATCGCGATGTCGGGCAGGTCCACCCCGAGCAAGCGTTTATCGCGCAGGGTAAAGAGGTCACGGGCGAGATCTTTGATCGACGAGGGATTGATCCGGTAGAGCGCGCCACTGCCGACACGTTCGGCGAAGGCTTCACCGCTTTTTGGATTGCTCTGATAGAACTTGACGGTTTGGTCCGCTCCCGCCGCGTGCACGGTGAGGGTTGCCACGGGTTTCCCGAGCGTCGGTTCGATCGCGGTCCGTTCGGGTCCGGGATCCAGGATGCCCATCGCCTTAAGATCCGCTAAGCGATAGAGGAAGGCCCGGACCTCGCTTTGGTCGGCCAGGCTTTCGACCGGAGATCGGATCTTCCAGCGCTTGGCCGGTGGCTCGTTCATGAGATACAGCACGATCTCGGTTGGAGGATAGGTCAGCCGCAGCCGATCCACCTGGTTTTGTTCAAACCGCAGAATGTCCTTCCTGCGGAAGGTCATGACAGACTTGTTGAGAAAATCTTTGCCGGCCAGGTCGGTGAGCAGGACACGTTTATCGGAGTGACGCAAAACGTACAGCGTCGAGGAGATGGGCCCGGCATCCCCAATGGACAATGTTTCGCTCTGCGCACCCGCCTGAATCGTGAGGATGACCGGAGGTTTTTCGAGGCCAAAGGGTGCCAGGGTCTTGGCCGACTCGTCGACCGTCCGCGAGACTTTGCCTAGGACGAGCGCGCGGATCATGTTGTCGACTTCCTTGGCGTCGGCTTCTCCCTGGACGGGACTGGCCAAGTTCCAGATTCGTCCCTCTCCGCGCTCGATCTTGACATCTCCGAGATCGGAGCGAAGGGAAAGGCCGGAAATCGCCTGTTCATCGAAGGGCAGGAGCTTCGCCTTTTCGGCCTCCTGACGCTCGTGGCGTTCTTGGGTGGGAAGTTCGACCCAATAGAGATAGCCGGCGAGACCGAGCAGCAACACCGCCATCAAGACTGTTGTGCCGTACCTGCGCATGAAACAATCAGAGCCGACGGCGGCGTCGCCAGACCGAGAGGCCGTAGATTAAGGTGGTTGCGGGAAGCAGGACGACCTGTAACCAGAAGAGCGCGGTCGCTTGGGTCGCGTTGGGAATGAACGGACGGAAGGCCGGTTCCTTCGGGGTAATCGAAACCAAATCACGCTCCTGGGCGAGCCAACTGATGATGTGGAGAAAGAGGTCGGTGTTGCCGGGAAAATTCGCGTACGCGTTGCTGGCAAAGGAGGAATTTCCCACGAGCACGACGGCTGGGCGAGGCTTGCCTTCTTCCGGAGCCTTCTTGGGCGTCAGGATTCCTGCCAGCGGCAAGGGCCCTTGGATGTCCTTGCCCGTCGTGTAGGAGACCACTTTTCCTTGCCCTTGCAAATCGGTTTCTGCCCAACTGCGCGCGGAGGTCCGGGCCAGCGGGACAAAGTCCCATAGGCCGGAGGCGTCGTCCTTGAACGTCAGGTGTTGGCTGGTCGGCATCAGGACGGCAGAACTGAGGTCCTGCGAGATCTCGTGTTCGGTGAAGGTGCGAACGAGCAGGGCAGTCAGGTCGCCCATCGCTAGCCGATCCTGGAGGTCCACGAGGACCCCTGGGCCGGCGGAGAGGCCCCAGCCGCTCAAAAGGTCTTCGAGGTCCGGCCTCGTGTCGGGGTCCAACATGAGAAATAAGCGACCGCCCGCGTTCACGTACGTCTTGAGGCGCGTTTTTTCTTCCGCCGTCACGCGACGTTGGGGACCCGCTACGACAAGGGCCGCTGCCTGTGCAGGGACGGCAGATTCCTGTAGCAGCGAGAGTGTGCCGATGTCATAGCCTTGTTTGACGAGGGCATCCTTCACCAGCTCAAGGCCGTCCCGCTCGCGGCTGCTCAGGCTGCGCTCGCCATGTCCTTCCAGGAAGAGGATCTTCTTCTTGTTCTCACGCGTGACGCGAATGAGTGCGCTGGTCAGCTCCGCTTCGGACGGAGTGGTAATGCGGATATTTTCCGAGCCGGATTCGAGGACCGCCGTGTTGAGCTTGGTGATGCCGTATCGTCGGGCTTCGTCCGGGCGTCGCTCCGGATCGACGAAATTGACCTGGATGCGCTCGCTCCCCGATCGATAACTTTCGAGGAGATCCCGAAACGTGTTGGAGCCGGGGCTGCCGTCCTGGGAGAAGACGGTGATCGTGACGGGCTGTTTGAGATTCCGGAGGACGCTATGTGTCTGCGGGGCGAGAGAGAAACTCTGTGTCTCGGACAGGTCCCAGCGCTGGAAATGTCGCGTGCCCAGGAAATTGATGATGCCGAGGATGCCCATGAACAGCACGGCCATGAGCACACTATTGATGCCGAGCCTGGTGCTCCGCCGCTTGGACAGGGCCTTAAGGGTCCTGAAATGCAGCACGAAAAACAGTACAAAACAGAGCAGTGCAACGAGTTCGATCGCGGTGACGAGCCACAGCTTGCCCGGGGGCAGGAGGCTCGTGAGGATGATCCCCGCAACGGCCAGCAGCCCTCCCAGCATGCCCATAACGGAACCCAGGCGAGCTATTTCCATCGCTGCGACTCCACGATCCGATGGGCCAGAAACAGCAGGAGGGTGATGCCGGACAGGAAATAGATCAGGTCCTTGGTGTCGATCAGGCCCCGCACGAGACGATCATAGTGCTCGATGAAAGACATGTAGGACACAAAATTACCCGGGCCGGTGTCCCCCATGAGCCTGCCGACGGCGCCGAGCAGCCAGAACAGGATCAGGATGCCAAAGCTGACGAAGGCCGCGACGATTTGATTCTCGGTGAGGCTCGAGGCAAAGACGCCGGTTGCGAGAAACAGCCCTCCGAGCAGGATTAAGCCCAGGTAGCCTGTCAGCACCGAGTTCCAGTCGAAACTGCTGTATAGCGACATGATGAGCGGCACAAATCCGGTCAAGAGCAGGAGTCCCAGATAAATTACAAAGACGCTCAGGAACTTGCCGAGGACCATGTCGTTGATACGTATGGGTGCGGTCATCAGGAATTCGAACGTGCGGAGTTTTCGTTCTTCTGCAAACAAACGCATGGTCAACAATGGCAGACAGAGCAGGAGCACAATCGCGAGGCTATAAAACGTCGGCCGGAACACCATGTCATTCAAGTTGGCTTGAGCCATCCCCCCTTGCATCTGCATCATCCGCACGGCCTGCATGCTGGCGCTTTGCACGGCGAGGTGGGCCAGGACGCCAAAGATGAGGAGAAACACCGCGGCGACCACATAGACGACCGGCGAGACGAATGCGGACCGTAGCTCCTTGGCAATGATAGCTTGGATCGGTGTCATGGTGAGGGTGACGTCTCGGCAGAGGCGACGGATTGCATGCCTTCCTCATGTTGGGTGAGGTGAATAAAGACATCCTCCAGCGTCATCGAGATCGTCTTCAGCTCGAGCAGACCCCAGCCTTGCTGGACGACAAAGCGGGACAGGTCTTCCCGAACGTCCCGCCCCAGCTCCGCTTCCACCAATGCGCCGCGCCCACTCTCGTCCGGGGAGACCACGAGGATGCCAGGGACCTGTTGGAGACGGGTGGTCCAGTCCGCGGAGGGTTGTTTGACGAGCACGCTGATCTTTTCCGACCGACGCAGGCGTGTAGAAAGTTGGTCGGGTGTATCTTCCGCCACAATGCGTCCGCTGTTGATGATGACGACGCGCTGGCAGATGGCCGTGGCCTCCGGAAGAATGTGTGTGCTGAGCACGATCGTGTGCGCCTGCGACAGATCCTTGATCAGTTGGCGGATCTCGATGATCTGGTTCGGGTCGAGTCCCACCGTCGGCTCATCGAGAATGAGCACCGGCGGGTCGTGGATCAGCGCCTGCGCGAGGCCCACCCGCTGGCGATACCCGCGGGACAGATTGGCGATCAGGCGATGCCGGACGGTTCCCAATGAGAGCCGGTCCACGACGTGGTTCATGCGTTGCGTCAGCGAGGCCCCGCTCAGTCCCCGCAGCCGGCCTACGAAGACTAAGTATTCGTGGACCGTGAGTTCCTGATACACCGGGGGTGTTTCGGGCAAGTAGCCGATCTGACGTTTCACCTCGTTAGGTTGTTCGAGACAGTCGTATCCCGCGACCGTGGCAGTGCCTTCGGTGGCGGGCATGAAGCAGGTGAGGATTCGCATGGTGGTGGTCTTGCCCGCGCCGTTCGGGCCCAGAAAGGCCAAGACCTCTCCCTTCTCCACGGAGAAGGACACATCCTGGATGGCGGTGTGGTTGCTGTAGCGCTTGGTGAGATGCTGGACGTGAATCATGCGGTCGCGATCTTCGATAGGGATCGGAGGACAGGCGGGGAATCGACGGCTGCACTGACGGAACCCGCTTGCGGCAAAATCATACTGACTCCGAAATGGTCGGTCAAGCATCTTGGCCGACCGTCTTTACAGAACTGACCGGAATCGCTATAGTTCGCTCCCTCTCCGAACGCGCTGCGCACCGCAGAACGAGGGTACGAATACCTATGAACCGGACAGTCGCCTCAGTGATGGTCCTCCTCCTCGTCGGCGCCATGCCCGTGGCAGGAGTCTCGACGCCGACGGCTTGGGCCGCCGTCTCCACGCATCACGTGATCGGCAAGGTCATGGCGGTCAATGTGGAGGAACGGCCGCAGACCATCGTGCTGACAACGAGCGGGAACACCGGTGAAATGGTGGTGGGCGCGACGCTTGGCCAACGCACGACGATTCGCCGGGGAAAGAAAATGACGTCGTTGGATCGAATCCGAGTTGGTGAAATGGTCCAAATGATCTATCAGAAGACCTCTACTGGGTTGGTGGCGGTCTCCATTACCGCGAAATAGCGGGGGCTCATCTCAAGATCTTCAATATGAACGAGCGAAGGAGGCGACTGTGATGCGACTAGGCGGGAGAGTGGGGCTGAGCCTCGCAGGTATTCTGTTCGTGGTGGGTTGCGCCGGTCAGAGTGAGGTCGTCAACCTCTCGATCCCATCGTTGCGCGAGCCGGGGAGTGCACCGGTGTCGAAGTCTGCCGGGCCCACGGTTGGGGTGGTGCGGTTTGACGACAAGCGACCCAATCGCGCGTGGCTTGGAACCTATACGGGACGGTTCGGCGGCACCGAGCGGTTCAACGTCCGCGGAAATGACGCGGGCCAGGCCGTCGCCAATGCCCTCGCGGACTACCTGCGCACCAAGGGGTGGCAGGCCGTGGCGGTGTCCGATGCGTCGCTGGCGGGGTCCGACGTCACGCTGTCCGGGGAAATCCTGGAAATGGATGTCGACGCCAAGGGTGGGTTTGCCGGAACGGACTTGAACTCGAAGGCCAAGTTGGTCGTTCAGGGCAACAATCGTGTGGACGGCAGCAAGGTGCGCATGACCCTTACGGGCACGGGGTCCGATAGCGTCTTTTGGTTCAATCAGGACGATGCACAGCTGCTGATCAATGACGTCCTGAACGAGAGTTTTTCGAAGCTGTCCACGTCAACCAAGTTTGAAAATGGGGCGCTGCGCCTGAACTAAGCCTCATGCTGCATCACCGTTCCTAAGGGAGCCTCGCGAATTCTTGCCGACGAGAGAGCACTCGAGGCGGGCTGAGTGGGCCGCGGAGGGGGCGTTCTTCGCCTCCCGCAGAGGTAGGTGGTAGGGGTGCTGGCAAGGGGGTTGGCGGATCTAGGGACCCGGGCTAGCCTGAGGACACTGAGGGCTAGGGTATTCACCGGGAGCAATGGCTATGCTGAATGACTCGCCGCTGAAACGACGCCAGTCCAATGCCTTCTCCTTCGCCATGGCTGCAGCTGGTCTTCTGCTCTTGAGCGGCTGCGGGGTGCTTCCCAAGGGGCATTCGAGCTTTGATGTCAGCGCCAAAGACCGTGGGGTCGCCTCCTGGTACGGGGAAGACTTCCATGGCAAGTTGGCGGCCGACGGCCGTCCGTTCGATATGTATGGGTTTACCGGCGCCCATCGCAGCCTTCCACTCGGGACGGTCGTTCGCGTCCTCAATGCTCAGAACGGCCGCTCGGTGTTCATCCGGATTACCGACCGAGGGCCCTACAAGCCAGGGCGAATGATCGATCTCTCTATGGGAGCGGCACAGCACCTCGGGATGGTCAAAAAGGGGTTGTCGCCGGTGCTGGTTGATGTCGTCGGTGAAGGGCCCTTGCTTGAACAACTGGTGGCAGCTCGAGGCAAAGGTCTATTGACGATCTCGGCGGCAGAAGCTCAGGCTTCGATGGACACTTCCCCGGGCCCGCAGGGTCTCTTCCCTAGTCGGCCGGCGGCTCGCCACTACCCAGGAGATCTCTGGGGGCTCCGGCGGTTGCGCCGAGTCGCGGACGTGTTGGCAGCCGACCATCATGTGGATCGACTGGTTGCGGTGCTCCTCGTCGCGTAATCCGCTCACTCCCCAACATCCCGCTCACCCGGGTGTCGCCAGGCTGCAAGGCCGCTCCTCTGGGTGGCTGAGTGTGATGGCTAGTTGACAGGCCTGAAAACGACGCACTACACTTCTCCGCGATGCATTGAACCGTGTTGTTAGAAGAGGGAGCCCGATTCACCTATGGCGAAAGCAAAACCCGCAGAACAGGACGAAGCGAAACTGCAGAAAAAGGTTCAAACCAAACTCGCTGGACACAAGAATCCGGAAGGGGATGCGGCTGTGCGATCCTTGCGCAAACGATTGAAACGGGCGCAACGGAAGCGCCGGTCGCTGGCAGCCCGTGTACTGCGCGCGAAGGGAGCGGCCGGGGCCGAGGCGAAGGGGTAGGCGGCGCGGACGCGCCAAAATGGAGCCGAAAGACTACGTGAGGCGATCGTGACGGCGGCGATAACGCAAGGAGCACCATGAAGCAGGACGATCAGGAAGTGGACGTGACCGGTGAGGGCAAGCAGAGCGATGCGCAGGTTGATGCCCTCGCCGAGCAACTGACCGCCGCTAAATCGGCGAATACGGACGAGCTTGTCCCAATGGCTGCGCTCGACGCCGCGCCCGAGGCGCTGGAGGAGGAGGAAGCCAAGGACGAGATCGATATCCAGATCGATCTCCTCCAGGACCCCGATTGGGTGGTTCGTCGTGAAGCAGTGGTGACTCTGGGCGAGATGGGAGATGAGCGATGCGTCGCTCCGCTCTCGAAAGCCTTGCGCGATGGCGATTGGCAAGTCCGTGAGGCGGCGGTTGAGGCGCTGTCTGGCGTCGGGTCGCCGGCCGTGGATGTGCTTCTGCGGCTGTTGCGCGATTGGGAGGTCAGGAAAGCAGCCATTCAAGCGCTGGGGAAGATCAGAGATGAGCGCGTGCTTGATCCGTTGGTCAGCCAACTCCGGATTGATGAGTTCCGCGAGGATGCGACCTCTGCGCTGGCCGAGTTAGGGAAGCCCGCGGTGGGGCGGGTCATTGCAGCCCTCAAGGACAAAGATGAGTTTGTCCGCAAGCAGGCCGTCATTATCTTGGGACGAATCAAGGATTCGGAGGCGGTTGATCCCCTGATTGAGCTGCTCCAAGATAAAGATTGGTTCGTGCGCCTCACGGCCGCTGCCGCGCTTGAAGCGATTCATGATGAGCGGGGCCGCTTGGCGATCAAGCCGCTGATGAAGGATCCAGACTTGGTGGTTCGGATGCGGGCGGAGCGGATTCTCGCCGCCTGGAGGAAAAAAGAACAAGAGGTGAACGTCTAGCGCCCGCTACCTCACCAGTAAGCCGTCCAGTTCACGCTGAAGCTCGTCGATCTTCGAAGGACCCAGCTTTTTCCCCATCGTCAGCTCTAGCTTCGCTTCACGCACCTGTGTGGACAGCGCCCTGATCTTAGTGATGCCTCCGGGATCTCGCGTGCCCTGGATCGCCTGTTCCAGCGCTTCGACGGTCTCCATTAGTTCCTTGCTCGCATGGCCATAGTTTCGATCGACGAGGTCGACCTTTGCCTGGACTAGGCGAGCCTTCGCGTCGACCAATCCCTGCCGACGGCGAAGATCGCGCTCCATCCCGAGCGTCGTGTCGAGCACATTCTTGGACAGTTCCCGCACCTTCTCGGTGAGAGGGTTCAATGGGAGTTGTCCCATCATGTAGCCGAGGCCGAAGGTCAGGCTCAACAACACGAGAAGACCGAGAAATCTGAGCATGGGGCTAGGACTCCTTGCCTTTCCGCGTGCCTTCGATGACGTGGAGCAAACTGCCCGCGGCCGTCACGCGAACTGCAGGCTCGGAATCTTCCAGCGCCCTCTTAATGGCGGGGAGAGAGGCGGGGCCTATGCGTCCCAGGGCGCGCGCGGCGGCCAGACGTGCTTGTGGTTGTTGGTCGCGCAGGAGTTGTTCCAGGATCGCGATGGCCGACTTGTTGCCGGGTATTCCGACAGACTGCGCCACTGTCGCCCGTACCATTGGCGCGGTGTGTTTGGCGAGGTCCGCCGCCATGAGCATGATATCCGGTTCGCCGGTACGCAACAATCCTTCCAGGGCTGTGGCGCGGACGAGATCGTCGGCGTCGCGCCGCAAGGGCTGCAACAGCTGACGCACATGCGCGCCCCCGATGCGGCCGAGACCGGCGGCCGCCATACTACGGACGCGCGGGTCTTCGTCGGCGAGGGCGTGGGTCAAGGCGGCGATGCCGCCCTGAAGCCCGAATTCGCCCAGTGCACCAGCCGCGAATGCGCGTACGGCCGGGTCCGGATCATACACCGCTTGTGACACGGCGGCCAGCGTGTTCGGGCGTTTCAGTTTTCCGAGCACTCCCAGCGCCGCCATACGAATCTCAGGCTCCGCGTCTGAGGCAGCGTTGATCACCTCCGTCAGCATGTCCTCCCGTCCCAGCCGAATCAGGGCGCCGGTTGCAAAGACCGATTCGGGGCCTTCATCCCGCCGGGCAATCTGAACGAGTTGTTCCTGGACCGATGTCACCCGGAGCTCGCCGACTGCGGTCATCGCGGCGATGCGCACCGTCGGGGCGTTGTCGGCTAGCATACGACTGACCGTTCCGGCGCGAGTGACGGGGAGGCTCCGCCCGAGCGCCTCAACGGCGCGGGCGCGGACGATCACGGCACGATCCAGGAGGCCGTCCTCCAAAATTGGAAGGGCCGCAGGATTGCGTGACTCAGAGAGGACCGAATACACAGCCAGGCGGACATGCTCCTGGCCGTCTCGCGCGTGCCCGGATACCATGCTCCAAGCCAGTTCCGCCAGCAATGGGCGGTCGTCTGGGGCGCCGGCTGGTATGAGGCGATGGTAAAGTGGGAGGGCCGTTTCAGGCTGGCCAAGCCGGATATAACTCAAGGTTGCAAGGCGAAGCAGTGCCGGGGAGACGGTCGTGCTGGTGCCCGACGGCGACTCCTCTTGGAACAAGCGGATGACCTGGTCGTACTCACCCTGCTGGAAGGCACGGGCAGCCTGGCTCGCAGGCGCCACGTCTTTGTGCGCGGGCGGCGCGGCAACGGCAGGAGCCAGCAGTCCCGCTTGTGCGAGGAATACAGAGGCCAACAGGCCGGCAGCCGATCTCTTGATCCTCCCTAGCCTGACCGACGATGGCGGGCAGAGGAACCTGCGGCTACCAACCAGCAACGCGCCTGGGGCGGTGACGGATTGGCACATCACAGCAACTTCACCACGAGGAGGGCAGTTTGGTGGAGGCTGGGGTGTAGATGAGGTCCATGTATTCCTTGACCATGCGCCGGGCGCTGAATCGAGGCGCATTGGTGCGGATCGAGTGTTTTACGACCTGCAGCCATCCGCGCGGCACGGCATCGGTATCGCGCTGGTAGTACAGCGGGACTACTTCTTCCTCCAGGAGGCGATAGAGTTCCAGGGCATCCAGCCGGTCCTGCGTGGTCGGATCCTGAGAGGTTTCAGGCGGAGTGATTCCCCATCCATTGCTGCCGTCGTACCCTTCTTGCCACCAGCCATCCAAGACGCTCAGATGCAACACGCCATTCAAGGCCGCCTTCTCGCCGCTCGTGCCGCTCGCTTCAAGCGGCGGGCGGGGGGTATTTAACCAGACGTCGACGCCTTGCACCAGGAACTTGGCCATGTGCATGTCGTAGTCCTCGATGAACGCGATATGTCCGCCCAAGCGATGGTCGTGGCAGAAGGCCAACACCTGGTGAATGAACTGGCGGCCGGGTTCGTCGGCAGGATGCGCTTTTCCGGCGAAGACGATCTGAACGGGGCGCCAACGATTCTGGAGGAGCTTCAACAGCCGTTCCAGATCGTGAAAGATCAAGGTCGCTCGTTTATAGGTGGCGAACCGGCGAGCGAACCCGATGGTCAAGGCCTCAGGGTCGAGCA
>CAYUYE010000020.1:0-38337 GCA_964449255.1 uncultured Nitrospira sp. | reverse complement strand
AGACTGGAAGGAAGGCGACATGCTGGGCGCCATCATCGTCCGATTCAATAAGTAGCTCATCCTCGACCGTTTCCCGCCGATCACTGCGCTCAGGGCCGGGCCGCTTTCGGGCGGCGCCGGCCTTGTGGTTTCTTGAGGGCGTCACCAGCCGGCTGTCCACGGCCAGTCATGCGATCAAGTCACAAGGTATGATGGGGTTCGGTCGCCAATGCAGGCTGTTGAGGAGACGCTTGGTCCGCCCTATTCATGACGATTCGGGGCGAGCCTATCCGCCATATCGCACGTCACGTGAGCCGGCGGCTCATCGGGCAGAGTAGAAGCGTTCATGATTAATGAAGGCTAGAGTTCTTCTGGAGGATCCAAGGGGCCGGCCCACTGGCCATCCGTCAACCTGGCTTCGCTGAACCCGCCGTCGGGCCATTGAAGATAGCCCGTATCATCAACCTGCACGATCAGCAGATCAGTCTCCTCCCCGTGTCCCCGATACCAGTACCATCCAGCCTGGGTCGGTTTGGCATCGGTCCATCGCGGACGGCTAGCGGTCGGCGATTTGTCTTTGCGTGCGGCCATGGGAGCGACGGTATTATACGACGAGCGCCCCGGCCTGTGTCCCCGCGCAGCGAAAAAAATTATCATTTGCTAAAGTGCAGGTCCGATGATGACGACGGGTTCTCTCTTGCCGCTTCCCATCGAGGGGGTGTTGCCTGCACTGCGCGCTGCCCTCGCGCAACATCGAGCCGCGCTACTCACGGCTCCGCCTGGCGCCGGAAAAACCACGCGTGTGCCTTTGGCCTTGCTGGGCGAACCCTGGCTCGGTTCGCAGCGGGTGTTGATGTTGGAACCGCGGCGACTCGCCGCGCGGGCTGCCGCCTCACGCATGGCCCTGTCCCTGGGGCAAACGATCGGCGAGGCCGTGGGCTATCGGATTCGTCACGACACCAAGGTCGGCCCCACGACACGGGTCGAAGTCGTGACGGAAGGCATCCTCACGCGGATGGTGCAGCATGACCCGTCGCTCCAGGGCTTCGGCTGCGTGATCTTCGATGAGTTTCACGAGCGATCGCTCCATGCCGATCTGGGGCTGGCGCTGTCGCTGGAGGCGCAACGGCTCTTTCGGCCGGATCTCCGTCTGCTAGTGATGTCCGCCACGCTCGATTGCGCGGCCGTCACCAAGCTGCTGCAGGACGCGCCCGTCGTCGCCAGCGAGGGGCGAAGTTATCCGGTCGAGGTGTTGTATCTCGAGCGCCCCGTGACGGGGCCGCCGGAGCAGGAGGTGGCGGCCTGTGTGGGACGGGTGTTGCGGGACGACTCGGGCAGTCTCCTCGTGTTTCTGCCGGGCATGGCCGAGATTCGCCGCGTCCAGCGGCGCCTGGAAGAGGCCCAACTCGGACCTGCCGTGACGATTGCGCCGCTCCATGGCGACTTGTCGCAGGCCGAACAGGATCGAGCCATTGCGCCGTCGCCGCCGGGACAACGCAAGATCGTGCTGGCCACGTCGATTGCCGAGACCAGCCTGACGATCGACGGGGTGCGGGTGGTCATCGATGTGGGCCTGTTGCGCGTCCCGCGATACGATCCCCGTAGCGGACTCGCGCGGCTCGAGACCATCCGTGTCACGAAGGATTCGTCCGAACAACGATGCGGGCGCGCGGGCCGCACCGAAGCGGGCCGCTGCTACCGCCTGTGGACGCAGGCCGAACATCAGGCGTTGCTGCCGCGCCGCCCGCCCGAAATTCTCGATGCGGATCTCACGTCGCTGGTGCTCGAACTGGCGGTGTGGGGTGTGGCCAACCCCGCGGAACTGTCCTGGCTCGATCCGCCCCCGGCTGGTGCGGTCGCACAGGCGCGCGAACTACTTCGGCAGTTGGGAGCGCTGGATGCGCGGGATGCGGCGACGGCTCACGGCCGCCGCATGGCGGAGTTGGGACTCCATCCACGACTGGCGCACATGATCATCGCGGCGCAGGCGATGCAGGCTGGGGACGTGGCTTGTGACGTCGCGGCGCTGCTGACCGAACGCGACCTGGCTCGGTTTCCCGCCGGCCGGCACCAGGCCGATCTGCGCCTCCGGCTCGATCTGTTGCACGGACGACACAATCAGGCTGAGACCTCAACAGTGGATCGCGCAGCGTTGCACCGGGCCCGGCAACTGTCCGAGCATTGGAGGCGTCAATTGCGACTGCCTGCAGAGCGCCCGCGCAGAACAACATCCGAGGAGCCTTCCGTCGGTGTGTTGTTAGCCTATGCCTACCCGGATCGCATCGCGCAGCGTGTGCCAGGACCCACGAGTGCATCGGCGCGATATCGTTTGGCCAATGGACGAGGGGCCGCGTTCGCAGGGCCTGATGTGCTGGCCTCGCATGCCTATCTGGTGATCGCCGAACTGGACGGAAGTGACGAATGGGGGCGCATCACGCGTGCCGCGCCCCTCGAATGGGACGAGCTCGAGCGTCATTGTGCCGCGCGCATCGAGGACGTGGACTTCGTGGAATGGGACGCGCGAAGGGAGGCCGTGCTGGCGCGCCGGCAACGGCGGCTCGGTCAGTTGGTGCTGTTAGATCAGGGCCTCCCCAATCCAGACGAATCGCTGATCCGAGGCGCGCTGCTCACCGCGCTCCGCCGCGAGGGGCTCACGCGCCTGAGTTGGACGTCCGAGCAGGAACAGTGGCGCGCACGGGTGGCGTTGCTGCGGCGGGCGGGTGGGACGCACTCAGATTGGCCAGATGTGTCGGACGAGGCGTTGCTCGCCCGCATAGAGGAATGGTTGGGTCCGGAACTCGTGCGCCTCTCGCGGCTGGATCAGGTTGCACGTGTGGATCTGACCCCGCCCTTGCGTCGCCTCCTGACGGGAAAGCAGCAGCAGGCGCTGGAGCGGCTCGCGCCCACGCATCTGGCCGTGCCGACCGGGTCTCGCATCAGGTTGGATTATGCCTCGGGTGAGCGGCCCGTCCTCGCGGTACGGCTTCAGGAACTGTTCGGTTGCCGAGAGACGCCGCGTGTGGCGGATGGGGCGGTCCCCGTTGTCATCCATCTGTTGTCCCCTGCGGGGCGGCCTGTGCAAGTGACCCAGGATCTCGCGCGATTTTGGGCCACGTCCTACCGCGACGTGCGTAAGGAACTCCGCGGCCGCTATCCCAAACATCATTGGCCGGAAGACCCACTGACCGCGGCTCCGACGCGTCGGGCTAAACGTCCGGGCGAGCGCGAGCAATCGTGAGGCTGTTCGTGGGGCTGCCTGTGTGTGCTATCCTGGCCGTCACCACGTGGTCGAGGAAGTCCCAGTGGAGTCGGTCGTTGTAAGAAATGGCGAAGGCCGACGACTGAACGGAACATCCAAATAAAAGGATTTGTATGATCGAGCGTCTCGAAACGGCGACCCTGGGCGGCGGATGCTTCTGGTGCTTGGAAGCGGTGTATGACCAACTGCAGGGCGTGCACTCAGTGGAGTCGGGCTACATGGGGGGACAGTTGGATCATCCCACGTACGAGGCCGTCTGTGGTGGTCGCACGGGCCATGCGGAAGTCGTGCAACTCCGTTTCGATCCGAAGGTGGTGCCCTTCCGCGAGATTCTGGAAATCTTCTTCGTGATCCACGATCCGACGACGCTCAATCGCCAAGGTCAGGATGTCGGCACGCAATACCGGTCCGCCATTTTCTATCACTCACCCGAGCAGAAACAGGTGGCGCAGGACGTCATGGCGGCATTGGCGGCGGAGCAGGCGTTCCCCGTCCCGATCGTCACCGAGGTGGTGCCGGCCTCGCAGTTCTACGTCGCGGAGGCCTACCATCAGGAATACTTCGTCCGCAATCCCTTCCAACCCTATTGTTCCTATGTCGTAGGCCCCAAGCTTGCCAAGTTCCGCAAACAGTTTGTGGCGAAACTCAAACCGGCTTGAACAGGCGCCCCCGGCTCCCGATGCCGGGGGAGGCAAAGCTGGTTGACACGGTGAGGCTGGATCGGCGGACGCGGCGGTGCGGTCAGGCGCGTTTCAGCCTGATCATGCTCCGTTCGAGTCCGGCGCGGAGCAATTGGGCCAGATTCGAGACGCGGAGTTTCTTCATCATGTGGAATCGATGCACTTCCACGGTGCGTGCGCTGACGTGTAGACGCTTGGCGATCTCCGCGGTGGTATTGCCGTCCCAGATGAGGGTGAGAATTTCCTGTTGCCGGGCGGTCAGACTGACGTGGCCTTCCTTGCGCGACGCGGGGGATGATTTTCTCATACGTATTAGTCCGTGATGGTAAAAGGTTGGAATGTCAGGGCAGGGCCCGTGCTGGGCCCAGCGACAGCATGATAAGGACGAGAAGAGACACGTACCTCCAGTATGCTTCTATCGGATACCGCCCGGATTCGGTAGGGCCGATGGGGGAGCGTGAGCCTACTCTTTCTTCCCTACGCATAGGGACCATCGTCCCTAGTAGTCACGTATAAGTATATGCTACCAGAGCATGGTTCGTAAAGCATCCAGGACATTTATGTAGGCCGTTCACGTGGATTGTCGGAAGGGCGGCACGGCCCGGCGAACAATGGAAAGCGGTCGAGACTGTTGTGCGGTAGCTCCAGGGCCCGACGCCGAGGCAACGAGCCGGCCCTGAAATGGAACCATTGGCCGATGATTCGCGGGCGCCCGTTCCCACCCGGGAGCCTCTCTGCAAGGGGTTGCCTTTTCCCAGCCTCCTGCGCTATATAGCGCCGTTTCCGAGATCGCTGCCTTTGTGCTCTACGATCCCTGAGTCTTGTATGGATTCAGTTTTTTACGATTCATGTCTTGAAAGGAGGAGTGCATGCGTAAGGCATTGAAAAGGTTGGCATTTCAAGGTGCCGTGGTGGTGGGTGGCCTCCTGTGGTTGAGCACGGCGGTCACCTGGGCAGATTCCATTACCGTGGATGGCTTGCCGAAGGATCCTGCGGCGTATAAGACGAAGGTCGATGAGATCGTCGGGAAGGTCGACCAGTTGATCGGCAAGATCAAGGGCGACCCTAAGAAGTTTGCCCTCGTGTCCGATTTGATGATGACCCGGGACAACGTCATGCGGGAAATCTTCAAGGTCCAAAACAAGCCTGACGGCTCCAAATGGGGCGCGGAGATGCGGGAGAGCGTCGACGATATGCTCAAGCTCTTGGCCGTGCAGTACGAGAAGGCTGGTTCGTAAGTCGCGATCACATTCTGCTTCGCATCGAAGGGCGCGGTCTCCTGACGGGGCCGCGCCTTTTTTTATCTTGGCGAGGCCTTTGGGCCACCATCGGCCTGAACTCGTCCGATCACAAAGAAATCAAGGGCGGGGTTGGCGGAGCATGATCCACCTCCTCGGCGGGCTGGAGGGTGCTGAAGTCAAAGAGCCGGCGATCCAGTAGATGCGACGGCACGGCGTTGGTCAAGGCGGCGAGCATACTGTCGGCCCGGCCCGGCTCCGCCCGTTCCCAGTCGCGCAGCATCTGTTTGACGACGTTTCGTTTGAGATGCTCCTGCGATCCGCACAGATCGCAGGGAATGATTGGAAACCTCCGCACCTCGGCGTACGCGGCCAGATCGGCCTCGGCCACATAGACCATGGGGCGAACCACCACGTGACGGCCGTCGTCCGACCGCAGTTTGGGGGGCATGGTCTTGAGTGCGCCGTTGTAGAACGCGTTCAACAGAAACGTTTCGAGCACGTCGTCGCGATGATGTCCTAGCGCGATTTTCGTGGCGCCGAGTTCCGACGCGACGTGATAGAGAATGGCGCGGCGCAGTCGTGAGCACAGCGAGCACATCGTGTCGCCCTCGGGGATCACGCGTTTGACGGTCGAATACGTGTCCCGTGTTTCGATCCGAAACGGCACTCCAAGCTTGGTCAGGTAATCGGGCAGCACATGGGCCGGAAATCCCGGCTGCTTCTGATCCAGATTGACCGCGATGAGTTCGTACTCGATCGGCGCCCGGCTCTGCAGCAGCAGGAGGATATCCAGCAACGCATAGCTGTCTTTCCCGCCAGACAGGCAGACCATGATGCGGTCGCCGGCCTCGATCATGGCGTAGTCGGCGATCGCCTGGCCCACCAGGCGGCAGAGGCGGGTTTGGAGTTTTTTGGCCGCACCCGTCAGGGAAGGGATGCGGTCGGCCGCGTGTGTATTCGAGGCGCTGTGCATCGGCATACGGGGCGATTCTACATGGCTCGGGGCGGAAAAGGGGAGAGGGGGGTCAGGTTAGGACTTTCCCAGCGTGACGTTGACGACCTGTTCCTGCTGGCCGCGCAAGACCTTAATGGACACGCGCTGGCCGGGCGTGGTCCGCTCGATCAAATAGTTCTTGAGTTGTGCACCGTCCGTGATCGCCATTTCGTCGATGGCGAGCAGGACATCGCCCTTCCGAAGCCCTCCGTCCCGCGCCGGTCCACTCACGTCGGACGCGACCATGTGCCAGCGATTACCGATTCGGGTTGCAGCCAAACCGACACCGAGGCGTGAAAAGCTAGGCTGGCCGCCGTCCACCACCGACGCGACGATTTTGGAGACGAGCGAGCCGGGAATAGCAAAGCCGAACCGACTGCAACGCTGCTCCCCTTGCGGCGCCCCGTCGGTCTGAATAATCGCGTGCATGATGCCGAGCAACTCGCCGGCCTCATTGAAAACGCCCCCGCCGGAATTGCCGCTGCAGGCGCCAAGGTCCAACTGGACCAACCGTGTTTCAGCCGTGGGGAGGAACGTATTGGGATTGCCGATGCGCCCAAACATCATGGCGGGGCCCCAGCCCATTGGGTAGCCGATGGTGTACACCGTTCCCCCCGGAGCGGCGTCGGACGCCGCAAAGGCCGTGACCGGCAGGCGTGCGGCCAATTCTTCGGGGGCACGATAGACGACGGCGTCCAAAAAGGCGCTCCCGCCCACGAGCGTGGCCGTGGCTTCTTCCAAGTCGGCCGTCATGATCGTAATCTGCTGGGGAACGACTCGTCGGCCTTCTTCATCGCGTTCGACGACATGGCGCGCGGTGACGAGAAAGCCGTCATGCAGATGCACGCCCGTCCCGCGCATCGTGAAATGGTTTCGGCTGGCGGGGCTCTGCCGGTCCTCTCCCGGTTGAAGGATCCCGACGGTCGCCTGTCTGGAGCGATCGATGGCCGACGCGGCCGTGCCCGCGAGGGCCCGCGGCGTGGCGAGGAGCAGGGCGAGCAGCAAAGAGAGGCCCGCACAGAAACAGGCCACCCCAATCCTCCTCTGTGTGCCCGTGCGCCGCATGGACCTGGTTTTCCCCTGGCGTGCTACCAAGATGGCAAAGGATACGCGACTGACGCAAACGCCACAAGATCTTGGGCGCTTCATCACGCCTACCTCGCCCGTTGACTCCCCGGAAGCCCTTCCATTACTATGGCCCGTCAGTCTGCCTCTTGTCCCCATCGTCTAGCCTGGCCTAGGACGTTGGCCTTTCAAGCCAGCAACACGGGTTCAAATCCCGTTGGGGACACCAGACTCTCCGTACGTCGTGCGCCCGCCCATAGAGTCAATCCCAAGATCGATCCCCCGTGCCGAGGACCTGCGTTTTCGGCGGTCATGTCAGGGTAATCCCCAAAGTTGGTGGCGTTCGATGCCAGCGCGTGCTCACGGGCGTCTTGGATGGCGAAGCTCTCGCCCAGAGCGATCTGAGCGCCACGGCCATCCCGGCGCGACGATTCTCTACGCCGCGCATCGTTTCTTTTCAGATTCCTGTGTCCCGCGCGAAGGTGTCTGGATACCCTTGTCCTGTGTGTCTGCGAAGCGTGCGGGTGGTAAAGGCTCTCGGGACGGAGTGCGGGAGGTGCGCGTCGAACCCACCGCTTCCTGCCTGACGCGTGCCTTGTGCCGTAGGGATGGGCCGTGTGCCCGTTGAGTTTGACTCAGGCTGACGGTACACTGCACCCGGTATGATCGTCGGCCGTTGAATCGGAGGAAACCATGGCTCGATGGGTGGGAAGGATGCTGGCTTCGGGGACGGCCACGTTGATGTTGGCCACCGGCGTCTGGGCGGCCGAGGTCACCAAGGGCAAAGACGGCCTGCCGATGGTGCTGATTCCCGAAGGACCCTTCGCCATGGGGAGTAACGACGGATCGCCCAATGAGCGCCCGGAACATCAGGTGACGCTCGGCGCCTACTATATCGACCAGCATGAAATCACCATCACGCTTTACGCCAAGTTTCTGGAAGAGACGAAACGGCGGGCCCCTCCTACGTGGGACGAGGAGGCCGTGACCAGCGCCGGAGATCGGCCGGCAGTGGGGGTGAGTTGGTCGGACGCAGAGGCCTATTGCAAGTGGGCGGGCGAACGTTTGCCGACCGAGGCAGAATGGGAAAAAGCTGCGCGCGGGACGGACGGCCGCCGGTATCCCTGGGGGCCCATGCAGCCGTTTGTGGATATTGCGAACTACAACCGTGGATTGTGGGTCAGTGAACCTGTGACGCTCAGTCCGGTGACGGGTGGTGTCGAGGGGATGAGCGTGCGTCACGGCCTCAAAGAAGGTGGCCGGAGCCCCTATGGGTTGTTTCACATGGCGGGTAATGCGGCCGAGTGGGTCGCCGATTGGTACGATCGCGAGTACTACGCAAAGAGTCCGGCGCAATCGCCGACCGGACCGGCGGAAGGGGAGAAACACGTGATCCGTGGCGGATCCTGGGCCGATCTGCCCGCCGCGCTTCGGGTCACCGCCAGAGTCTCGGCCGAGCCGGAGTTTCGAGACCGCACGATCGGATTCCGCTGTGCCAGCAGCGCCCCACCCGCAACGGCTGCGAAGTAAGCCTTCATTGGTTGCCCACCGGAGTGACCTGCGGTTCTGATATCTCATGATGCGAATTGGTGATCTGGCTCCAGATTTTTCTCTGCCGGCTGTGGATGGGCGCACGTACAGTCTGGTGGATTTCACCGACAAGGCGGTGCTGGTCGTCGTGTTCTCGTGCAACCATTGTCCCTATGTGCAGGCCTATGAAGAGCGATTGATAACCATTCAGGGCGACTATCACGACCGAGGCGTGCAGGTGGTCGCGATCAACGCCAACGACGCCGTCCGGTACACCGAGGACAGCTTCGAGGCGATGGTGGTCCGCGCCAAGACCAAGCAGTTCAACTTTCCCTATCTTCGCGATGAATCACAGGCGGTCGCCCGGGCGTTCGATGCCACGCACACGCCCCAGCTCTTTGTATTCGATCGAGAGCGGCGGTTGGCCTATGCGGGGAAGATCGATGATAACTGGCAACAGCCGACAGCCGTCCTCCGTCCCTATCTGCGGGAGGCGTTGGATGCGTTGCTGCAAGGTCGGAAGCCTGCCGAGCCCACGACCCATGCGATCGGGTGCACCATTAAGTGGCGGGAGGTCTGAGCGAGGGTGATGGGAATCCTGACGGTCATCTTGGGCTGGAAGACTCACCGGTGCGAGAGGGGCGGGCGATGATCGAAGCGCCTCCGGATCCGTCGCCGCCCGTCGAGCCGAAGCTGTCTCGCGAAGAAGCGGCCTATAAGCGGCGCGAGCGCAGCGTGACGGCCCTCGTGGCCGGGGTTGTGCTGTTGTTTGCGCTGTACTCCCTGAATCGACCGGCGACGGCTCCTGAGCCCTCCGGGAGCCCATCGGAGCGCGCCGTGACGGGACCGCAGTTGACCGCCGAGATGGTGCCAATGGTGACGGGGGACGAGCCGCTTCAGGTCATGTTCACGAAGGCGGGCTGCCCCGTCTGTCACACCATTCCAGGAATCGAGGGAGCCCGTGGGCGAGAGGGACCGCCGTTGGTGCTCGGCACGACCGGCGCGCTACGGCTGGCCGATCCCAAGTACAAGGGTTCGGCCAAGACGGTGCGGGAGTATATCGCGGAGTCCATCATGAATCCCGGTGCCTACATCGTGTCAGGATATCCTACCCACGCCATGCCCCGGTGGTATGGCCAGAAGCTGAGCGCCGGGGCGCTCGATCAGATCGTGCAGTATTTGGAACAACTCAAGGGAGAGGGGCCCGGGCAGCCCTAGGGCCATGGTTCGAGGGGAGAGGACTGGGCGGACGTTCCGTTCGTCAGCGCCCCGTTCCCTTTCGTCCCAATCGTGCGGGCTGGACGTGCGGACTTGCGGCAACGGACACCGTGACGAGCGACGCTGAGCGCATCGCCAGTCACGGACCCGTCAGATCTGTTTTCGCTTCTGGAATGGATCCTGGCCGACGATCGAGAAGCCGGGTTTCTTAGCGCCGGGTTGAGACGGCTGTTCCTTGCCGTCACCCTCCAACAATTTAGCGAGCTGCTCATCGCCGCTGCGGACGCCCTCGAGCTTGATGCGCAGGCGCAAGTTGTTGGCGCTGTCGGCGTTGATGAGCGCCTGTTCGAGGCTGACCTTCCCTTCCCGGTAGAGCTTGAAGAGCACGTAGTCGAACGTCTGGCACCCTTCCTCCACGCCTTGCTCCATCGCTTCCTTGAGCGTGTCGACTTCCGCCTTCTTGATCAAGTCCTTGACGCGTGGCGTATCGAGCATGATTTCCAGCGCCGGCACCCGGCGGCCGTCCATGGAGGGCACCAAACGCTGGGACACAATGGCCCGGAGATTGAGCGACAGTTGCAAATAGATCTGCTGATGCCGTTCCACCGGAAAGAAGTTCATGATGCGCTCGATGGCCTGGTTGGCGTTGTTCGAGTGCAAGGTGCCCAAGCAGAGGTGGCCGGTTTCCGCGAAGGTGATCGCGGCTTCCATCGTTTCCGTATCCCGGATTTCGCCGATGAGGATGACGTCCGGGGCTTGACGTAAGGTGTTCTTCAGCGCGTTATGGAACGAATGGGTGTCGAAGCCGACCTCGCGTTGGGTG
The DNA here is from genome assembly GCA_964449255.1 of uncultured Nitrospira sp. Lineage (GTDB taxonomy): Bacteria > Nitrospirota > Nitrospiria > Nitrospirales > Nitrospiraceae > BQWY01. Next base: position 27,548 of record CAYUYE010000020.1, on the reverse strand, counting down.
ATGAGGCACTTCTTGTGGTGATGCACGAACTCGATGGGGTCTTCGACCGAAATGATGTGGCCGGCCGCGACCGAGTTGCGGTGATCCACCATGGCGGCGAGGGTCGTCGACTTACCGGAGCCGGTGGAGCCGACCACCAGGATCAGGCCGCGTTTCGTCAAGGCCAGGTCCTTGATGATCGGCGGCAGACCGAGCGCCGCCACGTCCTGAATGTCGGCCTTGATGTGCCGAAACACCAGGCCCACGTTGCCGCGCTGCCGGAAGATGTTGACGCGGAACCGGCCCAGCTCCTTGTAATAGAGCGCCAGGTTCATCTCCATTTTTTCTTCGAATTCGCTGCGCTGTGGGCCGCGCATCAGCGCCAGGGCCAAGGCCTCGAGCTGCTCATTGTTGAACGGCGGATCGGTGGTGGGGTGGGTGCTGCCGTGAACCCGGTAGATCGGCGGTGCGTCCACCGTCAGATACAAGTCCGACCCTTCCCGTTCCACCATTGTCTTGAGCAGATCGCGAATTTCCATGCCGATGTCCCCTTTGTGCGCTCAGGTCTTCGTTTCGCCGCCGACGTTCAGGCTAGGCTGCGGCCGTTCCCCCGACCACGTTGCTGAACAGGTTGGGGTTCATGCTGCGCGTTTGTGCTTCTGCCTTGGTGATGAGCCCGCGGGACACCAATTCGAGGAGCGCCATGTCGAGCGTCTGCATGCCTTCCTTCTGGCTCGCCTGCATGAGGCCAGGAATCTGGTGCAGCTTTTGTTCGCGGATCAAGTTGCGGATGGCGGTCGTGGCCACCAAAATCTCCACCGCCGCCACGCGCCCGCCGTTTTTCTTCTTCACGAGCGTCTGCGTCATGATCGCTTCCAACGCTTCGGAAAGCTGGGTGCGGACCTGGGCCTGTTGGTTCGGCGGGAAGGCGTCGATGATGCGGTCGACGGTCTTCGGCGCGCTGGAGGTGTGCAGGGTGGCAAACACTAGGTGGCCGGTTTCGGCTGCGGTGAGAGCCAGCTGAATCGTTTCCAAATCCCGCATTTCGCCCACCAGGATGATGTCCGGGTCTTCGCGAAGGGCCGACCGTAGGGCGTTGGCGTACGACTTGGTCTGCACGCCCAATTCGCGCTGATTCACGAGACACTTCTTGGATTTGTGGACGAACTCGATCGGGTCTTCGATGGTGATGACGTGGCCCTCGAACGTGCTGTTTAAGTAGTCGACCATGGCGGCCAGCGTGGTCGACTTGCCCGAGCCGGTCGGCCCCGTCACCAGAATCAGGCCCTTCTCTCTGTCGCAGAGTTGGCGAAGCATCGGGGGCATGCCCAGCTTTTCGAGCGGGACAATCTCGGTCGGAATCGTCCGGAAGACCGCCGCCAGTCCGCGGTTCTGCATGAAAACGTTGACGCGGAAACGGGCCACCTCGCCGAGCGCGAAGGAGAAGTCGCACTCCAAGTGTTCCTCGAAGACCTTGCGCTGCGCGTCGCTCATGATATCGTACACGAGACCATGCACCTGGTCTTGGGTGAGCGCCGGCATGTCGAGCTTCTTCAGGTCACCCTGCAAGCGCATCATGGGCGGTTCACCGGCGCTCAAGTGACAATCCGACGCGCCTTCTTTGACCCCGAAGCTCAGCAGCTGGGAAATGTCCATGGAACGGAACCCTCCTTACGAAATAAGGCCGATGGCGGCGCTGTGACGGTAGAGAGGACCCCGAGAGGCGGGGAGCCTTCTAGATGATGAACAAATGATGCCACAAGTCGCCAGGAAGGCAAGGAAATCACCAGATTCACGACGGCCCTGCCGTGCTGAGTCCGGTGGGACAGGATAGGGGATACCCCGCTAGATCAGAGAGAGCGCGTGGCCGGCCGTCCGGAAGGCCTCGATGACGCGGTCGATCTGCTCGGGGCTGTGCGCGGCGGTGACGGTGAGACGCAGCCGGCAGCCGTCGCGCGGGACGGTCGGTGGGCGAATGGCCGGGACGTAGATGCCGTGGTCCAACAACCGGCGGGAGAAGGCCAAGGCGGTCTCGGCGTCCGTGACCGGAACCGGTAGGATCGGGCCGGCGGAGGCCGTCAGCCGGTAACCGAGCGAGGTTAACCCCCGAGCCAGTTGGTCGCGACGCTCCCAGAGCCGGACCCGCCGTTCCGGTTCCTGTTGCGCCAGTCTGAGCGCGGCGAGGGCGGCGGCCGCGAGTGCGGCCGGAGGCGCCGTGGTGAACATGAACGAGCGTGCCCGATTGACCAGGAGCTGGATCAGCGCGTCCGAGCCGACGACGTAGGCGCCGCTCACGCCGAGCGCCTTGCCCAGCGTGCCCATGTGAAAGGGGATCTGTCCCTCCACGCCGCACTGTTCGAGCGACCCGCGACCCTGCGAGCCCATCACCCCCGTGCCATGTGCGTCGTCCACGACCAGAAGGGCTTCATACTGAGTGGCGAGGGCCGCGAGGTCCTTGAGGGGGGCGAGATCGCCGTCCATGCTGAAAAGCCCGTCGGTCACGATCAGCGTGCGGCGGGTCTGGCGCCGGCGTTTCAAGAGCCGCTCCAGATGACCCGGATCGGCATGGTGATAGACCCGGAGTTGAGCCCGGCTCAATCGACATCCATCGAGCAGGCTGGCATGGCAGAGGCGATCGGCGAAGATCAGGTCCCCCGGCCCGGCCAGCGCCGGGATCAGTCCCAGATTGGCCAAGTAGCCCGCGCCGAAACAGAGGGCCGCCTCAGTCCTTTTGAAGTCCGCCAACGCCGCCTCCAGCGCCACATGCGGTGGTTGGGTACCTGAGATCAACCGGGCGGCGCCAGCCCCCACCCCGTACTGTTCGATGGCCGCGATCGCGGCCTGCTTCACGGCGGGATGATTGGCCAAGCCCAAATAGTCATTGGACGCCATGAGCAGGATCGATCGGCCTTCGAGCGTGACCACGGGGCTGCAGGGAGACCCGATCGTGCGCAGGTGCCGCAGGAGCGACTGTGCGCGCAGCGCGTCGAGCTCGTCGCGAAACATGGCGTCCCTTCCGTTCATGCAGTGGGATGAAAGCGGTCGTGAGTCGTTAGACGATAGCCCGCCGGTAGGCTAGAGGGGATTTCAAGGACTGTCAATTGACTGGCCTGTGACCTGCCCAGGTGTCCTCGTGCGACGGACGGTTTGACAAGGTGCGGTCTCCTTCGTTATAAGCGCCACGGACCCTGAGCGGGTCGCGCAGCGCGGGTCGTCCCGCGCAGATTCTCCGGACAATGACCTACCGCATTCGAACCACCAATAGGTCTGTTCCTCTCGATGAGGCCCATCTGGATAGTTGGGGCGATCGGCTTTTCCTGTGGCTCCACGACCATCGAGGCGCCCTGTTGGCTGGCGGAGGGGTTGTGCTGCTTGCGGCGGCGGTCATAGGCGGCGTCCTGTGGACCGACCAACGGCGAATCGCCGAGTCCACCGACCTGCTGAACAAGGCCTCGCGCTTGATGTGGGAGCGCCCCAGCGACAACCCCGTCGAAGCCGAACAAAAACTGAAAGTGGCGGTGGCCGTCTTCAAGGAACTGGGGGACAAGTATCCGCGCACTCCCGCGGCCAGCATGGGGCTCTACAATCTCGGCAATGCGCTGGTGCAACAGAACGATGTTGCAGGGGCGATCGAGGTGTATCAGAAAGCGATGTTGGCCTATGCCAGTCAACCAATGATGACGGGGCTCATCCAGCAGCGGCTGGGGTATGCCTATCTCCAGAAAGGCGACCGTGAGGCGGCCGCCAAGGCGCTGGTGGCCGTGACGGAGATTCCCGGGGCGCTCAATCGGGATCACGCGCTGTTTGAACTCGCTAGACTGGAAGAGGCCCAGGGACGACCCGAGGGAGCGATTGCGCACTATCAGGACATCGTGAAGTCCTACCCAGGATCCCCGTTGGCCAGCGAGGCGACGGTTCGTATGAAAGTCATGGAAGTCAAAAAGTCAGCCGACAGCCTTCCACCCCTCACCGCTCCACCTCCTGCGCCAACTGCCGCGGGGGCAAAGCCCGCACCGGCCAAGGCCTCGAAGGCCAAATCGGCTAAACCCGCAAGTTCCGACAAACCCGCAGGATCCGAAAAGAAGGCCCCGTAAAAGACAGCCACTCCGTTGGGTCCGTGCTCCACGACCCAGACCACAAGTGCCTGTATTCGCGACGGAGACGGGTCGGCCTGAACCGTCGGCCGTGGTGTCCTGCCCGTTCACACGGCTGTGCTGATCACCGGCATATTCTGCTTGTGACATTGAGAGCGAACACTCGCGCTATGGCACGGGTGAAGGGGAGGGCTAGGGGAGGAAGGACCGGCGTCGACTAGTGAATCGACAGCAACTCGCCCCGCCGGAGTTGGCGGGCTGAAATATTGTTGCGTTCCTTGAGCGTGGAGATGGACACGTTGAACCGCTTTGCGACCGAGGCCAGGGTATCGCCGCCCCGTACGCGGTACCATTTGTGTTGGGAGGGATGGTTCAATTTCACCTTGACCGATCGGGCCGGCGGGCTCGGCGGCGCCTTCCAACTGGGCGCGCGGTCCAGCACCTTCTCGATCTTGGCCTTGGTGCCGACCGGCACCTTTAAATGATAGTGGGAATCATCCGGGGGCGTCGCCTCCAGACGTAGCTCCGGGTTCAACATGCGGAGCGACTCGAACTCGACGCCGCTCGCATTGGCAATGGCACGGAGGTGAATGGATCGGCCGACCGTCACTTCTTCAAAGGCGTGAGGATCAACCTCCCCCACGTGGAAGCCGTAACGGGCAGGATCTTTGGCGATGACCGTGGCGGCCATGAAGCGCGGCACGTATTCCTTGGTTTCACGCCGAATCAGGCGCGTTTCGGCAATTTCGGCAAAGCTTTCGGATTGGCTCTTGTGCAGGGCCCGCATGACTTTGCCTTCCCCGGCATTGTACGCGGCCATGGCCAGGGGCCAGGACCCGAAGAGATCATAGAGATCGCGGAGATATCGCGCGGCGGCGACGGTGGACTTGATGGGGTCCCGGCGTTCGTCGACATACTTGTCGACGCGGAGTCCGTACAATTTCCCGGTCCCTTTCATGAACTGCCAGGGGCCGGTGGCCCGTGCGCGCGAATAGGCGTGCGGGTTGAACCCGCTTTCGACGAGAGACAGATACACCAGGTCGGTCGGCAATCCGAACTCAACGAAGATCCGCTCGACGACCGGATGATAGTGGCTCAGCCGCAACAGCCATTTTTCAAACTTGTCGTGAATCGTGAAGTTAAAGAACCGGATGTGTCCCTCGACCTTCGAGTCCACGACGATGGGGACGTTGTACCGCGCGGCCGGCTTCTCCGCCGATTTGGCTACCATCGGGGCCGGGGCGGATGAGACTGCGGCTTCGTGGGGCGTGACCAGGGGTTCAGGCTGAGACACACTGGCAGTCGGCTGATCCGGGGCGACCACCTCGATCGGAAATTCACTCGTTGCTGCTGCCGGAACCTCCACAGCCGTCTGAGCCGTCGAACCAGTATTGGATTCAGATGATGGAGCCGAGATCACAACCGATGGGGGCGCTACAGTCTCTATCGAGAGGGCGTCGCCTGCGGGAGCCACGATCCCCGGCTTGGTTTGCCGCTCCCCGACCACCATTTCGTTCGTTTGTCCGTAAGCCACTGCCCCCCAACTCATCGGAGCGAGGAGGAAGTAGCTGAGGGCGAGGGTGCAGAACCACCGACTAGATTTGAGTTGGTTTTTCTGAGTTGGGTGCATAAGCCATAAGACTAGCGGTGCGTCCGGATGTTGTCAAGAAATCCGCCCTTTTGTTCATTGCGGATTGGGGGTCGGGCGAGACCATTTTGAGACCCCTTTTGGGGGGAGGCGGAGCAGGTCACCTTTCGATTCTTTTCGGGCCTCGCAAAACAGGGCTGTTGGTGAGTACAAAGCGGTCGCGTGATGCCCCGTTACCTTGACTCACTTCGGAGGGCTATGTTAGCGTGCGCCCTCCGCCACACCTGAGTCCTTCGCGCAATCCTTGAGGAGGCAATAACACCATGTTGAAACGGTATTTGCTCGCGCCAGGCCCGACTCCGGTTCCCCCGGAGGTTCTGCTCGCCATGGCTCGGCCGATCATTCACCACCGCGCACCGGAATTTGATCCTATTTTCGCGGAGGTCCGCGAAGGGCTAAAGTGGCTCTTTCAGACTCGGAGTGACGTCCTCACCCTGGCCTCGTCCGGGACTGGAGGGATGGAAGGCTCCGTGGCCAATTTTCTGTCTCCCGGCGACAAGGCGCTATGCATCAATGGCGGCAAGTTTGGGGAACGCTGGGGCAAAATCTGCAAAACGTTCGGTGTGCAAGCGCAGGAGTTGAAGGTCGAATGGGGCCGGGCGGTTGACCCGCAGGCGGTCGCCGATGCCCTCAAGAAGGATCCGTCGATCAAGGCGGTCTACGTCCAGGCGAGCGAGACGTCCACCGGCGTGGCGCACAATTGCAAAGCCCTCGGGGAGATCGTCAAGCAATACGAGGAGACCATTCTCGTAGTCGACGCGATTACCGCGTTGGGCGTGTTCGACCTGAAGACCGACGACTGGGGGCTGGACGTCGTCGTGACCGGGTCACAGAAGGCGTTGATGCTGCCGCCGGGGCTGGCATTTGTCAGCGTAAGCGACAAGGCCTGGCGCCTCGCCGAGAAGGCCAAGAACGCAGCCTTCTATTTCAACCTGAAGCGTGAACGTGAGAACCAGCAGAAGAACCAGACGGCCTATACGCCGGCGGTGTCGATGATTTTCGGGCTGCAAGAGGTCTTCCACATGCTGAAGGCGGAGGGGTTGGCCAATGTCTTTGCGCGACATGCGTCGTTGGCGCATGCGATGCGGGAAGGGGCCAAGGCTGCCGGACTCACCCTGTTCCCGAAGGAATCGCCGAGTGATGCGCTCACGACGATTTCTGCACCGGACGGAGTCGACGGCCAGGCCATCTACAAGAATCTCCGCGTGCAATACGGCATTACGGCGGCCGGTGGCCAGGATCACCTGAAGGGCAAGGTCTTCCGTCTCTCTCACATGGGCTATGCGGATCGGTTCGACGTCATTATCGCCCTGGCAGCGACTGAAATGGTCATCAAAGGCTTGGGCGGGTCCGTGAAACTCGGCAGCGGCGTGGCGAAGGCGCAAGAGCTGCTGATGGCCACCAAAGGCTGACGACGCAGCAACCAGAGCTGAAACTATTCTAGAAGGCATGTCAACGACTATGGCGACACCGCTCAAATTCTTGATCAGCGACAGTCTCTCGAAACATGGCCTCGAGATTTTGGAGAAGGCAGGGTTTCAGTGCGTGGTGAAAACCAAGCTCCCGAAAGAGGAGTTGCTCAAAGAGGTGAAGGACTGCGACGGGCTGATCGTGCGGTCCGGCACCAAAGTGACAGCCGACGTCATCGCCGCCGCCGAACGCTTGAAGGTCATCGGCCGGGCCGGCTCCGGGCTCGACAATGTCGACAGCCAGGCGGCGACGCGCCGGGGCATCGTGGTAATGAACACGCCCGGCGGCAACACCGTCACCACGGCCGAGCACACCATGTCCATGATTTGTGCCATGACGCGCCGCATCCCCCAGGCGACGGCCTCCACGAAGGGCGGGAAGTGGGAAAAAGAAAAGTTCATGGGCGTGGAGTTGTACAACAAGACCTTGGGCATCGTGGGGGTCGGCCAGATCGGCGGCTATCTCACGAAGTTGGCGCAAGGCTTTTCCATGAATATCGTGGCCTACGATCCGTACCTCGCGGTGGAGCGGGCGCAAAAGATGGGCGTGGAGATCCTGTCGCTCGACGAGTTGTTCAGGCGGGCGGACATCATTTCGGTCCACACGCCGCTGACGCCGGAGACCAAGTCACTCATCAATACGGCGGCGATCGCCAAAATGAAGCCGGGCGTGATGATCGTCAATTGTGCGCGCGGCGGGATCGTCAACGAAGCGGATCTGTGCGAGGCCTTGAAGACCAAGCGGGTCGCGGCCGCGGCGTTCGACGTGTTCGAAGAGGAGCCGGTGAAACCGGACAATCCCTTGCTGGCGCTGGACAACTTTATCTGCAGCCCGCACATCGGTGCCTCGACGACGGAGGCGCAGGAAAACGTCGCCATCAGCATCGCCGAACAAATCGTCGATTATTTCAAAAAAGGCGTGGCCCGGGGAGCCGTCAACATACCGGCCGTCTCGCCGGACCTCTTGCCGCGACTGCAGCCCTTCCTGACGCTAGCTGAAAAGGTCGGCCTGCTGCAGGCGCAGCTCTACGAGGGGGGCGTCGAGCGGGTGACGGTTGAATACAACGGCGAAGTGGCCGGCATGTCCGTGGCGCCGCTGACCATCGCGGTCTTGCGCGGGTTGCTCCGCCCGATCTTGGGGAATGACGTCAATTTCGTGAACGCCCCGATTCTCGCGAAAGAGCGCGGCATCGAAGTCAAGGAAGTGAAGAGCAACGATGCTGGCGATTTTGCCAGTCTCATTCGCGTTCGCGTCGAGTCCGGTAAAAAGGTGCACAACGTGGCTGGGACCGTGTTCCACAAGAAAGAGCCGCGCATCGTGGAGATCGACCGGTTCCAGGTCGAGGTGATGCCGGAGGGCCACATGATCTTGATCCTGAACGTGGATCGGCCGGGCGTCATCGGTCACGTCGCCTCGACGCTGGGGACGGACAAGATCAATATCGCCCGCATGCAGTGTTCGCGTGAGGAGCGTGGCGGGAACGCGCTCCTAATCATCGGACTGGACGCGCCGATTCCGGCGGCGGTCGTCGATCGGATCAAGTCCGCGCAGAACATCGTGTCGGTCAAAATCGTCGACATGTCGCCCGGGGCCTGATCGGCACAGAGCGGGGCATCCCATGGCTGTGTCTCCACCAAGGTCCCGCGCCGCAGCTCCCGTCACCGTCCCCCCCACCGACCGGTCACTGCTGCCGATCGGGATCACGACGATCTTGCCGGACGCCGCGGCGCGTGTGCGCGACCTGGAGCGGGTGTTGCTCGAGGCGCTCGGGAGTTGGGGCTACCAAGAAATCATCCTGCCCACGTTCGAGTATCTGGACGTGCTCTCACCGGGGCTGCACGCACAAGTCATCGATAAAGGCTATCAACTGACCGACCGCACGACCGGTCGGACGCTGGTGTTGCGCCCGGATGCCACCGCGCAGATTGCCCGGACCGTCGCGATGGGCATGTTGGGCGACGCGCTGCCGTTGCGGTTGTCGTACCGTACAACTGTGTTTCGGTACGAGCCGGAACATCTTGGGCGCGATCGGGAGCAATTACAGATCGGGGCCGAGCTAATTGGGTTGCCCGACGTGGCCGGCGACGCGGAAATCGTGGCCCTACTGATCGAGTGCCTGCGTCGCTTAGGCGTGAAGTCCTTCCGCATTTCTCTTGGGCACGTGGCCTTTTTGCAGGGGTTGCTGCGGCGCTCAGGGTTGTCGACCGCGGAGCAGAAGCGGGCCGAGCAGGCCGCTGCACGGAAGGACATGGCCGAGCTGGAATCGATCGTCTCGCGCGGGCGGGTGTCGTCCCGTCATGCGGACGCCATCTTGGAAGCGCCCGGGCTGTACGGGGGGGCGGACGTGTTGGCTCGAGGGCGGGCCTTGGCCCGAGGCGACCGGGCCGTCGCCGACGCGGTCGAGCGGCTAGCCTCGGTCTATGCCGTTCTGGACGCGGGGGGATTTCGAGAGCATCTCTTGTTGGACCTGGGCGAGCTGCGAGGCTTCGACTATTACGATGGCCTCGTCTTCGACGTGTTCGCCGATGGGGTCGGCTATGAAATCGGCGGCGGCGGCCGGTATGACCACTTGATCGGGCGATACGGCCGCACGGTTCCCAGTACCGGATTCGCGTTCGACGTCGATCGCCTGTTTCGCGTGCTCGAGGCCGTAGACCAAACCAAGCCCCCATCGGTTGTGGACTGTCTGCTCGCTGCCCCTGCCAATCAGTGGGGTGTCCTCATGAAGACCGCACAACGGTTGCGTGGACGTGATGTGCGCGTGGTTCAAGGCTCACCATCCGGCGCGGATGGAAAGAGCCTCTCCGCGACGTTGGCAGAGGCCCGGCGGCTCGGGGCGCGCTCCATCTGTTGGGTGGGGCTGCCAGGACTCAAGGCCGACGAGGCCTTGGTCGTCAGTGCGACGGATCGTCTGACGACTCTGAAGACGCCGAGCATTGCGGCCCTTCGGGCGCAGGGGGCCGTCGTCGTCAATCAGCGCGACGTGGCCGGCGTGCTCAAACGGTGACGGGCCTCACGCTTTCCAGGGCAGGGGAATGTCCGCAGTCATGAATCCGACCGATCTCATGAATCCCAAGCTTCCGCCTCAAAACCTCGAGGCGGAGCAGTCCGTGCTCGGCGCCATTCTCCTGGAGAAGGAAGCGCTGAATAAGGCCGTCGAATTGTTGATCGACGAGGATTTCTATCGGACCGCCCATCGGAAGATCTTCGCCGCCATGCTCGATTTGTCGGAGGCCAACGAGGAGATCGACACGATCACGCTGGCCGAGAAATTGCGCGCCAAGGGCGATCTGGAGGCGGTCGGCGGCGTGGCCTATTTGGCCGAGCTGGTCCAAGTGATTCCCAGCGCCGCAAACGTCCGCTACTACTGTAAGATCGTGCGCGACAAGGCGCTGCTGCGCGGGTTGATCGAGGCCTCGACCGACATCATTACCCGTGGGTACGAGGGGGAAACGCCGGTCGACGATTTGCTGGATTCGGCGGAGCGGGCCGTGTTCCGGCTCGCCGAGGGGAAGCTGGGCCGCACCTTCGTGCCGCTGAAGGAAGTCATCAAGGAGAGTCTGGACCTCGTCGATCGTCTCTCGAAACGCAAGGAGCAGGTGACGGGGGTCCCGACGGGGTACATTGAACTTGACCGGCTGTTGGCCGGGTTGCAGCCGTCCGATCTCGTGGTGGTGGCGGGCCGGCCGAGCATGGGCAAGACCAGCTTGGCGCTGGGCATGGCGCAGCATGCGGCCATTCACAACAATGCCGTCGTCGGGGTGTTCAGTCTTGAAATGTCGAAGCCGCAACTCGTCCTGCGCATGCTGAGTTCGGAAGCGCGGGTGGATTCACATGGGCTGCGGATCGGGCGTCTGGGCAAAGAAGATTGGTGGCGGTTGGCAGAAGCGGCCGGACGTCTGGAGCAGGCTCCCATTTATATCGACGACTCCGGCTCCATGACCGTGCAACAAATGCGGGCCAAGGCGCGCCGGCTGAAGGCGGAACGCGGGCTGGATATGATTGTGGTCGACTATCTGCAGCTCGTGCAAGGGCGCAGCGACGCCGAATCACGGCAGCAGGAGATTTCGGATATTTCCCGGTCCCTCAAAGGCCTGGCCAAAGAACTGAACGTGCCGGTCATTGCCCTCTCGCAGCTCAGCCGCGCGGTCGAGGCGCGCAAACCGCCAATTCCGATTCTGGCGGATCTTCGTGAAAGCGGCGCCATCGAACAGGACGCCGACGTCGTTATGTTCATTTATCGCGAGGAGATGTACGAGCCTGAAACAGAAAAGAAAGGCATCGCCGAGATCCTCGTGCGCAAGCACCGCAACGGTCCGGTCGGCGAGGTGCAGATGTTCTTCCACGACAAATACGCCAAATTCGAGAACCTCGAAAATCGCGAAGGCCTTTGACCGGTCTTTGATTCTCCCGTTATAATCCCCTAGAGTGTCAGACATTCTTCACCGGACACGATCCTCTCCGATGTCCTTACGCCGACTCGCCGACCAGACGCGCTCCACCCAAGCTGCCAGTCCAGTGGACGGGCGCGGTCTGTCGTTGCTCATGATGCTGGGGGCGATCGCAATTACGGCCTGTGCGGCGACCGCGCCGCCCCGCGCGGCCAATGCGGACCCAGCGCCCGTGGCCTTGGCTGCGGTCGCTCCGACTCCCCCTGCCAAACCAGTAGAGACCCGCGCAGCCTACTACTTCCTCCATGGCTACCTTGCCGAGCTCGCTCAAGATTACGATACCGCCGTGCGCGACTATCAGGCGGCGTTGGCCGCCGACAGCGCCTCGGACTTTCTAAAAACTCGCCTGGCCGGGCTCTACTACGCCATGGGCGACATGGCCAGCGCCACGCGGTATGCCGATGAGGTGCGACCGAATGAGGTCCGCGACGCGCACACGCTGGCGCATCTGGCGGCGATCTACGCCGGGACGGGACAGCGGGAGAAGGCCTTGGCATTGTACGATCAAGCGCAACTGATCGATCCCACGCGCGCCGACGTGCATTTCTCCAAGGGATTGCTGTTGACCAACCTCAAGCGCTTCGACGAGGCCGAGGCCTCTTTCCAACAAGGGCTCAAGGAATCCCCGGCGTCCCCTCTCGCGCACTTCTACCTCGGGCGGCTCGCTTTGGAGCGGCGGCAGCCGGCGCAGGCCGTTGCCGCGTTCGAAAAAGCCATCGAGGTGAATCCCGCTTTCGAGCAGGCGTACTTGTCCTTGGGAGCCGTGCATGAGGCCAGTCATAGTCCGGAACAAGCGGTGGCCGTCTATCGACGCTATCTGCAGCAAGTGAACCCCTCCAGCCGCGAAGTTCGCCAGCAACTCGTCCGGTTATTTTTGCAGACACGCGCCTATCCGGACGCGCTCCGCGAATTGGAAGAAGTGGTCGCACAGGACCCCAACGATTTGGATGCGCAATTGCGCATGAGCCTCATCTACGGAGAAATGAAGGAGTATCCGCGGGCGATCGAAAAACTGACCGCGATCCTCAAGGAGCGTCCGACGGAGTTGCGCGTCCGGGATTATCAGGCCTTGATGTTTGAGGAAAACAAGCAGTTCGACAAGGCGATCCAGGCCTATGAAGAGAATCTCAAGCTGGATCGCAGCTACTATGACAGCCACCTACACTATGGGTTTCTGCTCTATCGACAGAAACGGTGGGGGGATGCGATCGGGCATTTGAAGGATGCCGTGCAACTCAATCCCAAACAGCCGGATGCACACTTGCTCCTCGGGTTGACCCATCTGCAGGCGGAGGAACACGAACTGGCCCTGCGTGCCTTCGAAGACGGGATTGCCCACCATCCGACGAGCGCCGATCTGTACTTCAATCTGGGGACGGCGTACGACAAGCTCAACCGATTCGACGACGTCGTGCGGGCGATGGAAAAGACGCTCCAGTTGGACCCGAAACACTCCGATGCCTTGAACTATCTCGGCTATACCTATGCGGACCGTGGCGTGAAGGTCGACGAAGCGGTCTCGTTGACCCAGCGGGCGGTGTCGCTCAAGCCCAACAACGGGTACTACATCGACAGTCTGGCCTGGGCCTTCTTCAAAGTCGGGCGCCTCGACGAAGCGCTCACGGAACTGAAGCGGGCGGTTGCGCTGGTCGGCGATGATCCCGTGATCTATGAACACCTCGGGGAAATCTATTTGAAACAGAATCACGCCGGGGAGGCCAAAGAAGCCTGGCTCCATTCCCTGGAACTCGATCCCAACAACGTCAAACTGCTCGAACGTTTCCGCGCCACCTGGCTGGGCGACGTCTCGGCCGACGAACGGATCCGCCAAGCCAAGCGGAAAATGCAGGAAAGCGCCGCTCCAACTCCCACGTCTGCCGTCACACCCCGCTAGGGGCCTTTCAATCAGATCCACGCAGTTCGACTCCGTCCTGACACTCCGCCCATGTACTCTGGCGGTTCTCCCTGAGCATCCCGTCCAGGCTGCATATCGTAGGGGCTTCCTCCTATATGGCGGAAAATTCAAATTTGCTCGCCGGAATTCCGACAAAGTGACAAAATTTCGTCCTGTAGGGTCCATGAACGGGAAGTTTCCGTCTGGTCATCTAGGTCCGTATGGACCGGCGCAGTCTGGTAAAGGATCGTGAAATCAAGGAGTTCTGGGAAATGACACATGAAGGCATGGAACCTGCTTTTCCCCTGGCCAACATGTTCGTGCGCTTCACATGCTCACTCGCTCACGAGCCAGTGCGTCGGTGAAGAGGCAGAGGGTAGTCAGTTGGGTGCTTTAACAACACAAGGAGGGTTTCACATGTTGAAGTCACTGCGTAGCTCGAAGGGTTTTACCCTGATCGAGTTGATGATCGTGGTCGCGATCATCGGGATCTTGGCGGCGATCGCCATCCCCAACTTCTTGACCTATCAGTTGAAATCGCGTCAGTCTGAGGCGCGGACGAACCTGGGCGGTATCCGCTCGTCGGAGTCCTCGCACAACGGGTTGTTCGGCTGCTACATGGCCGTCGTTCCGGTTGCGAACGGCAACACGGGTGCCATAGTTCCGGCTGCCGCGAAGGCGATTTCAGTGGGCTGGGTCCCGGCTGTCGCGACGATCGTCCCCCCCGGTCAGACTTGGTGTCAAGCCGCTGGCCCGGGCAGCATCGGTAACTTTACGGACCTGGGCTTTGCCGCGACCGGCAACGTGTTCTTCAGCTACGGTGTGGATACCCTTGTGGCGCCGGTGGCTCCGGCTGTGACTGCGGCCTGCTTGGTTGGTGGCCAGGCGTTGGCCACGGGTGCCAACGTCGGTGCACCGTCCCCTGGCTCGTATCAGGCCAGTGCGGGCGCCAACTTGGATGGAGCCCCGAACGGAGCCGAGGTATGGAGCGCGTTCGGCGTCAGCGATGGTCAGAGCGTGACGGCCTGTTCTTCGCCGAGCACGTACTAAGTTAGGGGTGGTTCAGTGAGGCTGCCCCGCCGGCGAAAGCCGGCGGGGCAGCGGTTTTCGTAGATAGGTAGCAGATGAGTGCGACGCAGACCTACACCGATACTCCTTCCAACATCACGAAATATCTCGCGCGAGCTGCTCTGATCGGCTTCGTCTGCTTTTGTCTAGCGACGTCGATTTGGCTGCAACAGGCGCTGGATCAGCGTCGTGATCCGGTCCTCGCCAAGATCGAGGATCTGGCACACCTTCCCAAGGGGGAGTACCTCAAGCCGACACTCCTTGGCTACCACCATCTTGGGGCGGACATTCTCTGGTTACGGACGCTACAAGTGTTGGGGAAGCATGCGAACACGGCGAAAGAGTATGATTGGCTCTATCACGCCTTGGATGTCATCACCACGCTCGATCCTCAATACGACTTCATTTACAAGGTCGCCGGCATTACGATGACCGAGCTCGCCAATCAACCGGAACTGAGTAACAAACTTCTAGAAAAGGGGCTTGCCGCGGTGCCGGACAAGTGGGGCATCCCATACCTGATGGCCTACAATTATTATTTCTACATCGGCGATGTGGAGAAAGCGGCCTATTACGCGCGCATCGCGGCACAGGTTCCGGGTGGCCCGCCATGGTTGATGAATATGGCGACTCAAATGTCTGCCCATGCCGGACGCCCTGAATTCGCGCTGAATTTCTTGCTCTCGATGCATCAGCAAACGGAAGATCCGCGAATCAAAGAATCCTTGGAGAATCATATTAAGGAAGTTATCATCGAGCGAGATATCCAATCGTTGGAAACAGTGGTTGCGCAGTTTCATCAGCGCGAACACCGCTACCCGAAGCAGGTGGGGGAACTGCATGCTAAGAGGTACCTCACGGCACTTCCGCAAGAACCCTTCGGTGGATCGTATCTCATAGAAGAGGATACCGGTCGCATCACGAGCAGCACACATCCAATCCGCTTGAAGATGCATAAGGCCCCTGGATCCGGGTGGCCAAAAATCAGGGGATCATACAGGGAAGAATGATGGACGTGCAGATGGTTTCCGACAGCGTGTTGAAGATCGAGGCTTTGAGCAAGACCTTCAAGGTCGGCTTTTGGGGCCGAAAGGTGACGGCTGTCCATAGCCTGGATTTGGAAGTCCGACGGGGCGAAGTATTCGGCTTCCTCGGGCCGAACGGCGCCGGCAAGACGACCACCCTCAAGATGCTCATGGGGCTCATCTATCCGACGAGTGGAAAGGCTTGGTTGTTTGGGAAAGAGATCGGTGACCAGGATTCACGACGGCGCCTGGGTTTTCTTCCCGAATCGCCCTATTTCTACGACTACCTCACCGGCGGAGAGTTCTTGCGATTCTACGGGCATCTCTTCGGCTTGGGGGGCGATATGCTGGAGCAGCGGATCACGGAGCTACTTGAGATGGTCGGCATGTCGCATGCGCGTCATCTGCAGCTCCGCAAGTTTTCGAAAGGTATGCTGCAACGAGTCGGGATTGCCCAAGCGCTGATCAACGACCCGGAACTGGTTGTATTGGACGAGCCGATGTCCGGGTTGGACCCGGTCGGCCGCAAAGAAGTCCGCGACCTCATCCTGCGCCTGAAGGAATCGGGCAAAACGATTTTCTTCAGCTCCCACATCTTGCACGACGCGGAAATGCTCTGCGATCGCGTGGCGATTATTCTCAAAGGGAAACTCGTCGCCTGTGGCAGCGTGAGCGAGTTGCTGGCCAAGGGCGACACCAAGTCGGTCGAAATGATCGTGGAGGGGCTCGGTCGCGAGGGCTTGGAACGGCTGCGTGGGCTGTCTGAGCGAGTCGTGGTCCAGGGCGCTCAGACGATGGCGGTTCTGAAAGGGCAGGAGCAGGTCGCGACGGCTTTGGAGATCGTTCGACTCGCCAGGGCACAGGTCATTTCGATTGTCCCTCAGAAACATTCCCTCGAAGATCTCTTCATGGAAGAGGTCAAGATTCATCGAGCCATGGAGCGAGCAGCCTAAGTCATGAAAATCCTTTCCATTGCGCTCAATGCCTTTCGTGAAAATCTCCGGGAAAAGCTTCTCTACAACCTGGTGATCTTCGCGCTGCTCATGATCGGAAGTTCCATCGTGATCTCTCGACTGACCTTGGGGGATTACGAGCGGCTGATCTTGGACATCGGCCTGGGCAGTATCAATATTTTCAGTGTGCTCATCGCCATCTTCGTCGGAATCGGGCTGGTCAGCAAGGAAATCGAGAAGAAGACGATCTATACGATAGTCTCCAAACCCGTGCCTCGGTACGAATTTCTCGTCGGAAAGTTCTGCGGTCTGGCCATCACACTCTTCGTCAATACCTGCGTGATGGTCGCTGGACTTCTTCTTGTCCTCTGGGCGAGAAGCGTTCCCATTGAATTGGTGCTCTTCAAGGCGATTACGCTCATCTATCTGGAATGTCTCGTCGTGACGGCGGTGGCCTTACTCTTCTCGACCTTCAGCAGCGCGACGTTGAGCGCGATCTTTACCTTGGCGATTTATGTGATTGGCCACCTTTCCTCGGATCTCCGCCTGTTCGGCAAGAAGTTCATGGGAGACGTTGGACGGGGTTTCTTGGACGTCTTGTATTACCTCCTGCCGAATTTGGAACGCTTCAATCTGAAAGGCCATGTCATCCACCATATTCACTTCGCAGCCACCGATATGGCCCTGACACTGACCTACGGATTGCTCTACGCCGGACTGCTCTTGTTGCTCGCCAGCCTTATCTTCCAGAAACGCGATTTCCAATAGTCCAGTTCGTCCGCGGTAAACACTAAGGCCGTCTCATGGGAGGCCTTCTTGTCGTGGCGAGGCTATTCCCGGGTTCGCGTGCAGGGTCGCTAAATAAGCCTTCCCACTTTTCGTGACCTGCCCTCGTTTGATTCTTCTCCGCGACGCATTTTCGCGTCCTCGTTGTAACGACAAGCCCACGTATTTCGTCGCACCTTTGCGTACGGCCTGTACGCGAATCCGTGCAGTGCCCTCGCCCCTCAAAAGTATGGGCAAGTCATGCGGAGCGTGCCGCTAACCCAGGCCCGCTCCCCGCCTCTGGCTGGTCGTACATTCACGCAAGTTCGCAGGACCACGATACAAACCCGTATTGCGAGTCAGTCTCCACGGGAGGCCATCCCTCTGCGATTGGGGAAAGGCATAGCGCTTGCTCTTTTAAGGGCAGGTACGGATATGAACATCGAATCCTCTCAACTGGCGGTCCTCACGTCCATCGCCCTCCTGGTCGGGACGATCTTCGTGCTCGATTCAAGCGCGCCGCCAGGCTTCTCCGGCCCCATTCTGTACGTGGTGCCGGTCCTGATCTCGCTCTGGCTCCTGAATCCCGTGGCCCCTTGGTGGGTGGCCGCTGCGGCGACGGTGCTGACCGTCGGCAAATTTCTCGGGGCGGGGAGCGAGGCCATGGGGTGGATGGCGGTCAGCAATCGGGCCGTCGCGTTGGTAGTGATTTGGGCGACCGCCCAGCTCTGCTTGCGACGGAACCAGTATGAAGCAGAGCTACGTACGGTGAACAGCCACATCGAACGCCAAGTAATGGAACGCACTTCTGAACTCGCGTTGGCAAACGAAAAACTGGAGGCCTGCCACGAAGTGGCGGTGGCGAAACTCGCGGCCATCGTCATGTCGTCGGACGACGCGATCATCGGAAAGTCGCTCGACGGGACGATCATGAGTTGGAACGACGGCGCCCGCACGATGTTCGGCTATGCGGCCGACGAAATGGTCGGCCGTTCAATTTCGCGATTGATTCTGTCGGAACGGCCGGATGACGTGCCGGAAATGTTGATCTGCATCTCGGCCGGCGGCCACGTCCGCAACTTCGAGACGATGGGGGTTCGGAAGGACGGGCGTCGGATCGACCTGTCGCTCACGCTGTCGCCGGTCAAGGATCATAACGGCCGGGTCATCGGGGCCTCCTCCATCGCGCGGGACATCACGGAGCGCAAGCGCATCGAGGCCGCCCTACGGGAAAGCGAAGCGCGATTTCATATGATGGCCGACACCGCACCGGTCATGGTCTGGACGGCCGCGGCCGATGGCCGTTTCACGTTCGTGAATAAACCATGGCTAGAGTTCACCGGGCGGACCTTGGCGGAAGAATTGGGTCAGGGGTGGGTGGACGGGCTGCATCCCCAGGATCGATCCCGCTGCCTCGACACCTTTCACCATGCGCTCAAGACGAGTCAGCCGTTCAGCATGGAGTATCGGATTCGCCGCGGCGACAGCCAATACCGGTGGGTGATCAACACGGGCGTGCCGAGGCTGGATCGACAGGGCGAGCTGGTGGGATTCATCGGGTCGTCGCTCGACGTCACGGATCGCAAAGAGATCGAGGATCAATTACGGAAGGCGCTCAAGGAGAAAGAAAGCTTGCTGCGCGAGGTGCATCATCGGGTGAAGAACAACCTCCAGTTGATTTCCAGCCTGCTGAATCTGCAGTCGGCCACGATCAAGGACCCGCAGGCCGGCCAATTATTTCGCGAATGCCAGATCCGCATCAGCTCCATCGCGCTCTTGCACGACACCCTCCACCGGTCGCACGACCTGTCCACGATTCACATGGATGAATATGTGGGGACGCTGACGGGGCACCTCTTTCGAGCGTTCGGGGTGGCGCAAGGACCGATTCGTCTGGTGCTCGACGTGGCGCCGGTCGCGTTCGACCTGGATACAGGTCTCACGTGCGGCCTCATTATCGATGAACTCGTGTCGAACTGCCTCAAACACGCGTTTTGCGAACAGAAGGCAGGAACGATTCAGGTGTCCCTCGCACCCAGTGAGGACGGCACCTACTGTCTGACCGTGGGGGACGACGGAGACGGCATGCCAAAGGACGGCAAGCTCAAGAACCCCGATTCCTTGGGGTTGGATCTGGTGGCGCTGCTGGCCGAAAAACTGGATGGCAAGGTGATGCTCTCCAGCGGCCGCGGCACCGAGTGGCGCATCGTGTTTTCGCAGGTTACCTACCAAGAAAGGATGTGATCCATGGACTCGACTAAAATCCTCGTCGTCGAAGATGAGCCGGTCGTGGCGCGCGATCTGCAGCTGAGCTTGGAACGGTTGGGGTATGCGGTGCCCGCGACCGCGTCCTCGGGGGAAGAAGCGTTGCGCAAGGCCAGGGATTGCTCCCCCGATCTCGTCTTAATGGATATTGTGTTGAAGGGCCGCATGGATGGCGTGGAGACGGCCCAGAATCTCCAGCGCCAATTGAACATTCCGGTCGTCTATCTCACGGCCTATGCCGATCCGCACACGGTTGAGCGCGCGAAGACCACGGCTCCGCTCGGCTATCTGCTCAAACCTTTTCAGCCGACCGACCTCCAGCGCACCGTCGAGGTGGCCCTGTCACGTGCCCGTGAAGACCGGCACTTGCGCGAAAGTCTGCGGTGGCTCCTCACCATGGTGTGCTGTTCGCAGGAGGCCATCATCACGACCGATCGGCCCGGGCTGGTGACGTACATGAACTCGGCGGCAGAAACCCTCACCGGGTGGCTCCAGGAGGAGGCGACCGGCACTGGTCTGACCACCATGCTGTCGGGCACGAGCGAGGGAGGCGCGGATCTGTCCGACAATCCCGCCTTGCGCGCGATGGCGGAAGGCACGGTGATTTCGCTCGAGGACGTGGTGCTGATCGGCCGGGATGGGCGAGCGCGAGCCATTCAGGGATCGGCCGCCTCGGTCTCCGATGAGTGCGGGCGGGTGCTTGGCGCCGTTCTCTCGTTTCGCGAACGGGCTGTCGCGGTGGTGCCGGGCGGACAGGGGCAGGATCCAACCCCGCTGTTGGAAGAATACCACGCCGGCACGACGCTGCGGGGCGTGATCAATCTCTGCGCCTGGTGTAAGCGCGTCCCAAATCGCGACGGAACATGGTACGATCTCGATACATTTATCGCCGAGCATTCGGGAGTGCTGTTCAATGGAGGGCTCTGCCCCGAATGTCTGGACCGATGTTTTCCCCGCGAACTCAAACCTCCCACGGATATCCAGACCCCGTGGCCCGACGAGGGGGATCTTCATGATGAACGTGGATAAGTGGCTGAGTATCCTGCTGGCGCTCGTGATGGTCTGGGGTACGATGAGCCCCGGCGAGGCGACCGGGCAGGCGGCGGTGCTCGTTGCGCAGGCCGGCGCCCTGGAGGCGCTCCCCCCTGAGGTGTTGGAAAAAGTGCGGGCGTTGGCCGGGCTGCTCCAGCAATCGATCAGCAAGGGAGCGCTGACCGACGCGCAAATCCAACGTGAACTGCAAGACGGTCAGTTGGAACAGACGATTCGCGGTCTCGGACCGGACGCTGACCGGTTGATGCAGGAAATCACGTCCGGGCTCAAATCGGGACAGGGGGAGGGGGCGCTTTCTGGACTGCTGCAAGGGTTGACGCAGCCGATGCCTTAACCCGGCCGATGCTTCCTCTCGTTTGACGCTTGACCATTGACGATCCTTGCCGCAGCAGCATCTCGGCGGGTGTAGTAGAAGTCATCGTGAGTAATGCCGGCTAACCAAGACTCTGCCTCCGTGCGCCGCCAGTCGAAAAGGCTGCGCGTCTGGCTGACTCTCATTGTCACGTCGCAACGGCCTCCGGCTCTACGCCATCAGGTGTAGATGAAACCCGAGGGTTGCAACCGGCCGATACGATGTGTATCAATGGGACTGGATATGACACATACACGTTCGCCATTACCGACCACCCGATCCCACGCTCGGGGTTGGGCCTTCCTCATGGTCGGCCTCCTGTTCTGTGCGACCGTGGGCTGTGCCGAGGAGGCGCTCTGGCGCGCCTCGCTGGATGACGGCGAACGGGCGATGAAAGAGGGGCGCTACGAGCAGGCCCACCAATCATTTTTTAAAGCGCAGCAACGGGCGGAGCGGATCGAGCCGGCCCGCGATGGGCCCTATATGGCCGTCAGCGTCGATCGCCTCTGTCAATTGTACTTTGCCCAAGAGCGATACGACGAAGCCGAGCGGCTCTGTCGTCAGGCCTTGGACATCCGCGAAAAGACCGCCGGCCCGAAACATCCCGATACGGCGACGAGCCTGACCCATCTGGCCACGATTCATCAGGCGCAGCGGCAGTATTCGAAAGCGGAAGTGCTGCTCGAGCGTGTCTATGCCATTCGCGCGCAGGCGCTCGGACCTGGGAATCCCGATACAGCCAACACCCTGATTCAACTCGGCGACGTCAATCGTGTTATCGGCCGGCCGACCCAGGCGGTGGAGCTCTATCTACGCGCACTTCCCACCATGGAACAGACGTTAGGACGGGAGCACCTCCGTGTCGCGACGCTGTATCACGTCATCGGCGACACGAATTTGACGATCGGCGACTATGACCGTGCCCGTCCCAATCTGCAGCGGGCGTTGGCGCTGCGGGAAAAAGGGCTGGGCGTCGAGCACATGGCGGTGGCCGAGACGCTCAGCAGCCTGGCTCAAGTCCTGAGTGCGGAAGGGCGCTACGAAGCGGCCGAGTCCGTCAATGAGCGCGTGCTTGAGATCCTCGAATCGAAGAAAGGCACGAACGACCCGGCGGTCGCCGCGACGTTGAGTCAGCTGGCCAAGGTGTACGAGCAACAGGGGCTCTACTCCAAGTCCGAACTCCTGCACCGCCAAGCCCTGAGCATCCGCGAAAAAGCCTTCGGATCCGATCACCCACAAGTGGCCAGGAGTCTTGCGAATCTCGCAAACATGTGCCAGGTCGAAGGCCGGCTGGCGGAAGCCCAGGAAAAGTATCGGCGCGCCATCGAAATTTTCGAACTCACGAAGGGTCAGTATAGGGCCGCTTACGCCAAGGCCCTCAAGGGCTACGCCACCCTGCTTAAGCGGCGCCAGCAGGGTGACGAGGCAGCGAAGCTCGAAGAACGCGCCAATATCATTCTGAGCAAACTGGCTGAAGAATCTCCCGCGAAACGCGTGCCGGAGCCTGAGTAGGCTCTTCCCCCGATCATTCGATCGCTCCCCTGAGACAACTAGAACCTATCTCAAAATCGTTTGGAGAGTGACTCCAGTCCCCCGCCATCGCTGAGCGGGGACACGCTTGTCAGCGGTGTGTCCCCGCCCACTCTTTCTTCTCCCTGGGGCGGCAGGGCTGATCCTGGATGTGGATGCTCTTCTCACCCTCCAACCCCGTGCACATGTGCATGCGCACCGCTCCCGTGGCGAGCATCGCCCCTGGAATCGTTCCCTCCGAGCTTGCTCGGTCCTCCTCCATCTGGGAAGGATGCCCATGCTGGGACAGGTGCGGCCGTCGAGGGAGCGCCGCCCTCAATTGAATAATCTGATTGACTCTGTGCGCGGCCTCCGGGAGCACAGGACCAGCGTGGGCGTCCTTTCTCGCACTCCTGTGTGCGGGTTGCGCGAGCACGAAGGATGAGCCCTACCTGCCCATCCGTCGCAGCTCATGGCGAGGCTGGAGCTGCTCGCCCCTCGTCGGGCGCAGCAGTCACACCGTCTCGTCTCACGGATGTCTTGACGCCAGATTTTCTGAGATAGGCTCTCGTGCGATGGCTGTTGGAGCGGTCTGTGTGTCGCCGCACAGTCGCTCCGCCCTGATTGCAGTAACGTGGCTTTGTGCGACGGCTTTGAAGAGGACTGGCGAGGATGGCCACTGCTTGGCCTCCGGCGGCTCATAGGACCCGCGCGGAGGCGCAATCTCTCAGCTGGTCACGGCGCCTTCCGAGGCGGAGGAGACGTGGCGGGCATACTTCCCCATCACGCCGGTGGTGTGAGTCGGCTTCGGGTGCTTCACCTTTTTAAGCCGCGCCGCCAGCTCCTTTTGACTGAGTTCCACTGACAGCGTTCGGGCTTTGATATCGAACACGATCGTGTCGCCGTTCTTGACGGCGCCGATCGGGCCGCCCTTGATCGCTTCGGGGGCCACATGGCCGGCCATCAAGCCGTGCGTGGCGCCCGAAAAGCGGCCGTCGGTGAGCAGGGCTACCGAATCGCCTAGGCCGGCGCCCACGATCGCGGCCGTCACGCCCAGCATTTCGCGCATGCCGGGTCCGCCGGAGGGGCCTTCGTAACGAATGACCACGACGTCTCCCGGCTTGATCCGGCGGGCTTGAACGGCGGCGAAGGCGTCCTCTTCGCGATCGAACACCTTCGCGGGCCCACGAAACATCGTCATCGAGTGCCCGGCCACCTTCACCACGCAGCCGTCCGGGGCCAGATTACCCTTGAGGATCACCAGGCCGCCGGTCGCCTTGATCGGCGAGGAGAGTGGACGGAGCACCACTTGGCCCGGCGTTTCTTTGGCCGCCCTCGCTTCTTCGCCGATGGTTCGGCCGGTCACCGTCATTTGATCGGCATGCAACAGCTTGGCGTCCAGCAAGCGCTTGGCGACCAGCGTCGTGCCGCCTGCCGCGTAGAGATCGGCGGCGGCAAAGCGGCCGCCGGGTTTCAGGTCGGCCAACAGCGGCACTTTCCGGTTGATCCGGTCGAAGTCGTCGATGGTGAGGCGCACGCCGGTCTCACGCGCGATTGCCAGTAGGTGCAGGACCGCATTAGTGGAGCCGCCGGTCGTGGCCACGGCCGCGATGGCGTTTTCCAGCGATTTGCGGGTGATGATCTTCCGAGGGCGTAGGTCGCGCTTCAACAGATCCATCACGATGCGGCCGCACTCGAACGCCACGTCGTCCTTCTGCACGTCCATGGCCGGTACGCCGTTGCGTCCCATCGGTGACATGCCGAGGAATTCGAAGGCAATCGCCATCGTGTTGGCCGTGAACTGGCCGCCACAGGCGCCGGGCCCGGGACAGGCATGGTCTTCGAGATCCTTGAGTTCGCTATCCGTCATCTTACCGGTGGCATGTTTACCCACGGCTTCGAAGACGTCTTGAATGGTCACGTCGTGCCCTTGGAAGGTGCCCGGCAGGATGCTCCCGCCGTAGAGCATCAGCGACGGCCGGTTGAGCCGGGCCAACGCCATGACGGTACCGGGAATGGTTTTGTCGCACCCGGACAGGGCCACGACCCCGTCGAACAGATGGCCGCGCGCCACCAGTTCGATCGAGTCGGCGATCACCTCGCGGCTGATCAACGAGGCTTTCATGCCCTCGGTGCCCATCGAAATGCCGTCGGACACCGCGATCGTGTTGTATTCGATCGGCGTCCCTCCGGCTGCGCGGATGCCGGCCTTGACCCGTTCCGACAGCCGCCGGAGGTGATAGTTGCAGGGCATGACCTCGATCCAGGTGTTGGCGACACCGATGATGGGTTTCGACAGGTCCTCGTCGGTGAAGCCCACGGCCTTCAACATCGCGCGTGCCGGCGCGCGCCCGGGCCCTTCCAACAACTCACGACTCTTCAACAGAGGAATCTCTTTCGCCATGCGTGCTCCGCTAGTCCTTTTTCTTGCCTGATTTCTTTTCGCCCTTCTTCTCTGTGTCGATCACCGACCCGTCCCCCGCGTCGATATGGACTTCGGTCACGGCGCCGTCACTGCCGACGACTTCCACTTCCCACACCGTTTTGCCGTGCTTTTTTTCCAGCTCAGCCTCAACGACGGTGCCGGGTACTTTCTCCACCGCCGTCTTGATCGCCTGTTCGATCGTCACCTTGGCGTCCTTCATGAGGTCCGCCACGTGGGCTTCCACCTCTTTTCCCTTTTTCTTGTCTTTTTCATGCCCCCAGGCCTGCGGCGCAGCGAGCAGCGCGCCGGCGAGGAGAAGTGCTCCACTAACGTGGAGCGATGTACGGATGGAGTTCATGGGCATCCTCCCGCGTTGGATTAGTGTTTCGAGCCGCCCATATGGGGATCACCCTGGCTCTTGCCGCGATGTTCCTGCATCACGCGCTCGTGCTCCGACTTTTCCTTGGCGCGCTGTTCCGGGGTCAGGACCGCGAGCGCATCACGACGGGCTTTCACGGCGGCCAGACGGAGGCCAGTCTGAAGCTCGGCGCTCTGCTTCAGCTTGGCTTCAATGGCCCCCATGTCGGTCTTGTCGTCGTCGACCAGCGCGCGGAGTTCGCGCTCGGCGACTTGCACATCCGCCTCGGCCTTGATCCGCGTCTTATCCAGATCGAGGCGAAGGCCTTTCAACTTGGTCACTTGGTCCGGCTGCAGGCCGATCTCTTTCTCATGCTTGACCAGGTGGTCGATGAAGTGGCCGGCGCCTCCGTGCATCATGCCGCCCATCTTGTGGCCGCCGCCGTGCATGCCGCCGTCCTTGCCATAGCCGGATTCCTTGCCGTGTCCGTATTCTTTCGAATCCGGATCGGCCCATGCGGCCTGGACGCTCAGACCGGCCACGAACAGGACCGCCATGGTCGCCCGCAACAATGTCTGCATCATGGTATGCGCTCCTCCTGTTAAAGGTGACAAAACGTATCTTATCATGGGTCCGGCTGTCGAGGGTGCGGCAACCGAGCCGTCAGGGGCGAGCCAGTAGCCCCACCTCGCGAAACGCATTGAAAATGAATTGGACCGCGAGTGCGGCCAGCACGAGTCCCATCAGGCGCGTGATGATGCGCTCCGCAATGGGGCTGAGCCAGCGCGTCCCCTGGGCGGCGAGGGCCAACACGAGGAAGCTGACGAGCCCGACCGCGGCGATGCAGGCCAGTAACACCGCGCGATGGACCCAATCCTGAGCCTGCGCCCCCAACAGGATCACGCTGGAGATGGCCGCGGGACCGGCCATCATCGGGATGGCCAGCGGCGTAATCGCCACTTCATGTTTGCCGACGCCCGCGGCGGTCTCCTCGGCCGTTTCCTGCACGGCGGAACGTTGGGCGCGCAACATGTCGAGCGAGACCAAGAGCAGCAACAGCCCGCCGGCGACCTGGAGCGCAGGCAAACTGACCCCGATGATCCGGAAGAATTGTTGTCCAGCCACCGAAAACGCGCCCAGCAGACCGGCCGTCACGAGGCAAGCCAGTCTTGCCGTGCGGACACGATCGGGGACGCCGTTTTGTGCCGTCATGGCGATGAAGGCCGGAACGGCCGCCACTGGATCCACGATGACGAACAGCGTGCCAAACGAAAACAGCGCGTATTCGGTCAAGTCCATAGGGTTACGAGCGGCGGGCTGAGCGCAGCATGTCGGCGCGGGGATCGGCATGTCCGCTCCGACCGAGTTGCTCGTACAGTTTGCGTTCCTCATCGGACAGCGACGAGGGCATCACGATTTGGAGGGTGTAGAACAGATCCCCATGGCTGCCGGACGCGGTGGGGAGGCCCTTCCCCTTGAGGCGGAGTTTGCTGTCGGCGCGGCTTCCCACCGGCACGCGCACTTTCACGGGATCGGTCAAGGTGGGCGCCAGGACCTCGGCGCCGAGCGCCGCTTCCCACGGATAGACGGGAAGGGGCACGTGGAGGTCGCTGCCCTCGCGCCGGAAGACGGGGTCCTCTTTGATCGAGACCTTCAGGTAGACGTCGCCGCGCTTGCCGCCGTGGAGGCCGGGACTCCCTTTGCCCGGCACGCGCACGCGCGTGCCGTCTTGCACGCCGGCTGGAATCTTGACGTCGATGGTCTTGAGTTCGAGCCGGCCGTTCGCGCCGTGCTCGGCTACCTGAATGCGCGTGGTCGTGCCGTGCAGCACGTCGTGCAACGACAGTGTCACTTCGGCTTCCGCATCGTCGCCCTGAGACGGCGTCTCGCGCCGTGCTCGCCCGCCGCGGGCCCCGCGTCCGAAGAAGGTCTCGAAGATATCGCCGAAATCCCCGCTGGTGCCGCCTTCCACGTCCTCCATCGGTCGCGCGCCGCCGAATCCAGGTCGTGGCCCGGCGCCGGCTTGTTGACGTGCTCGTTCGAATGCGTCCGCCTCGCTCCAGCGATGGCCGTATTGGTCGTACTTCTTCCGCTTGTCCGGATCGCTCAGCACCTCGTGCGCCTCGTTCAGCTCCTTGAACTTGCGCTCCATCTCGGATTTCTTGGCCCCGCTGTGGAGATCCGGATGGTATTGCCGGGCCAGGCGGCGAAACGCCTTCTTGATGTCGTCCGCACTGGC
>CAYUYE010000019.1:0-39160 GCA_964449255.1 uncultured Nitrospira sp. | reverse complement strand
CCTTCATCCCTTCCTTGGCGCCAGCGTGCCCAAACTTCATGCCCTTCGGCAGACTCTCTTGACAGAACCCGGACACGACGCCGATCAGTTTGACCCGGCGCTTCTTGGCACCGTACCACTCGGCGGCGCGCTCTTCCAAATCACCACCCATTTCGCCCACGATGACGACCGCCTTGGTTTGCGGATCGTTCTCGAACATTTCGAGATAACTGACATAGTCGGTTCCGGGATAGGCGTCGCCGCCGATCCCGATGGCCGTCGTGATGCCGTCGGCGAACTGCGAGCAAATCCAAATGATTTCGTTGGAAAGACCGCCGGACTTGGTGATCACTCCGAACGATCCTTCACGATACAGCTTCGACAGGACGAGGTTGTCGAACGCACCGCCGATGACGCCAAGGCGGCAGGCCCCTGCCGAGATGATGCCGATCGACGACGGCCCGTTAAACACCTTGCCGAGCTTCCGCGCGTGGGCGCCGAGGATCTTGGCGTCCTTCTCCGGCACACCTTCGGTGATCATCGACACCACCTTGATGTGCGGATCATCGAGCGCTTCCAGGCCGCCCTTCATCGCACGGTCCGCGCCGATATACACCAAACTGGTGTTAATCGTCGGGTGATTCTTGGTGGCTTCGGCGATCGACTTGTAGACGGGAATGGCGATCAAGCCGCTCCCGTATGGAACCTCGTTCGTCTTACCGGCATCCGGCGGGTAGACAAACGCTTCGACGTTGAGCGGCCGCTTGATCAGATAACAAAACTCCGCCATGCGTCGGGCGGCATTCACACCGGCGGCGCCGCCCTGAATCACGACGCGGGTGTCTTTGTTGGCCAGAATACTCATCGAAAGTCCTCCAACATTGAAGCAGTCAGCGGTCAGCCTTCGACCGACTGCTGATGGCCGATAGCTGATCGCTCTTTATTTCTGCAGCGCTTTGTCGACGATGTCCGTGAGCGGTGTGTTGCGGTCGAAGACGTTAATGTCGAAGCCTTCATCCTTCAGCGCCCGCATGGCGTCGAGCCCCTCCCTCTCCCGAGGCCCGCCGCGGCGCACCCAAATCTTCACACCCTTGAGCTTGCCTTCGGACTTTGCCTTGCGGAAGCCGTTGATGATGCCGCCGAAGGTCTTTTTCACGTCGGTGAAGTTCGCAATCGCACCGCCGACAATGATGTTCTTGATCCCGGGGAGCGTGCAAACTTTCTCCGTGAGCACTTCCACCGCCCAGTCCGGCGGATCGCCCGAATACTCGGCATAGTTGGCAAGCTTGCCACCGCGCGCGACGACGGCATCCGAATAGTACACGCTGGCACCACCGCCCGCGGGCAGCATCGCCGTGTCGCCGCCCGGAATTTCGATGAACTTGACGGAGCCTTTGATCTTGGAATCGACCGCCATAACTTCCATTTCGTCCTTGGAATAGGCACGGCCGAACTCGGCGGCAAACTGGAAGTTCCAGTCCGGATGGCGGAACTTGGCGTCCCCGTCCAACAATGTCACCGCATCGAGCGCGACCAATTCCCCGTCGCTCTCGCGGGTCACCACCGGATTGACTTCGAGGTACTGTGCATCTTCGTTGTCGAAACAAGTGAACATTTTCCCGGCGAAGTCGGCCATCTTCTTGGTGAGGCCACCGGTAAAGCCCGCGTCTTTGGCCAGTTTGTTCAATGCTTCCGGAGTCGGCTGTTGGGCGACCCCCAGCGTCAAACGTTTCACACGATCCCAATTGGACTCGACTTCAATTCCACCGCAATTGGCGACGAGAATCTCGGTCCCTTCACGGGTCGATTTCACCGCGCAGTAATATTCTTCCTTGTGGGCAATCATCTCGGAGACAATGACCTGCGTCACCGTGATGCTGCCGACCTGACGACCGATCATTTCCTTGGTCGCCGCGATGGCACCGTTCAGATCCAATCCAACTTTGACGAGACCCAACTTGAAGCGGGAGCCGAGCGCCTCATGGGCCTTAGCCACCAGCTTGCTCTGTTTCATCCACTCGTTGGCTTGACCGAGCTTGGCGAGTTCGTCCGCGGAGGTGACAACCACATAGTTGGGCACGTGAATGCCCCACTTCTTCATGAGTCCCATCCCGGGACCTTCTAAGACCTTGGCCATAACCGAGCGCTCCTTTATGGTGGAGAGGCAAAACCCCGATAAGGGAGCGAAAGATTAGCGGATTCAGGCAAGGAGCTCAATCCCCCAAAGGGCCTAGCGGAATTGAGCAGAAGTCCTAATGTGGAAGGGCTTGACCACTATCGAATGTGAAAGTCGTAAGCTATTGAAAACTCGATGGGTCTAGAATTTCCCTGCGAAAAAATTTAGCCGGGTGTATTGGGGACCTAGCGGCGCTGGCAGCGAGGGCAATAGAACGAAGACCGATCGGCACTTCGAAGCGTTCGGATACTGGCTCCACAACCGTGTGCGCAGGGCTGGCCGGCCTTGTTGTAGGCCAAATGTTGGCGCTTGTACTGGCCCGCTTGGCCGTCAGGGGCAAAGAAATCGCGCACGCTCGAACCGCCCGCCTGGATCGCCGCCCTGAGGATCTGCTGCATCGCCTCGTAGAGTCGCTTGGCCTGGGGGCGCGTAAGCCGGTTGGCCAATTGATGGGGGTGGAGGCGCGCCCGGAACAACATCTCGTTCGCATAAATGTTGCCGATTCCAGCGATCACCTGTTGATGCATGAGCAACGCTTTCAAGCGTGCCCGCTTCGCATGGAGCAGCCGCCAGAAGTCCTCCCAATGAATGGTGAGTGGATCCGCCCCAAACCGTCGTGCGGTGAAGGCCGCCAATCCATTGGCATCCAAGAGGTAGACCCGCCCGAATCGACGCGGATTCCAATAGCGGAGTTCAGGCTGTTGCCCGCCGCCAAAATGCAGCCGCACGTGAGTGTGCTTGACCACGGGCGTGTCTGACTCTGCAAACTGCAGGAGCCCCGTCATCCCCAGCTCAGCGACCAGGTAGCGTGTTTCTCCGGTCCTTGAAAACGTCAGCACGACACTCTTGCCGCGACGCTCGACCGCCGTGACCGTCGCGCCGCCATACCATTGTCGCAAGGAGAATCCTTCACGGACAATGTCCTCTCGACCGATCCATAGCGATCGGAGCGTCGCGCCGGTCAGGGCCGCGCGCACTTGACGCGCAACGACTTCCGCTTCAGGTAATTCGGGCATGGCCAATCACGCTTGTCATAAAACGGGGCAGGATGATGACACGAGCAGAGAACGGCCGGCAAGGCCGCGCCAGACGCGATCTGCCAGGATGACGCGGAGCTAGGGAGATGACGGCGTCTTCAGGGACGACTGCGGGCGCCCACCGGGCGGAGAACCGCCAACGGTGCGGGCAGAGCGGAGTTGTTGGACTGTCTCGATGACCGTTTCAAGGTCTGGGAGGGGGCAGGCCCCCGGTCGGCGGGATAGGATCAGCTTCAGCGCATCGACATAGGCCATGCCCTCTACACAACAGAGGTAGGCCATCACCACTGAGACCGACCGTCCCATACCGGCCCGGCAACAGACGATCACCCGATTGGAGGCGATCCGACGTTCGATCCATTCCACGGCGCGCGCCACCGTGCCAACGTCTGCTTTGGAGAACTCCGTCAGTGGCATCTTGGCATATTCGATCCAGGCGGGCGGGCTCACGTCGTATTCCTCCGCCACGAGCAGTAGTGCACCGACGGTCGGCGGGAGTTCCCGGGCGTCTTCGATATTGCCGACGGACAGCTGCTGGGTAATCACGTGCATGGGGCTCAGTATAGTCGCCGGACCGCTGAGAGCCAACTATTTCCATTCACGCTGGATTCGGGCAGGAAACCTACCAGGCGGATTCACCTTGTCGAATCGCCGAAGCCGCCGCTATACTGAGGACTCTATAAACGCGTTCGTGGGGAGAACGGCTGTGGCACTACCGGCGGTCGAACAGGTCGAAGCGAGGCTGAGCACGGTGCGCTGCGCCATTTGCAAAGCGAACACGTTCATGATCGATCGCCGTTCGATGCAACCGGACGGCGAATGGCGGGGCGCTTGCACGAAGTGTCGCTATTCGTTCCCCGTCCACACCGACATGGAGTTCTATCAGAGGACTCAACCAGATGTGCCGTATTTCATGCGCTCCGTTCCCTGCCTCAAGTGCCAGGGCCGTGGCGTCAGCTTGGATTTCAGAATCGTGCTGTCAGTACGCGAAGCCTATTATTTTGTGACTTGCAACACCTGCGGCCATACGTTTCCCGAACGTGGTACGATGGAAGCGTTCGAATAACCGAAGGCGACCAACATGACCGACAAGAAGCCCGAGAAGCCCTCGCAGGATAAACCAGCCCCCCAGCCCCCAAAGGCCAAGAAGGAACTGCCCCTTATCGCCGTCCCCAACGACGATGAGCTCATGGCGGAGGAAATGGCGGAGCTGTTTGACGAGGATCGGGTGAGCCATCAGCATGGCAGCTCAGAGCCAGAAGCCGACTAAGTCATCGCCTCGTCTTTCAAACACCTACGCCTTGAGATCGGGCTCAATAGCCAGGCGACCGCTTCCGCCCTGCTCAGACGCCTCGTAGCGACCGCACTAAATCCTCACATCTGCTCGGCTGCGGAACTCGTTCCTTTCTAAGCGTTGCCAAAAGGAACGTGGCTCGCCAACAGGAAAACTAGGTGCCGCTTGCCGATCCGATTATCTGCCAGAGGCAAGTGGCCAACAGTAAGACTCAAGACAGGTGTCGGGCATCAACGCATCATGGCGAAGCCGAAGCTGCTCACCCCTCGTCAGCCGTGATTTATATGGTCCTGACGATTTGAACCGCTCCTTCTGCCGGAATACGCTCCAACCCCGAAGCCTCTTTTCGCCGACTGCCTTCAATCCGCACGATCGTCCCTCGGCTCGCGACATCGAAGGCGGCATTCGTCTCCGACCGCTCGCGATCGAGCCTCCCGATCTCACGCCGCCCCGTCTCCCCACAAGCCCATACCCGCAGTTCCCCCTTGAACTGTCGCTGTTCACTGACGACTCGGATCAAGTCTGGCTCTCTCGGCACGATCGTACGACCATCTTTCCGAAGGACGAGATAGGAAAACTTCAGCGCATCCTTAATGAAACCCACTTCTCGATCCATCGCCGCCACAGAGGCCGGCGGTTCCCAGTGACGCTCTTCATGGCACCAGTCCTCGGGATGGAGGAGCGCGGGGCACGCATGGTCATGGAGACAGGGGCTGTAGATCGTTGCAAGGCCCTCACCCACCAACCGGTCGCGCAGCGTATGCAATGCCCGCGTCGGCTCCCGCAAGGCCGGCTCCACAATGATGAGCGAGCCAACATCCGCTAGAGCCTTCAGGAGTTGCGCGACGATTTTCACACGTCGCCCGACGGGGTCTCGATCGTGTGGGAAGGACTCGTTGAGCACATTCCCGACTACGATGAGGTCGATCTGACCATCACATCCAGCCAGGACGCGTTGCACCTCGGCCTGTCGTTCCAGGTCGACTGCTTGGACGTCGAAGGTGACGCCCGTCGCTTGCTTCGCCTCAGTTACCGACTGCCACAGCCTCCTCGCGAGGGTGAGCGCAGAGCGGGAATGGTCCAACGCGAGGAGACTCAACTCAGATGGGCTTCTATCGTGGTCTAACCACCATTCCAAGACCGCGAGGCTGCCAGTCCCAGGGCCAGCGCCCACATCGAGCACCCGCAGGGGCCTATGTTCCTGCCCTCGAAACCCATCGCGGGGTAGTTCTTCTAGGATCGATCGGATCTTGGCCAGGTTGACTGGAAGGTAATACTGCAGGTAGGCAGACAACAGTCTTGGATCATCCAGATAGCGCTTGTCGATCTCCTGTCGACCCCTCGTAAAGAGGTGAGACAGTGTTCGAATTCCAGAAGCACTGGGAGCGAGCTGTCCGACAGTGTCCCCCACCGTCGCAATCGCCTTCAAAACCTGTTCAGAGATGAGTGGGGCGGGACACATCTGGTGGTTGACCCTTGAAAACGCGGTACGGTATCGTGATCCGTAACCCAGGAGTCTGTATGACTGACGATATTCTCAGAGCCTATCAAGACGTGGAACGGGCCATGGAACGATATAACAAACTCCTCTCGGAGTATGTGAAGGAGCAACAAACGAGCGAACAGGGAAAAGCGACGAAGCTGGAACGGGTCACACAAGGCGCCCGTGCGATGCGCGACAGCAGCTTAATCTATCTCTCTTACGCCAAGTTTGTCGCCTATGGCATGCCGGAGAGCGAAGATCTGATCGGCGACGATATCCAGGCCTAAGAGGTTGGTCGTAAATCGCCAGACAGACCCATTCTTGCGATTCACGAAAAACGATCAACGAACAACGGCGGTGGGAAAATGAAAAGGGCCTGACCCCAAGAACGGGATCAGGCCCATTTTTACTTCCGAACCACCGCCTAGATGCTGCGCATGAAGTGGGCCACCTCGTCTGGATTCACAGTCCCACCCATGACTTGCGACATGGCCACGTTTGTGGACTTCTTTCCCGTCAAACCGGACTCGACTTCGTCCACGATCAATTCCACTGGCATCGATTGACCACCGTACACGCGCGGACCGCCGATGATTTTGGCGTTGGAGAAACCATAGATCGCAGTCGCGACTTCTTTGGCCAGCCAACCGACGTAGTTGAACTCCGGCACCACGATCAGCTTGGCCTTGCCACACAACTCGCGGAGTTCCTTGGTCGGGAACGGGCGGAGCGAGCGGACCTTGATCAAGCCGACGTTAATTCCTTTCTCCTTGCAGAGCCGTACCGCTTCGCGCGATTGAGCCGCGGCACTGCCCGAAGCAATGATGATCGCCTCGGCCCCTTCCACGTTTTCGGCGGTCAACAAGCCACCCAAGTACTTATTGATGTACTTCCGAGATCGTTCCACCGCCGCCCAAACTTCCTGCTGCCACACGGCGTGGATGTTGTAGGCCATGAAGTTCGACTTCTGAACCGGAGCGTCTCGTGACAACCGAGCGGGAGGATTCTCCGCATCCAGCACGGGCACGGCCCCGCGCCAGGCTTCTCGAGGCGGGAGCTTCATCCCGCGATCCTGCATACGCACGTAGCCGCGGGCATGGGTGACGAAGAAACCGTCGCAGCAGACGCCCACGGGCAGCGTCACGTCGTTCTTTTCGCTGATGGTGAAGCCCGCCATCGTAAAGTCAAACATGTCCTGCTGATTCTCTGCATGGAACACAATCATCCCGCAGTTCAACAGATAGGAGACTTCGATGTTGTCCGGCTGAATCGCAAGCGGCGCGTTGACGACACGACAGGTGAACATGGCCACAACCGGAAGCCGGTGGCCTGGCCACGAAGCAATGCCCTCGAGCCCACGCAACGTGCCGGGCCCAGCCGTCGCGGTATAGCAGCGCACCCCGGAGCGGGAACCGCCGGCAATGGCCGCCATGACGCCGACTTCTTCCTCACCACGATAGTATTCCTTCACATACCCTTCACCGTAGAGTACGCCCACGAGCTGCATGGTTTCGCTCTGCGGGGTAATCGGATAGGCGATGGCAAGATCGACGTTTGAACGGCGAATGGCTTCCTTAGCCGCCTCACTTCCCGTAATGAATTCCTTGGTGCGAGGCGCTTCAAGGAACAGGTATTCCGGTGTGACCACCTTCTGCCGCTTAGCTTCCGCGTGCGGATCTTTCTTCACGTCCGCTTTCGGAGTCGCGACGCTGGTGATCGGGTCGCCTTGTGGGTTTGTTTTCACTTCCGCTTCACTCATGATCGCACCTCTTTATATGGTGAGCTTCGCGCTCAGCCTATCCTTCCCGCTTCATGTGTTCTGGCGAGTGCCCAAACATAGCCGCGCTGCCCACACCATCTGGGCTGGGCGCAAACGCCATCGGGTTTGTGTGGGTCTTGCCGCCGTGAACCTTAGCTTGCGTGCCGGTGAACCGCACGTTTAGACCGTTGTCCGGCAATTTGATGCCCATCTGCTCACGCACTTTCTTGAAGATCTGCGCAACCCGCTTGAGCTTCGCGGTGTCGGAATCCCGAATCGTCAGCATGGCGTCTTCATGGCCCTGCTCTGCGCAGACGGCCATCGTGCAACAGTTCGTCCCGGCACGGATCATCTTGAGCGTCAGATTCGCATAGTGACAGTGCACACCAATGAAGATACAGGCCTCGATCTTATTGCCCCAGATGGTCAGATTGGGGTGATTGGGATTAATGACTTCCTCTGGGTCGATCTTCGGATACTTGGGGCGATAGTCGGGCATCGGGATGATCATGACCTCCGGGATCTGGGCGGCAATCTCCAGCGTCGCCTTCGCCTTTTCCACCGCATGGTCATTCCAAGCCCAGAGTAGCAGGGGCCCGGGGAAAATGGTCGCGTTCGGACTCGTGAGCATCTTGCGCGCCATCTCTTCGATGACCTTCTCCTCATTCGGCTCGAGGAGTCCATAAAAGAGTCCTTGGCCTGGATCCGGCAACGAGACACCTAATTGGGCGGCTGATGGAGGATGGAATCCCGCAGGCCCCGGTACGATGATACGCTCTCTTGTATCCTGTGTTGTGGCCACTCCCGTTCCCCTTTCCTAAGCAGGACGTTGAAAAGGTCTTCCAGCGGCCTTCTCGCATCACTCAAAGGCTCACCGTACGGAAAAGAGTACGATTCGCCTCTTCATTCGCTGCGGTCTTGCTGGAAAGCCCTTTTGAATATCCTGCAGACTAGCTTTGTCTACCTTCGCTCTTACCCAACGACCGGACTTGCCAACACGGCGGTCGTGCTTTTTTCGCCGTACGTAATGTTGTCGGTCAGCGCCGCCTTGGGCAATTGATCGATCATGATCATCTTGATGGCATTGTTCTTGGCCATGTTGTCACAGACCCAGACACATTGCGCGCAGCCTTTGCATCGGTCCACTGCGACGTAGGCCGAGCCATACTTGAATCCCTTGTCTTTTCCCAACTCATCGCTATATTGGATGGTGTTGGCTTCAGGACAGTACTGCGTGCAGAGCTTGCAGCTCTTCGCCGCGCAAATCTCCACATTGATATCGGCGACAAGATACATGGAAACTCCTTCCGATTTTCTCTATGGGGCCTACGCAGAGGCGGTGGCCGTCGCCGCCGGCTCCTCAACCCGCTTCGCATCCTTGGAGGCCCACCCATGATCGACGGCATAGTTCCAGCCTGCCCGCATGACGGCGACATTCTTCTCGATCAACTCCTGCTTCTTCTTGAATTTTCGTTCCACGACGCTATCCAGCGCAGCAGTACCGCCTGACACCACGAACCCTTTCCCAAGGAACCGGTCTTTGACGGCCTGCTCGAGACCAATCATGTTGGTCAACCCGGTGATGGCGCCGATACACCCCATCAACGCCATATTGGTCGCGAGGTCCATACCGGCCACTTCCAATGAAATTTTCGTCGCGGGGAAATAGTAGAGTTTCGCGCGCTTCTCTTCCAGCTCCCGCGCCTGATCCTTGTGCAGCTTCATCGGCCCGTCATTGTTAATGAGCGCGACGCCATCATCCTTCAATCCGAAGTAGAACGGCATCGTATAGGACTTGCCGTGCGTGATGACCTGCGGGTGGAAGATGATGATGATATGCGGGAACGTAATCTCACCGATCTCATAAATCGGCTCGTCCGACACACGGACGTAGCTTTCGACCGGCGCCATCCGCTTTTCTGATCCATAGAAGGGTACGATCGTGCTCTCGCCGCCGGCATTGATGACCGCCGTGCTGAGAATGTGCGAGCCGGTCACCACGCCCTGCCCGCCGACCCCTGCCATGCGAATGTTAAACCGCTTTGCCATGATCGCGCCTCCCTCGGGACAGATTTAGGACTTGCTAGGAATCGCGGCAGGAGCCGCCGGCTTGGCCAAGAATTCCTTGTAGCCGTACCGCTCGGTCAAATACTGCTTGGCTTCGTCGCTGATGTATTCGGAGAATGCGTAGCGATCGTTCTCAACCGTCTTGGCATCTTCCATCACCTTGTCGGTCGGGATCGCGTATTCGATGTTGCAGGAGGTGTAGGCCTGGATGTAGGTGGATCCAACTTCGCGGGCGATCAATACGGCTTTCTTGATGACGCTCTCGACGCGGCGGGGATTGTTCGGCACCACGGTGGCGACGTACGCACAGCCGGCGACCTTCGCCATCTGCACCATGTCCATTTTCTCGAACTTCTTGCCGAGCGGAGCCATCTTCAACACGGCGCCGCGGTTTGTCATGCCGCTCTCCTGTCCGCCGGTGTTGCCATACACTTCGTTGTCCAACATGATGGTCGTGAACCGTTCCTTGCGGAACCAGGAGTGCAGCACTTGCTGGAACCCGATGTCGGCGGTGCCGCCGTCACCGGCCATCACGACGACGTCCTTTGGCTTGTCGCCGAACCGGAGCCGCAGCCCGCGGGACAATCCGCTCGCCACCCCGTTTTGGTCGCCGTAGTTGCCGTAGACGAAGGGAATAGCGGCCTGGGAAATCGCCAAGCGGCCGCAGCCTGCCGTGCCGACGGTGATAGTATCTTCGGGATTGGGAAAGGCAATCATGGCCAGGCGGATGAAGAGGGTCATTGCGCACCCGGCGCACATCGGATGCTCCTCCAACACTTCCTTAAAGGAGCCCATCTGCGAAACCGATACCTTCTTCCCGAATGGTCCATGTTCAACCATGTCCCGATATTCTTTGGGCATGAACTTCTCAAAGCCGTTCGAAAATTTGACATAGTCGAGACTCATCGGCGGTCCTCCTTCGTTATCGACTCGCCGGCGCACAGGCACCGGACGAATTGAAGATCTGGTGCACGGTTAGCGACTACAGGGCCCACACATTAGCGCGAAAGCGCTCATGAATGAGACGGGGTGCAGTCTAACAAAGCGACTAAAAACCCGTCAACGAACCCCCACTGCCCACGGAACAGTCCCCACAGTGCCGAAGTGTATAATTTTCCTCGGTTTCAATGCAATCTTTCAGAAGGCCCACCCTCCTCGCAAGAAGGCCTAGCCCCATTTGCACACGATAGGCCATTGGTCCTACAAGATCGCCCGATGTTACCTCTCGAAAAATCTACAGAAAAAACCGGAGCAGAATGCATTCCAAATTGCTCGTGAGGAAGCTCTCGGTATACACTGGCTTCTATGCCTATACGTGTTCTCATTCCCGGCGAGGAAGCCGGCGAGCATCAAACGGGCGGGGTCCACAATCGCCCTCCCGCACCCGACGGGTCTCCGAAGTCGGAGTGCCCTAAGTTCATGAGCCACGGCCCTTGCGGGGGTGTGCGCAAGGGAGGGATGTGCGAGGTCTACCCCGAGATGAAGTGCCCGTGGGTGGCCCTGTACTTTAAGCTGGAGGAACTCGGTCAAACCGAGTGGATGACCCAACTATGAGTCGAGCGAAGAAAACCCGTCAGGGTTACGATGTCCGCCATGCCCAGAGCGGCATCGACGCCAGGCTGCCGGCGTTGGAAACGTGGCCCAATCAGTACACCGGTTACGAGATCACCATCGAAATCCCTGAATATACGGCGATTTGTCCCAAAACGGGGCTCCCGGACTTTGGCACCATCCGGATCCAGTACATGCCGGATAAGGAATGCCTGGAGCTCAAATCGTTGAAAATGTATATCCATGCCTACCGAAACCTTGGGATCTTCTATGAAAACGCCGTCAATCGTATCTTACACGATCTCGTCAAGGCCTGTACGCCGGTCCAGGCCACAGTGACGGGGGAGTTCACTGCCCGGGGAGGGCTCTCCACGAAGATCGAAGCGAAATACCCCTAAAACGCCCGCCTTCACGCCTCCCCACGATGACTGAAGCAACTTCTGTGCAAGTTCAATAGTCTTGCCCGCTCCCCTCACTTAAGTTCATGGCTCCTCGGGCCGATAGCATTCCGAGGAGACCTACCATGAACATTACAACTCTCTGTGCATCGACGAACGGTTCCCCCACAGCGACCGTACTTCCCCAAGGCGGGGACTCGGCCCGGACCCTGGTCCTGGCGTTTGGCCCATCGGAGTGCCTGGACAATCCAACCTCGCTCGCAGGGCTTCTGGCGACCTATCCGAATTCCCATGTGCTGGGATGTTCCACCGCGGGGGAGATCTTCGGCACAGATATCAAAGACCACAGTCTTTCGATCGCGATTGTCCAATTCGACTCCACCTCTCTGCGATCAACCGCCGTCCATCTCCCGTCACCCGACCACTCCGCCCAGGCGGGGCGTACGATCGCCGAGGCGCTGATCGGCCACGATCTGCGAGCCGTCCTGGTGCTCTCGGATGGGCTGCAGGTGAACGGCAGCGAGCTGGTCAGCGGACTGAACGCGATCCTCCCATCCCACGTCGTCGTGACCGGAGGCTTGGCCGGAGACGGCGACCGCTTCAAACGCACGTGGGTGCTCAAAGACCGTCAGCCAGTCAGCGGGTACGTGACGGCGGTCGGCTTTTACGGGAAGGCCGTGAGGGTCGGACACGGTTCCAAAGGCGGATGGGACCTGTTCGGCCCGGAACGCAAGGTGACCAAATCGTCGGGCAACGTCCTCTATGAGCTCGACGGCCGACCC
Organism: uncultured Nitrospira sp.; assembly: GCA_964449255.1. Lineage (GTDB taxonomy): Bacteria > Nitrospirota > Nitrospiria > Nitrospirales > Nitrospiraceae > BQWY01. The sequence continues at coordinate 26,634 of CAYUYE010000019.1, read as the reverse complement.
GCCCTACAACTCTACAAGGAGTATCTCGCGGACCGGGCCGCGGGCCTTCCGGCCACCGGCCTGCTCTTCCCGCTGGCACTGCGCGAGAACCGGGATTCGACGAAGCAGTTGGTGCGAACCATCTTGGCGGTGGATGAAGCCTCGCAGTCGATGACCTTCGCCGGCAACATTCCGGAAGGGCACCTGGCGCAGCTCATGCGGGCGAACTTCGACCGATTGATCGACGGAGCCTCGCAGGCTGCCCTGTCATCCAAAACTCCGGCCCACGGACCCACGCTCGCCGTGGCGATCAGTTGCGTGGGGCGCCGCCTCATTCTTGGCGAGCGCGCCGAAGAAGAGATCGAGGCGACGCAGGACGTGTTGCCGCCCGGCACCAAGCAAATCGGGTTCTACTCCTATGGCGAAATTTCTCCCTTCGCCAGCGGGAGTTGCGACCTGCACAACCAAACGATGACCTTGACGACCATCTGCGAAGCTTGAGGAGCCCGTGCATCCACTCGTGAAACGCCAGCTGAAGAAGCTGGGTCTGCTCGATACCCCGGCACCGACACCGGAGCAATGGCAGGACTTTCTCAAGAAAGTCGGCGCGGCCTACACCGAGGCCGACCAAGGCCGCGAACTCCTCGAACGCTCCATTGCCCTGTCGTCGGAGGAGATGAAGCAGCTCTATGAGGCGCAGCGGTTGGCCAACGCCACGCGTCTCGCAGAGGAACGGGACAAGCTCCAGGTCCTGATTCAATCGCTGGGCGTGGGGGTCTGCGCACTCGATGCACAGGGCCTGACGCAGGTCATGAATCATGCCGCCGAGCGTATGCTCGGATGTGCACCGGGCGAGTTCCTGAACCGTCCCTTCTTGAACGCCATTCAAATTCTTGAAGGGGAGCAGCTCGACGTCACCTGGCATGGAGACGCGCTGTTCCAGGCCGTTTCCCGCGGGGAACCCCTTGAGCACCATGATGCCTGGTTTCGGTTCGGGCAATCGACGGTCATCCCCGTCTCGTTCGTGCTGAGCCCCGTCCTCCATGAGGACACCTTAGTCGGGGCAGTGCTGGTGTTCCAAAACATCACCGAACGCAAGCGCGCCGAGGAAGCGCGCGCACTGCAAGAACGGCTGCTGAAGCGCCAGCAGACCGAGCTGGTCACGCTCACGAAAAGCACGACGGTACACGGCGGCGACTTGGGTCGCGCGCTCGCGGAGATTACGGAGGCGGCGGCACGAACACTCGCCGTGGCACGTGCCAGCATCTGGCTGTTCAACGAGGACGGGAGCGCGCTCCGGTGTGTTGATCTCTTCGAACAGACTTCTGGTCAACACTCCGCGGGCATCGGACTCCCCGTGGCCACCTTCCCGCGATACTTCGAGGCCGTTGAATCGGAACAGGTATTGGCGGCGGATGCCGCGCAGGAGGACCCTCGCACCAACGAGTTCACAGCATCGTATCTTGTGCCACTCGGCATCACTTCCATGCTGGACGCCCCCATTCAGCTCCGGGGAAAACTGGTGGGTGTCATCTGCCACGAACACATTGGCCCGGCCCGCAAGTGGCTGATCGAGGAGCAATCCTTTTGCAGCACCCTGGCCGGGTTGGTCTCTCAAGCCTTGGAGGCGGCTGAACGGTACAAAGCCCAGCAAGCACTACGTGCGAGCGAGGCGCGGATTCGCCTCATCATTGACAGCGCATTCGACGCCGTCGTCGGCATGGATGAGGCCGGCTTGGTGACCGATTGGAACCGCCAGGCCGAGACCATTTTTGGCTGGTCCCGCGAGGAGGCCCTGGGCAAAGACCTCTCTTCAATGATTGTTCCGGCGGCACACCGCGTGGCCCATCCGTTGGGCCTGCGACACTTCCGGGAGACCGGCGAAGGCACGGTGTTGAATCGCCGGCTCGAAGTGACAGCTATGCGGCGTGACGGCACCGAGCTTCCCGTAGAGCTCAGCATCAGTCCCCTCAAAGTCGGGTCGACCTACCAATTCAGCGCCTTTATCGAAGACATCTCGGAGCGCAAGCGGCTGCGGGAGGACATGTTCCGGGCCAATCGTTTCATGGACACCCTCATCGACTCCATGCCGATCATGGTCTTCGTCAAGGATGCGGGAGACCTCACGATTATCAGGTGGAACAAAACTGCCGAGGAGTTGACCGGCATCCCGCCCGCCGAGATTATCGGCAAGTCGGATTATGACTTTTTCCCACGGGAGCAGGCAGACTTTTTCGTCGCCAAAGACCGTGAGGTACTCGAAAACGGCGTGCTGCTCGACATCCCGGACGAAAAGATTTTGACCAAACACCATGGGACTCGCCTGTTGCACACGAAAAAATTCCCCATTCTAGATCGGGAGGGGCGTCCTCAGTACCTGTTGGGGATCTCCGAGGACATCACGGAACAGAAGCACGCGGAGATGGAGCTCAAACAGGCCAAGGAGGCAGCAGAGACAGCGAGCCGGACCAAGAGCGAATTTCTCGCCAATATGAGCCACGAAATTCGCACGCCGATGAACGGCGTCATTGGCATGACCGAGCTGCTCAAGGGTACCGATCTCACCAAAGCGCAACGGCATTACCTGGATACCATTGCTAGTTCCGGCGAAACGTTGCTCATGCTCATTAACGACATTCTCGATTTCTCCAAGATCGAGGCCGGCAAACTGGAGCTGCAGCACATCGACTTCGACCTGCGCACGGCCGTGGAAACCGTCGTCGAACAATTGGCGGATCGCGCCCAGCAGAAACACCTCGAGTTGTCCAGTTTCTTCCACGCCCACGTTCCCACGACGGTCCAAGGCGACCCGGTCCGCATCCGCCAGATCCTGACCAATCTCGTGGGCAACGCCGTGAAATTCACGAACAAAGGAGAGGTCATTGTCCGCGTGACGATGGACGAGATGCTCTCCCCTGGGACTCCGGGCGTGCGGATCAGCGTGAGCGATTCGGGCATTGGCATCTCCCCTGAAGGCGTGAAGCGACTCTTTCAATCGTTCAGCCAAGTTGATAGCTCATCGACGCGGCAATTCGGCGGGACGGGCCTCGGGCTCGCCATTTCGAAACAACTGGCGGAACTCATGGGCGGCCGGATCGGCGTCGACAGCGAACAGGGGAAGGGCAGCACGTTTTGGGTGGTCCTCCCTCTGATTCGGCACACCCCGTGCCAACTCCCGGAGCCGGTGGCGCCGACCATCCTGCGAAACTCCCGCGTCTGCATCGTGGAAGGCCATCCCGTCAACCAAGAGATCCTCCAGCACTACCTGCACAGTTGGGGTGTCACAACCCTGGTCGCCCCGAGCGCGGAATCTGCCCTGACGACACTTGAGCTGGCGGCGCGGCGCGGGGAGCCCTGCCAGGCCGTCATCATCGATTTTCAGTTGCCGGACTCGAACGGCCTGACGTTGTCCAAGACCATTCGCAGTCGGCCTGAATTGGGCCCGCCGCCCATTGTGCTCCTCACGGCCCTCTGCCAACGCGGGGACGCAGAAGCAGCCATGCAGGCAGGGTGCGCCGCCTACCTCACAAAACCAGTGCGGTATCTCGACCTGTACGAGTGTTTGCTTCAGGTGATGTCGGCGGGCAACTCCGCTCCTACGGAACCGGCGTCCGCACCGCCCGCCCTCGTCACCCGGCACACGCTCGCCGAGGCACGGACGCAACGCCGCTCGCACGTTTTGGTGGTGGAAGACAACCCGGTCAACCAGGAAGTCGCGGCGCTCTTGCTCCGGAACATGGGCTGTCGCGTCGATTTGGCCAGCAATGGGAGAGAAGCCGTCGACGCCTATCGCCAGACGAGCTACGACCTGATTTTCATGGACTGCCAGATGCCCGGCATGGATGGCTATGCGGCCACCGCGGCCATCCGCAAGGTTGAACAGAGCGATGGCCTGCCTCCCACACCGATTGTCGCACTCACGGCCCATGCCCTCCAGGGCGACCGCGAGGAGTGTCTTAAGGCCGGAATGGACGACTATTTGACCAAACCATTCACGAAGGAACGGCTCCATACCATCGTGGAGCAGTGGCTCGTGCCTCGGCAACTCGCGCCGTCGAAATCGGCACCGGTATCGGCGTCGTCACCGGCACCCACACCGCCGCCTCCTCCCGCCGAGTCCCCCGCTCCTTCAGCGGTCGATCGGCGGGCCTGGCAGATCTTCACCGAACTCGACGTGCCGGGGCAGTCGGACGCCCTGTCCCATTTCATGGAAATTTTCCTTCGCGACACCGTCGCGAAGATGGAGGCCCTCCGGCAGGCGGTGCAGGCAGGGGATCTTCACGGCATGGCCCAACTTGCCCACTCAATGAAATCGGTCAGCGCTGTCCTTGGCGCCATGCGCCTCTCAACGCTGTACAAGCAGATCGAGAACTACGGTCAAACGTCCTCCCTTCAGCCGGCCCAGACGCTCTTCCCACAGCTAGAGGAGGAATTCTCGACCGTGTGCGCCATCTTCCGAGGGGAACTCGATCGCAGAAACGGGATCCCTCCTCAGGGAGAGAGTCCTGTGCCGCTCTAGTCAGGTGTACCCCCAAAACACCTGGTCGAACCAACCTGAGGGGAACCACAAGACCTCGGGCCATTCGCGCTTCCCTAAGGCAACCTCTAAGCTATTGAGTTCTTGATGGAACTCACTCGTTGCCGCCGCTTCAATCGATTGACGAGGTAGCCCTAACTGGTACACTTCTCTGCTAGAGAGTAGCCCCAAGGGCAGGCCCATTTTGGAGCATCCTGAATGCGAGTCGATACCTTCTGTGTCCCCACCGGTTCTACGCCCGACTCCCTGCCCACTGCCCTAGACGACGGCAGCCGTGTGCTGGTGTTGATGTTCGGACCATCGAACCTCCTGGATTCTCCGGGAGACTTGAGGCCAATCCTAGAAGCCTATCCTCAAGCCACGGTGCTGGGCTGCTCCACCGCCGGTGAGATTGTCGGCTCCGAGATCAGGGACAACAGTGTGACGGGAGCGATCGTGAGCTTCGAATCGACCACCCTGAAGCTCGCCACGGCACAGATCACCAAGATGGAAGACTCCTACGCGGCCGGCAGCACCATCGCCCAGGCTCTGAGGGAGCCGGCGCTGCGCGGAGTATTTGTGCTTTCGGATGGCCTGCAGGTGAACGGAAGCGAACTCGTGCGGGGGATCAATGCCGTCCTCCCTCAATCCGTCGTCGTCACGGGAGGGCTTGCCGGTGACGGCGACCGCTTCAAGCGGACCTGGGTTCTCAAGGATCGGACGCCGGTCAGCGGGTATGTCACCGCCCTGGGTTTGTATGGCGCCAAGGTAAGGGTGGGACACGGATCAAACGGAGGATGGGATATTTTTGGGCCCGAGCGCATCGTCACACGTTCACAAAACAACGTGCTGTACGAGCTGGACGGCAAACCGGCGCTCCAGTTGTACAAAGAGTATCTCGGCGAACGGGCAACAGGACTTCCAGCGACCGGACTCCTCTTTCCGCTGTCGCTTCGCGCCCACCACGACGATCCCAACCGGTTGGTCCGCACGATCCTGGCGGTGGACGAAAGCAACCAGTCCATGACGTTTGCCGGCAACATCCCTCAAGGGCATCTGGCGCAATTGATGCAGGCGAACTTCGATCGACTGATCGACGGAGCGTCCCAGGCCGCGCAGTCGTCGAAGCTCAGGGGGGGAGACAACTCGCTGGCCGTTGCGATTAGTTGTGTCGGACGACGCCTGATCTTAGGCGAGCGAGCCGAAGAGGAGACCGAAGCCACGCAAGACCTTCTGCCCAAGGGCACCAAACAGATTGGGTTCTATTCCTATGGCGAAATTTCTCCCCTCGCCTCCGGCAACTGCGACCTCCTTAATCAGACCATGACGCTCACGACGATCAGCGAGGCATAGGCATGATGCATCCTCTGCTGAAGCGCCAACTCAAAAAACTCGGGCTCGCCAATTTGACGGAGCTTCCGACCCGTGAGACATGGGAGCGCCTGCTCGTACGCGTCAGTCAATCCTACACCGAATCCGACCAAGGGCGGTCGCTGCTCGAACGATCCCTTCAGCTTTCTTCGACGGAGATGCGGCAACTGAACGAAGAGCTTCGCCTCACCAGCGCCACGGAACTCACCAAGGAGCGCGATCGCCTCCAGGCGATCATCCGATCACTCGGTGCGGGCGTCTGCGCCCTGGATGCCACCGGCCGCGTGCAGATCATGAACCAAGTCGCGGAACGGTTGTTCGGTACCGAGAAGCAGCAGCTAGTGGGCCGGCGACTCTTCGACCTCCTACACGTCTGGGATGCGCAAATGCTTGCCCCTCTCATTGCCCTCGAGGACTTCCAACGAAGGATCGCGGCGGGAGAGCCGATCGAGTCTCGCGACGCGTGGTTCCAGGTAGAGGGACATGGCAGCTTCCCGGTGTCGTTCGTCCTCAACCCCATCTTGCACGACGGGGCCCTCGTGGGTTCCGTCCTTGTTTTCCAGGACATCACCGAAGGCAAGCGCCAACAGGAGGAGATCTCCCGCACCAATCGCTTCCTCGATTCGTTGATTGAATCGCTGCCGATCATGGTGTTTGTGAAGGACGCCGCCACACTCCGCATGATTCACTGGAATCGAGCCGCCGAAAAGCTCACCGGTATTCCTCGCGATGAGATTCTCGGTAAAACTGACCACGATCTCTTTCCTCGCGACCAGGCCGATGTTTTTGCATCGAAAGATCGAGCAGTGCTGGCAGACCGGTCGTTACTCGACATCCCGGAAGAACCCATCGTGACGCGCCACCGTGGCACTCGTCTGTTCCATACGATGAAGTATCCCGTGTGCGACGATCACGGACGTCCTCAGTACCTGCTGGGGGTTTCGGAGGACATCACGGAACGCAAACAGGCGGAGGCCGACCTGACTCGCGCCAAGGAAGCGGCCGAGGCGGCCAATCGCGCCAAGAGTCAGTTCTTGGCCAATATGAGCCACGAGATCCGCACGCCCATGAACGGGGTGCTCGGAATGGCCGAACTCCTGCTGACCACCCCGCTGAAGGACCAGCAATACCGATACGCCGAAACAGTCCTCACCTCTGGCCGCAATCTCGTGACGGTACTCAATGACGTTCTGGACTTCGCCAAGATCGAAGCGGGCAAGCTGACGCTCGAATCGGTCGAGTTCGACCTGCGCGAGACCATGGAGGATGTGATCTCCCTCTATGCGAAATCCGCCCATGCAAAGGGGTTGGAACTCCTGTGTGATATCGCTGAGGAGATGCCGCTGATCGTGAAAGGCGACCCTCACCGGTTGAGCCAGGTGTTGACGAATCTGATCAGTAACGCCATTAAATTTACTGAGCGCGGTGACATCGTGGTGTCCGCCGCCGCCCAGACTAGTTCGGCCGACCGACTCTCGTTTCGCTTCGAGGTCCGTGACACGGGCATCGGCATCGCGCACGAGGTGCAAGGGAAGATCTTCGAGGCGTTCTCCCAGGCCGACAATTCCACGACCAGAAAATACGGGGGCACCGGCCTTGGCCTGACAATCGTCACGCAGCTGGTCCATATGATGGGCGGACGCATAGGGTTGGAGAGTCAGGTTGGGCACGGCTCGCGGTTTTGGTTCACGATCACCCTTCACTCAGGGAACGCGCAGGCTCCGATCGATCCCTATCCCCCACAGCTGGCGGACCTTCGCGCCCTCATTGTGGATGACAACGCCACGAACCGGAGGCTCCTGGCCCAACGGCTCCGGAAGTTCGGCATGCAGGTGGACGATGTTCCAGACGCCGAGCAAGCGCTGCACGCGCTACGCTCGGCCATCTTGCCACAGCACGCCTATCGCGTGGCCCTGCTCGATCAGCACCTACCGGGAGTCGATGGACTGACCGTGGCACGCACGATCACGAGGGAGACGACGTTTGCGGGTACCCGCCTGCTGATGCTCTGCTCCGGCGGTCTCGACCTTGACGCGGCGAAAGCCGCAGGCATCGAGATGGTGCTCAACAAACCGGTGCGACACAAGGACTTGCTTCACGCCTTGGCTCAGGTGGTCACCCCCGCCCCCTCTGCACCACGGATCCCTGTGCCATTTCAATCGCCATCCCAAGGAACGGCCAGTGGGGTCCGCGTACTCGTGGTCGAGGATAACAGTGTGAATCGAGAGGTGGCGAAAGCATCGTTGGAATTCCTTGGGCATCACGTCGACATTGCGGAAAACGGTCGGCAAGCGGTGGACGCGACCGCCCACGCCCTCTATGACCTCGTCTTCATGGATTGCCAAATGCCGACGATGGACGGCTTCGAGGCCACCAAGTGCATACGCAAACGGGAAGCAGCAAACGTCGGCGCACAGCAACGGGCCCCACGACTCCCCATCGTCGCCCTCACCGCTCATGCCTTGGCTGGCGACCGTGAGCAGTGTCTTGCGGCCGGGATGGACGATTACTTGGCCAAACCATTTACCCAAGAACAGTTGCGCACCATCGTCTCCCGCTGGCTGAAGACGGAGGTCACGGCGTCTCTCACAGCTCGGGCGGCGAGCCGTGATCTTGCGCGGAAAGCAGCAATCCCGGCACGCACAGACCCCGTCCCCTCGACCCGAGTCGCGGCCGACCGCCAAACACCCGTTGCGGCAGGCACGGTCGATCGGAAGATTTGGGACCAGATCTGTGCCATTCAGCAACCCGGGCGGCCTGACATCCTCGCCCGTCTTTTGGAAATGTTTCTCCAGGATTCAGAAGCGCAAGTGGCGAGCATCCGCCAGGCGGTGGAGACCCAAAACGCGGACGCGCTCGCCCACGCGGCCCATAGCCTGAAGGGCAAGAGCGGCGCACTGGGTGCCACACGCCTCATGGCCCTGTGCAAGGACCTCGAATCCTGTGGGCGGACCCGAACGATGGAAACCACCCGTGAGAAGTGGTCTGCGCTGGAAGTCGAATTTGGGGCCGTCTGTGCCGTATTTCGCAAAGAGCTCGCCAAGCGCAGGCCATGATCGCCCCCCGATGTCCTTCGCCCCTCGGACCACTCGGCAACGTCCGCCGCGATGGCCATCCCTCTCCTGCCCCCAGCCCAGCCGGGAAACTCCCCACAAGTTGACGAAATAGGCATGGCTGATAGCCTTCCTAAGGGCAGATCTGCCCTGGGAACTCTGCTGAGGACCTGGCATGGATACGACAGCGCTCCTGACCGCCACATATGAATACAAGTGGGTGGCTCTATCGGTGATCATTGCCGTGTTCTCTTCCTATGCCGCACTCGACTTAGCCGGTCGTGTGACGGCCTCGGAGGGCCGCTCCCGAGGGATGTGGCTCCTGGGAGGGGCGCTCGTGATGGGAACCGGCATCTGGGCGATGCATTTCATCGGGATGCTCGCGTTCCGTCTGCCAATCCCCGTTCACTACCACGCGCTCACGGTATTGGAGTCCCATCTCGCCGCGGTGCTGGCATCGGCCATTGCACTCTCGGTCGTGAGCCGATCTGTGCTCGGGACGCCTCAACTCGTCGGTGGCGGGCTGCTGATGGGAATGGGCATCACAGTCATGCATTACTCCGGCATGGCCGCCATGCGCCTGGACGCCCAGATCCATTACAGCGCCTCCATCGTTGTGCTTTCGGTACTCATTGCCATCGCCGTGTCGTTCGTCGGCCTCTGGCTGGTCTTTCATCTCCGGGATTCTGACGGCGGACGCGTGTGGCGGAAACTCGCTGGGGCTCTCGTCATGGGGGCCGCGATCCCGACCATGCACTACACGGGTATGGCGGCCGCGCAATTCGAGTCAGATACGTCGTTCATGGCGGACCTCTCGTCGGTCATCAGCATCTCGCTGCTTGGAGGGGTTGCGATCACTATCGGGACGGTCATGGTCCTCGGATTGACGGTGTTGATCTCGCTCGTCGATCGTCGCCTGGCCACTCAAGCCTCCGAGCTGGAGCGCACCAATCGGGAGCTCCGGGCCGCGATGGACAAAGCGCTGGAGGCGACCAAATTGAAATCGCAGTTTTTGGCCAACATGAGCCATGAGATTCGGACACCGATGAACGGCGTCTTGGGTATGACCGAACTCCTGCTCAATACGGAGCTCTCGAAGCAACAGCGGCACCTGGCCGACACGGTCTATCGCTCGGGCACGATTTTGCTCGACATCATCAACGACATTCTCGACTTCTCCAAGATCGAAGCCGGCAAGCTCAGCCTTGACCAGGTTGATTTTGATCTGCGCGACATCCTGGAAGAAACGACTGAGCTGTTTGCCAATCAGGCCCATCGCAAGCAGCTCGAACTGGCGTGCCAGATTCCTGGGAACGTTTCAACGAAACTGAAAGGCGATCCCGGTCGGTTACGTCAGATCGTGACCAACATGCTGGGGAACGCATTGAAATTCACCGAGGCTGGCGAGGTGGGTGTGCGCGTGTCGACCGTGGAGGAAACCAACGAGATCGCCTGCCTCCGCCTTGAAGTGTGGGACACCGGGATTGGCATCCCCCTAGAGGTTCAGCAGACCATCTTCGAGGCCTTCTCGCAGGGGGACAACTCATCAACGAGAAAATACGGTGGCACGGGACTGGGATTGGCCATCGTCCGGGAACTGGTCCGCTTGATGGGCGGAGAGATCGGCGTGCAGAGCCGGCCCGGTCAGGGCTCGACGTTTTGGTTTACGGTCCGGCTTCAGAAACAGCCAGAACCGAGGCCCCGCTCGAGGCCACGTCCGGAAAACCTACGAGGCATTCACGTATTAATCGTGGACGACAACGCCACCAACCGACACATCCTTGAGGAGCAAGTGGCCGGATGGGGCATGGTGCCGTTCAGTACAGCCTCAGGCCCGGAAGCCTTGGCTCACCTTGCCCAGGACCAGGGCCCAACTCAGCCATATGGGTTGGCCATCTTGGACCGGCAGATGCCGGAAATGGATGGAGTCGACTTGGCAGCCAAGATCAAAGCGCACAACCGTTACTCGACACTCCCCTTGATCATGTTGACGTCCGTCGGCGACCTCGGGGACACCGATCGCGTCCGGCAAGCCGGTATCGCGGTTCACCTCACGAAGCCGGTTCGTCAGTCTCAGTTGTACAACAGCCTCCTCGGCCTGATCGCTCAACGAGGTGGGTGTGGGTCAGGACCGCGTCCGGCGGAATCGGCCTCCCCCAATGTCGCTGCTGGTCCGGAAGAGCGCACGGTCAATTCTGATCGACCGTTGCGCATCTTGCTTGTGGAGGATAACCCCATCAATCAAGAGATGACTAAACTGATGCTGGACAACCTTGGTGTGACCACCGAATTGGCCAACAACGGCCTGGAGGCCCTGGCGGCCGTTCGGGAGTCACAGTACGACCTCATTCTCATGGACTGTCAGATGCCCAGGATGGATGGTTTTGCGACCACCCGCGCGATCCGGGCGCTGGCAACGGAGCGCGACGGCCTTGTCGGCCTTCCGATCGTGGCCTTGACCGCCCACGCCATGCAGGGCGATCGCGAGTTGTGCCTGGCTGCAGGCATGGACGACTACATCGCGAAACCCTTTACCCAGGAAGAGTTGCGGGCGATGCTCGGGCGTTGGCTCCCGTCAATCCCGCGCACACCGATGGCCCAACCCTGAAGGCCTCACCTCCAGAGCTGCCACGTTCCATCCGGCCGGAAGCCCCGCCCAAGATTCGGAGTTCCTCCCTCACACCGTCGGAATTGGTTGCACTCTCTGGCGGACGAGTACCCCTCTCCGCCCTATCATCCCGCTGACCGACCACCCCCGCTCGCTCTCCACCTAAGCCGTTCCCAAACCCGATCCGACAGGGGTTGGATCCTTAGGGACCTAAGTCCCGAGATGAGACACGGGCTTTGACGTAGCCTCGATGCAGAAAACTCGTGTTCTTTTGACCGTTTCAGGATCGTCCGATACCTTTATCACAGGCCTCTGGAGCACCGGAAATCTTGAAGTCCAAGACGAGGGAGCGGCCACGCCGTGCGCCTTCCTATGCGTCGACTTGGAGAGGCCTACCTAAGTAGCGGACACCCGAGAGGAACTTCAATCTATGAGAACGGTCGGCCTATTCTTGTGTCTCACGGTGCTGGTCGGTCTCAATGCTCCAGACATTGGGGCTCAGGGGCTCCCCGATCCATCTGGCTCCGTGCCGGCACCCTCGCCGCTGGACTTCCCGTTCGACGCCACTCCCTCGGCTGATCCCGGCACAACCGAATCGGCCCCGTCCACGACCGGGAAGGAAACGGTGCTCTTCGAGGAGATTCCCACCGTCTACGGCGCCGCCAAGTACGACCAGAAAGTCCACCAGGCTCCATCGGCGGTAACCATCATCACGGCCGACCAGATCAAGAAATACGGCTATCGGAGCTTCGCGCAGGTCTTAGACAGCGTCCCAGGATTCTTTACCTCCAACGATCGCAATTACGGCTATCTCGGCATCAGAGGGTTTAACCGGCCGGGGGATTACAACACCCGCGTTTTGGTCCTCATCGACAACCACCGCATGAACGACGCCGTCTTCGATCAAGGCGGCATCGGGACCGAAGCACCGATCGACGTGGACCTGATCGATCGGGTGGAAATCATTCGAGGGCCCGCTTCGTCGCTCTACGGTACCAATGCATTCTTCGGGGTCATCAACGTCATCACCAAACGGGGGCGGGACATCAAAGGAACCGAAATCTCCGGTGAAGCGTCAAGCTTCAATACCTATCGGAGCCGGCTCACGTATGGGAATAAGTTCCAGAACGGCCTGGAGCTGCTGCTCTCAGGCTCATTCTCGGACAGTGAAGGGCAACGAGAGCTGTTCTACCCGGCGTTCAACGACCCGACCACGAACAATGGCAACTTCAAGGACGGCGATCGCGACAATTTCTACTATTACACGGGCAAGGCGACGTTCAAAGATTTCACGCTCACCGGCGGCCATATCTGGCGGAAGAAGAATGTTCCGACCGGCTCGTTTAGCACCGTGTTCAACGACAACCGAACCTCCACACTCGACGAACGCACGTATCTCGACCTCAGCTACCAACATGAATTTGCGCACGACCTCACGGTGAAGGCGCGCGCATACTTCGACCGGTATTACTATCGCGGCAACTATCTCTACGACTATTCAGGGGTAGGCACGCAACCCTTCACCTTGAATCAAGACCATACGGAGGCCGACTGGTGGGGAACGGAACTCACCGTGACCAAGCGGCTGTTCGACCGTCACAAGGTCACGATAGGCAGTGAGTATCGCGACCAATTCAAGCAGAAGCAGAGTAACAGCGACCAGGACCCGCCGGCGACCTACTTGGACGACAAACGTCGCTCAAGCTTCATCGCGGGCTATATCCAGGACGAGTGGTCGATCACCGACGATCTCATTCTCAGCGCCGGTCTGCGGCACGATCGCTATAGCACGTTTGGTGGGACGACTAATCCACGGGCGTCACTCATTTATACCTGGCACAACACCACGGCCAAGTTGATCTACGGCCAAGCGTTCCGTGCACCAAACCCGTTCGAGCAATTCTATGTCGCCAATACCACCTTCAAGACCAATCCGAACCTGCAGCCCGAGCGGATCAAGACCTATGAATTCGTGCTGGAGCACTACTTGGGCAACCATATCCGCGCGATGGGAAGCTTCTATCAGTACAACATCAAGGGTCTGATTTCGCAGATCACCGATCCCGGCGACGGGCTCCTGGTCTATAACAACGCGGAGGACATCAAAGCACGAGGCGCGGAATTGACGCTCGAAGGCAAATGGACGTCAGGCGTGGAAGGCCGGATGAGTTATGCGGTGCAGGAGACGCGCGACGACCGCACCGATGTGAAGCTCACCAACTCTCCCCAGCATCTTGTGAAGGGTAACCTGATCGTCCCGTTCTGGCAGGACAAGGTGTTCGGCAGTCTCGAGGCCCGCTACACTAGCTCGCGCTTGACGCTGCTCGGCAACTCGGCAAGCCCGTTTTACGTGATCAATGCGGCGCTCTTCAGCCAGAAGATCATCAAGGGATGGGAGCTGTCGGCTCACCTCAATAACTTGTTGAACCAGAAGTACGGATACCCTGGCGCAGGAGAACATCGGCAGGACGTCATCGACCAGGATGGTCGAACCTTTTGGGTGAAATTGAAGTATCGCTTCTGAACGGACGCACGATCGATGTCGATGGCCGCTCACCTGGTCACCCGTACCTGGTTGAGGATCGTGCTCGGGAGTCTCGTCCTGACCGTCCTCGCGGGACGGGTGTCGGCTGAATCGCCCCGCGTTGTGGTGCTCACCACCCAGGATGCGGGGCCGTATCAAGAGGTCATCGCCGGCCTTCGGCAGGCGCTGACGAAACACGTCGCGGGAGCGCAAATCGAGGTCGTCGCCCTGCAGGGGAATGTCCAAAAGGCCCACGAGATGGTGGCAGAGATGAAAAAACACCCGCCGGCGCTCCTGGTCACACTGGGCAGCACGGCCACGCAGGCGGCCGTGCGCGATGCCGGCGAGACCCCGATCCTGGCCAGTATGATCGTGACGGCCGACGAACTGCACAAGGCCCAGAACGCGACCGCCGTTATCCTCGATTTCCCCCTGGATATACAGTTCCACTGGATGCAGCGCCTCTTGCCCGGCGCCAACACCATCGGCGTCCTGTTCAATCCGCAGGAAAACCAGGCCAAGGTGCAGACGGCCACCCGCGTGGCCAAGTCCATGGGCCTGACCCTCGAGGGCCGCGAAGTCGACTCCCCGCGGGGCCTCCCGGACGCCATCGACAGCGTGTTCCGCTCCATCGATGTCTTGTGGGGCGTGGCCGATCAAACCGTGATGACCCCGCAAACCGCCGAACCGATCTTGCTGGCGAGCCTCCGCAACAAGATTCCGGTGGTGGGACTCTCGACCTCGTGGGTGAAAGCCGGGGCGATCTATGCGCTGGACCGTCACTACGAGGACATCGGGCTGCAGTGCGGAGAGTTCGCTGGGAAGATTTTGAGCGGCGCGAAGGCCGGCTCGATCCCCGTGGCCGGCCCGAGGAAGGTCGCCTACTCCCTCAATCTCAAAACGGCCTCCATGCTCAATGTCGAATTTCCCGACGACATCATCAAAGGGGCTCAGCAGGTCGTTCGCTAGCGCAAAGGATTCCGCACCCATGATGACGCGGTCCGGCCTCACGACGAAATTCAATCTCCTCACGATCAGTCTGGTACTGTTGACGGCCGTCGGCATCGGGGCCTTCGTCGTACATCGAGAAACCACCAGTAGCCATGACGAGCTCATCCACCGAGGGCTCACCACTGCGTCCATGGTCGCGCAAAACAGCGAGTACGCGGTGTACACCGAGAACAAGGACGCGTTACATCGAATCGTTAGCAGCTTGCAGGCCGACCAGGACATCACCTACGTGGCCATTCTCGGCACACAGAAGCAAGTCCTGCTCGACCAGTCCTTCGACCCCTCCTTCCGGCAGCTGATGGATGTACCCGCGCGCTTCCCGCTCCCGGGCGAATCCGTGGTGGACGAAGCCGTGTCCGACCGAAACGGGCGCGACTACATCGGGATCCTGGCGCCGGTCGCCGGCCATGTCGCCAATGCGTCCGATCCCCTCTCGCTCGACGCCGGCCGCTCACAGGGCACTGCGCAGGCCATCGGCTACGTCCATCTGTTGGTGAGTCAAGAGCGCGCCCGTGCGCGCCTGAGCCAATTTGCCCTCGGCACGGGCCTGGTCGCTCTGCTGGTCGTCCTGGTGGGCGTCGTGATCACCGTGCTCTTGACCCGAAGTATGACCAAACCCTTGCGTGATCTGGCGACGGCCGCCGGAGAGGTCGCGCAAGGGCGACTCGACCACCACGTCGCGGTGGCCACCCAAGACGAAATCGCCGAAGTGGCCGTCGCGTTCAATCGGATGACGGATCAGCTTCGTGCGTCCCAGCGGGAAGTGGCCCAGTACCAGGAAAACCTGGAGGGGCAAGTGGCGGAACGCACGGCGCAACTGCAGACCACGCTCAAGCAGGCCTATGAGCTGGCGCATAAGGCGGAGGCGGCGAATCGCGCCAAATCGCAGTTCCTGGCCAACATGAGCCACGAAATTCGCACGCCCATGAACGGCGTGCTGGGGATGGCCGAGTTGCTGCTGACGACCAGCCTGACCGAACAGCAGCATCAATACGCACACACCGTGCTGACGTCCGGCCGCAACTTGCTCACGGTCCTGAACGATATTCTGGACTTCGCCAAGATCGAGGCGGGAAAACTCACCTTGGAATCGGTCGAATTCGATCTGCGGGACACCATCGAAGATGCCGTCACCCTCTTCACGAAGTCGGCCGACGCCAAGGGGCTGGAGTTGACCTACGCGCTCCCGAACGAGCTGCCCGAGATCGTGAAAGGTGATCCCTACCGGCTGAACCAAGTTCTCACGAATCTGATTTCCAATGCGGTGAAGTTTACCGAACGCGGAGAGATCGTGGTGTCGGCGTCGGTGCAGGACCAATCGGCTGACAGGCTCACGTTACGGTTCGAGGTGCGGGATACCGGCGTCGGAATTGCCCCGGATCACCAACAGCGGATCTTCGAATCGTTCTCGCAGGCCGACAGCTCCACCACTCGCCGATACGGCGGGACTGGTCTGGGGCTGACCATCGGCACCCAGCTCGTTCAGATGATGCGAGGCACCATCGGTGTCGAGAGCCGCCTCGGGCAGGGCTCTCGGTTCTGGTTCACGATCGTCGTCCAACCGGGAACCCCACGGACGAAGCACAGCGAGACTCCTCAGTTCGCAAACCTCCGAGCCTTGGTGGTCGACGACAACGACACCAATCGGACGCTGTTGACCCAACTCCTCCAACCGACAGGCCTCCACACCGCGGTGGCCGCGGATGCTACGAATGCGCTGCGCATCCTTCGGGACGCGGCTGGTCGCGGGACGCCATTTCAGCTCGCCGTGTTGGATCTGAACATGCCGGAGGTCGACGGCCTGATGTTGGCACGCACGATCAAGAGCGACCCGACCCTCGCGTCCATATGCCTTATGATGCTGTCTTCGAGCGGAGTGGACCCGAGCACAGCGGACGCCACAGGCATTGAGGTCTCCCTCAACAAACCGGTGCGGCGGAAAGAATTGTTCCGCGGACTGGCCCGTATGATCGGCGCCGCGCCGAGCACTCTCGCGCCCTCGCCCGTCTCCCCAATGGAGGCGAGGCCGCACGACACGATGGCGCAGCAGAGGCTCGCTCCGGCGCACCGCGATGTCCACATCCTGGTGGTGGAAGACAACAACGTCAACCGCGAGGTAGCCCGGGCTCTGCTGGAGTACCTGGGGTATCGAGTCGATCTGGCCGAAAACGGTCGGCAAGCCGTGGAGGCGACAGCGCGCACACCCTACGATCTCGTGTTCATGGATTGCCAAATGCCGGAGTTGGACGGCTTTGGCGCCACAAAACTCATTCGGGAGCGCGAGGCAACCCGGTCGGCGGACGCCCACGGACGGTCCGAGCAACCCGCGCGCCTTCCCATCGTGGCCCTGACCGCCCATGCGTTGGCCGGGGACCGCGAACAATGTTTGACGGCGGGGATGGACGATTACCTCACCAAACCCTTCACGCAGGAACAGATGAAAACCTTGCTCGCTCGCTGGCTGCCAGGGGCCGCGCCGGTCGCAGGCTCGGCTCATGCACCGGGACAGGGTTTCCCTCCAAGCGTAAAAAAAGACGCCAAGGCTTCTCTTGTCGCCCTGGCGCCCAGGGCCGCTTCGAGCCAACCAGAGCCTCTATTCGACCGTATCGACCGCAAAGCATGGGACCAGATCCTCATGATTCAACGGCCCGGCCAGCCGGATGTCCTGGCCCACCTCTTGGAGTTGTTCCTCAGGGATGCGGGGGAACAGGCTGATACCATTCGCCACGCCGTAGCGAACAGCGACGCGGACCTGCTCTTCCAGGCGGCCCACAGCCTGAAGTCCAAGAGCGGCGCGCTCGGAGCCATGCCCCTGGCGACGATCTGTAAGCATTTGGAGCAATGCGGCCGTGGCAAGAATCTTTCGGACACGCCTGCCCTGATGACCCAACTGGACCAAGAATTTGAGGCCGTCTGCGCCCTCTTCCGAGAAGAACTCTCTAAACGGCGTGGCCCATCGGCGGCAGCCTGATCGCCCCGCAAACTGCCCTACCCTCTTTCCTGAGACGCGATCCTGGCCATTCGGTCCAACCCTGTGAAAAACATATCGTTTGTTGACGTCTGACAGGTACCTGCTACCCTTGAATCTGGACTTGCGGGGCCGGAGCCTTGTACCGGGGCGACGCTCGCCCCCCAGTCGATTTTTTGTCGCTGCTCGAGCGGGCGATCCCCAGCGCCGCGGCATCGCTTTTAGGAAAGATACGATCACGTGAGTGTTCGAACCGTCCTCACACGCTGGAGGCCACAAACCTCCATCCGGATGAAGCTCATGTCGGCGCTGCTCGCGCTCGCGCTCGTGCCGCTGACCATCGTGGCCCTCGTCGCGTATTACACCAGCCAGGACATCTTGAAGGCCAACGCCAGCGCCAAGCTCGAGGAATTGGCGGCGCAGACCATCGACAAACTGGACCGTGTCCTGTTCGCCAGCAGTCAAGATCTTCAGGCCTGGGCCTCCATCGACGACATGCAAGATGCCATTTCCGACGATCACGACGGGCGGATCACCTTGGCCCTCGTGCGCCTGTGGAGCCAGTACGGGCACTACGCGTCGATCTATTGCCTCAATCAACAGGGCATCGTGATCTCCTCCAGCGAGGTCTCGTTTATCGGGCGGAGTGTCGCGAAGGAACCGTGGTTTCGGGACGGCACGTTAAGCGCTGGCTTGACGGTGAATGATCTCGCCTTCGATCCCCTGAGCGGGTCCTTGACCCTTCGCCTCATGGTCCCCATCACCGCCCGGCACGACGACCAAGTGGTGATTGGGTACCTGGTCGCCAACATCCTGCACGAAGAAGTCCGGGAAATCCTCCGGCAGGTCAGGGTCCACGACGGCGACCAAAATGCCTCTGGGCATGTCCTGTTGGCCAATCGCAACAACGCAATCATCGCGGGCCCATCCTCGATGGTCCAGGTGCAGCCGTCGGCTCAGTTCCCCACAACCACGCTGGCAGACGTCGGCTACCTGCCGCCACATGCCGCGACCATGGCCTCGCGCGGAGCGTATCTCACGAACAATGCGCAGATGTTGCTCGGCTACGCTAAATCGAGCGGGTATCGGACCTTCACGGGTCTGGGATGGACCGTCTTCGTGGCGCAGGGCAGCACGGAAGCGTTCGGCCAAATCAAAATGCTTCGCCGGGAATTCCTGGCGCTGTTTCTGGTGACGACGCTGCTCGTGGTCTTGGTAGGGGTGGCCATGGCACGCGGCATTTCGACACCGATTCAATCCCTCACCGAACTCGCCAATCGCGTGGCCGCAGGAGATCTCACCAAGACCATCACGGTGGATGCGAATGACGAGGTGGGGGCTTTGGCCTCCAGCTTCAACCGGATGACGCTCGATTTACGGCGTTCCCGGGACGAGCTCGTGCAAACCAACCAGGCTTTGGTCACCGCACGCGACCGGGCGCTCGAAGTGAGCCAGCTCAAGTCTCATTTCCTCGCCAACATGAGCCACGAAATCCGCACGCCGATGAACGGCGTGTTGGGCATGACCGAGCTGCTCCTGGCGACCACCCTGACCGAACGGCAGCACCGCCTGGCCGATACCGTCTACCGCTCCGGGGCGGCGCTCCTAAAGATCATCAACGACATCCTGGACTTCTCCAAGATCGAAGCGGGCAAGATGGAGCTTGACCACGTCGAGTTCGACCTGCGCCAAGTCGTAGAAGAAGCCGTGGACGTGTTCACGGAGCGGGCGCAGCGGAAGGGGCTGGAACTCTTCTGTGCCATCCCTGACGGGCTGCCTACGGCCTTGCAGGGCGATCCCGGTCGGCTCCGGCAAATCCTGATCAACCTGTTGGGGAACGCCGTCAAGTTCACGGATCGAGGAGAGGTGGGCGTGCGCCTGGCCATGGAGGAAGAGGCGCCATCCCACGTGGTCATTCGCTGCACTGTCTCCGATACGGGAATCGGCATCGCGCCCGAGTCCCAGGCGGATGTGTTCGAACCCTTTACCCAGGCCGACAGTTCCTCGACGCGCAAGTACTCGGGTACCGGGCTCGGTCTGTCGATCGTCAAACAACTCATCACCCTGATGCAGGGGACCATTTCGGTGGAGAGCACCGTGGGCGTGGGGTCCCAATTCGTCTTCACGGCACGATTGGGGAAACAACCCGTCGCCGAGGGTCGGAGCGGACGCGCGCCCGCCAGCCTTGCGGATCGCCGCGTCCTGATCGTGGACGACAATGGTACCAATCGGATGATTCTCGAGGAGCAGGTCGCCAGCTGGCGCATGAAGGCCGTCAGCGTGGATTCCGGCGCCGCCGCCCTGGAAACCCTCCGCAAGGCGGCCGCCAAGGGGGCCCCCTTCGATCTCGCCATTCTCGATTTCCAAATGCCTGAGATGGACGGCCTTCAACTCGGCGCGGCGATCGCGGCCGACCCCTCCATCGCCGCCGTGAAACGAGTCATGTTGACGTCGGTCGGCCAGCCTGCCGATGGGCCGACCCTGGCGAAGACCGGCATCACGATGCTGCTCACGAAACCGGTGCGCCAATCGGATCTCTACAACGGGCTCCTCGAGGTGCTCACGGCCGCAACCGTCTCCGTCCCGGATACCGACCGTTCCGTCCCGGCTCCGGCGCTCTCCGCCGCAGGCCCCCCCGCAACCATTCGCTACAACGGGAAAATCCTGGTCGCCGAAGACAACGCCGTGAATCAAGAGGTGGCCCGGTTGATGCTCGAGCAACTGGCCTGCGCCGCCGACGTCGTACGGACCGGGCGCGAGGCGGTCGAGGCCCATCACCGGGCTGGGTATCACCTGATTTTCATGGATTGCCAGATGCCCGAGATGGACGGCTTTGAGGCCACGCGCGCCATCCGCACCGACGAGTCACAACACCCGGACAAACCGCGTGTCGCGATTGTGGCCCTGACCGCCCACGCGATTGCAGGCGATCGGGACGAGTGTGTGACGGCGGGCATGGACGATTACTTGGCCAAACCCTTCACGCAGGAGCAGCTCGCCGCCGTGTTGGCGCGCTGGCTGCCACACGAAACCCTCGTGGCGCCATCCGTGAACGCCACCGCAACAGAGTCTCCCGCTTCTGTCCCGACCGCAACTCCTACGGTGCCGGCACCGCCTCCGGCGGCAACCACACCCGCTCACACCTCCACCGGTGGCGACGCCCTGATCGACCGCAAGGTCTGGCAGGACATTGCGAAGCTCCAGCAACCCGGGCGACCGGACGTGCTCGTGACTATGTTCTCGATCTTTCTCAAGGACTCGGACGAACTCGTCGAGAAGCTACGGGAGGCGATCGAGCGACAGGATGCGAAAGCCGTGTTCGAGTTGGCGCATGCGTTCAAATCCCGCAGCGGTGTGCTCGGGGCGATACGGTTGGCGGACCTGAGCAAACAGATTGAACACCTCGGGCGCGCCAAGGACCTCGCCGGGGCTCAGGAGCTGTTTGCGAATCTGGTCGACGAGTTTATGGCCGTGACCGAATGCTTTCGCACTGAAATTCAACGACGGAGCCCCGCGTGACTGCCGAGCCCCTTATCACGCGACCACTGGTGCTGGTGGTCGACGACGACTCCAGCGTGCAGTTCGTCCTCAAAGAATCCCTGGAGATGGCCGGATTCCAAGTGGAACAAGCCTTCAACGGGTCCGACGCCATTCGGAAATTCCCGCAGGTGAGACCAGATCTCGTCCTGATGGACGTCATGATGCCCGACATGGACGGATTTGCAACTTGCGCGGCGCTCCGGCGTTCACTCCAGGGGCTGCAGACTCCCGTCGTCTTTCTGACCAGTCTGGATGATACCGCATCGGTCAACGCCGCCTACGAAGCGGGTGCCACCGATTTCATGGTGAAACCCTTGAATCCCTTCCTGCTCGGCCACAGAGCCCGCTATCTCCTGCGGGCGACGAAGGCCCTCCGCGAGTTGGAAAAGAGCCGGGAACACTTGGCTTCCGCGCAGCAGCTCGCCCACGTCGGGAGCTGGGAATGGGACGCCGTCAAGGGGGAGATCAAGCTGTCGGACGTCGCCTCGCAGATCTTCGGCGTCTCGACGACTGGCTATCGCGGCGCGATGGCCGATCTGCTGCCGCGGATATCCCCAAGCGTCCGCACCCTCATCACGTCCATTGTGGAACAGCAGGCGATTGCGGCCCATCCGTATCACGAAGACCACCGGATTACCCTGAACGACGGCGTGGAGCGCGTGGTCCACATCCAAGCCCGAGCGGTGCCGATGGAGGACGGACGGACACTGGCCGGATTGATGGCGACCGTCCAGGACATCACCGAGCGGAAGCGCTTAGAGGAACATGTCCACCACCTCGCCTACTACGACAGTCTGACCGGGCTCCCGAATCGGCTCCTCTTCCGTGACCGGGCGCAGCAGGCCTTGGCCTATGCCCGACGCCATACCGCCACGTTGGCGATCTTTTTCCTCGACATCGATCGTTTCAAATTTATCAACGACACCTATGGGCACACGGCCGGGGATCTGCTGCTCAAACAAATCGCCGAGCGCCTCACGGAGGTGACGCGGGCGTCGGACTCCGTGGCGCGCCCAGCCGTGGACGAGATCGAGAACGCCGTGGCGCGTTTGGGCGGCGACGAGTTCACCATCCTCCTGACCGGCCTGCGCCATGCCGAACATGCCACCACGGTGGCCCGCCGGATCCTGGCCGCGCTCGCCGCGCCCTTTTCGCTCGAAGGCCGCGAGGTGTTCGTCACGGGCAGCATCGGCATCGCCCTCTCTCCCGGGGACGGCGAGACGCTCGAGGAGCTCCTCAAGAACGCCGACACCGCCATGTATGAGGCAAAAAACGAAGGGCGCAACAACTACCAGTATTACTCGCGCTCGATGAATGCCATGGCGGGGGAACGGCTCGCGCTGGAGAACGAACTGCGGCGGGCCGTGGAGCGTCAGGAGTTCCGCCTGTACTATCAGCCCTTCCTCAACATCCATACCGGACACGTCGCGGGAGCGGAGGCCCTGATCCGCTGGGCACACCCCACGCGAGGCATCCTGGCGCCCGCCGAGTTTTTGCCGGTCATCGACGACATTGGGCTCAGCCACCGGCTTGGACAATGGATCTTGGAGACCGCGTGCCGCCAAGCGGCCGCATGGAACGCGTTGGGACATCGCTCCTTGCGGATCGGCATCAATCTCTCCAACGCCCAATTTCAGGATCATCGGCTGAGTGAACAATTAGCCCGCATGCTGCAAGAGACCGGAGTTCCTCCCGGCTGCATCGAACTGGAACTGACGGAAACGATCGTCATGCCCCATCCGGAAGAAGCCGTGGCGCTCCTCCAACAATTCAAGGCGATGGGCCTTCGCCTCGCGCTGGACGACTTCGGAACAGGGTACTCCTCCATCAGCCATCTGCGGACGCTGCCGATCGACACGGTCAAGATCGACCGCTCGTTCATTGTCGACGTAGCCAAGAGTGTGGAGGACGCCGCCATCGCCGAGGCCATGATTTCCATGGCCCATACCCGTCACATGCAGGTATTGGCGGAAGGCATCGAGACCACGGAACAGCTCGCGCTGCTGCGCAGGCTGGGCTGCGACGAAATGCAAGGGTATCTCTTCAGCAAAGCGGTTGCTGCGGAGGAGTTTCCGTCTCTGTTGGACCGGCGAGTGATTTCCTAATGTGATTCCAGGCCGCGCGCGAGCATCCCGTTACGCCTGCGCGGATAGGTCGCCCATGACGAGAGAGAACACGATGACCACTGTTGCCCATCGCCCGCTCCCCATCGCACTCATCGCCGACGACGACGTGACCGTGCGCATGCTGGCCCGCCAGGTTCTGGAACAGGCCGGGCTGTCGGTCGAAGAAGTGGAAGACGGCGAGCAGGCCGTCGCCGCCTTCAAACGCACGACCCCGGACATCGTGCTGCTCGACGTGATGATGCCCAAGATGACCGGCTTCGAGGCCTGTCATGCAATCCGTCACCTGCCGGGCGGCAGCCATACGCCCATCTTGATCATGACCGGCCTCGACGACGTGGAATCCATCGAACAGGCCTACGACGTTGGGGCCACAGACTTTATTGCCAAGCCCTGGCAAGTGCTGATTCTCAGCAACCGCATCCGCTATATGCTGCGGGCGAGCCGTATGGTCGAGGCGTTGCGCGAGAGCCAGCTCAATCTCGCGCGCGCACAAAAACTGGCGCATCTCGGCAGCTGGGCCTGGCACGTCACTTCCAATCATCTGACCGTCTCCGAGGAAGTCTATCGAATTCTGGGGGTGTCCTTGGGGCACTTCAGCAATACTCGGGAAGGGTACGTGGCGTTCGTCCATCCGGAAGATCTGGACATGGTCACGCGCTCCATTCAGGACGCCCTCGACAGCCAGCGCACCTATCAACTTGACTATCGCATCGTCCGGCCAGACGGCGCGGAGCGGATCGTGTCGGAACACGGGGAACCGATCCTTGGCGACGGCGGCCTCACCACCAGCATCACCGGGACGATCCAAGACATTACCGATCGCCGCAATGCGGAGACGCAACTGTTTTTGTCGACCTATTACGATCCCCTGACACACTTGCCCAACCGCCAGCTCTTTACGGACCGGCTGGCCAAGGCGATCGGCGGTGCCCACACGGCTTCCACGGTGGGTGGGTTGTTGTTGCTCAACGTGGATCAGTTTCATCGGATCAACGACACCTTTGGGATGACCCGCGGCGACGAAGTGCTCCTGGGAATCGGCGAACGCCTCCAAGATTGTGTCCGCAAGGGCGACGCCGTGGCGCGAGGCGGACCGGATGAGAGCGCCTCCACGCTGGCGCGGCTGGTGGGCGACACGTTCGC
This sequence comes from uncultured Nitrospira sp., assembly GCA_964449255.1. Taxonomy (GTDB): domain Bacteria; phylum Nitrospirota; class Nitrospiria; order Nitrospirales; family Nitrospiraceae; genus BQWY01. Next base: position 1,795 of record CAYUYE010000019.1, on the reverse strand, counting down.
CATCTTCCTCCCGCACCTGCAATCCGACCGTGACGCCGCTAAGGTGGCCAGACGGCTGCTCTCCGCGATCCATCGACCGTTCATGATCGGCGAGGAACAGGTGACGGTCAAGGCCAGTGTCGGCATCACACTGTTTCCAACCGACGGCAGCGACGTGGACACCCTCGTCAAAAATAGCGAGGCGGCGCTGCAATCCGCCAAGCGAAAAGGCGGCGATACCTTCGAATATTACGTGGTGGACATGCACGCCGGCAGCGCGGACCAACGCGAATTGGAAGCCGAGTTCCGCCGGGCGCTGGAACAACAGGAGCTCGCGCTGTACTATCAGCCCCAGGTCGACGTGCGGCGATGGGCCATTACCGGCGTGGAGGCCTTCGTCCGATGGCCGCATCCCACGCGTGGGTTTGTGCCGCCGAACGTCTTCGTGCCCCTTGCGGAGAACGTCGGCCTCGGCGTGACACTCGGCGAGTGGGTCATCCGCGCCGCTTGCGCGCAACAGAAAGCTTGGCGCGACGCCGGCGCACCCGGCATTCGTGTTTCAGTGAATCTCTCCGACTACCACTTTGGGCAGCAGTCGCTGATCGAGATCATCTGCGCGGCGGTGCAAGACGTCGGCCCGAGCCCTGATTTTCTGGAAATGGAAGTGACCGAAGGGGCGATCATGCGCGACCTCGCCCATTCCCTGAAGCTGCTCAAGCGGCTTAAGTCGCTTGGCGTCCGCATTGCCGTCGACGATTTCGGAGCCGGCTCGTCCTCGGTGCGTGAACTCTCGCGGCTGCCGATCGATACGGTCAAGATCGCACCGGTCTTCGTTCAGGAAAGTTCCCAGCAGGGCCTGCAGAGTGGCATCGCCGCCGCCGTGATCGGCCTGGGACACGGTCTCAAATGCCGGGTCGTGGCGAAAAACGTGGAAACGCAGGAACAACTCGAGGCCTTGCGGCGGCTGGGGTGCGACGACATTCAGGGACACCTCTACGGCGCCGCGCAACCGGCCGACCGCATCGCGCAACTCTTACAGGGGAAGCCACTCGGCTCTCAGCGAGGCCTCTCCGCCGCCTGACGCAGCGCCCTGGTCCACCACCGCCTTGTAAATCTTCGCCGTCGAGAGTAGGCTCGATCGGAGCGACAGCACCCGCTCCTATGGCCACCTACGCGATCGGCGATATCCAAGGCTGTTACAGCGCGCTGCACGCCTTGTTAGCCCACCTGCCGTGGGATCCTCGACAGGACCGGCTCTGGTTCGTTGGAGACCTGGTCAATCGGGGGCCTGAGTCCGCCGACGTGCTGCGGTTCATCCGAAGCCTCGGGAGCCGCGCGACCACCGTCCTCGGCAACCACGATCTGTATCTTCTGGCGGTCGCCGAAGGGCTCATGCCGCTCCGATCGAAAGACACGTTCAACGACGTCCTCACCGCACCCGATCGAGACGATTTACTCGCATGGCTCAGGCAACAGCCCCTCCTCCATCGCGAGGGCGCTTACGTCATGATCCATGCCGGCTTGCTACCCCAGTGGTCGCTGGCCGACGCCGCCGGGTTTGCACGAGAGGTGGAACAGGCGCTGCAGGGACCGGATGCCCGGCGCGTGCTCGGGAGCTTTTTCACGCTTGAACGGGGCGACTGGTCTGCGGACCTCACGGGGCCGACCCGGATGAAGGCCATCACCGACGTGCTGACCCGTCTGCGCATCTGCACCCCCTCGGGACACATCAACCATCAGTTCAAGGGTGAGGCCAAGGACATCCCGGACGGATACCTGCCGTGGTTTGAAATCCCACACCGTCGCCATGCCGAGG
>CAYUYE010000018.1:0-40646 GCA_964449255.1 uncultured Nitrospira sp. | reverse complement strand
TGCAAAAAGAACGGGGCGTTCGATCCCCGGACGATGGGGACCATCCCGAACGTCGGCTTGATGGCTCAGGCGGCCGAGGAATACGGTTCGCATGACAAGACCTTCAAGGCGCCGGGAAACGGCACGATTCGAATTGTGGATGCAGCTGGTAAGACCCTCCACGAGCACAAGGTGGAAGAGGGCGATATCTGGCGTGCCTGCCAAGTAAAGGATGCGCCCATTCAAGATTGGGTGAAGCTTGCTGTGGCCCGCGCGAAGGCGACCGGCTCTCCGGCCGTGTTCTGGCTGAACAAGGACCGCGCGCACGACGCGGAGCTGATCAAAAAAGTCAATGCCTATCTCCCGAAGCACGACGCGACGGGCCTCGAGATCAAAATCATGTCACCGGCCGATGCGTGCCGCTTTTCTATTCAACGAATGAAGGAAGGCAAAGACACGATCTCGGTGACCGGGAACGTATTGCGCGACTACCTGACCGACCTCTTTCCGATTCTCGAAATCGGGACCAGCGCTAAGATGCTCTCCATTGTGCCGTTGTTGAACGGCGGCGGATTGTTCGAGACCGGCGCGGGAGGCTCGGCGCCGAAACACGTGCAGCAATTTCAGGAAGAAGGCTACCTGCGGTGGGATTCACTCGGTGAATTCCTCGCGCTGGTCGCGTCGCTGGAACATTTGGCCAAGGTGGGAAACAATCCTGTGGCTAAGATTTTGGCGGACACGCTGGATCAAGCCAATGCCAAGTTCCTCGAAAGCAATAAGTCACCAGCCCGGAAGGTCGGCGAGATCGACAACCGCGGCAGCCACTTCTATCTTGCGCTCTACTGGGCGCAAGCCTTAGCTGCCCAGACCGCCGACAAGCGGATCGCGGACAGGTTTGCCAAGATTGCCAAGGATCTTGGCGACCACGAGAAGCAGATCGACGGTGAGCTGCTCGCGGCGCAGGGTAAGCCGCAGGATGTTGGCGGGTACTATCATCCGGATGATGCGAAGGCGTCGAAGGCGATGCGTCCCAGCGCGACGTTAAACAAGATCATCGACGCGATCGCCTCATAAGGACCGAGGCACGAAGACCAAGGACTGAGGTTGTCGGGGGGCGTGAGGATCTGTCAGGCTTCTCCGTCCTCAGCATTCAGTCCGCAGTCCTCAGGAATATACATGGCGCAAGAAGACACCAACGTAATCGATCAGCCCGAGGTGCTGAAGCCCCGGCTGGTGACGATTGAGATCTCCGGTAAGAAGTACGAGGTGCCGGAAGGAATCACGGTCATCAAGGCTATGTGGTATGCCGGCCAAGAAGTCGTCCGCGGAGTCGGATGTCTGGGCGGCTTCTGCGGCGCCTGTGCGACCTACTATCGGACAAAGGACGATCCGAAAGTTCGCACCTGCCTGGCCTGCCAGATGGCGGTGCAAGAGGGGATGTCCTTCACCATGATGCCTCCGTTCCCGGCGCGCAAAGCCGTATACGATATTCGGACGTTGAAGGATCCCAAGCAGGATCTCTTCAATTTGTACCCCGAGGCGCCGTTGTGCCGGAACTGCAACGCGTGTACGGAGGCCTGCCCGCAGAAGATCAACGTGCGCGAAGGTGTCTGGAAAGCGGTGTTCGGGGATTTTCAGAGCGTCTCCGAAATGTTCATGGACTGCGTGATGTGTGGGATGTGCACGCCGGTGTGTATTGCCGACATTGCGCCGAATTTGGTCGCGCTCTACGTCAGTCGGGCGCAAGGCGCGCATTTCACAGAGAAACCGCAAGGACTTGAAACCCGCATCAAGGAGATTAAGGACGGCCGCTTTACCGGCGAGTGGAACAAGATCCTGGCGATGAACGAAACGGACCTCGCCGCCCACTGTGCCACCGTGAAGTAGCCGCCGATCGAGGCTCCCGAATGGACATTCACGCACTGCAGCAGATCGTTCACAATACTCGGGATGCCCGGCGTAAGCAGACGATTCAGAAATTCTCTCCCGCAGATCGTGACCAGCTGATCCACAAGTACCACCCGGATTTTCGCGCCAGCGCCTATCGGCCGATCCGTTTTGGCCCTAATGAAGGCGACAAGACGGTCGTCGAATTGGCGACGCTGCTCGAAGGGGACAGCCCCATCCAGGGCGACGTCGACCTGACCACGCAGTATTCAACGGATGTGCTCGTGATCGGGGGGGGTGGAGCGGGCTGCGCGGCCGCGCTGCATGCACACGGCGCCGGTGCCAAGGTCATTCTAGCGACCAAGCTCCGTCTGGGCGACTCCAACAGCGTCATGGCCCAGGGCGGCATGCAGATCTCGGTGGCGCCGGAGGATTCGCCTGTCACCCACTTCATCGACACCCTGAAGGGCGGGCACATGCAGAACGACCACACCCTGTTGAAGGTGATGGTCGAAGAGGGCCCCTCCATCGCCAGATGGCTGTTGGATCTCGGTGTGTTGTTCGATCGTCAGGCGGACGGCAACCTCCACGTGAAGAAAGGTGGGGGAAGTTCCAAGCCTCGCCTGCTGACCTGCTCGGACTATACCGGCCTGGAGATTATGCGGGTCCTCAAGGACGAGGTTCTGAATCAGAAAATCCAGTTACTGGAGTTTTGTGCGGCGGTCGAACTCCTGAGCGATGAGAACGGGCAGTGCACCGGCGCAATCTTCAAAGATCTCGATAACCATCGATATGTGGTGGTCGCTGCCAAGTCCGTGATCTTGGCCACCGGCGGAATCGGGCGACTGCACATTCAGGGCTTCCCGACGAGCAATCACTACGGGGCGACCGGCGACGGGCTCTGTCTGTCCTATCGCATGGGCGCCAAGCTGGCGCACATCGATACGTTCCAGTATCACCCGTCAGGCGCCGTGTACCCAGAGCAGCTCATCGGGGCCCTGGTGACGGAGGGGATTCGGTCGGAGGGCGGCCATCTCGTCAATGCCAAAGGCGAGCGCTTTGTAAACGAACTCGACACGCGAGACGTCGTGTCCTCATCGATCATTCGGGAGTGTGAAGAAGGGCGGGGTATTCGAACCATGTCGGGCCGGGTCGGGGTGTGGCTGGACACGCCGCTCTTGGATGCAGAGCATGGGCCCGGGACGGTCAAGAAACACTTTCCGGCGATGGTGCTGCAGTTCGAGCGATTTGGGATCGACATCAGCAAGGATCCGGTGCTCATCTATCCGACGTTGCATTATCAGAACGGTGGCGTGAAGATCGACACGAACTCAGAGACCAACGTCAAAAACCTTTTTGTGGCCGGCGAAGCGTCGGGCGGGCTGCACGGGCGTAATCGTTTGATGGGGAACTCCCTGCTCGATCTGATGGTCTTTGGCAAGCGGTCGGGACTGACGGCCGCGGGGCGCACCGCATCGATGAAACAGGGGAAGCTCACGTTAAAACACTTGGACCGGTTCCGGGCCGAGGCCAAGAAGCATGGTAATTCCAGTGGGGTGATCTCGCCGATGATCCTGCCGGCCTACACAAGGAAAGAGTAACGAGCCTAGGCTGACGGCACAGCAGCTCCGGTCATACGGCATCAGCCATACGCTATCGGCCATCAGCTTTCAGCTCTTATTAGAGGTAACGATGAACGTTCACGAATTCCAGGCCAAGTCCCTCTTTGCACAGTTCGGCGTGCCGGTGCCACGGGGCAAGGAAATCACAGCGCCCGAGGCGGCCACGGCATGGGCTGACCAACTCAATACCCCGGTGTTCGTCGTCAAGGCGCAGATCCACGCGGGTGGCCGCGGGAAGGCGGGCGGCGTCAAGATTACCAAGGACAAAGCGGCCGTGGCCGGCCTCGCCAAGGAATTGATCGGCAAGACGCTGGTCACGCATCAAACCGGTCCCAAGGGGCGCAAGGTTCATCGGCTGTTGATGGAAGAGGGGGCCAACATCGCCAAGGAGCTCTATCTCTCGATCCTGGTGGATCGCGACACCGGGTGGCCGACCTTCATCGCGAGCACCGAAGGCGGGATGGAGATCGAGGAAGTCGCCGAAAAGACTCCTGACAAAATTATCAAGGAAGCCATCGATCCGGCTGCGGGCTACCAGAGCCACAATGGGCGCAACGTGGCCTTTGCCTTAGGGCTGCAGACGATCGAGCCGACCGTGATCAATCCCTTCGTCCAGCTCCTCGGCAATCTCTATCGCTTGTTCATGGAGAAAAACGCGGCGCTTGTTGAAATCAATCCCTTGATCATCACCAAAGAAAAGACGGTCATCGCGTTGGATGGCAAGGTCTCGTTCGATGACAACGGTCTCTTCAAGCATGAAGATGTGCAGAAGATGCGCGACTTGAACGAAGAAGAGCCGCTCGAGATCGAGGCCACGGCGAACAATCTCAACTATGTGAAACTGGACGGCAACATCGGTTGCATGGTCAACGGTGCGGGGTTGGCCATGGCCACGATGGACGTCATCAAGCTGGCGGGGAGCGAGCCGGCGAATTTCTTGGACGTGGGCGGGGGGGCGACCAAGGAGACGGTCGCAGCTGGCTTCCGGATTTTACTCAAGGATCCGAATGTGAAAGGGATCTTCATTAACATTTTCGGCGGCATTGTCCGTTGCGAGCGCATTGCCCATGGCGTGATCGAGGCAGCCAAAGAAGTCAAAATCGGCGTGCCCTTGGTGGTTCGTTTGCAGGGCACCAATGCGGAAGAGGGCCGCAAGTTGCTGGGTGAATCGGGCCTCAAGCTCGAGGTGGCGAACGATTTGTGGGAAGCGGCACAGAAGATTGTGAAGATGACCGGAAAAGCCGCGTGATGAGCGGGAGCGACAGGGGGGCTGGCCCCTATGCTCCCGGAGCCCGCACGATCAAAATGTGCTCGCCCGAGGGCCGCTGTTCGGGGCGTGACGACCATTGAGCGGCCGGGGCACGATGTTTTCCGGTCTGTGAGAGTAGCGTGATGAAAGAGGAGAAGGAACAGTGAGCATATTGGTGAACAAAAACACGCGGGTGGTGGTGCAGGGGATCACGGGCAAGGAAGGCTCGTTCCATGCAACCCAGTGCAAGGCCTATGGGACGAAGGTCGTCGCCGGTGTGACACCGGGCAAGGCCGGTCAGGAAGTCGAGGGTATCCCCGTATTCAACACCGTCCGTGAGGCTGTGAAGAAGACGGAGTGCGATACGTCGCTCATTTTCGTCCCCCCGCCCTTTTGCGCCGATGCGATTCTGGAAGCAGCTGATGCCGGCGTGAAGTTGGTCATTTGTATCACCGAAGGCATACCGGTAAACGACATGGTCAAGGTTAAGCGGGCGTTACGTGGGCGCGATGTGCGGTTGGTCGGTCCGAACTGTCCGGGCGTGATCACGGTGGACGAGGCCAAGATCGGGATCATGCCGGGTTTTATCCATAAGAAGGGCGTGGTTGGGGTTGTGTCCCGCAGCGGCACGCTCACCTACGAGGCTGTTCATCAGCTATCTACTCTGGGATTGGGCGAAACGACCTGTGTGGGCATTGGTGGGGACCCTGTCAATGGAACGGGGTTCGTCGATGTGCTGCCGCTCTTCGAGAAGGACCCGGAAACCCAGGCCGTCGTGATGATCGGCGAAATCGGCGGCGATGCTGAGGAGAAGGCCGCCGAGTTCATCAAAAAGAATATCAAGAAGCCAGTCATCAGTTTTATCGCCGGCATTACCGCTCCGCCAGGACGCCGGATGGGCCACGCGGGCGCCATCATTTCTGGTGGAAAGGGGACCGCGTCTGAAAAAATGAAAGCGCTGGAGTCGGCCGGTGTGCGAGTGGTCAAGAACCCTGCGGAGATCGGACAGGCTGTCAAAGCCGCGTTGGGACGTTAGCCCTTCTTGATCACCTGTCCTGGTGAGGCAAGATTTGCCCTTTCCTTCTTGAAGGCATCGTGATAGGTTGCCTATGCGATGCCAGTTCTGATCGACGATCCACTAGGCGTCGGAGCTTCCTTCATTCATCTTCATTCTTTGCTGTCTCCCGCATTGAGCCTCGTTTTGCCGCCGATGGACGCGGCCACCCATAAACAGGAGTAGGAGCATGCGCGTATTTCTGATTCACGTTCGTGATCCTCAGTTCTACGCACTTCCTGCCAAGACTCGTGCTAAGAACGGACGGATTCGCGTGATGGGGTTCCCGCCCATCGGCATCATGTCTCTCTCCTCGGTGCTGAAACGCGCGGGTCATGAAGTGTTTATGTTCGATCAGGCTCACCCCGAAACCCCGAACGACGTCATCATCTCGGAAATCAACCGTTGCCAACCCGATCTCGTCGGGCTGAGCTTTCTAAGCACCACCAGCTATCCCTATGCCAAGATTCTGGCCCGACAGATTCGATCGGCCAATGCGAAGGTGAAACTGGCCTTTGGCGGAGTTTTTGCCAGCCTGAACGCCCCACTGGTCAAACTCCAGTGTCCGGAAGTCGATTTCATCTGTCGCGGCGACGGGGAGCAGCTTCTCCTGGACCTGCTGGAACGAATGGGGGACCCCAGCGAGATCGCCAGTGTCACCTGGATGAAGGACGGGAAGGTCATCCAGAATCCAGGGCGGCCGATGGAGCGGGCGTTGGATCAGTGGCCGTTCCCGGACCGAGAGGGCTTGGAACTCGACTTTGTCGAATCGATGCCCCTGGACGTGCCGGCGGTGCTGTCCATGGAGCGCTTTACAACCATGCAGACCTCCCGGGGCTGTCCCTGGCCCTGCGTGTTCTGCGACATCCCCGTGTTCAACGAGGGCAAGTGGCGGGCACGCAGCGCCCAACACGTGGTGGCCGAGCTGAAGTACTTGGAAGAAAATGGATATGGATCGGTCTATTTCGTCGATGATCACTTTCTCTTGCAGCCGAAACGGATTGAAGCGATTTGCAACGGTGTGATTGAAGCCGGACTCAAGATTCAGTGGGGCATCGAGGGGCGCGTTGATTCGGTGGCTCAGCATCTCTTCCCGGCCATGGCGAAGGCTCACTGTCGCACCGTCATGTTCGGCATTGAGAGTGGGAGCCAGAAAATCTTGGATCGCCTCCAAAAGGAACAAACCCTCGAAGAGGTCGAGACCGCCGTGAGGAATGCCAAGAAGGCGGGCATCGAGATCGTGCATGGTTTCTTCACCGTGGGGAATCCCGACGAGACCGTGGAGGACATGAACGCCACGTTCGACTTCGCATCCAAGTTGCCGCTGGATACGTTCGGGTTTAATCGGCTGTGCGTGTATCGTGGGACGCCCCTCTGGCAGGAATACGTGAAGCGCGGCCTCGTCAACGAGACGACGGACTGGTACAAGTATTTCAAATGCTCGGAGATCGACCCCACCTGTCTGCCTGGCGAGACGATCAACACAGTGCGCCAGGAAGGATTGAAGCGACTGTTCCTCTATAAGATTTTCCACTATCCGCTACAGACGTGGAAGTTGCTGCGCCGGTTTCTCCGTTTTATGCCAGTCCGCGACGTCGCCTACCTTATTGCCAAGCCGTTCTTGGGGCAGAAAAAGGGCGCCACCAAGGCCGAAGTGCTCTCGCGCGCGGTCGAGCACGCCGAAATGAAAGATGCGGCGGCGCTGTTCACGCAACTCTCCGACGAAATGCTGCACAACGTGCTGGAAGAGTCGAAGGCCGAGCGCCGACGGATCCAGGACGAAGCGGAAAATTCCCGTGAACTGCCCATGGTGTCCAGCCGGTAGCCCCACCCCTAGAGCGAGATTCCCCAAAGCTCCTTTGCCATCAGCCCAATACCGTATGAAACGCTCACGGCCACGGTGATGATCACCAGGTTCAGGGCTATGCGTCGTGTGACGTCCATCCCAGCCAGGAACGAGAGAATGGTGGATACAATGATCACCATGAAGCCGGCTGTGACGATCGAGACGACGGCGTTCTTGGCCCCAAAGAGAACGGGCAACACCGGCACCACTGCCCCAGCAATATAGGCCAGTCCTACGATCACTGCTGACGCGAGTGGACCTTCTCCCCCTCCACCGTCTCCAGGACTTTCACCCAGAAACTGTTTCTTGGCCAGATCGGTCGCTTGCACTTCCCGCTCCGAATTGAGTGCCAGGAAGGCTCCCGCACCCATCGAAATGGCGCCGGCCACGGCGGTGGTAGAGGCGGCGACCAAGACGGCTGTGGCACTCCCGAAGGCGCCGAAGAAGCCGCTGACGGCGCCGAGGATTTCCACCAGGCCGTCGTTGAGCCCAAGAAAGATGTTGCGGATCTTTTCGGGATTGATCTTGCGCTCCGTGAGTTGGCTCACCAACACGTCCTCGTGTTTGAACTCGTCCATCAGAATGCCACGCAGCGCTTGCCCGAGGGGTTGGTCTCGATAGGCCTGCCAGAGGGCCAAATACTTCCGTACCCCATGGACTTCGATCGCTTCGAGGATCAGGTGAATCGCGGTCGTGCCGAACAGGCGGCAAGCAAGCGTCATGATATGCAGCTTCGTGCGTCGCCAGAGATCCAGACGATTCAGCGACAGCCCGAAAAACTTTTGCCAAAAGGCCAGATGTTGGGTCTCGACCAGGATTAACTCATCCAGCGTCTTCTGCGAATCGGAATCGACCGCGATTGTTCTCAGCGCCTTATACAGCGATAGATCGAACAGTTCGTCGAGAATGAGGGCGCGTGCGAGTGCGGGATCGTATTGGACAGATGGAGGCGAAGGATGCACGTGGGGACTCAGCGTAAACATACCCCCCAGGCCAGGACCTAGCCTGTCATTCAAACGACGCGATCAGCCGGTGGGCCTTAGCTGATCAGCAAATAGGCACCGGCACCGATAGCGGCCAGCAAGGCCACGCCGAACATGATCTTCTCATGTCCGCACATGCCCGTCTGAGCCTTACACGCCGCGAGGGAACACATGACTGACATGGCACCCTCCTTTCCTACTCAACGAGCAAAACGATACGCCTCTGAATGGGGCTAGTCAACGACCGTGCCTCCACGGATGAGCCGATGCAGCCGAGATAGTAGGTAGTACAAGCGAAGAACACGCGCCGGGAGCGGCGTGGACCTTCTTTTGCTGGACCGAACACCAACTCATCGGCCAGGGGCTTTGTGCCACTCTCTTTTCCTCCCGGGATGCGAAGGAGGGAGATAGCTAGAGCTGCGATGCAAGTTTAATGAAGGTTGGGGGAACCCCGCTTGCCGAGTGGCTGCGTCCGCGTTGTGCGGCGCCGAGGACTGTTCGAAGTTTCGTTCGAGCGAAGCTGGGATGAAACAAGTTCCGCAGGCGAGTAGTTGCGAGGCTTAGCGGGGTCGAACCGGAGCTGCTGAGCAGAGCAGCCCCGGCTCTCCTCTCTCTTCTCTTAAGTTCCCATTTCCCACGACGCCAAATACTTCACCTGCTCCTTCGTCAACTTATCAATGTCCACGCCCATGCCCGCCAGCTTCAGCCGCGCGATCTCCTTGTCGATCACGGCGGGAACCGGATACACCGTCTTCTCCAGTTTCTTGTGATTCTTCACGATGTATTCGCAGCCGAGCGCTTGGTTGGCAAAGCTCATGTCCATGACGCTGGAGGGATGTCCTTCGGCCGTAGCCAGGTTTACGAGGCGGCCTTCTCCGAGCAGGCTGACCCGGCGGCCGTTTCGCATCGTGTATTCGTCGACTCCAGGACGGATCTGCCGCTTCTTCTTGCTGAGCTTTTCGAGCGCCGGAATATCCAACTCCACGTTGAAGTGGCCGGAGTTGCAAACAATCGCACCATCTTTCATGGCGGCGAAGTGTTCCTTGCGAATCACCTTGAGATTGCCGGTGACCGTGACGAAGAAATCGCCGACGGCCGCGGCCTCTTCCATGGGCATCACGCGGTACCCATCCATCACCGCCTCGAGACCCTTCATGGGGTCGATCTCGGTCACAATGACGTCCGCGCCCATGCCCTTCGCGCGCATCGCGATGCCGCGGCCGCACCAGCCATAGCCGGCCACAACGACCTTCGACCCGCAGACCAATCGGTTCGTGGCACGCACAATGCCGTCCAAGGTGCTTTGGCCGGTGCCATAACGGTTGTCGAACATGTGCTTGGTGTCGGCATCATTCACGGAGATGACGGGGAAGCGAAGCACCTTCTTGGCGGCCATGCTGCGGAGGCGAATGACGCCCGTCGTGGTTTCCTCCGTCCCGCCGATAACGTTCTTCAACAGATCCTTGCGCTTCGAATGGAGGTGTGACACCACGTCGGCCCCGTCGTCCATCGATACGTGCGGTTTGTGGCCGATGGCCGATTCGATGTGGCGGTAGTACGTCGCATTGTCCTCGCCTTTGATGGCGAACACCGGAATCCCGTCGTGCTTCACCAGTGCCGCCGCCACGTCATCCTGGGTGCTCAACGGATTGGACGCGCAGAGCCGCACATCGGCGCCGCCTGCCTTGAGCGTCTTCGCCAGGTTGGCCGTTTCCGTGGTGACGTGGAGGCAGGCGGTAACACGGATGCCCCTAAACGGCTGTTCGCGCTTGAAGCGTTGCTTGATCAGGCGCAAGACGGGCATGGTGCGCTCGGCCCATTCGATCTTAAGGTTGCCTTGATCGGCCAGTCCGAGATCTTTCACATCGTAGTCCACGGGTCCTCCTCTGGGTCGGTGATGTAGTCATGAAAAAGGGGACGGAGGTGAGTTCCGTCCCCTTCGCGGGTGTGCCGCACTCTGGCGCCGATTATAGCTTGGAATCCCTGCGTAGCACGCGTGCCTTGTCGATTTTCTCCCACGTGAACTCTGGTTCGCTACGGCCGAAGTGTCCGTAGGCGGCCGTCTTCTTGTAGATCGGGCGGCGCAGCTTCAGGTGTTCGATGATCCCTCGAGGGGTCATGGGGAAATGCTTGCGAACGAGCTTGTCCAAATTGTCCGTCGACACTTTTTCCGTGCCCTTCGTGTCGACGAGGACCGACACCGGGTCTGCGACGCCGATGGCGTACGCCAATTGGACCTCGCACTTGTCGGCCAATCCAGCCGCGACGATATTCTTGGCAATATAGCGGGCCATGTAGCTCGCCGAGCGGTCCACCTTTGTTGGATCCTTGCCGGAGAACGCTCCTCCGCCGTGGCTGCCGTGGCCACCGTAAGTATCGACAATGATCTTGCGTCCCGTCAGCCCCGTGTCGCCCATCGGGCCGCCCACGACGAACCGTCCCGTCGGGTTAATGTGATGCTTGACGCTCGTCGGCTCGTAATAGGCTTTCGGCATCACGGGCTTAATGACATGCTCCATGATCTGCCGCTCGATCTGCTTGCTGGTCACGTCCGGATCATGCTGAGTGGAGACCACGATCGTATCGATCCGGAAGGGTCTGCCGTTTTTGTATTCGACGGTGACCTGAGACTTCCCATCGGGGCGAACCCACTTGAGGATGCCTTTCTTCCTGACCTCCGCCAAGCGCCTGGTCAAGCGGTGTGCCAGCACAATCGGCATCGGCATCAATTCGGTGGTTTCGTTCGTGGCATAACCAAACATCAACCCCTGATCGCCAGCCCCTCCCGAATCCACGCCCATGGCGATGTCACCGGATTGATTGTGAATCGAGGTCAGCACGGAGCAGGTTTCATAGTCGAAACCCCAGGTCGCGTTGGTATACCCCACGCCCTTGATGATTTCCCGGACCAGGTCCGGAATCTCAACGTAGGCTTTCGTCGATATCTCCCCGGCGACGAATGCGATGCCGGTGGTGAGAATGGTTTCGCACGCCACACGAGAGTATTTATCTTGAGAGAGGATCGCGTCGAGAATGCCATCGGAAATCTGGTCGGCGATCTTGTCGGGGTGACCTTCGGTCACCGATTCGGAGGTGAACAGGTAATTGTTGCGCATTCCGTCCTCTTTCTGGGCCGTGTCTTAGGTTTGTCGCCTATTTCGATCAACCGCGTATCCGTCACTGGTACCCCACTCCTGGGCCAATGTCAACGGCAAACACCGGTCTCATTGGTAGGGGGCGCGCTTCCCGCTTGCTTGACAGTAAATTTCATCGATCTGTAAGATAGTTCGCTTGGCATAGTGCGGGCAAAAAATTGATCAAGACACGGCCTGTCTCCGATTCATCTCTCGTGCTCGAAGTCGCTGTTTTCGAGGCCGCCGGACGCCGGGACAGGCCTGGACGATAGGGACCGTCTAATTTCCCCAGAGGGTACTCCAACGACATGGATGGCAAACAAGAACTCGTCCTGGACCAATCCGGTCCTCCTCCAGCCCCGGCTGCCTCCCCGAGCTTGGGTTGGAATGAAGTAAAGAACGAGGTGGTGGGGTTCTTCGCCTCAATCAAACTGGCGATGTTCCTGTTTCTCGTCCTGGCCATGACGGCGACGATCGGGACCGTCATTCAGCAAAACGAACGGCCCGAAGTCTACGTGAAAGAGTATGGGGAGGAGGCCTATCGCTGGTTTCAGCGCCTTGGGTTCATCGACGTGTATCACACCTGGTGGTTCACGAGTCTGCTGGGCCTACTGTGCGTCAATTCGCTAACGTGTTTCTATAAGCGTTTCCCAGCCGTCTGGCGGTCGATGCAGCAGGACAAAGTCAATGTATCCCTCCCGTTCATCCAGGGGATGAAACACTCCAGCGAAGTGACCGTCGGCGCCACCAAGGAGCAGGTTGGCGAACGAATGGTGCTCATGCTCTCGGAAAAGGGTTACCGGGTGTTGGCAACCAATGAACCCAGCGGCGTCGCGCTGTATGCGACCAAGGGAATCATGGGACGGATAGGCGCTCATATGGCCCATCTGAGCGCCACGGTCATTGTTTTGGGAGGGCTCATCGGAAGCCTCTGGGGATTCCAGGAGTTCGGCGTCTGTCTCGAAGGCCAGACCTATCACATTCCCAACGGAAATTTTGATCTGAAAGTCGACAAGTTTTGGATCGATTACCACGACAACGGGGCTATCAAGTCCTACAACAGCACGCTGACGGTGATCGACAACGGAGCCCAGCAGGTTACGAAGACCATCACGGTGAACGATCCCCTCGTGTATAAGGGCATTTGGTTCTATCAGTCGAGCTACGGCGACTCCTGGGATCGCATCCAAGTTGCGCGGCTCAACGTGAAAGACAAAGAGACGGACAAAGTTCTGCACACGATCGATCTTGAATGGCAGAAGGAGGCGGTGATCGAGAAGCTGGGGCTCAAGCTGACGGTGACAGACTTCGTGGCGGATTTTGCGTTCAATTCGGCGGAGAAAAAGGTGTTTTCAAAGTCGGTGGAGCACGCCAACCCGGCGATTCGGCTGGCGATTCACGAAGGGAAGTCGTTGGAAGCGACGCCGTGGATCTTTTATCAGTATCCGGATTTGTTCGACATTCAAGGATCCAAGTACAGTTTTGAGCTGATCGGGTACCAGCCGAAGAAGTTCACCGGGTTACAGATCACCAAAGATCCCGGCGTGAACATCGTGTGGATTGGGTCGACGATGATCGTAGTCGGCATCACGTTGTCGTCATTCATCTACCATCGCCGCCTGTGGGTCAAGATCGTGCCAAGCGGTGATCAGGTGGCGATCCACATGGGTGGAAATACGCACAAGAATCAGATCGATTTTCAACGCGAGTTCAAGAAGCTGGTCCAACAGTTTTCCACTGCCCCGGCATGATAAGCGGATGAACCGGCGGTCGGGATGGCGCTGGCGGCCGGCGGGGGCGATGGTGAGGAAATAGACGGAGGGTCCCATGCTGAAATCACTCTTCCTCTTCGATATGACGTTCTGGCTCTACCTGGCCGCGTTGGGCCTGTACATCTCCTATCTGTTCGTCCGACGTCCGTCACTCCAATGGGCCCCGGCCGGACACCCCGTCGACATGGCGGGGCAGGGAGAGCCCGGATGGGCCGGGCAATTGGGGCAGGTGGCCACCATGGTCACGGTGTTTGGCTGGATCGTCAACACGGCGGCGTTGTTCACCAGGGCGTACGAACGCATGCAACTCTCGGGGACCTTTGCCCCGTGGTCGAATCAATTCGAGGCCATGGCCTATGTCTCCTGGGCCATTATTCTGGGCTATGTGCTCCTCGAAATGCGGTATCAGATCAAGGCGATCGGCGCGTTCGTCGTCGGGATCGGTTTTATCGCCATGGGCGCGGCGTCGCTCCTGCCCTACCGGTATCAGACCGCCGAGCCGTTGGTGCCGGCGCTGAACAGCTACTGGATCTATATCCATGTCTCTGTGACCCTGACCAGTTACGCCGCATTTGCGATGGCGGGAGGCCTGGGTGTGATGTATCTGTTCAAGGAGCGCGCAGAACGGAAGGGGAAGAGCGGCGGCCTTTACGCGGCGTTTCCGGATCTTGAGACGATCGATGAGCTGGGTTACAAAGCGATCATGATCGGGTTCCCCATGCTCGCCTTCGGGATCATCCTGGGCGCCATGTGGGCCAACTATGCCTGGGGTGGATACTGGAGTTGGGATCCGAAGGAGACCTGGTCACTCATCGTATGGCTGATTTACGGCGCGTATATCCATGCGCGGATGACGCGTGACTGGGAGGGGCATCGGGCCGCGATTTATGCCATCTTTGGATTTTTGATGGTGATTTTCTGCTTCTGGGGCGTGAATTTTCTGCTGTCGGGCTTGCATGCCTACGCGTAGGGCGCTGTCGAAAAAGGTGGAACCATGTCCGGCGCCACGCTGTCAGAACACTTGACCAGTCCCGTCCCTCCTCTCCCGACTGGCCCACCGCCCGCCCCGCGGATGGGAATCGTCTTGGCGGGCCTCGCGATCTTCGCGACGGTCTTTGTCATCGTCTGGTTGCAGAGTGCCAAGTATGAACCCCTTACCGTCGGTAAGCCGGCGCCCAATTTTACCCTTCCCGACCTGGCCGACAAGTCAGTCCAGTTGTCCGATTACCGCGGGAAGGTCATCTTTCTCAATTTCTGGGCGACTTGGTGCAAACCCTGCCAGGAAGAGATGCCCTCGATGGAACAGCTGTTCAAGGGTTACCAAAAGGACGGCTTGGTGATCCTGGCCGTCAGTATCGATCGAGTCACCACGAAGAAAGATATTCCTCCGTTCGTCAAGAACATGAATCTGACCTTCCCAGTGCTCGTCGATTCCTGGGGGCAAACCGACAAGCGCTATAAACTCATGGGCGTGCCGGAAACCTACATCATCGATCGGGAGGGCATTCTGCGCGAGAAAGTGATCGGCCCCCGCGACTGGACGAGAAACGAGAACCTCCAAGTAATCAATCAACTGCTCAAGGGGAACCCGAAAGCGGCCGAGTTGCCCAGGTCCTAAGGGCGCCGTCGGTTGACGTCACGCCCTGGAGTTCCGATGTCCACGCGCAGGATCACCCTCACTCTCTGCCTCGCCGCTTCCATGACCGCGACAGTCGGCTGCGATCGAGCCGATTCCATTGCGTCATCAGGCACGGAGACACCGACGGCCAGGGTGGAGCGAGTGGCCCTGAACCTCGGGGATCGGGCTCCGGGGTTTCGGCTCCGTAATGGATCGGGTGATCCCGTGACCCTCGACCAGTACCGCGGGGTCGTGGTCATGGTGAATTTCTGGGCGACATGGTGCGGTCCCTGTCGGGTGGAAATGCCGGCCATGGAGACACTGTATAAGATGTTCCCTCGTCACGATTTCGAGATCTTGGCCGTGTCCACCGACGCCCAGGGCACTGCGGTCACCAAGCCGTTTCGCCAGGAGCTAGGCCTCACGTTTCCGATCTTGCATGACTCCGACTTTCAAATCGGATTGGCCTATGGGGCTCGGACCTTGCCGATGACGTTCCTGATCGATCGCCAGGGCCTACTCCGACAGCGTATTTTCGGTGCTCGAGATTGGCAATCGCCGGAAGCCGTCCAGCTGATCCAGACATTGGTGCAGGAGGCGAAATCGTGAGCCAGGGCGTTCAGCAGATTTCCTTGTTCGCCGCCTTCAGCGCCGGCCTGCTCTCGTTTGTCTCACCCTGCGTGCTGCCGCTTGTTCCGTCGTACATCAGTTACATCACCGGACTCTCCGTCGAGCAACTGGCGAACGTGGAGGAGCGGGCGCGCTATCGGCGCGGCATTATTCTGAATTCCCTTATGTTCATCGCCGGATTTTCAAGTGTCTTTATTGCCTTCGGGGCGTCGGCCAGCCTCATTGGACAGGCGCTGATTACCTACCAAGAATTTCTACGTAAACTCGGCGGCGTGATCATTATCGTCTTCGGGCTGTACCTGCTCGGTCTCTTCAACTTGAGCTGGTTGCAGATGGAGCATCGGATGCACTTTCGGACCAGGCCCGCGGGTTACCTCGGATCGTTCCTGATCGGCGTGGCGTTTGCGGCGGGGTGGACTCCTTGCGTGGGACCCGTGCTCGGCACGATTCTGCTCTATGCCAGCACGACGGATGCGCTGTCGCAAGGGGTGCTGTTGTTAGCGTTCTATTCCCTGGGGCTCGGCGTGCCGCTCTTTCTGACGGCCTTGGGCATCGATCGCTTCCTAGCCTACTTCCAGGGCCTGCGCGGGTATCTTGGCGCCGTCTCGACCGTCAGCGGCGTGCTGCTGGTGATCGTCGGCGTGATGGTCTATGCCAATTCGCTGACGTTGATTACCAGCATGCTCGAGCGGGCCGGCATCGGTTGGTATCTGGGGCAGTAGTTCCCTGCGGCGATCTCGTGTGGTCACGCCCTGGAAATCACTCGATGGGTGTGCCCTGTCAATGCTCAATTTTCAATGTTGAATGTTCAATTGAACATTGATCACTGAGCATTGACCGTTTTCGGAAGTTACAACAGAGAGATCGTGGCGAATGCTCGACGTTGGAGGGACAACGCGCGACTAGCACCACACGCCGAGTCTGCAGAACGTCGGTGTTGCCGACAGAGCGGCTGACCCGGTGGGAAATTTTGCGCCGGCAATGCGAGCGGGTTCCTGCAGCTCTGGGGATGAGCGGGGTGCTTGGGCGGCCGCGAGGAGGGTACTGGAGCTCGAGGTCTCCCGTCCCCCGGGTGATCGTGCGACTGCTGCTTCACCGGCGTTGGCCCCGCCCAGCTTGGCGAGCAGTTTTTTACCATCATCTTGGAACGGGCTCGACGGGTAGCGTTGGGCGAGCACGGTCAACTGCTCGCGGGCCCACTGGTCGGCACCGAGGGCGTCGTAGGTCTTGGCGAGCTGGTACAGGGCCTCCGGGGCCGCTTCCATTTCCGCATACTCGTTAAGCACCACTTCGAATCGGTGGGCGGCGGCTAAAAGCGCGCCGCGGCGCTGATAGAACTTGCCGACGAAGAGGTGGGTCTTGGCCAGCGACTCTTGGCACTGCTTGATCCCACCCAGCGCTTGTTCCTCGTATTGGCTTCCAGGGTACTCCACGCGCAGCTTTTGGAACACCGCCATGGCCCTGTTGATGGGTTCAGGATCCCGATCGATCCCTTTCGCCTGCTGGAAGTAGGCCTGTCCTAGGCGATATTGGGCATAGGGGGCCAGGGCGTGCGCCCGGTGGAGCTCCATGAAGTGCTGGAATTCGACGACCGCTTCGGGAAACTCCTCTTTGTCAAAGAAGGATTCCGCTCGTTTGAGAATCACATGCGGATCGTAGTTCTTTTCGATGGTGTCGCCGAGGAAGATCTGTTCATCGGTTTTGCTGAGACCTTTGCCCGCTGAGTCGGGGCTCTTGGGTGTACTCGAGCAGCCAGCCGCCAGCAAGGAGCCGGCCAGGGCGAGTGCCAATCCGACGCGAAGGGTCTTAGGGGATGGAGTCGCGAGCATATCTTTTTAAGAATAGCAGAATGGGGCCAAATCATGCAATTCTTGCCGCGCTTTAGGCGTGCCCGGGTGAAGGCCTGAACGTTCGTGGCCCGGAGTCTCCCCAGCGTTCCGCCTGTCGGCGGATGTGGCGGTGAATTGACGGCTCCTGAAGCAGCCTCCTATAATCCCGCGGCGTTTTATGGGCCAAAGTCCTCTCGGAACCCAAGCACGCGATATTGTTATGGTACGAACTCGGATAGTGGGGACGGGGATTGCCGTCCCGCCACAGGCCGTTTCCAACGCGGGGGTGTGTGGGCCGGATTCTTCAACTCCCCAGGAGATTGAGGCGCTGACCGGTATTCGTGAACGCCATTGGGTGGAGACCGGGGTGGCGTCATCCGATCTGGCCGTTCTGGCGGCACGTGAGGCGTTGGCGCGCGCGGGATACGCCGCGACGGATATTGACGCCATCATCGTCTCAACCACCTCACCCGATACGGTCTTTCCTTCGACGGCCTGTTACGTCCAGCATGCGCTGGGGGCTAAGCCGGTCGCGGCGTTCGATGTGGCGGCCTCCTGCTCGGGGTTTCTCTACGGCCTCTCGATGGCAGACGTCTTCATACGCGCGGGCCAGTATCGCACCTGCCTGGTGATCGCCGCTGAGGTCAAATCAGTCTTCCTTGACCGAGCTGACGCCACGAGTCGGGCGTTATTTGCCGACGGCGCTGGAGCGGTGGTGGTGAGGCGGGAAGATAGCCAAATGGCGGATGGGTCGGGAATACTCGGGGTTCGCCTGTACGCAGATGGCGCTGGACATGACCTGATTCAGGTGGCCGCCGGTGGGTCGCGGCAGCCGCTCGACGCGGGCACCATTCGGGAGCGACGACACACGATTCGATTGCAGGGCGCTCCGGTCTTTCGGTTGGCTGTGCGGCGGTTGGCGGCTGGGGTAGGGGATCTGTTGAAGGAGTTCGGACTCTCGGTTTCGGACGTGCGCCAGTTGCTGTTCCACCAAGCGAACGGGCGCATCCTGGCCGCACTCTGCGAGCGGCTGGCAATTCCCCCCGAGC
The DNA here is from genome assembly GCA_964449255.1 of uncultured Nitrospira sp. Classification (GTDB taxonomy): domain Bacteria; phylum Nitrospirota; class Nitrospiria; order Nitrospirales; family Nitrospiraceae; genus BQWY01. The sequence goes on along the minus strand of CAYUYE010000018.1, from coordinate 21,994 downwards.
GGACGACCTCCATCATCGAACGGTATGGCAACACCTCCTCAGCGTCGCTGCCGATGGTGTTGCATGAGGCGGCGACCACGGGGAAACTGCACGCGGGAGATCTCGTCCTGTTGGGTGCATTCGGAGGCGGGCTGACCTGGGGGACGGCCCTGATTCGTTGGTAATCCTGCGTCTACGGCGCGCCAACGTTCCCCACGCGGAGGCCCTCCTCGTCAGCCCCTCCACGGGGTGGGGCTCATCGCCGGCCTCTTCCCCCATATCTCGTACTTCTGTTCCCGATCGGCCCCGGTCACTTTCCGGCGGGTAGATGCGGGTAGATACCGGAAAAGGGTAAATCTGTAATACGGCTGTAACGTGCTCATGAGAAACCTGTTCTACCCGTATTGAGGACCGAGAGACCATGCTGAGCCTAATTCCCAGAGACGAAGTCTTCTTCGAACTCTTCCGCAAGGCGGCCCACAATGCCATCGAGGGCAGTCGCCTGCTGAAAGAGATGATGGAAAATTTCCACAATCCGGCCGAACAGGCCAAGCGGATCAAAGAGGTGGAACACATCGGCGACGAAATCACGCATGAAATCGCGCGCCGTCTCAATCAAACCTTCATTACGCCCATCGATCGCGAAGACATTCATGATTTGGCCAGCGCACTCGATGATGTGCTGGACGTGGTGGAGGAGATTGCCGACTGCTTCGTCATCTACAAAGTGCCGAAGCCCACGGCCATGGCCGTGCGATTGGCGGATATCCTGTATCAAGCCAGCGTGGCCTTGGCGTCCGCGGTGGACTTGCTCGGCCGGAACAACGACCAGATCGGGGAATACAGCCTCAAGGTCAACACCCTCGAAAACGAAGCCGATCGCATTTCTCGCGATGCGCTCTCGATGCTCTTCGAAAAGGAATCCGATCCCATCATGGTGATCAAGTGGAAGGAAATCTACCAAGATTTCGAGAACGGGGCGGATCGCTGCGAAGACGTGACGAATATTCTGGAGCGGATTGTCCTCAAACATCACTAGCAGATCAACGCGGCGAACGTGTGAACGTTGATGTGGCACGCACCACGCTGTCAGCCACGGCCTCTCTCATGAGTTCCCGCTCAACGATTTTGAGCCCTGCATGCCTGAACTGACGGGAGTCCTGTTCATTGTGGTGTTCTTGGCCCTGCTGTTCGACTTCTCGAACGGCTGGCACGATAGCGCCAATGCCATCGCCACGGTCGTGTCCACGCGGGCTCTCACGCCGCTTGTGGCGGTCGCCGGGGCGGGTATCTTGAATATCCTCGGAGCCTACATGTCGACGGCGGTCGCCAAGACCGTCGGGGCCGGATTGGTGGAGCCCACCGCGGTCACGCAAGCCGTTGTGGCCGGAGCGTTGGCGGGGGCCATCATCTGGAATGTGATTACCCTGTTACTGGGGCTTCCCACCAGTTCATCCCACGCGTTGATCGGTGGATTGGTTGGCGCGGCGGTCATGCACGGCGGGTGGCAATCCGTGAAGTTGTCGGGCCTACGGTCTGTCCTCGAAGCGATGGTCTTGTCCCCGTTTTTCGGGTTCGCCATCGGCCTGTCCTTGATGGTGCTCATCAGCTGGATGTTTTTCCGGGCCTCACGCGGGTGGGCGACGGTGTTGTTTCGTCGTCTGCAGATCTTGTCGGCGAGCTTTATGGCGTTCAGCCACGGGGCGAACGACGCACAAAAAGCGATGGGGATCATTACCCTTGCCCTGTTGTCCAGCGGGGCCATCGCCACGCCCGAGGTGCCGGCATGGGTCATCGGGTCCTGTGCCATGGCCATGGGGCTGGGCACGGCGGCGGGGGGATGGCGGATCGTCCGCACGCTCGGCATGCGCATCGTCAAGTTGGAGCCGGTACACGGGTTTGCCGCCGAAACCGGGGCGGCGGCGGTTCTGCTGGCGACCGCGCACTACGGCCTTCCGGTCAGCACCACGCACACCATTACGACGACGGTGATGGGAGTGGGTGCCGTGAAGCGTCTATCCGCGGTGCGATGGGGAGTGACGGCGAGGATCATCTTCGCCTGGCTCTGCACCTTGCCGGGCGCCGCGATTCTCGCCGGGGGCTTCTATCTGCTGCTCGAGCGCTTCATGTAGACGCGACGTGTGAACTGTGCAGGACGGCGGGGAGGCGCACCACAAATCGGCTTCCCGATGGTCCATGGCCCTCCACCCACACCTGGCCGCCGTGTTGTTCCACAATGTGTTTGACGATGGCGAGTCCGAGCCCGGTTCCTCCCAGCTCGCGCGAGCGGGCTTTGTCCACGCGATAGAATCGTTCGAAGATGCGCGGGCGGTCGGCCTCCGGGATGCCGAGGCCGGTATCCACCACACAGATCTCCACCGTCGGTCCTCCACCAGCTGTGTCCGGACGCGCCCCACCGGCTTGTGCGGTTACGGTGATGGTGCCGCCGTCCGGCGTGTATTTGACCGCGTTGTCTAGGAGGTTCGTGAGGACCTGCACGAGGCGATCTTCGTCGCCCCGTAGCAGCGGGAGATCCTTCGCGCAGGCGACCTCGAGGCGATGCTGTTTCTTCTCCGCCAGTGGGCGGATGATCGCGACGGAACGAGCGACGACATCCTCGGTTCGGACGGCCTCGCGTTTGAACGCAACCGCGCCTGATTCGATGCGCGATAGCTGTAACAGATCGTCGAGCAGCAGGTGGAGCCGTTCCGCTTGAGTGCTAATGATACGGAGGAACTCCGTGCTCGCTTCGGGATCGTCTTTTGTCCCGTCCAGCAGCGCTTCGACGTAGCCGCGAATTGACGTCAGGGGCGTCCGTAACTCGTGCGACACGTTGGCGACGAAGTCCTTCCGCACCGTTTCGAGCCGTCGGAGGTCCGTGACGTCATGAAACACCAGGACGGCCGAGGCTTCGTGCGCCCGTTGGCCGCCCGCGGCTGAGGCCTCGATACGCAGCGTGCGCCCCATGGCGGGTAGGACCAGCTCCTGTTCCCGGCTGATCCGTTGGAGCAAGACGTCCTGAATCAGCCGCGCCAGGTCCGGATCGCGGAACAGCGCATCATAGCGGCGGCCGCGGCTGGGCTCCGCTTGAAAGCCGAACATCCGCTCGAGGGCGGGATTGATCTGGAGGATCCGGCCGTCGGCGTCGAGGACGAGCACCCCTTCCGCCATCGCGGTGAGCATGGCCAACAGTTGTGCGCGGTCCTCCGACACTTCGTGGATTTTAGCCTGCAATTGGTCGGTGATTTGGTTCAGGATGCGCCCAAGTTGGCCGACCTCGTCCTGTGAGGAAGTCGGGATCCGATGGTCGAGTCCCCCGGTGGCGAGCCGCTGGGCAAAGGTGGTCATATCGGCCAGAGGACGTGTCAGCCACCAGGCAATGGCGGAGCTCAAGCCGGCGGCCAAGGCGAACGCGGCCCCGAGCGCCACCATGACGCCGGTCCGAAATTCATCGTGTATGAAGGTCGGCGAGTCCGCCGGCACGCGCGACAGGAGGCGCAGGATGAGGGCCCCAGCAAGGGCCAGGGCGACGACTACCGACAGAAGGATGCCGAGGGTGACCTTCCAGCGGAGGGTCATGGTCATGCAGAGGCGTCAGTGTCCTTGAGCTTGTAGCCCATTGACTTGACCGACACGATGGCATCGTTGAGCGCGGGAATTTTCTGTTTGAGCCGCCGAATGTGGACGTCGACCGTGCGGGTCGTGCCGTAATAATCGTATCCCCAGACCGAGTTGAGTAACGTGTCACGCGTCAACACGCGACCGACGTTGCGCAGCAGATGTTCCAGTAGGCCAAATTCCTTGGCCGTCAGCGTCACTTCCTGTTTGCGGACGTGCACCTCGTGCCGCGCCAGATCCATTTGTACATCGCCATACGTGTAGGCGCTGGCCCCGTCGATCTGCTGGCGATCCACGCGGCGGAGCAGCGCCTTGACACGGGCCACGAGCGACTTGGGGCTGAAGGGCTTGGTCACATAGTCATCGGCGCCCAGTTCAAGGCCGACAACGGTGTCCGATTCTTCGGCCTTGGCGGTCAACATGATGATCGGAAGCGTAGCCGTCTCCGGCTGCGCCCGGAGGCGCTTGCACACCTCGATGCCATCGAGTTCGGGGAGCATCAGGTCCAGCAGGAGCAGATCCGGCTTGTTGGCTTTCACCTGGCGAAGGGCCTCACCGCCGGTCCCGGCCATGAAGGTGCGAAACCCTTCTTTTTCCAAGTAGAGCTTGACCAATTGCTGAATGTCCTTTTCGTCTTCGACAATCAGGACTTTTTTATTCGCGTGGGGCGCCATTGGGGGGACAGCGTACGGAGCGTGAAGATGGGTGTCAAGTACTGGTCATGGCGTGGACTGCAGGAGAGTTTCGCGGGCCACTGGAGCGGCGTTTGAGCCTGTCGGTCCGGTCAATTCAGTTGACGGAAGCGCGGAATGTGGCGTAAGGTGAGCACCCGGTGAACCTAGACGTCCCCCTCCGACGGTCTATTCGTCTTGTATGCTCCCAACGGAGTCCAGGCTGATGAAAATCTATCTTGCCAATCCTCGCGGATTTTGTGCGGGTGTGGACCGTGCCATTGAGATCGTCGAACTGTCGTTGAAGAAATACGGCGCGCCGATTTACGTGCGCCATGAAATCGTCCACAGTCGGCACGTGGTCAACTCGCTCCGCCAGAAGGGGGCGGTGTTCGTCGAGGAACTGAACGAAGTGCCGGATGGCGCCATCGTCATCTTCAGCGCGCATGGCGTCGCCAAGTCCGTCTGGCAAGAGGCGAATCGGCGTGATTTGAAAGTGATCGATGCGACCTGTCCGTTGGTCATTAAGGTTCACAACGAGGTCAATCGGGACTATACCCAGGGGTATGAACTCATCCTGATCGGCCATGCGGGCCACCCGGAAGTCATTGGTACATTGGGGCAGGTGCCGGACAAGTTCCATTTGGTCTCTTCGGTTAAGGACGTCGAAAAACTGCACGTGGGCAACTCCGTCAACTTGTCGTATGTGACCCAGACGACATTGAGCGTGGATGAATGCCGCGACATCGTGGCGGCGCTCAATCGTCGTTTCCCGGGGATCAAGGGGCCGCATCAGGAAGACATCTGCTACGCGACCCAAAATCGGCAGAACGCCGTCAAAGCCCTATCGAAGCTGGTCGATCTCATTTTGGTCATCGGATCCCCGAACAGCTCCAATTCGAATCGGTTGCGTGAGCTGGGCGAGGATTGCGGCATCACATCCTACCTCATCGACTCGTGGCAGGACATCAATCCGGCGTGGCTCACGGGTATCAAGGCGGTGGGGATTGCTGCGGGGGCCTCTGCGCCGGAAGTTCTGGTGACCGAAGTCGTCGATTACCTCAAGCGCCATGGGCCGGCCGCGGTCGAAGATCTGACGGTGATTGAGGAAGACGTCGAGTTCCAACTTCCCCGCGAACTAGTGTCGATCGACCCCGTCGGTGCCCAGCGCGCTCCGGCGAACTAGAGTCCCTCGGGCATCAGGGGGGTCTTGTCCTAGGCGCAGTTCCCTAATTTTCAGTCGCCCTCTCCGCGTCATTCCACCGCTCCATCGGGTGAAATACCAGTAAATCCCTATCTCGTATCTCATCCGATACACAGGTTGTATTGCCTCGGATACGTCATCCGGGCAGTCTCGCGGCGGCCCGTCGTGACGTTGAAACCGTTTCGAATAGACCGCAGAGCCAGCTTCGATTTCCCGCCACCATCTGATTCTAGTTGGTTCCCTGCAAGGGCGGCACCGGTCTTGCTCTAACATGAGGCACGGGTGCGCACCTCGATTGGTTGAAGGAAGTCTGTGTCACCGAGCAACCACGAGGGACCAACATGAAGACGAGACGATGCCTGCCGATGTTCGTGCTGTGCGTGGCGCTGACCGTCGCCGCCGATTTGTCGCATGCCCAATCATTGCCGCCTGAACCAGGTGACGAATTCTTGGTGCAGGAGGACGTCAATGTCGTGACCGGGTTTTATATCCGGGAATATTCGTTATCGATCGATGGCGCGATCGACTACATCACCGCTCGGAAGATTGTCAGTTTCGAGCATAACGAATATGGGAATACGGTGATCGATGCGGAGGCCAACCCGTTGTTCTACTGGTTCGATGAGCACAAAGCAGGGCGGTTCCGAATGTGGATCGATCGGAAAGGGGAGGGGTGCCGCTGCGATGTCGTGCCCTATACGGCTCTTGTCGCCCAATAGGTGACCAACCCGGCTTAGTCGCCCATTTGTTTCCGGTCCCACCGGTCCACTACATCTAGGGGCATTCCACTCCAAAGGCCACCGTATCCAGTATTTTTCTTTGCTTCCGGGGGCCTCATTGTGCTACAAGGCCCCATCCTCGTGAATTCCGCACCAGATCAGCTCTCGTTCACCCGACAAGCCGTGTCCGGTAAGGGGGGTCTATGTTCTTGAAATCGTTGGAAACGATCGGCTTCAAGTCCTTTGCCGAGGCCAAGATTGAATTTCCACGTGGCATCACGGCGGTGGTGGGACCGAATGGAAGCGGCAAGAGTAATGTCGTCGATGCGATCCTGTGGGTCTTGGGCGAGCAAAGCACCAAGACGCTCCGCAGCGAACGTATGGAGGACGTCATCTTTAACGGCACGCAAATTCGGAAGCCGATGGGGATGGCCGAAGTGTCCCTCATCATCGGCGGGGTCCAGCCCGGTGATCTGCAGGGCATCGGCGATCTGGCCGACGCGCTCAAAGACTATCCTGAAATCATGGTCACGCGCCGGCTGTTCCGCAACGGCGACAGCGAGTACCTCATCAACAAGACACTCTGTCGGCTCAAAGACGTACGAGGGGTGATGCTCGAAACCCGTGCCGGCACCAAGGGCCACACGGTCATCGCGCAGGGTCAGCTGGATGCCATTCTGAACGCGAGTCCCCAGGCACGCCGTGAATTAATCGAAGAAACGGCCGGCATCGTGCGTTACAAGAAGCAGAAGGCCGAGGCCCTGCGAAAGCTCGACGCCACCCAGCAAAACCTGCTGCGCTTGCGCGATGTGATCGGCGAAGTCAAGAAACAGCTCAATTGGTTGGAGCGGCAGGCCCAGCAGGCTCGGACGTACGATTCATTGCAGCGGGAAGGGCGGACGCTTGAAGTGCAGCTGCTGACGGATGAACACCGGCGGCTTAGCGCGGCCGCTCACGCCGTGCAGGCCGAACTGTCGGCCCTCGATCAGGAAGACGCGCGGCTCGCCGCCGATGAGGCCCGCGACGAGGCCGACCATCAAGCCGTGAAGCTGACCATCCAACAGCAGCAGGAGGCGCTCCAGGTCATTCGGCAGGAACTCTCGGCCGCCGAAACGCGTCGGGCGCAGGCGCTGGCCCACATCGATGTGGAGCGCAACAAAGCCCAACTCTACGAGCAGCAGCGGGCCCAATTCAATGCGGATTCGGCGCAGTACAAAGCGGAGCATGACGGAGCGCAGGCGGAGATCGCCCAACTGCAGAGCCGGCTCACGGAACTGGATGCCGACCTCCAGGAGAAGTCCACCAACGCCGAGCAATTGGACCAGCGACTTCGCGCACAACAGACGGAGATGGATGCCTTGGCGGGGCAGGGGCAACAGGGTCGCCAAGCTCTACTCGTGGCGTCGGCGCGCCTCGCGGAGCGATCCACCGCCGTGGCGAGACTGGAAGCCAAAGGCCACGAAGCAGGCGCGCGCGCAGCCCGGTTGTCGACCGACGGAGCGGCGCTTGCGGAGGAGCAATCTCTGATCCGGGAGCGCGTGGACGCGTTGGTGCGTGACCAGGGCGACGTGGAGCAGCAGCTTCGGGCCACCCGCGAGGAGCATCAGCGGACCATTCAGGAACTGGAGCAGGTCACCGCACAACTGGGAACCTCGGAGCAGCGTCGAGCTCGCGACCTCGAGCAGCTTGCGGCCACGGAATCGAGGCTTCGCACGCTGCAGGCCGTCGTGCGTGAGGAGATGGGGTACGGGAGGGAAGGGGAGGAAGACACCACGTCGCTCCGGAGCTGTGAGGGAGTGCGTGAGGCGATTGCCGAATGGTTGGTCGTGCCCGATGGCTATGAACGCGCGATTGAGGCGGTGTTGGGCGAGCGGGTTCACGCCTGGTTTGTCGACCACCCGCGCCGGGCCGCCGAGGCCGTCGCGTTCCTGAAGCAGCGGGAGCTCGGCCGTGGCGCATTTGTGCCGAGCGGGGCGCGTTGGGATGTGGCGGAGTCGGCTGCGGGCAAGCCGGGATGGTGGGACGCGCTGTCGGGGCAACCGGGGGTAATCGGACGCGCCGTTGAGTTGGTGAGGACCTCCGGAGGGGCGCACGACGCATTGGCCGCTTTGTTCCACCATGTGGTGCTCGTGCAGGACCTGGATACGGCCCTGCGTTTGTGGGAACAGAGCCCGTGGTCCGCCCCGAATGGCCCCACGCTCGTGACGTTGGCTGGTGAAGTGCTGGATTCGGCTGGGGTCGTGACCGGAGGGTTGGCCAGCGCCTCGGCAGGAGTTCTGCAACGCCGGCGTGACGTGCGTCACCTCGAGGAACGCCGTGAAGAATTGGTGGTTGCGATTGAAGCGGCCCGGGTGACGCGGGAGGGTGTCACGCGGCAAGCCGAAACGCTGAAAACCAAGCGGCAGGGACTCGAAGAGCAGATCCGAGCCATGGAGATGCGAGCCCTGGCCCTGTCGAAAGACCACGGCGGATCGGAGCAGAGCCTGAGGGAGCTGATCGCGCGTGCCGAGCGGCTGCAGCGCGAGCAGGAGCAGTTGGAGGGGGAGCGGACGCGACTGTGCGAGGAGATGGGATGCTGTCAGGAGGAGTGTACCCAGGCCGCCGCGGTGCGTGATGCGCAGGAGGTGTTGCTGCAAACGTTGCACGAACGGCAGAATGCCATGGGCCGCCAACTGGTGACGCTGCAGGAAGAGGCTACCTCAGCGAAGCTTACGGTGGGCAGCATCCGGTCGGCGCGCGAACATGCGGTGACCACGCTCAGCCGGTTGCAGGCGCAAGTGGAAGAGTGTGTCGGCCGGCTAAGCCACCTTGCGCAGTCGTTGGCTGGTCTTGTGCAAGCCATGCAGCAGAGCGCGGAGCTGCGCGAGCAGCATGAGGCGCTCTGTCAACAGCTGGGGCACGAGCTCGAGCTGATGCAGAGCCGGAGTGTGGCGGCCCAGGAATCGCTGGCCGAATGCGTGGAGCAGAGCCGGCGGTATGACCAGTCGCTCGCCGAGATTCGCCAGCAGGTGGGAGCCAGTCGCGAACGACGCCTGGACATGGAGGTACGGCGCGCGCAAGTCGAGACGCAGTTGCAGACCGTGGCCGGGACCCTCACGGGCACCTACCAAGTCGAGCTCGCTGCCGTGTCGGCAGAGGAGACCACGGACCCTGACACGGGGGCGACGGCTGAGCCGGCGCTGCTGGCCGAGGAAGAGTTGACCACCATGCGCGAGCGACTTCAGAAGATTCGCGAGCGTCTGACTCGCATCGGGGGGGTCAATCTGGCGGCCATCGACGAGCATCGTGAATTGGAGGAGCGTCATGGGTTCCTGAGCGCCCAGGAACAGGATTTGACGTCGTCCATCAAGTCGCTGAAGGACATCATCCAACGGATCAATCGCACGACGAAGGATCTCTTTCAGGAGACCTTCGCACAACTTCAAGAGCGGTTTGCCGTGGTCTTCCAGAAAGTGTTCCCAGGCGGACGAGCCGAGCTGGTCATGGTGGAACCGGCGCCGGAGGCCGAGGGCCAGGAAGAGGGCACGAACGAGCCGGGCGTCGACATCGTGGCGCAACCGCCGGGGAAACGCCTCAAGAACATCACGATGTTGTCCGGAGGCGAGAAAACGCTCACGGCCATGGCGTTACTCTTTGCTAGTTTTCTGATCCGCCCAACCCCGTTCTGTATCCTCGACGAAATCGACGCGCCGCTCGACGAGGAAAACATCGGCCGGTTCACGGCCGTGCTCCGGGAGCTGGCCATCTCGGCGCAGTTCATCGTCATTACCCACAACAAACGGACGATGGCGATCGCCGACTCCCTCTTTGGCGTGACGATGGAGGAACCCGGGGTGTCGAAGATTGTGTCCGTTCGGGTCGCCGATCTGCAGCCTGCGTAACCGAATTCGAGCGGTGAGGTGAGGGGGTTGAATGTTGTCGTGCGCATTCACCTCGCGCCGATCCACCAGACGCTCGCGATCGAACCGGTGCAACGAGCGCTGCCTTGACTTCCCGTCGCCTCATCTGTTACAAGTTGTGAGATTTGCGCGGGTTTTCCATCCGCCCATGCCCGCCTACCGGCAGCAATTGTCAGCGCCGGCTTTCCAACTGCAACGGGTTCATCACCAAGTATGGATAGACTGAAGAGCCTTTTTCTGCGCCTCTCCGATAGCCTCTTGGGGACGGTGCCGGCAAGTCTCCGGGCGGTCGGAAATGGCCCTCGGTTGCCCTTTCTTCGCCTGATCGTACGGAATGAGCCGGTGGGCGTGGTCCATGAGCCGTCCACACGCCGAACGGTTGGGGCGCCAGCCAGTCATCCCGACGCCATTGATGACGCCATTCGCCGCAGTCAGGCGGCCTTGTTATCCCGGCAGGATCCGCGGGAAGGCTTCTGGGTTGCCGAACTCGAAGCCGATACCACGCTGACCTCCGAATACCTCATGCTCCGACGATTCATGGGGATCGCGGAACCGGAGCGTGAGCGCAAGGCCGTCCGGTATTTGAAGTCCGCGCAACTACCCGACGGCGGATGGTCGATCTATTACGGTGGTCCAGCCGAGATCAGCGCATCCGTCAAGGCCTACTTTGCGCTGAAGCTCGTTGGTGTCCCAGAGACCGAACCGTTCATGGTGAAGGCCAAGGACCGCATCCGCGCGATGGGCGGAGTGGTCGCGGTGAACGTCTTCACCAAAATCACCCTCGCCCTGTTTGGACAGTACGATTGGCGCGGCATTCCCAGCATGCCGCCCGAAATCATGCTGCTCCCCAAGGGGTTTTATTTCAGCGTCTATGCCATCTCCTATTGGTCGCGCGCCGTCCTGATTCCGTTGTTTATCGTCTTTGCGCGGCGTCCCTTGTGCCGTATCTCGCCGGAGCAAGGCATTGATGAACTCTATCTGGAGCCGAGAGATCAGATCAATTATCGGCTGGTTCCGCCCTTCAAGAAAGACGAACGGCTCCTGACGTGGCACAACCTGTTCATTACGCTCGACGGACTGCTGAAGTGGTACGACGAGCGCCCTGTGTTGTGGTTACGCGAGTGCGGCATTGACCGGGCGACGAAGTGGATGCTGGAGCGGTTGACCGGGACGGGCGGCCTCGGGGCCATCTATCCAGCCATGGCGAACTCGGTCGTGGCGCTCTCCTGCTTGGGGCATGACGCGAGCCATCCCCTTGTTGCCAAAGCTTTGAAGGAAATAGAAGAACTCGAAGTGTACGATACGATGCTGGAGCATGGGCAGCGCGTGGAAACCCTCCACCTGCAGCCGTGCTTCTCGCCCATTTGGGATACGTCCTTGCTCATGAACGCCTTGGCTGAAGCCGGGATGCCCCAGGATCATCCGGCCATGAGCAAAGCGGCCACGTGGTTGCTGTCGAAGCAGACGCGAACCGTCGCAGATTGGCACATCTCTTCCCCGCACGCCAAACCCGGCGGCTGGTATTTTCAGTTCGAAAACGAGTACTACCCGGACGTTGATGATTCGGCCGTAGTGTTGATGGCCCTCTCGAAAGCCTCGAGTGGCAACGAGCCCAGGCAGCACGTGGCCATGGAGCGGGGCTTCCGCTGGGTGATGGCCATGCAAGGTTCCGACGGCGGGTGGGGCGCCTACGACAAAGACAATAATCGGATGGTGTTCAATTACATTCCCTTCGCCGACCATCACGCCTTGCTCGATCCCAGTACGTCGGATTTGACCGGGCGCTGCCTCGAAATGCTTGGGGCATTCGGCTACGACATGTCCCATCCGGCAGTGCCGGCGGCCTTGCGGTTTCTCAAGCGGGAGCAGGAAGCGGACGGCAGTTGGTATGGACGCTGGGGTGTCAACTACATCTACGGGACCTGGTCCGTGCTGGCGGGGCTCAAAGCGATCGGCGAAGACATGGCGCAGCCGTATGTCCGCCACGCGGTGGAATGGCTCGAAACGCACCAGAATCCCGACGGCGGCTGGGGCGAGTCGTGTCTCTCCTACCCGGAGGACGACGAGCACGGCCGTGGTGAAAGCACACCCTCCCAGACTGCCTGGGCACTGTTGGCCCTCTTGAGCACCGGCGAGTCCGACTCGTTCAGCGTGATCCGTGGTGTCACCTATCTCATCCGGCACCAGCAACAGGACGGGTCGTGGGAGGAAGTCCGGCACACCGGCACGGGTTTCCCGCGCGTGTTCTATTTGCGCTACCACTGGTACTGCCAGTACTTTCCGCTATGGGCCCTCGCCATGTACCGCAACATCAAGGCTCGGGGCCGGACTCGAGCGGATGAGTTGCAGCAACTGATTCGCCAGTCCGGTCGGTATCGGTTTTGACCCGCGTGGGCGCGGTCGTGTCATCTGACACGGCCGCTGCGGCAGCGACCGTGTTCCCTGTCCATCGTGTGGCCATCTTTGCCGCGACGTCCTGGGAAGTGGAGGCTGTGTTGGCAGCCGGACCTCATGCGGAGCGCACCCGGCTGGCCGGGATCCCCGCAGCCGTCTTTCCCTGCGGCCCAGCCTGGTGCTACGTGATCAAGACTGGCGTGGGACCGGACCACGCCCGCCAGGTTGCCGCCGCGGTGTTGACCGATGCCAAGTGGGACCGCGCTCTTTCGGCAGGTTTTGCTGGGGCGCTCGTACCAACCCACATCGGAGCCCTGGTGATCGGCCGAGATGTCGCAGCCGTGCCGTCGGGCTCCCACACGGGTCTCACGACGCGCGTCTTCCCCTGTCATCCCACGTTTGAACAGATGATCCCTCATCCGGCAGGCGCCGCCGGGGTTGACGTGCTTCGCGGCCGAATCATTTCCACCGCTCACGTCGTCGGTCGTGCGAGTGACAAGCAGGCACTGGCGGAGCTCTACGGCGCCGTGGCCGTCGACATGGAGAGCGCCGCGCTGGCGGAGGTGGCGTCCCACCATCAGATTCCCTTCGGCGTCATCCGCACGGTGTCGGATCAGGTCGATGAGTCGATGCCGATGAATTTCAATCATTTCTTGGGGAGAACGGGCCGGGCGGACGGATGGCTCCGGGGAGTAGCCGCCTGCCTGTTCCAACCCTCCGCGTGGCTTGGTCTCGTGCGGCTGAGCCGCCAGAGCCGGATCGCTGCGCGGCAGTTGACACAGTCGCTGTCGGGGTTTCTCACTCAACTGACGGTGTGCCAGCCGGTGTCGGGAGGCGCATGATGGAGGATGCCATTCGCCACGTCGGCCGGGCATGGCTTGGTCTCCTGGCCCAAATGGGCCACATGGTCACCTTTCTCGCCGGAACCTGCGCCTGGCTGGTCCGTCCGCCTTTTCGGTTCTCCCTCATCGTCAAGCAGCTCCATTTCGTCGGGTACAAATCCTCGTTCGTCGTGGTGCTGACCGCCGCCTTTACCGGCATGGTCCTGGCCCTGCAGGGATACCACACCTTGCGGAAATTCGGGTCGGAAGGCTTGCTGGGTTCGGCGGTCGCCTTGAGTATGATTCGGGAGTTGGGGCCGGTGCTGGCGGCCCTGATGGTGACGGCGCGGGCGGGTTCGGCCATGACCGCGGAAATCGGCATCATGCGGATTACGGAGCAGATCGACGCCATGGACACGATGGCGGTCAACCCCTTGCAGTATTTGATTGCCCCGAAGGTCGTGGCCGGCCTGATCGGTGTGCCGTTACTGGTGGCAATCTTCGACGTGGTCGGAATTTGGGGCGGGCATCTGGTGGGTGTCGAGTTGCTGGGGGTGAATGCCGGCTCCTACTGGAGTTCGATCGAGTCGGCCGTCGAATGGAAAGACATCTACGGCGGGATCTTGAAGTCGATCAGCTTCGGCCTGATCATTAGCTGGGTCTGTTGCTACAAGGGTTACTATACCCGTATGAGCGCGGAGGGATTGGGGACGGCCACGACGGAAGCGGTGGTCTTGTCGTCCGTCCTGATACTGGTGTGGGACTACTTTCTGACCTCGGTGCTTATGTGAGTCGCGGTATGCCGGACCCCTCGACGATGATCCGCCTGGTCGACGTCCACAAGACGCTGGGTGCGCAGCCCGTCTTGCGGGGCGTGAACCTTGAGATTCCCAAGGGGAAACTCACGACCATCATTGGGAAGAGCGGCGAAGGTAAGAGTGTGTTACTCAAACACATGATCGGACTGTTGCAGCCTGATCGCGGAGAGGTCTGGGTTGGGTCGGACGAGATTTCCCATTTGCCTTCTCGGCAATTGAACGAGGTTCGCAAGCGGTTCGCCATGTTGTTTCAGGGGGCGGCGCTGTTCGACTCGCTGACCGTCTTCGACAACGTCGCGTTCCCCTTGCGGGAGAAACTGCGTGTGCGCGAAACCGAGGTGACCCGGCGCGTACAAGAAAAACTGGATCAGGTCGGTCTGAAGGATATGGGACACAAGTATCCGGCCGAACTGAGCGGCGGGATGAAGAAGCGGGCTGGGCTCGCGCGGGCCCTGGTGATGGAGCCGGAAATTATCCTGTTCGACGAGCCGACCACCGGTCTTGACCCGCTCATGGCCAAGGCGATTCACGAGCTGATGTGTTCCATGCAGCAGGCGTTCGGCTTTACCGCGGTGATGGTGAGCCACGAGATCCCGGAGATTTTTGGATTTTCCGATTACGTCGCCATGCTCAAGGAGGGACGGATCGGCGCCATGGCTCCCACGGCTGAATTCGTGCGGACCACCGATCCGGTCATTCGAGAGTTCATCTCGGTGGGTGGGCCTCCGACGGGGCCACGGGCGATGACGGCGCCTTGAGGAAAGGAACGGAGCCATGAGCAAGGAACGGCTGGAGCTGGTGGTCGGCTTGTTTGTCTTGATCGGGATCGCCTGTCTGACCTATCTTTCAGTGAAGCTCGGGAAGCTGGAACTGATCGGCGGGGGGCACTACTTGGTCGATGCCGAGTTTCATACGGCCTCGGGACTCAAGCCCGGGGCGACCGTGGAAATTGCCGGGGTCGAGGTCGGCCGGATCAAGTCGATCGGGCTGGCCGAGGATCGGGCGGTGGTCACCTTGGCGGTCAACGACGGCGTGAAGCTCTACGATGACACCATCGCCTCCGTGAAAACTCGCGGGATCATCGGCGAAAAATTTCTGACGCTGTCTCCCGGTGGAGGCGGCACGGCGCTCAAGCCTGGTGATAAGATACGGGAAACCGAATCGGGGCTCGACCTCGAAGAACTGGTGAGCCAATACGTGCACGGCAACGTCGGCGACAAGAAAGGCAAATAGCCGCCGTGGTCGGCGAGGAGGAACAAGCCATGGTCACGCTGTCCCCGCATCTGAAGTTCCGCACACACTCTGCTTGGTGGCGAGCCGGCGCCAGGGCTGTCGTCGGCGCCGTGTGGTGTGTGGCCCTGCTGCTGCCGATTGGTGACGCCTCGGCCGGTCAGCCGGGAGGGCCGACGGAGGCGGTGCGATCGAGCATCGATCGGGCCTTGAAAGTATTGGCCGACAAGGAACTTAAGAAGGACGGGAAGGCAACGGAGCGGCGCGAGAGACTCGAGGCCGTCGTGGCGGAGCGGTTCAGCTATGAGGAAATGTCGCGCCGGGCGCTGGGGGCGCAATGGGCCAAACTCTCAGACAAGGAACGGGAGGAGTTCGTCGGCCTGTTCAAGAATTTGCTCATCAGCTCCTACGCCGATAAGGTGGAGTCCTATTCGGGCGAACCCGTGCAATATGTCAATGAGCGGGTCGAAAAGGAGTACGGAGAGGTGCGGACGAAGGTCATGCTAGGGCAGGCGGAAATCCCTCTGGACTATCGCATGATCAATCGCGCTGGCGATTGGCGCGTCTACGACGTGGTCATCGACGGCATTTCACTGGTCAGCAACTATCGGGGGCAGTTCTCGAAGATTCTCAAGAGCGGCACCTACCAAGATCTCGTCGAGCAGCTCCGGAAGAAATCCGATAAGCTCGCTGCGCCACTGACGTCTCCGTAAGTTGGTCATGCTGGTGCGTGTTGCGGCAGCCCTCATCCTGGTGATGTGGGCAGGCGGGAATCTGTGTCTGCCAAGCCAGGCTCAGGCGGACGTGCGGATGTTCCCCATCCCGGCCGTCGGCACGTCCAAGAACGACGGCAGTGACGGCGGACTCATCGTTCCGATCCTCATTACAGAACCCAGCGGCGACCTCAAGTACATCATTGCCCCCCTGTTGATCCGGAACTCGATCGTCGGGACGCGCGGGGCGTTGAATCTCTTCCGCTACGATCCGGGCGGCCGCGAACTGCGGTTTATCGGCTCTTGGACGGAAAAGATCGAGCGCCGGCTGCAGCTGTCCTACACCGATCCGGCGTTCAGCAACGGGCGCTATGCGTTTACGGTCGGCGGCGCCTTCTTTAAGAACGCCACGGCACGGTTTTTCGGCATCAGCCAGCAGACGATCGAGGGCGACCAAACTAACTACACGGATCGTGAGCTCCGGCTCAATTGGAAGTTCGGGGTCTACTTCAATGAAGTGACGCAATTGGCGTTCGGCCAACGGGTGCGCGACGTGCGATTGCAGCGTGGCGCGACAGATCTGCCGTTTTCAGTCGAACGGTTTCAGGCCGTGGATGGGATGAATGGTGCCACCATATTCGGCAATCGCGTGACCTTTCACTACGACACCCGGGACAATCTCGTTACGCCGACCGACGGGACCCAGGTCACGGCCTATGCCGAGCTCAATCAGAACTACCGGCTCAGCGGCAGCCCACTCTTTCAGCGTTATGAGGTGGAAATCAAGAAGTTGATCCCGAGCCCCTCTAAACACCTGATCATGGTGATTCGGGCCAATCTACAGACGACGTTCGGCGAGCGCGTGCCCTTCTATGAGCAGAGTTCCCTCGGCGGCCAGAACAATCTGCGCGGCTATGGAGTCGACCGCTTCATCGACAAGCACCTGGTTGCTCTGAGCGTCGAACAACGCATCCATTTGTTTCGGACCCGGATGTTCAACGTCGCCGCGGATTTCGAGTTGGCTCCATTCGTCGATACAGGTAAAGTGTTCAGCTCGTTCAGCAAGCGGATCAATCGCGACTATGAAGTGACGCCGGGGGTTGGGTTTCGCGGGATCGTCAGGCCCAATGTGGTGGGACGCCTCGATTATGGATATAGTCCGGAGGGCGGGGCGATCTTTGCCGGACTGGATTTTCCCTATTGACTCGGGCCCCCGCGTGGGCCGAGTTGTTGACAGATCTGGAGTCGTGAAGGAGTTCGGTGAAGGCCGCACCGATGAGTATTCACGAAATCGTTGAAGATAGTTTCCCGCGCGCAAGACGAAGGAGCAGACGATGGGCGACGACGCTGACGCTCTGCATGCTCTTTTGGGCATCAGGCGCCCTGGCTGTCGACGATCGGGTGATCGAGGGCTATGCCCGTGGGATGCTCGACCGTGAATTGCGACTTTCCGGAGTGACCGCCACCTCCGCCAATGGCGTGTTGACACTCAAGGCGCCGTCGTTGGGGAAGGTGCGAGCCGAGCAGCTCACCCACGCGCTTGAACGGATTCCTGGCGTGACCCGTGTCGATCTCCAGGAGATGGATGGCTCCGTGACAACGGATGCCTCAGAATCGGAGGAGGCGCCGGGTGTCTCCCCGTGGCTACCAGGAGGGTGGCTGTTCCAGCCGTTGCACGCGGATCCGCGGTGGGCCCAGTTCGGGTTGGCGTTTCGGCGATTCCTCAACGGTGGGCAGCTGAAAAACGGTGCAGCGGCCAATCTGGGCGCGACTATCTCCGTCTATCGCAGTCGTCCCTCGAACGGGGCGCAGTGGGAATTCGGGATTCAGGCAGGCACGTTCAGCCTGTTCGATTTGAGCGCGAAATCCGGTTCCAACGACATCATCAATACGGACTTTACGCTGGCGCTCTTCTATGGGTACCGGCGGGATGATTTTTCGGCACTCCTTCGGTTGATGCATCAGAGCTCGCACCTTGGGGATGAGTTTATTCAAAATACGCAGACCTCACGAATCGAGGTCAATCACGACCGCCTCGACCTCAAGCTCTCCTACGATCTTGCCCAATGGCTTCGCCTCTACGGCGGAGGTGGACTGCTGCTCCGGCAGTCGCCGGACGGTCTGGGGATAGGGACCGTGCAAGCGGGAGTTGAACTGACGAGCCCGACGACGTTTTGGCACGGCCGACTGCGGCCGGTAGCCTACGTCGACGTGCAGCTCCATGAACGGACGGGATGGAGTTACAGCCATTCCGCGATGGCGGGCGTGCAATTTGAGACGGCGCGGCTCGACGGGCGGGCGATTCAGCTTCTCATCGAGCACTTTACCGGCCCCTTTCCCGATGGACAATTCTTCATGCAAAAGACCCACTGGATCGGGATTGGGCTCCACCTGTATTACTGACAGGGGCGGAGGAACGCCCAAGCCAGAAGGGCCGGCCGGGAACCGTCAGATTCTTGACTCTAGCCCAACGACATGCAATAATTTCAGCTACTTGAGAGATTTACCATCTCTGATCTTCCGATACATCCTGCGCGGCGGTAAGGGTACGTCGAATCTTCGGTGGGTACTCACACGTTCCAACCATAATCCTCGTTTCCACGGACCAAGGAGCATGCCCCATGTCACTGCTCAAGACCATCCATAGCCCTGCAGACCTTCGCCGCCTGTCGCCCAAGCAGTTTCCGGTGCTGGCGCAAGAGATCCGAGAACAGATCATCTCGGTGGTCTCCAACGTGGGCGGGCACCTGGCGTCGAATCTCGGGGTGGTGGAACTGACGATCGCACTGCATTATCTCTTGGACACTCCCAGCGACAAAATCGTGTGGGACACCAGCAATCAAGCCTATGCCCATAAACTCCTGACCGGGCGCCGCGAACAGTTCCACACGCTGCGGCAGTACGGCGGGTTGAGCGGATTCTGCAAGCGTGAGGAGAGCCTGTACGATACCTTCAACGCGGGACATGCCGGCACCGGCGTGTCGGCCGCCTACGGCATGGTCGAAGCGCGCGACCAGCAGGGGCTCAAACACAAGGTGATGTGCGTGGTCGGCGACGGGGCCATGACCGCCGGTATGACCCTCGAAGGGTTGCACCACGCGGGCGGCACCAATCGCGACTTCATCGTCGTGCTCAACGACAACCAGATGTCGATTTCCAAAAACGTCGGGGCCATCTCGGCGTATTTAAACCGCACGTTCACGGGCGACTTCTTCACCAAAATGCGCGAAGAGACCGGGCAGTTGCTCCGGGCGATCCCACACATCGGCCAGGACATGCAAAAGATGGCGCGCCGCGCCGAGGAATTGGCCAAGGGCATGATCCTGCCTGGCCTGCTCTTCGAAGAACTCGGCTTCCACTACGTGGGCCCGATCGACGGCCACAACTTCGAGCATCTGTTGCCCACGCTCGAAAACGTGGTGAAGATGAAGGGGCCGGTGCTCCTGCACGTCATCACGAAAAAAGGTTTGGGCTACGAGCCGGCCGTGAAAAATCCGGTCTGGTTCCATGCCTGCCCGGCGTTTGTGCGCGAGACCGGGGAGATGGCGAAGAAGGCGCCGCGTCCCAGTTATACCTCACATGCCGTGAACGCCCTCACCAAATTGGCGCGGGAGGACAAGCGGATCGTCGCCATCACCGCGGCGATGTGCGAGGGCACCGGGCTCACGGGGTTCGAGAAGGAGTTTCCTGATCGGCTCTACGACGTGGGCATTGCGGAGCAGCATGCCGTGACGTTTGCCGCCGGGTTGGCGGTGGATGGGATGCGTCCGGTGGTGGCCCTCTATTCCACGTTCTTGCAGCGCTCCTATGATCAGGTGGTCCATGACGTTGCGACGCAGAATCTCCCGGTGACGTTTTGCATCGATCGCGGCGGGCTCGTCGCCGAAGACGGCACGACCCACCATGGCGCGTTCGATTTCGCCTTCCTGCGTCACGTCCCGAACATGGTGGTCATGGCACCGAAGGACGAAAATGAGCTGCAGCACATGATCAAGACCGCCGTGACGTTCGATGGGCCGGCGTCGGTGCGATATCCGCGCGGGACCTGCCTGGGCGTGCAGATGGATGCGACGCCGGCGGCGCTCCCGATCGGCAAGGGCGAGTTGCTCCGAGAGGGCACGGACGTCGCCATCATGGCAATCGGCGTGATGGTCAGCCAGGCGATGAGGGCAGCGGAGCGGTTGAGCGAGCAGGGTATTTCGGCGGCGGTGGTCAATGCGCGCTTCGTCAAGCCGCTCGATCATGAGTTGATCGGGCGTGTGGCCGCCGGTGTGAAATGCGTCGTGACCGCGGAGGAAGGCTGCCGCATGGGCGGATTTGGCTCGGCGGTGCTCGAGTCGCTGGCGGAGCAGGGGATTATCGTCCCCACCAAGCTGATCGGGTTGCCGGACTGGTACATCGAGCAAGGCCCGCAGGACCTGCTGCGCGAAAAATACGGCCTGACGGCCGAAGGCATCGTCGAGACCGTCTTGCAATTCTTCGAGCACGTCTCAACCGGACGGAGACGTGAGGCTGCCGAGGCCACGGAGTCGTTCCTGCGCAAGGCCAAAGCCGCGTATCTGCCAGAGGGCGACGAGCAGGGGAGCTAACGCAGGGGCGTTCGAACCGTCATGTTTATTAAACGGCGCAAGACACGCCAGATCACGGTTGGGCCGGTCAAGATTGGGGGAGATGCCCCCATCTCGGTCCAGTCCATGACCATTCCCCACCCAAGCGACGTCAGGGCGACCGTTGAACAGATCCATCAGCTCGAACAGGCCGGCTGTGAACTCGTCCGTGTGGCGGTGCCCGACATGGAAGCGGCCGACGCGTTGGCCAAGATCAAGCCGCAGATTCACATTCCACTCATTGCCGATATCCATTTCGACCACCGCCTCGCGCTCAAAGCGGCGCAGGTCGTCGACTGCGTGCGCATCAATCCGGGCAACATCGGGCCCTGGTGGAAGGTGACCGAGGTGGTCAAAGCCGTCAACGACCGCGGGATTCCCTTACGGATCGGCGTCAACGGGGGCTCGTTGGAACGAGACCTGCTCGACAAGTACGGCTATCCGACCGCGGAGGCCTTGGCCGAGTCGGCGCTGAACGCGGTGCATGCGCTCGAGGACATTGGTTTCCACAATATGAAGGTGTCCCTGAAGGCCTCCGATGTGCACATGGCGGTGGATGCCTATTGGATGTTCTCGCATCAGTCCGATTGTCCGCTGCATATCGGCATCACCGAAGCCGGAACCGTGCTGACCGGCGCCGTGAAATCGTCGATCGGCCTAGGTTGGCTGCTTATGAATGGCATCGGCGATACACTGCGTGTGTCACTCGCGGCCGATCCGGTTGAAGAGGTTCGCGTCGGGTTCGAGATTCTGAAGTCGCTCGAGCTGCGTCACCGGGGCATCAACGTGATTGCCTGTCCCACCTGCGGGCGCGTCGAGATCGACGTGGTCAAGATGGCCAACGAACTGGAAAAGAAGTTGGGCCACATCACGACGCCGCTCAACGTGTCCGTCCTCGGATGCGTGGTGAACGGCATCGGCGAGGGGAAGGAAGCCGATATCGGCATCGCCGGGGGAGAAGGCGTCGGCATCTTGTTCAAGAAGGGCAAGCTGGTCCGCAAGGTTCCTATGGCCGAGCTGATGGACACCCTGATCGCCGAAGTCGAAGTGATGGCCAAGGAAAAAGAAGCTGAGGCCGCTACGGCACATTCGCCCGCAGCCGTGCAGGGTCACGCATCCACCGATGCTTTGTGGAACGGATCCACCCACGCGCCCGACTCCGACTCCACGCTCCGCCGCGAAATCCCCGTGCTTCCGTCCCGCTAACTCCGTTGGGCAGCCGTCCCGTCGGTTGAGTTGCCGTCGCACGCCCGTTATAATGCCTCTCTCGCGGGGCGCCGTACCCAAGTGGCTAAGGGAGCAGTCTGCAAAACTGCGACTC
>CAYUYE010000017.1:0-45143 GCA_964449255.1 uncultured Nitrospira sp. | reverse complement strand
GTTTCGCCTCGGGAACCGGCTGGACCGCCGCGGAGACCGGACGATCGGGACTGAGCTCGCCGAACTTCGGCACGTCCTTCGGAAGCTCCACATCTTTGAGGGCGCCACGGAAGGGATTGTCAGCCCCCCGCCTCTGACCGGGCGCCGTTTCCATCGGCGGTGGAGGCAAGGTCGGCAGCGGAGGCGCCGGCGTCCTTGCCGCCGGAGGCGCTGACGCGACCACTGGCTGGGGCGCAACGGACGGAGCCGGGGGCGTCGGCAGCGTGACCGGCTTCGGGAGCTCCACTTTGGGTTGGGGCGTCACGGTTTTCTGCGGCGGCGCCGGGACCGGCTTGGCCTGGCTCTTGGTGTCAGCAGTCTTGGGCGCGGGCGGCAACGAAATCAGCGACACCTGGACGGCCGATCCAATCGGACGCTCGCCTGTTTTCCACGACACCACCACAAGAATCAACAGCACCCCGAGATGGAGCAGGAGCGAAAGACCGAGGGGACGAACGACCGAGTCACGGCTGCCGTCGAGCCCAACGGGCATCATCGACATCGACAGTCCGCTGGAGGAAGCGCGCACCGGCGTCACGAGAGTCCCTTTAGATTACAGCCTGGGCAGGTCCCCGTTATGGCCCACGGCGTTTCGGGTCCCCGACCTTGATCGTGTCTTCGCTGACCCGTTCGCCTCCGGCGGTCGGCTCGGTGACCATCCCTAATTTTTCGATGCCTGCCTTCTTGATGCCATCCATGACCTGAACCACCACTCCGTAGGGCACGTCTCGGTCTGCACGCAGATAGATGGACACCTCAGCGTTGGACTCTTTGGCAGCCTTGAGCCGCCGCTCGAGCTGCGCCACGCTGACGGGGTCTTTATCAAGATAGAGTTTCTGATCCTTCTCGATCGTCAGCACCATGCGCATCTCGGGCTTGATCGTGTTGGTAGCCGAACTAGGCAACTTAATGTCGATGCCGCGATAGAGCATTGGGGCCGTAATCATGAAGATCACCAGCAGCACCAAGACGACGTCCACCAGCGGAATCACGTTGATTTCGGCCATGAACCGCCGATGCCGGGTCTCCATCATTGCGGGGGCTCCACCACGGCGCTCCGACGGAACAGGGCGTTCAACACTTCCACGCTGAAGGTTTCGAGGCGAAACGCGGTCCGGCGGATACGGGTCAAGAAATAATTATACCCGATGACGGCGGGAATAGCGGCGAAGAGACCGGCCGCCGTCGCCACCAGGGCCTCCGAGACACCCGGCGCCACTGCGGCGATGCTGGCGGTTCCTTGCTGACCGATTTCCTTGAAGGAGTCGATGATGCCGAGCACCGTTCCGAGTAATCCGACGAAAGGCGCGATGTTCCCCGTCGTCGCTAAAAACGGCAGATAGGATTCCATTTTGGCGAGTTGGCCTTGCACGATGTACACGACAGCTTTCTCCAGGAAATGCCGATCGTTTTGCGAGATCTCCAGGCCAGCGGCCTTCTCCCTGCCGGGTTTCGCGCCGTCTCCCGCGCCGGGAATCCGATCCAGCACACCAGAGAGCAGCACCGCCGCCGGGCTGTCGCCGGCCGCGCGCCGCGCCTGTCGCCGCATTTCCTCCACGTCGGTGAGCTTTGCGACACTGGACAGGAAGCGCTGATCCTCGCCTTCGGTGCGGCGGAAGACGCGCCACTTGTAAATCATGATCGCCCAGGAGACGACGGAGAACACGAACAGGACGAATAAGATGACCTTGGACACCGCTCCAAGCGATGAAATAGCCCCCAGCGGACTGCCTTGTGCGCTCATTCGATTATGACATCCCTCCTACGCACGCCCTGGTGTGGGTCATGCGCTGATGATACGACCGGTAGGCCAGCAGAGAGAAAGAAGTGGCGGGGCCGACGGGATTTGAACCCGCGACCTCCAGATTGACAATCTGGCGTCCTAAACCAGGCTGAACGACGGCCCCGCGATGGACGGAGAGATGAGTTCGGGCGCAACGAATAACGTCTGCCCCTTAAGACAAATGCGGCCCTAGATGAATATGGTTGCCACTATTTATTGATACTCGACGCGATGGCCATGCCTACATATGGTAGGCGGAACAGGGATCGAACCTGTGACCCCTGCCTTGTAAGGGCAGTGCTCTGCCAGCTGAGCTATCCGCCTAAAACTTTGTAATCACCAATAGTTGCGCATGCTACCAAGTCGAGATTTTGAAGTCAACCGATCCCTGTGGACAAAAAAAACCTAAATTTCAGCCGGATTTCCCCTGGCTTGGCGGCGCGAGGGCCTTGGGTGACCCCCTCGTCTTTCCGCGCCGAGCGCGCCGTGGAAAATACCGCTCATGTACCGCCTTCAAGCGCCGCCGCTCCACGTGTGTGTAGATTTGTGTCGTCGCGACGTTCGCATGGCCGAGCATGGTTTGAACGGCGCGTAGATCGGCGCCGTGTTCCAAGAGATGCGTCGCAAACGAATGGCGCAACATATGCGGCGAGACGTCGATCGCAATGCCCGCGCGCCGCGCCCGCTGCCTCAACAAGACCCACACGTTCTGTCGCGTCAAGGCCCCGCCGCGTCGGCTCACGAACAGAAACGGCGAGTCACGCCGCTTCAGGAGAGCCGGTCGCGCATCGAGGAGATACGTCGAGAGTTTCTCCCGCGCCACATCGCCGATGGGCACGATGCGCTGCTTGCTGCCTTTGCCCGTCACCACCACCGCGCCCACGTCCAACTTAAGTTCGGCCATGCGCAGCCCTACGAGCTCGGACACCCGCAAACCGGCGGCATAGAGGAGTTCGACAAGGGCGCCGTCGCGCACCTGCTCGGGTCGTCCACTCGACGGCAGATCCAGCAGGGCCGTCATCTCCTGCAGGGACAACGTGCGCGGCAGCACCAGTCCCGGCCTCGGGCCTGCCAACGACTCCATGGGGTTGCGCACGATGAGCCGCTCGCGATCGAGAAACCGACACCACCCGCGCAAGGCGGCCACATAGCGCACTTGCGATGTCGCCGTACGGCCTTGTCGCTGCGTCTGCCCGAGAAAGGCCGTCAGATGCGAGGCCCGGATGCCTGCGGGCGCGCGAACACCTTTACTCTGGAGCAGACGGATGAATTGGGTGAGATCGGACCGGTACGCGGCGATCGTATTGGCGGCGAGTCCGCCTTCGACGCGCAACTGCATCAAGTAGCGATCCAGCGTCGCCCAGAGCGCAGTTCCAGACTCGTGCACCGGCGGCATGCCGATCCTTCGGAGGGCGGAGGGGTTTGGGGAATCGAGCGGAGCCCATGCGGGGCGCCGGTGATCGAGGCCAAACTATACCCAAGGGCCCTCGCCAAGACAACCGCGGCGCAACCGCTGAGTTTCTTGACAACATTTCGGCCCTCTCCTATAGTCGGCGAGATGCGCGAGAGACCGCGTCCCGCGCCTTCCCCCATGTCCACCAGCCCCTTGCTCCGATTCAATTCCCGATGGCTTGCCATTGCACTCTGTGGCCTGTGGCTGGCGATAGCTCCTCACGCGCAGGCCGCGGAACTGACCGCCGTCCAGCCGGCCAAGCCGGACAGTGCGATGCCGGCGCTCAGACCCTTGCCCGCGACGCTGGAAAAAGCGAAGCGCCAGCTCGAGTCGCAGAAACCCGCGGACGCCTTGGCCACGTTGAAGCCTTACGTCAATGCTTCGCCGAAGCCGCCGCAGCTCGACCAGGCCTACTTCCTCATGGGTGCAGCCTACAAGGCCGCGAAGCAATACAACGAATCCATCGCCGCGCTGAACTTTCTGTTGGGCGAATTCCCGACGTCGTCCATCCTGGAACGCGCCAAACTCTTACTGGCGACGGACCACGCGGCGCTCAATCATCCCGACCAAGCGCTCCCCTTGCTCACCGACGTGCGCAGCGCGACGCAGGACTCGAATACCAAACGCGACGCGCTGGCCCTGACCGGTACGATCTTCGCCCAGAAAAAGGATACGGCTCGCGCCATTCAAGCCTGGCTTGAAGAAATGGAACTGGGATCGGACGAAGCCGCCGGCCGCATTCAGGCGTTTGTTAAAGACAAACTCGATCGGAAAGCGTTGGGTCTCGTCCGAGACACGTATCCGACCGCGTTCCCTGGCGACCTCGCGCTGATTCGTCTCATCGAATATCACGCCGCGAGAGGCGAAGATCATCTGGCCGAACGGCAGATTCAACTCTTCCTCACGCGTTTCCCCTCGCACGAGTACGCCCCGAAGGCTTCCGACCTGCTCACCGGGTTCTCCGCGCGGCTCAAAACGAGTCAGGCCGTGATCGTCGCCTATCTCCCCCTCTCGGGCAAGCTGGCCCTCTATGGGACCGAGGCGGTCAATGGCGTGCAGATCGCGATGGAGAAGGCCAAGGATTCCTTCGGCCAGCAATCCGTCGGCCTGGTGATCAAAGACTCCGGCGGCGGACGCCCAGGGCACAATCAGGACATCGCCCACGCGATCGAGGAGCACCGCCCGCTGGCCATCATCGGGCCGATGGTGTCCAAACAGCTGCCGGCCCTCGCCGAATTGGCTGAGCGCCAGACCGTGCCCTTCATTACGCCGACGGCCACGGTGTCCGATATTCGCCAGTACGGCACGTACCTCTTCAGTTCCGCCTTGACCTACCCGCTCCAAGCCAAACGCCTCGCGACCTATGCGACCGGGCAGTTGGGATTCAAACGCTTCTGCATCCTCGCGCCCGACGCGTCCTACGGCCGTGAGTTGACCGCGCTCTTCAGCCGCGAAATCGCGGAACACGGCGGGGAGATCATCGCCGTCGACTCCTATAAAGAGGGTGACGCTGATTTCGGGCAAGCGATCAAACGCCTCAAAGCGACCGACTTGAAAAAATACGGCGTCACGACTCCGCTCACGACAACCAAAGGCCTCAAGCGCGATCTGTATGCGCCAGGCTTCGACGCCGTCTTCGTCCCCGGACGGGCGGCGGACGTGGCCCTGTTGGCTCCACAACTCCTGTATCACGACATCAAGGTGCCGCTGCTCGGCATCAACAGTTGGAACGCCACGCCGCACGAACTGATCACCGACCAGGTCACGGAGGGCTCCGTGTTCGTGGACGGGTTCTTTGCGGGCAGCGTCGATCCGTCCATGCAGGAGTTCGCGGAACGGTACCGCAAACGGTTTCAGAGCGAACCGTCGGTCTTCGCGTCGCAGGCCTTTGATGCGGCGAGCATCGTCCTGGAGGCCATTCGCAAAGGCGCCACCTCCGGCAGCGCGGTCCGCGACTATCTCGCCTCTCAGCAGGAAGTCACGACTCTGGCGGGCCCCGCCCGCTTCGACAGCACGGGGACGCTCGGGCGACGCGTGTTCGTGATCGGGATCAAGCAGCGAAAGCTCGTGCAGTTGGAATAGTCCGCATGAACTCCCTCACGCAGATCCTCCACACCATCTCGTACATGGGCCTGCCGCTCCTCTTCGCCATGGTGCTCCACGAGTACGCGCACGGGTGGGTGGCGCATCGCCACGGCGATCCAACCGCGCGCCTGCAGGGGCGCCTGACGCTCAACCCGCTGGCTCACATCGATCCGTTCGGGACGATCATTCTGCCGCTCATGTGCCTGCTTCTGCCGGGGAGCTTCTTTATCGGCTGGGCCAAACCGATTCCGGTCGACCCCCGCAACCTCCGCCAACCGCGGCGTGACATGGCGTTGGTGGCCGCCGCAGGCCCGGGCATGAATTTGCTGCTGGCCGTCATGAGCGCCGTGCTCCTCGCCGCATTACTGGCGATCGACCCCACCCTCATGGCTTCGTGGCCCCCGCAACCAGGCCAGGAGCCCAGACGGGACCTGCTGGGCATGCTGTTGCTTCCGGTGGCCGCTATGGCCTTGTATTCGGTGTTCATCAACGTCCTGCTCATGGTATTTAATCTCATTCCGATCCCGCCGTTGGACGGAGGCCGCGTCCTGACGAGTCTGCTGCCCGCCCGAGTAGCCGGTTCCCTGATGCGGCTGGAACCTTACGGCATGCTGGTCATCGTGATCTTGCTGATGCTCGACCCGCAGATTCACGTAATCGGAACGATCACGGGGACGGTGGTGAAATTCATGGCGCACACCATTCTGACGACGGTTCTGTCATGACGACGACACGCAAACGGGTCTTGAGCGGCATGCAACCGAGCGGATTGCTCCACCTTGGCAATTGGCTGGGCGCACTCGACAACTGGAAAACACTTCAGGCTGAACACGACTGTTTCTTTTTCGTCGCCGATTGGCACGCGCTGTCGAGCAACTACGAGAATACCAGCCGCCTGCGCGAGTTCTCTCGCGAACTGGTCATCGATTGGCTGGCCGCCGGAATCGATCCAAACCGCGCCACGGTGTTCGTGCAGTCGCGCGTGCCCGACCACGCGATCTTGCACCTGTTACTCTCCATGATCATTCCGATCTCCTGGTTGGAGCGCAATCCGACCTACAAGGAAAAACAGGACGAGATCAAAGAGAAAGATCTGGCGACCTATGGGTTCCTGGGCTATCCCGTGCTGCAGGCCGCGGACATTCTCATCTACAAGCCGGACTTCGTGCCGGTCGGGAAGGACCAGTTGCCGCACTTAGAACTCACGCGCGAGCTCGCCCGTCGATTCAACAGTCTCTACAAGCCGGTCTTCCCAGAGCCGATGGAACAACTCACAAAGTTTCCGAAGGTCATGGGCACCGACGGCCGCAAGATGAGCAAGAGCTATGGAAACACGATCAATCTTTCCGACCCGGAGCCGGTGGTTCGGCAGAAATTGAAGACCATGGTGACCGACCCGGCCCGCGTACGCCGGACCGATCCCGGCAATCCGGACGTCTGTCCGGTATACGACTTTCACAAGATTTTCTCGCCGCTCCCGGTCGTGCAACAGATCGATCGCGACTGCCGCGCGGCGGCCATCGGCTGTATCGATTGCAAGAAGCAGGTGGCGGACGCCATCGTGGAACGCATGGCGCCCATGTGGGAGGCGCGCGCCGGGTTGGTCAATAAACCTGGACAGGTCGAGGAGATTGTGACAGAAGGAAGTCGTCGAGCCGCGTCCGTCGCCCATCGGACGCTCGAAGAAGTCAATCAGGCCATGAACCTGTGAGGATGGATTCCATGTACACCCCCAAGATCATTGGCCGTGGACTGCGCGCGCTGCTGGGAGTCGGCGTCGCCAGCTTGCTGTCCGCCTGCGCCAGCATGATGCACGGCGATCACCAGTCGGTCACCATTTTTACGGATCCGCCCGAGAGCAAGGTGGTGATTGATCAGCGGGTGCACCTGACGGCTCCAGGAAAAGTGACACTCACGCGGAAAGAGGACCATGTCGGCCGCGCCGAAAAGGACGGCTACTCCCCGACGGAGTTCCGTCTCGAGCGGAGCATGTCAAATTGGGAATACGCCAATATCATCTGCTTGATCTTCATCTATTGGTGCGTGAAGAGCGATCGTCAGGACGGCAGCTTTTGGACCTTCGACGACGACGTGCACGTGAGCCTGACGAAATAGTATTCTCCGTCGATTCCCCCATCTCCCTCAAAGACAGGACGGACCGTGAGACCGGCGTCCGCCGGCCTCACGGTCCTCGGGTCCCTACTACCTGATCGTCACCGTGAGGTCGTCGATCGACTCGACGAACGCGGCCAGCGTCTCTTGCAGAGCCTGGTCATTCCCGATGACGTCAGGAATCTTACCGTTGGCGGTGCGATGGTTCTTGTCACTGACCACACAGAGGATCGTCTCACACGCGCCATTGTGCATATACGGCGGGGAGTTATAGATCCCCAGCTTCATGGGAACGTTGTATCCCTCCCCTCGTCCATCCTGATTGTGGTCTTTGCCGAGCGCCAACAACTGACGTTGCGCCACGCCAGCCGCGTTCAGGACGGAGTTGGCCAGCTCGACGCCGCCGATATTGTTGCCGATCGGATTGCCGGCGCCGGCCACGCCTAGGTTGAACGAGCCAACGTCTCGGATGAACCGGAAGAGATACTGGGCCCCCACCGGGGTCACACCGGCGGGAGGGGCCGGCGATCCGCCCGGAGGTGGATTGGCGCCCGCGACCTCCGTTGCAATCTCCGTCGTCGCCGGCGGCGAGACAAAGTCCTTCTTGCTGATGGTCCATTGATCGCCGTTATGGCAACTGGAGCACCGCTGGGCGATGAAGAGTCCTCTGCCCGCGTTGATCTGGTCGAGCGAGGGCCCTCCCACAATCTGCGTCGAGTTCAGCGGCGCGTTCGGCGTACGGATCGCAAAGCGGACCCACTCTCGGAGCGCGTTCCATGCCGGGACGGCCGTCCCGCTGCCCGGCAACGTCACGGTCACCTGATTTCGATTCGCATTGGCCTTGACGATGAAATCAGCGATGTCTGTCAAGGCAAACACCTCCGGAATGATCAGCCCGTGATCTGGATCAAGCTGCCCGGCCTTCGGACCGGGACCGGAGACGTTCCGAATATTCAGATCGAAATCCTCCAACTCATCCCGAGCGGGTGAGTTGTTCAGAATCTTCTGCTCCTCACGATGCTGCGGATTGAAGGTCCCGTTCATCGCCAGGCTCTTGCGCGGCCCGTTCCCGAACGACCAAATGACCCCGTCCGTCAGCCCCTCAAAGTGGCAACTCGCGCAGTTCTGCCATCCCTCGCTCGACAAACGGTCGCGTCGGGAGGACCCGTCCGGGGGTGGATTGAAATAGCCGCGTGAGGAGAAAAACATTTCAGCCCCGACGAGAACCTCTTCTTCCTTTGAGCCTGGCGGGGGAAGATCCGTCGTCTTGATGGTTCCGACCACCTTGTCCTGAACTAAGTCCACGACCGAGACGTTGCGGGACACGAAATTCATGGTATAGGCGGTCGTGCCGGACCGGTTCACCACGATGCCGAGCGGATTCTTACCGGCGTTGTGGCCGCTCGTCGCAGCATCGTCCGGGTCATTCAGATCGATATAGCGGGTGGTGTCGCCGTCTTCGGTAAACTCCAGCTTGCCGTCCGCATCAACTTTCACCTTCACTAACAGATCGCTACCGGCCGAGATGACATAGGCATTGCCCTTCCCCTTCCCAGTGGTGAATCCAACGCCCCAGACGTTCGCAAAGAAGAGACGGCGTTTATTGCCTTCGGGACTCCTGGCGCCAAGATGGAGATTCAGGAATTTGTCCGTACTCGCGTCGACGGGGTGGTCACTATTGACACGGTCCATGACGTTTACAAAGGCCATCGTGGTCGTATTGAAGATCTGCGGACTGGTCGGAGAGGCGGCAATGTTCGGCAGATAGGCCTGATCGCCTCGGATCACAATGCTTTGCAGCTGGTTGGGATATGCGAAGGTCTGATCCGGCGCGCCGTCCCCGTTTGTATTGCTCGGGCCTGGGGTATCGACGAGGAATCCAGTCGGCTGCGGTGCCAACGCGATGGTCCTCACCGGCTTGTAGTCGCCGATGTCGAGGGAATGGGTATCGATGGTCAGCAGACACACGATTCCCTCTTTGCCGAGATCCTCGGCCTGCACGCCGCCCTGCTTGACGAACGACAGAAACCGCGTGACATACAGCTTCTTGCTGTCCTCCGTAATCGCCATCCCGCGCGGCTGGAAGTGGCGATGCCGATCCGGCTCGTTACATACACTATGGCGCAGATCAACGTTGCCGACGATACGGCGGGCCCGCGCGCTGATCACCGTAATGGTATCTTGGCTGCTGTTGGAGACGAAGATGCGTCGGCCATCGGGCGAAGCCACGACGTTCCACGGCTCGGCACCCGTCAAGAGATGGGTCAACAATTTCGCCCGAAAATGGTCCGGATCTGGGTTCTCAATTTGGATCACGCTGGTGTTATTTGAGGCCGGATTGGCCACGTAGGCGAATCGATTGCTGGGATCGAGAGCCACGCCTTGCGGTTCATTCCCGACTTTAATCTTCGTCACAATGGACTGTGTATCGGTTCGGATGACGGCCACACTGTCGTCATCTGGATTGACGACCCACAGGAGTTTCCCGTCGGCAGACAGGGTAATGGGACTCGAGCTTGTGGGATTGTCGTACTTGTCCGCGTCCAACTTTCCGTTTGGATTGTCGGCCACCTCGAGCGCGGCGATGCCCGGGTCGGAAGGCCCCTCACCTCCTCCGCTGCAGGAACTCCACAACAGCGTCATGAAGCAGAGAAGTACGGTTGACACTACAGAGGGCGTGAGCGTGCCCACGTCCCCTGTCCCACGCGACCGGATATCCCATCGGCTCAGAGAGCTGGCATCTGGTTCCATGGCCTGACCTCCTTGTTGGAATTGGCCTCGCCGGTGAGCGCACCTTCCGTCCCATTTCACTTCGTTCCGGGGTCACCATGATAGGACTGTCTTCCCTAGTTGTATATCGTATTCTAGACTACTTCATATAAAGTACTTATACTACAATGTACATAGTGCGCCCCCTCGATGACAGCCGCATTGGGACTACCTCAGGAGTGGATTACGCGGAGGGGTGCAACGTCCCAATGCCGACGTCCGAAGAGTTCGGGACGAGCGGCTTGGGGAAACACGTCAGTGGGAACGCGGGATCGAGGCCGAGTTGGCGGAGCGTATGGGCAATACGCGCCGGGTTTCCCCAGTCGCTCCATAACACACCGGTCATTTCCAACACGGCTAGGAATTCGGGATGGCGCGCCAAGATATCGGCCGCAAAGTCAATCGGGGGCATCGATTGATAAATCGTCTCCATGACCCGATCCTCCCACACGCCGTTGAGATGGTCGCTCAGCCGTTCAAACATCGCCATGAGAACGGGGCAGGCTTGCCAGCCGATCCGCCACAAGGTATCGGCCTTGGCGGCGAAAACGAGCGTGTTCCAGAGTGAGCCTCCGGCGAGGAGCAGATCGGCACGAGCCGCCGAAGGCTTCTCCACGAACGCACGCACCGTGTGCACCTCCGTGTCCGCTTTCAGGCTGACGCGGGCCCCGGGCTGAATCCAGCCGTACTCCAATTCCAAGTAGGTCGGCGGTGCGCCGATCAGCACGACACGGTCCGGCAACTGCTCCGCCGCCCACGCGGCGGTACGGACCGCGCGCAAGAACCGCGTCTCCGGATAGACGAAGTGATCCGCGGGGAAGACGACGACGGTCGCATTGGGATCATGCAGGCGAATGTAGGTCAGGGGAAGAAAAATACCCGCCGCGGTACTGGGCCCACAGGGTTGTACCAGCATGCGTCCGATCGCATGACCGTCGAGTTGGTCCTCGGCTTCGGACAGGTCGTCGGCACCCACGACCGCCACGACCCGATCCGGGCGCGTCAGCCGCGCCGCGCGATCGATCGTGTGTTGCCAGAGCGAGCGTGTGCCCACAAAGCTGCAAAACTGTTTAGGCCTGGGATGTCCGATCCAGCGCTCAATCAGAGGGTCGACCGAGGCTGCGGCACCCCCCGCGAGCACGATCGACCACAAGCCTCGATGGCAACGCCCCCACCCGCTGCCCTGGCGCGGCCGCTCTTGTGTGGCTACTGTGCCGTCGGATAGCCATTCCATGAACGCACCTCTTGGTCCACCACATTGCAATGTGTTTCGTCCCAGACCCCCATCTCACAGTCGCTGCAGGGTATCGCCCGGCAGGTGACGAAGCCGGGGTGAATGGGTCGTTCCCGAAAGTACGCGGCGAACTCAATCCAGGCGGGTAAGGATCCGCTGCGGTTGTTCCACACTCGCTTGCACACCGGGCAAACCACGAGCTCCGACTCGGATTCATTCGACGAAGGGGAACTCGCCACTGGCCACAACACCAGGCGTCCTCCAACTTCAGGCGATACGAACCCCGGCGGCCACCCCCTCTACCGGGAGAGCCGTTGCACCGAGACTACCAAGAAGCGAGCGTGCGAGCGCGAGACAGGCGAGCGACAGGATGAACCGCAACCACGTACTCGGACTGATTCGGAGCGAGGACCACAACCTTGGATTCCCTGGCCAAACGATCGACCGCCCCGAAGACCTCATTCCAACTGTAGGCCGGCAGGCGCATCACCAGCGCTTCGAACTCGCAGGTGCCGCGGTCTTGCAACTCGCCGAGAATCGCGCCGTCCAGATGGTGGTGAGGGGCCGACATCGTTAGGTCCAAGAGAGGCAGAAGGCTCCAGGAGTGAGATTATACCGGCGCCGCCCCCCTCGGGCTATCGTGAGCAGTATGATTTTGCTATCGAAAGAAACTCAATCCGCTTGTCATCGTTTGGAGGACAAGGAAGGTAAGCAGGAGGGTGCTCCGCGCTCCATGAGGCGATCGGTCTCGCAGGGACTAGGCCACCAGGTGGTGCTCGAGTGCGTAGCGCGTCAGCTCGGCATTGTTCTTCAACTGCATCTTATCGAGGATGCGCGCCCGATAGGTGCTGACGGTCGTCACGCTCAGGTTCAGCGCCTCCGCCACCTCCGACACGGTCTTGCCCGACGCTATTAAGCGGAGCACTTCGTATTCACGATCGGAAAGCAACTCGTGCATCCGTTCCGCGTCCTTGACTTTCATCGTCAGGGCCAGCCGCTCGGCGACGGTCGGACTGACATACTGCCCGCCCGCCAGGACCTTCTTGATGGCGCTCACCAATTCATGCGGCGTGCTGGCCTTGTTGAGATAGCCGTCGGCCCCAGCCTTGAACATGCGGACGGCGTACTGATCTTCTGGGTGCATGCTCAACACAATGACCGGTAAGGACGGGCACGCTTGCTTCACCTGCTTGAGCGCCTCGGTTCCGGTCGTCCCAGGCATGGTGATGTCCATCACCAGCACATCCCACGTCTTTTTGCGGACCTGTTCCATCAACTCGGGTGCATCGCCGGCTTCGCCGTATCGGACCTCTCCCAAGCCTTCGCTCAGCATTTCCTTCACGCCGCGTCGAAACAACGGGAAATCGTCTGCAATGAGAACTTTCAACATAGCCTCCTCGCGTTAGACTAGGATGGTCATGGTGATCGTCGTGCCTCGGCCCTCCTCTCCCCGAATCTGGAAGTCCCCCTGAAGATCCCGCACACGTTCGTGCATCCCCATCAGACCAAATGCGGTGGCATCGGACAATTTCTCCGGGGGGATGCCCCGCCCGTTGTCCTGCACTTCAAGCCACAGGCGGTCCCCCTCATGCCGGAGCCTGACCGAGACCGCCGTCGCTCCCGCGTGCCGCGCCACGTTGGTCAACGCCTCCTGACAAATCCGAAAGACAGCCGTGGCCCGATCCGGCGCGATCACGATGTCCTCCGCCCCGGTCTCACACGCGCATGGAATGCCGGTCCGCCGCTCAAAATCCCGGCATTGCCATTCGATCGCCGCCACCAACCCCAGATCGTCGAGGACGCCGGGGCGCAACTCGGCCACGATGCGTTGCACGGCCGAAATCGTGCCATCCACCTGCTCGATCATCGATTGCACCTTGTCTTGGATCTTGCCTCGCTCCTTGGTGTTTGTACCAGGTTCGAGCAGAGATTGCACGCGGGCCAGATCGATCTTCAAACAGGTCAGGCCGACGCCGAGTTCGTCGTGCAACTCCCGTGCGATGCGCGCACGTTCCTCTTCCCGCACACTCTCCAACCGCTTCGAGAGCGTGCGCAGACGTCCCAACGTCTCCTGCAGTTTGGCCTGCACCTCGCGACGCTCCGTGATGTCCTCGATCGTACCTTCGTAACACACCACCCGCCCCTGGGTGTCGCGCACGGCCCGCGCATGTTCGGACGCCCAGAGCCGGGTGCGGTCCTTGCGGTACATTTGATACTCGAACCCCCGCACCATCCCGTCCTGTTCGATGAGTCGCTTAAAGGTCTCTCGGTCCTCAGCGGCGACATAGAGCTGGCCACCAACGTCGGTAATACTCTGCATCAGATCTTGCGGAGAATCGTAGCCGCACATCCGAGCCAACGCCGGATTGGCGGCCAGGAATCGACCATCCGGCGTCGTTTGGAAAATACCTTCGACCGCATTCTCGAAGATACTCTTGTACCGGGCCTCAACCTGTTTGAGCGTGGCTTCGGCCTGCTTCCGTTCAGTAATGTTCCGCGCGACGACCTGAACCGCCTGCTCGCCGCCATCCACCACGCGCGTGGCTGTCACCTCCACCGCCACCTCGGTGCCATCGAGCTGGATGTATCGTTCTTCGAGGAGCGGCACCAACCGTGCGCCCTCTTCTAACATTCGGCGGATTCGTTGCCGGACGACTTCCTGATCGTCCCGATGTATGAACTCAAACGGCGATTTTCCAAGGACCTGGTCGGCATGCTCGGCGCCGAAGAGCTTGAGCCCTTCCTCGTTGACGAACACGATCCGGCCGCCGCGATTGATAAAGATGGCGTCGGGTGATACCTCAACGAGCCTCCGATACCGTTCGGTGCTTTCCCGCAGGAGGCGCGCGACCTTTTTTCGTTCCGTCACGTCGCGGAAGGTCACCACGGCGCCGATGATCCGTCCATGCTCGAGGATCGGCGTCGATGAGTACTCGACCTCGAAACTAGTCCCGTCCTTTCGCCAGAAGACCTCATCCTCCACGTCGTGTGTCGTCCCCTCCTGGAGCGTCCGATTGGTCGGGCATTCATCGGAAGGATAGGGCGTGCGATCGGCTTTGCAGTAATGCATGAGTGCGTGCATGGGACGCCCGACGACCTCCTCTGTCGACCATCCCAACATCTGGGCGCCGGACGGGTTCACGAACGTGGTATTCCCCTCCCGATCGACCCCATAGATCCCGTCCTTCGCCGAATTCAGCAGCAGCTCATAGTTCCGCCGAAGCTGCTCCAGACGGGCTTCCGCCAAATCCCGGTGAATCACATCCGCCACGACGGTCCGCTCGTGGACCTCCAGGAGTTGGCGCGTCGTCGAGGTCTCATACCGCAACCGGGCTTGAACCTCTTCGCCCCGGCCCCCCTCCTTTCCGCCCGTCCGTTTACTCGCCCCCGACCCCTCCCCCTCATCATGCTGATCGTGGGCGAGCAGTGCGAGTTTCGCGCTGAGGGCGAGCGTTCGGAAGTGATCAGCCGTATCGGATGGAATGCGCGCCTTCGAGAACAGGATCACGGCGAACAAGTGCCCGGATGGTAACAGGCCGCCGAAGCCGAGGGTTGATTTCACCCCGTAGCGCAGCACGAAATCCTGCTGTTTTGGCACGAAGGGACTGTCCACCGCATCCGGAACATAAAAGACGTTGTGGGTCCGCTCTTCCCAATCCATTAGCAAATCCGAGTCCGGCCGAAGCAGCGGCTGAATCTTGACGCCGAACTGCTTGAGGAGCTGGCTGAACATCGGGAACTGCCCGACAAACTGCTCACTGACGAGCGGAATGGCGCGATAGCGATAGGAATTGAGTCGGTCGTTCCACCCGGGTTGAATGCCGGCTGTCCCCAGGAGAGTCAGGCATTTCATGCCGGGCGAACGTGGAGCCCTCCCGAGGGCGGAGACGGCAAACTCCCGATCGGCGGCATCCAGCATGGAGAACGGGCGGGTCGCGAAACACCGAACGAGGACGCACTGCTCTCCGCCCGTATCGCGATCACGCAAGAGGGTGAAGAGATACTGCGCGAGGCGTTGGGCCGTGTCTTGAAAACTTGTGGACGAGGCCCCGAGCGCGCGGAGCGCCGCCCCACATTCGGCCATGTCACGAAGGGAGAAATCCGTGAGGTCGAACGGGCGACCGCCGCGATGATGCGCCCCAGCCCAGTTTCGAGGCACGGCTGAACCTCGTACCTGGAGGATGAAGATTACCCTTAGGACGCCGAGTCTAGTGAAGTTCCTCGGAACCTGTCAAGAAACGGCCCCTGTCCGATTGTGCTATGGTGTCGTACGATGAAAACCCAGCTGAAATTGAGCGCGGGTGCGGGCCTTCTGGCTGGAATCGTGTGGGCGGCCTCGCTTGGCGCTGCCGATCCTCCCTGTGACCGCTACGCGGCCGCACAGCAGACGACGTGTCAGGCGATTTGGAAAGAACTCAACGATCAGGCGGTTCAGGAGGTCGCCCACTTCGGCTTGGCTCAGCAGAAACGACGCGAGGCGGGCGAGCTGACCCCGGAACAACACCTGGCAGAGAACTTGGCGTTCATCAGCCAGTCCACAGACCAGCGCCTGAAACGCCTCCACGAGCGCATGGCCCAGTCGGCCGGCGCGAAAACGCGCTGAGAGAACAGTCGGGGCCCAGCCAGCCGATGTCCTGCTACAATTCCTGCTTCTTGGACTCCGGCAACACCTTCCCCGCAGATTCAAGCAGGT
Source organism: uncultured Nitrospira sp. (assembly GCA_964449255.1). Lineage (GTDB taxonomy): Bacteria > Nitrospirota > Nitrospiria > Nitrospirales > Nitrospiraceae > BQWY01. The sequence continues at coordinate 28,975 of CAYUYE010000017.1, read as the reverse complement.
CGCGAGGGACCAAGATGGGGGCCTTGAAGTGCACGGCTAACGCGATCGAATCAGAGGACCGGCTGTCGAAGACTTTCTCCTCCCCATTGAAGGTGACGCTCAACGCGCCGTAGTAGGTCCCCTCCTTCAACGTGATCACCGTCCGGGTCACCCGCCCTCCGTAGGTTTCCATGATGGTGTGCATGAGATCGTGCGACATAGGGCGCGGAAGCTTTTGCCCCGTGAGCGCGCCTTGAATCGACCCGGCGACGGTCAAGTCGACAAAGATCGGAATGGCCTTGCCTTCGGCCATGAGTAGCACCACCGGCCCTTGTTCCACGATTCGTACCTGTACGTCCGCGATGCGAATGAGCCCGGGCTCCCCCGAAGCTGGCGCGACACGCTGCGCGACCGCCGGCCCGCTGGCGCCCATGAATCCACTGATGGCGCCCAACAGCGCCGCGACGCGCAGCCATCTCATGGTCCACCTCCTACCACTCATTGAGGACTCCATCTCTGCACCGGCGCTCACACACGCACGAATCCATTGGTGCGTCGCTCGACGCCGATCTGCGTTTCCGGCCCATGTCCCGTGACCACGACCGTCTGCTCAGCCAAGACGTACAGCCGCTCCCGAATAGACCGTTCGATGGCGTCGAAATCGCCGCCCCACAGATCCGTCCGCCCGATTGATCCACGAAAAAGCGTATCGCCCGCCAAGACCAACTCGGCCGCCGGCACATAAAAACTCATCGAGCCCGGCGTGTGTCCCGGGGTGTGCAACGCGGCGGTCACCAGCTCACCCAGCGAGAAGGTGTCGTCGTCTTTTATCCAGTAGTCCGGTGGCGGCACCGGCTGCGACGCCACACCGAACATGGCACATTGCTCATCCAGCATCTCCCAGAGAAATCGATCGTCCGGATGCAGGCAGAGCTTCGCACCCGTAGCCGCTCGCATATGGCCGGAGGCTAGAAAATGATCGAAATGGGCGTGGGTATGGAGGATACGGGTCACGGTCAGTCCCAACTCGGCCACTTCCTTTAGAATGCGCTCATGCGCCCCACCGGGATCGACCACCAGGGCCTGCTTCGACACCGGATCGCCGAGGATCGTACAATTGCACCCGAGCGGCGGCACCGCAAACGTCTTTCGGATCACGTTACTCACGCGGCGACATCTCTTCCCGGTCTGGGCGCGCCACCCAGAGCACGTCGGTGTCCAAGATCTCCCACGCGAGACCGCGTCGACCCAGCCACACCAGCATCCCCGACCCGGTGGCGTCCGGCCTTTCGTTCGCCACGTACACCAGCGCCTCGTCCGTCTTGAGGGTGAATCCCACGCGGGAGAACGCCAGCCGATCGATCACCGGTGACGCAGCGGGCCACGCGGTCGGCAGAGGCCCTGCACGCTCGCACTTGGGGCGACGCGGCGCGCGCACATCCGGCTCGGCGAGTCCTTCCGGCGTCACGAAGCGTACGGCCACGCCGAAGCGAAACCGGTCCTCCAGCCGCGAGGGCTGCTGATTCTTGGCGATAAAATCACGCAGGAGCTGCGGACGGAGCCGGCCTCCGAACGGCTGCATCTCCTCGAACCATTGGAGCGTCGGCGGGTCCGCCAGGTCGGGGTGCACGCGCGTGGCGGTCTGCCGCTCAATGAGCACGACACGCGTCGAGGCGGCGAGAAACTTGGACTCGACAACCCTATCAAAAACAGGATACTCTTCGGCCGGTACGACCGTGCCCCCCTCTCGCGAGATCCCAGTTGGGTCTACGTATCCCTGTCCAACCAAGGCCGTTGTTGCAATGAGGGAGAGGCCTATCGTGACGAGCATGCCGCCCATGTCGGGAGCATATGCCGCCATGACCCGAAGCGTCAAACGCCCGTCTAGCCGGCGTTTGACCGTCAGGGTGACATCCACGTTTTTCCCCGCCCGAGGCTGGCTGTTGAGCCTGTGCCTCGCGACGGCTTGCGCCGGCCTCCACGGCTGCAAACCGGACGACTCCCCCTTGAAAGCCGAGAACGAAGGCCTCCGCCGCCAAGTCACGAGACAAGAATCGGTGTTGAACTCCTTGCAGGACGGCACCAAGGTCATGCAGCAGCAGATTGATCTGCTGAATCAGGAACTGCGCGATGCGAAAAAGGAAACCGAGCGCGCGCAAAAGGAGGTCGAGCAGGCACGCGCCGAGACCAAAGAAGTCGGTGCGAAACTCGCGGCGCAACTGACCCACGCCAAGAAACTCACCGATGAGGTCCAGCGCACGGCCGCCGTGCAGGCTGCCACCACGGTCCGAGCGGAGGACAAAGGCGGGCAATCCGAGGAGTTTCCGCGAGCGTTGGCCCTGGTCGCGAAAGCCGCGGAAGAAGCCCTTGCCCGCAACGGCTACGCCCTCAAGGTCAGCGTAAAGCTCGAACAAAAGGCGGTGTTCGTCACGGAGCGCAAGGTCTCCGCCCCGGCCTCACTGGAGGCGTCCGGCTTCCGCAATCAATTCCTGATTACGATCCAGAGCCTGCCAACCAATACGACCCGGCTCAACGTGAAGGCCGAGTTCGAGAAGCTCGCCCAAGGAAACCGCATCCTCACGGCCAGTCCCGATGAAGCGGCGGAAATCGAGCGCCGCCTCATCGCGGAAATCAACAAATCTGTTTCCTCGCAGACCAAGCTGTGAGCCTCTTCTCGCGCGCGAGTGTGCCAGCGTGGCTCTGTCTGGCGTCGTTGCTCGGCGGCCCGAACCGTCCGGCGGTGGCCGCCGAGGCCAAGGCGGACTTGCCGCACCATCTGGCCGGCATCGCCAAAACCGTCGTGCCCTCGCCGATGATCACGGTGCCCGAAGGCTGGTTCATCATGGGGAGCGTCCGTAAGGACGACGAGCCGTACGCCATGGAAACCCAATTCGACGACACCGAGCTCCCACAGCATCGTGTCTGGTTGGACACCTACGCCGTCGACCGCGACGAGGTCAGCCTCGGTGAATTCCTGTCGTTTCTCCTTCGCACGAAACGTCCCGTGTCCGCCGAATTGAGAAAAGTGTTGTGGCACGTCATTTCCGTCCACTTTGTGCCAGATGCGGTTTTGGCTCGGTGGCCGGCCCTGTACGTCACGTGGCAGGAGGCGCGCGACTTCTGTCTGACCGCAGGGAAACGGCTCCCCAGCGAAGCGGAGTGGGAGAAGGCCGCCCGAGGTCCCGACGGCCATCTGTTTCCATGGGGTCCACAGGATCCAGCCGGGGGGTTGGCGGTCTTCGGACGTTATCATGCCCACGAGATTCCACTGGTGGCGGCAGTCGACAGCGGCGAGGACGGGCAGAGTCCCTTCGGAGTTCGGCATCTGTCCGGCAACGTCGCCGAGTGGGTCCAAGATTGGTTCGGCTTTGACTACTATTCGATCACACCGGCGCGCAATCCACCGGGGCCGGCCACCGGACGCTACAAGGGGCTTCGCGGGGGCTCATGGAAAAGTAAACCCAACATGCTCCGGGCCGCAACGCGCAGCGGAGCGTCCCCACAGCAGCGCGCCCCCACCGTGGGATTTCGTTGCGCCAAAACGCCGTCGTAGGGGCCGGGGCGCAACCGACACCCAAAGCGGGCTTTTCGTTTGCCGGCCGAACCCGCCGTGATAGCATTTCGGTCGATGCTACTCCCGACCAGCGTGCACGATCTTCGGACCCTCGTCCGCTCCTGCCATCCGCTCATCGTCATCGATACGGTAGAGGAGGAGCGGGTCCTGACCCTGCTCGGTTCCGTCGCGGGACAGGAACGCTTGCCGATTTACGAATGGTCGATTACGCGCGGCCTCACCAAGCTGGAGGATGCCCAGACCGGCAACCGCATGACGGCCGCCCCCCTGGCCGTCCTTCAGCACCTCAGCGGTCTGACGGTCGAAGCAATCTTCTGGCTGAAAGACCTCGCCGCCCACTTGAACGACCCCGCAGTGGCCAGGCAGTTGCGCGAGGTGTGCCAGCGGTTCGGTCAATCGCGCGCCACCTGCGTCGTCACCGGGCATCCGCTCTCGTTGCCACCCGATCTTGAGAGACTGGCGGTCCGCTACGAACTACAGCTTCCCGATCGCGCCGAGTTGGACCTGGTCGTCCAGGGTGTGTTGCAGTCGCTCGGCAAGGGCGGCCCCTCGTCGGCCAGCGGCGCCACGCCCGTCACCGACGGCATGGCCCGCGCGGCTCGGAAGGCCCTCCCTCCCCTCCGGCCCGATGACTACGAGGCCGTGCTCCGTGCGCTGAAAGGTTTGACCCTGCACCAAGCCCGGCAGGTCATCTCCCACTGTGTGATCGAGGACGGCGTGCTTTCGGTGAACGACGTGCAGAAGATTTTGGCGCGCAAAGCACAGGCCATCAAGGAAGGAGGCCTGCTCGAATACTATCCCGTCGAAGACAATCGATTCGAACTCGGGGGATTCGCCGCCCTCAAAGCCTGGTTGGAACGCGCACACCTGGGATACTCGGCGGCAGCCAAGGCCCTCAATTTGACTCCGCCGCGCGGGATCCTCTTGGTCGGCGTCCCGGGCTGCGGCAAGTCCCTCGCGGCCAAAGTCATCGCGCGGCAGTGGAGGATGCCGCTGCTAAAGCTCGATGCGGGCCGGCTCTTCGACAAGTTCATCGGCGAATCGGAAAAGAACTTTCGCAAGGCGATCGAGATGGCGGAGTCGCTCGCCCCTATCGTCCTCTGGATCGACGAGTTGGAGAAAGCGATGAATCCCGGGGGAGGCGATACGGATGGCGGTCTCAGCCGCCGTCTCTTCGGCGCTTTCTTGACGTGGCTCCAAGAGAAACAACAGGAGGTCTTCGTCGTCGCGACGGCCAACGACTTGAGCGTGCTGCCCCCCGAACTGTTGCGCAAGGGCCGATTCGACGAAATTTTCTTCGTGGATCTGCCGGACGAGGCGGAGCGCGAGACGATCTGGTCCATTCATCTGGGGATTCGAAAGCAAGAGCCGGGCACGTTCGACCTCACACGCATCGTCTCGGCGAGTGACGGCTTCAGCGGCGCTGAAATCGAACAGGCGGTCGTGGCGGCGCTCTATCGCGCGCTCCACGCAAAACGCCCACTCGACACGGACCATCTCCTGGAAGAACTCCGCCAAACCGTCCCGCTCTCCGTCTCCCGCCACGAAGATATCGATCGCCTCCGCCGACTCGCGCAAGAGCGCTTCGTAAACGTGCGGTAGGCCCCCTCCCTTTGCAGTCGGACACGCGATACCAGGGCCCCATCGAATACGGCGACCCTTCCCGCTGTAGCTTCTACCCTTCAGGCCTGGGGCAGAGCGCCTCGCCATAAGGCCGCCCCATCCTCCTCGAGAGAGCGCCGCATCCGCTAAGGGACCGATTCTCTGGCGGTCTTGTGGTCGTATCTTTTTTCCTACTGGTCTCGGCCCGCTCCTTGAATAGATACCTTGAGTCGGTTTACCGGAAGGTCGACCCGGATGTGTTGAAGAGAGGACCTTCATCTGAGAGAGGAGGTGCGCTCATGAACATGTCTGCCCTCCGCATCGCCCTGTTGTCCTGTGTGATGGCCGCCGGACTACCAGCCGTCCATGTCGAACCCGCAGCCGCCTCTGTGACGCTGACAAGAGCCACAATCGAGTCCATCAACTCCGGCATCCCTCAGGTCACCATTCAAACCGCGGATGGCCACAAGCTTACGCTGCGGGTCGCCTCGAAGGAACTCTTGGATGGAGTGAAGAAGGGAGACACCTGCACGCTCGAGCTCGATGCCGACGATCGGGTCGTGAAAATTGTGAAACTCGGCCTGGAGAGAGAGCCCGCACCAGCCGGCGGCGGATGACGACACCCCATGTGGCCTGAGCGCAGCCGAGTCAGCGGACACCCTTCATGAGGCCCATGTCCTCGTGATGACCACGGTTGGCGGTGTCCGCGCCAACGGGCTATTCCCAAGGGGACATCGTCAACGCAGGCCGGCGGCGGTCCTTTGTGCAAACAGCCGGGGGCGGCCGTGAAGGGCTGTCTTCCTCTCCCTACAGTCACACAGTATCTCTGTGGGGCATCGGGCCTGTGTTCGCATCCCCGTTCCTCGCAAGTCACTGATTGTGCGGTCCTCTCTGGGGGAACATATTTCAGACAGTTCCAGGCGCGATGTTTGCGAAGAGAGTGAGAGGCAGGTCTGCGACGGACCTGCCCCTGAGGCATTTAGGCAGGCGTACCGGTACTCATTCATTCGCGGAAGGAGGATCCCCATGATACAGCCGACCACTCAACCCCCCTCGCGATCCCTCATACTCGCCTTCGCGCTCGTCATGTCGGTCTTCGGGCTGGGCGCGGCCAAGGATCTGCCCCGCATCGCACCTGGTGCCGACGTCCTCATCAAGATCACGATCCAGGTTCCCGAAGAGCGCCTGGTCATTACCGACAAGGTCAGTCAATACACCCACGGGCAGCAGCAACTCCTCCCGGCGGTTGAAGAAGCGCTCGTGGGCAAACAGGCGGGAGAGACGACGCATCTGGACTTGTCTCCGGATCGCGCGTTCGGCCCCTACGATGCGACGCGAAAAGTGTCGATCTCCCGCGAGAAGGTGCCGGCCGCGGCACGGGTGGGTGAAGTCAGCCAGACGTCCGAGGGCATTCCCTTCACGATTCTCGAACTGTCGGATCGCTCGGCCCTTGTGGATTTCAACCACCCCCTCGCTGGAAAGCACGTGGTGCTCGACGTGACCGTGTTGGAGGTGAAGCCGAAATCGTAGCGTGGCTGATCTGGAGTTACGTCGGCAGCTGCCTCCGATAGTAGGCCACGCCGTCTGAAAACTTGCGGGGCAGGACCCAATCGGCGACGGCAAGACAGGCAAGTCCGAAGGGAAGATACCCGGCATACCCAAGCAGTGGCATCTCGAAGAGATGGAACCGCTGCACAAATGGAATCGAATATTCCCAGTGAGCGAGGCTCTGGCTGTTCCAGAGTTCCCAGAACGCCCCGCAGAGTAAGGCGGCCAGGGCCGGCACGATCAGTCGTCGCCACTCCCCGGCGATCATCGCGTCGAGCAGGCTCGATTCCCCTTGGATAGCCTGGATGCCGAGAATCGCCAGCAGGGGTGCAACCCATACCAGCGGAAACAGATCATCGGGCCATACGGCCATGCCGGAGAGGCCAACAGCGGCCGTCAGACAGAGGGCCCAGCCGGCCCAAGGCGGAGGGCCTGGCGCGGGAGGCGTTGCGGCTCTCTCGGACCTCGAGAAGGGAGCCCAGGACGTCAGCCATTCTGCCGTGCTGATGACGGCTGGCAACACCGTCGAAAAGGATAGCGTGGCGTAGACGATGTACTCGATCGCGGTCACCTCCCAGACAAGCGGATAGTGCCAATTCTGTACGAAGCGATTGAGATACTCGAAGTACCACCAGCACAACGCGCTGAGCGGAAAGAGCGACATAAAGTAGCGGGGGCGATGGAGGATCAGACAGTGCCCGACTCGGGAGTGAGTCCAGGCATTCACAACCACGATGTACCCAAGCCACAAAGGTGTGAAGGTATGCCGTTGAAGTTGTCCGACCCACTCGAAACGATTCCAGGCGACCACCCAGACCAGCCCCGTCAAGACCAGCCCGCCCCAGCCCCACCAAGGAAATCCGGTTCGACCAGGCACCTCAGCCGACCTGAGCGAACGGGACAGTCGGCAACGTAGCCCTTGCACGATGGCGGCGAACAGGAGCAGGTCGGCCATCGCGACGGCGACGAAGATTGGCCACGAGAACGCCGCATGCTGGACCCAGCGCGTCTGAGGAGGAAAGTGCAAATATGGTGCGAGAGGTTGCCGGTCCAGGCACAGACCCATCAGCGGAGCCCCCACCAGCAACGCCACGAGACCCGTGAGGGGCAGCATCCGCTTCCGCGGCCGAAACAGACTGGCATTCAATCGCATCGTAGGCTCGTTTACAGATTCGCCGTCACGTCGTCCAATGAGCGAATCCCTATGCCCAATACCTGGTGACACAAGGAGGACTCAGATGTTGATTCGAAGTCGCGTCAAGTTCCTGGCCTGGGCACTGTGCTTCGTGTGGACGTTCACCATCGGGCTTGTCGGCTCATCGTTGGCCGAGTCGGATATCAGCCGCGGCGGCCTTTCGATCGGCCCACGATTCGCCGTGATCGATCCCAAAGACGACCACTCCCGCCCCTTCGGAGGCGCGCAAGCTCGTCTACACCTGGGGCCGGTGCTGGCCGTCGAGGCCTCGGCCGATCTGCGCCGCGACAAATACGAGAGTAATACCCGCGTGTGGACCGCGCCGGTACAGCTCTCCGCACTCGCGTATCTCATCCCCACCGGCCCGATCAGTCCGTTTGTCTTGGGCGGGGCCGGCTGGTACTACACCAAGGTCGAATCAAACGGCAACTTTAAGGATTCCCAGCACCGGTTCGGACTCCATGCGGGCGCAGGGCTTCAGTGGTGGTTGAGTCGCGGGATCTCGGTCGACGGCACTTATCGTTATCTCTGGGTCGAAAAACTCGAATCAAAAGATGCCAGCCTGCGGGACAAGAAGTTCGACGACAGCGGGCATATGTTTACGGTCGGCCTGAATTTCCATTTCTAAGGGAAGCCATACTGCGCACCGTCGGCCGACGGCTATCGGCGCAGGGGCTGGGGAGCGTGGTCCCACTCACGGCCGTGAGTGGACGGCAACCGGCTGTCGATGAAACGGGCTACAGTCGGTCCTCATCCAGGTCAACCCCCTCGACCCAGGTTGTCACCGTAGGCAGCGTGTCGATCGGAACGCCACGCTTCGCGGCGATGCCGGCAAGCAGGTCCCGAAATCGCTGCGCTGCGACGGGATCTCCCGGCTTCGCTTTCATGACCCCTCGAGTCCAGAGACGAACCTCGGCCTCTCGCAAGGGACGGCCCTGTGCCCGCGTCCATTCGAGAATCTCCTCGTCCGTGCCGCCGGCCAGGACGCGCTGTTCAAAGGCCACGGCGTCGATCTGCAGGTAGTCGAGCAACGCCTTGTCGAAGCCGCCCGTCAGGTACGTATAGTCCGGAATCCCACCGGCATGACGCAAGCGCACCTTATCGATCATCCGCGCCAAATGCGCCAGACCGCCCAAGAGGACGGTGGGACTCCGAGGATAGGGTCTCTCAGCCATCAGGCGGTCTCCTCATCGCCCCCCTGTCGATAGATGCAATTTGTTCGCCGAAGGGACCCGCCCGTGGTAGGGTACCTTTTAGATTCGCGGTTATTCGTCGAAAGGAACCACGTCATGGCATTGCCTGCTCTCCACACCTCTGATAATCGCAAGAATCGGCGCGCCCCGGTCGAGTACAGCGTACATGTCGCCGTGCGTGGAGACAAACTCGCGGGCGAGGGCCGCATCACCGATATGTCGGCAACCGGCTGCTGCATCAAGAGCGCCTTGCCCGTCAAGGAAGGTCAGGTCGTGGAGCTGTCCGTGCACGGCGCGAACAGCAGCGTCATCGTCATCGATGAAGCCATGGTCCGCTGGGTCCGGCTCGGCCAGTTCGGCTTGAGTTTCAGCGGGCTCCGGACGCCGGCCAAACGGTGGATTGCCGACATCTGCCGGCGCTTGTCCCTGCTTCGATAGCGGCAAGACCGCTTCGATCCTCAGTCCTCGGCCCTCAGTCCTTCGCCCGACCGATCACCTGTAGTCCCAACCACGCCCGCTCGACCTGCGCTTCATACGTCAGCCGCTGGCGCCCCTTTTCAAGATTGCGGACGCGAATCCAATGGAATCCGGCCGCGGGCAATTCAATTGCAAGATCGGCCGTGCCCGTACCGATCGGCGTGGTCCCACGAATTGAGCACGCCCGATCCACGTACAGCAGCAACAACCCGTCTTTCGTGTCCGGATCCAGCAACAAGGTTTGGTCGGCAAAGGGCTCGCCGTCGGGACGGAGACTGAGGGTCGCCAGCCGCACAATCCTGGCGGCCCGAGGGACGATGGTCGGCGCCGTAGCCTCGCCCTCGCTCCAGGCCTTGGCGGCACGTTCCAACGGTCGCTGGAGCGCCTCCGCGGCGAATCGCAACACGTCCCCCACGTGGACACGCTTTTTGATCGCCCCTTCGCCGCTCGCCTCGCCGAAAATGCGTCCCGCCACAAACGGCATCAGGATCGTGACCTCACCGGTGTAGCCCGAATCCGGCAGTGGATTCCGATCACTGTCCAGCAGCCGGACCGTCACGGCGAAATCTTTGGACGAACCAATCGAGCTTGCGCCGGCCGACCCAAGTCCCAGCCCAACGGACACCACGATCCAGGCGAAGAACACCAGATGGGTCGCCCATCCTAGGGCGAGCGTAGGCCGCGTTCGGCACAAACCGCCCAACATTAACGGAAATTCCCTTGGTACAGTGAATCGGTGCTCGGCACGTCTTCACTGGAAAGAGGTGCGCCTATGAAACGAGCCTGTGCCCTTCTTCTATTGAACTATCTGTCGCTCGCGGGTTGCCACACAATGGTGCCCATCGGACACTCAACAGATGAGAACGGTCACCACTGTGACACCTACCAAACTCGATTGGGCGGTGTCTACGAGACTGTGTGCGAGTATGGCCCCTGGTCAGCCCCGATCCAACCCGAGAACCCACCCGACCCGTCCCTGCTTCCCTTACCCTCTTGGCTGAAAAAAATCGAAGGGCTGGGCTACTGAATGCATCTCGCCCACGGGGTTCTTGGAAGAGAGCGCATGTTGGCCGCAGCATAAGTCAATCCGCACTACAAAGGAGGTCCCTATGCAAGGTTTCAGATGGGTGGTCATCCTCTGCATACTCATTACGGCGGGGTGCTCCACAAGTCGAGGGTTCGACCGTGGCTTCTTGAAATCTACCCTGGTTCCGCTTAGCCATAACGACGAGAGCGCTTCTGCATCGGACCAGGGTGGGGCCCCAGCACTCCAGGTGTCCAATCATGACATCGAACGGGCGTTCGCACTGCGCCCCCAGATTCCACTCCCCTTTCGCCTGGCCATCTATCTCGCACCGGAGATACCGGAGTACCGCCGACCCGTGATCCCTCGCCGAGTGGCCTATGAGACCGTCAAATGGAAATGGGACACGAAGGACAAGGAAAAGCTCTTGGCCTGGGGAGAAGACCTCAAGGCCAAGGGGGTCCTCGCTGACTTTTTCCTCCTACCCCAAAGCCGAGTCACCGACCAACGGCTGGAAGGCATTCGCTTGGCAACCGCCCAACATGGCGCCGATGCGTTGTTGATCCTGACCGGCATCGCGGATGTCGACCGATACAATAATTCCGCCGCGGCCTGGTATGCGACGGGAATCGGGACGTTCTTGGCTCATGGCACGAACGTGGATGCGTTGCTTCTCCTTGATAGCGCCCTCTGGGACGTGCGGAATGCCTTCTTGTATGCCAGCGCGGAATCGGAGGGCATGTCACAACGAATCGGCACACCGGCCATCCGAGACCACGAGGTCGTGCAGGTCGCTAAGGCCGATGCCATGGATGCGCTTGGCACCGAACTCACTAGACGGCTTCGCGCTCTGGCGGGGAAAGAATGACCCGCGAAAACCGCAGGATCAAACCTACAGATAGTTGTCTCCTTCGGCGGATGCGCAACCGGTTATGTCATCACGCCGGCGGAGGGGTTGCGAACGTGAACTGAGTTTGTTTAAGGTCACTGTATCAGATCATGAGGCACTCGGAATCCAACTCGCACCACCAATGATGCAACAGGTTCGACCGAGGCTGATCTTTGTGGGGCTGTCCGCCGTGGCCATCGCCACCGTCGCGGCGTTGCTCTATGGGTGCCATCAAGAAGAAGAGAAGAAGGGGCCGCTCGAGCGCGTGTCCATCGCCAATGCCAACGCCGCGCAGCCGGATCGCGGCAGCGGCGACGGGACAACACTCGTCGTCGGCATTCCGGAGAGCGCCAACCGCCGCCCGGGCATTTCGGCCGATGGGCGGTACGTGGTCTTCGATTCCGTCGCCACGAATCTGGTGCCCGGCATCAGCACGAACGGCCGCCGCCAGATCTATGTGAGGGATCGACAGACCAATCTGACCGAACTCATTTCGGTCAGCGCGGTCGGCGTGAACGGCGGCAACGGGGACAGCTTCTCGCCGGTGATCAGCGACGACGGCCAGCAGATTGTGTTCGAATCGCTGGCGAGCGACCTGCTCGTCGGCATCGTCGACACGAATCAGGCGACCGACATCTACCTGCGCAACCGTACCACCAAAACCACCGAGCGCATTTCTCAGCTCGGGCCCGGCATCCCGGGCATTTGCACCGGAACCGGAGCGGCCTGCGCCAGCTTCGAACCGGCGATCAGCGCCGACGCGAACGTGATCACCTTCGTCTCCGGCTCGCGCCTGAGCGGCGACGACGTCGACACCTTTCCGGACGTCTACGTCTGGCAACGGGCGGGCGGGCCCAGCCTCCAACGCGCCACTCCACCGGCCAGCCTGCTCGGCTCGGCGCCCAGCCACGGCAACCCGTCCATCACGGCCGACGGGCGCTTTGTGGCCTTCGCCTCCACGACCACCAACCTGGCCAATCTGACGAACGTGAATACCGCAGACACGGTTTCGGATATCTTTCTATACAATGTCCAGACCCGCACCAACCGAAAGGTGACCGTGCCGTTTTCCGGATTGCCGGCGACGGGATCGAGCTACTGGCCCTCCATCAGCGGAGACGGGCGATTCATCGCCTTCTGGTCGACGGCCACGAACCTGACGGCGACGCCCGTCAAAACGACCGCCACCCCGGACGTGATGGTGGCCGACGTTCAGACGGACGTCCCGACCATCACCCGAGTTTCGCTCGCACTGCAGAACCAACAGGCCAACGGAGACAGCCAGTATCCGTCGATCAGCCGCGACGGCCGGTACGTCGCGTTCGTCTCACGAGCCAACAACTTTGACACCGCCGCCACCGACGGCAACAGCTTGTTCGACGTGTACCGCGTCGAGCGGGCCTGCACGCCCTGCAATACCAAACGCGCCACGGTCGCCATCGCCGGGAAGGACGTCGATCGGGACAGTCAGGTTCCCGTCCTCAATGCGGACGGCACGGTCATCGCGTTTTATTCCGATGCGACGACGCTCGTCCCCAACGATACCAACGGGTCGCGCGACGCCTTCGTCCGCACCATGCCTTAACGTGCTTGCAGCGCGCTTTGCGACGGATAGCCAAGTGGCTGAACACGTCGAGGGCTTGGGGAAACCATGGGGGGTTGGGAGAGAACCATAGTTGCGGTTGGCCCGGCCCGGACCATCTCGGCTTGGCCGGGGGGCTAGACGCCTTCGCTCTTCACTCGCACAGGCGGATCCGGCTGAGGGCTAGCGTTTTCCCACCGGTTGCGCAATCAGCGGGCCGATGGACACGAGAAGGGCGATGACCCCCACCGTGACCGCAAAGGCGAAGGAGCCGACTGGAATGGGCGCGTGCGGCTTGGCCTGCGCCGGAACGACGAGTTGAGGCGTCTCGGTGGCTTGAACTGGATGCGAGAGCGTTTCGGCTGTGACAACTTGGATAGGACCGGTGGGCGCCGCGAAATACAGATAGGCCCCCAAGAGGGCGACCAAGAGGGTCAATGCAAAGATGCTGTCTTTGTTCTCAAATGGATGTGTCATAGCCGAACCCCCCTTCCTACCTCCCACGACCATCGGTCCCCTTCGTTGAGTCATCTTGTCTATACCCTTCTTACGCAACAGTCGTACCAATGGATTTCTCCGCGGCGATTCACTCATAACCGTTTGTTTTCTCGTACGTTCTTCGGAGATCGCTGCACGCAACCGTGGCGAACCGCAGCACCACATCGAGTATCGAAAAGGATAGACCTGCGACAGAATTGATACGGTTCATGACCCGTTTGGGTGCACACGGGCCGTCGCCCTCGCTGCTCGGCAAGCCGCGCCGATCGAGTCCCCGACTTCTTCGAATGGGCTGGTTTCTTGAACTAAGAAATCTTGCGGAAGGAGAGATTGATGCGGCAGGAACCCGTGAGCGGATGGACGCCGCTCTGCAGGGGCATCACGCCATGATAGCGCAGACGCGCGGGCCCGCCCCACACCACGACGTCGCCATGCCTGACAGGCACACGGACCGGGAGGGTTTTCCTGGTGAGTCCGCCGAATTGAAAGATCGCGGGTAGCCCGATCGACACCGACACGATCGGCGAGTCGAGATCCCCTTCGTCTCGATCTTGATGCAAACTGAGCCGCGCGCCAGGCTCGTAGCGATTGACCAGACAGGCCTCCGGCGCGAACCCTGCAAACCCGGCTTGTGCAGCCCCTTCGCGAGCCAAATCGGCAAACGCGATTGGCATCGGCGGCCAGGGTTGCCCGGTCAGCGGATCACAACGATCGTACCGATATCCCGCCCGGTCGCTCACCCATCCGAATTGCCCGCAGTTGGTCATTGAGACGGACATGCGATAGCCACCCGGCGTGACCATGTGGCGATAGGGGGCACACGCGGTGACTTCTTGCAAGGCTGCCCAGATGGCCGATTGGTGCGGCAGCGCGAATCCCCGGAGCACCACCGCACCGGGACACAATTCCTCTCTCCCGTTCTGCGCCCGGTCGAGTTCTGGGAAGAGGCTCAGCGTCATGGCTTCGCTTCTTTCTCCAGCAATGCACGCTTACGGGCCAGCCCCCAACGGTACCCTGCCAGACTTCCATCAGTGCGCACTACGCGATGGCAGGGGATCGCGACCGCCAGAGGATTCGCGGCGCAGGCCCTCGCGACGGCGCGCACGCCTGTCGGTAGGCCAAGCTGCCTCGCCAACGCGCTGTAGCTAACCCGGCGTCCCACGGGAATCTCTTGTAACGCATGCCACACCCGACGCTGAAAAGCTGTGCCACGAATATCGAGCGGGAGGGACCACCGTTCGCTCGGCCGATCGACGAAGCCGACAACAGCAGCCAGGACGTGCTCGAACCGCCGATCCCCGCCAATGAGTCGCGCGCGGGGAAACCGGTCCTGCAGGTCACACAACAGTCGTGCGGGGTCGTCGCCGAGCAGAATTGCACAAATCCCTCGCTGGCTTTGGGCGACCAAAATCGCCCCGAGCGAACAGGCCCCCACGGCGAAGTGCAGGGTCTCTGCCTCCCCGCCGGCGCGATAGGCCGTCGGCGTCATGCCCAACACCTTCGTGGCGCGTGCATAGAATCGCCCGCTCGATTGATAGCCGGCCTCCATGACGGCTTCAGTGACCGTGGGCCGCCGCCGCAGTTCTTCCTGCACCCGCCGCTCGCGGCAAGCCGCGGCATAGTCCCTCGGCGTCAGGCCGACGATCCGCTTGAAGAGCCGATGAAAATGAAAGGGACTGAGGCGCGCGCGGCCAGCCAACTGGTTCAGACTGGGTGAGACCTCGGCTTGCTCGATGAAGCGGCAGGCATCGGCAACGGAGCGGGCCTGCCGATCTCGGAAAGACGTCTCGTTTGGCCTGCATCGCTTGCAAGGACGGAAGCCGGCCTGCTCGGCGGCGTCCGTGCTTGCATGAAAGCGCACGTGTTCCGGTTTGGCCAGACGCGCCGCGCAGGATGGCCGACAGTAGACGCCGGTGGTGGAGACGGAATAGACGAAGCGCCCATCCGATTCGGCCTCACGCGTGACGACGGCAGCCCAGCGCGGATCGCTCATCGTCTCGCGTGCGACTTGTAATCGAGAGACCACGACAGGCATTGACGACTCCTTGTGCCGCTCAGGTGCACATCACCGACGCATGAACCGTTGTATCACCAAGTCGAACAACCCGCACTCCGCCGCTTGCGGTCAAATTCGAACGTCGGAGGTCTGGGCGGCACCGAGAGAGCCGGATCAGTCGAGGCTACGACTGGACCTCGGCACTGTCAACGGGGAGGCCTGGGCTTGACGATAGGCCTCAGGCCCATGATGATTAATGAAAGAACGGGGGGACGTACGGTCAGCGGTTCAACTTCGAAGACTTCCCGGCTTTCAAATAGGCATGAATCCCCGCGGCCATCTTGCGGCCTTCGGCAATGGCCCAGACGATGAGGGAGGCCCCGCGCTTGGTGTCGCCGCCGGCAAAGACACCATCGAGGTTGCTCATGAAGTGCTGGTCGACCGCCACGGCCCCACGGCCGTCGTACTTCACGCCAAGACCGTCGAGTAGACCGTTCTTCACCGGGCCGGTGAAGCCCATGGCTAGCAGGACCAGATCCACGTCCATGGTGAACTCGGAATTCGGAATCGGCGTGAATGTGCCGTTCTCAAACTTCACTCGATGGGCGTGCAGTTTGGTGACCTGCCCGTTCTCACCGGTGAACTTGGTCGTGGAGACGCTCCACTGCCGGTCGCAACCCTCCTCGTGGGCGTGCGACGTGCGGAGTTGCATCGGCCAGAGCGGCCACGGGGTCGAGCCCGCGCGCTGCGGCGGCGGCTCGGGCAGCAACTCGAACTGATGGGCCTCTTTGCAGGCTTGGCGGTGCGTGGTGCCGAGACAGTCGGAACCCGTATCCCCGCCGCCGATGATGACCACGCGCTTGCCCTTGGCCGTGATTGGAGCGGCTGACTCGGGATCGCCGGCGACGCGCTTGTTTTGTTGGGTGAGGTACTCCATCGCCAGGTGAATGCCCTTGAGCTCGCGGCCGGGAATCGGTAATTCTCGCGGCTGTTCGGCGCCCATCGCGAGTCCAACGGCATCGAACTGCTTGCGGAGCTGCTCGCCGGTGATGTCCTTGCCGACGGCCGTGCTGGTGACAAACTTCACCCCTTCGGCCTTCATCTGATCCAGCCGGCGGTCGAGCACCCACTTTTCCATTTTGAAATCCGGAATGCCGTACCGCAACAGCCCGCCGATGCGGTCGGACTTTTCATAGACCGTCACCTCATGCCCCGCTCGCGCCAACTGTTGCGCAGCGGCCAGACCGGCGGGGCCTGAGCCGACGATCGCCACGGACTTGCCGGTCTTTCCGGCCGGCAGCACGGGCTGCACCCAGCCTTCATCGAACCCGCGGTCGATGATGTTCCATTCGATCACGCGAATCGACACCGGATCGGCATTGATCCCGAGCACACAGGCGGATTCGCAGGGCGCCGGACAGAGCCGGCCGGTGAATTCGGGGAAATTGTTGGTCGCGTGGAGCGCCTTAAGCGCATCTTGCCACCGCCCGCGATAGACCAGGTCGTTCCACTCGGGGATCAGGTTGACGACCGGGCAGCCGGTGTTGCTCTGGCAAAACGGCACACCGCAATCCATGCAGCGCGCGCCCTGGGCCTTCAGTTTGTCCTCAGGGAACGGGTCGTACAGCTCCTTATAATCGAGCACACGCAGGCCCACCGAGCGTCGCGTCGGCCCTTCCCGCTTGTATTTGATGAACCCTTTGACGTCACCCATGTCTTCACCCGTCAATCGCCATTGGTCACTCGTCATTCGTGAAGAACGAACTTCGCCCCGTTTGAGGCTTGACGAATGACGCTTGGCAATCTTTTATTTTTTCCCTTTAGCGCCGCCGGCCTTGGCAGCCGCGGCCTTACGTTCAGCCAACACCCGCTTATAGTCCACCGGCATGATCTTGACGAACTTCGGGAGCACCTGATTCCAATTCTCGAGCAGTTTGGCGGCCTTCTTGCTTCCCGTATGTTTCACATGCGCTTCGACCAACCCCATGAGCAGCGCCTTGTCCTCCGCCGAGGACACCGGCTCGAGTTCGACCATGCCCAAGTTGCATCGCGACTCGAACTTGCCGTCTTCGTTGTGGACGAAGGCCGTGCCGCCCGACATACCCGCCGCAAAGTTTCGACCGGTTTTGCCGAGCACGACCACCACGCCACCGGTCATATATTCGCAGCCGTGGTCGCCGGTCCCTTCGATCACCGCCCGCGCGCCGCTGTTCCGCACCGCAAACCGCTCGCCGGCCCGGCCGTAGAAGTAGCATTCGCCGCTGGTCGCACCATACAGCGAGGTGTTGCCGATCAAGATGGTGTCTTCCGGAACATAGGTGCAGCCCTTCGGCGGCACCACGATAATTTTCCCACCGGACAGGCCTTTGCCGAGATAGTCGTTGGATTCCCCTTCCAAGTAGAGCGTGATCCCCGCCGAGAGAAAGGCGCCGAACGATTGGCCCGCCGAGCCCTTGAACTTGATCGTGATCGTATCCGGCGGCAACCCGGCCGCGCCGTACTTTTTGGCGATCTGACTGGAGAGCATGGTGCCGGTCGTCCGGTTGACGTTCCGGATCGGCAGATCGAGCCGGACGTTGTCGCCTTTCTCAATGGCCGGACGGCACAACTCGATCAACTTCACGTCGAGAATGTTGGCAATGCCATGATCTTGCGTCTGCACGCAATAGCGCGGCACGTCATCCGGCACGTCGGGCTTGGCCAACAGCGGCGAGAGATCGAGCCCTTTCGCCTTCCAATGGTCGACCGCCTTCTGAACCTTGAGTTTGTCCACCCGTCCGATCATCTCGTTGAAGGTGCGGAAGCCCAGCTTGGCCATCAGCGCGCGGATCTCGTTCGCCACGAAGAAGAAATAGTTGACGACGTGCTCGGGTTGGCCGGTGAACTTCTTGCGCAATTCTGGATCCTGCGTGGCGATCCCGACCGGACACGTATTCAAATGGCACTTGCGCATCATGATGCAGCCCTCGATGATCAAGGGCGCCGTCGAGAAACCGAACTCTTCGGCCCCCAGCAATGCTGCAATCACGACGTCGCGGCCGGTTTTCAGTTGCCCGTCGGTCTCGACCCGGATGCGCCCGCGCAGATCGTTGAGCACCAGCGTTTGATGTGTCTCGGCCAATCCCAGTTCCCACGGGATGCCGGCATATTTGATGGACGAGAGCGGCGAGGCGCCCGTCCCTCCCGAATCGCCGCTGATCAACACCTTGTCGGCGTGGGCCTTGGCCACGCCCGCCGCCACGGTGCCGACGCCGACCTCGGATACGAGCTTCACCGAGACCGCTGCCTCCGGGTTGGAGTTCTTGAGATCGAAGATGAGCTGGGCCAGGTCCTCGATCGAATAAATGTCGTGGTGCGGCGGAGGCGAGATGAGCTGCACGCCAGGCGTCGAGAAGCGCAGCCGCGCGATGTTTTCATCCACCTTGTGTCCCGGCAATTGTCCGCCCTCGCCCGGCTTGGCCCCCTGCGCCATCTTGATCTGCAGCTCCCGCGCGTTGATCAGATAGTGCGCGGTCACCCCGAATCGGGCCGAGGCCACCTGCTTGATGTACGAGTTTTTCGAATCGCCGTTAGGCAACGGGACGAACCGCTCCGGATCCTCGCCGCCTTCGCCGGTATTGCTGCGGCCGCCCAGCCGATTCATCGCGATCGCCAGCGTTTCGTGAGCTTCCTTGCTGATCGAGCCGAAGGACATGGCGCCCGTGTTGAAGCGCTTGACGATCGCCGAGGCGGATTCGACCTCCTCGAGCGGTACCGCCTGGTCGGCGAACTTGAAGTCCAAGAGCCCGCGCAGATTCGATCGGCGCTTGCTCTCGTCATCGACCAACGCCGAAAATTCGGCGAACGTCTTGGGGTCGTTCGCACGCGTCGCGTGTTGCAGCTTGTAGATCGTATCGGGATTCCAGTTGTGGTGCTCACCCTGGGCCCGGAAGTGAATCTCGCCGCCGAAGTCCAATTGATGAATGGCCGTCGGCTCGTAGGCCAGGCGGTGCCGGCGCAGCGTTTCTTCGCCGATTTGGGTGATGCCGATCCCCTGCACCCGCGACGGCGTGCCCGTGAAATAGCGGCTTACCAATTCGCTGTTCAGGCCGATGGCCTCGAAGATTTGCGCCCCGCAATAGGACTGCACGGTCGAAATGCCCATCTTGGAGAAGATCTTCAACAAGCCTTTATTGACGGCCTTGATGAACTTACCTTCGGCGGTCGCCGCATCGAGCCCCTCGGGCAGATACCCATCGCGCTCCAAATCGACCAGCGTCTCGAAGACGAGGTACGGATTCACCGTCCCGGCGCCGTAGCCGATGAGGCAGGCGAAGTGATGGACGTCGCGCGGCTCCCCGGTCTCGACCGTCAAGCCCACTTCCGTGCGCGTCGCCTCCCGCACCAGATGGTGATGCACGGCGGCCACGGCGAGCAGGCTTGGGATCGGCGCCCACTCTTCATTGACCCCGCGATCGCTCAGAATGAGAAACTTGTACCCGTCTTTGATCGCCTGCGACGCCTGGCGGCAGAGGTCTTCAAGCGCGGCGGCCAGCCCTTCGGGCCCTTCGGCCACGGGAAAGAGCATCTTGAGCGTCTGGCTCGTGAAGTGTGGATCCTCGATTTCGCGGATCTTCTGAAGATCGGCATTCGTGAGGATCGGCTGCTTCACGCGGATGCGGCGGCAGGACTCGGGCATTTCCACCATCACGTTCGGCTTTGGCCCGATGCTGGTGACCAATGACATGACCAATTCCTCGCGGATCGGATCGATCGGCGGATTGGTCACCTGCGCAAAGAGCTGACGGAAATATTTGAAGAGCAATTGCGGCCGCTCCGACAACACCGCCAGCGGCGTGTCGGTTCCCATCGACGAAATCGCCTCTTCGCCGTTGACGACCATCGGCGTGATCACCATCTTCAACTCTTCGATGGTGTAGCCGAAGGCTTGCTGGCGCTGACGAATTGTCGGGTGGTCCGGCTGCGGCACGCTGATCGGATCGGGCAGCTCGTCGAGCGACACGCGGTACTGGGTGACCCATTGGCGATAGGGTTTACGGCCGACAATGTCCGCCTTCACCTCCTCGTCGGAGATGATCCGGCCTTGGACAGTGTCCACCAGGAACATGCGGCCCGGCTGCAAGCGCCCTTTCTGCCGGATGTCTTTCGCGTCGACCGGCAGCACCCCCGCTTCGGATGACAGGACGACTTGGTCGTCCGTGGTGACCTGATAGCGGCAGGGACGCAACCCGTTCCGGTCGAGCGTCGCGCCGATCATCTTCCCGTCGGTGAAGCACACCGCGGCCGGGCCGTCCCACGGCTCCATCATTGCGGCGTGGTACTCGTAGAATCCGCGGCGGTCCAAATCCATGTGCGGATTGCCCACCCAGGGTTCCGGAATGAGCATCATCATGCTGTGCGGGAGCGAGCGTCCGCCGAGCACGAGAAACTCGAGCGCATTGTCGAGACAGGCGGAGTCGCTCTGCGCTTCGTAGACAATCGGGTAGAGTTTTTCGAGGTCCCTGCCGAAGGCTTCCGACTGGAGCCTGCCCTGCCGCGCCCGCATCCAATTTACATTGCCCTTGAGCGTATTGATCTCGCCGTTGTGGCAGATGTAGCGATAGGGGTGCGCCAACGGCCAGGTCGGGAACGTGTTGGTGCTGAACCGCGAGTGAACGAGCGCCAAGGCGCTGCTGACGCTGGGATCGCTCAGGTCTTGGTAATAGAGCCCCATCTGTTCGGGCAGCAGCAGGCCTTTGTAGACGATGGTGTTGGCCGACAGGCTGCACACGTAGAAGTAGTGCCGATCCGGGATGGCCGACTCCTGCACCGCCCGCTCGGCCTGCTTGCGGATGACGTACAGTTTCCGCTCGAACTGCGCCTCGTTGAGCATGCCGCGGGCGATGAAGACCTGCCGCATCGCCGGCTCGGTTTGGCGCGCGACCACGCCGATGGTATCGCTCTTGACCGGAACGTCGCGCCACCCCAGCAGCTTCGCCCCTTCCTTCTCGATCACCCGCTCAACCAGGGTTTCACACTGTTTGCGGGATTCCGCGTCCGGCGGCACAAACATCATGCCGACTCCGTACTCGCCGGCCCCCGGAAGCCTCACGCGCACGTCAGCGCAGGCCCGCTTGAAAAAGTCGTGCGGGATCTGCAGCAGAATACCCGCCCCGTCGCCGGTGCAGGGGTCGCACCCTTGTGCCCCGCGATGCGTCAGATTTTCGAGAATCTGGAGCCCTTGGCGCACGATGTCGTGCGATTTCTGCCCCTTGATGTTCACGACGAAACCGATGCCGCAGCCGTCTTTTTCCAGCGCGGGATCGTACAGCCCTTGTGGCGAAGGCAGGCCAGGAATCTTCATATGACTCTAACTACGTATCCTCTCAAAAAGGCAGGTGAATTATCGAACGGCCAAGTTCAAAAACGCCTCCCACTCCGTCGCGACCGCAACGGTGTCATCGGAACGCGGTCGGTGACAAAAGTTGAACGATGAAGGTACTGGATGGCACGCAAAGCTGTCAAGATTGTGCGACGCGCAGGAAGCCCCGCGCGTCACCTTGACTTGACTTCATCGGTGCCCTAGTATCGCCGCTATGTCCGAACGTCCCGTTGCCTCGACCATTCAAACCATGGCGGACGTGTGGGACGCCTACCGCCACGAGCTTCAAGGGGTCGAAGAACAGATCCAAAAGAATCTGACCTCGCAGGTGGCCCTGGTCAACTCCGTGGCCGGTCACCTGTTGAGCAGCGGGGGCAAACGTGTCCGCCCGCTCCTCCTCCTCCTGTCTGCGCGACTCTGCGGCTACTCCGGCACCGACCATTGGCAGCTCGGCTGTCTGGTGGAATACATACATACCGCCACCCTGCTCCATGACGATGTCGTGGACGACGCGGACATTCGCCGCGGGCGGCATAGCGCGCGCAAAGTCTGGGGCAACCAAATCAGCATCCTCGTCGGCGATTATCTGTATTCCAAGGCCATGAGACAGATCGTGGACTTCCGGAGCCAATCGATCAACGAGGCGCTGGCCGAAGCCTGTTGGAAGATGGCGGAAGGTGAGGTGCTCCAGCTCTACTACAACGGCAATCCTTCGATGCCGCAATCGGACTACCTGAAAATTGTCGAACACAAGACCGCGGGGCTGATCGCCGCCGCCTGCCGCATCGGCGCGGTGGCCGCCGGCGCCACCGACGCGCAGGAGCGCGGCCTGTTCCGGTTTGGACAACACCTGGGCATCGCCTTCCAATTGGCGGACGACACGCTCGACTATGCCGCCAATGGAGACAGCCTCGGAAAGGCGCTCGGCCAGGACCTGCGCCAGGGCAAGGCCACCCTACCCCTCCTCCACCTCCTGGAGCACTGCTCGGAATCCGATCGGCAGATGATCAAGGATGGGATGGAAACGCGTTCCCTCACCCCACAGGACCTTACCCGCATTCTCGGCCTCATGCAGGAGTACGGATCGATCACCTATGCGATGGAGCAGGCTCGAAGTTTCGTGCGGGCCGCCGTTGCCGATCTGGAACCATTTGAAGACTGCATGCACAAGCGCGCGCTGATGGTGGCCGCGGAATATATGGTCACCCGCGATCGTTAGTGCAACCCGTGACGCGTCTCTCGTGAAACGTGTCTCGCACGGGACGAAACAATTCGTCTCCGAATGACGAGAGCCGAGAGATGAACAACAGACGCCGCTGAACAGCCTGCTTGAACATCCTGCTGAGCTGTCGTATGACTCACTCGTAATCTTGTGGAGGCGAAATCCTATGGCGCACGTGTTTCCGTTTCGTGGTGTCCTCTTTAGTCCGAGTCTTGTCGGCGACGTACGTCAGGTCGTGGCCCCTCCCTACGATGTGATTGACACAGAAGGGCAGAAGGCGTTTCATGCGCGCCACCCCCACAACGTGATCCGGCTGGAGTTGGGCTACGAACTGCAGACCGACTCACCCGGCGACAATCGCTACACCCGCGCCGCGCAAACCTTGCGCGAATGGATGCAGAGCGGAGCGCTCGCTCGCGATCCACGCCCAGCGTTCTATCTCTACACCATTCGCTACAAAATCCCGGACGGCGCCGGCGGCACAACACAAGAAACGCTCACCGGCTTCATGGGGAACTTCCAACTCGCAGCCTTGGACTCGGGCGAAATCTATCCGCATGAGAACACGCGCGCGGCGGCGAAAACCGACCGGCTCAGACTGATGGAAGCCTGCGCCTCGAACTTCAGCCCCATCTGGTCGCTCTATTCCGACCCGGAAGGGGCGGTGATCGGCCGGCTCCAGCAGGCCGTGGCCACACACAAACCGCGAATGAGCTTTCAGGACGACGCCGGGTTCGAGCAGACGGTCTGGGCGATCGACGATCCCGCGGTGACGAAGGCCGTGACCGATTTGATGCGGTCCCGTCCACTGTTCATCGCCGACGGACACCATCGCTATGAAACGGCGTTGAACTACCAGAAGCAGCGCCGCGAACAAGCCAAAGCCACCGGCACGAGCCTGCAAGGCTACGACCAGGTCATGATGTTGCTGACTCGACTGGAGGATGCGGGGCTCACGGTGCTGCCCACGCACCGCGTGTTGACGACGAAGATTCCCGATGTCGCCGGCCTCAAGAGCCTGTTGGAACCGGCGTTTGAAATCATGCCCTTTCCCACCAAAGGCATGGCGCAGGAGGAGGCGCGGCGAAAATTTCTCGAAACCTTGCGTGCGCAGGGCCGCTCCCGTCCCTGCTTCGGACTGGCCGCCCGTCACATGGACCAGTTTTGGCTGCTCGCGCTGCGCCCCAGCCACCAATTGCCGCCAGCCGCATCGCCACGCGACCGGCTTGACGTCTCCATCCTGCAGAATCAGGTGGTGACGAAGCTCTGTCCCACACAAAAGGAACTGGAAGCCATCGTCTACACCAAAGACGAACATGAGGCGCTCGACTGGGTGGCCAAGGGGACGGGCGAGGCCGCGTTGCTTTGGAACGCCACAAAAGTCGACGAAGTGCGGGCAGTGGCCACTGCCGGCGAACGGATGCCGCACAAGTCGACCTATTTCTTCCCCAAACCGCTGACCGGTCTTGTTCTGCACGTGATGGAGGACCATCCGTGAACCCGAAAGTGCTGGTGGTTGATGACGATCCGGACATCGCCAGCATGTTGCAGGACCGTCTCGAGGCCAGCCACTACCAGGTCGTGATCGCACGGGACGGCCGCCGCGCACTCGAACTCATTGAGCAGGAAGCCCCCAACCTCGTGCTCCTCGACGTGGAACTGCCGCACATGACGGGCCTCGAGGTACTGCGTCGCATGGCCCAGCCGAAGGCCGCCAGTCCGACCACCGATCCGCGCTTGGCCCCGGGAGACCTCGAGCCGCCCGTGATTGTCATGACCGCGCACGGCACCATTTCCATCGCCGTCGAAGCCATGAAACACGGCGCCTACGACTTCCTCACGAAGCCGTTGGACAAGGATCACCTGAACATCGTGATTCGAAAGGCCTTGGAGCGCGAATCGCTGCGCCGGCAGGTGGCGGTCCTAAGGGCGGACGTCGACAGCCGCTATGCCAGGATCGTCGGAACCAGCCAGAAATTGACGCACATCATCGACGCGGCCAAACGTGCGGCCAACTCGGATGCCAGCGTGCTGCTGCTCGGGGAAAGTGGGACCGGCAAGGAATTGTTCGCGCGCTCCATCCATCAATGGAGCCCCCGTCAGGCCATGCCGATGGTGGTGATCAACTGCGTCGCGCTGACTGAAACGTTGCTCGAAAACGAACTCTTCGGCCACGAACGCGGGGCCTTCACGGGCGCGGACCGGCTGCACAAGGGCAAGATCGAAATGGCCGACGGCGGCACGGTCTTCCTGGACGAAATCGGCGACATGTCGCTGCCGCTCCAGGCCAAACTGTTGCGCGTCCTGCAGGATCGTGAATTTCAGCGCGTCGGCGGCACGAAGAACGTTTCGGTCAACATCCGCATCATTGCCGCGACCAACAAGGATTTGAAGCAGGCCGTCAAGTCGGGTCAGTTCCGCGAGGATCTATATTTCCGTTTGAACGTCATCAATTTTACGCTGCCGCCCTTACGGGAGCGCCTCGACGACGTGGTGGCCCTCTCGGAATTTTTTCTCCGCCGGCACGGCTTCGAATCAAAACGCCCCGCCGTCAAACTGAGTCCGGCCGCGGTGGAGGCCATGCGCCAGTACACCTGGCCCGGCAACATTCGCGAGCTCGACAACACCATCGCCCGCGCCGTGGTCTTGAGCCCGACCGATGACATCGAACCGGAATCGCTGGGCCTCACGCCGGTCGAACCGGTTGAGACGCAGGCCGCGCCGGGCGCGCCGCCGGCCAGTGCGGTGCCCTACCACGAGTCGATGGAGGCCCACAGCCGGATGCTGATTCTCAGTGCGTTGAAGTATGCGGGAGGAAATCAAACGAAAGCCGCGGAGCAACTACACCTGCAGCGAACCTACCTGGCCCGCCTCATCCGGCAGAAACATCTGGACGTCGCCGTCACGGACGACGGCGCTTCGGCCTAACGATCCCACGCATCATGGCGAAAACCTGAGGTGTGACCCCTCGTCAGCCCTCAGCTCATGACCTTTCCCGAGTCCCGATCTGCCAACCTGATCCGCCCTTCCATCGCGTCCCGCTCGGCCTGGGCATAGCGCTCCGGTGTTCCGACATCGGACCAGTAGCCCTTCGCATCGAATCCCATCACGAGTTCTTCGTCTCGCAAGGCCTCGACGTAGGCATCGATGATGCTCGCGGGCTTCCCGGCCGGAGGCAGACGTTTCAGCAAGCGAGGATGCAGGATGTGCAGACCCCCGAACATGCGGGGCACCGACCCAGACGGCTGCGCCCGGCCCTGACCATTGATGCGCTGCACGCGGTGCGCGTCATCAATCTCCACTAGCCCCCACCGCGCGGCCTCGGGATCTTCGCGCAACACCATCGTCACGGCAGCCTTGTGCGTCTGGTGAACGTGAACCAGTTGCTCTAAATCGAGCTCCACTAGCGTGTCGCCGTTCATCACTAACATGGGTTGCCCGCCGAACTGCGCTTCGACTTGCTTGAGCCCCCCGCCCGTGCCAAGGATGACCGGCTCGCGCGAATAGGTAATGCGCAAGCCGTACTTCGACCCATCCCCGAGCGCGTGCTCAATCATGGGCCCGAGGTGATGGAGGTTGACCACGACGTCCCGGAATTTGTGCCGTTTCAGCAGCAGGAGGTTCCAGACGATCAGCGGCGTGCCCCCGACCGGGAGCAGCGGTTTGGGGATGGAGTTGGTCAGCGGGCGGAGGCGCGTGCCCAGTCCCGCCGCGAGAATCATGGCTTTCATGGAGCGTGGTCAATCGTCAAGCGTCACTCGTTACTCGCTGGATCGTGTCGGTGGAACAGTCACGAGCCTCTTTTCTCCCGAATGACGAATGACCAATGGCGAGTGCCGCCTTACTGCAGCTCAGGCACGTACGGCGTCAGGTGTGTTCGGAGCGTCGCCAACTCCGGATACTTCGCCAGGTTGCGTTTCACATAACCCAACACTCGGGGAATATCCGCCAGGAACTTCGGATTGTGCTTCACGCGGTCGATGTAGACAAACCGGCCGGCCGCTTTGAGATTGCGCTGAATGCTCGTGAGATCAAACATCTTGCGATACAGCGCCGCGTCGAGCCGCAGGCCCTGCCCGGCCAACCGGTCTAGGTAATGGCGGATCAGATCGTCGACGAGGGATTCGTCCAACGCAATGTAGGCATCGCGCAGGAGCGAGGCCATGTCATAGCTCGATGGCCCCATGAGCGCGTCTTGAAAATCGATGATGCCGAGACGGTCGCCGTCGACCATCAAATTGCGCGAGTGGTAGTCACGATGGACAAAGACCGGCGGCTGACTCGCCATCAGTTCGGCAATCCGGCGGAACTCGTTCTGGACGATCGCCGCGTCGTCGGGCTTCATCGGCTTGGGCAACCGCGCCACCACGCCATATTCGAGGAAATGGTCGAACTCCCACATGAGCAACGGTGCATCGAACTTGCGATGGAAAGCCACACACTTGGGGTTCGCCGGGGCCGTCCCCTTCGTCTGCAAGACCACAATGCCGTCGATCGCCCGCTTGTACAGGTCTGCCACGCGTGAAGGCGCGGCCTCACGGCAGGCTTCCGCCAGCGTCAGGTCGCCAAAATCTTCCAAATAAAGCAGACCCGCCTCCCGGTCGTAGTACTGGAGCGTCGGCACCGGCAACTGGCAGGCCGACAAATGCGACAGGACGTTCGTGAACGGGAGTTCTCCGATTTGGACGGCGGCGCCGCTTACGGCTTCTTCCGATTGCTTGAAGCCTTCGGGCTCGGCGAGTTGCATCAAGATGAGCGACTTCGGCGTCCCACCATTCAAATGAATGCGGAAATACCGGCGATTGGACGCATCCCCGGCCAACGGCGACAGCGAGCCAAAATGGAGTCGGGACGGCAGCTTCGTCTGGACCGTCTGGGCGATAAGCTTGGGATCGGGAGGCGCAAGCGGCGCCTTCGGGGCAGCAGGATTGGTCGTCGTCATATCCGAGGGATTATACATGAAGCCATGGATTTGACGAATAGTTGCGCGAAATTGAGTCTGGGGGACTCACGACACTCCGCATCCTCACTGGACGGAGCGGCTCATCTCTTCTCGTGCGGGAACACAGCGACGCCCACCGGACGCAACGTCTCATGACAAACGCGAACCTCTCCTTCATCAACTCTTGGTGTGTCCCGATCAACGCCGCCAGGCGACTTTGGCGCAGCGCCTAGCCAACCGCCGCGAGGAACCAGTAACGCTCGACCATGCCGGCAAGGCGGCCATCAACGGAGGTTTTTTGATTCCACTGGTCTGGTGTCCGAGAGAGATGGCGAGAACAGGTGGCGTGAAAACTCAACATGATCAACGGACAAGTGGCATTACGGTCCCTCTCTCATGACGGGCCCGCAAAAACACACAGGCCCGGCGGAGGGAACTCTCCCCCTGCCGGGCCCATCTTACGAGCGCTGCGAACGCTTACTGCTGCGGGCTGCGCAACCAGCGGCGTGGCCGAGGGGCCGGACGCTGCGGATACTGCCCTTGCGGCTGGCCCTGCGGCCGGCTTTGTGGATAGCCAGGTTGCGGCGACCCCGGCCCGTCATGGCGCCGGTGCTGCTCGTGGCTCGGCTGGTCACGTCGATTGCCATCGATCGGTCGCGGTCCGGCTTCTCGGCGCTCATATCCTGCCGATTGCCCTTGCGGACGATGCGGTCGTTGAAACGGCCGCCCTGCCCCGCCCGGCCCACCCGGACGCCCGCCTTGGTGCGGACGACTGTGGCCACCGTGACTCTGCGAGAATGCCGGCTCGGGACTTCCGGCCACGCGCGGCACGGGACGTCCCAGCAGCTTTTCGATCGCCCGCAGTTGGAAGTGGTCCTCGCCCGTCACAAAAC
>CAYUYE010000016.1:0-56316 GCA_964449255.1 uncultured Nitrospira sp. | reverse complement strand
CCTGTGGCCTCTTCCGTGTGAAGGAAGCGCTCTGCCACTGAGCTAATCGCCCGCCCGCAACTCTCGGCTGGAACCGACCTGAAAAGGAGGGCAAACTCTAGCATGGGGCCCGGGGGCAGTCAACGCGAAGGCAGGGCCGGGGGAGCCTGCTGGTTAACCCCGACATCCCACCGGCTTGCCCAGGAGAGCAATCGACAGAACCAAAGGCGACATCCGATGCCGAAGCGAGCAGTCAGTAACAGGATCAGCCACTGATCGGGGGAATGAGGCGTGCCGCGGTTGCCTTGACAGAGCGAAAAATCGATTCGTAGAATGCCCCCCTCACTCACCGGTTTCTGAAAGATCCCGACACATGCGTGACGATATTGTCATTATCGGCGGTGGTCTGGCTGGCTCCGAAGCCGCTTGGCAAGCGGCCCATCGGGGCGCGCGCGTGACGCTCTACGAAATGCGCCCCAAGGAGGGGACCAAAGCCCACAAGACCGGCCATCTCGCCGAACTCGTCTGCTCGAATTCCCTTGGATCTGCGGAGCCCACGAGTGCACCGGGCATTCTGAAAGAGGAAATGCGCCGGGTGAACTCACTCATCATCCGGGCTGCCGAGAAGGCTCGTGTACCGGCCGGTTCGGCGTTGGCCGTCGATCGAGAGATCTTTGCCCACACCATCACGCAAGCCTTGGAAGGGCAGCCAAACGTCAGGATCTTGCGCGAAGAGGTCACCGCGATTCCCGAGGACGCGGTCTGCATCATCGCCACCGGCCCCCTGACCTCCGAGCGGCTGTCCACTGCCATCGCCACGCTGACGCACAGCAAACACCTGTTTTTCTACGATGCCATCTCTCCCATTATCGATGCCGACTCCATCGACATGGACAAGGTCTTTCTGGCCTCGCGCTATGAAAAGGGCAGCGACGACTACCTCAACTGCCCGATGGATGAAGCCACCTACACGGCGTTTTATGGCGCCTTGCTGGCCTCCGAGAAGGTGCAGCCCAAGGAATTCGAGAAGGCGCCCTACTTCGAAGGATGCATTCCGATCGAAGTGATGGCGGAACGCGGCAAACAGACGATGCAGTTCGGCCCGTTGAAACCGGTGGGGCTGGAAGATCCTCGGACGGGCCAGCGACCGAGCGCCGTCGTGCAGTTGCGCGCCGAGAACACCCATCGATCCTGCTACAACATGGTGGGGTTCCAGACGAAGCTGACCTATCCCGAACAGAAACGCGTCTTTCGCATGATCCCCGGCCTGGAACGCGCGGAGTTTCTCCGGTTCGGGAGCCTCCACCGGAACACGTTTATCAATGCTCCGGCCTTGCTCAAGGACACCCTGCAGCTCCGAACGCGCGAGCATGTTTTTTTCGCGGGGCAGATCACGGGCGTCGAAGGGTATACCGAATCGGCGGCGATGGGGGGATTGGCGGGGATCAACGCCGTCCGCAAGCTTGCCGGCCAGCCGCTCATCGCGCCGCCGCCGACTTCCGCGCACGGGGCGTTGCTCCACTACATCACCACCTGCTCCCCGGCGCACTTTCAGCCCATCAACACGAACTACGGGCTCTTCCCGCCGTTGCCGCAGCGGATTCGAGACAAGGACCAGAAGCGCCGGCTGATCGGCGAACGCGCCCTCAAGGACTGGGAGGAATGGAAGCAGCGATCCGGGCTTTCCTGACCGACCTGGACGTCAATCGTGGGGCGTCACCGGACACGGTGCGCAGTTACGGCTCCGATCTGCAGCAAGTGCTGGCGTTCGTCCGGACGCGCCAGCGCACCCGCTCGCCCAAGCTCTCCGCGCTCAATCTCGACACGATTCGCGCCTACCTCGCCTGGCTGGATCAGCAGGGAGACAAGGCGACGACCTTAGCCCGGAAATTGGCGACCCTGCGAAGCCTGTTCCGGTTTCTCATTCGGGAAGGCCGCGCGACGGACAATCCGGCGGCGCAGGTGCGGACCCCCAAACTCCCACGCCCCCTCCCGCGCGTCCTGAACAAAGACGATGCCAATGCGCTGATGGAATTGCCCCAAGGCAGCGGCATCCCTGCGGCGCGGGACCGCGCCATTTTGGAGACGCTGTATTCGACCGGTGCCCGGGTCAGCGAGTTGGTGTCGCTCAACGTGAATGATGTGGATTGGCGGAACGGCCTGGTGCGATTGTCGGGCAAAGGGCGCAAGGAGCGCATCGTCCCCATCGGCGGGGTGGCGTTGGCGCAGCTCCGTGCCTATCTTGCCCAGCGCGGGGCACCAGCGGCAACGGGGTTGCAGGACAAAACCCGGGACGCGCCGGTCTTTCAAAACTTGCGAGGCGGCCGGTTGACCGCTCGCAGCGTCGCGCGAATCGTGGCAAAATACTCCCTGCCGTTACAGGGCGGGCGAATCAGTCCCCATGCGTTGCGGCATTCTTTCGCGACGCATCTCCTGGACGAAGGGGCCGATTTGCGAGCCATTCAAGAACTGTTGGGCCATGCGTCGCTCTCGACGACGCAACGGTACACCCATGTGGCCACTGATCAGCTGATGGCCGTCTACGATCGGGCGCATCCGCGGGCGGCGCGAACCGTCGATCCCAAGACGCCCTCGACCCGACGGCAGCCAAAGGATTGAACTCGTATGAGGATTCGTTCCACCACGATTTTGTCCATCCGGCGAGACGGCCGGGTGGCCATGGGGTGCGACGGGCAGGTGACGCTCGGCACCACCGTCATGAAACACAACGCGCGCAAATTACGGCGGATGCACCACGATCAGGTGCTAGCCGGATTCGCCGGCGCCACGGCCGATGCCTTTACCTTGTTCGAAAAATTCGAGGCCAAGCTCGAGGAGTATCGTGGTAACATGACGCGCGCCGCCGTCGAGTTGGCCAAGGATTGGCGAACCGATCGGATCCTGCGCCGGCTGGAAGCCTTGTTGGCCGTGGCGGATCTGGAACATTCGCTGATCATTTCCGGCACCGGCGACGTGATCGAACCGGAAGACGGCATCCTGGCCATCGGTTCCGGCGGCCCCTATGCGCTGGCGGCCGCGCGCGGCCTGGTGGCGCACTCGACCTTGGACGCGCCGCGTATCGTCGAGGAATCCATGCGGATCGCCGGCGACATCGATATCTATACGAATCAGCACATCGCGATCGAAGAATTAACCCGCTGACCGTCCCCCATGGCGCTCATGTCGCACCCCCCACAACTCAGCGTCAACAGCCTCACGCCTCGGCAAATCGTCGAGGAATTGGACCGCTACGTCATCGGCCAACGCGATGCCAAGCGGATGGTGGCGATCGCGCTGCGGAACCGATGGCGGAGGCAGCAGCTCCCACCGGATCTGCGCGACGAGGTGATGCCGAAGAACATCATCATGATCGGCCCAACCGGGGTCGGGAAGACGGAGATCGCGCGGCGTCTTGCAAAGCTCGCGGAGGCGCCCTTCATCAAAGTGGAAGCCTCCAAGTTCACGGAGGTGGGCTACGTCGGGCGCGACGTCGAATCCATCATTCGAGATTTGACCGAGTCCGCCATCGGGATGGTGAAGGCGAAGCATCTGGAAGACGTGCGCCAAAAGGCGGAACAGTTGGGGGAGGAACGCGTGCTCGATCTGCTGCTCCCGTCCTCGAAACCGTCCATGGGATTCGAAGGCGCCGAGGGCACGGGCGACCACGCCTCGCCGGGGCCAGAGTCCTCAGAGGCGACGCGGTCGAAGCTGCGCTTGCAGTTGCGCGAGGGGAGGCTGGACCATCGGAGCGTGGAACTGGACGTGAAGGAGCGAGGCCTGCCGATCGGCATTGTCTCCAATGCCGGCGGGATGGAAGACCTGGAGAACAATCTTCGCGAGATGTTCGGCGGGATGTTCCCGGGTAAGAAGAAAAAACGCACGATGAAGGTACCCGAGGCGCTTCGATACCTGACGCAGGAGGAGGCCCAGCGCATCATCGACATGGACGAAGTCACGCGCGAGGCCATCGCGAAGGTGCAACAGACCGGGATCGTCTTTATCGACGAAATCGACAAAATCGCCGGACGCGAACGGAGCGCCGGCCCAGACGTTTCCCGCGAAGGTGTGCAGCGCGATTTGCTCCCGATCGTCGAGGGGTCGACCGTCAACACGAAATACGGTGCCGTCCAAACGGACCATATCCTTTTCGTCGCGGCGGGGGCATTTCACGTCGCGAAACCCTCCGATCTGATCCCCGAACTGCAGGGGCGCTTTCCCATCAGGGTCGAACTCCAGGCGTTGACGAAAGAGGATTTCGTGCGCATTTTGACCGAGCCGCGCGGATCGTTGGTCCAGCAATATCACTCGCTGCTCGCGACCGAGGGCATCAAGTTGGATTTTACCGCCGACGGCGTGGAAGAAATTGCGGCGACCGCCGTGCAAGTCAATGAGCGCACTGAGAACATCGGTGCGCGCCGCCTGTTTACCATCATGGAGCGGTTGCTCGAACACGTGTCCTTCGAGGGGCCTGATATGCGGGACCGGGCGGTGGTGATCGATGCGGCCTATGTGAGGGAGCGCCTCCAGGGCGTGGTGAAGGATCACGATCTCAGCCGCTTCATTTTGTGAGCGAAAGATCGCCGTCTGACTGAACGGCGGTATGCGACGAGCTGTGGGCTGAGCATGGGGAGCACTCAATGAACCGATTAATCAAGAAAGCGAACGTCCTCATCGAATCGCTGCCGTACATCCGCGCCTTTCGCGGAAAGACGATCGTCATCAAGTACGGTGGCAACGCGATGACCGAAAATTCGCTGAAGGAACGGTTCGCGCAGGACATCGTCCTGTTGAAATACGTCGGGATCAATCCGGTCATCATCCACGGGGGCGGCCCGCAGATCGACAAAATGCTGGATCGCCTGGGGCTGGAGGCCAAGTTCCGCCATGGCGTGCGCGTCACCGATGAAGCCACCATGGAGATCGTCGAGATGGTGCTCGCGGGCAAGATCAACATGGAAATCACCGACCTCATCAATCGCCACGGGGGCAAGGCCGTCGGCTTGAGCGGGAAGGACGGCGGCCTGATTCGCAGCAAGCCGTTGACGGCCAGGGCCTGGGCCGAGAGTCTTGAACGGGAGTTCGATGGGGACGACGGCGATGAGGATTTTGGCCTGGTGGGCGACATCGAGTCCATCGATCCCAGTTTGTTGCGGAACCTGCAGGACGACCACTACATCCCCATCATCGCGCCGATCGGAACGGACTACGAAGGCAATACCTACAACATCAACGCCGACTTGGTTGCGGGGGCGATTGCCGGGGCGCTCAAGGCGGAGAAGCTGTTGATGCTGACGGACGTGAAAGGAATCCGCGACGCGAACGGCCGCTACCTCTCCACCGCATCGCGGAAAGACGTCCAACGTATGGTCAAGAAGGGTGTGATCGGCGAAGGGATGCTGCCGAAAGTGCATGCCTGTCTGGATGCCCTGGAACAAGGCGTGAGCAAAGCCCACATTATCGACGGCCGTGTGCCGCACGCCGTGTTGCTCGAGATCTTTACTCACAAGGGCGTCGGCACCGAGATCGTGAGTTAGTTGTCCATGCCGCTCCGCATGATACTCAAGCAGGTGCCCTCCCGCCACGCGAGCACAACGCGGGAGGAGCGGTTCACCACCCTGCCGTGACTGTGTCGACTCCGTTGACCAATCGACTCCTGGGTCATCTCCGGCACCTTGCCGGGGAACGCCATCCGCAACATGCGGCCGCGGCGCTCAAATACGCGGAGCAGTATCTGCACGGCACGTTCCAACAACTGGGGTGCCACGTCAAGACGCAGTCGTTCAAGGCGTTCGGCGGCACGTATCACAACATCGTGGCCACGATTTCGGGGTCGCCGCCTTCAAAAGGGACGATGGAACCGCCGCTGATACTGGCGGCGCACTACGATACCTATGAGCACTCCCCTGGTGCGGACGACAATGCCAGCGCCCTTGCGGTGCTCTTAGAAGCGGCGCGTGAGCTGGGGGGGCTCCCGCTGAAGCGGCCGGTACTGTGCGTGGCATTTTGCCTGGAGGAGTTCAATCTGCTCGGCAGTCGAGCCTACGTGGCGGCGTTGCGGAAGCAGGGGCGATCGATCCACGGCGCCATCGTTTTGGAATGCGTCGGCTATGCCAGTTCGGAGGACGGGACTCAACAGCAGCCGCCTATTCCCGTCAAACTGCCTGCCGTCGGCGATTTCCTGGGGATCGTCGGCAACGACCCGTCGAAAGCGCTGGTCTCCGCGGTCGAAGCGGCCGCCACGCAGGGCCCTTCTCCGCTCAAAACGATCTCCATGATCGTTCCGGGAAACGGCGAGGCCTTCCCCGATACCCGCCGGAGCGACCATGCTGCATTCTGGGACTATGGCTTCCCGGCGCTGATGCTGACCGACACGGCCAACTTCAGGAATCCGCACTATCACCAATCCAGCGACACCATCGAGACGCTCAACTTGCCCTTTCTGGAGCAGGTCGGTCGCACGGTGGTGCGCGCGGCTCACGAGTTGGCCCGGTAGGACGCTCGGCGCACGTGGCCCCCGCTCCCTCCAGCGAGACCATCCGCCTCATCGGCCGGCTCTTCACGCGGCTGCCATATCGCCGCCTCGGGAAGATCTATTGCCACGAAGGCGGCGATGCCTTCTGGAAAGCCAAGCGCGGTCCCTGCGAGCGCCTGGGGCTGCGATTGGCGCGCGTGCTGGCACGACGGTTACGATCAGGCGGCCGGAGCCTGTATGTGGGAGCCGGGGTACCGGAACTGCCGCTGTTGGCGATGGAAACCTTGGATCGGGGCCGGACGGTTGTGGCGTGCAATCTTCGAGGCGACGAAGTGCGCCTGCTCAATCGGGCCTGTGCGGGACAGCCGTTTCGCTTCGCCCATCGTGATGCCGGAACGATCTCCGGTTCATTCGATCACCTGTGGATCGTCAGCGTCTTGAACGATCCTGAATCTTATCCGGAGCTCTCAGCCTTGTCCTATGGCACCGCCAACCCGATTACGTTCGATCCGCGGCGATTCGAACGTGAGCGCCGGCGCGTGGCCCGCCTGCTCGATCGCTGCCTGCGAAACCTGGCCACACCGGGGTTGGTCACGACCTCGATCGAGGAAGCGCACTGGATCGCTGATTGGTGCGAGGCCAGGCGCATTCCCTGGCGCTTGGAAACACGCCGGTACCTCTCGCCAACGGTGGGCGATCCGATCTGTTTCATTCGCGTCGGGGAAGGAAGGTCCTGTCGTGTTGGGGACTGAGGCTTCAGGCCTGAGAGGTTCTGAAGGCAGGCTCAGCCTTCAGTCTTCATCGCTCACGACCTCATACCCAGAAACCGAGAGGTTTTTCCGGATCGCACATATACTGGCGCGCATAGCGGACGTAGTTCTTGGCTGACTCCTGAATCCAGGCTAACTCTTCGGCGGTGACGGGCCGCTTGACCTTGGCCGGTGAGCCGAGAATCAGACTCTTGGGTGGTACGATCGTGCGTTCCGTTACGAGCGCCCCGGCGCCGACCACGCAATCCTCACCAATCACTGCGCCGTCCATGATGATGGCGCCCATCCCGATCAGGACCCGATCCTTGATCGTGCAGCCATGCAGCACGACGTGGTGGCCGATGGTCACGTCGTCGCCGATAACGAGCGGATGGGTGTCGTGGGTGACGTGCAGCATGCAGAGGTCTTGGACATTCGTGCGGTGTCCGATGCGGATGTAGTTTACGTCGCCTCGGATCACGGCGTGAAACCAGGCGCTGCAGTCCTCGCCCATCACGACGTCGCCAATGATCATTGCCGTTTCTTCGACAAAGCAGGATTTCGGAACGGTCGGCTTGATACCCTGAAAAGTCCGAATCATCCCGGCACTGTAGGTGACCGGTGTTCGGGAATCAAGCGCCGGGCGATTTGACACCCTTTTCGTGCGTTCCGTAGACTCGCTGGATTATGGCTCGCGCCACCAAGACACGTGCGGGGTCTCCCGCCTCGGCCACCAAGATCGGCTTCGTCAACCTGGGGTGTTCCAAGAACCAGGTCGATTCCGAGGTCATGCTCGGGGCATTGGTGGCCAGCGGGTTCGAACTGACCGCTCACGCGGAAGACGCCGAGGTCGTGATCGTCAACACCTGCGGTTTCATCGAGGAGGCAAAACAGGAGTCCATCAATACGATCCTCGAACATGCGCAACTGAAGAAATCCGGCTCGTGCAAAGTCCTGATTGCGGCCGGCTGTCTTGCGCAACGGTATCAGGGGGAGTTGCTCAAAGAATTACCCGAGCTGGATGGCGTGGTTGGCACGGGGGAATTAGGCAAGATCGCCGACATCACCCGATCCTTACTCGCGCCCAAGAAGCCGTTGCAGCGCAGTTGGATCAGCCCGCCGCCCTTCCTCTATGATGCCCTGGCGCCGCGGATCCGACTGGGCCGCCAACATTCGGCCTACGTGAAGATCGCGGAGGGCTGCAACCGCAACTGCGCCTTCTGCGCCATCCCGATTATGCGCGGCAAACAGCGCAGCCGCCCGATCGAGGCCATTGTGGCCGAGGCCAAGCGGTTGGTCGATGAAGGTGTGCAGGAACTGAACCTCATTTCCCAAGACACCATCAACTACGGTATGGATCTGGGACTACGCGACGGTCTGGTCTCGCTCCTGAAAGAACTCGTCAAAGTCGAAGGGACACAGTGGATCCGTCCGTTCTATCTCTATCCCCAGCAGGTGAGCGACGAGCTACTGGCGCTCTATGCCGGGGAGGAAAAGATCACCAAGTACATCGACATGCCGCTCCAGCATGTCCACGACGACATGCTGAAGAGCATGCATCGTCTCGGCGACCGGGCCTACCTCACCCGCCTGGTCGAGCGCATCCGGCAACGCATTCCAGACGTGACATTCCGGACGGCCTTTATCGTGGGATTCCCCGGCGAGACGGAGGCGATGTACAGAACGTTGAAGCAGTTCGTGACGGAGCAGGAGTTCGACCGTGTGGCGGTCTTTGCCTATTCGGACGAAGAAGATACGCCCGCAGTGGACTTTGGCCAGAAAGTGGATCGTGACATCGTCGACGAACGCCGCAATGAGCTGTTGCTCCTTCAAGAGGGCATTGCACAGGCCAAGGGACGAGACAAGATCGGCTCGACCCTCGAGGTCTTGGTGGACGGTCCGTCGGAAGACCACGAGCTGGTCTTAGAGGGACGGCATGAGGGGCAGGCGCCGGAGATTGACGGCGTCGTCTATTTGAACGAGTGCGAGGCCACACCAGGGTCTCTCGTATCCGTCACGATCACGGATGCCGTGGGCTACGACCTCGTCGGCCAGCCGGTCGGGGAGCCGGTTCCTGCCAGGCCCACGAGTCTGCTGTCCATCGCGTCAACAAAACCAGGGCGAGGCTACCGGTAGGTCACCTCGCCCCGACGACGACCAGAACCTCTCTGAAAATCATTCGCGAAGCGACCGGTGCTCCCACTTTGAGACCGCTTCTCGCCTCGGCGTCCCCTACACCTTCACGGACACGAACAGGGACGCTCCGCGTCGGTTGATGAGCACGAGTGCGCGCTCATCTTTCTTCAGTGTTGCGGCGATGCGCTCGAAATCCTTGACGGTGCGCACCGGCTGCTTGTTGATCTCGCGAATCACGTCGCCCCGGGTCAGTCCCGCCTGGCTGGCCGGGCTGCTCGGATCCACGTCGGCAATGATGACGCCTTGCACACCGGGCTTCACGCCCAACTCACGGGCTGCCGCACGATCCAATTCCTGCACGGAGAGGCCGGCCAACGCATGGTCGGCTGCGTCGGATTCGGCGCGCGCTGTCTTGATCGTGTCAGGCTGCTCGCCGATCGTCACCGCCAGCTCCTGCTCGCGACCCTCGCGCACGATCTTGAGCCGAGCGTTCGTGCCCACGACCGTCTTCGTGACGTGGCGCTGCAGACTCGTGCTGTCCTCGATCGCCGTCTGTTGGTACTGCACAATGACGTCGCCCGCTTTGAGGCCGGCCTTCTCGGCCGGGCCGCCCTCCCGGACGTCGCTCACGAGGGCGCCCTTGGTTTCCTTGAGGCCGAAGGACTTGGCGAGATCCTTGCTCAGGTCTTGGATCCCGATGCCCAGATAGCCGCGGACGACCCTGCCGGTCTTCACCAGACTGTCGAAAATCGGTTTCGCCATGGAGGTCGGGACTGCGAAGCCGACGCCTTCATTCCCGCCCGATTGCGAAAAGATGGCCGTGTTGATCCCCACCAGCCGGCCGGCGGTGTTCACCAGCGCCCCGCCGGAGTTGCCGGGGTTGATGGCCGCGTCGGTCTGAATGAAGTCTTCATATTGCGTGATGCCCATTTTCCCTCGCCCGAGCGCGCTGACGATACCCAGCGTGACGGTGGAGTTCAGTCCGAAGGGATTTCCGACCGCCAACACATATTCGCCCACTTGCAACGTGGACGAGTCTCCCCAGGTGACGGTCGGCAGATCGTTCGCGTCAATCTTGATCACGGCCAGGTCGGACTTCGGGTCCGTCCCGATGAGCTTGGCTTTGAGCTCGCGTTTGTCGGGCAGCGAGACCGTCAGTTCCTCGGCGCCGGCCACGACATGATTATTGGTGAGGATGTAGCCGTCGGCGGTCACGATGATGCCGGATCCCATGCCCTCGCCCCGGCGCTCTCCTGGCTCGCTGAAACCCCGTCGGCCGCCCGGGCCGTTCGGTCCAAAGGGGGAACCGAAAAACTCTTCCATTCGGTCACGCCACTCGTCACGCGACCCGCGTGGTTTCGTCCGGTGTTCACGCTCGGCTGACGCCGTAATATTGACCACGGCCGGCGTGACCGATTTGGCTACCTCAGCAAAGCCGTTCGGATGAGATGTCGCGACCGCTGGTGCCTGATTGCCGATCGCCGACGTCGAGGCATGCGAGGCGGGAAACGACCAATTGCCCCACGCCAGCACCGCTCCAAGTCCAAACATCGCCACGTACCCAATCGTCTGTCGCACACGCATCATGTCGCCCTCCTTTAAACAGCGGTCTGAAACACGCGCCGGCACGCGGCCGGCGCCACTCACTGCCTGGAGGGTAGCAACGACGAATAAGACGGGGATTAGGACGGGATTAGAAGCTTCTAAATCTGCGCGGGGGCGAGCGGAAACGTGACGGTGAAGGTGGACCCTTCTCCCAGGCGGCTGTGCACGTCGATGTGGCCGTGATGAACCTCGGCGATCCAGGCGCAAATGGCCAGGCCGAGTCCCGTGCCCTTCTTGGTATGGGCGCGCGCTTCATCCGTTCGGTAGAACCGATCGAAAATGCGGCCGATCGCCTCCGGTCTGATGCCGATGCCGTAGTCCTGAATCGCGACCTTCGCCGAGGTCTGTTCAATCCGCAGCGACAGTTCCACTTTGCCGCCAGGCTTGGAGTACTTCACGGCGTTGTCGACCAGGTTCAGAAAGAGCTCACGCAGACGCAGCTCATCGCCCAACACGGTCGCCGGGTGCAGGGTGCCGAGCAAGACCTCGATCCCCTGGTCCTGGCCGAGCACCGACGCCTGTTGCTGGATGTCTTCCAGCAAGTCGACGAGGTCGACGCGCTCGGCGGCCATTTTCACGTCGCCCAGGTCGGCGCGGGAGAGAAACAGGAGTTCGTCGACGATTCGCGTCATGCGGTCGATCTCTTCCAAATTGCTTTCGAGCACGCCTTTGTAGTCTTCACAGTCTCGCTGGCGCCGGAGCACGAGCTCCGTCTCGCCTTTCATGACGGTCAAGGGCGTGCGCAACTCGTGTGAGGCGTCGCTGCTGAATTGGCGGATCTGCCGGAACGAGGCATCAAGGCGCGCGATCATGGCATTGAACGTTTCGGCCAATCGGCCGATTTCATCGCCGGTGGCTTCGACCGCCAGGCGTTGCGACAGGTCGCCGGCCGCGATCTTCTTGGCCGCCGCGGTCATGATGGCCACCGGGCGCAGCACACGTCCGGCCAGGAACCACCCGCCGCCCAGGGACACGAGCAGGGCCAGGGGAATGAGCACGAGCAACACCGCCAGGAGGCGCTTCAACGTGTGTTCGACCGGCTTGAGGGAGGTGCCGACCTGGACGATGTTGAGCAGATTGCCTTGATACAAAATGGGGACCGACACCAGGCGCAGCGTCTCGCCGGGGAACCGTGCCGACTCGTAGGTCGTGTCGCCCTTCATCGCGTGTTGCAGGGCATCCTGACTGAGCGGCACGTCATGGCTTTTGACGTTGGGCGATTGGATGGTGATGCGGCCGGTCGGGCTGAAGATCTGAAAGAACTTATCCAGCACGGCCAGCTCGGGAAAGGTCGAGGAGAGGTCTTCAAATTGGATGAACGGGCCGAAGCCGTGTTGTTCGAGTGAACGGATGGCGGTGGTGGCCGCCTCCTGGAGGGATTGGTCCACCTGCCCTTTGAGATCCCGCGCGATGATCCAATAGAGCGAGGCGGCAAAAAACAGCAGGATGAGCGCCAGCGCCGATCCGTACCACAAGGTGAGCTTGACGCGAAGGGGCATTACTCGGCCTTGAGGACGTACCCGCTCCCGCGCACGGTCTGGATGAGCTTGCGGGGGCG
Organism: uncultured Nitrospira sp.; assembly: GCA_964449255.1. Taxonomy (GTDB): domain Bacteria; phylum Nitrospirota; class Nitrospiria; order Nitrospirales; family Nitrospiraceae; genus BQWY01. The sequence continues at coordinate 43,817 of CAYUYE010000016.1, read as the reverse complement.
TCCTTTATCGACCTTGTTGCGGAGGTAGTTCACGTACACATCGATGACGTTGGTGAAGGTGTCGAAGTCCAGGTTCCAGACGTGTTCGGCAATCATCGGACGGGTCAGCACCCGCCCCGCGTTGCGCATAAAATATTCGAGCAGCGCATATTCCTTGGCCGTCAGATCCAAGCGTTGGCCGCCACGGGTGACCTCCCGCGTGGCCGGATTCAAGACCAGATCGTCGACCTGCAAGACACTGGGGGCCTCGGCGGAGCCGCGCCGCAAGAGGGCCCGCACGCGCGCCAGCAATTCGTCGATGGCGAACGGTTTCGTCAAGTAGTCGTCGGCGCCGGCGTCCAACCCCTTCACCTTTTGATCCGTTTGGGATTGCGCCGTGAGGATCAGAATCGGCGCGGCAACCTTCTCTGCGCGCAGCCGGCGGATGACGTCGAGGCCGGGCACCTCGGGGAGCATGAGGTCGACGACGATCAGATCATAGCTGGCGCTGAGCCCGAGCTCGAGACCACGCGCGCCGTCCGTACACAGATCGACGGCATAGTTCTCTTCTTCGAGGGCTCGTTTGATGAACGACCCGACCTTCGTCTCGTCTTCGACCACCAGGACGCGCATGGCTTGGAGGATTATACCAAAGGCGGCGGCGAGGAAAATGGGCGAGGTGAGGCTTAACGAAGGAGGCTGTCGGCGCGCGATGTCGCTCTGTGCCCAACTCGGCAGAGGCTCTGGACGGCCCGCCATTCGGTGTCCGACAGCCCCGGCCTATACTGGCCTAGCCCAGGAGTGAGGCCAGGGGCGAGGCGACCAGGCACGTGAGCAGCTCGGTGAGCCGAGACGAAGGACTCCAAGCCTTGAATGCGAGAGGCCAAGTCGGAATGGCCGGTCGAGCGATCGGGTTCCTCGAGAGGCTCGAGTCGGCGCAGAAGATCAACGAACGCCTCGGGGTCGAAGCCGGCGTCCAACAGGCTGCGCACCGCGGCGCGGTCAGCCTCTGCTTCGAGCTGCGCAGTGCGGTCGAGGAACGACGCGAACCCGGCCGAGGCCGGATGTCCAAGAACCGGGGCGTAGCCTTCGCCGCTGAGACTCGACAGGATGGCCGCCTCTGCGGTGCGTTCGAGGAGGGTGCGTGTGACGTGTCGGGCCTCGAGATGGGCCAGCTCGTGCGCCAGGGCGCCAGCCAACTGCGAGGGCGTCTGAATACGTTCGAGCAGCCCTTGGTAGAGCACGATCGTTCCGCCTGGCAGCGAGAGCGCGTTGACGAGAGGGCGATCCACTACGATGATTCGATAGCGGGATTCCAGATGGCGGTGCGTGGGCAGCAACCTGTGCGCCAGCCGATCCAGCGCGGCCTGTCCCGGCGGAGCGGCGCAGACCGTCCCGGGTGGAGCCAGATAGGGGAGCAAGTCGTCCCCCACCGTGGCTTCCCACTGTGCAGGGACATAGGGGGCCGCAACGGCGGCGAGCGTAGAAATGACAGTGCGCGCCCCGAGCATGAGGACGACGCACAGGGCCAAGCCGCCCAGCACCAGGCGCAGATGTCTGACGGGCGGCTGCCTCGTCAAAGATGGGGTGTCAGCGGAGTGCGAGTCGTCGCGCGGCCACATGGGCGGCAGGGCTTAGCCCAGGTCGAATCCGCTGTCGAGGAAACTCGAGAGCCCTTCGCCGGTGGCAGTGGAAGTTTGGGCGTCCTGCGCAATCTGTTCGAAGTCCACGACCCCTTTGAGGGTCAAGGTGCTCATGGTGAACTTCGCGTTTCGGACCGCAGTCCAAGGCCACGCGAGCCCGAGCGAGCAGACCAGTAGGAGGAAATTTCCGAGGCGAAGTTTAGTGAGCGCCCAACCCTGCATCGAGCATGCAAATCGCGCCTTGCCGAGGGTGGTGTGGTCCCACACGTAGCGCTGCCGCGCCGCGGAGTACCAGAACCACGAGAGCCCCAAGGTGAACGGCAACAGGACCACGGCCAACACGAAGTCCGTCGCCACCGCCCAATCTTCGCCGTCGTAGGAGAACGGCTGGTTGCCGACGTACGAGTGATTCACCAGATAGGCCTGGCGTTTGAGGTCGAAGACCGGATAGTACGCCCCAAGTGTCACGCCGGTGAGCAACGAGCCCTTGATGAACAGCTTCATGAATTCAGCCGCCAGCCCCCGAAATGAAAACCGGATGCCCCGCCAGGAACTGCGGCTCAACCGGTACCGACGCGCTCCCGTAATCGCCACGGGGAGGAACACCAACGCGAGCGCGGTCGACAACAGCTGCGTGATTGCAAAGACCGCGACCCCGCCGCCGAACAGCAGGGGTGCATTCGACAGGGCCAGGTAGGGCAATCCAAATACCAGCGTGGCCTTGGTCGCGCCGTTGAGCAGTTCGCGTCCGGTCCCGTGATACGCGAAGCGATCGCCTGCGAACTGCGTCTGACTGTAGAGATAGTGGCGCACGCGGACTTTGGCCCAGAACGAATAGATCGTCAGTGTCACGAGTGTCAGGCAGATGTTCACCAGGTGAATGCCGAAGAGCGAACCCCCCGCCCCGAAAAACGTTGCCTTGTACGTCTTCGGCAGGAGCGCTTTGGGTGCCTCCACGTCGGCGGCTGGCGAAGTGATCGTGGGGTCTGGCGCCGTCCCGGCTGGGTCCACGGCCCCTGGAGCGGCTACGACCAGGAACCGTGCGTTGCAGGTTCGGCAGGTGCTCTTGGCCCCGGGTTTCAACACCGCCCGCGACCGCACGCGAAATTGTCCCTGACAGTGGGTGCAGGTGAGGAGGACCGGTTCTTCTGCGGCAGTCAGGCTCATGGCAGTTACCGTTTGACCTGCTGGACTTCGTCGAAGGCTGTAATCACCGGCTCTCCGCCCTCCAGCGAAAAGGTGATCGTGTCGTCGATGGCGAGGGCGAGGCGTCGTCCCTGAACCGTGACCTCCTGTGTGCCGAGCACGGATACAGTTGCCGTTCGTCCGTCGGGGGTAAACCGGACGTCGGTGTTCTGCCGGACCCACTTCAGGTCCTTCTGCATCAACAGGCCGGCGAGAATTTCGCGGCGATATTCCTCCCGATCGCGGAAGTTTCTGACCTCGCGTCCCCTCGGCCCCTCCACGATCAGCCGGAAGGTGGCGTGAGGAGCCACATGTTCCAGCAGGCCGTCGATGTTGCGGTCGTTTGAGGCCTGATCCAGGTCGGTCAAGATGTCGTGAATGCGCTCCATTGCCTCGTAGTCGCCAGGGAACTGCACCCACAGGGGCTGGACCTCGGCGCCCTCGAGCTGATACCGCGCGTCACGTATCCGCCAGTCCTTTCCGGTGCCTTCCAGTGACAGGCCCACCACCCCGGAGGTTGCGGACCCAATGACCGACAATTCGACGTAGGCGCTGCCTTTGCGTCCTCGTGTGCGCATTTGGACGGATGGGAACCACCCGAACTGCAGGGGATCGCCCAGCGATTGCTTGAGGACCGGGTGTTGGCGGACGAAGGATTCCGAGACTTTGTAGGGGCCAAGCTGTTTAACCCCGTAACTTGCGCCGTACAGGCTCAGACCCACGACGACGTAGGTGAGCAGGCACAAGAGCGAGACCGCCAGGACAGCCGAACGAGGGGCGGCCGTGACCCTGCGCTTTGTACCGCTGTCTTGAGAACGGATCGAGGAGCCGGGCGATGGGGTCGTCGATTTCGGCGCGTGAGGCGGTACCACTACGAGGTTTGCTTGGCAGTTGGGACAGGCCAGAACAGACGGATCCTGGTCGTCGGTTGGGACCGCGATCTCTTGCGCGGTTTCGCAGCCGGGACACACCAATGTGGCGGTGGCGACAAGCGTTTCCATACTCCTGTCAAAGATAGCTGATCCGGCCCGGTTGGCAAGTTGAAGATAGTGGAAAGGGTTGATTGACAAGGGTTTGCCGACTTGATCGGCTGAACATCTGAGAAACACAGGGCAGCGCCCCCCGCTGGATGGAGCGCCCAGGGCCTGAAAGGTTTGGGGCTAGGAGCGGGGTTCCGGAGTGGATGACTCTGCGTTGTGTGGCGGGCGTTTGTTGAATTTGCAGACGTTGCGGATCGCTGTCCATTCAAGACCAGGCAGCAACTTCTCGCCCGTTCCCATCGAGGCGCCTGCCAGCTGAGTCAGGGTCTGCACCCGATCGTCGTGGGTGGGGTGGGTGGAGAGGTATTTGAGGAGCCCGGCCTCGCCGTGACTGTTTTGATTCATGATCTGGAAGAACTCGATCATCCCTTTCGGATCGATTCCCGCCGCCACCAGCATCTTCATGCCTTCTGCATCGGCTTCCGCTTCGTGGCTGCGGCTGTACTGGAGCGCCCCTAGGGTGCGCGCGCTGTCCAGCGCCAAGGTTGCGGCGCCCGTGAGGTCGCCCGAGACGGCCGCCACCAAAAGACTGGTCGAGGTCTGCTCCAGGATGGCACGCGTCGTGTGGCGTTTGAAGATATGTTGGAGTTCGTGCGCCAGGACACCGGCGAGTTGCTCCGGCGTTTCCGTCTTCTCCAAGAGCCCACGAAAGACGACCACGTAGCCACCCGGAGCGGCAAAGGCATTGACGATGGGTTCGTCGACGATCTGAAAGTGAATCGTTCCGTAGGGATTGTCGGGGACGGTCGCCGTCAATTTGGTCAGCAGCGATTCGATGATGTGGGTGCGATAAGGATCGGTACAGCGGTCTTCTTCGGGCGCAAACTCCGTCACCACGTCGTGTCCCAGGCGTTGTTCCCAGGAGACCGGCACGTAGGGGGTCACGACCGTTGCGAAACCGGGAATACCCCACCGATAGATCACGCCCGTGATGGCAATCGTCAGGACGGCGGCGACGATGGTCAGCTTCAGGCGCAGGCTGCGCTTGGTCGGATCGTGAATGACCGGCACGAGGGCGGGCGCCCTGCGGCGCAAGGCCGTCAGAAATCGCTGGTCGGTGATGACCACTGCGGCAATCGGCTCCGCGCCGTGTTCTAAGCGAATGTGTTCCCCGTCGTAGGTGCCCTGGGTGCGGGTAATCTCCTCGTAGGGCCACTCGAGGGAGCTTCCATCGACTTTGGTGATCAATAGCCCTGCCGCGCCGGGCTCGACGCGCACGGGATGCGTGGCGGCGCTGCGCCCGTCCAAATATCGTCCTGTCCAGATGGTGGTCGGCATGGGGCCCGATGGCATCATATCCGGTCGCGTTCGACTGGCCGGACTTGCTGAAGCCAGCGGCCTGATGGAGTAGCGATGTATCGAGGCGCCTGTGGAGCGCCGGAAACAGCGCACTTCACGTGTGTCCTGCAAAAGCATAGCTGAAACGGCTCAGGGCGCAAGCGAGGGCGCCCATTGGCTCGCCACGTAAAGTCACGGAGTTTCAGCGGCTTGAGGGAGGGACCGACGTCCTGGTGTGGAAAACGCTGAACGCGCCGACGCTATTTCGGCGGAAACGTGGTGATGGTGACGGGCGCGTAGCCCAGGACGGGCCCGTCGGGAGTGCGGGTTGCAAGGGTGTGTGTGAGCCAGTTCTGATCGTTCCGTTTCGGCATGTCGCCGCGATAATGCGCGCCCCGGCTTTCTTCACGGGCCAGTGCCCCGGCCACGATGGTCTCAGCCAGCTCAGTGAGCGAGTCCAATTCGAGGGCCTGGATCAAATCGGAATTCCACGTGCGGCCGTGGTCGTGCAGCCGGACCTGCGGCACGACCCCGCGAAGGCGACGTAACTCGTCACGTGCCGTCGTCATCGACTCGCGCGTGCGGAAAATACCGAGATTCGTACTCATGAGCCGGCCAAGTTCGTCCCGACATTGCCAGGCGCGGAGATCTCCGGTGTTCGCCATCAGCGAGGCGATCCGGCGTTCGTCGTGGCGCAGCGCGGTTTCAGATGGGGTCCGAGGGGCGACGGTGCGAACGTACTCAGCGGCCTTCGTGCCTGCCCGACGGCCGAACACGATCGTTTCGAGCAGGGAATTCCCGCCGAGTCGATTGGCGCCGTGCACACTTACACAGGCGCATTCTCCGGCCGCATAGAGGCCGGCGATCGACGTGTTGCCCCAGATCGACGTGCGCACTCCGCCCATTTGGTAGTGCGCGCCGGGCTGCACAGGAATGGGACTTTCCAGCGGATCGATGCCGGCGAACTCCAGGGACAACTGTCTGATCTGCGGCAACCGTTCCAAGATCCGCTCGCGCCCAAGATGGCGCAGATCCAGGAGCACGCACCCGTCGACGCCGCGGCCCTCGAGGATCTCCTGCCCGATCGCCAGCGAAACCGTGGAGCGGGTGGCCAGTTCCATTTGTTCGGGCGCATAGCGTGTCATAAAACGTTCGCCGTTCGTATTGATCAAGTACCCGCCTTCCCCTCGCGCCCCTTCGGTAATGAGGATGCCGGTGTTTTTGAGCGTCGTGGGATGGAACTGAACGAATTCCATATCCATCAACGGCGCGCCGGCACGATACGCCAGGGCCATGCCGTCGCCCGTGTTGATCACCGCATTGGTGCTGGTATAGAAGAGCCGACCGCTGCCGCCCGTGGCCAGGATGACGGCTTTGGCCGCGATGCTCTGGAGGCCGCCGCGCACGAGGTCCCACGCAACGACGCCCCGACATTGCCCCTCCTCGACGATCAGGGAGGTCACGTACCATTCTTCGTACACCAAGCAATGCCGGCGCAGGAGCTGCTCGTACATCGTATGGAGAATCGCATGGCCGGTGCGATCGGCGGCATAACAGGTGCGCGGAAATCCGGCGCCTCCAAAGGGGCGTTGGGCAATGCGCCCGTGGTCGTCGCGGCTGAAGATGACTCCCAGGCGCTCTAATTCGAGGATATCCTGCGGCGCCTCTCGGCACATGGCCTCGATGGCATCCTGATCACCAAGGTAGAGGCCGCCCTTAGCGGTGTCGAAGGCATGGGCCTCCCAGGAGTCATTGGGGCCGATCGCCGCATTGATGCCGCCTTGTGCGGCGACGGAGTGGCTCCGCACGGGGTGCACCTTCGAGACCAAGGCGACATCGAGGTCCGGAGCGGCGGCCAATGCTGCACGCATGCCCGCAAGGCCCGCCCCTACGATCAAGATGTCGTGTGATTTCATCGCACCGTCCCGAATTACGATCCACAGCCGCTCAACGGTACTTCCTTATGGCTCATCTGATTTCCCAAGACAAGGTGTGAGACGCTCCGCAGGGCTGCCAAGGTCCAGCCGAAGGCTACGATGCTCACGACAATGAGTCGAGTGGTCCCCTAGGGCCATGGGGCCTGCCATCTCTTCTCCTAGCACAGCCGTCTGTGGTAAATGACATGCCCTAACCTCGCGCCAATCTGAGGAGCTCCGCATGTCACAGACGCCCCCATCCGCCAGTGCCACCGCATGGTCCGCACCCTCGGATCGATTTCTACCGCGCCATCTCGGTCCCAGCGAGGCCGATGTCCAGGAAATGTTGGCGACGTTGGGCATGCAGTCGCTCTCCGAGCTGGTGGAGGCCGCCATGCCTGCCAATATCCGGCTCAACCGTCCGCTCGCCCTCCCGGCGCCGAAAACGGAACATGAGGTCTTGGACCAATTGCGGCATCTCGCGTCGGGGAACCAAGTCGCGCGGTCCCTGTTGGGCATGGGCTACGCGCACTGCTTCACCCCGCCGGTGATCTTGCGCAACATCCTGGAGAATCCGGGGTGGTACACGCAATATACGCCGTATCAAGCCGAGATCGCACAAGGCCGCCTGGAGGCGCTCGTCAATTTTCAGACGATGGTGTCGGACTTGACCGGTCTGCCGCTCGCCAATGCCTCGCTGCTGGACGAAGCGACGGCGGCCGCTGAGGCGATGGCCATGTGCGCCAGAATCAAAGGGGAGGACCGGCACGAATTCTTCGTCTCGGCCGACTGCCATCCACAGACGATCGCCGTGGTGAACACGCGGGCGACGCCGCTCGGGATTACCGTCCACGTTGGGTCGATGCAGGATCTCGAACGTCGCCTCACGCACGTGTTCGGCGTGCTCATTCAATATCCGGCAACGGACGGCTCAGTGGCTGATCATCGTGAGCTGGTCCGCCGGGTGCATGAGGCCGGCGGGCTGGTGGTGGTCGCGACGGACTTGCTGGCGCTCACGCTGCTGACCCCGCCGGGCGAATTCGGTGCGGACATCGCGTTGGGGTCCAGCCAACGGTTCGGGGTGCCGATGGGATTCGGCGGGCCGCACGCCGCGTTCATGACGACCCGCGACGAGTACCGGCGGCAGATGCCGGGTCGGATCGTGGGGGTGTCGAAGGATGTGTCAGGGAAACCCGCCTATCGTCTGGCCCTGCAAACCCGCGAGCAACATATTCGGCGGGAGAAAGCGACGAGCAACATCTGTACGGCGCAGGTGCTGTTGGCGGTGATGGCGAGCATGTACGCCGTCTATCACGGCCCGGATGGACTGCGCCAGATCGCTCAACGCGTCCATGGACTAGCCGCGACGTTTGCGCAAGGCATTCGCCGGCTTGGACTTGATGTCCGATCGGAACTGTTCTTCGATACGGTGGCCGTGCGCTGCGGGCAGGATCTGGCCGACGACATTCTCTTTCGCGCGCAGGGACGCGGCATCAACCTGCGACACCTCGATCCCGATACCATCTGTGTGGCGTTCGACGAAGCCAGTAGCGTCGCGGAGGTCCGCGACCTCCTGGCCATCTTCTCGGGGACCGAGGTGGCGGCGGGCATGATGGACGAACTGACGACGCACGTCCAGCGGTCGTTCCCCATGGCGTTCGCGCGCACGAGCCCCTACCTGACGCATGAGGTCTTCCATCGATACCATGCCGAGCATGAGATGCTGCGCTACATTCATCGGCTGCAAGCCAAGGATCTCTCGCTGACGACGTCCATGATCCCGTTGGGCTCCTGTACGATGAAGCTGAACTCGACGACGGAGATGCTCCCGGTCACGTGGCCTGAATTCGGGCACCTGCATCCCTTCGCGCCGGTGGAACAAACCAAAGGCTACCGAGAGATGTGTCGACAGCTCGAAGCCTGGCTGGCGGAGATCACCGGGTTCGATGCAGTCTCTCTGCAACCGAATGCAGGGTCCCAGGGGGAATACGCGGGCTTGATGGTCATCCGCGCGTACCATGCGCAGCGCGGTGATCGCCATCGCAATGTCTGTTTGATCCCGGTGTCCGCGCACGGCACGAATCCCGCCAGCGCGGCGATGGTGGAAATGGTCGTGGTGCCCGTGGCCTGCGACGCGCAAGGCAACGTCGACCTCAAGGATCTGGAGGACAAGGCCACCCAGCACCGCGACAAGTTGGCGGCGCTGATGATCACCTATCCTTCGACTCACGGAGTCTTCGAGACGGAGATCCGTCGCATCTGCCAGGTCGTGCATACACACGGCGGGCAGGTCTATATGGATGGCGCCAATATGAACGCCATGGTGGGGCTGAGTCGGCCTGGGGATATCGGCGCGGACGTGTGCCATCTGAACCTGCACAAAACGTTTTGCATCCCACATGGCGGCGGCGGACCGGGGATGGGACCAATTGCGGTCGGCCGTCACCTCGCGCCGTTCTTGCCGGGGCATCCGGTGGTGAACGTCGGCGGGAAGGACGCGATTGGTCCGGTGTCGGCGGCCCCCTTCGGGAGCCCGAGCATTTTGCCGATTTCCTATGTGTATATCGCAATGATGGGCGGCGAGGGGCTGACGCGCGCGACGCAGGTGGCGATCTTGAATGCGAACTACATGGCCAAACGGTTGGAGAAGCACTACAAGGTGCTCTACAGCGGGGGAAAAGGCTGCGTCGCGCACGAATTCATCCTGGATCTGAGGCCCTTCAAGGAGACGACGGGCGTGGAGGCGATGGATGTCGCCAAGCGCCTGATGGATTACGGGTTCCATGCGCCGACGGTCTCCTTCCCGGTCGCCGGCACCCTGATGATCGAACCGACCGAAAGCGAATCCAAAGCCGAGCTTGACCGGTTCTGCCAGGCGTTGATTGCCATCCGCGCGGAAATCCAAGACATTGCGGACGGCCGCATGCCAAAGACCAACAATGTGCTCAAGAACGCACCTCATACGGCGGCCGTGGTCACGGCCTCCGAATGGTCGCGGCCCTATTCGCGCGAACAAGCGGCCTACCCGGCGCCCTGGTTGCGCGAGCACAAGTTCTGGCCGACCGTAGGACGGATCGACGAGGCGTACGGCGACCGTAATCTCATGTGTACCTGCCCGCCAATGGAGGCTTACACCTCGTAATCGGAAGGAGTGGGGGCTCTGACCCGTTTCCTCGCCACCCTCTGCGTCTGTGGACTGGTTCTTTGGCCAGTCCATGCCTGGTCGCTGGCTGCTCTGCAGGAACTCACACCCGGTTCTTCGTATGTGGGAGGGACACGCGTGCAGGATCCTGCCCACGTGTTGTCCTTTGTGCTGCCCGTCGGATGGACCGGTCGAATCCCGCTGGACTCCGAGGCGTTGGTGCTCGAATCGCAGGATCGCTCCGGGATCGGGCTCGTCGTCTTGCTTGATGACATGACGATGGATCAGCTGGCCGAGCGCCTAAGTGAACCGCAGGACTTCGGCGACTCGCTGTTGCTGCAGTTGTCACGTCCCTTGGATTCGGAAGGGAGACAGCTCAAGGGCAGCTACCTGGGCGGCAACGTCATCGGCCGGGCCCGCGCCGTGCTCGGGCCGGACGGCCACGCCGTGGTCTTCTTCTTTGCCGGTCCATCCGCCGAGGCCGCCACCTATGAGGCCTTGTTGAACGCGCTTGCCGCGTCGACGGAGTTTGAGGCGCTCACGGTATTGTAGCGGTCTCGGACTCCCCCTCCCGTTCACTTCTTCATCGGCGTACAATGGCATGGGATGCAGGACCGACAGGCATCGGTGTGCGACGTGGAGGAACCATGAATCGGCGCGATTTCTTAGTGCGGACGGGACTGTTGCTGGGGGCGGGCCTCCTCGCCTCGCAGGGCTCTGGATGTGAGCCGATCGAGGCCACGCGCAAACGTGAGATTTACGATTCCTGGGCGGGCGTGCGGAACGCCTTTCTCCTCGATCGGCGGAAGATTCACATGACCGGGTTCTTGCTGGCCTCGCATCCCTCCCCGGTGCGTGAAGCGATCGAACGGCACCGGCAGGGATTGGACGAGGATCCGGCCACCTACTGGCTGGAGCATGAGGAATCGGGGGAGGCAGCGGTCTTGGGGGCGGCGGCCGAGTATTTGGGCGTGGGGCAAACCGAGATTGCGTTAACCGACAGCACGACGATGGGGCTCGGATTGCTGTATGGGGGATTGGCCTTGCGGGAGGGCGAGGAAATTCTTTCCACGACCCACGATCATTATTCAACAGAAACGGCGTTGCGGCTGCGCGCGGAACGCACTGGAGCCTCCTTCCGACAGATTCCGCTGTATCAAGACTTGGCCACGGTGTCGCGGGAGGAAATCATCCAAACGTTGGTGTCGGCGATCCGTCCTGAGACGCGCTATGTGGCGGTGACGTGGGTGCATTCGAGCACCGGCTTGAAGCTGCCCATTCGATCGATCGCGACCGCCCTCGCGACGCTCAACAGTTCTCGGCCGGTAGCTGAGCGGGTGTTGCTGTGTGTGGATGGTGTGCATGGACTGGGAGTCGAGAACGTCTCACTCGCCGAACTCGGATGCGATTTTTTCGTGGCCGGCACACACAAGTGGATGTTCGGCCCACGCGGAACGGGGCTGGTCTGGGGAAAAGAACAGGCATGGAGTCGTGCGCACGCAACCATCCCGACCTTCGACGCAGATGCCTACAAGATGTGGATGAACGTCATGCCGGCTGCACCCATTCGGAAGGCGGCCATTATGACACCAGGTGGATTCCACTCGTTCGAGCATCGCTGGGCGCTCAATGAAGCGTTCAAGTTTCATCTGGGGATCGGGAAAGCGAAAGTGACGGAGCGAATTTACGCCTTGAATCAGCAGCTTAAGCAGGGTTTAGCGGCGATGCCCCACGTGACGCTACGGACGCCGATGTCACAAGAGCTGTCGGCCGGCATCGTCTGCTTCGAAGTCCGAGGCAAGAGCCCAAGAAAAGTTGTCGAAAAGCTCAAAGAAGATCGCATCATCGCCAGCGTCACGCCCTATGCGACGCAGTATGCGCGCCTGGCGCCGGGACTCTTGAATACGCAGGGCGAGGTGGAAGTGGTGCTGAAGGCCATCGACGCAATGAAAGTGTGATCGGCCGGGCAGCCGCAGTGGTCCCCTGCTCCCGGAGCCCGCCCGCAGGATCAATTGAAACTTCAAATTGCGGGCGGTGTTCGCTCGACGGCCGCAGGTGGACCACCGCGGCTGCCGTCTCTGAAGGAACAGCACGATGAAGACAAGGAAACGTGCTATTGAGGCATGTCAGATTCTGAATGGTTTTGTGGGGGATCTGGTGGCCGCAACAAGGATGTTTGAGATTATCGTACACTTCCAGTGGACTGCGCAACCTACGTCGAATGCAGGCCTACTCATTATGAAGATGGCCGACTCATATCTCATCCTCGCTCTTGCAAAGTGGCTAGAGTTTTATGATCACTATAAAGGTTTGATTCCGGATACACATTTGACCTATTGCAAACGGCTCCGCGCGGAGTTGAATAGACGGGGTATCATGGACTTCAGAAACAAAGTTGTTGGCCATATTTGGTCGAAGGATGGGGATCGGCCACTCTCCGCCGAGGAGATTGGGCTGCTCGACAAGAAAATCACAGATGGGGATCACAGTAAGTTTCTAAAGTGGGTTAATGATCCCATCAATAACGTTCTTGGAAACACGGTCGTTGGGACATGTGAGTCAGTTCTAAATAAGATCAAAAATGACTGGGCGATTTCGAATGAGGAAATCGTTGATAGAGGTGCCGCATGAGAACACAAGCTCAAGTCGAAGAACTAGTCAAAGTGTTGTACAAAGAAATTGGAGAGGATCCTGCCGACCTCATACAAATCAAACCGATAGATGGTGGGTGGGGGAACGCTCTCTCATACGAGATTACAAGACAAGATGGGACTTGGGCTAGGATCCGTCGATCCCACCTAGATGACGACAACAAACGGGGAATAATGGAATCGTTGCGCCATTTCTCATGAAGTTTGTATTGGGATCATTGAGGGATGATGAAAATTTCAGCCCACGTGTTCATCCCGGATTCTGAGATCGAAATCCATGCAGTTCGGTCCGGAGGGGCTGGGGGGCAGCACGTCAACAAGGTCTCGACGGCGATTCATTTGCGGTTCGATATCGCCGCGTCCTCACTGCCGCCGTTCTATAAGGAAGAGCTGCTCAAACTGAAGGATCACCGCATCTCGGGGGAGGGGGTGATCACGATCAAAGCCCAGGAATCGCGAAGCCAAGAGCAGAATCGGCAAGACGCGCTGGATCGCCTTCGTGCGTTGATTCAGAGTGTGGCGATACCCCGGAAGAAGCGGAAACCCACCAAAGCCAAGAAGAGTGCGCACCACCGGCGGCTCGAGTCAAAAGCGAAACGCGGCCGTCTCAAAACCATGCGGGGGAGGATTGACGACTAGGAATACGACGGTCGCTATCGTCATTCGTTACGCGCAAAATCGTGAAGGTGTGAGGGTATCTGCCCGATTAATGGTTCGTGATTCACGCTAGAACCTATCTCAAAATTGGTCGAGGGGTGAACGTGGTTCCCCACCAACTCCGAGCGGGGACACGCTTGCCAGCGGTGTGTGCCCGCCCACCCTCTCCCAAGGGGGGACTGCGAGCACGAGCGACTTGCGACGGAGCGGCAGGGATCCCCCCGGCGTCTGAAGCTGGAAAGCTGGAACTGACGGATGCACCGCGATCGACAGATCGCGGCGGAGGGAATTCCAGAAGGCTTCCGCTTCAGACCGCCGAGGAAGGGATGCCGCGCAAGGCGCCGGAAGCGAGCGGTCGCGGTTCCCCCTATGCTCCAGCCGCAACGGCAGCTGTTTTGACATCGATTCTATTCGGCGCTGGCGAGCGATCCCAAGATGTGATACCCGCCGTCAACGTAGATGACTTCGCCCGTGATTCCCCGGCTCAACGAACTGACTAAGAAGAGTCCTGTATCCCCGACCTCGTCCTGCTCGGTCGCACGGCGCAGCGGGGCGAATTCCTTGTGATGGTCGACCATCTTGCTGATGCCGGAGACTCCCCGCGCCGCCAGTGTTTTGATGGGGCCGGCGGAAATGGCGTTGACGCGGATGTTCTGCGGGCCTAGGTCGTGAGCGAGGTAACGCACGGTGGCTTCGAGCGCGGCCTTGGCGACTCCCATGACATTGTAGTGCGGCACGACCCGTTCGGCGCCGAGATAGGTGAGTGTGACAACCGATCCGCCTTCTTTCATGAGGGGCGCCGCGGCACGGGTAAAGGCCACCAGCGAGTAGGCGCTGACGTCGAGGGCGGTCGCAAACCCTTTGCGCGTTGTGTTGAGGAACTGTCCTGTCAGTTCTTCCCGGGGGGCAAACGCAATCGAGTGGACGAGAAAGTCCAGCCGCCCGAGGTGCTGTCCGACGGACTGCATGAGCGCGTCGATTTGAGCGTCATCGCCGGCGTCGCAGGGAAACGCGGCGGCATCGGGAATGCCCCGCACTAGCTCTTCCACGTTCTCTTTCAGCCGGTCGTTCTGGTAGTTGAAGGCAAGCTGTGCGCCTTCACGCATTGCCGACTGCGCAATCGCCCAGGCGATGCTGTGTTTGTTGGCCACTCCGACGATCAACCCCTTCTTCCCTTGCAAGACCCCCATCGGTTCCCTCTCCTTCTCGCGACGGCACGATACTGGCCCGTGAACATAACACAGTTCATGTGAGGCTGGAAATCGAGGCCCTGTCCTCCCGGGCCCGGTGCGCGTCGCCTGACATTCTTGGCCTGGCGCAGTCACGGCGGTATAGTGAGGCCCCATGCCACGCTCGGGTCCGAGACCACTCATCATCGACACGGATCCCGGCGTGGACGATGCCTTGGCGATTCTGTTGGCGTTGCGCTCGCCGGAGTTGCACGTTGTCGGTATGACCACAGTGGCCGGCAATGTGTCCGTCGAACAGGCGACCGCGAATCTCCACCGGGTGCTTGCGCTTAGCAAGCCCCAGGCCCAGTTGCTGATCGGGCAAGGCGCCGCCGCGCCGCTCCAGCGGGTGCTCGAAACGGCGACGCACGTTCACGGCCCCGACGGTTTGGGCGAGCTGGATCGATTCCGGTCGCGCGACGGGCAGCCGCGCTATCCCCCGAGGGTGGTTCCCGCTGCACTCCCCCGAGCCATCGAGGTGTGGCGGCTTGCCCTCGCGCGCCATTCAGCCTCGCTGACGTTGGTCACCTTGGGGCCGCTGACGAATCTGGCACTGGCGCTCGAATCCGACCCGAAGCTGGTGAGACAGTTCCAGTCGATTATCTGTATGGCCGGGGCGGTTGCTGTGCCGGGTAACGTCACGCCGGCCGCGGAATTCAACGTCTACGTCGACCCGCATGCGGCGCGCGCGGTGTTCCAAGCGGGGCTTCCCGTCACCCTCATTCCGTTGGATGTGACAGAACAAGTCACAATGACCCGCGACCACATCAAGCGGCTCACCACAAACACGACCGACCCTGTCTGCCAATTCTTTGGTGATGCCACCGGCCATGCGCTGGCGTTTGCCGAACAGGTCGAGGGTGCCGCGCGCTTTCCGTTTCACGATCCGCTGGCCGTGGCGGCGGCGTTCGATCCGTCGCTGGTTCGGTGCGAACCCGTGCACCTTGAGGTGGAGACCGAGGGGACGGCGACGGTCGGGGCGACGATCGCGGATCGTCGTGTGCGATCCCGGGCCCATCGGCGGAGTCCAAACGTTCAGGTGGCACTTCAGGTCAATGTGAAACGTGCGTTGGCGTTGTTTGAGGCACGGCTATGTCGGATGTCTTAGTCATCGGATCGTCCAACATCGACCTGACCGTTCGGCTCGACCGCTTGCCGGCGGTCGGGGAAACGGTCTCCGGCGGAGAGTTCTACCAATCGTTCGGCGGCAAGGGGGCGAATCAGGCCGTGGCGGCCCGTCGGGCCGGAGCCGCCGTGATCTTCCTGACACGATTGGGAAACGATCCCAACGGGGAACTCATGACCAGGCATCTTGTGGCCGAGGGTCTCCCCGATTTCGGCTTGCGGCATGACGCGCGAGCCGCCACCGGTGTGGCGCTCATTACCGTGGATAGCCACGGGCGCAATATGATTGCGGTGGCCCCCGGCAGTAACCGGCTGATCTCGGCGGACGACATTCGCCAACAGGCCTTGGTCTTCGAGCAGGTTCGCGTGCTTCTCGTGCAACTTGAGGTGCCGATTCCGGCCGTCGTGCAAGCGTTGACCCTGGCGAAAGCCAGTGGTGTGGTGACGATTCTGAATCCCGCGCCCGCGCAACCGCTTCCGGATTCGCTGCTGGCGTTCGTCGACGTGCTCACGCCCAACGAAACCGAGATCCAGGTGCTTACGGGTTTTGCGGATCCTGCGGCGGGGGCGAGGGCCCTTCGACAGCGAGGCGTACAGACCGTCGTGGCCACGCTCGGTGATCAGGGGGCGCTCTGCGTGCAGGCCACGGGCGAAGCAATTTTCCCGGCCTGCCCCGTGCAACCTGTTGATACGACCGCGGCTGGGGATGCCTTCAATGGCGCACTCGGGTGTGCCCTCGCAGAAGGGCAATCCCTTGAGGCTGCGATCCGTTTTGCGAACGCAGCCGGCGCGTTGACCACCACGAAGCGCGGCGCCCAATCCTCGTTGCCGACCCGCGAGGCCATCGAAAAGTTACTGGCCCGCTGCTAGCCACTCGCCACGCTTAGAATCCACGCCGGGATTGTGATGCCCACGAAATCAATAGGATGGGCAACTCTCCCCAGAGCTCCTGTTGGTCTCTCGGTCCTTTGAGGGGGGGACCCTCTTTTGAGGCATTGCCCGACCTCACGTTTATGGGCGATAAGTGGGGCCTCACCGGCGGGCTCTGTAAACAAGGTGGTCAATGAAGAAAATCTTGAGCTTTAGCGACGATCTGACACAGGACGAAGTCGAGCACCTCACCACGCTGCTCATTTACCATTTGGTCGAACAATGCGGCGGCCGGGTGAATTTCACCACCGATGATGCGTCCAACACCCTGGCCGGACTCGAAACCAAGATGGTCCATATGCAGATCGGCAAAGCCATCACGCTCCGGATCGTCACTCGGCCCCCCGAACTCCAGGATACCTCCTCACAGCACGCCTGACTTGTAAGATCTCCCAGCTCCTGTGCGACAATAGGATACGCATTCAGTCCCATCACCCCCGTGAGGTGTCTCCTATGTTCGTACGCCTAATCGTGACGTTCTGTGCCCTCCTCGCATGGTCCATTGGATTGCCTCATCCGGCGTCGGCCGCTGCATCCACCGAGAAAGCCACCTTCGCAGGCGGGTGTTTCTGGTGCATGGAAGAAGCTTTTGAAGGTGTGGAAGGCGTGCTCTCAGTGGTCTCCGGCTATACGGGAGGCACGCAGGCCAACCCCAGTTACGAGCAGGTCTCGGCGGGGATCACCGGCCACGCAGAGGCGGTCGAAATCGTCTTTGATCCGTCGAAGGTGACGTACGGAAAGCTGCTGGAGAGGTTCTGGGCGAATGTCGACCCAACCACGCCTGACCGGCAGTTCTGCGATCGAGGTACGCAGTATCGGCCGGCAATTTTCTACCATTCGGAGCAACAAAAGAAGGCCGCCGACGATGTTCGGCAGCGTATCGAGCAGACCAAGACATTCCCGGACGCGCTCGCGGTGCAGACGGTGGCTGCCACCCCGTTCTATCCCGCGGAAGAGTATCACCAGGATTTCTACAAGAAGAATCCCATCCGCTACAAGTTTTACAAGTTCAACTGTGGACGGGTTCAGCGGCTGGAAGAGCTGTGGGGCAAGAAGACTGGGTGAAAGTGTTGAGGTACCTGGCCTCGGCTTTCACATCATCCGGCGGTACCCGAAAATCGACGTGAGCTGCTCCCCATCCAGGCGTAGCTGTTCACCGAGGGTACAGAACAGTGCGAAGTGGGCATCGGGGAAGCGCTCGTCTAAGGCGATCGCCCGCTCTGCCAGCGTTTGACTCTGCAGAAAGTGCTGGAGCCGCTGCTCCCGTCCCACGGATGCGCAACCGGCCTCACACTCCCGAATCGACGCCTTGGTTAAGTCGACAATCGACTGATCTGCCCAGCCGAGCGCCGGAGCCATGAGGGCGAACCAGCCGGGGAGCACAAATCTCAGGAAGAGCCGTTGCAGTGGCGCGACTACCATCCACGTCCTTCGACAATCGACCCGCGGAGTATAAGGCAAGTCGTATGCCTACTCCAATCGTGAGAGAGCTTCCGGTTTTCAGTGGCAGTGCAAGGCCCGATGGAGGTCGCGAAATCCCTTCAGCAGCACGCGATAGCCATAGCGCGCATTGCGACCGCTGGGATTCGGAAGAACGTAGATGCGTGCGAGGCCAAGCGTCTCAGTCTGCCACCCCACGGTCATTGGCGCATCTTGGGCAGGCGAGCGGGGCTGCTGGGGTTTGCGAGACGGAAAAAGTGCCCGGGCGACCGAGATCCCTAGGATGGCGACAATCTGAGGACGGTAGCGACGAATCGTGGCCTCAAGCCGGCGGCGTCCCTGCGCGAACTCGAGCATCGTGAGGTCATCAATTCCCGCCGTGGGGCGCGCGATGAGGTTCGTGAGGCCAATTCCCCAGGCCGGTAGCCGAACGTCATCGGCATAGCTCACAGGAGTGGGAGTCAGCCCACTGTGGGAAAGAGCTTTCCAGAATCGATTCGAATGGCCAGCGTAGTGGTGCCCGAGCGCCGCCGATCTCAGGCCTGGATTGATGCCCACAAAGAGAAGGCGGATGCCGGGCGCGAGTCGGTCGGGTAGCCAGGTGGGAGCCATCGACCTGTCAACCTACAACATTGAGCCAGACGAGCCTAGACGTCTTGAGGAATCAGGGCACACCACCGGACTGAGGCAATCTAGTGTGATGATTTTCACCATTCCGCCCCAGGGGCCCTGTAGGGCCTATCCTTCGATCTTCGTTAGGTCACAGCTAAGTCATTGAAAGTATGGGCCGAACGTTTTTTGATCCGGTGGCACTAGGTTTGCTGAACCTCCCGGTGGAGCAACCAGCTCACCGCCTCACGGGTGAGGCGAAACCACAAACAATCTTACAGGGGGTGAATTATTATGAAGCGCATCCTGATGGGTTTGATGGCGGCGGCCGTGTTGGTGACCTTCTCGGCCCCGTCGTTCGCGGCGATGGATGAGAAGAAGAAGGAAGAGAAGAAGGGTGGCCACGTGGTGATGTTCGGTGAAGAGAAGAAGAAGGATGGCGGCAAGCTGTTCGACGAGAAGAAGAAGGACGGCGGCAAGCTGTTCACCGAGGAAAAGAAGAAGAAGGAAGGCAAGTAAGTTTTACGCTCGTGCCGAGCGAACTGGCCCCCTTCCCGGGGGCCAGTTTCTTTTTGGGCCCCTGCAAGATCTCCCCTAAGTCTGAACTTTCCTCTCCCGCGCGGCTGTGATATGTAGGCAGCGTTCGCGCTTCCCTGTGAGCCCCGCAGTCGGTCATCTCTCGATCGTGTCCTTTCGCTCAGGAGTTGAACGATGAAGGTTGTCCTTCTGCTCGCTGTCGTGCTGTTTGTGGTGATTCTCGGGGTGCTCGCCCTTCCATTTCTCGTCGATCTCAACCCCTATGTCGCCAAGTACAAGCCCCAAATCGAGGACGCGCTGCAGCGAAAGGTCGAGCTGAAGGATATTCGCCTCACCATTTGGCCGCGCCTCGGAGCCCGTGTCTCTGGATTCACCATCATGGACGATCCGGCATTTGGCACGCAGCCATTTGCCTCATTCAGCGCCTTGGACGTGGGCGTCAAACTTAGGCCTCTGCTCAGTGGCCGCGTGGAGGTCGAGGAAATCTCCCTGCGCGATCCCATCATCACGGCGATCAAGAATAGAGACGGGGTGTTGAATGCGTCGACGATCGGCTCCAAAGGGGCCGCAGCGCCCGAACCCTCTAAACCGGAGGCTCCGGCGCCGGCTGCGGAAGGGGGCCCCCTCAAGGCGCTCGCACTGCTTGCCGTAGACCGAGTCTCACTGACGAACGGGCAGTTGACCTATCGGGATCTCTCCATTGGGCCAACACCATCAGAGTACGTATTGCAGGATCTGAACGTCCACCTGACCGACGTGCGGCTGGGTAAACTGGCGACCGTCCATGTGGAGACGGTCGTGCATCCGCTGAAGTTGCCAATCACAGTGGATGGGCGAGCCGGCCCCCTGGTCGAATCCGGCGAACTCAAGGAGCTGGACGTCAAAGTGGGTCTGGGGAAGACGCTGCTCGCCCTCGTGGGCAGCATCACGGGCGGTCAGGCCAAGCTGACGCTTTCCTCGCCGGGCATCAATACTGCGGATGTGCCCGCCGAGTTGCCCTTGACGAAGCCGGTGCTCGTCAAAGACCTCAAGGCGCATGTTGAAGTCCCCTATCCTACGCCGGCAGGCTCCACGTTGATGGACGTGCTGACGCTGCAGCCGCTCGAACTCAATCTCGTGATGGGCGATTCGACGATCGACGTGAAGGGCACGGTGATGAATCACCGGGCGAAAGCGACGGTCACGTCCGCGTCGATCAAATCAGGCGATCTGCCGATCAATCTGTCGTTGGCCAAGCCGGTCGTGATCAAAGACCTCAAGGTCCAGGCCGAAACCCCCTTTCCGCTCAACGCCGGCACACCCGTCTTGGACTCCCTCCTGGTCCAACCGATGGAACTGGCCGCCGTGATGGGCGGCTCCACGGTCACCGTGAAGGGCACCGTGGTGGGAGGAGAGGTTAAAGTGCAGGCGACGTCGCCTGCGATCAATACCGGCGATTTGCCGGTGTCGATTGCGGCATTGAAGAAGCCGATCGACATCAAGAATCTACAGATGATGGCGCAGGCAAAGGGCAATCAAGCCCGAGTCACGGATCTCGCGTTTCAACTGTTTGGGGGGCAGGTCAAGTCAGGCGCCGGCATCACACTGAATGCCACACCGATGCCCTTTGACGGGAAGCTGGCGATCACCGGCCTTCAACTGGGACCGGTCATGGATGCCTTGGGATCGGACAAGGTCTCCGTGAGCGGGACCACGGCCGCCGACATCTCGATCCGCGGGCGCGGCTACACGATGCCGGAGTTGACCAAGGCGCTCGAAGGAACGGGGCATGTGGCGGTGAAAGACGGCAAGCTAGAGGGGATCAACCTCGCGCAAGAAGCGATGACCGTGCTCAAGGTCCTTGGCGCTTCGCCGGATGCGGTCAGGGCCACGGCGTTTTCCGCCATTGAAACGGATTGGTTCATCAAACAGGGTGTCATCAACGTGCACAAGCTGCTCATGGACAGCAACGATTTCAAAGCGACGGCCCAAGGGACCGTCGGCTTCGATCAGCGA
Source organism: uncultured Nitrospira sp. (assembly GCA_964449255.1). GTDB lineage: Bacteria > Nitrospirota > Nitrospiria > Nitrospirales > Nitrospiraceae > BQWY01. The sequence continues at coordinate 22,461 of CAYUYE010000016.1, read as the reverse complement.
CTCGATCTCAAGGCCAATCTTGCGTTCTCCCAGGCGCTCACCCAGAAGGCAGGATCTTCCACCGTCGCCAAGCTCGCGTCGAGCGGAGGGCGACTCACCGTCCCACTTCTCATCGGCGGCACGACGCAGGCGCCTACCTATGCCCTCGACAGCAAAGTGTTGGGAGGTAAGGTGCAGGAGAAAATCCAAGAGAAAGTCCAGGAACAGGCGGACAAGCTCTTGAAGGGTAAGGCGGGGGAAGAGATCAAGAAGGGCGGGGAAACGCTGAAGCGGCTCTTTGGACGGTAGGGAGGCAGGATCACGCGCATGTCATATGTGGACACACTGATGGACCTGGCGGTCCGGTACGGGTTTCGGGTGGCGGGGGCGATCGTCATTTTCGCGATCGGCGCCATGGCAGCTCGCTGGACCGGGCGAATGGTCGAGCAATGGCTCACCCGTCCGACCGTCGAATTGGAGCCGCCGATTCGCATGCTGATCGTGCGTCTCGCGAAAATTCTTGTGCTGGTCTTGACGCTCCTCATTGTGCTGCAGCAAGTCGGCGTGGAAATCACACCGCTCATCGCCGGGCTCGGTGTGGCGGGGCTTGGAATCAGCTTCGCGCTCCAGGGCGTCTTGAGCAACGTGATGGCGGGGCTGACGATTATCTTCACGAAACCCTATCGTGTCGGAGAATACATCCGAATCGTGGGCGAAGAAGGCTACGTCGACAAGATCGATGTTTTCACCACGACGCTCGCGCATATCGATCGGTCGCGGGTGGTGATTCCCAATCGGAAGATCGTCGGTGAAATCTTGCAGAACTACGGCACGATACGACAAATCAACATCAAGGTCGGGGTTGCCTATCAGACCGACTTGTCGCATGCCCTACAGATCATTCACCAGCTCCTGGCGGAGCATCCGCGCGTGCTCAAAGACCCGAAGCCCGTGGTGGGGGTACACACGTTGGGGGACTCGGCCATCGAGTTACTCGTCGCGCCTTGGACGTCGGTGATGGACTACGGGGAGACGCATCGGCAGTTGAGTCAGTCGCTGGTGGAGCGGTTTCGCGCGCAGCAGATCGCGATCCCGTTTCCTCAACGCGAAGTGCGGATGCTTGCGCCGACGGCTTCGCCCTAGACGGTGGAGGGGACGCGCGGCCGCACGCGCAGTGTCCGCCGTAGGCCGCTGACGTAGCGTCGGCCGGGAGGACGCCGTGACGCGGCATTGCATTACTACGTAGCCGATGTTATGATTCTGCCCCTAGACTTAACGGACAAATCCCGTGGCAGTGCCGTCGTTCCGGCACTGCGAGCGAGTGGCCGGTGGAAGTATCTGTCCCGACGGGCAACGTACCTCGACGGCGTCCGCGATTCTCGCCGAAGACCGTCGGTTTCGACATCAATTCTCCGCACAAGTGATCGTGGGTGACTGACGGCACGCCGTCGTGCCCCGTCGACCAAGCCAATTGTGTGGAGGAGGTGGGATTCCGTGAAATCGTCTCCGCTCGACCTCTCCAAGCTCTCCGTCAACCCGCCCGCACTCTATGAAGAGGTATTTCGGCGCGCACAGGAGGCCATTGCCGTCCTCGATGCGGACGGCCGGTACGTGGAACAAAATCAGGCGCACCTCCTGTTGTTCGGCTATTCGGACAAGGAGTTGTTGGGTGGGACGCCTGCTCTGCACATGACGGAAGTCAGCTTCGCCACGGTGATGCAGGAGTTGTTACGGGCCGGACACTTTCGAGGCGAAGTGGTGTCCTCGACCAAGAGCGGAAAACCGCTCGCGGTGGATCTGATCGCCTATGCCGTTCCGGCGTCGCCGACCCAAGAACTCCGCTGGGTCTGGGTCTGTCGCGACATTTCTCCGAGTCGTCGCGTGGAAGATGCGCTGCGGATCTCCCGCCAAGTTGTCGAGGCGTCGCCCTCTCCCATTCTGGTGGTGGGGGCTGACCTTCGCTGCCGTTGGGTCAATCCCGCCTTCCGGACGCTCTTTCGGGTGATGGAGCGCGACGTGGTCGGCCGTCTACTCCAGGAGGTGCCGGGGCTGGCTCCGTTTGTCCAGAGGGTTCGCCCCGCTCTTGATCGGTGCGTGATGGGCGAGGAAGTTACCGATGAGGGATGGACCGACTTCCCGGGAGGTGAGCGAAAATTCCTCACGACGACCCACACGCCGCTGCGTGCGCAGGCCGGAAACATCGAGGGCGCGGTCATGATCGTCCGGGATGCCACGCCCCTGAAGCTCGTCGGCGATGTCCACAATCGACGGGCCGAACAGTTGCGCCTGCAGCAGACCGCCCTCTTCGCCATTGCCAAGGACGAGGCCGTTCAAAACGGCTACCTCGCGGACGCCTACCGGACCATCTGCGAAACGGCGGGTCAGACACTGGGCGTGGGCCGCGCGGGCATTTGGATGTTGACCGAAGAGCGCGGCGTGCTCGAGCTGAAGGATCTCTATGAACAGGACCAGGCGCGCCATACCACGGGTCTCCGATTGTCCATGGCCGACCACCCCCTGTATCTCAAGGCGTTGGAAGGAGAACAGGTGGCGCTGGACATCCGTGACGCGCGGGCTGATCCGCGAACCGCCAGCTTGACCCCAGGCTATCTCGGCCCGCACGGGGTTAGGGCGATGCTCCTGGCGCCGATTCGATTGAACGGCCATCTCGTGGGGGTGTTGGTGCACGAACACCTCGGCGCTCCGAGGGGCTGGACCGTCGAAGAACAAACCTTTGCCGGTTCCTTGGCCACCCTGATCACCTTGGCGCTAGGAGCCCGCCAACTGCGGCAGAGCGAAGCGCGATTTCGACATCTCGTGGATGAGGCCCCGGTCGGGCTGTGCATGTTCGGTGGGGACGGGCGGATCATCAGGGTGAATCGTGCCTGCGCGGGCCTGCTCTGGCGGCGAGAGGCCGATCTGATCGGACAAACGCTCGAGATGTTCGTGCACCCGGAGGATATGGCCGCGCACCGTGCGTTGCTCACGCGGGATTCTGCGGGCCAGACCCATGATCGCGTAGAGGTGCGGTATATCCGGGAAGACGGTCAGGTCCTCTGGGTGGAGGTGACGGCGCGGAGCATCACGATACCCGAAGTGGTCCAACCAGTGATTCTGACGATCGTCCAAGACATCACGGTGCAGCGCCAAGCCGAGGCCGTGCTGCGACAAACGAATGAAAGTCTGGAGCACCGTGTTCGTGAGCGGACGGCCGAGTTGGATCTGGCGTATCAGCGGCTCCAGGCCCACGTGGAAGAAACCGAGCGGGCGGAACAGGCGGCGCGCGCCAGCGAAGAACGGTTCCGTCAATTGGCGGCGTATGTTCAGGACGTCTTCTGGCTCACCGATACCGGCAAGCAACAGATGCTGTACGTCAGTCCGGCCTACGAACGCATCTGGGGCCGGACCTGTGAGAGCCTGTATGAATCCCCGCAAGACTGGGTCAAGGCGATCCATCCCCAGGACCGCGCGCGAGTACGCAAGGCCGCATCGAGTAAGCAAGTGACGGGAGAGTACGACGAGAAATACCGGATCGTTCGCCCCGACGGGTCGATCCGCTGGATCCGGGATCGTGCGTTTCCCATCCGAGGGACTACCGGTGAGGTCGAGCGTGTTGCGGGACTGGCCGAGGACGTGACGGAATATCAACAGCTCGAGCAACAGGTGCGTCAAGCGGCCAAAATGGAGGCCCTTGGGCGGTTGGCCGGCGGGGTGGCCCACGACTTCAACAATCTGCTGACCGTGATTCGTGGGTATTGCAGCTTCCTCCTGCAGGCGACCCCCGAGGACAGTGCGCAGCACAAGCAGGTGGAGGAGATCCAGCAAGCTGCGGATCGTGGTGCAGGTCTCAGCCAACAATTGCTGCTGTTCAGTCGCGGACAGGCCGTGAAGCCGAAAGTGGTCGATCTCAACGTGCTCGTGCAGAAGCTCCTGGAGATGCTGAGGCGCGTCGTCGGCGAGGATGTGCACGTCCACACCGAACTCGGTCCTGACCTGTGGGCCGTCCGCCTGGATCCTGGGCAGCTGGAACAGGTGATCGTTAATCTCGTGGTCAACGCCCGCGACGCCATGCCGGAGGGCGGCCATGTCTTCATCGAAACGCGCAATCTCCCGGCGACGGCAGCGTCCGACGAGCCGGTGGTTCGGTTGTCGGTGCGAGACACCGGCATCGGCATGGACGAGGCAACCAAGGCCCAGATCTTCGAGCCGTTTTTCACGACCAAGAAGCCAGGGAAAGGGACCGGACTGGGATTGGCGATGGTCCACGGCGTCGTGACCAAGTGCGACGGTAAGATCGCCGTCGACAGCGCACCGGGACAAGGGACGACTTTCAACATCGACTTTCCGAAACACGAAGGGCAGGTGCCGGCCGAGAAGGAATCGACGACCAAACCGCCGCCCACCGGGAGTGAAACCATCTTGCTGGTCGAGGATGCCGCCACGGTCCGACAACTGCTCCGAGAAGTCCTACGTTCGGCGGGGTATTTCATCGTCGAGGCATCGGATGGTGTGGAAGCGCTCGAACAACTGGCGAACCATAAAGGGACGATCCATCTCGTCATCAGCGACGTCGTGATGCCGCGGATGAACGGGCGGCAGTTGATGGAGCAAGTCCGTCAGACGCGGCCCGAGACGCTCTTTCTGTTCATGTCCGGCTACATGAGCGACAAGGTCGGCCGGCAGGGTCTGGATGCGCCCTTCATTCAAAAGCCGTTCCTTCCGTCCGATCTCCTGCGCGCAGTCCGCAAACTGCTCAGTCAAACAACGGAGGCGCAGCCTTGACGCCGAGTAACTCTGGGGGAAGCGCGACGACCCACACCACTGGGTTGCTGTCATTTGTCGTGCGAGATCCTTGGGGACAAGAATTTGAAGTGCGGCTGGGGGACGAAAGTCCTGAGGGAAAGTCTCGAATTGCCCTCCATCGTCGACTCGAGCACGGAGAATTCGCCATTACGCCGGAACCCTTGAGTGATGCGGCGTTGCGCCAGATTCTTCTAGGGTCGCTGCGTCGATACGGGGCCGAGGTGGAATGTCTCCTTCGTGAACTTCGGCTTCAGTAGTCGTCCTGAGGGCTGTGCCGTAGGGGTTGTCCTATTGCCCCACGATGCAAAACGTGTCATAAGACGCCCCACCTGCGTGAAAAACTGTACGATCTTGATTTAGGTCACTGTAGACTCGAAGGGCGCTTCATGCGGGCGGCATAGCCGTTGCGATGGCGTACGCAGCTCGGCGAGTGACTGATCGGTTCTGGAGCCGGCGGTAAGTACTTGATGATCGCCGCGCCAGGTCTACTCGGACAGTGTCTTTCCAAACAAGGAGGAGTCATGGTGCATTGGCTGTCGGTATTGTGTGTGGCGGTGTGGATGTTGGTGAGCGGGGGGCCGGTCCTGGCCGCAGACGATCTCGACAAGATTACCTTGAAAGACGGCAGTGTGATTTATGGCGATGTGGTCGATCTGTACGCGGGAAAACTTCGTATCAAGACAGGGTTCGGCGATGCCGACGGCATGATGACCATCAACTGGGAAGAGGTTACCAATATCACGCTGGCCAAACCGGGATCTTTTACCACCAACGAGGGCAGTCTCATTCAGGGGCAGGCGGTCGACAGTAAGGGCGGGAAAGTGACCCTCAAAGGCGAGCCACTCTCGGTGCCTGTCGATATTCCCATGACCTCGATCAAGGCGATCAATATTCCACCAGTGCAATACATCGGCAATGCGACGCTCGGCATTTCAGGCGCGAGCGGCAATTCGGAGCTCAAAAGCATCGCCGGTCTCTTCGATCTGGTTGCCCGCAGCGAGAAGCTTCGGTTGAGTCTCATGGGGCGGTACATTTATGGTGAAACGGCCGGGAACATTGCCGCCCGAAACGCCCTTGGCACCATCAAGCTTGATTTCTTTATCACCAAACGGTTCTATTGGTTTGCGAATGCCTACTTCGAGCAGGATACGTTTCAAGATTTGAAGCTTCGGACCGCGCTCGGTACCGGTCCCGGCTACCAGTTCATCGACAAGGGCGACTTCGGCGGGATCTTCTCGCTGATGACGCTCTCCGCCGAAGCCGGTGTGGCCTATTTCAATGAAGATTTCAAAGTGAATCCGGATCAAAACTCGATTCGCGCTCGATGGGCCATGAATCTTAACTGGCCGATCGTCAAGGACCGCATCACCATCTATCACAACCACGAGGGCTATCCTTCGCTGGAGAACGCCAAAAATTTCTACTTGATCACGAACACCGGTGCCATCCTGCAGGTGTACAAGAACTTCATCATCAAGCCACAGGTCACGTGGCGGTTCAACAACAATCCGCCGGCCGGGGCGGCCAGTGGAGTGGGCGTCGGGGCATTGCCCGTCGGCACCGGGAAGTACGATACGATTTATCTGGTCACCTTCGGCTACGCCTTCTAGGAGCCTGCACCGAACGACGACCGACCTGGCTCGGAGCCGGGTCGGTCCAGCGCAGTGAACCTACACCGTACGGAGGGTCGCATGCTGAAAGAGTTTAAAGAATTCGCCATGAAGGGCAATGTGCTCGATATGGCCATTGGTGTCATTATGGGCGGTGCCTTCGGGAAGATCGTCTCGTCCATGGTCAGCGATGTGCTCATGCCGCCGATCGGGCTGTTGATGAACAACGTCGATTTTTCGAGTCTGTTCGTCAATCTGTCGAAACAAGACTATCCTTCATTGGCTGCCGCCAAGGCCGCTGGGGCCCCCACCCTCAATTACGGCGTCTTCCTGCAAGCGGTGTTGGATTTCCTGATCGTCGCCTTCGTAATCTTCCTGGTAGTCAAGCAGGTGAACCGGCTCAAGAAAGAAGCCCCACCGGCGCCGCCCAAGCCACCGGAGCCCTCCAGCGAGGAGAAGCTGCTCATGCAGATTCGCGACGCGCTCAAGGAACGTCGGCCGTAAGTCTTGTTTAGGTGGTATCAAAGGAGGATGGTCATGCTGCGAACACGCTATGCCCTTGCAATACTGACGATCTGTGCGGTGGCGGGATGCCAAGCGGGCCCGGCCCCGCACGACAGTTCGACGCGCGTATTGAACGAGATGAAAACCAAGCCGATTGCGGCCGCCAAGGCCGCTGATCCTCGGGACACCAAGATGGGTGATCTCGATCGGGAGCGGCAACGGTTGGCCGACGCGTTGGCGGCGGAGCAGGCGCGTCGGGCATCGTTGGAGAGCGACCTGGCCGGCGCCAAAAGCAAGGCTGGCGCACAGGAAGGGCAGTCGAGCCGAGTGGGCGAGTTGGAACGCCAGCTTGGCGATCGCGATCGAGAGTTGGCTGGCCTCCGGAGTCAACTGTCGGGAGCCGCCAGCGGCGACGAATTGGCACGCCTACAAGGACAACTTTCCTCGAGGGATCAGGAGTTGGCTTCGCTGAGGGGGCAATTGGCAGGCGCGGCCAGTGCCGATGAGTTGGCGAGAGCCCGGCAGGAGGCCGCAGCGAAGGAGCAGGAGCTCGCGGCGCTGAAGGGCAAACTTGGCGGAATGGCCAGTACCGAGGAACTGGCGGCCGCCAAGCGGCGCATCGCTGAACTTGAAAAAGAGCTGGCCGATCGGAATCAGGAGCTGGCCAGGCTCAAGGGAAACCTCACGGATGAGGAGAAGGAACTGGCGCGCCTGAAAGGCGACCTTGCGGCGCAAATGGACAAGTTGAAGGACGCCCAGCGGGGGATTGCGAAGGCACTCCGTAAGGAAGTCGACAAAGGCAATATTTTGGTCGACATGCGCAAGGACCATCTCCTGGTCAACCTCGCTTCGAGCATGTTGTTCGACTCGGGCTCGGCCGAGCTCAAACCGGGTGGAAGTGATGCGCTGAAATCCGTCGGCGAGATCCTGAAGGACTATCCCGAATATAATGTGGAGGTCGGCGGCCACACGGACAACGTGAAGATCCAAGGGGAACTGGCCAAGAAGTACCCGACCAACAAGGAGCTCTCGGCGGCGCGCGCGGAGGCGGCCCTGAAGGCCTTGCAGGACGGCGGTATGAGCAACCACGTCACCACGGCAGGCCATGCTGATCGTCGGCCGGCTGCGTCAAACGCCACTGCGGACGGCCGACAGAAGAATCGACGGGTTGAAGTGAAAGTGATGCCGAAATAAGAGGGGCTGACATGCCCTGGGGCGGGATTGCGATCCCGCCCCAGGGGCCTGAGAAAGGAGCGATACACTAGTCACATCCCTGGGCCGGAAGGATGTTCAACAAGCCCTCAAGCAAAGAGGGAACATTGGAGGGTTTGCTCAACATCCTGGGGCGAAGACAGAAGGAGGGATCCATGTATTCACTGGCTCTTCTGGTGTCGGTGCTACTGTGGTCGCTTTCTGGCTGTACGACGGCCCCTGCTCCCCACGATTCCTCCACTCGTGTCCTGAACGAAATGAAAGTGGCGCGCCCGGCCGAACCGGCCAAAGTGGTCACGCCTCCCGCCGATCATCGTCTCTCGCTCCTCGAACAACGTGTCCGAGAATTAGAAGGAGTAGAGGCGCGCAACCGGGAACTCGAAGCGCTGCTGGAAGCGGAGCGAGCCAAGGTGGCCAGCCTCAGTGGTCCGGCCGCGCCTGCAGATCGAGGCGTGACGAAGACCTACGATGACTTGGTCACGCTGCTCCAGCCAGAAATTACGAAGGGGAACATTCACGTCGCGCGCGAGGGAGACCGCGTCGTCATCACCCTCGCTGATCGCTTGCTCTTCGAGTCCGGCAGCGATCGCTTGAAGACCGATGGTGTCCACGTGCTAGAGCAGGTCGGCCATGTGTTGCACGAGCGGCCGGATATGCGCGTCCAGGTGGATGGGCATACGGACAATGTCCCCATTGGAGAGAGGCTGCAGGCCAAGTTCCCCAATAACCTGGCGCTGTCACAGGCCCGCGCCAATCACGTGGCGGACGCGCTTCGTGCCGCGGGGGTGTCTCCTATGAATCTTGAGGCTGCCGGTCATGGGGAACGACGTCCGGTTGGCAACAACATGCTGGAAGAAGGCCGACGCAAGAACCGGCGTGTGGAATTGATCGCGTACCCACGGGAGAACTAGGAGGCGGTGAGGAGGACGAGGCGTCGGCTCGTGACGTACGTCTCCCCTCGACGTTTGTCCGGGCCGGGAGTGGTCAGTGGTCGGTCGTCTAGGTGGTTGTTAGCGGAAGGAGCTTGGGGCCAGCAGGTACGTCGACTGCAACCCCACGATGGTTTTCGCGTCCCGGATCTCTCCCTGCCTGACCATCTCGACCGCCTTCCGTAGCGGAAGCTCAACGACCTCGAGCACTTCGTCCCGGTCGAGATTCTGCCGGCCTTTCGTGAGTCCCGACCCTCGATAGACGTGAATGACCTCATCGGTGAACCCCGGCGCCGTGTAGATGCTGCTCAGCAATTCGAAACGCTTCGCACGATAGCCGATCTCCTCTTCCAACTCTCGTTCGGCGCAATGCAGTGGGTCCTCGCCCGGATTGAGTTTCCCGGCGGGGATTTCGTAGATGAACCCCCCCGCGGCATGGCGAAATTGTCGAATCAGTACCACCGTGCCGTCGTCCTTTAAGGGAACGACGGCCGACGCCCCCGGGTGCCGGATGACCTCCAAATCAACGGTAACCCCGTTGGGCAGCAGCACGGTATCGACATGCAGATGCACGACCCGCCCCGCGTAGATCTTCTTGGTGGCTCCGTTCCCCGTCGATTCCATGAGGTGCGCTCCCTTCGCCAATCATCTGCTTGGCAGAGTACCCATTCCCCCCTCAGAAGGCAACGCCCGCTTCCTGTCGTGTGAGCTGAAGCTGCGGCGGCCCAGTCGATCCGCGTTACCGCTTCTTGATCGGAAATTAAATCCCACGCACCCAAGATTTGTTCACAGGTTGAGGAAAGGTTGAGCACCCGGCAGCCGACTCGCCCTATGCTCTCGCCCGCCTGCGAGATGTGTGTGAAGCCATCCCACCAGAATCCTGGGAGGACTTATGCGAATGAGTGGGCGAGGACGTGAGTCATCGGCTCCTTCCCTCTGCGCATTTCATACAGAAGGTACCATATGCTGCCCCATCGGGCGCCAATCGTGGCGAGGTAAAAGGAGAGAGAGACGCGTCAATCGCGAGATCCGGAATCTAACGGTCGGCCACTAGGCCTTCTTCTTGTAGAAGGGCGGCTTGACGACGACGGCCGGCAAGGATTTGCCGCGGATGTCGATGAGAAGCGAGGTGCCAGGGCTCGAGTGTTCGACCGGCACATAGCCCATCCCGATGCCCTTTTGCAGCAACGGGGAGAGATTGCCGCTGGTGACCTCGCCGAGGGAGGCCCCGTCTGTTTTGGGCGAGCGGATCGGAAAGCCGTGACGAGGAACCCCCTTCTCCACCAGTTCAAAACCGATCAGGCGGCGTGGCAGGTGGGACTGCTGAGACAACAACGCCGCTTTGCCCAGAAAGTCCGGCTTCTGCAACGCCACCGCCCATCCCGCACTGGCTTCGAGTGGTGAGAGGTCTTCCGAGATATCGTTTCCGTACAGGAGGTAGCCCATCTCCAACCGTAAGAGATCGCGCGCGCCCAAGCCCGCAGGCTTCAGCCCGTGCGCCTGCCCCTTCTCGAGCAGCAGATCCCAGACGCGGCGGGCCAACGTGGACGGGAAGTACAGCTCGAACCCAAGCTCTCCCGTGTAGCCTGTGCGGGCCACCGTGCAAAGCCCCCCGGCAAGTGTGACCTGTGCGCAATGTCGGAGCTTCATTGTCTCCGCCGGCGTCACGCCGAGGGCAACCAAGATGGAGCGAGCGGCTGGCCCTTGAACGGCCAGTTGCGCCAGCTCGGAAGATTGATCGCGAATGGAGCAGCCTGTTCGGCCCTTCCCGTGCTGCAGGAACCAGGTCACGATCTTTTCTCGGTTGGACGCGTTGACGCAGACCAGGTACTCCTCGGCGCCCAGGCGATACACGAAAATATCGTCCTTGATGCCGCCGCGCTCGTTGCAGACCATGCCGTATTGGGCTTGCCCCACCGCGACCTGGGCCACGTCGTTGGTCGTGACGTGTTGCAGAAATGCGAGCGCACCCGATCCGGTGACGGCGAGGCGACCCATGTGGCTCACGTCGAAGAGGCCGGCATGCGACCGCACCGCGTGATATTCGTCGAGCACGCCCGTGTACTGGATCGGCATGTCCCATCCAGCGAAGTCGACGATGCGACCTCCAGCGGCAAGGTGGGCGTCGTACAGTGGTGTGCGGGACATCGGGGGTGGTTAGCCGACTTGGAGCAGTTCGACGTCAAACACGAGGGTGGCATTGGGCGGGATGACGCCGCTGGCCCCGCGGGCGCCATACCCGAGGTCAGGTGGAATCGTGAGCTTGCGTTTCCCACCGACTTTCATGCCCGCCACCCCCTCATCCCATCCCTTGATGACGCGGCCGGCACCGAGATTGAATGAGAAGGGCTCGCGTCGGTCGACCGAACTATCGAACTTCTTCCCATTCGTCAGCCACCCGGTGTAGTGCACGACGACGAGGTCGCCGGTCTTTGCCGTCTCACCGTTGCCGATGGTCAGGTCGGTATATGTGAGTCCGGATGCAGTCACGACGTCTTTGTCTTCGGACATGGTTGGTGCGCCTTTCTATTCGTCTGCCAAAATGGAAGCGCTGAGCGATGCTGAGCGATCAGGGGATAATTAAGATTCCGGATCTGTGAAGACGGCAATGCTCGCCGTGTAGCCGTGCAGGAAGTTCTGATTGCCGACCGGCCCAATCTCACCTTGGCAGAAGAAGCCGCCCACGGCGGAGTCGCGGAGCAAGCCTTGCACGCTCGCGGCATCATGATGGAGCCGGCCAAACATGTGGTGCCCCCGTCCGCAACAACTGAAGATCAGCGCGCCCAACGGAGGCTTCGCCAGCCCGGCGCACTCGCGGCGGAGAAGCAGGGTGAGGTCCTCGCTTGCCGAATCGGCATCGCGCAGATGGAACTGCACGGTTTGACCCTCCTGGGCGGTATCGCCCACGGCCAGCGAACCGCAGGTGCGATCGGCGCCCAAGAGATTGCGGACGAGAAAATCCCCTCGCTCGAAGTGATCGCGGTGTTCGTCCATGGCGAGCCCGAGATGGAGAGCATGGCGTGCGCTCTGTTGCTCTTTCGAGGACAGGGCGTCGAACGTTTTCTGCAATTGCTCCAGCGCCGGCTCGCCGCTTAGCTCGAAGATCACGTTGTGTTCGCTCCGCGTGACGATGAACCGCTCGCCAATGGGGCGACACCCTTGCGAGATCACCGTGCGCACGTCGACGCCACCGGAAAGGACGCACCCCACCAGGCCCCGGTCGAAGACCCCATCGTTCAACACGAGCCGATGTTCGCCGGCCTCTCGCCCTCCCCCAACGAGGCCGCCGATGGCCCGCACGTCGGGACGTTCGTCGGCCAAGGAGGCCAGCGCATCTTTGACGGGGGTCGTGAAGGGATCGGCAAACAGAAGCAGGACGGGCGGGGTCGTCCCCGTGGCACTGAGGTCTTCCGGCCAGGTGGTTTCCTGCGTGTCAAATTCCAGTGTGTCGAACGCCATGCGCACCGGGGCCAGGGAGACGCCGGGGAGACGTGCCGACCAGAGCACCACCGCCGGGGCTTCCTCGAATTCTTGTCCGCCCGCGATGATGCCCTCACCACTGCAGCCGATCAGCACCGTCGTATCCAGGCGGTTGCGGACGGCGGTCGCCAGGGCCTCCGCCTTTTCGGAATAATGCCCGGAAAAAAACAAGCAAGTCAGATCCGGCCGGCTCCCGCCCAGCCCGTCGCGAACCGCGGTCGCGACCTGCTCAGCCGCATCCTCAGCAGCTAGGGCATGCGAGACGGCGCTCGCAAAGCGGAGCGCGGTTTTGGACGCAGCAGTAGTCATAACACGAAACTCTGAAGCTAAATCTCCGGGTTCAAGCGTTCTTTTCGTTCCTCGCTCAACTTCTTATAGTAGCGCCACATGTACGAGTGATAGTCATCCAGTTGGGCGAGGAGATAGTGGAGTTCCGTCGGATCTTCGGATTCGATGGCGCGATACAATCGAGATTGGAGAAAAGCGGCGAAGGCCTGTGTTTTCTCCAGGGCGGTGAGGAGACGCAGCCCACCTCCGATTTGATAATCGGCCATAGTCGTTCAGGTCACCCCAAATCGGCGAAAGCTTAGCCCTGCGTCGTGCGGAATTCAAGTCGCGTCGGTGCTTTTTTTGCGGGCGGGCTTCATCAGTTGCTCTGCGTAGAAGACGTCACGATGAGTGAGCGCAGACGCTCGAGAGAAATCGCCTCAATGCGGCGGTTGTCACGGCCCACGACCGTGGTGGCGGTGGTGAGGGCGTTCAAGATGGCTTCCTCTACCGCTTCGGCGGTGGCTGCGAACATCGTATTGAGATGCGGATCGGCGAGGTGAGTCATGGAGTAGGTCGGCTCTTTCGGGTAATGCGGAATCACGTTGCCAGTGGAGAAGGCCAGCATGAAGTCGCCGCTCCCATGCCGAACGGTGGAGCCCGTGCGGGCCAATCCAATGGCGGCGCGTTTGGCGATGCGGGTGAGCTGGCGCCCATCGAGCGGGGCATCCGTGGCAATGATGACGATGATGGAGCCGTCTCCCTGGCCTGGCGCGGCATCGGTCGGGACGAGTTGCCCGACCGTTGCGGGCTCTCGTTCGTAGAGCCGCCCGACCGGTATGCCGGCGATGGTCAGTTCGGGACGTCTCCCATGGTTGGCATTGACCAGGACCCCGATTGTATAGCCGCCCTGGTCGTCCGGTAGCCGCCGTGAGCTGGTGCCAATGCCGCCCTTGAACCCGTACGACACCATGCCGGTGCCGGCGCCGACGGTGCCTTCTTTCACGGGCCCGCTTGAGGCGCCATCGAGGGCGGCCATCACGTCCTGTTCGGACACGTGACGTCCTTGGATGTCGTTCAAACGGCTGTCGTCGCACTCGGTCACCACCGGCGTGAGCGTATCGTCGGCAATCCCGATCTCCGGATACTGCCGGATCATCCAACTCATCACACCGTTGGCGACGCGCGGGATATTGAGCGTGTTCGTCAACGCGATCGGATACTCCAGAAATCCCGACTCGGCGACCCAGGCCAGACCTGTCATTTCGCCGGTGCCGTTCAAGACGAACGCCCCGGCCGGCACTTTCTTGTGCCAGACATCGTCACGAGGAATGATCACCGTGGCGCCGGTGCGGACGGGGCCTTGGCCGGGCACGAGTGCGCCCTCTCCCTTGATGACCGTGGCATGGCCGACCTTCACTCCAGCCACGTCCGTGATGGTATTGAGCGGTCCAGTTGGAAATTGGCCGATCGTGATGCCGAGGTCGCGAATGCGCGCGCGCGATTCTTCAGCGGTGGCGGGGCCGGCACAGGCGTTGAGCCAGCACCCGCCGACGAGCAGGAGCAGCGCCAGCCGCGTGCCTGCCGATGGCCGGCTAGAACTCATAGGCGTCGTTTTGACGTGGGACGACCACGTCGAGACCCGGGTGCTCGGCCTGAATGGCCGTCGCAAGCGAAAGGGACTGTTTCTCTTCGCCATGGACGACAAAGATTTTCGACGGGAGCGGCGTGATGGCGCGAATATACGCCAGCAGTTCGTTCCGATCGGCGTGGGCCGAGAACCCATTGAATTTCTCGATGCGGCACCGGCGCGGGGTAGGAATGCCGAAGATCGGCACCGTATCCCACCCCTCCACCAGCTTCCGTCCCAGGGTGTGTTCGGCTTGGAAGCCGACAATGGCCACGATGTTCGCCGGATCGGGGATGGCATGTTTCAGATGGTGCACCACGCGTCCGCCTTCGCACATGCCCGAGGACGAGACGATCACGCAGGGGCCCTTGCGCTCATTGAGTTTCTTACTCTCCTCCGGCGACGACACGTAGTGAATGAAACGGGCGGCAAAGGGATCGCCGTCCTGCGCAAAGGTCTTCAGCGTCTCCTCATCGAACATGTCCGGGTGCTTGCGAAAAATGTTCGTGGCCTTGGTGGCGAGCGGCGAATCGATGAAAATCGGAATGGGCGGGACGGCGCCGCTCTTGACCAGTTCCTTGATCCGCATGACGAGATCTTGCGTGCGGCCGACCGCGAAGGCCGGGACGATGATCTTGCTCTTGTGCGCGATGGCATGGGCGACCATCGCCTTCGCCTTCTCGGCCCGTTCGACGGCCTCCGCCTCGTGCACTCGATCCCCGTAGGTCGATTCGATGATTAAGACGTCGCAGGGCGGCGGCGGATCGGGGTCGCGAAGAATCGGCATGCCCGAGCGACCCAGATCGCCCGTAAACAGCACGGACGTCGTTCGGCCCTTGTGCCGAGTCTCGACGTGGATGGCGGTCGATCCTAGGATATGGCCGGCGTCATAGAACGTGGCCGTGACGTTCCGTGCGATCCTGAACGGCTCTCGGTACCGCTCGCTGGAAAACCGCCGGAGGATGGCGCGCACGTCGTCGGTATCGTAGTAGGGCTCCCGGCTTTGCCGTCCGCGTCGCCGTTCTTTCCGATTGACGTAGCGGCAGTCCTGCTCCTGCACGCGCGCGGAATCTTCCAGCATGAGCTGGGCCAGGTCGCAGGTCGCCTCCGTGGCGTAGACGCGGCCTTTGAATTGCGATTTGGCCAGCACGGGCAAGGCGCCGGAATGATCGATGTGGGCGTGCGAGAGGAGGACGGCGTCCAAGAATTTCGCCTCGAACCCTAGGCGCCGGTTGCGCTGGTCCGCCTCGGTGCGATGGCCTTGGAACATGCCGCAGTCCAGCAGCAGGCGGGTTTCTCCCGATTCGATCAGGTGCCGAGTGCCCGTCACGGATCGTGCGGCGCCATGGAAGGATAATCTCATCCCGGCATCCCTTTCGCGCGTTGATCCGCCAAGATGACGTCCCACGCCTCCTGCGGCGTCTCGGCGTAGTGCATCAGATTCAGGTCGGATGGGCTGATCAGGCCGCATTCGGCCAAGAGTTGCCAGTTGAAGAGTTGGTCCCAAAACGCGCGGCCGAACAGGACGATCGTGGGACTTTGGGACTTACCGGTCTGCACGAGGGTGAGCACTTCGAACAACTCATCCAACGTGCCGAATCCTCCGGGAAATGCGACCAAGGCCCGGGCGCGGAGCATGAAATGCATCTTGCGTAGCGCAAAATACCGGAATTGAAAGCACAGGTCCGGGGTGATGTAGGGATTGGGGTGTTGCTCGTGAGGCAAGGTGATGTTGAAGCCCATCGATTTCGCGTCGACGTCGGCCGCGCCGCGATTGGCCGCTTCCATGATGCCGGGACCGCCCCCCGTGACGATGACGTATTCACATTGGCCATCGACTTGGCAGGTAGAAGACACGAGTCGGGCAAATTCACGCGCATGGTCGTAATAGGGCGCCAGCGCCAACTGGCGTTTCGCCACGTCGACCGCGCGACGCAGGTCTGGGTTGCTCGGATGGCGGGACAGCGCCTTCTCCGCCTTGTCCACCAGGGTGCGCGCAGTCATGGGATCGGCGAGGCGCGCGCTCCCGAAGACGACGATCGTCGAGTGGATCTGTTGTTCGCGCTGAATCAGCTCCGGCTTGAGATATTCCATTTGGAGCCGGAGCGCCCGGAGGTCGTCACGATTGAGAAAATCGGGGTCGTGATCGATCCGTCGGTAGGACGGCGAGGACAGAATCCGCCGCAGCGGATCAGGGGAGTCAGCGGAACGAGCCGACATGCCTCGGCATTATAGAGAAGCGATCCCCCGGCAGCAATCGAGAAGAGAGGCGTGCCCTGCAGCGTTTATTCACCGAAGGGGATCAACCGAAATTCCGATGCATCGGTATGCTTCGCGAACGCGTAGTCGCGGACCACCCACTGGTCATCGCAGGTCAGCTGGAAGAGGTCGGTGCCGATTCCGCTGCCGCCGAATACGAGAAAGGGAGCGATCGGACTAAAGAAACGCAGGGCCCATCCGAGGTTCGCCCGGAAGGACCTGCCATCGGTGAAACGAAAACGGACAAACATTTGGCCTTCGGCCCCCCCGATCTCATCGGGCGATCCCAGACGGTCCACCACCTCCTGAAGGTGCGTCTTGCCCGGGACAATGAACCGAACATCCTGAGCCGAAATGGGGTGATTCAGCGTCGTCCGTTGCCACCCCAGCGGCCCGCGGAGGCAACCAAGCGAACTGGCGGTGAGCACCATGAGCAGCAGCGCGGTGACCTTCCGAATCACAGGGGACACGGGGCTAGGACTCCCCGAACGGCCAATCGAATGGCCAGAACTGAAATTCCAGAGGCGGTTTCTTTTTGCCCGCCACGATATCGGTCACGACACCGCCTTGGTCGAAGATGACGAACATGTCGTCGCTCTTGACGTTCGTACGTGAAAACATCAAGAGGAGGCCCAACTTCAGGTCGTAGTGATAGTAGTGAAAGATCTCCCGCCCGTTGACTTGAACGATGCGATCCGGCGCCCCCAGGAGCGCCGCCACGTCGGCACGCGTGCTCACTCCCTTCTTGATGGCGGAGAGGTCTCCCCGATTCACGTCTTCGCCGTAGGTGCCTCGGATAAAGGCGCATCCAGAAAGGGAGACCGCCAGGAGTAGCCAGGCAAGCCCGACTCCCAACCATCTTCCGGCGGCCCCGTAGCCGGCTTTGTAGGAATACGTACCAGGCATCATCGATCTCCCTCCCTGGGTGTGTGCCGAAGCACGAAGTCATCTTCAAATACGTGATAGTAGGCCGCACGCATTCCCACCTGCCGATAGGCTCGCTGGGCAATGCGATTGGCCCGTTCCACGTAGAGTCGCAGTCCGCAGACCCCGTGGGTAGCGCGGGCCTCCTTGCGAATCGCCGTGTGCATGGCGCGGTAGACCCCGCGTCGCCGCCAGGCTGGGTCCACATAGACGCTTTGGATCCACCAGAAGGTTCCGTTTCGCCAGTCGCTCCATTCGTAGGTGATCATCATTTGCCCGACCACCCGGCTGGTCCGCCCATGACCGGCGACGGCCACGCGGAAGAAGCCGTGGGCTCGACGTCGGAGAATAGTCTGAAGCCCTTGGCGGAGGCGCTGACGATTCAGTGCCCGGGCCTCGGTCTCCTGCGCCATCGCCTGGCTAAATTGCACAAGGGTGTCGAGGTCGGCCCTGGTGGCGGAACGCAGTCTGATCTGGCGATCCATGCCCGCGGTTATCCCTGCGATGGTTTCGCCGGCATGAGCCAGCCGTCTTCAGGCCGGTAGAGCCCGGCCGAGAATTCCACTTTCAGAGCTTCTTCGACAGGGATGGCCAGCGGCGTCACAGCGTGCGTCGGCACAAAGGCCAGATAGCCGGTGAAGGGATGGATCGCCGTGGGGACGAAGACCATGGACAGTGCGGTCCCGGCGGCCCGTTCCACGGAAAGCGGGGCGGTGCCCATCACGAGCCCAAGCGCCCAGGTGCGATCGTGCGGGAAGGGAAACACGACCACCGTACTGCGACCGAAGCGGTTTCGAAAATTGATCAAATCGGTCATGCCTTTGAGCGTGAGATAGATGCTCCGCACGATCGGAATCCGTTCCACGGTGGCCTCGGCCCACGTGACCATCCGCTGGCCCAGTAATTTGGTGGTGAGGAAGCCGGTGAACAAGACGAGGAGAATCAGCAGGAACAGGCTCATGCCGGGCACATGCTCGCCCACAAATGGTCCGAGCAAATCCCAGCTCAGGTCATTCAGGCTTCGAAACAGGCGCCACAATATATAGACGGTCGCCGTGGCCGGTACGCTGACCAGGAGTCCGGTCCACCATGCTTGCCAGCCGGCTTTGATCAATCGCGAGCGCATCAATTGCACAGGGGGATGGTGAGGCGAAAGTCTAGCAGAAATCCGGGGACGATCCTATCGGCTCCTGGTTCGCGGTCGGCGCTTGCAGTTCCAGGGGCAATCTCCTATGCTCTCAGCGGTCTTTCTCAAGGGAGGCCTCCCCATGGGACAGGTGACGATCGATCAAGGGCTCCTCTCCATTCTCTGTTGTCCAGAGACCAAGCAGGATGTGTCCCTGGCCCCTGAGGCATTGGTCGAGAAGCTCAACGCAGCGATTGCCAGCAGTGAGCTGCGTAACAAAGCCAAGCAGCCGGTCAAGGAAAAGTTGGATGGTGGGCTGCTGCGTGCGGACCGGAAGATTCTCTACCCGATTCGGGAAGACATTCCCGTGATGCTCATCGACGAAGGCATTCCACTCGACGGCTACCTCTAGGGCTCCGCGTCTCCACTCTGTTGTCAGACGAACGAGTCGCTCGTCCTCACACTGGTATCACCCACACGCTGACGCACGGGCGTCAGGGTTTGATCAGTGTGCCGTCCGGCTGATCCTTGTCGGTCTTACTCCCCGTCGATGTGCCGCAGTACTGGCACAGATACTCGTACAGATTTCCCGTTGGCAGCACGAGCAGCAACCGCTCGCGTGTCGGCGTCGCCTGGGCACAGCGAGGACAATAGAGGAGTGACGCTTGAAAGGCCCCGTAGTGGGCGTTGGGGTCCGGTTGGCGTGTGCGTGGCGCTGCGGGTCGTCCCATGCCTGGCACTGGGGGTCTGCGAGGTGGAAACGGGTTGGATGGCGGCTTTGCAGGCATGACGCAAATACTACGGAGCGAGAGGTGCGGGGGTCAAGCCCGTGGGGGGAGCGGTTCGGGCTGGGAAAGGGAAAATAGCGTTGGCTGAAAGGGAGAAGACGGCAGGCCACCCATGCCGTTCCCATGCTCCCGGAGGTTGCACGCGGGATCATTTAGATTTTTAAACCAAGGGCGGTGCTCCCTCGACGGCCGCAGTAGGAACAGCACGGGTGGCCTGCCTCACAGGAGAGCAAGTCGCGCATAAGAAGGAAGTGAGAGTGGGCGGGGACAAGCCGCCAATGGACTTGTCCCCGCTCGGAGTATTTCATCTATTCTGGCAACGAGTTCGGGACAACATATCGAAGCTGAGTGGATTGCCGAAGGCTTCCGCTCCATTCCAAAGCGGTGACGGGGCGCTTCGCGAGGCACATGAGCGAGAGACTTCATCCAACTTTCGACGTAGCGCTTAAGAGTCGGATGCTTCTGGCGGAACCGGCGCGTAACGATTGTCACGTGCGCTGAAGGTGCGCGCTACTCGTCGGCCTTGTCAATCAGGGTCGTCTGCAGATGGGTTGGAAGGGCGCAGCAGGCGCCACGAGAGCCGCCCGGCCTGCACCAGCGCATAGAGTCCCACGCCCATCAAGAGGCCGGTCATGCCCGCCTGGGGCCACGGCCAACTCTCGGGGGCATGGAGCACAAAGGCCAAGGCCATATGCCCCCCGGCTCCTAGGCAGAGGGCGAAGATTATCCATTCGCGGATCATAATAGGTGGGCGTCCAGTGTAGCGTATCCGTGCTTCCAAGGGGA
This sequence comes from uncultured Nitrospira sp., assembly GCA_964449255.1. Taxonomy (GTDB): domain Bacteria; phylum Nitrospirota; class Nitrospiria; order Nitrospirales; family Nitrospiraceae; genus BQWY01. Next base: position 2,164 of record CAYUYE010000016.1, on the reverse strand, counting down.
AGCACCGGTCGCACGAGGGGCCAGGCGCCCTAAAGGGCGCGTGGCGTCCCCCTGGATACTCAGTGAGTGTTGCGGGAGAGGGTCTGAATACAGCGGGTTAGGCCGACTGCTTGGCGCACTCGATTTCGGTGGCGGTAATCAGGCTGGTCAGGTAATCGGCCACAAAATTCAAGGCTTCCTCACGACCATCAGCCCGGCGTCCTTTTTCACGGCGCTGGACCGACAACTCGTGGTCCAGGTCGGACTTGACCTCGGCTAAAACTCGCTGCAGGGCCGACGAGGTGAGGTTGGCATCCATGTCTTCCAAGATCTGACAACGATCCAAGACCCAGTTCAGGCCCTCGATCCGGCCCGCGTAGTGCTCTTGGTCGGCCGTATCGATCCGGGCCATCGAAGTGGCAAAGGTCTGGGCCTCATAGATGAGGTTATAAAAGCTGGTGACGGCGCGGGGCAAAGCTGGTGTCATCGTACGGATTCCCTTCGTCGCAAGACAATGGCCCATTATACATAAGAACGAGGGCCGGGCAAGCAATTTTCGTAGGTTACGTGAACAGGAGCGAATGAAATTCGTTCATGAACCCGTAATAGAGCGGCGCGAAATGCTTGAGACTTTCGGGGCTCGTTTCCTTGAGGCGTTTGAAAAAATAGACCTGCGCGCGTGGGTCGAGTTGTTCGAGCAGTTTCCCCAACTGTGACATCGAGTAGCTCTCGGCCGGGATGCTGAGCACGTAGTGCACCAACCGTTCCACAAACTGCTGGGCGATGTATTCGGTCGGGAGGTAGCCATCGGGCACTTTGCCGTTGGTCAGAAACTCCTCGAATGGAATGGCCTGAGCGGCAAACGGGAGAGATGATTGTGGGGACGTCACGCTGGGAGTCCTCGACGGTCGAGACCGAAATGCATCGTTCCACTCTACTGAAGCCCCCACAAAGCGTCAAGCATCTGAGCCAAGTTCCTTAATCTCTAGGGCTGATGCCTGAGCCGGAAGGCCCATGTGGGCGCGGCGAGTGCTCCAATCAGCCTGTGTGCAATAGGGCGTAAAACAGAAAGGGCGGGCCTCCCTTCGGAGCCCCGCCCTTTCCAGGAACCACGTGCTGAGTGTTTGAGTGCTGGGGACCGAGCGGTGTTCCTGCTCTGTCCCCAGTCCTCGTGACTCAGTCCTGACCGATTACAGCCAGGTCACGCGCTCGGCCGGCCGAATGTAGATCGGCTCTTCGACCTGAATACGCGCCACTTCCTTGCCCGACTTGTTGAAGCCCAGCACGGTATCGTTGTACATCTCGAACCGCTTCCCGTGGATCTGGGTTTCGAACACTTTCGGACCCGGAATGACATCGTACCGGAAGATGATCTGCTGGCTGGCTCTCCAGAGTTGGAGGACCGCCAACAGCTCACGGCTGGGCACGAGGTACTTCTCGATCGCGTTGTCGACGCCCGGGCCAAACATCTGCCGGGCATAGCCGCGTGGGCTGTGCCGCGGGGGGATGTAGAAGCCGTTGGGCTCGGTGCCCCACTGTGGATACAGCGGGAGCGCCACCTGCTCCACGCGAATCGCGAAGTAGAGCGGGTGCCAGCGATCTTCCGCCCACAGGCCGTCTTCCCCGATGCGCACCAACGACTGCATGCGGATCTTGCCCACGCATGCGGCCATGCAGCGCGTTTCCATCGGCTCGCCGCCTGTCAGCGGGTCCTTGCCTTCAATGCGCGGATAGCACGCGATGCACTTCTCGCTGACGCGAGTCGTGCCCCGGTACATCGGCTTCTTGAACGGGCACTGTTCCACGCACTTCTTGTATCCGCGGCAGCGGTTCTGGTCGATCAACACGATCCCGTCTTCCGGTCTCTTGTAGATCGCCTTGCGCGGACAGGCCGCCAAGCAGCCTGGATACGTGCAGTGGTTGCAGATCCGCTGGAGATAGAAGAAGAACGTCTCATGCTCCGGCAGACTGCTACCCGTCATCTTCCACGGTTCATCCCGCGAGAACCCGGTCTTGTCGATGCCTTCCACAATGGCGCGCATCGAGGTCGCCGTGTCCTCGTAGATGTTGACGAACCGCCATTCTTGGTCCGTCGGAATGTACCCGATCGCCGCCTGGCCGACCTTGGCCCCGGCGTCGAAAATGGTCATCCCTTCGAACACCCCGTACGGCGCATGGTGCTTGC
>CAYUYE010000015.1:0-58370 GCA_964449255.1 uncultured Nitrospira sp. | reverse complement strand
GCGCGAGGGCGGCAAGACCGTCGGCTCCGGCGTCGTCACCGAAATCTTAGCGTAAGCGGACGTCAGGGGTGACGCGGCACGCGTCACGAGGAGTGAAAGTGCTTAGAGCGGATCAGCGGATTAGAATCAGACTGCGGGGGTTCGACTACCGGGTGCTCGATCAGTCGGTGGCCGAAATCGTCGATACAGTGAAGCGAAGCGGGGCGCGGGTGGTCGGTCCGATTCCGCTCCCCACTCGGATTGAACGTCTCACGGTCCAGCGGGCCACGCACTGCGACAAGAAATCGCGAGAACAATTCGAAGTGCGGACGCACAAGCGTCTGTTGGACATCATGGAGCCGACCCCCGAGACGATGGATTCGCTCATGAAGCTCAATCTCGCGGCCGGTGTGGATGTGGAGATTAAATTGTGAGGACCGCGGTTTGAGGATTCAGGACTAAGAAGTTCAGGAACACTCGTCTCAGTCCTCAGCACTCAGTCCACCGTCCGATAGGCATCAGATGACAAACGGATTGATTGGTAAAAAGCTCGGAATGACGCAGATCTACGGGGAGGGCAACGTGTTGGTGCCCGTCACCGTGATTGAGGCTGGTCCCTGTCGCGTGGTGCAGGTGAAAACCCCCGAACGGGACGGTTATGAAGCGGTACAACTGTCCTTCGGCGACGTGAAGGAAAAACGGCTTTCGAAGGCGGAGCGGGGACATTTCAAGGCCTCTCAAGGTGCGGCGCAGCGCCATCTTCGCGAGTTCACCAAGGCCGGCGATGTGGCCGTCGGGCAAGTCGTGAAGGCGGACGTGTTCAAGCCTGGAGACTTCGTTGACGTGATTGGCGTGTCGAAGGGGAAGGGGTTTCAAGGCGTGGTGAAGCGCCACCACTATCGCGGGGGGCCCGAGACTCACGGGTCGATGTTTCACCGCCATCCGGGTTCGATCGGGAGCAGTTCGTTTCCATCTCGAGTCTGGAAGAATAAAGCGTTGCCGGGACATCTCGGCAGCGAGCGGGTGACGGCCACCCGGCTGAAGGTCATCGAGGCCCGAGCCGATGAGAACCTGCTTTTTGTGCGGGGCTCGGTGCCAGGTGCGAACGACGGGATTGTCGTGGTGCGGAAGTCGAAGAAGGGGTAGCTCGTGCCAAGCGTTGACGTGCTCGATCTCAATAAGCGAAAGGTGTCCACCGTCGACTTGCCGGCGGCGCTGTTTGGACTCAGACCCAACGGGCCGCTCCTGCATGAGGCTGTGGTGATGCAGCGGGCGGGCGAGCGACAGGGGACATCGTCTACCTTGCGGCGCGGTGAAGTGCGCGGTTCGGGGAAAAAACCCTGGAAGCAGAAACACACCGGTCGGGCGCGCGCCGGGTCTGTGCGATCGCCAGTCTGGCGGCATGGCGGCTCAGTTTTCGGGCCGAAACCGCGTTCCTACGGCCAGGCATTCCCGAAGCGCAAATATCATCGGGCGCTCCAAGTTGCCCTTTCGGCAAAATTGTCGGCTGGCGAGCTCATTGTCGTGTCAGATTTTGGATCCGGAGCCCTCAAGACGCGGGAGTTGCAGAAATCACTGGGCCAGCTCGGTGTAAACTCCTCCGCGCTGTTGGTCGTGTCCAATACAGCCGACGCGCTCCACAAGGCCGCTCGAAACCTGCCCCAGGTCAAAGTCGTCTCACCTGAGCAGCTCAATGTGTACGATGTGTTGAAGCACCAGGTGCTTGTGATCGCCCAGCCGATGTTGGGTCGTCTGCAGGAGGTGTGGGCGTGAGTGCGCAATTACAGAATGTGTTGATCCGGCCGCTCCTCACTGAAAAAGTGACTGGGTTGCGTGTGACGGGCAATACGGTGGCGTTTGTGGTCGATGCAAAGGCCAATCGCATTCAGATCCGGCGTGCGGTTGAACACCTCCTGAAGGTGAAAGTGGCTCGCGTCAACATCATGAACGTGATGGGTAAGACGAAGCGTTTGGGCCGTTTTGTGGGAAAGAAGTCCGATTGGAAAAAAGCCCTGGTGACCCTCAAAGAGGGCGAAAAACTCGAACTCTACGAAACGGTGTAGGGCATACGAGGCGGAGCGTGGCAACATGGGATTGAAGAACTATCAGCCGACCTCTCCTGGACGGCGCGGAATGAGCGCAGTCACGGGAGAAGGTTTATCCAAAAAGCGGCCGGAAAAAAGCCTGACCTCTATCAATCATCGGACGGCGGGTCGAAACGCCTTGGGGCATGCCACGCTACGATACCGGGGATCGGGCCACAAGCGCCTCTACCGCCAGATCGATTTCAAACGGAACAAGCCCGGGGTGCCGGCCAAAGTCGTTGCCATCGAGTACGACCCGAATCGTTCGGCGAGGATCGCCTTGCTCCATTATCGCGACGGCGAAAAACGCTATATTCTCGCTCCCGACGGGCTGGCCGTTGGGACGATGGTGGAATCCGGGCCAGAGGTCGAAGTGCGCTTGGGCAACGCTCTGCCACTGAACAACATGCCTCTGGGCACGACCATTCACAACGTCGAGCTCAAGCCTGGCAAGGGCGGCCAATTGATTCGGAGTGCCGGTGGCTTTGCGCAGGTCATGGGGCGTGCCGGCGGCTACGTCCAACTGCGTCTGAAGTCGGGCGAAATGCGAAAAGTGCTGGGTACCTGCATGGCGACGGTGGGTCAGGTCGGGAATCTGGATCACGAGAACGTGTTCGTGGGCAAGGCTGGGCGCAGTCGCTGGCTGGGACGCCGCCCGCATGTCCGTGGCGTCGTCATGAATCCGGTCGATCACCCACATGGCGGCGGCGAAGGCAAGTCCGGGCAGGGCAACCCGCACCCTGTGTCACCATGGGGCACCCCGACGAAGGGGTACAGGACCCGTAAGAACAAGAAGACCCAGAAATTCATCATCGCACGGCGTCGCAAATAGGGGAGTAGGGAATGCCTCGTTCAATTAGCAAAGGTGCCTTTGTTGATGACCATCTGCTCAAAAAGGTGGAGCAGATGAACCAGGCCCGCGACAGAAAATTGATCAAGACTTGGTCGCGCCGGTCAACGGTCGTGCCAGACATGATTGGGCATACCTTCGCGGTTCACAATGGGAAGAAATTTATTCCGGTCTATGTGACCGAAAACATGGTGGGGCACAAGTTGGGTGAGTTTGCGGCGACACGCTTTTTTAAGGGCCATGGTCAGGCCAAGACGGAAAAGGCGGTCGCACTGAAGTAACCCTGGCAGTGACTGAAAGAAGGCAGACGACGCAGATGGCTGAAGCACAGGCACTCTTACGATACGCGCGAGTCTCTCCGCGGAAAGTGCGCCCGGTGGTGGATCTGATCAGGGGACAAGAGGTCCCGATGGCGCTCGCTCTGCTGAGGGCCACACCTCGCGCTGCCGCCCAGGTAGTGGAGAAAATCCTGCGTTCCGCGGTGGCGAATGCCGAGCAGAAAAACATCGACGACGCGGACAGTCTCGTGGTGTCGAAGGCGTTTGTTGATGGAGGTCCGATCCTGAAGCGATTCCGTGCGCGTTCGATGGGGCGGGCCAATGCGATTCAGAAGCGCACGAGTCATATCACCATCGTGGTGGGCAGCAAGGCCAAGCCCGCCCGGACGGCGAAACCGTAGGACGAACAAAGGAGCGATCGTAGCGAGCATATGGGTCAAAAATCTCATCCATACGGATTTCGCCTCGGGTATAGCACCACCTGGACGTCGCGTTGGTATGCCTCGAAGGATTACGCGAAGCTGTTACATCAGGACATTCGCATCAAGCGGATGGTGAAGGAGCGCCTGTATCATGCCGGTGTGGCCAAGGTCGAGATCGAACGCTCCGGCGACCAGACCCGCGTGATCATTCATACGGCGCGTCCGGGCATCATCATTGGCCGTAAGGGCGCCGAGGTCGACAAACTGAAGGCTGCGGTTGAAAAACAATATGGCGGTCAGGTGTACGTCAACGTCAAGGAGATCAAGAAGCCTGAGTTGGATGCGCAGCTGGTCTGTGAAAATATCGCGACCCAGCTGGAGAAACGCGTGGCGTTCCGCCGCGCGATGAAGCGGAGCGTGGCGGCGGCCCTTCGCTTGGGCGCGCAGGGGATCAAGATTACCTGCGCCGGCCGATTGGCCGGGGCTGAAATCGCCCGAACTGAGTGGTATCGGGAAGGCCGCGTGCCTCTTCACACATTGCGGGCCGAGATTGATTATGGTTTTGCCGAGGCAAAAACCACCATGGGCCAAATCGGAGTGAAGACCTGGATTTACAAGGGCGAGGTCAATCCTCGCCAGCAAGTGAAACCTGAACTGGGCTTGGCTCGACAGGACAGTCGCGGGTTGGCGCTCTAGGCCCGATCAAAGGGTGAGGGAATTCCGTGTTAGCACCGAAGAAGGTCAAGTTTCGAAAAATGCAGAAAGGCCGGATGTGCGGCAAGGCCTATCGTGGCTCGAGGCTCACGCTCGGCGAATACGGCTTGAAGGCCCTGGAGCCTGGGTGGGTGACGAGTCGCCAAATCGAGGCAGCCCGGATCGCCATCACCCGTTTCGTGAAGCGAGGCGGACAGGTCTGGACCCGGATCTTCCCGGACAAGCCCATTACCAAGAAGCCGGCCGAAACTCGTATGGGCAAGGGCAAGGGGAACCCTGAGTACTGGGTCGCCGTGGTGAAGCCCGGACGGATTCTGTACGAGATGGACGGGGTGACACCGGAGATCGCCAACGAGGCTCTGCGCCTCGCGGCCCACAAGCTTCCGGTGGCCACCAAGATCGTCGTGCGCGGCACGTTGGAAGGGTAGGCTTCGTTATGGACGTCAAAGAATTGCGCGGGCTCACTGACGACGAATTGCGGGAGAAAGAGGCGCTTCTCTCCCAGGAGCAGTTCAATCTCCGGTTTCAGATATCGACCGGGCGGTTGGAGAACACGATGCAGATACGTAAGAATCGTCGCGATTTGGCCCGGGTGAAGACGGTCCGACGTGAGGCGCAATTGGCCGCCGGGAAAACCACCTCGAAAGGCAAGGGATAGACACCGATGGTTGAGGTCCAACACAGGCGCCACTGGTTCGGCAACGTGGTCAGCGCCAAGATGCAAAAAACCGTGGTCGTTGAAATCGAGCGGTCGGTCATTCATCCGATGTACAAGAAAGTGCTTCGTCGTGTCACGCGGCTGAAGGCTCACGACGAGCAAGGGATCTGCAAGCTTGGCGACCGTGTGAAGCTGATTGAAACGCGTCCGATCAGCAAGGAAAAGCACTTTCGAGTCGTCCAAATCATGGAGAAGGGACAGCCCGAAAAATAGTCGATGTCCCGTTGGGACGGCGTGGCATCATTCACCTCTGTTCATCTGGCTGATGGTTTGATCCGACAATGATTCAGAACTACACATACATGGATGTCGCCGACAACTCCGGCGCTCGGCAAGTCATGTGTTTCCACGTGCTGGGCGGCTCGCGCCGACGGTATGGCTCACTGGGAGACATCGTCGTCGTGGCCGTCAAAGAGGCGATTCCGCAGGCTTCGGTCAAGAAGGGGGACGTCAGCCGTGCCGTGATCGTGCGCACGACCAAGGGCGTTCGCCGCGAAGACGGGTCGTATATCAAGTTCGATCGCAATGCCTGCGTGTTGATCAACGCGCAGGGGGAGCCGGTTGGTACGCGCATATTCGGGCCCGTGGCCCGCGAGCTGCGCTGGAAAAAATTCATGAAGATCATTTCGTTGGCACCGGAAGTGCTGTAAGGCGGAGGAGTAACTGGTTGTGGACGCTGTAGCCAAAGTTCGTATTCGCAAGGGCGATACCGTCGTGGTCATTGCCGGGCGCGAGCGCGGCAAGAGTGGCAAGGTGCTCTCCGTGTTGCCAGAGAAGGGCCGTATCGTGGTGGAGAAGATCAATATGATCAAGCGGCACACGAAGCCCAGTGCCAAGGTTCGGCAGGGGGGTATCTTGGAGCGGGAAGCCTCGCTCCACATTTCCAATGTGATGTTGCTGTGTCCGGTCACCCAAAAACCGACCCGTTTGGGAGTGAAAGTGTCGGAAGGCGGGCGGCGGCAGCGGTTCAGCAAGCAGGCCAAACAGGCGATTGAGTAGTGACACCATGAGTACGAAAGAGACGGGCAAAGAAAAGTCTGGGAAGGCGCCGGGTGCGAAGCCGGCAGGGGCACGGAAAAAGGGACCTGCGGTCCAGGTCCAGGAGGGCGAATCGACGCCCGATAGCCAGGCTCCGCCACCGCGTATGATCGGGAAGTATCGGGATCATGTCGTGCCGGCCTTGATGAAGGAATTCAATTACAAGAATCCCATGCAAGTGCCGCGGTTGCGCCAGATCGTCCTCAACGTGGGGATGGGCGAAGCCATTCAAAACATGAAGCTCCTGGAGAGCGCGGCTTCAGAGTTAGGAATCATTACCGGTCAGCGCCCGGTCGTCACACGGGCGAAGAAGGCAATTGCCGGATTCAAGTTGCGTCAGGGGATGCCGATCGGGGCCAAGGTGACGCTGCGAAGCCGGCGCATGTACGAGTTCTTGGATCGGTTAGTTTCGTTGGCGCTTCCGCGCATCCGAGACTTCCGTGGGGTCTCGCCCAAGGCATTTGACGGCCGCGGCAACTATACCTTGGGGCTGAAGGAACAGTTGATTTTCCCGGAGATCAAGTACGATAGCGTGGCGGCGATTCACGGCATGGATATCACCTTTGTGACGACCGCGCGCACCAATGATGAGGGAAAGGCCTTGCTTCGATTGATGGGCATGCCCTTCCGGACCTAGCTTTTCGCTCCTGTTTTGGTGTGTGGATGGAGGATTGACCAGTGGCACGTTTAGCGCTGAGACTCAAACAGAGCCGGAAGTCGAAGTTTCCGGTTCGGGAATACAATCGATGCAAGCTGTGCGGCCGGGTGCGTGGCTATCTGCGTCGATTTGAAATGTGCCGCATTTGTTTCCGCTTCTTAAGCCTGCGCGGAGAAATCCCGGGCGTCCGTAAATCGAGTTGGTAGCAAGGGAGGGGGCGATGTGGAGAGATTCTCCACATCGACGAGGGAGTATCTAACGTATGGTCACTGATCCGATTGCCGATCTCCTAGTTCGAATCCGTAACGCGGCCCAACGGGGTCACGAGTCTGTCCTGGTTCCGGCCTCACGCCTCAAGGGGGAAATCTTGCGCGTGCTCCGCGACGAAGGATTTGTCGGCCCGGTTGACCGCCAGGAGGTCGACGGGATGCCGAATTTTCGGATTCAACTCCGCTACGTTGAAGCAGGGGAGCCGATGATTGCCGGGGCCTCACGGGTCAGCAAGCCTGGGCGGAGGGTCTACGTGGGGAAACAGGCGTTGCCACGGACCCGAGGTGGTTTGGGCGTCACGATTGTCTCGACGTCCAAGGGCGTGATGACCGAGCGGGAATGCCGTCGTGCGGGTATCGGTGGGGAAGTGCTGTGCGCCATATGGTGAGGCGCGCTGTCCTGTCCCTCGGTGAAGACGAGTAAGAAGGGCCGTTATGTCGAGAATTGGGAAAAAACCAATCGTGCTCCCCACGGGAGTCGATGTCAAAGTGGCCGGCAATCAAGTGACCGTCAAGGGACCGTTGGGGGCCTTGAACTGGTCGTTGACGCCGGGATTATCGGTGGCGGTGCAGGATGGGCGTGTGCACGTCAAGCGGGAGAACGATGAGCGTCGCTTGCGTGCCATGCACGGGCTCACGCGCGCTGAGTTGAGTAATATGGTCGTGGGTGTGACCAAAGGTTATGAGCGTGCCTTGGAGATCACGGGTGTCGGCTACAAGGCGCAGCTCCAGGGCAAGGCCTTGAGTTTTAACGTCGGCTATATCAATGCCGTCGAATACAAGTTGCCGCAGGGGGTTGAGGCGAAGGTGGACAAGCAAACCTTTTTGGGCCTCAAGGGCATCGACAAGCGATTGGTCGGACAGGTTGCCGCCAATCTGCGCGCGATCAAACCGCCCGATGTCTACAAGCAGAAAGGTGTGCGCTATGCCGGGGAAGTGCTGAGAAAGAAGGAAGGCAAGACCGGGAAGTAGGCTGAGACACCTATGAAGACGAACGACAAAACAGTCGGCCTCGAGCGCCGCCGCCGCCGTATCCGCAAATACATGGCCGGGACCGATGCGCGGCCCCGCTTAAGCGTCTATCGCAGCAAGGGCCACATTTACGCACAGATTATCAACGATCTGAAGGGCCATACCCTGGCCGCCGCGTCGACGATGGATCCTGCCTTGCGGAAAGCGCTGACCTCCACCGGGACTATCGCGGCAGCCAAGGCGGTGGGAAAATTGTTGGCCGAGCGGGCCAAGGCCGCGCAGGTGCAGACCGTGGTGTTCGATCGTGGGGGCCGTCTCTATCATGGCCGTGTAAAAGCCCTGGCAGAAGCCTCACGCGAGGGTGGATTACAGTTCTAACGCGGACGGGCGGGGACGCCGATCGTGGCGCCACACCGGAGCCTGTTGCAACAAGGGAGTCACGCTTGGCACGAGTGAATGCGGAAGAGCTGAATCTCAAAGATAAGGTTGTGTTCATCAACCGCGTTGCCAAGGTGGTGAAAGGCGGCAAGCGGTTCAATTTCTGCGCGCTCGTGGCCGTCGGCGATGGGCAGGGGTGGGTCGGGGTCGGCAAGGGGAAGGCGGCCGAAGTGCCCGCCGCGATTTCGAAGGCGGTGGAGCAAGCCAAAAAAAACTTGGTGCATGTGCCCGTGCTCGACGGCACGATCCCCCACGAAGTCTTGGGGAAGTTTGGAAGTGAGTCGATCATTCTGAAGCCGGCGGCGGCCGGGACGGGGATTATCGCGGGTGGGGCGGTGCGCGTTATCGTCGAGTTAGCGGGCATCCACAACATCATTGCCAAGACCCTGGGCCGGGGAAATCCTTTCAACGCGGTCCGTGCGACCTTGAATGGTCTGCTCCAGATGAAGAATCCAGAGGAGATGTTGCGGATCCGGCGCGGAGTCACTGGGGCGGGCGTGGCGCCTGCAATCGGCGGGTAGGGAAGGTAGAGAGCGAGATGGCGGCGACGAAAACAGCGGCAACAGCAAAGGGCGGACGGCTGGTGGTCACGCTCAAGCGGAGCATGATCGGCACACCCATGAGCCATCGATTGGTCTTGCGCGGGCTTCGCCTCCGTCGGCCACGCCAATCCGTGGTGCTGCCGGACAACCCGCAGACGAGAGGCATGATTCACAAGGTCGGCTATTTGCTTGAGGTGCGTCCACAATGAAATTGCATCAATTATCGCCGGCCCGTGGGGCCACCAAGGCGAGAAAGCGAATCGGCCGTGGTCCGGGGTCAGGGCATGGCAAGACGGCGACCAAGGGGCACAAGGGTCTGTTGGCTCGTTCGGGGGGCGGGAAGCAGCCGGGATTCGAGGGCGGGCAGATGCCACTCCTGCGGCGCATGCCGAAGTTTGGATTCCGGAATCCGAGCCGAGTCGAATACGCCATCGTCAATCTCAAGTCTCTGGCGCTCTTGCAGACGGCAGAAACCGTGACGCCCGGCAAAATGGTCGAAGCGGGCCTCATCACGAAGAAGACCTGGCCGGTGAAGGTACTTGGTAGTGGCGAACTGACTAGGCCCCTCGTCATACAGGCACACAAGTTCAGCAAATCTGCAGAGGAAAAAATCAAGGCGGTTGGGGGGAGGGCTGAGGTCATCCGAGGTGTTTGAGCGACTCGTCACCAGCTTTCAGAACATCTTTAAGATCCCGGAGCTCCGCACGCGTATCCTGTTTACGCTGGGTATGCTGGTGGTCTACCGGATTGGTGCGCATATCCCCACGCCCGGAATCAACGGGGAGGCGCTGGCCGACTTTCTCCAGAAGCAAGGAGGGGCACTCCTTGGTTTTCTCGATATTTTCTCTGGAGGTGCGTTATCCAGACTGACGATCTTCGCGCTGGGTATTATGCCCTACATCAGCGCGTCGATCATTCTCCAACTCTTGACGGTGGTCATTCCCCACCTCTCCAAGTTGGCGAAGGAAGGTGAACGAGGACGCAAGAAGATCATTCAGTACACCCGCTTCGGGACGATTGCGATTGCCCTTATTCAAGGGTTTGGCATCGCTGTCGGCCTCGAGGGGATGAATCAGGGTCAGTTTGTGTTGACCCCGGGCTGGGGATTCCGATTCATGACCGTCATCACGCTGACGGCCGGAACAGGATTCCTCATGTGGCTCGGTGAACAGATCACGGAGCGCGGGATCGGCAATGGTATCTCGCTGATTATTTTCTCGGGAATCGTGGCGCGGCTGCCCAATGCGGTGGCGCAGACCTACGATCTCTACCAGGTCGGTCAGCTGAATTTCGCCGTACTGATCATGCTGGCCGTGTTGATGGTGGCCGTTGTGGCGGCGATCGTGTTTCTGGAGAGTGGCCGACGCAAGATTCCCGTGCAGTACGCGAAGCGTGTGGTCGGTCGCAGGGTGTACGGCGGACAAAGTCAGCACATTCCGCTGAAGATCAATACGGCCGGCGTGATTCCGCCGATTTTTGCGTCGTCGCTGATCGCCTTTCCGGCGACGATTGCGGGCTTTATCCAGGTTCCGTGGGTGCAGTCGATTGGGGCGCAACTGGCCCCCGGTTCGGTCTTGTATACCTTGCTTTATGTGGGCCTGATTGTCTTTTTCTGCTTCTTCTACACGGCGGTTGTGCTGAATCCGGTCGATATGGCCGACAATATGAAGAAGTACGGGGGTTTCATCCCCGGGATCAGGCCGGGGCAGCATACGTCGGATTTTGTCTATAAAGTGTTGACCAGGATTACGTTCGCGGGCGCCATCTATTTGGCCGTCGTCTGCGTGATTCCTGAAATTCTCATTTACCGGCTGAACGTGCCCTTCTATTTCGGTGGGACATCGTTGTTGATCGTGATCGGCGTGGGGCTTGATACCGCACAGCAAATCGAATCGCATATGCTGATGCGGAACTACGAGGGATTTCTCGCGAAAGGCCGCCTCCGCGGGCGGACAGGGTAGGAACTCGCCGATGCGGATTGTGTTTCTCGGGGCACCGGGGGCGGGGAAGGGAACCCAGGCGGATCGGATCGCCGCGCAAGTGGGCGCCCCGAAGATTTCAACGGGCGATTTGCTGCGGGCGGCCGTGAAGAATCAGACCGCCCTTGGCCTTCAGGCCAAGTCCTTTATGGACCAAGGCAAGCTGGTGCCCGACTCCGTCGTGATCGGCATGGTCAAGGAAAAGCTTGAGGAGCCGACGTGCGCGAAAGGATTTATCTTGGATGGATTTCCGCGCACGGTGGCCCAAGGCGAAGAGTTGGGGCGTGTGCTTGAGGCCAAGGGGCTGAAGCTCGATCGCGTGGTGAATTTCATCGTGCCCTCAGCCGACATCGTTCGGCGATTGAGCGGGAGGCGCAGTTGCCCCTCCTGCCAAGCCGTGTATCACGTGGAATTCACGCCGCCCAAGAAGACAGATGTGTGCGACCGCTGCAGCGGTGCGTTGGTCCAGCGGAGTGACGACAAACGGGACACGATTGAGGCGCGTTTGAAGGTGTATGAAGAGCAGACTGCGCCGCTGATCCAGTATTATCGCCAGCGGGGGCTGTTGGTCGATCTTGAAGGGGCCGGTCCGGTCGATGCGGTGGTGAAACGCCTGCAGCAGGTCCTCGGCCTGCCCGCTGGGACATGATTATTCTCAAGACGCCGGCAGAGACGCGTCTCATCGCGCAAGCCGCCAAGATCGTGGCCGAGACACTGGCCGTCCTGAAGCAGGTTGTGAAGCCCGGCATGACGACCAACGAGCTGGATCGCATTGCCGAAGAGAATATCCGGGCGCGAGGCGGCACGCCGGCGTTCAAAGGATATCGGAACTATCCGAAGACGCTCTGTGTCTCGGTGAACGACGAAGTTGTGCACGGCATTCCCTCCAGGAGGATGCTCAAGGAGGGAGACATTGTCGGCCTCGATCTTGGAGCGATCGTTGGAGGCTTTTACGGGGACGCTGCGGTCACCATCGCGGTCGGTAAGACGAGCCCCGAAGCAGCCAAGTTGGTAGCCGTGACCGAGGCGGCGCTGAAGGCGGGCATTGAGCGGGCGGTGGTCGGCAATCGCTTGTCGGATATCTCGCATGCGGTTCAGACTTGTGCGGAAGCGGCCGGCTACTCGGTCGTCACGGAGTTCGTCGGCCACGGGATTGGGCGCAACCTGCACGAAGAACCGCAGGTCCCGAACTATGGGCGGCCGGGGCAGGGACCGCGGTTGCAAGTGGGGATGGTCTTAGCGATTGAGCCGATGATCAACATGGGCAAGCCGGCGGTCAAGATACTTGACGACCAATGGACGGCGGTCACGGCGGATGGGAGTTTGTCCGCCCATTTTGAGCATACGATTGCGGTGCAGGCCGAAGGGCCCGCACTCGTGTTATCGCAGGTAGCGGCCTAAGGCGGCGGCGAGAGGGAGGCGGTTGGGGGTGGCAAAGGAAGACGTCATTGAAGTTCAAGGGACGGTGTACGAGACCTTGCCCAACGCCATGTTTCGCGTCGAGCTGGAGAACGGACATAAGATTTTGGCACATATTTCGGGGAAAATGCGGATGCACTTCATCCGTATTCTCCCGGGAGACAAGGTCACCGTCGAGCTGTCCCCCTATGATCTGACGCGTGGGCGCATTACGTACCGCTTCAAATAAGGCGGCGATGCAACGAAGGATGACGACATGAAGGTGAAATCATCGGTGAAACCCATTTGCTCGAAATGTAAGGTCGTGCGTCGACGGGGCGTCGTGCGCGTGATGTGCGAAAACCCCCGGCACAAGCAACGACAAGGCTGAAAGACGCAATTCGTTAAGCGAGAAGCGTGAAACGGAGAAGTGGGTCTTGCGACTCACGAATCACGAGGAACGCTTCACGGTTCGATCGAGGGGAGAACAATGGCACGTATCGCGGGCATCGATTTACCACAGCAGAAGCGTACGGACATCGGCTTGACCTACATCTACGGCATCGGCCGGGCCGCGGCTCGTGAGATTCTCAAAAAGGCCGGCGTCGACGGGGCCGTCAGAGTAAAGGATTTGACCGAAGACAACATCGTGAAACTCCGCGAGGTCATCGAGCGGGCGTACAAGGTGGAGGGTGATCTGCGCAAAGAGATCTCCCTCAACATCAAGCGCCTGGTCGATTCCGGGACCTATCGGGGCTTACGGCACCGAAAGGGATTGCCGGTGCGCGGCCAGCGCACGAAGACTAATGCACGGACGCGAAAGGGCCGACGCTCATCGGCGGGCAGCACGCCCAAGCCGAAGCCGGTCGCCAAGCCCGCGGGCGCCTAACGAGCCGGAACACTTAACGAGGACCACCACCCATGAGCGTGAAAAAGGGAAAGAAGAAAGAGCGCAAGATCGTCCAGGCCGGCATTGCCCACATCCAGGCGTCGTTCAACAATACAATTGTGACGATCACGGATGTGAGTGGAAATACCGTCGTGTGGTCAAGCGCGGGCAATCAAGGATTCAAGGGGTCCCGAAAGAGTACCCCGTTTGCCGCGCAGCGCGCTGGAGAGACGGCTGCCAGAAAAGCGATGGAAAACGGCATGCGCCAAATCGACGTTTACGTGAATGGACCAGGGGCCGGTCGTGAGTCGGCCATTCGGGCGTTGCAAGGCGCGGGACTCCGGATCAACTTGATTCGGGACGTGACGCCGATTCCGCACAACGGATGCCGGCCTCCGAAGCGGCGGCGAGTATAAGGCGGGTGGCGCGCGCCTCCAGTAGGCGCACGAGTCCACGGAGCGTTCAAGACGGCCGCCCGGCATGGCCCGGACGAGGCGGAATGCTGAAGAAAGCGGCCTGACAACGAAGGAGGAAGTCGTGGCAAGGTACCGAGGTCCAGTCTGTCGTTTGTGCCGGCGCGAAGGGGAGAAGCTCTTCCTCAAGGGCGCGCGGTGTATGACGGAGAAGTGTGCCATTGAGCGCCGTAGCTATCCTCCGGGACAACACGGTCAAGGCCGCCAGCGCACGACTGAATATAGTGTCCAGTTGCGCGAAAAGCAGAAACTGCGGCGCATCTATGGGCTGCAAGAGCGGCAGTTCCGCGGTGTGTTTCAACGCGCGGAACGCAAGACCGGTGTCACGGGCGAAGTGCTCCTCTCGCTGCTCGAATGCCGTCTGGACAATGTGGTCTATCGGCTGGGGTTCGGCGTATCCCGTAAACAAGCTCGGCAGCTCGTGAACCACGGGCATATTCAGGTGAACGGCAAGAAGTCGGATATTGCCTCCCACACGTTGAAAACCGGAGACGTGGTGGAAGTGCGCACGGGGAGTCGGGAGATTCCGGGCGTGCTCGGTGCCCTTGAGGCCATCGATACGCGTGGCGTACCTCCGTGGCTGGAGCTGGATCGGGGCGCCTTTAAGGGCACCGTGAAGGCCTTGCCGACCAAGCAGGACGCGGCGGTCCCGGTCAACGAACAGTTGGTGGTCGAACTCTATTCGCGCTAACGATCGCTGCGGTATCGCTCGCAGCCGCATCAGGCGCTCGTTCGCGTGTTCAACGTAGCAGACAGACGAAGGGGGACCCATGATCAAGCTCATGAAAGACTTTCAAATCCCGCTGCGGGTGGAAGTCGAGAAGGAGACGTTTTCCCCGACCTACGGCAAGTTTTCGGCCGAAGCGTTTGAGCGTGGATTTGGAACCACGGTGGGCAACGCCGTCCGGCGGGTGCTGCTGTCCTCGCTCACCGGTGCGGCGGTGACGAGCGTTCGCATCGAAGGCGTGCTCCATGAGTTTTCAACGATCCCGGGCGTGACCGAGGATGTGACGACGATCATCCTCAACATCAAGGGGCTGCGGTTGGTGTTGCAAGGGGACAAGCCGAAGAGCATTCGGCTGCGGAAGAAGGGGCCGGGCGAGGTCAAGGGATCCGACATCGTCCATGACGGCGATATTACGGTGCTCACCCCGGATCTCCACATCGCCACGCTCGACAAAGATGCGGTGCTCGATATGGAGATGGTCGTCAAGCCGGGGCGCGGCTACGTGCCGGCGGAACGCAACAAGGAAGAGGGGCTTCCCATCGGGGTCATTGCGGTGGACTCGATTTTCTCGCCGGTGAAACGCGTGAACTTCCAAGTGGAAAACGCTCGTGTTGGTCGGATGACCGACTATGACAAGCTGACGCTCGAAATCTGGACGGACGGCACCACCACCCCGCGAGACGCGTTGTCCACGGCGGCTGGGATTCTGCGCGATCACCTGGACATTTTCATTAATCCGGAAGACCGTGTGGAAGCCAAGGGCGAGGCGATACGCGACGATCAGTCGCAAGCCGTCAATCGGAACCTGTTCCGCAACGTCAGTGAGTTGGAATTGTCTGTGCGCGCCGCCAACTGCTTGAAGAACGCCAACATCAAGACGATCGCCGACTTGGTCCAGAAAACCGAGTTGGAGATGCTCAAGACGAAAAACTTCGGCAAGAAATCACTCAACGAAATCAAGGAAATCCTGGCCGAGATGGGCTTGGGCCTCGGGATGAAGTTGGAATCGGATATGTTGCAGACGACGGGCGAGGGGACGACCAGGACCGAAGGGGTGTGACGTTTTCAACCACGCTGACTACCAGAAGGACTTACCGCCGTGCGACACCGTAAACGAGGGCGACAACTTGGGCGAAAGACGAAGCACCGCTGGGCGCTCTTCCGCAGCCTGGTGACATCGTTGCTGGATCATGAGAGGATTGAAACGACCGAGGCCAAAGCCAAGGAAGCACGGGTGTTTACGGACCGAATGATCACGCTTGGGAAGGAAGGCACCCTGGCTGCCCGGCGACGCGCGCTGACGTTCCTCCGCAGCAAAGCCGTCGTTGAGAAGTTGTTCGCCGACACGGCGGCGCGATTTAAAGACCGATCAGGCGGATACACGCGGATCACAAAAACCCGACGCCGAGTCGGGGACGGCGCGGAGATGGTCGCCATCGAACTCGTCGTGCAAGGATCAGCGGCTGCTGCCTCCAAGGGCAGCGACAAATCCGCAAAGGCCAGGACGAAACCGTCATCGGATAGTCCAGGCGCCGAGGCCTCCTCGACACCCGCCCCCTAACGACGCAGCTTCCGTTCCTCACAGCCGGTGTCCACATAACGCGCTTGGTGGCTCACGTAACCCGTGAGCCACCAAGCGAAACGGCCGGTCATGTTTACATGTCTTTGGCACCATGCTACGATCATGCCACGCACTAAACCCTGAATAATTCTGCGTTCGTCGCGGCACCCGTTTGAGATAACGAGTGACAGAAGCGTCCCCTCTGGAGGCGGACCTGAGTGAACGCGCAGGGGGCCCTGCGGTGTGCCCCGCCGCCACAGAGTCTTGCTGGGCCGTCATGAGGAAAGACGAGACGTCACGGCGGCAAAGCCGTGAGGGTTCCATCCAGTGACATCGTGGCAACAATGGCTCCGACGATTGCTGTTGCTGCTGGCCATTGCGTCCAGCGCCTTCCTTGCGTTCATCCTCGTTACCAAAGGGAATTCCGGCTCGTCGTCAGGGGCGGCCAAGAAGCAGGCGCTCGGCCAGGCCGACGCTGGGATGGAGCAGTTTACCTTTCGACAAACGAAGGACGGGGTCGTTCAGTGGGAGGTCAAGGCGCAAGAGGCGAGCCTGTATGAAGAACGCAACCAGGCCTTGCTGAAGACCGTCCAAGTCACCCTGTTGGGGCAACGTGGCAAAGAACTGATGGTGGAGGGGGAGGAGGCACACCTGAACACGTCGACGAAAGATTTTGTGCTGTCGAATCGTGCCAACGACATCGCCGTTCGTTTGGACGGCGGGTACACGGTGTATACCAATCATCTCCAGTGGACCGATGGTGTCCAGGAGTTGCACACGCAGGATCCCGTGAGCATTGAAGGGAACGGCCTCAAGATCACCGGGCGTGGGCTGCGGGGCAAGCTTGACCAGGAGGAGTTTCAAGTCCTTGAAAACGTTCAGGTGGATTTTCTCCCTAGTGGTCAGTAGCATGCTTCTCGGCAGCCTCGGTGTCTGGGGATGGGCGCACGCCCAAGGGGCGTCGTCCCCGGCAGTGGGCGCCGACGACGTCAAAACGACGATCACGTCGAAAAGAATGACCGTCAAGAATCAAGAGAACCGCGCGCTGTTCGAAGGCGCGGTGGTGCTGACCCGTGGACCGTTGATTGTGCATTCAGACGTTATGGTGGTGACGTTCAAAGCCAGCGGACCTTCCGGGGGTGCGTTGAACCAGGTGCCGGCCGGTTGTCGCACCGGGGAACGCAAGCCAACAAAGTCGGCGAAGGAGCCGAGAGCGGATGCAGGAATGCCCGCCGTGTCCAATCGTTCTATCTGCTTGATGGAAGCGACCGGCCACGTCGTCATCGAAAAGGATGAAGGGCGAGCGACCAGCCACAAGGCGGTGTATTTCGTCGATGATCGAAAAATCGTGTTGACCGGCGATCCCGTGGCCTGTCAACGGGGTACCCGCGTGAGTGGTGACAAGATTACGATGTTTCTCGACGAGGACCGCAGCGAGGTGGAGGGGGGCTCCCAGGTTATGATCAATCCCGATGGGGGGCGGTGCTGAGCATGACGGTGGCTCGCAGCCAGCAGGGGGAGGCGCGGACAACTGAGATTGCCAAGCCGGGAAAGGTCGCCGAACGGTTGTCCGGACGTGGCCTGATGAAAAGCTTCAAGGGGCGCCGGGTCGTCAAAGGCGTGGCCCTTGAGGTGTCGGCTGGCGAGGTGGTCGGGCTACTGGGGCCGAACGGGGCGGGGAAAACGACGATTTTCGACATGATGGTCGGCTTGTCTGAGCCTGACGAGGGGGTCATCCAATTAGGCGAGCAGGAGATTACAGGCGTCCCGATGTATCAGCGGGCTCGGCTGGGGGTGGGGTATCTCCCGCAGGAGTCCTCGGTCTTCAGGCGACTGTCCGTGGAAGACAACATCATGGCCATTTTGGAGATGTTCGTGCGCTCTCGGGAGGAACGGGCTCAGCGGCTGGAGGCCCTGCTCAAAGAACTGGATCTGACGCCGCTGCGGGCGAGCAAGGCCTATGCGCTGTCGGGCGGGGAACGCCGGCGGCTGGAGATTACACGAGCGTTGGCAACCCGACCCCGATTCCTCTTATTGGATGAACCTTTTGCGGGTATCGATCCGATCGCGGTCTCGGAAATCCAACACATTATTACGCGCATGAAGGAAAAGGACATCGGGATTCTCATTACCGACCATAATGTGCAAGAAACCCTCTCTATCACCGATCGCGCCTACATTATCAACGAAGGGACGATCCTGGAAGCTGGGTCGCCTGAGGTGATCGTCAACAGTCCGGTGGCCCGAGCGGTATACTTGGGGGAGCGGTTCCAGCTTTAATGGGCGAGTGGCAGTGATTCGGACGTAACTCATGAAACTTCGGCTTGATCTTCGCCTCAGTCAAAAACTGATCATGACGCCGCAGTTGCAGCAGGCGATCAAGCTGCTGCAGCTCTCCCGCCTCGAATTGCAGCAAACATTGGAGCAGCACCTGCTCGAAAACCCGCTCCTGGAAGAGATGCAAAGCGAAGTCGAGGAGAGTGAGACGACACCGGAGGCCGAAGGACCGGAGGCGGAGCTTCGGGAAGTGCCGCCAAGCCGGGAGGAGCCAGAGCCGGCTCCCGCCACCGACGAACGTTCGAACGCCGAGGAACTGTCAGCTGCGGGGTGGGAAGACTATTTCAACAACGACCGGCAGGCGGGGGACGTAGAATATCCGGGCGCAGGGCAAGACGATATGCCGTCCTTTGACCAGACGTTGACGACCTCCAAGTCCCTTGAAGAGCATCTGGTCTGGCAGTTGTCCCTCTCGGGGATGAACGAGCGACAGAAGGCCTTGGGACGGTTGATCATCGGGAATCTCGACGACGACGGTTACCTACGGATCACACTCGAGGAGGTCATTGCCGGGACCGACTTTTCGCTGGAGGAGGCTGAGCAGGCCCTCAGCGAGATTCAGAAGATGGACCCAGCCGGGGTGGGCGGGCGTGATCTGGCCGAATGCCTGTTGCTGCAACTGGGCTACCTGGGACAAGGGCCGATGGGATCGCTGGGGGCTCGACCAGGGGCGTTGCGGAGTTCGGTGGTGGAGGCGGTGATTCGCCATCACCTCAAAGACCTCGAGAAGAAACAGTACGCCAAGATTGCGAAGGCCTTGGACGTCAACTGCGAAGAGGTATTCCAGGCCACGAAGGTGATCGAAGGGTTGGAGCCGAAACCGGGCCGTCCGTTTTCCTCCTCCGACAACCATGTCATTGTACCGGACGTCTTTGTCGTGAAGCATGAAGGCGAATGGCTGGTGTTGCTGAACGACGACGGCTTGCCGCGCATGCGTATCAGCCCGTACTATAAACAGCTCTTAGGCGGACAGGCGGCCACGGGGGAAACGAAGGCCTACCTGGATGATAAGATGCGCGCTGCACAGTGGGTGCTCCGAAGCATCGAACAGCGCAACAAGACGATCGTCAAAGTCGTCGGCAGCATCGTCAAGTTTCAGCAGTCGTTTTTCGACCACGGGGTGGAAGCGCTCAGGCCCTTGGTGTTGAAACAAGTAGCGGATGACGTGGGGATGCACGAGTCGACCATCAGCCGCGTCACGGCAAACAAGTATGTGTATTGCCCCCAGGGCATGTTCGAGCTGAAGTTTTTCTTCAATGCCGGGCTGCAGCGCGCCGACCAGCAGGGGGAGATGCTGTCATCCGTGACGGTGCGGGAGATGATTCGGAAGATGGTGGCGGAGGAGAATCCTGCGCATCCGCTCAAGGATGAGGAGATTGCCGATCGTCTGCGGCAGGCCCAAATCTTGATCGCCAGACGGACGGTTGCCAAATACCGGGCGGAAGAAAATATTCCCTCCGCCAGTCAGCGGAAACGCTTTTTCTAGCGAGGAATGTCGTATGAGTGTTGCGATTACGGGTCGTCATGTGGCCGTGACGCCGGCTCTTCGTCGATATGTCGAGGAAAAAGTCGATCGCCTGAATCGGTTTGGGCTCGAACTGCGTAAAGTGCAGGTGATCATCAGCGTCGAGAAGTTCAGGCACAGTGCCGAAGTGTTGTGCGTGTTCAATCGGCGGCAATACCGGGCCAAGGCGTCCTCGACCGAAATGTACGCCTCGATCGACTTAATGATGGACAAGATCGACAGCCAAATCCGTAAGAGGAAAGATCGGCTCGTCAATCACAAGGGCGACGGCCGCCGCCGCCCGGTGCCGCTTGCGGCCGAGGGGGTGGTGGAGTCTGCGCGCCCGATGGTGTTGGTGAGCCGGCCAACGCTGCCCCGGCTATCCCTGGAGGCGGCGGTCGAGCACTTGACCTCGAACGGAGAGCGGTATTGTCTCTTTCTAGACGACGAGAGCCAGGAGGTCTGCCTGGTTCGGCGTCTCGACGATGAACGAATCGAGGCGGTGCTGCCGAAACGGTCCCGCGCACGATCCTCAGCATGAGTGAGTTTCACCTCAGTATTGTCAGCGGCCTCTCCGGATCCGGGAAGACCCATGCCCTCAAGTGTTTCGAAGATGAAGGCTATTTCTGCGTGGACAACCTTCCGCCCGCGTTGCTGCCCACGTTTGTGGAGCTGTGCCGGCAACAGGGCGGTGAGTTGCGCAACGTCGCGTTAGGGATCGATATTCGGGAACGCGCCTTCCTGGGAGATCTTAAAGACAACTTGGAGCGGGTCAAGGAGCGGGGATTCAAGTTCCGCTTGCTGTTTTTTGAGGCCCGGGAAGATGTGCTCGTCCGCCGCTTCTCCGAATCGCGCCGGCCTCACCCCGTCATGCCGCACGCGCCCCTGCTGGATGCCGTCCGCTTCGAGAAAGAGTGCCTGCACGAGCTCCGCAGCGTGGCGGATCGAATCATCGATACGTCCGATCTGACCGTCCACGAACTGAAGGGGGTGCTCGAACGGTATATCCGCAAAGACGCCGCCGGCCGGAAGATGACGATTTCTCTCGTCACCTTCGGCTTCAAGTTCGGCGTGCCCTATGATATCGACCTCCTGTTCGACGTCCGCTTCATGCGCAACCCCTATTTCCAGGAGGAACTCAAGGTCCGCACCGGGGAGGACAGCACGGTGCAGGCCTTTGTGTTGCAGGACGAGGCGTCCAGGAAGTTCGTGGATATGCTCCTGGACATGCTTCGGTTTCTGATTCCCCTTTTCGAGCGCGAACGCCGGAGCTACCTCAATATCGGCATCGGATGCACGGGCGGGCGCCACCGCTCCATCGCGGTCGCCTGCCATGTCCGGGACGTGCTCATCCCCACCGGCATAGAGCCCATCCTCTTCCATCGCGACATTCATAAAGTCTAGAACCCGCTCCTGGAGCGGCGTTTAGCCTCCCTGCACGGTTTGGCAGTTTTCTTGACAGGTGGGAGGCATGGACTATACTTGGCATTGTTCACATAAGCTGAAGACCCTGATGACACACATCGGATTCAACAACGTCCACGCAGGCCAGTCGACGCGCACGGGAATTGGGCGCGCGCGATAAGGAGTCGGAACTGATGCTGGCGCAACTACGCAATGCTTTGTCGGTCGATTTTTCCTCCCTTCTGGCGCCCAAGCGGCTGCTGGTGGGGCTGGACATCGGATCCAGCGCCATCAAGATGGTTCAGCTCAAAGAAGTGAAGGGCCGCTACGTGCTGCAGAAATACGGCATGAAGCCGTTGGAGCCGGAAGTGATTGTCGATGGCACCGTCATGGACGAAGGACGGGTAGTCGCCGCCATCAAGGAATTGCTGGATGAACAGGGCGTCAAGAACAAGAACGTGGCCATCTCCATCTCCGGGCATGCTGTGATCGTCAAGAAGATCAGCCTGCCACCGATGCCCGACGAAGAATTGGAAGGGCAGGTGAAGCTGGCGGCCGAACAATACATTCCCTTCGATATCAGCGAGGTCAATCTCGATTTTCATGTGTTGAGCGGAGCCGAGCAGGGGGACGAAGGCGACGGCCAGATGGCGGTGCTGTTGGTGGCGGCCAAGAAGGACAAGGTCAACGAACTCTGCGAGTTGGTGAAGACCGCCGGCCTCACCCCATCAGTGATGGACGTGGACGCGTTTGCCATTCAGAACATGTTCGACGTGAGCTATCCGGGGGCGAAGAGCGAAGTGACGACCATTGTGAACATCGGCGCGAGCGTGATGAACGTGAATATCATGCGCAACGGCTCGTCCCTGTTCACGCGGGATATCCCGCTCGGGGGCAACAAGTACTCGGAAGCCATTCAGCGTGAGCTCGGCGTGTCGTTCGAAGAGGCGGAGACCCTCAAGAAGGGCGGGCGTGGCCGATCCGGCAATGACGAGATGGTGCAGACAGTCATGCATGCGGTGAACTCTGAGGTGGCCGGCGAAATTGCCCGCACCGTGGACTACTACAAAAGCACCGCGGGCGAAGGCGAAGTGGATCGCCTCCTGTTGTGCGGCGGGGGAGCGTTGGCCAAGGGATTGGTCGAAGAGCTCCAGGAACGAATGCAGATCAAGGTGGAGCTGGTGAATCCATTCGGGGAAATCGATTGTTCGGCGGCGGACGGGGAGGCCTCTGAGCTGGAAGCGATGGGGCCCATGGCGGCGGTGGGCGTTGGCTTAGCGCTTCGCGCAATGGGGGACTGATGATTCGCATAAACCTAATCGCTGGGCCACGCGTCAAAAAGACGGCCCAGTCCACGCAGCTCGATGCTCGAGTCGAAGGACTGATCGGCCTCACCGTGCTCCTGCTGTCGCTGATGGGGTGCTGGATGTATGTCGGCACGGTCCAGGCCGAACGGGAAGAGAAGGAAGCGGAGAAGGCGAACAAGGACAAGCAAGTGGCGGTGCTCAAGGAGAAGGTCAAGCAGGTCCAGGACTTCGAGCAAAAGAAGAAGGTGCTGGAGGACAAGAACCGCATCATCGAGGAATTGGAAAAGGCACGCTCCGGTCCGGTGAAGGTCATGGATCAGCTCAGCCGCAGCATCGATCCGCTCAAGCTGTGGCTCTCTCGCATGTCACTCAACAATGGAACGGTCGATGTAGAAGGGCGGGCCCTGACGAACGACGACATTGTGGAGTTTGTCAATAATCTTCGCCGGACGGACGCGTTTCGCAATATCCAGCTGATCGAGTCTCGAGCGTCCACGGACAACAAGATCAACCTGTATTCCTTCAAACTGAAATTTGCCCTAAAGGTTTGACATGCAAATGCCCAAACTGAGCCTCAATTCTCTGCAGAGCATTCCCATCGCGCAGAAGCTCGCGCTGATGGCATTGGTCGTCGCGGCGATGGTGGGCGTCACCTACTACTATTTTGTCGAGCCGGAAAACACGCAAATCGCGATGTTGCAGGGGCAAATCGGCCAACTGGACTCAGAGATTCAAACGCTCACGATCAAGGTCAAGCACTTGGACGAATTGATCGCCGCCAACAAACAGCTGGAAATCGAGCTGGCCAAGAAAAAGGAAAAACTGCCCCCAGCCGAAGAGGCCGTGATGCTGCTGAAGCAGCTCTCGGATCTGGGGATTCGCCTGGGGTTGGACATCAAGCTGTGGAAGCCTGGAGCGCCGGCCGAGGATCCTTCCAAGCTCTTCGTGAAGATGCCGGTGAACGTTGAAGTGACCGGGGGATATCACACCGCGGCGTTGTTCTTCGATCGGGTCAATCACATGCCCCGGATCATCAACGTCAACGATCTTAAGATGGGCGACGCCAACGTGAGCCAAGGGCGTGCCGTGACGAAAACCGTGTTCGACTTGATTGCGTATGCGGCTCCGGAAGAGAAACCGGTTGCGGCCGCTGTGCCGGGAACGGCCGCGGCCCCGGGTGCTCCGTCGAAGCCTGCAGCGCCACCTACACCTGCTGGAGCGAAGTAATGAAACCTGTAAGACCTTCGTCCTCGGTCGCGGAATATGGAGGAGTCGTCCTCGGGGGAGTGCTCCTCTCCCTGGCGGCCATGGTCTCCCCAGGACTGGCACAGCCGGTGTCCGAGGCGAAACCCGCCGGAGAGCTGACGCCGGCGCGCCCGGCGTCGATTCCATTGAAGCCCATCGGTGACATGCAGATCGAGCGCCCCTCGCTGGTCCCTCCGACTGGCCCGGAAGCACTGGTGCCTCTCGACACGGCGGCACCAGCGGTGCCGGCCCCTGAAACCTACGATCCGTCCGGTCGCAGAGACCCGTTTGTGGCGATCATCGAGGTTTTGCAGGACCGGAAAGAGGATCCCAGCCTGCCTCCCCTCCAGCGTGTCGGGTTGACGGAGATCAACCTCGTCGGGGTGGTGTGGGGCGGGTACGGATATACGGCCATGGTGCAAACGCCGGATGGAAAGGGCTATGCGATCCGACGCGGAACCCGCATGGGCCCGAACAACGGTGTGGTCACTTCGATTACCGAACGCGGGATGGTCGTTGTGGAGCGGTTTACCGATATTTACGGCAAGAAACAAGAACGGGAGTTTGTCCGACTACTTCATCAAAAAGAGGGTTCAGAATGACACCGCATACCATTCTTACCGTCGCAGTGGCGTTTACCATCGGCACCGCCGTGGGCTCGGTGGCTTTGGCATCCCCCGGTGCCCAACCGGTGGGTGTGGACCATGGGTCTGCGGTCTCAAAGCCCGTCGGCGACGTGGCGCAGGCCTCGGCGATCAAGGCGATCACGGTGCATCCGTTGAACGGCGAGACGACGGTGGTCGTAGCCGCCGACGGTCGCCTCTCCTACGAGGCGCACATGGCCAGCGGCAATCGCTTGGTGGTCGATGTGTCGGGCGTCGGCACCGAGCTGATCTCCCCCATCTCCGTCGCGGCCAATCCCATAGTGGAACGCGTGCGTCTCGGCCGGCATGCCGACAAGGTGCGAGTGGTGTTCGATCTGACGGGGCCGGCACGGTATGACATTGATGCCACGGCGCCCAATCTGACGGTTCGCCTGGCGGCCGATCATGCCGTGGAGACAAGCGAGACGAAGCCGGTGGCACTGGCGGAGCTGATTCCGGCGGCGGTCAAGGCACAGTCATGGACCGCCGAGCAGACTATGGCCCCTGTGGCCACCCGTGTGGCCCGGAGCCCGAAGGCCCAGCAGTATGGCCTGATGGTCAAGCCACAGCTGGCGCAGATGGCCAACATCGCGGAGGGGAAACCACAGGACGATATCACGGTTGGAGAGCAGCACTATGTCGGGCGGCGCATGTCGTTGGACTTTCAGCAGGCGGAAATCACCAACGTGCTGCGTCTCATCGCCGAGGTGAGCGGCTTCAATATCGTGGTCGGCGAGGGCGTCAAGGCCAAGATTACGATGAAAATCGTGAACGTGCCTTGGGATCAAGCGCTGGACATGCTGCTCAAGATGAACGGCTTGGGCATGATCAAGCAGGGCAATATCGTGTGGGTGGACACACTGTCCAACATCGCGAAGCAACAGCAGGAAGAAGCCAATGCTAAGAACTCCAAGGCGCAGGCCGAGGAATTGGTCACCCGTATCTTCTACCTCCGTAACGTCCAGGCCCAAGAAGTGCAGACGTCCTTGCGTCAGTACATCTCATCGCGCGGCCAAATGCAGTTCAATGCCGGCAGTAATGCCTTGATCGTCCGCGACGTGGATTCCAAGATGGGCGTCATCAAGCAAATGATCGACGGGTTGGACATCCAGGTGCCGCAAGTCGAAATCGAAGCCCGGGTGGTTCAGGCCAATACGAACTACACCCGGTCGTTGGGTATTCAGTGGGGGTTCTCGAACGTAAATCAGCTCGGGAGCTCGAATGGCGTGGCCAATTTCAGGGCCGGGACCAGCGGCGGTTTCGGTGCTCCGATCAGCGATTTCTTGGTGAACTTGCCCGCACAGGTCGCCGGGTTGACGCCGACTCCATCCGTCGGGTTCCAGTTCGGCAAGACGGACGGAGCGCTCCTCGACCTTCGCCTCTCGGCCGGTGAGGCGCTCGGTTTGACGAAGGTCATTGCCTCGCCGAAGATTACGACGCTCGACAAGCGGGATGCGCGCATCTCGCAGGGCGAATCCATTCCGTTCCAGACGGTCTCGCTCCAGGGCACGCAGACCACCTTTGTGGATGCGAATCTGGAGTTGCAGGTCACGCCGCAGATCACCTCGCGTGATCCGAACGAAGTGGCGAAGCAGATCATGATGAAGGTCCGTGCCACGCGTAACGCGGTCGGAGCGCGCAGCAACCCGGCCGGTCCGAGCATCGACAAGCGCGAAGCCAATACGCAGGTGTTGGTCCGCGACGGGGAGACCATGGTCATCGGTGGCGTCTACGTTGACGCGCAACAAAACAACGTCAACGGCGTGCCCTACCTGTCCCGCATCCCGGTGCTGGGGTGGCTCTTCAAGAACAAGGTTGAAGACGTCTCCAGACAGGAGCTGCTGATCTTCCTGACGCCGAACATCGTCAAGAGCTAAACCTTCTCGAGCCTGGCGGCTCCACGCGAGCCGCCAGGCCTCCGGTCCCCGTCCCCTCCATTCGTCAAAGCCGCGCGCTCCGTTATCTCATCTCCGTGTTCTGAAATCCTTTCTCCAACACCGTTCCCCTCTTTTGGCCATAACTGGCTTTTCCCGGGCCAAGTACGGTACAGTGTCGACTGATTTCGTGCGGTCGGGAACCCACTCCTTCTCGTTACGATATGCTGCGCTATCTCAACGCGGGTGAATCCCATGGTAAGGCTCTGCTCGCCGTCCTTGAGGGGGTGCCTGCCGGCCTGCCCCTGACGGCCGAGATGATCAATCACGATCTCGCCCGTCGGCAAAAGGGCTACGGGCGCGGCGGGCGCATGCGTGTTGAGCAAGACCGCGTCGACTTCTATTGTGGCGTCCGGAAGGGCTATACGATCGGCAATCCTATCGGGCTGATGGTCGCCAATAAAGATTGGGAGAATTGGCGGGAGGTCATGGCGTCGGAACCAGGGCCGGTCTCGACCGAGAAGGTCGTCACCAGGCCACGGCCTGGCCATGCGGATCTGGTGGGGGCCATCAAGTACGGGCACCGTGACGTGCGCAACGTCCTGGAGAAGGCCAGTGCCCGCGAAACGGCCGTCCGTGTGGCAATCGGCGGCATCGCCAAGGCGCTGCTCGGACAGTTCGACGTCTCGATCGTCAGCTACACCACGGAAATCGGCGGGGTCAGCGCGAAGCCGGTCGAGGATCCCCTGAAGGCCTATGAACAGGCAGAGCAGTCGGAAGTCCGTTGCCCGGATGAAGAGGCGGGGAGGCGGATGATTGAACAGATCCGAACCGCGAAACATCGTGGGGACAGCCTCGGCGGGGTGTTCGAAGTCGTCGCCCTCAACGTGCCAATCGGGCTGGGCACCTATTCCCAGTGGGATCGCCGCTTGAGTGCGCGCCTGGCGATGGCCGCGATGAGCATTCAAGCAATGAAGGGCGTGGAAATTGGCATGGGGTTCGAATCCGCGCGTCGCTTCGGCTCCGAAGTGCACGATGACATCTATTATGATCAAACGGAAAAAGCGTTCGTGCGCAAGACCAACAATGCGGGCGGGCTGGAAGGCGGTATTACGAACGGCCAGCCGATCGTGATCCGCGTGGCGATGAAGCCGATCGCGACCCTCTACAGCCCGAAACAAAGTGTGGATATTGCGACGAAGGAGCCGTTCGAGGCGACGGTTGAGCGGTCTGATATCTGCACTGTACCCGCCGCTGGCGTTGTGGGTGAGGCCGTGATCGCCTTCGAGCTGGCCAATGCGTTTGCGGAAAAGTTTGGGGGCGATACCGTGGAGGAAATGAAGCGCAATTACGACGCCTACCTCGCTTATGTCCGCGATTTCTGAGTCCCACCGTCACACGGCGGGCGCGTCCGCCTCTGTGGCCGTCCCGCTGGGCGATCGCAGCTACGACATCACGATCCGTCCGGGGTTGCTCCGTGATCTCGGCGCACAGGTGAAACAACTCGGCGCCAAAGGTCTCGTCGGGATCGTGACCGATCGCACCGTTGGTCGGCTGTATGGCAGCCGGGTCACCCGCGCCCTCAAGCAGGCCGGCCTGTCGGCGCTCACGATTCAGGTGCCAGCAGGAGAACAGGCCAAGAGCATGGCGTGGCTGTCGCGGGTGCTAGACCGCCTGGTCCAGGCCCGCCTCGAACGTGGCTCATTTCTCGTGGCCCTAGGCGGCGGCGTGGTGGGGGACCTCACAGGATTTGCGGCCGCCAGCTATCTGCGGGGTATCCCCTTTGTGCAGGTCCCGACGACGGTCATTGCGCAAGTCGATTCGAGCGTCGGAGGAAAAACCGGCATCAACCACCCCTTGGGGAAGAACCTGATCGGGGCGTTTTATCAGCCGCGCGCGGTGTTGATTGATCCTGCCACGTTGTCCACGCTCCCCCGGCGGGAATACCTAGGCGGTTTGGCGGAGGTCATCAAATACGGAGTGATTGCGGATGCGAATTTCTTCTCCTTTCTCGAGCGGAATGTGCCGGCTCTTCTCAAGATGGACGCGGAAGTGCTCGCCCATGTCATCCAGCGTAGCTGTCAGCTCAAGGCCGAGGTCGTGGCGACCGACGAGCGGGAAGGTGACCGGCGGCGCATCCTGAATTTTGGACATACACTCGGCCATGCGCTCGAGACGCTTGGGAAATACAAGAGATGGATCCACGGCGAAGCGGTGGCGATAGGAATGGTGCAGGAGGCCTCCCTGGCGGCGGCCCTGGGGCAATGCGGGGCAGACGTGGCGGCGAGGATTGAAGCCCTTGTGACCGCCGTGGGCCTGCCGGCGCGGTTGCCGAAATGTACGGAGCAGCAATTATGGCGTGGGATGCAGCACGATAAAAAGGTCGTGAGCGGACAAGTCATCGGCGTGTGGCCGACTCGGATCGGGGAGGTCCGTATGGCGCCGCTCGAACGTGCGCCGTTCCGGAGGTGGTTGGAAACGCAACGCGGGGGAGGGTGCGGCCATGGCGCGTAGTCCCTCGTCGCTCCAACGCGTCCAGCAAGCCCTGCGCGAGAAGACGCGGGAAGTGGAGGTGCTCCACCGGATCAGCGACTCCATCAGCAACACGCTCGATCTGGAGGCCGTCCTGCGCCATATCGTGGAGGTGGTGGTCGAAGTGACCAAAGCTGACGCTTGTCTGCTGTACCTGCTCTCCGATTCCAAGGGCGAATTAGTGTTGCGTGCGTCCAAGAATCCGCACGCCAGGTTGATCGGACGGATTACACTGGGATTGGGCGAAGGGATCACGGGCTGGGTGGCTCGCGAACGGACGAGCGTCGTGATCACGAGCAACGCGTCCGATGACTCGCGATTCAAGTTCTTTCACAATCTTCCGGAGGATCGCTATCAGGCGTTCGTGTCGGTGCCGATCCTGACGAAGAAAGAAGTCGTCGGGGTCATCAACGTGCAGCATCGGCGGCCACGCCGTTACGAGGCCGGTGAGTTGGCGTTGTTGACCACCATCGCGAATCAGGTCGGGGGCGCCATCGAGAATGCCCGGCTGTACGAGGAGATGCGGCGAAAGGCCTTGCAGGTCGAGACGTTGTCGCAGGTCTCCGAGACGGTCAGTTCCAGTCGCCTGATCGAGGATATCTTTCAACTGATCGTGGCCATGGTCGCCCAACTGATGAACTCGAAGACGTGCTCGATCATGCTGCTGGATCAAGCCAAGGGCGAGCTGCGGATCGTCGCGACCCAAAGCCTCAGCGAGGCCTATCGGCGAAAGCCCAATCTCAAGCTCGGACAAAGCATCAGCGGCCGCGCCGTAGAACAGAAGCGTCCCATCATGGTGCCGGACGTGACCAAGGAACGGGATTACATGTATCCGGATCTCGCGCAGCGGGAAGGGCTCTGCTCGCTCCTGTCCGTCCCGATGCTGGTGCGTGAGAAGGTGGTGGGGGTCATCAATACCTACACGTCGGTCCCACACCACTTTAGCAACGAAGAGCTGAAGATCCTACAGGCTATCGCCAATCAGGCGGCGATTGCCATCGAGCACACCACACTTTTGGACAAATCCTTCGAGATGCAGGAGGCCCTGGCCGTGCGGAAAGTCGTGGAGCGGGCGAAGGGCTATCTCATGCGCACGCGGCGCCTCTCCGAAGAGGAAGCCTTCCGACTCATCCAGAAGCAAAGCATGGCCATGCGGAAATCCATGCGCGACGTCGCCGAAGCGATCTTGCTCGCCGGCGAAATCGACCAGCAAGCCGGCGCCGGCGACTAATCTTCCCGTTGGTGCTTCTTTACGGCGTTCCGGACTTCGGCGGAAGCGGTTTCTTCCCGGGCGGTTTGCCCGTCGCAGGCGTGGTGGTCTTGGTTTTGTCTTGCTTCAGTTGCTGAACTTCCTCCCGCAGCCGTTCCAGTTCCAGATCCTTCTTGATGATCAGCTCTTTGAGGGTGCGAGTGTCCTCCAATTCCTGAAAAGATTTCTGCGCCAACCCCGTCCCAGATGGGGTCGCATCCCCCGCCTGTAGAACCGGTCCGGCGGGTGGCGACGCGGGTGCAACGGTGGGCGTCGAGGTGATCGTGGGCCTTCCTTGGAGGGATTGGTAGTCGATGACAAGTGACGGCAGGGTTTCGGAAATCGGCAGGACAGAGCGGCGATACAAATCAGGTCGTAGGGCGGTGGCTGGAGCAAACGACACCGAGCGCCCCGTCAGTCCTGTGGAAGAGCTCGCCGTCGCCGGGACCCCATCGGCCTGACTGAACGGAATGCGGTACTCGGTGAGAGCGAGGTGCAGCGAGCGGCCGTAGACGTAGAGCGCCCCAGACGTTCGTTCGCGTGCATCGTTGTCAAGCGAGCGGTGGTGGAGGCGGAAGAGCACATATTGAGAGGGCGTCGCCTTGGTCAACGCGGTGCTCAGGAGTGGACCGAGGAACGCGACGTCCTCCTCTCGGAAGATCGGAGTGACTGCGGAGGACGCGCCAAGGGCCCCGCTCTTGGCAGGATCGGAAATAGATAGACCTTGCAGCGCGGCGGCCAGAATCACCGGCTCCAAGATAACGGGGTGGCTGGCTTGCAACCCACTGGTTGAGCGAAAGCTGGCGGTGGTCCCGCGCTCTGGAACCTGTTCCAGCAGGACGGAGCCCTGCGATCCTTCGTAGAGAATGGAGCGGGACGGGGAGAGGATTCCACAAGCAAGAAAGGCGCCGGTCATCGCGGCCGAGGAAAGCCAGAAACCGAAGGCTCGAGAGACCAGCCTCCAGGAGTGCGGGAGGCGCCGAGCCTCGCTCGGCCACTTCATGGGTACGCGCATGGCGGACCAGTGTACCACACCTGCCCAGCCGAGGGCCCCGTCGATCGGATGCCTCTCGGTACGCATGTGAACGTGTTGCTTGCGCTGGAATTGGACCTTGTGGGAAAAAGTCCGGTGGGAGTTGTCGTCGCGTCGCCGGGAAACACACGTCGCATCGCTGATCGGAGGGAAGCATGAAGCAGGAGACTCGGGACGCTGGGGGGCTGCATGCCCTGGTGGCTGCTGTGGCGGTACTCATGTTGTCCGGGTGCGCGACGTCGGCCTACAAACCACTCGAGCGGACCACCGGCCGGGATGTGACGCAGCTCACGGAGAACGAATTTAGCGTTGAGTACAAAGTTGGCGCCTGGACCTCGCAGAAGCTCCTTGATGACTTTGTGCGGCTGCGTTGTGCGGAGCTCACCTTGCAACGCGGGTACGACTACTTCGAAATGGGAGAGCGCTTCGATAACTTGATCTTTTCCCGCAGCACGTCGGTCATGGTCCGCCTGCACAAGGGCACCATCCCCGAGGGGGCCACGCTCTTCCATGATGCCAGGGCTGTCCTAGCTGAGTTGAACCAACTGCCGAAGGACTAGTGATCCCGGGTTCATTTGGGTGGGGATCTGGGTGGATACGGCTGCTCCGGGAGACCCGCCGATGGCACGTAAGGGGGGCTGCGTACGAGTCTGTCTCCATAAGGTTGACAGTTCCGCGGGAAGGTTGTTATAAGGGTCACCAACATCCGGAGACAACGCAGTCTCAGCGGGGTGTGTTTGTCATAGCGATAAGGACAATGACGTCCTCGGGTTCTGGGGGAGCACTTGCTCCCTTGGGCATCGAGGGCGTTTTTTTTTATCCGGAACTGAGTGCGGAATGGAGGCCTATCAATCTCAGGGGTATCTGCGTTCGCGCCCGTCCACCGCTGGCGCCCCTGTCGTACGAGGTGTGGCATGTGTTCGTTGGCCTGCACGGGCGCACTGACCTGAGGCGAGGAAGGAATGCGAGAATTTCGAATTGCCATGGCGCAGATCAACCCCACGGTGGGGGATCTAGTCGGCAATGTCAAAATCATCGAGCGCTGGATCAAGGAGGCCAAGAAGGCGAAGGCCGACCTCATTGCGTTCCCCGAGCTCGCACTCACGGGCTATCCGCCGGAGGATTTGTTGCTGAAGCCCCGGTTCGTGACCGATACCGCCCGCGCGCTCGAGTCTTTGCTGCCGCTCTGTCAGGACCTTGCGGTGGTCGTTGGCTATGTGGCGCAAGGGCCCCTTGCGGGCGGCCGGCGAGGTAGCCGCGGCTCGGCCGCGGAAGGACGAGGCGCGTTGTACAACGCGGCGGCCGTGATCACCGATCGGCGTCTCGTGACCACTTACGCGAAGCAACATCTTCCCAACTACGGGGTGTTCGACGAGAATCGCTACTTCCAGGCGGGGAATACGTCACCCGTCATCCTGCTGAAGGGCATCTGTCTGGGGGTCAACGTCTGTGAGGACATTTGGCTGCCCGACGGGCCGACAACAGTGCAGGCGGCAGCGGGGGCCGAAGTGATCGTGAACATCAACGCCTCGCCCTTCCACATGGGGAAAAGCCGTCAGCGTGAGCAGATGTTGGCCACGCGCGCCCGCGACCATCAGGTCATCGTCACCTACACCAATATGGTCGGCGGACAGGATGAGTTGGTCTTCGACGGCAACAGTGTGATCCTGGATCAAACCGGCGAGGTCATCGCCCGGGCGAGCGCGTTCGAGGAGGATTTGCTGGTTGCCGATCTCAACGGCCAGGCCGTAGGACGTGGACGGCTGGTGCAGGCGAGGCGCCGGGGTGCGACGGGCCGGGTGCCTGCGGGAGCGGAGCGGATCGTGGTCTCCTCGGCCCAAGCCGCGCCGCCGAAGCGCACGCGTATCGTGCCCAGTTGTGCGCCTCTGTGTGATCCCCTGGTGGAGGTCTATCGCGCCCTTGTGCTGGGGGTGCGCGACTATGTCGGGAAAAATGGATTCCAGCGCGTCGTCATCGGACTCAGCGGCGGCGTCGACTCTGCGCTCACGGCCGCCATTGCCGTGGACGCCCTTGGCGCGAACAACGTCCTGGGGTTGTTCATGCCGTCGCCCTTTACCTCGCGTGAGAGTCAGGAGGATGTGGCCGAACTCGCGCGCCGAATGGGGATGACGTACCACACGCTCCCCATTACCGACCTGTTCGACACGTACCGCCGCTCGCTTGCCGTTTCGTTCGAGGGGCGCGCGGCGGACGTGACCGAGGAGAACCTCCAGGCGCGGATTCGGGGGAATCTGCTGATGGCGTTCTCGAACAAGTTCGGCCATCTGGTCCTCACGACCGGCAACAAGAGCGAAATGAGTGTGGGCTATGCCACGCTCTATGGAGACATGGCCGGCGGCTTTGCCGTGATCAAGGATGTGCCCAAAACGTTGGTATACGAGCTCTCGGACTATCGCAACGGACGCGACAGGGAGCCGGTCATTCCCAAGCGCATTCTCGAACGGGCCCCGACCGCCGAACTCCGGCCCAATCAGAAAGACGAAGACTCGCTCCCGCCCTATGTCGTCTTAGATCCGATCCTCAAGGCGTACGTAGAGGACGATTGTTCCATGGACGAGATGACTGCGATGGGATTCGATCGTCCCACGGTGGAGCGGGTGGTGGGCCTGGTCGACCACAGTGAATACAAGCGTCGGCAGGCGCCGGTGGGCATCAAGATCACGCACCGCGGGCTGGGTAGGGACCGACGCATGCCGATCACCAACCGGTATCGTAACTAGACGGGCGGGGTGTCCAACGGACACGCGGCACGCTCGACTCGGCCGACAACGGCGTCGGTCATCATGGCTGGCGATGCTGCCAGATGAAGGGATGGAACCGACGACTCCAATGAGGAGCGTTTCGACAGGGAATTTTTCACTGCGTGAGGAGGGGTCATGAAACCGTTTCGGAGCAGGGTCTTGTACGGAGTTGGGCTGGCAGTGATGACGATCGGGCTGGTGGGCGCGTCGCGCGGGTCTGCGTATGCCACCGATGACTTGATGGATACGACCAAACACCCGGTATCGGTCACCATGGCGATGCAGGCCGACAGTTTCTTCGGATTCAATCCGGCAGTCTACGGAACATACGGACTGACAAAGAACCTCGCCCTGGCCTTTAATGTCACCTATTGGACGGACATCCAAGGCCTCGGGGTTCACGACAGCAATCCCTGGCTGGAATTGGATCTCGGCGTCAACATGAAATTCTTGGACGATCGCTTGTCGATCACGCCCATGATCGGGACCGTGCATGGGCAGTTGCTGTCGTCGCGCGGTGGGGCCTTTCCAAAAGGCGGTGGGAGCCGGAACGAGCGCACGACCGCGTTTGACGGGTGGGTTCCCAACCTGACCATGAACTACTTGGACAACCGGTTCGAAGGCGAATTCTACCTCGGCTACTATAAGGCGGGCCGAAAGGAAGGCGGTAGTCCGGGGGCAGGCGGCGCCTGCGTGTCTGACTTCCCGGATTGCTCGACCGGAAACCGAGGAACCTGGGACTTCCTCCATTGGTGGGTGAACGTCGGCTACCGGGTCAACAGCATGTGGTCGGTGGGTGCGCACTATGAACAACTCTTAACCACGCGCGACAACAGCTCGCCGACCGCCGCGCAAGACTACTATCGCTGGATTGGTCCCTATGCGGAAATGAAGCTGGCGGGCGGCATGGCGCTCCGGTTTACCGTTGGGCGCGACCTGACCGACAACCAGGACTTCTATAAGATCAAATTCACCAAGACCTTTTAGGTCTGGAGCCCTGGGGGAGGGGCGATGGCGCCCTTCCCCTGAACAGGTCGGAACCGGTCAGCCGGGAGGACGACGTAACGATGTATCACAACATGGCTGTGGCGAAGCAACTCGGGAGGAGGGCGAGTGTGGCGGGACTCTTGGTCCTTGCTGGGCTGCCGTTGTCCGCATGGGCACAGGCGGCCGATGGGGGATCGCCCGCCGGGGCGCTGAAAGTGGACACCGGAGACACCGCCTGGGTATTGGCGTCGTCCGCCCTGGTCTTGGCGATGACGGTTCCGGGACTGGCGCTCTTCTACGGCGGATTGGTCCGGAAGAAGAACGCGCTAGCGACGGTCATGCATAGTCTCAGCATTCTCTGTGTGATCACGCTCCTCTGGGTAGTGATCGGGTATTCGCTCGCGTTTGGGCCTGATCACGGCGGGATTATCGGCGGACTGGAGTGGATCGGCCTCAGCGGGGTCGGGATGGACCCGCACCCCACGTACGGACCGACCATTCCCCATCAAGCGTTTATGGTGTTTCAACTGATGTTTGCGGCGATCACACCCGCGTTGATCACCGGGGCCTTCGCCGAGCGGATGCGGTTCAGCGCGGTGGTGTGGTTCAGCGTGTTGTGGTCGTTATTCGTCTATGCGCCGGTGGCCCATTGGTTGTGGGGCGGGGGGTGGCTGGCCAAGCTCGGCGCGTTGGATTTTGCGGGTGGGGCAGTCGTTCACATTACCTCCGGGACGAGCGCGCTCATCTGTGCGGTCGTCTTGGGCCAACGGCGGGGCTATGGGACGGATTATATGGCACCCCACAATTTGCCTCTGACGCTCTTGGGTGCGGGGTTGCTCTGGTTCGGCTGGTTCGGCTTCAACGCCGGGAGCGCCTTGGGGGCGAACGCGGTGGCGGTCACGGCCTTTGTGTCGACGCATGTGGCGGCGGCGGCTGGCGGCGTCGCCTGGATGCTGGTCGAGTGGCGGCATCGCGGGAAACCGACCGTCCTCGGCATGGCCAGCGGCGTGGTGGCAGGGCTCGCAACCGTCACACCCGGGGCGGGCTACGTGAGCCCGTTTTCAGCTATCCTGATTGGCGCACTGGCCGGCGTGATGTGTTACTTCGCAATTGTTTGGAAGGGGAAGTTCGGCTATGATGACGCCCTTGACGTGGTGGGGATCCATGGCGTCGGAGGGGTGTTTGGCATCCTGGCGACCGGGCTGTTCGCCTCGAAGGCGGTCAATGCGGGCGGAGCCGACGGGCTGTTCTTCGGCGGTCTTTCTTTTTTCGGCCTCCAGGCCCTCACGGTCTTGGCGGTGGCCGGGTTCTCGGTCGGCGTGACCTATATCCTGCTGAAGATCGTCGATGCGCTCGTAGGGATTCGTGTGACGCCGGATGAGGAATCCAGCGGGTTGGATCTTGCCGAGCACAATGAGCGAGCATACTCGTAATTGTGAAACAGAGAGCCGGCGGAGACGGCATCACTCGACAGACGATAACTGATCGCCACAAGCCATTTCCGGAGGACCCGAGGCATGAAACTCGTTGAAGCGATCATCAAGCCGTTCAAGCTCGATGAAGTCAAGGACGCCTTGCTGGAGATCGGCGTGCAAGGGATGACCGTCACGGAAGTGAAGGGGTTCGGGCGCCAGAAAGGCCACAAGGAAACGTATCGGGGTCAAGAATACACGATCGAATTCGTGCCCAAAGTCAAGATCGAGGTGGCGGTCACCGATGCGCAGGTGCCGCGTGTGCTCGAGACGATCGCCCGGAGCGCCAAAACCGGCAGCATCGGCGACGGCAAAATTTTTGTGCGCGAACTGGCCAACGTGGTGCGGATTCGAACCAGCGAAACCGGGGAGGCCGCTTTGTGAACGTGAGCCCCACCGCCTTCCCGGGCAACGTGTCGTCCGCTCCCGGTGGCGGCCACGCCCAAGGGGCTGCCCTGTCCGAAGAACGCCGTGCCCTGTTGCAGCGGCTAGCCGGAGGCGCAACGGCGGCGGAAATCCTGACCACGTTTACCGAATTCGTCGATGGGCTGTTGGTTGGTCGATATCGGAACGCCATCCGCACGGACGATTCCACTCTCTCGGAAGCCGGCTCGCGCCACTGCTGCATGGTCGCGCTCGGCGGGTACGGCCGGCGCGAGCTGTTTCCCTACTCCGACATCGACATCATGTTCCTCTTCCATGACGGGGCCGGGCCCGCCGCGGCGACGCTCTCCACCGCGGTCCTCCACCATCTCTGGGACCTCGGCTTTCAAGTCGGACATAGCACCCGCACCATTGCGGACTGTCTCGAGCTCGGGACGAGCGACCTGACGATCCGCACCTCGATGATGGAGGCTCGCTTTTTGGCCGGCAGTGCGGACCTCTTTCAAGACTTCCAGCGCCGTTTCACCAGCCGGGTAGTCCAGCGCCGGGTCGATTGGTACGTGCAAGCCAAAATCGAAGAGCGGCAACGGGAATACGAGAAGTTTGGGGAAACCATCTATTTACTTGAGCCCAACGTCAAGAAAAGCAAAGGCGGGTTGCGCGATCTACACCTCTTGCAATGGGTGGCGCTGGCCCGCTACGGCGTCGGTTCTCTGAACGAACTGGCGGATCGCGGACTCCTCTCACGCGCGGATCATCTGGCGCTCACGGAAGCCAGGGAGTTTGTGTGGCGCGTCCGATCGTTCCTGCACCTGCATGCGGGGATGGCGCAGGATATCCTCTCCTTCGACGAACAGGTCTGGCTGGCGGAGCAGCTGGGGTATCAGGATCGGCCACACCTGCGTGCAGTCGAACAATGCATGCAGGTCTATTACCGGCATACGACCGGAATCGCCGATTTGACGAGGCGCTTCGTGGACCGATGCCGGCGCGTGTCCGCCTGGACCAAGTTCACGCGTTGGTTGCCGGCCGCTCGGATCGAAGGGCTCTTTGCTGTGGAAGGCGCACGATTGACGGTGCCTCAGGACATGCAAGAACGCGTACTCGGCGACCCGGTGTTGCTGATGCGGCTGTTCGAGATCGCACAGGCGCGCAACGTGCCGATCGATCCGCACGTGCTGGACCTCATTCATCAGCGAATGAACGAGGTCGGGGAGGCGGCGTTCGCCACGCCGGAAATCAATCAGGCGTTCCTGCGGATCGTGGCCGGGCCCGGCCCCGTGTCCGGGATACTCGCTACGATGCACAAGGTGCGTGTCCTGGAGAAGTTTATTCCGGTGTTCGCGACGGTACGCGGACTGATGCAGTTCAATCAGTATCACAAGTACACGGTGGACGAGCACAGCCTCCTGGCCGTCGCCAAGGCTGAAGCCCTGGCGTTGTCCGACGGGGTGTTTGGGGACGTCTATCGGGAGATTCACCGCAAAGATCTCCTGCACATGGCTGTGTTGCTCCACGATCTGGGCAAGGGGTGCGAAGAGGATCACAGCGAAGTGGGGCGTCGTTTGGCCGAGGACGTGGCCGTTCGTTTGGGATTCGACGAGCAGGACCGCCGAACCCTGGCGTTCCTCGTGCACAAACATCTCCTCATGGCGCATACGGCATTTCGGCGGGATCCCTACGACGACAAGGTGTTGTTGCCTTTCGTGCGCGCGGTGGGAACCCCGGAAGTGCTCCGCAAGTTGCTGGTGCTAACGGCGGCCGATATCGCGGCCGTGGGGCCAGGCGTCTTGACGAAGTGGAAAGAGTCCTTGCTGATCGAGTTGTATTTACGGGCGATGCAAGAGGTGTCGGGGGAGCGGTCGGAGCCGACCGATCCGAAACGTCTGCTGCAGTGTGTCCGGCAAATCGGCGAGGCGCTGGCGGCCCAAGGGACTTCGGGCATGGGCGAGGAACTGATCACGAAGGAGTTGTCCCGGTTTCCGATCCGCTATATGCATGCCACGTCGCCCCGCCGGATCGCGGCGCATTTGGCGGCCATTCAACGATTGAGCCCAGGGCAGGTCCTGGTCGATGCCGACTACCATGCGGATCTTGGAACCTGCGAGTACACGGTGATGACGTGGAACGCCTTGACACCAGGGATTTTCTGCAAGATTGCCGGGGTGCTCGCGGCGCACGGACTGCGTGTGTTGGACGCCCAGATCCTGACGCGCGGAGACGACTTGGTGCTCGATACCTTCCAGGTCCAAGACCCCGACTGTGTCGGTGCCCTCCCGCAGGATCGGCGGGAGATGATTGTCCACAAGATCGAGCGCGTCTTGCAGGGCAAGGAATCGGTCGAAGACCTGCTGGCGCGGGGTGGACGGCTTGGCGCGGATCGCCATGTGCCCGCGTTCCGGCAGCCGACGGAGGTCCAGCTCGATCATGAAACCTCGGATCGGTTCATGATCATCGACGTGTTCGCGGACGATCGGCAAGGGTTGCTGTACGTCATTACACGTGCGATGTTCGAACTCGGTTTGTCGGTGCATGCCGCAAGGATTTCGACGCGGCTGGATCAGGTGGCGGATGTGTTTTACGTGACGGAGGCCGGAGGCGGGAAAATCGAAGATCCCGCAAGACGCGAGCAGATTCGGCGAACGTTGATGGAGCAGATCGATGGCTTCTCTGGGGGCGCGGCCGTCTGGCCGAGGCTCGCCAACGGATAACGTGAGGCAGTTCGAACGGTCTTCACAAGGAGGGGGAGATGACGGTCAAGGAAGTGCTTGAGTTTGCGAAAAAGAACAAGGTGCAGGTCGTCGATCTGAAGTTCGTCGATTTGATCGGCACGTGGCAACATTTTTCAATTCCGGTCGGTGAGCTGACCGAGGGGTTGTTCAAGGATGGATCGGGGCTAGACGGGTCGTCCATCCGCGGCTGGAAAGCCATCAACAACAGCGACATGTTGCTGGTGCCGGATCCCGACACGGCCTGCATCGATCCCTTCTGTTCCGTGCCGACCTTGAGTCTGATCGGCAACGTGGTCGATCCGATCTCCCGGGAGACCTACGAGCGCGATCCGCGCTACATCGCGCAGAAGGCCGAAAAGCACTTACAGAACACGAAAATCGGCGACACCTCCTACTGGGGGCCAGAGGCGGAGTTCTTCATTTTCGATCACGCCCGGTATGACCAAACGAGCCACAGCGGCTACTACTTCATCGATTCCGATGAGGGCGTCTGGAACAGCGGCCAGGAAGGCCCGAACCTGGGCGGCAAGATTCGCCACAAGGAAGGATATTTCCCCGTGGCGCCGACCGACACGCAGCAGGACATCCGGTCGGAAATGATTCTGGAGATGGAGAAGGCCGGTATCCAGATCGAAAAACACCATCACGAGGTGGCGACGGCCGGTCAGGCCGAAATCGACATTCGTTTCGACAGCCTGCTACGGACCGCGGACAAGATGATGATGTACAAATACATCGTCAAAAACGTCGCGCGCCGTCACGGGAA
Source organism: uncultured Nitrospira sp. (assembly GCA_964449255.1). Taxonomy (GTDB): domain Bacteria; phylum Nitrospirota; class Nitrospiria; order Nitrospirales; family Nitrospiraceae; genus BQWY01. The sequence continues at coordinate 18,149 of CAYUYE010000015.1, read as the reverse complement.
AACGGTGACCTTCATGCCCAAGCCGATTTTCGGCGATAACGGCTCTGGCATGCATACGCACCAAAGTATCTGGAAGGACGGGAAACCGCTGTTCGCCGGCAAAGAATACGCCGGGGTCTCGCAGATGTGCCTGCACTACATCGGCGGCATCCTGAAGCACGCGCCGGCGTTGGCCGCGCTCACGAATCCCACGACGAATTCCTATAAGCGGCTGACGCCCGGATTCGAAGCGCCGGTCCTGTTGGCCTATTCGAGCCGGAATCGGTCGGCGGGCATTCGCATCCCGATGTATTCGCCGAGTCCGAAAGCCAAGCGCATCGAAGTGCGGTTCCCGGATCCTGGGGCGAACCCCTACCTGGCCTTTGCGGCCATGTTGATGGCCGGGTTGGACGGCATCGAAAACAAGATTAACCCGGGGGAGCCGGCCGAGAAGGATCTGTACGATTTGGAGCCTAGCGAAGCGGCCAAGATCCGTACCATGCCGGGCAGCTTGGATGAGGCCCTGAATCACCTTGAAAAGGACCATCAATTCCTGCTGAAAGGCGGCGTGTTTACAGAGGATTTGATCGAGGCCTGGATCAGCTACAAGCGCTCGAAAGAAGTGGACCCGATGCGCTTGCGGCCGGTCCCCTATGAGTATTTCCTCTATTACGACGTGTAAGGGGTTGGCAGGGGCTTAGGGGGTGGCGGAAAAAAATCTTTCCATCCCCTTGACGATGGGCGGGAATTTCGGTACACTCCCTCCATACGTGTGGTGACAACGACGTCACGGCGCGTACCCGAAATGTAAACGAGGACAACGGCGTCCTCATCCAGTAGTGGATGAGGACGCCGTTTTGCTTTCCAGTTCAGGGCACTGACATAACGGAGGCGATGGCGTCTCCAAACCGGGCGGCCTAGGCTGCCTTGGCTCAAGGACAATGGCGTCCCTATCCTGGTGAAGGATAGCGGACGCTTTTTTTTTTGGATCGAACGAGGCCTCGGTGCACGAGGCGAACGAGCGAAGGAGGGGACATGCATCAACCAGATCATGAACGAGTCTCGGCGGCGGCGGTCAAGAAGCGGGATTTTCTGCTCGCGTCGATTCCGCGCTATATCGTGCTGTCGGCTCTAGCGGGCGTGTATTTGGCGTTCGGCATGGCGTTGATCTTCAGCGTGGGAGGTCCACTGGCTGCGGCCGGCTCGCCGGTGGTGAAATTGGTCATGGGCGTGTCCTTCGGGATCGCCCTGACGTTGGTCATCTTTGCGGGCTCTGAATTATTTACCGGGAATAACATGGTCGGCGCGATCGGCGGCCTAACCGGCTCGATCACGTGGCGGGAGGCCGGCCTCATCAACTTCTGGTCGTGGTTCGGTAACTTGCTGGGCTCCTTCGGCTTGGCCTGGTTGATCGCGCAATCCGGGGTGTTTGCCAAGGGGCCGGCGCTTGAGCTGATCACCAAAGTGGCGGCCACGAAGATGGCGCTCCCGGCCTGGGAGTTGTTCGTGCGCGGTATTCTGTGCAACTGGCTGATCTGTTTGGCCGTGTGGACGGCGGGTCGGACGAACAGCGATGCGGCGAAAATCATGCTGATCTTTTGGTGTCTGTTTGCCTTTATCGGAACCGGGTATGAACACAGTATCGCCAACCAATCCTTACTGGGCATGGCGCTTTTGCTGCCGCATGGGGAAGAGGTGACGTGGGCAGGTTTCTGGTTCAATCAAATCTTCGTCGCGCTGGGCAACATCGTCGGCGGCGGATTGGGCGTGGGGCTGTTCTACTGGCTGGCGACGCCGTATCGGGCTGTGGCCCGGCCAGCGAGCGCGAGCATGCCGGTCGTGGGTGCGGCGGCGACCCAATCGTAATGAGGTATGGAGGCTGGTCAAGGGCGGTTGGTATGGATGGACAGTGACAAGGAAGCGAGAGATACAGCAACGGCAGTCTAACCTATAACTAGATGGAGGGCACTAATGGAAGCCACGATCAAAGAAGAAATCAAGGCGAAGCGAAAGGAGCATAAAATGACGATTGCCGATGTGGCGCGGGAGTTGGGCCGCAATCCGACATTCGTCGCGGCCGCATTGCAGGGCACGCACAAGCTGCCGGTCGAGGAGGCCAACAAAGTCGGCAAGCTGTTGGGGTTGAGCACGGGAGCGACGCAAGCCCTCTCGAAGTTCCCGGTCCGGATGGATTTTCCGAATACGACCGATCCGTTCAAGTATCGGCTGCTCGAAATCATTGGTGTCTATGGCGACTCGATGCGCGAGCAGGCCAACGAGATGTTCGGCGATGGCATCATGAGCGCGATCGATTTTACGCTCGACATGGAGAAGGTCACGGGCAGTCAGGGCGAAGCCCGCTGCAAGATCACGCTGAACGGGAAGTGGCTCGAGTACAAAACGTTCTAGCGTGTTGCAGATGATACATTCATAGTCCGACAACGTCGTTGGACGATTACGGCGAAGGCGCCGCACCCCACGGTGACGATGGTCATCGAAGGGGGTGTGGCGCCTTTCGTGTTTCGGGGCGGCGAAGGCGGAAAGGAGGCATCCAATGGTGATCGAGAGGGCGCGGGACCAACATGAAACGATCCTGGACGAACGGCTGCTTCGGTTAGTGGATCAGCAGGGCCGTCAGAACATGGATGTCGTCATCGAGCGCCTGGGCTGCGGGTGGGGCCAGGCGGTGCTGGCCATCGATCGCCTGAGTCGAGCCGGTGTGCTGCGCCTGGTGCGTACTGGCCGCCACTATGAACTGCGCGCGGAAGGAAGCACGTGAAGCCCATGAACAAGATCGAAGAAATCAAGCGCGAACGAGACGGATTGGCCGTGCGAGACCTCATTGCGCGCTATGCGGCCTCGGGCTGGGAGTCGATCCCCGACGACGACGTGCAACGGCTCAAGTGGTACGGTCTCTTCTTGCGCAATCCCACGCCGGGCTACTTCATGGTGCGGGTCCGCATTCCAGGTGGCCAAACGACGACGTATCAGCTCCGGGCGCTCGCCGAAATCGCCGCGACCTACGGCAACGGGGTGCTCGACATCACAACGCGGCAGCAAGTCCAACTCCGGCAGCTCAAGATCGAGGACGTGCCGGCCGTGTTTGCGGCCATGGAGGGGGTCGGGCTCACGTCACTCCAAACCGGGATGGATAACGTACGCAACGTCATGACCTGTCCGGTGTCCGGGATCAGTCCAGACGAAGTGGTGGAGACCATGGGACTCGTGCGGGCCTTCAACGAGGAGGTGTTGGGCAACCCGGCCTATTCCAATCTGCCGCGGAAGTTCAACGTGGCGGTGACGGGATGCCCGAGCAATTGCGTGCATATGGCGACCCAGGATTTAGCCTTGGTGCCGGCCTTCCATGAACTGGGGCACGACCGCTGCGCGGGCTTCAACGTGTTGGTCGGCGGCAAGCTGGGATCTGGCGGGTATCGGATTGCGACACCGCTCAATGTGTTCGTCAATCCGAGCGAAGCTCTGGAGGTCTGTCGCGCGATTCTGGACATCTACCGGGATCACGGACCTCGGGAAAACCGCACGCAAGCTCGGTTGGCCTTCTTGATCGAAGACTGGGGTGAGGAGAAATTTAAAGCGGAAGTAGAGGCCAAAGTCGGGCGGAAGTTGGCGCCCGCCGGAACAGACGCGAGGAAGCCTGGCGAACACGACCACATCGGCATCTTCCGGCAACGGCAACGGGGCATGAACTACGCGGGGTTGAAGGTATTGGTCGGTCGCCTGAAGGCCGCCGAGTTGCTGAAGATCCTTGCGTTGGCCGAAAAGTACGGGAACGGGGAGATCCGGATCGCGGCCAATCAAGCGCTCATCATTCCGAATGTGAGCGATCGCCAGGTGGGGGAATTGGCCGAGGAGCCGTTGCTCAAACAATTCGCTTACAATCCCTCGCCCATTTACAAGGGGCTGGTGAGCTGTGTCGGCAGCGACTATTGCAATCTCGCGGTGATCGAGACGAAGAGTCGGGCCGTGGAGGTGGCACAGGCGCTGGAGAAGCGGCTGGGGAGCACGCTCAAGCCGATTACCATGCACTGGTCCGGCTGCCCGGCGAGCTGTGGCAACCATCTCGTGGCCGACGTGGGGTTGCTGGGCAAGAAGACCAAGGTCGACGGGAAAGTGGTGGATGCCGTGGATATCTATGTGGGCGGCCGATCAGGACCGGACCCCAAGTTGGCGCTCAAGATCATGGAAGACGTGCCTTGTGACAGACTCCCGATGGTGTTGGAGGGCTTGCTCCCCTATCACACGCGCGACAAGATGCATCGCGTGCGCGGGCGGGTGGTCAAAAAGTCGGCGACGGACAAGGACGGACAGATCTCAAATGCGGCGTGACGGACAGTCCGAGCTGGCTAGTCGCGCGGGGAAGCTGAGGCAAGGCACGGGGCGAGGTGTCGTGGAAAGCGATGGGCGGTCGGTGTGCCGAAACAGTCGTTGTAGTGAGCCCTGACCCGTAATCCAAAGGAGCGGGCGCTGGTCACGGCAGGGGTTTTCGAATTACCCAGTAGATTTCGCCCGGCCAGCTTGGGAACAGCGCACCAAAGGCAAGGTTGCACCGGAGCCACCAGGCACGATCTTCCAGAAACATGCCGCTGGCCCGGAGGAAAAACGCTCCAGACAGGAACTCCAGTCGGAGATTCTGGGCGGCGGCAAAATTCCTGACCCTCGTCGGAGAAAACTTACTCACGTGGCCGTTGGGGTTGGGATTGGCTCTGACCTGGGATTCTCGCATCCCTGCGCACCAGTTCGGCACCGAAGGAAATCCACCCATGAGTACGGCGCCGGGCCTCATGCGCTGCACGATATCGGCCAAGACGGTTTCGGGGTCATAGAGGTGCTCAAGGAGGTGCAGGAGCACGATGGCATCATAATCACTGCGCAACCACGAACGACACTGCTCCACATTCTGCTCAATGAGCTGCGAATACCCATGCTTCGCTAGCTCGTCTTGCTTGAGGCGGCAATCCACCCCGGTCCAGGACGCCCACTCCACTCGGTGGCAGTGTGGAAGCGAGCCGACGGCGCGCATGAATTGCAGCATCTGCCCGCAATCGATCCCGACTTCGCAAACATGCGGAGGCCGCTGCAAGAGCTGGGACTCGATGCGGAGGAAATGGTAGATGAACCAATAGCGCAGCGCACTGGTCGGGTAGGCGCGCCGCAGGGCACGCGGGGAGAGCGGCAAGGCCTTCGCCCGCAGGGCCGGGTTGTCGCGCAAACAGTGCGCGTCCCACATCAACTGAGCATAGCGGCGATAGGGTTGGGAGAGTTCGGCCATGACGGGACTATCCGGGGCACGATCGAGGGTCTGGCATTGATGTCGGCTTCGTGGCCACAACCGGGAAGGTTGGCCACTGCAGCGTGCCCGGGCCCGTGGATTGATTGTGGCGCAAGGCTGCCTCAGCCTAAATGAGCGCGCAGTTCAACGTCAACCACATTCGGGAGCGGAAAAGAACCAAATTCCCATGAACAATCATCGCAGTGAGCGGGCGAGGGGCACCTGGTGACGATTGTTGAGAAGAGGAAAAGCGATCTTGTTTCAGGGGAACAGCGGCAGTCGGCCTTCGTCCATGTCGATGAGGTCGAGGACGCTGAGGGTGCCAACATCGATCTTCGCGGCCAGCTCAGGGTAGAGGCGCGTGCGGTACTCAATCAGCGCCGGGTCCGGTCGATAGCTCGCGATCTGCTCGGCCCAAGCTTGTTTCTCTGCTTCCGTGGCCGGCTTTGCATGGGTCTGGACCCAGGCCAGCACGTCTGCATCGGTGCTGCTGGATCGAATCGCCTGGCGCAACGCCTCGGCATCTAGTCCAGTGAAGGCCAGGAACCGTCCGTCGAGCGTGAACGGCGAGCCCAACACATTGGCGGCGTACTCCTGCGGCAGGTCTCCCTTGGCGAGCAGGCGGACCTTATCGATCAACCGTGGGAGCAAGATGTAGCCACCGAGCTTCTCCCGGGGCGACCGCAACTGTGGGGGAGTCGCAGGATTCATGAGGGCATGGAATTAAGGGATTCGGCGGAGTTTGAGGAGCTTGTCCTTGAGCGGCTTGGATTCTTTCTCGTTCTTGCTGTTCACGCCGGTGACGTTCATCTCGGTGTGGGTCGAGCCGCGAACATAGGAGAGCGAGAGGCGGGACGAGTCGCCCATCGTTGAGGCCCAGATGGCGCCATCAGGATCGTTCTCGATGGCTTGACCCTTGACCCCCTTGGCGACCATCCTGGCATCCGACGGCGAGGCCGATTTGGTCTGCGACAGCGAGACCCCGGCCTTGCCTTTGCCCTTGTACTGGCAATCCATCATCTTCCCGCCGCGAAACGGCGTCTCCACACCCTGACCGTCCTCCACGACGATTCCCAAGGCTGTCTGCAACTCCGCCGCCGTATAGGGACAGGCGTCGCTGGCCCGAGCCGCAACCGGTAACGCAAACGCGGTGACGACCAGACTCACAACGAAAAACAAAGCAGTGACCATCGCTGTCATTCTTTTCTCCTCTGTCCCTGTATGCCAAGAGCGCGAAGGAACGAGCGCCTCAGGGTTTCTTGCCTCGCCTACTCCGTTTTTCCTCAGGAACGAGCGGCTCGCCGAAGGCCTCCTCAAAGGACAGTCCTTTCTGCCCTGAGCGATAGAACGCCTTGCTCTGGGCGATCTGCCGCATCAAGTCAGGATCAGTCAGTACGTCTCGGGTCTCCTGTAACTGAGCCCTTCTCTTGCTAGGCTGTGGCATCGAACCCCTCATGGTTTTGGTGGCTCGGGTCGAGTATGGTGCCAGGGTACCAAAGCCGGATCTCCTCTGTTACATCAACGACCGAAACTTGATGAGCGCGTCTTGGGCGGTGCCGTCATTCTTGAGGACGGCGCTCATCCTCCACAGCCGAGTCGTCCGTGAGGCTGGCCGGCAAAGCCGGTCATAGGGCTACTTGTCGCGTGGCTTGAGCAGCCAGACATGCTCTTTGGACGGGCATTTACCCTTCAGGCCGCCCGCGACATCCAGACTTTCCAACAGCGTGAGTCGATAACTCTTATCGTAGTGGCGATGGACTTCCTCGGTTGTGACCGAAAACGGAGGGCCGGGGACAACAGATTGGTCGTACTCGTAACAAATGAGCAATTGCGGGGCCCTGGCCGTGATGGCCTGGAGGTGCGCCGTGTAGCGAAGCCGCATCTCCGGCGGGAGGGCTACGAGCGCAGCCCGGTCGTAGACCGCGTCGATCCTGCCGATCGAACTGAGAACCTCGCGTGAGAGCTGAAAAATGTCACCCACGAAAATATCGAGTTTCTTGCCGCGGTAGTGTTTGAGCGGTCCGATCTCCGAGATGATCGGTTCCATTCCAAGCCCGGCGAAAAGTTGCGTCACCGCAAGTTCGCTCAATTCAGCGCCGGCGACATGGTACCCCTGGGCGAGTAACCAGCCGACATCGAGCGACTTCCCGCACAAGGGCACGAACAGCCGACTCGCTGGCGCCAAGGCCAACGCGGGGAAATGTTTGAGCAGCAGCGGATTGGCCGCCTTCTCATGCCACCCCGTCTCGTTGGTCTGCCACCGCTGATGCCAAAAACCAGGATCCATATGAACTCTTAGGCCTCCAGTATGGATAGTCTCAAAAAATCCAGATGGATGCCAGGGCCTGAGACACGGTCGAAGAACTCAGGGCTCGTCGTCTGAGGTCCTCAAGCGGGGAGAGGGGGCGTGAAGCCGGGTCGATCCGAGACGGTGGCGGAAAACTATCGCGGGGTGTAGGCGAGGCTGGAAAACTCCGCTCTGTACTGTGCGACCCCGGAGAGCCCCGCCATCTTGGGCTCGTTCAGCACCAGCAGCATGAAGGACTGGTCGGCCACGCCTTCCCACTGACATCTAATGCCGCGCGCACTGGCAGGGTGAAAACCAAAGCGGGGGTAATAACCGGCATGGCCAAGGACAATAATGAAGGGGCAGACGTCCTTCCTGAGGCGGTCGTTCCCCATCTGTACGAGTTGAGATCCAATGCCACGGCGCTGATGGCCAGGGAGCACGGCGAGTGGACCCAAGCCGGCGCCAACGACCTGGCCAATGGTCGCAGGGCTGTAGAGGACGTGGCCGACCAGGCAACCCTCCACTATTGCAACCAAGGACAGACTCACGCCGCCGTTGGCCCTCAAGGCCTCGACGAGGTTCGCCTCCTCCTCTTGTCCGAACGCCTGTCGGTGCAGCGTTCGAATCGCCGCACGATCGCCAGCTACTTCCTCGCGAATCTCAATCGACATTAGTGCCATCCGCCTTGTCGGCATGGTTGCCACGGTGCACGGTCAACGGCCGGCCCCGCTTTTTATTGATGCGTTCCTTGCTTCAAGGACGTTCGGGGGGCGGGTTACAGTTCCCGCTTCAATTTGCGGCCGCCGGAGACGCTGAAGCCATGGGTTTGATAGAAGGCGAGTGTCCGATTGAACTGCGGGAGGGGAGGCGTCGTCACTTCGAGACGGGTCCACCCTCGCGCCTTCCCAATCGCTGCCGCCTCGGCCAAGAGCGCCGTCCCAATCCCCCGCGAGCGATAGGCCGGCCGGACATACAACTCCGGAATCGTGCCGTGCACGCCGTCAGTGTAGAGGGCATAACTCTCATACAACGCCAGGAATCCTGTCGGCTCCTCGTCTGCCTGTGCAATCAAGACGGTATAGGTCCCCGCCTCGATCCAGGAGCGGGCACGCCCGATGGTCTCGGCTTGACGAAATCGGAAGACCTTGTCCTTCACCGCCGCCATGATTTCATGCAGCAACTCGCCAACCAGCAGGGCGACAGTCTCGGCGTCCTGCGGCTGAGCGCGCGCGATCTGGACTCGCAGCGGTTCCGACGACTCGGGCCTGTCGCACCGGCTGAGGGTGTCGCCGGCATCGAGGCCGGCGCGACGCGCCTGTTCCAGGCCGGCGCGAGCAAGGGCGTCCACTCGCTCGTTATCCGGATGACCCGCGTGCCCCTTCACCCAACGCCATTCAAGGGTATGGCCCGCCGCCAGCGCATCCAGGCGCCGCCACAAGTCCTCGTTCTTCACCGGCTGATTGCTCGTCGTTTTCCAGCCGCGACGCTTCCAGGAGTGGATCCATTCGCTGATGCCCTTCTGGACATACTGCGAATCAGTGTACACCAGCGCTTCCACCGGTTCCGTCAGCGACTGCAGGGCCTCGATGACGGCGAGCAGTTCCATGCGATTGTTTGTGGTCGCCGCCTCGCCGCCGCACAATTCCGTTTCATTCTCGTGGATGCGCACCAGCACGCCCCATCCGCCGGGACCAGGATTCCCGCTGCAAGCACCATCCGTATAGATCTCGATCATACGTCCACCGGTATCAACCTGGTTCCGACCTCTGCCCGATCAAAGCCCCGCGAGTCAATACGCATACCAGACCCCATTGAACCGTGCTTTGGAGCCATCCCAAAATCCGTAGCGGTAACTCGCGTCTAACTATCACTTCTCATAGGCGGAACGGTCGTAATTGCAGGTCAGCTGGTAACCATCAACAAGCCTCTCAATTTGGAACTTGTCGAGGTCGACAGCATCTATCACTTTAGATTCTGCATATTCGAACAATGGGTACCTTGTTCCACGGGGATAGCGGTCCCAAGGGGCATCAATTTCGATCAGAAGTAATGGCCAGAGCGTTGAGACGTACGAAGTATGCTCCTCTCCATCAGCAGATGGGGGTAGGCTTGAACAAACCAAACCGCAGACTTGGCCTCGTTCATTGAAAACAGCTGCGCCACTCATTCCACCATCATATCGGGCATTGGTCTGAAAACAGGGAAAGGGTAGTCGGACGGCGTCACGACGTTCATGATGTACCTCGATGACAGAACCGGTCGTTGTGGTTGCATCCATTCTAAGTTCGTATTGATCCGGGTTTAGGATGCTGATTGTGGAATTTGGGTAACCAAAGGAAAATGTTCTTGCGCCGGGGAAAGGTGGCAATAGAGAAAGGATTGGTACATCCCAAATGTGTTGTGGGTCCATCTCAGCCGCCGGCCCAAGAAGCAAGACGGCTATGTCATAGGGTTCCCTATACCAAGTCCTCTGGACGAACAGGGGTATGGAAGGCCTACCATCCCCTGGTACTACATAGGTCAGCGTGTCGTGAAGGGCTTCATCCGTATTGTTTGGCTTTTTCCCCCAATAGCGCTCAAAGTGATCCTCTACCACGTGGCGAGCTGTAATTGCTAACCATGGTGCAATCAGACAGGCTGTTCCGGATGGATAGAAATCTGCATCCGCTGCCGCTATAAGCGGGAGTGAAACCTTTGTGATCGGGTTATCGAGCGAGGTGCCGTGCCAGGTAGGTACTGTGGGCATTTGCTTTGAACTGCCTGATTTCTTCAATTAAGTGGTGCACTCAGAGTCGCTAGGGAGGATCGGTGTTAAGTATTTCGTTATCGCCGCTTCTTAAAGAATTCCTGTAACGCATTGTACGCCGGTGGGGATTGGAGTTGGGACGCGGGTAATAGGAGTTCGGGTGTAATCGGTGGTAGGTTGGGGAGTGGAGATGAGCCAACAGTTGCTGGTTTTTGCTCAGGGACTGAGAGTGAACGGTCGAAGCGGTATGCCGGGTATGGATCTGAGGTCCCCTCAAGAACCCAGGTCCATTTGGGTTTCTCCGGAAACACCTGTTCAAACGATACAAGCCACTCTCTCGGCGCCAATGCGACGATTGCTCGCCCAACCCAAATCTCGTTAGTGCCTGCTTGCTCCTGAAGGCGGCAAGCGATATTCGCTGCCGGTCCGATAGCCGTGAGGAAACTGCGATCTTGATCTGATGATCCTCGTGGCACACCAACCCGTGAAACATAGATGGTGCCAAAGTCAATTCCGATGCGTGCAGCAATGAGAGAGCAACCAGCGACTCCTATGAGATGGGGATTTATCAACTCGTTCAAAGTTGAAAACATGACCATCGCGGATTGAAGAGCCGCCCTGGCAGCAGATTGGTCGTCCCTGGCGGTAAAGATCGCCATAATGCCATCACCAGTATTCTTCTCAATGTAGCCATCATGATCGTGAACTATTCGCATCATTGTCGAAAGCACGACATTGAGAGTATAAAGGGCCACATAGTCAGATAGGTGGCTGGATCCTTCAATGTCGAAGTACAGAACAGCTGCATTTAGCTTTCGGGCTGATCCGATTTGAATGTTTGCAGTGGAAGGCACCGCTCTCCCAGCCACGACCTGATCCATCTTGGACTTGAGGTCCTTTGTAAGCCCCCTGAACCGAACTTTTAGATACAGCCAGTAGTCACCGTTCCACATTCGCATCATCCACCTATGAGGGTTCTCAGCGTGGTGAAAACAATTGCTCCTACTAGAGTTCTCATACTCCTACGGACGAGTACATACTTCTTGGAGAGGACGTCGCTCACGAAGTAGTTCTGGGCGGCGTACTGACGCTCCACTTCAGCCTCATCAACGTGGGCGAGTTCCTGCAAATAGGCATCCATTGTCGTCCGGGTGCGAATGTCTTCCCAGAAGATGAGGCTGCTGCCAACTTTCGGAGTCCTAGGGATGAGGGTGTGGATCGCGACAAGTCCTGAGACTAACAAGAGAGAAAGTGCGATCCAGTGGAAAATAAGTGGCCAGGTTATCGTGGGAACCTTCGACAACAGATATCCAGCCAGGGCAAGGTCGACAGTGATAACGCCGGCCGCCTTTGCATCTGCGACCGTAATGTAATGGTTTAGGTATTCGTTAATCGAGTGTCCAAAGCCAGGTGGGGGCTTCATTTAGAGGGCCATATGAAAAGTGTAAATATTGGTGAATGGACGAGGGGGCAGGCCATCACCCGGTCGGACGATTGATAGTCATGGCTTACAAAATGTCAATGGGGCGACCACAAAAAATTGGCCGACCCCAAGATATACCTATGATCCCTCCGAGCTCGCGTGTCCGCTCCTTTCCCCCGATGGAGGATGGCGGGCAGGCCTGGATGATACCCTCATTCGGCTCAAAATATAAGGAATTATGAGCCGAATAGCGGTCGTATTCGGCTCACGAATCAGGTTGGAGGCCTAGGGCAGAAATGCTCCTTCCGAGCTTGCTGAACACTCTCCCCACCCCCGATGGAGGATGGCGGGCAGGGCGGGCGACATGGGATGGCTCGGAAGTCCAATGCTCCTTCCAAGCTTGCTCGTCCCCACTCTCCTCCCCAGAAGGAGGAAGAGCAGGTCTGAGCGGCGACGTGGGAGGGTTCGCATGGTGGTGGAGCCACGGTCGCCTGAGGCGACGGCGGCGCACTGTTCGCCGTTCCGTTCTGGCGCAGCGTGGGACGGAACAAGTTTGCGCCGTCGAGTGGTCCAGAACCATGCGGTTTGAACCGTCGCAGGAGCCGCGACGGCCTGCCTTGCCTCCATCTTCTCTTTTCCCCTTACAACTTTCCGAAATTCTTCTCAAAAAACTCTCGGCCTAACTTCATATACTGCTCAATATCCGACTTCAAATGCCTTGCTCCCGCCTGCCAATCCTCCGTCTGATACCCTACGCGCCTTGCCAAAAACACAAACTCATCCGACTCCGGCGGCGGCAGCACCAGATCTTTCGTATTGCCCCGCACCATCCGCAGCCCGTCGATCAGCATGCGAATGAACAGGTACGCCTTCCGCAGATCCTCGCCGAGTGCGCGCGGAACGATCCCCAGGTCGAGCAACGCAGCCAGGGCTTGCAGCGTATTCGGCGTGCGTAGGCTCGGGTGCTTGTGCCCGTGCATCACTTGCAGATATTGAATCGAGTACTCCAACGTGACGATGCCGCCGTGGCTGTGTTTGAGGTTCACCTGCCCGGGTTCAACCAACTGCGCGATCTGTTGCCGGCGGAGATCCAGCGCCAATTTCAGATCCCACGGCGCGCCGCTGTAGACGAAGCTATCTCGATGCGCTTCGACCTTCTTGCCGAGGGTCGCATCACCCGTGATATGGCGCAGCTTGATGAGCGCCTGTCGTTCGAACGGGGCGGCGAGGCCGTCGGGGCTATAGTATTTACAGACCTCTTCAAAGACGTTCGCAAGCGAGCCCTTCCCGCCGTGCGGCCGCAGGCGCACGTCGATGTGGAAAATGCCTTCCTGCTTGGCTTCGATCCACTGCAACAGTTCCTGGGCGAGCCGCTCGTAGTATTCGCTGTTCTCGATGCCCTTTTTCCCGCCCGTGCGGCCTGACCCGCCATAGACAAACAGGACCTCGATATCCGACGCATAGCCCATCTCCCGGCCGCCGAATTTGCCTGCGCCCAGAATGGCAAAGGGGCAGGGCTTCTTGTTGGCGAGGCGGGGAGGGCCATACAGCTTGTTCAACTTGGCTTGGCAGTCGATGAGGCTCCGCTCCACGATCACTTCGGCCAACTGAGAGATGGCGAGCGAGAAATCCGGGAGACTCGTGGTCGGTTCGACGATGTGCTTCATGTCGATCCGGAAGAGTTCCTGGTCCTTGAAGCGATTGAGCGCGGCTTTGCGATCGTCGTCGGTCTTGGCCTTGGCTTTGGCGACGGCACGAGTGAGTTCCTTGCGCAAGGTCGCCTGGGGCTTGATGAGCGGCGAGTCGCGATATTCCGTGAGCAGCGGCAGGAGATTGCCATGCTGGCGACGCAGAAAGTCTTCCCATAGGAAATCGCTGGCGCCAAACAATCGGGCCAGGATGGGGAGGGACTTCTTGTCGTTCAGGAACGCCAGCGCCTGTTTGGATCCTTTGGACTCGTCTTGCACGATGAGGTCGAGGAACTGGTCGAACGATTCGAGCGCCATGGCCGGGTCCGGCGCCCAGGTCAGTGCATGGGTGAATTGCTTGATGAGCGCGGCGGTGAGGCGGAGCTGCTCTTGCTCGGCTTGATCGCGCAGCTTTTCGCCGTGCCGATTGCGGACGAAAAACCGGTCGTGGAGCTTGGCGCCCTGGCTCTCGACTTGGGCCTTGGAGATGTAGATGTTCCGCATGGCCAGCGCGTTGGCAAAGGCATAGAGAAACGCCGGGGTGTCGTCCGACCGGATTTCCATGATCGTGTCGGTCGGCGAGCCGCTATTGTCGAAGGAAATCTGGACGGTGTGCAGCAGGCCCGTGAACGCTTGCCGCTCCTTACCCAGGCGTTCGACCAGGCGGCGGTTGACTTGTTGGCGCGCGGCCTCGAATTGGCCGGCGTCGAGGAGCTTGATCATGTGGGCGAGGGCGTCGCGGAGCGACTCCTGCTCCTTCTTGCCGAATGACACGCCGGGCACGGGGCGGACGAGGAAGACATCGACAATCTTCTTGCGGCTCAGGCCGGGCCGGACTTTCGGGCGCCTGGTGGGCCAGGGTGATGTGTGGCGAGGGGTCGCCGCCGGCGCCTGGTCTTGAAACGTGAAAATGCGGCCTTCTTCGATGCTCAGACCGACGGCTGACAGCAGGCCGCAGATTGTGGCGAACTCGGAAAAGTAGTCGTAGGCGACAATGCTGACTTCGAGATGGGTCTCGTCGGCCTGGTGAATGGCCAGTTCACAGGGATGGTCCGGCGTCAACCGGTCGACGAGCTGCAGATGTTTGGAGATCGTTTCAGGAGGAAAACCTTGGAAGTAGTCCGCGTCCATTCGCGACACGAAGTCGCGGATGACTTCTGCATCGATGGACGGACAGGCGGCGCTGAGCTGGTCGAGAAGTCGCTGACGAGTTGGGTCGAGATCCCCCATCCTCGGCAGTATATCCTAAACCCCCATGATCCATGAACGCCTCTCCTGCACCAGCCAGCGTGAAGCCTGTGGGCGCACGCGCGTTCGTTGTGTGGGTGCCGTCCTGACAGTATAATGCGCGGCAATGGGCACCAGGAAAACATCCCGCAAGGCAGCTCCGCCAGAACCAAAGGCCCAGCCCAAGCCGGCGGCGGCAAAACCCGGCCCCGATCCGCGCCCCTTGCTGTTGGCCTCGGGATTGGATCCCGTCGAGGCCGAGCGGATCCTGCGCGCCTACGGCCTTCAGGATCCCAAACAGGCCGATACTAATCTGCAGTCGATGGCGGGCGACCCCCACCAGCGCCGGCAGTTGGCGGAGATTCTGCCTGCCCTGATGGAAGCCATTGGTCGGACCGCCGATCCGGACCAGGCGCTGAACCACTGGGACCGGCTCCTGTCGGCCGTGCCACGTTCATCACTGATCCGGTACGTGGCCAGTTCGCCGCGCATGTTGGACCTGCTCTCGACGATTTTCGGCGACAGCGACGCGCTGGCGTTTTCCCTGATTCGCGATCCGATGTTGATCTACTGGCTGGGCGAGCCGGAGGTGCTGGACGAACAGCCGCGTGCGCGGGTTTTGGCCGAGGCAGTCGAAGGCCTCCTGGCCAACGTGACGGCGAAAGAGTTACGACTGGACGCCTTGCGCCGATTCAAACGTCGCGAGATGTTGCGCATCGGCGTGCGCGATTTGCTGCGGCTCGCCACGGTCGCCGAAACCACCGAGGCGCTGTCGGATCTGGCAAGCGTCCTGATTCATGCGGCCTATGAGATGGTCGACGCCGAATTGAAGCGGCAGTATGGCGCACCGCGGCATCGCAACAAGCAGGGGCGCCCGGTCGACACGGGCTTTGCAGTCATCGGCATGGGGAAGTTGGGCGGGTCGGAACTGAACTACAGCTCCGACGTCGACGTCATCTACATCTACGAGTCCGAAGACGGGGAGACGGCGGCGCCGGCCAAAGGGCGCGGCAAGGCGGGGGCTTCACATCGGCCCACGTCCAACGAGGAATACTTCGAGCGCCTCGCGAGGGAACTGACCCATGTGTTGACGGACGCCACCAAAGAGGGGGCGGTCTTTCGGGTCGATTTACGGTTGCGGGCCGAGGGAACTGTGGGACAGTTGGCGCGCTCGATCGACAGCTACGAGCGGTATTACGAAGCGCGAGGCCAGACGTGGGAGCGGATGGCGCTCTTGAAGGCCTGGCCGGTGGCGGGGGATCAGAAAGTCGGACAGGCGTTCTTACGGCGCATGCGCCGGTTTATCTTGGGCGAGACCATCAAGGATGTGCAAGCCTGCCGGCGGTTGCTGTTAGACGTGCGCGGTGTGAAGGACATGATCGACCGCAAAATGGTCGCGCGCGGGCACGAGCAACGGAACGTTAAGCTGGGCACGGGCGGCATCCGAGAAATCGAGTTTATCGTGCAGAGCGTGCAATTGCTTGGCGCCAGCCGGTATCCCGACGTGTGGAAGCGCGGTACGCTGGCGTCACTATCGCAATTTCACGAGCTGGGGCTGTTGACGGACCGCGAACTGAAGGGATTGACCGGCGCCTATGTCTTTCTGCGGGATGTCGAACATAAACTGCAGATGGTGCACGATCTGCAAACACATGCGTTGCCCGATGACGAATTGGAGCTGGCGCGCTGCGCGATCCGGCTGGGATACACACGGCAGGGTGACACAAGCGCTCAGGCCCGGATGATGGCCGAACACAAATCACACACCGAATTCGTGAACGCGTTCTTCAAGACGTTGTTGCTGTCTCCAGACCAGTCACCGCTGTTCGTACAACTCATGAAACGTCTCAAGTTGCCGCTCGCCTCCTAGCCCGGGAAGCCATTCGTCAGTCGTCACTCGTCAACCGTGTACAAAAACACCAAGGGCCCGGCGGGTGATCCCGCCGAGCCCTTGGTTCTGCTTCGAGCTCTCAGCTATTGGCTATCTGCCATCAGCCCTGAGCCATCTGCCATCAGCTATCTGCCTATGGCTCTTAGGCGCCTAGTACATGCCTTCCATGCCGTGGCTGTGGCCTGCATGGCCACCGGCGGCTTCCTTCTTGTCTTCCGGGATGTCGGTGATCATGACCTCGGTCGTGAGCATCAATCCCGCGACACTGGCCGCGTTCTGCAATGCGCAGCGCGACACCTTGGTCGGGTCAATGATGCCGGCTTCGAGCATGTCCACATACTTCTCATTCGCGGCATTAAATCCCATGCTCGACTTCGATTCCGCCTTCACGGCGTTCACGACCACGGAGCCTTCGACGCCCGCATTCGCCGCAATCTGGCGGATGGGCTCCTCCAGCGAGCGGCGGACGATGTTCACGCCCACAGCCTGGTCGCCTTCCAGCTTCATGCTGTCCAGGGCCTTGACGCAGCGCAGGTAGGCTACCCCGCCGCCCGGCACGATGCCTTCTTCGACGGCCGCTTTGGTCGCGTGGAGTGCGTCCTCGACACGAGCCTTCTTTTCCTTCATTTCGGTCTCGGTCGCGGCGCCGACGTTGATGACGGCCACACCGCCGACGATCTTGGCGAGGCGCTCCTGGAGCTTCTCGCGATCGTAGTCGGAGGTCGTCTCTTCGATCTGGGCCTTGATCTGCTTGACGCGGGCTTCGATCTTCTTCGGGTCGCCGTAGCCCTCGACGATCGTGCTGTTGTCCTTGTCGATCGTCACGCGCTTGGCGCGGCCGAGGTCGGTCAACTTCACGTTTTCGAGCTTGATGCCGAGGTCCTCAGAAATCACCTGGCCGCCGGTGAGGATCGCGATGTCCTCCAGCATGGCCTTGCGGCGATCGCCGAAGCCCGGGGCCTTCACGGCCGCCACGTTCAAGGTGCCGCGCAGCTTGTTGACCACGAGGGTCGCGAGCGCTTCGCCTTCGACTTCTTCCGCGATGATCACGAGCGGCTTGCCCATCTTGGCCACCTGCTCGAGGATCGGGAGGAGGTCCTTCATGCTGCTGACTTTCTTTTCGTTGATCAGGATGAGCGG
This sequence comes from uncultured Nitrospira sp., assembly GCA_964449255.1. Lineage (GTDB taxonomy): Bacteria > Nitrospirota > Nitrospiria > Nitrospirales > Nitrospiraceae > BQWY01. Next base: position 475 of record CAYUYE010000015.1, on the reverse strand, counting down.
CTCTTCGACGGAGCATTCCATCCGCTCGGCGTTGGTGACGAAGTAGGGGGAGATGTAGCCGCGATCGAACTGCATGCCCTCGACGACGTCCAGGGAGGTGGTCATGGACTTGGCTTCTTCGACGGTGATGACGCCGTCCTTGCCGACCTTCTCCATCGCTTCGGCGATCAAGTCGCCGATGGTCTTATCGTTGTTGGCCGAAATCGTGCCGACCTGGGAGATCTCCGTCTTGCTCTGACAGGGCTTGCTGAGCTTCTTCAACTCGCCCACGACCACTTCGACGGCCTTGTTGATGCCGCGCTGGATTTCCATCGGGTTCGCGCCGGCGGTGATGTTCTTCACGCCCTCGCGGTAGATGGCCTGCGCCAACACGGTGGCGGTGGTGGTGCCGTCGCCCGCCGTGTCGCTGGTCTTGCTGGCGACTTCACGAACGAGCTGAGCGCCCATGTTTTCATAGGGGTTCTTGAGTTCGATT
>CAYUYE010000014.1:0-61484 GCA_964449255.1 uncultured Nitrospira sp. | reverse complement strand
TCTTGCCGCGGATAACTGTGGCAACTCGGGCCCCATTTCCGACAAGCAACTGACGCTGATTACTGTGCGCCGGCTCGCAAAGCACACCATGGAGGCACAGCAACGGTAGCGGAGGTCATTGAGGCGGTGTTAGGTGCTGCCAGAGGCGGATGCCTGTCGCCCGTGAACGGACTGTACGATCAACATGATTACACCGACCGTGATGCAGACGTCGGCGACGTTGAAGATGCCGGTGCGGAGGGGGCCAATGCCCACGTTCATGAAGTCGATGACACGCCCATTGTGTAGAAGCCGGTCGAGAAGATTGCCGACTCCCCCACCGAGCACCAAGCTCCACGAGAGCAGCACCGATGTTGGCAGGTTTGGCGAACGAACGAGGAAGACGAACAGGCCGCCAATCCAAAGTCCCGTGAGAATCTGGAACATGAGCACGCGCACCGCCTGGGACCACTCCGTCCCAAGGCTCAGGAACGCACCGGCATTCTCCGCATATTGCAATCGGATCGTATCGTAGAACCCAGACAGGGGCGGCTCGGCCGCCAAGTACTGACGCGCCATGGCTTTGGTAATCTGATCACACCCGACACAAGCGGTCAGCATGAGCACGATGAGCGCGGTGTGCGTCAAACGGGTTACCATCCGATATGTACCCTCCTTTCCCATACGATGAATCCTGCGGTCCCCTCTTCATCTCATCCTGAGGTCGACGAGCCTCGTAGCTGACCGGCATCGCAACTGACCGGCATTAATTCCCCGCCGTGAAAGTATGACTTGCGTCCCCAGTGGCGGAGGACACCACGGGTGTCAAACGTCAGCGTATACTGCTCGCACCACATTCCGGATGAGGTCCATCGACTCCCCGGCTCCTCCTCCCGCACCTCGTAGACCCACACGGCTTCACCGGTGAGCGTTGACGACGTTTGTCTCGGCTTTCCTAGCTGCTGTCGCACGTCATCCCATGTGGCCTGGTCCTTCGCTTCTGTGAGGTAGTGGGTTTCTTTTCCCTGGAAGGCGGTGCAGCCACACATCGCCGCCATGACGAGCGCCAAGAGCAGGCTCCACGTCGAGGTGTTCATTTTGTACCTCCTGGGTGAGACAGTTCCTCACCCTCATTCTACCCCCTGGGAGGGATGAGTGTGAGGCACCGCGTGGTCGCCAGCATCAACCCTTCTCCGCCGGTACGGCCCGCGCCACTTTCCAAAACCGTTCCACTTGCGGTACCATTCCCTCGTCACGACCCAACTCTCACCGGGGCGCACGTCCGCGATGAGCGAATCCACATTCTCCGATCCGGTCGCTCAAGCCTACTACGAGCAGGGTGAGATCGAGCTGCAGACTGCGCAATCGGCAGAGGCTTTGCTCCGCAAGGCGGAAGCGCGGGGCCAACTGGATACGCGGACCGAAATCACGGAAGCGGCCTTCTACTATCTGGCCGCGGCGGACTTCCTCGAGAGTCGAGACCCCGCAAAATCGGCGCACGCCTATCATCAAGCAGGGTTTCATCTCCATCGTGTGCAGCAGCACATTCCTGCGGCCCGTGCCTATTCCAACGCCGGGCGCTTGGCGGAACAGGCTGCGCGCGCGAGCGCGTCCCCTCCCGAGCAACATCATTTGCAGCACATCGCCGTTCGTTCCTATTCTCGCGCGAACCATTGTTATGCCGAGGCCGGCGAGTTCGAGTGGTCGGAAGCCGAGTACTTAAAGGAGCATGACGCGCGAGTGGCCTGGGCCAAGATGCAGGGGAAGCACCCCTGGGCGTTGCTCGCATGGAAGGCCACCAGCAAGTACGGCACGAGCTTTACGAGATGGGGACTGTGGAGTGTCTGTACGGTGATGGTCTTCACGCTTCTGTACGAACTCTTCTTCCGCGTGGGGTGGCTCCAGCCCATGGAAACCGGTCAGACCACCGCGTGGATTCCAATCTGGTCAGGACTGTACTACTCCATCAACATCACCTCCGCGCTGGGCCTGGTCGACTATCAGCCGGCGCACCCCGTCAGTCAAGGCGTCGTCATCGTCAATGTGATTATGGGCTATCTGTTGCTCGGAATCGGCATCGGCATCATCGGCCGCCTGATTAAGTCACGCTAGCGCCCATCCCCTCCCCTCCCTTGCATCCGAAGGGCCTGAAGTTCGGCTGGCGTGGCATCTCGCCATTGACCGGGGGCGAGCCCATCTAACCGAATCGCCCCGATGGCCACGCGCACGAGACGTACGGTGGGGTATCCGACCGCCGCGGTCATGCGCCGAACCTGTCGATTCATCCCTTCGTAGAGCGTCATCTCCAGCCAGGCGGTCGGCACGTTTTTTCTGAACCGAATCGGCACCGGTCGCGGTGGCAAGGCCGGCTCCTCCGACAGCAGGCGCGCCTCCGCGGGCCTGGTTCGCTTGCCCGACAGCATCACGCCTGCCCGTAGTTCGGCCAGGGCCTGTGCATCCGGGATCCGCTCCACCTGTGCCAGATAGACCTTCGGCAGCTTGTGTTTGGGGTCGGTGATGCGGTGGGCCAGTGCCCCATCGGATGTGAGCAGCATCAACCCTTCGCTGTCTGCATCGAGCCGGCCGGCCGCATACACAGCCGGCACTTTTACATAGTCCGCCAAGGTCGGGCGACCATCGGGATCGGTAAAACACGGCAAGACCCCGAAGGGTTTATAGAATACAACTGTTCTGGGTGCCGTCGTCATCCGCTCGCCGGAGATCATATACCGTGACGCCATGGGCCACACTGGTCGGGACACGCCGCCCAGGCCTCTTCACACCAGCCCGCGGCCATGTACTCCAAACCGCCTAGCTGCTTCGTCCCAGATTGACAGATCGCTCCATGCCTATCTACAGTTCTCCTGGCGTCACTGCCAGCGCATACGACTGCCTCGGTCCTGCGTGTCGCGTCGATTCATAAGAAGTAAGAGGGGAAGGTCACAGCCTCGTGAACCATACCACGTCGGGAGTCAACGTGTTTCTCACGAGCCTCCTCTTTGCGCTAGAAGGCTTGTCCCTGCTCCTGATTTTCTCCGGCTATCGTTTTTCTGCCGTCGATGGACTGGCGAACTTTCTCACCTCCTCGGCTGGAATACTCTTCCTCGTTGCCACACTCGCATTGATGGGCACAGGCCTGCTGCTGATCCGCCATCTCCGTCGCCTGCCGCCCACGTCCAATCGCACGACATCCCTCACGCTGAGCGTGAATGCCGCCACGGTGGTCCTCATGGTCCTTGCGGGAGAAGCCTCCCTGCGCGCCTACCATGAGGTGTCGATGCTGGCCCCCCAACTATGGGTGGAATTCCCGACGCTGCGCAATTGGGAGAAAACCTCGGCCGACTTCTTAGCCGCCATCAATAATCGTGCGGCCGCCTATCACGATTATGATCCGGAGCTCGGGTGGACCATCGGCAAGAACCGTCGCAGCCAGGACGGCCTTTATGCCAGCAGCGCAGAAGGGTTGAGGAGCGCCCGACCAGGCGACACACGGCTGACCTGGACCGCCTCCAGGTCCCCGGCCGTTCATGCAGACAGGAAGCCCGCTCGCGTGGCCTTACTGGGTGATTCCTTCACCTTTGGATATGAGGTCTCCTACGACGAGTCCTGGGCGCATCAATTAGCGATGCGCATGGCCCCCGACTTTGACCTCGTCAACTTCGGCGTCATCGGCTATAGCGTCAATCAGATCCGGATGAAATACGAACGCGATGTGCGCCCGCTCGCCCCGGATCTCGTCATCGTGGGCCTAATCTCCAGCGACTTTCAGCGCGACTCGTGGATCTACAATTTCTTGCGCTACCCCGACATGCTGGCCTTGCCCTATGCGCGGCCGCGCCCCACCCTGCGCGACGGCGTCTTGGCGTTGCTCAATATGCCGTTACCGCGACCCGAAGCGATTTTCACGAAATCCTCCGTGCATGAGCTGCCCCATCTCCAGGCGGACCTCAACTACAACTGGCTGGAGTGGGAACGTTGGCCCTGGCGATGGCTTCAGCGCTCGCTGCTCTTCAGAACCGTGGCGTCCTGGCCCCCAGGGCCCCCAACTCTCCGAGCGACCGAATTCGAGAGGGAACAACACGCCCTCCATCGCGCCGTGCTCCGAAGCTTCGCCGCCTCCGTCCAGGCCTCGGGTTCCACCTTGCTCTTCCTCTACTTTCCGAGTGAATCTGAGCTGCCGGATACAGGCCGCACGGGAGGCCCCACAGCCCCCTACGCAGCCCGCATTCTGGCTGAGATGGGACTCCCCTACGAGGACATGAGCACCTGCGTCCGCACGGTACGTCCTGAACGACGGTTTGCGCCCGGCACGCACTATACCCCAGAAGTCAATGCGGCCCTCGCTGCCTGTCTCCCAGACATCGTCCGAGCACACCTCAACCGCCGACCGCCCACTCCAGCCGTCTACGCCAACCATCGGTAAGAGCGCCGATTCGTTTGAGTCTCCAGCCTGATCATCCCCCGAGAGAGTTAGATCACGCCCGAGTAATAGCGCAGCACGTTCGATACGGAGATGACGCCGATGACTTCCCCACGGTCCACCACGGCCAAATGCCGAGTGGCCTGATCTTTCATCATGCGCACAGCCTCGAGAATCGGCCGTTCGCCTTCGATCGTGACCAGCGGTTCGCGCATGGTGGCTTTGACCTTGGTGGTCTCCGCATCGAGCCCGCGTGCGACCACCGCTCGTGCTAGATCCGAGTCCGTGAGGAGGCCCACATAAGCCCGGTCGTCCGTGACAAGCAGGGATCCCACACCCCATTGTTGCATCATCCGCGCAGCTTCTCGGAGCGTCGCATTGACGTGGACGCTTCGTGGTTCGGGCGTCATGTGATGCACGACTTGCGGTCCCATCATGATGTCGACCATCGAGCCAGCCCGCATAGCGGCTTCCGCCCGGCTGGCCTCCAACTCGGCGATACAACTCTCGATCACCCGTTTGCGTTGATTGAGACGCTCCCGCGCCTGATCTCGCGTGGTCGCCCCTCCTTCCGGCGCCTCATCCGGAACATTGACCAACCCTCCGGCTTCCCCGAGCTGGGCATACTCGTAGGCTTCGACCATCTCGGAGGTGTCTCCTAACGCTTCGCGAATCAACCGGTCTGTCTGGGTATCAAACTCGTCGAGGGCCCGCTCATTACCGGCGCCCCGGTCGGCTAGAAACGGCGAAAGGGTCGACAACTGGTCGCGCATTTGCCCGATCCAGCGGTCCAGTGAGAGGCTACGGGCCGCGCGAACGGGAGTCTCATTCGCCATGGGGGCCTCCTTATAGTGGTGGGATGTGCTGAAATGATACGCCCGGTGAGGGTGGGCTGCAAGCCCGTGGGCGAGTCGCAGTACCGAACCTGACTCGGAAGAAGCGTCGCTCCGCTTCCCGTCGAGTCCAAAGCTTGCGCAGCCGATTAGGGCGAGATGGCAGTGCGTGTTTGGACCTTCACCGGCGACGCTTCGGTGGTCTGGCCGTACTTCACTTTGTATTCTTGGTAGCCCTCGAACGTCTCCTTGTAAAACCCCAACAATTGCGCCTTGTTCGCTTCACGAGGATCTGGCGCGGTGCCGCCGATCCATGCAGCCTCGCTGCTCATGATCCCCGCGAAGACCTCTGTGGCACGAACCAGAAACGTTCGGTCCTTCTCCGAGAGTTTCGCGGCGAGTTTCGGCGTGTGTAGCAAATAGCGGGACCGTGCCACGATGCTCTCATCTTGATGCTGTGCCATATAAAAACGCACAAGGAGCGCCTGCAGCGTCACATCGGCCCCCTCGTCGTACGGCAGCCCCACGTCCCCGGAAGGCTTCGGCACATACGTGAATTGAGCGAGGGCGGGCGGGGCGGCAAACACCCGCGTTTGCAACAGCGCACGATAGACGGTTTCTGCGGCGACAAGATTGCCCTTCTTGGTCGGATGAACATGATCCAAGAACAGATCAAACCCTGGGGCCATCGGAGCGGACACGGCATGAAATGCGCCTTCAAGGTCCGCCAGAACGACATTCGAATGGCGAGCGGCGGTCTCGCGCACCGTGTCACCAAACGCAGAAATGGCGCGGAACGGATTGCAGTCGAAGTCCCGAGCCAACCTGAAACTGATGTTGGCACGATCCCACTCTCGCATGGCCTCGTACGCGCGCCCCACATGAAAATAGGCCTCCGCATACTGTGGATCGAGCGCGACGGCTTCCCGCAGGAGAACCACGGCCGAGTCGTAGTCATGTCGCGCCAGGGCTCGGCGCCCCGCATGGTACTTCTCTTGCCACCGCGGCAACGAGTCCTGATCCGCCGCATGGCAGGACACAGCCGGCTGCCAGTCGCGCAGATTCACCGGCACCGTCGCTAAGACGACCGGCAGCCCCCGCGCCTCGGCCTTCGCCACCATGGCCTCGATGCTGGCGGCATAATGCTGCTTGACCGCCTCGAACTGCTGAGGACTCGTGCGAAGGTCCACGGCCACCTGCTCCAGCTTCGACCACATCGTAAACAGGTGATGCCCCCGTTCATACGCGCTCAACGTATTGTCTGGAAAAGCCCAGCGCCCCAGTCGGCTTCCGCGAATCCCTCGGTACAGCAACGACTGATTGGCAAGGGCCAGCAACGGTTCCGCCCACCCGACATTGGTCCGATACACACGCTTCTCGAGAAATTCGTTGTTTCCACTCCAAATCACAAACACATCCGGCTCAAACTCGAGCGCTTCCTCGAAAATGAGCCGCACGCGATAGGCCGCATACGCGTGCGCGCTGAGATTCAGCACCTCGATGCGTGTACCCGGATACGCCCGCTGTAGCGCATCTTGGAGATAGGCGCTGTAGATTTCGTCACCTTCGTGTGGCCAACCCGCGCCCGCAGACGCGCCGAGACAAATGACACGAATCGTATTGGGCTCTTTTTTCGCCGTGAATTTGGTCAGGCGCTCGCTGTACACGTCTCGATGGGCCACTTGGTAATGCGGAACCCCGGCAATGTTCCTCTGGACAAAGAAGTCGGGGACGGTTCCGAAGCTGAGAAATGGATCTTTTGGAATATGCAGGGCCATCACCCGCAGGCCCAGTTCCAACCCGGCCAGACCCACTAAGCAGGCGATGACAAGCGAAATGATCAGGAAGATGATTCTCTTCCGCCTCGAGAGCGGCGGACGGTGTGCGGGATCTAGCGAGTCACTCATCGAGGGCTTGGGTCACATACGTGTTTGAGCCGAGGGGATTGTAAGGGAGCCCTTGTCCAATCCACAAGCGCCATTTAAGCCTCGACGCCGAAAATTGGAGCATTTCCCCCCTCGCCGGAGGGGTTCGCGAAGACATCGAAGATCCAATGGAGAACAGGCACCACGTGACGCACCGACTCTCCTGCAAACCGCGGTCCCATTGCCGATACCGCTGCCGGTTCGGCCGCCGCTGCGAACAACAGGGTGTATAAACACCCTGGTCTTCCGCCTTGACTTCCCCCACCGAGACAAGGGACTATACGCTGTTCTACGGATCACACGATCGTGTCCATCACCTTTCGAGGCCTTATGCGACGTACTCTCATGACGACCCCGTTCCTATCCTTGGCGCTGATTGGACTCCTGCTCTCGGCCTGCGACAAGGTCTACATGGGTGCGATGGAGAAGATGGGTTATGCCAAGCGCGACATCCTGAGCAGCCGCGTTAAGGCGGCCCGCGACGCCCAAGAAGATGCGAAGCAGGAGATTCAAAGCGCCCTCGACCAGTTCGGCAAGGTCGTGAACTTTTCCGGCGGCGACCTGGAGGCCACATACAAGAAGCTCAGCGGTGAGTTGGAAGCCAGCGAAGACCAGGCGGAGAAGGTGCACAAACGCATCGCCGACGTGGAGTCGGTCGCCGATGCGCTGTTCAAGGAGTGGAAGACGGAGCTCGACCAATACTCGAGCAAGGAACTGCGCCGGAAGAGCGAGGAAAAGTACACCGTCACCAAGGCCCGCTATGGGGAGATGCTCGGGGCGATGAAGAAGGCCGAGCAACGGATCGACCCGGTGCTACGGCCCCTGCGCGACCAAGTGCTCTACCTCAAACACAACCTCAATGCGAAGGCCCTGTCGTCCCTCAAGGGCGAACTCGTGAAGGTGGATGCGCAAGTGGATCAACTGGTGAAGGACATGAACCGGTCAATCGCGGAGGCAGACAAGTTCATTCAAGGCTTGGAAAAGGATGCGGGCTAACCGCCGGCGCTAAAGCGGCGCCGCGGCTCACGCGGCGGGAGTCTGAAGAGAGTGGATTTGCCCGTGCCGTTCGGCCCGAGAATGGCGGTGTGCTGGCCTCGTGTCAGATTGAGCGAGAACTCTTCGAAGACGCGGGTGGCCCCGCAATAGACCGTCAGCCGTTTCGCCTCCAGGAGCAGCGCCATGCGGCCGGTGGCACTACCACCCGGTCCCGATGCTGATGCCGCCGCCGGTGCGGCCGCCGCTGCCCATCCCAAAGCCGAATCCCCACCATGGACTCACGTAGGGTCCTCGCTGGACAGGCCGATCCTCCCACATATGGAGGTGTTTCACAGTCAGCGTCGGGTAGCGGTACTCGCTTTCGTCCACACGACCCAGGGTGGCGCCGGTCACTTCCCCCACCACGGTCACTCGAGTCCCGTCTTCGATCGTGGCCGGATCGCGGCCGCTCGGATCCATCGCCAGGAACCGGCCTTGCGACTCCGAACGCCTGGGCACCGGTTCCTGATCCTCGTCGAGCGGGAGTTGAAGGATTTCCAGTTGCGTCCCCTCCGCCAAACGTTTCGCTCTTAGAATCTCTCCCCCGACAAGCACCAGTTTGCTCTGATAAGAATCCGGACTCGCCGCCAGATGGACGAACGACAGGGATTTGTCGACCTGCGCATCCAAGGCTTCCGGCACGACCCCCGATCCACTGGCACAGCCGGCGCAGGCCCCCAAGAGGACGGCCAGCACAACACGCACAGCGCCCGCAACAGGCCGGCTCATGACCGCCCCTGAGGACGAGACAAGACACAGTACCGTGGCATCAGCTCGCCCCCGTGAAACTGATTCGCGTGCGACCAGTCACGCAGCACACCCTGTGCAGTGAAGTCGAGCGTATATTCATCGCACCAGGTGCTCCCCCCATACCAGCTGCTCTGGGAGCCCGGTTCGTGCGAGTACACGCGATAGATCCAGCGCGACTCCCCAGATGGCCGCGCCTGTTCCGCGGCCGGCGGGCCCAACTGCGCCCGCACCTCTCCCTGCTGCGCCTGCCCGACGGCGGACCGCAAGTAGGTCGACTCCTTCGATTCGAGGACGGCACAGCCCGATAGCATGACCGCACCGATGATGAAGCACGACCACCCACGCATCGATACCATGGGGCACCTCCGATTCATGATCGTCGTGGCCACCAACATCGTTTCTATCCCCAGGCCTTCTCACCGCGTTTCTTCACCCGTTTCCAGATTTTGCTCCAGCCGCCCCGCGCCTCGTGGCGGCGGCGCCGCAATCGCTCCACCATTTGGCCGGCGGCAAAAGCCGCCCTCATGCTGCCAGCCCCTTCCAGAAACGTCCGGACGCGCGCCTCGCCGACCACCGCATCTTGATGGGCCCCCAAGAGATCCTGGAGGGCTCGCACGCCCTCGACGAAGCGCCAAGCCGACTTCCCGACGGTCGTGGCCGCCAGCTCCGCCGCATAGCGCGCGCGCTTCGCCTTGATCCGCACGCGGTGAAGCTCTGCATCCGCCGGGTGTTCGGGCAGATTCCTGACACACTTGCGGAGGCGGCGAAATTCCTGCGCCGCCAAATCCCGTAAGGCCACATCCGCCTGCACCATCTTGGGCTCACGAGAGGCCGACATCAAGCGGTCCATGAGCGCGAGATACCGATCCGACCGCAATTCGGCGAGCAGGCGCTCCTGGGCGATTTCGCGTTGCACTTTACACTTCCGAATGAGGCGCGCAATCGGAGCACGATCCTGGCGATCCAGCGTTTTGGCTTCCTGTTCGAAGTATTCAATCTGAACGTCAAGATCGCGCGCTGCGCCGAGCACCGTGCCAAGCCAGGCCACCTCGGCACGAAGCGGATCCGCCCACGCGGGCTCCAGCAATGGACTGGCTGCCCGTAGGACCGCTCGAAACCGGCGCCCCGCCACCCGCATCTGGTGGACGGCTTCGGGGTCAGTCCCGAGACGCACCAGCGGGTCCTGCGCAATCAGCGACTCAACGTGCGCGGTGAGCGAGGCGATGAGATGCTCAGGCACAGGGGCATTGGGATGAGGCGGAACCGGCGCTTGCTTGGCAGGAAGGTCCAAGGCCCGAAGAAGCTTGGGGCGGCCATCATGATCCCCGGCGCCGGCGAGGCGGAGTTGTTTCTCCAGCTGCGCGAGCTGCGCCTCGTCCCCTTCGGCGGCCTCGATCTCCACCTCCCGGAAACTCCGTATGACCCGGCGCTGGTCCAGCACGCTGACCGTATCGAGCACCACATCGGCGATCGCCTGTCCATCCTCCTGGACACGGACGGTCGCGCGCCAAGTTCGAAGCCTCCCGACCAGTTCGACGGGCATGCCGCGCAGATGCACCAAGAGCAGATCGGTGAGCCGGGCCGGCGGCGTGGAACCGCCATCCTCCAGTTCCAGCTCCCACCGTCCTCGCACAGCCCCCACTTTGAGCTGCCAGAGCCGTCGCCCGGCCTCTTTCCTCAGGCGCAACGTCACGCCGGCTCGGGCGAGCCGAAAGTCAGTCGTATCGAAATAGTCTGAAATAAAGGTTCGAGGCAGGAGAGGCGCCCCCAATCCGTCCGGCAGCCGAAATCCGCGCTCCACGCTGAGCTTCGTTTCCCGCTCCAGCGTGACCCGAACGACGAGTCGCTCCGCCGCCTTCCGGCTGGATGGCTTCGAGGGTGTAGGGGTGATGGACGCAGCCACGGCAGGATGATCCGCGAGCGCTTCAGCCAGCACAACTTGACGCGGCGAGCGTGCGACTCGCGGGCGCACCGACGGGATCGGCGCATCGGGTATCACAATCGGCAGTCCCTGGGCATGGCTTCCCCGCCATGAAAATACGTGTGGTGCGTCCAGGTCTTGAGCACCGTATCGTTGCCGAACAAGAGTTCGTATTCGTCACACCAGGTACCCGGAGCGGCCGCGCGATTGCCCGGCTGCCACTGGTACACTTCGTAGATCCATGCCGTCCCGCCCCCAGGGGTAGGATAGGTTTTTTTGGGTCTGCCCAAGCGCTCCGCCACCTCGCTTTGCGTGGCCTTCCCCTCCGCCTCCCGAAGGTAGGTCTTCTGCTTGGCGTCGAGCTCAACGCAGGCCGCCAACAAGAGCAACCCCAGCACGAATCCTGCGCCCCATTGCGTCATCATGGCCGACGCCCCCTGCCGAATGCATTCAGCATAGCGAGAAGCCCGGATGGACTGCAATGCGCCTGTCGCAAGGCCCGGAGCGGGCTTGGGCGGCTACTCGACCAGGTCGAGTTTGATGGAGAGTTCCTTGAGTTGCGCGGGGGTGACCGGCGACGGAGCTTCCGTCATCAGACACTGGGCTTTCTGGGTCTTGGGGAAGGGGATGACGTCACGGATCGAGTCCGCGCCGCCCAGCAACATGATCAAACGGTCCAATCCGAAGGCAATCCCGCCGTGTGGCGGGGCGCCGTATTCCAGGGCATCTAACAGAAACCCGAACTGCCGTTGCGCCTGCTCCTTCCCGATGCCGAGCAAGTCGAGAATCTTGAACTGGACCTCGCGACGATGATTCCGGATGCTCCCACCGCCGATTTCGTTCCCATTGAGGACCATGTCGTAGGCCTTGGCCCTCGCCTGGCCGGGATTGCTGTCGAGCAACGGCACATCCTCATCATGCGGGGCGGCGAACGGATTGTGCATGAAGACGTAGCGCCCTAGCTGCTCGTCGTAGTCCAACAACGGGAAATCGATCACCCAGAGCGGCTTCCAGTCCTGCTCGCGAATCAACTTGAGCTCTTTGCCGAAATAGAGCCGAAGGCGCCCGAGCACATCGTGCACAATCTTTGGTTTGTCCGCGACGAACAACAAGAGATCTCCCGGCTTGGCATCGGGGATGGCCGCCAGAAGCTGGTCGCGGTGCAGAAATTTTGCAATGACCGATTCCAATTGCCCGTCCCCGGTGATCTTGAGCCAGGCGAGGCCTTTGGCGCCGAACCCCTTGGCCATTTCACCGATGGCATCGATGCGGCTGCGGGGAATGTCCGTGCCACCCTTCACGATGATCGCCTTCACCATGCCACCCTTGGCGGCGGTCTCTTTGAAGACCTTGAAGTCGGTCGTCTGCGCAAAGGCCGTCAGATCATGGAGCGGCATCTCGAAGCGCAGATCAGGCTTGTCCGATCCGTAGCGGCCCATCGCCTCTTGATAGGTCATGCGCGGGAAGGGCAGCGGCAGATCGACGTTCCCGACGGCCTTGAAGGCCCGGTTGATCATCCGCTCCATGGTCGTCATCACCTGGTCGCGGTCGACGAACGACATCTCCAGGTCGATCTGCGTGAACTCCGGCTGGCGATCGTTCCGCAGATCTTCATCCCGAAAACAGCGTGCGATCTGGTAATAGCGGTCGCAGCCGCTGACCATGAGAATTTGCTTGAACAACTGCGGCGATTGCGGGAGTGCGAAAAACTCTCCAGGATTCACGCGGCTGGGCACGAGATAGTCTCGCGCGCCCTCGGGTGTACTCTTCGTCAAAATCGGCGTCTCGATTTCGAGGAAACCCTCGTCGTTCAGAAAGGCCCGCACGTTCTGCGTGAGCGCGTGCCGCATCGTGAGCAACCGCTGCATGGCCGGCCGTCGGAGGTCGAGAAACCGATGTTTCAGGCGCAGGATTTCGGTGATTTCGGCGTCGTCTTCGATGAGAAACGGCGGGGTCTTGGCTTCGTTGAGAATCTCCAACGCGTCGATCATGACTTCGATCTCACCCGTCGAGAGCGCTGCATTGGCGGAGCCCTCCGGACGAGCGGAGACTGTGCCGGACACGGACACGACGAACTCACTGCGCAGCGCGTTCGCCTGGGCGTGCGACGGCGCGTGAGTCTCCGGATTGAACACGATCTGGGTCATCCCATAGCGGTCCCGCAGATCGATAAAGAGCACGTTGCCGTGGTCCCGTCGGCGATGGATCCAGCCGTTGAGCACGACCCGTTGGCCAACGTGACTCTTGTTGAGCGCCCCGCAGTGATGCGTCCGCACCGTCATCGCGCCACGACCTTTCGCACCGAGGTCACCTTCCGCCACCGTGCGGTCGGCCGCTTGACCTGTCCATCCCGGTCTTGCATCTGGCTCTGCTTCAGCACGTCGCGCAACGCATTGGCCTCCCGATCCGTGAGGTAACGGTACTGTCCCAACTCAAGGCCATGGAGCGTGAGCGGCCCCATGCGCACGCGCACCAGCCTAATGACCGGATGGCCGACCGTTTCGCACATGCGTTTCACTTGGTGTTTGCGTCCCTCGTGAATGGTCAGCTCAATCCACGAATTGGCCTCAGCCTTGCGCACCTTTTTCACCGTCGCGGGACTCGTCATGCCGTCCGCGAGCCGCACCCCCTGCTCCAATCGCTCGATTTGGTCCTCTGTGAGCACGCCCTTGACCTTCACCAGGTACGTTTTCTGAACGTGAAAGCGCGGGTGCAGGAGCGCTTGCGCCAGCTCCCCGTGGTTGGTCAGGAGCATGAGGCCCTCGCTGTCGAAGTCCAATCGCCCGACCGGGAAGACACGGGCCTTGACCCCGTCCAAGAGATCCGCAATCGAGGGCCGGCCCTCTGGATCCGACATGGTGCACATGAACCCCTTGGGCTTGTTCAACATCACGAAGATCTGCGGCGGCTGGGGCTTGAGATGCCGCCCATCCACCTTCACATGATCCTTCTCAGGATTCACCTTCGTGCCGAGTTCACGCACGATCGCCCCGTTGACCGTGACACGGCCCTGGAGGATCAGCTCCTCTGCCTTCCGTCGCGAGGACAGTCCCGAATCGGCAATGACTTTTTGCAGCCTGACTTCCATGTGTGTTCCCGCCTTCACTTCATTGAAGGGCATCCGGTTGACTCCCATTGCGCGCATCGAGGGAGCACCTTCTAAGTGTGCGGCCTCTGCGAGCACAGGAGTCGACTGGATGCCCTTCAGTCCCCCTACTCCCATTCGATGGTGGCCGGTGGTTTGGAACTGATGTCGTAGACCACGCGGTTAACACCCTTCACTTCGTTGATGATCCGATTCGAGATCCGTCCCAACACGTCGTTCGGGATCTTCGCCCAGTCCGCGGTCATACCGTCCACACTGGTCACGGCGCGTAGCGCGATCACATGGTCGTACGTCCGCTGATCACCCATGACCCCAACGGTGCGGATCGGCAACAGCACCGCAAAGGCCTGCCAGATCTCCCGATAAAGTCCGGCCTGACGGATCTCCTGATCCACAATCGCCTCCGCCCCGCGCAGCACGGCCAAACGCTCAGGCGTGACATCCCCCAATATGCGGATCGCCAAACCAGGGCCAGGAAACGGCTGGCGCCAGATAATGTCGTCAGGCAGGCCCAACTCCTTGCCCAGCACCCGCACCTCGTCCTTGAACAGCTCGCGCAACGGCTCGATCAACTTCAGTTTCATTTTCGTCGGGAGCCCGCCGACATTGTGGTGCGTCTTAATCGTCGCCGACGGCCCCTTGAAACTCACACTTTCGATGACGTCCGGGTAGAGCGTTCCCTGTACGAGATACGTGACCCCCTTGAGCTTCTTGGCCTGCGCCTCGAAGAACTCGATGAACAATCTCCCGATGGTCTTTCGTTTCTTCTCCGGATCCGTGACCTTGCGAAGGGCGGCAATGAATTTCTTGGAACCGTCCACGACCCGTAGATTCAGCTTTTCATGGACGGCAAAGGTTTTTTCGACCTGCTCGCGTTCGCCCGCCCGGAGCACGCCGTTGTCGACGAAGATACAGGTCAACTGATCACCAATGGCTCGATGGGTCAGCACCGCCGCCACCGACGAATCGACGCCGCCACTGAGGGCGCATAGGACACGGGCGTCGCCCACCTGCTGCCGGATCTGTTCGACCGCCGTTTCCACGTACGATTGCATCGTCCAGGTCGGCCGGCAGCCGCAGAGGTTATAGACGAAATTCCGCAGGATCGCCGTGCCTTCACGGGAATGGGCCACTTCCGGGTGAAACTGCAAACAGTAGATGTGCCGCTTGTCGTCCTCACATTTCATCGCGGCGATCGGAGAATTGGCCGTATGCGCGATAGAGCGGAATCCCGGCGGCATCCGCTCGATCCGATCGCCATGCGACATCCAGACGACCGTCGACCCGTTGTTCCCGACCCCCTCGAACAAACCGGAGCGGTCGTCAATCACCAGATCGGCGCGCCCAAACTCTCGATGTGTGGATTTGGCCACCTGCCCACCTTGAAGGTGGGTCACCAACTGCATTCCGTAACAGATTCCCAGGATCGGAATCCCCTGGTCGAACAGCTGTTTGGGCAGCTTCGGCGCCTTTTTCTCGTAGACGCTCGCGGGTCCGCCCGACAGCACGATCCCCCGCGGCCGGTAGGCCAAGATGGTGGCGAGCGACGCCGTACAGGGCAGGATCTGCGAATACACCTGCGCCTCGCGAATACGGCGCGCGATCAACTGGGTGTACTGCGAACCGAAATCGAGAACGAGGATACGATCGTGCCAGAGTTCCATGTTAGAAGAGCATATGGCTTATTGCAGATGGCTGATGGCCCAGAAAAACTTCGGCGGGTTGTGGAGAGGCGATGTCCGGCGCTTTTCCTATCAGCTATACGCCGTCGGCCATTCGCTCCGCTTCATTCCCAATCCATCCGGTAGTTCGGTGCTTCCTTGGTAATGATGACGTCATGCACGTGGCTTTCGCGCAGGCCGGCAGGAGTCTGACGGATAAACGTCGCCTTCTGCTGCAGCTCGGCAATCGTCCGGCACCCACAATAGCCCATGCCGGAGCGCAACCCGCCGACCAACTGGTACATCACGTTGGCCAGGGCCCCTTTGTATGGCACGCGCCCTTCGATGCCTTCGGGGACGAGTTTGGATTCTGGTCGGCCGGTCTGACCGTACCGATCTTTCCCCCCTCGTTCCATGGCGCCGATTGATCCCATGCCGCGATAGACCTTGTAGGTCCGCGCCTGGTACAACACCGTCTCACCGGGCGATTCTTCAGTCCCCGCGAGCAGGCTCCCGACCATGACGACGGAGGCCCCGGCCGCCAACGCCTTGGTCACGTCCCCTGAAAACTTGATGCCGCCGTCGGCGATGATCGGCACGCCGGATCCCGCCACCACCTTGGCACAGTCCGCGATGGCCGTCAGCTGTGGCATCCCGGCACCAGACACAATGCGGGTTGTGCAGATCGACCCGGGGCCCACGCCGACCTTGAGCGCATCGGCCCCCGCCTTCACGAGGTCCTTCGCCGCGGCTTCGGTCGCGATATTGCCGGCAATCACCTGCAGATTGCCATGTTTCTTCTTGACCATCTTCACGGTTTCCATCACGGCCTGCGAATGACCGTGCGCGGTGTCGACGACCACCACGTCTACGCCGGCTTTCACCAACAGCTCGACACGCTGCTCCGTATCCGGCCCCACGCCCAACGCAGCCCCGACCCGCAACCGGCCGTGCTCATCCTTGCAGGCGTTCGGGTACTTGATGCGCTTCTCAATGTCCTTGATCGTGATCAGCCCCTTGAGTTCGCCCTGTTTGTTCACGACGGGGAGTTTTTCGATCCGGTGTTCGTGCAGAATTTCCCGCGCCTTCTCCAAGGTCGTCCCTTCGGGCGCCGTCACCAACTTGTCCCGTTTCATCACCTGCGAGACCTTCAAATCAGAGCGCGTCTCGAACCGCAAATCACGATTGGTCAGAATGCCGACCAGTTTTTTGTTCTTCGTCACGGGGATCCCGGAGATCCGGTATCTGGCCATTAGTTGATGCGCGTCGCGAATCGTCTGGTCGGGCGAGATCGTCACCGGATCCAGGATCATGCCGCTTTCGGATTTCTTGACGCGGTCGACCTCGGCCGCCTGATCCTCGGGGGCGAGGACGCGATGAATGATGCCCATCCCGCCCTCACGGGCCATCGCGATCGCCAGGCGGGACTCCGTCACCGTGTCCATGGCCGCGCTCACGATGGGAATATTGAGCGTGATCGTCGGCGTGACCTTGCTCCGAGTCTCCACTTCGTTGGGTAACACACTTGATTTGGCCGGCACGAGGACCACGTCATCAAACGTCAGGCCGACTCTGGTGTGGTCATCAAGCATGGCTCACCTGTCTCCGCTGTAAAGTTGAGGACGGCCGGAGGGCAGGCCGCCCGCGACGCCCGTCGATGTGGTGCCGAACCCTGCACGCGCCCGCCACCAGCGCAGCGGCGGGCGCACATCCGCTATCGTTTCGGTGCCGCCGGCGCCTCTGGCAACGCCACGACCGCTTCAGACTCGTCGCGCAAGCGCTCTTCGCCTTCTTCCGCCGGCATGAACTGCTGCACGCGGGTATTGGCGCTGTCGACCACGAAGATGCTCCCGCGTGCGTCGGCCCCGATCCCATAGGGGAAATTGAATTGCCCCTGCGCATTCCCGAAGCCGCCCCATTGGGTGATGAAATTCCCCTCGCGGTCGAATTTCTCGATCCGGTGGTTGCCCGTGTCGCTGACGTACACGTCCCCGCGCACATCCACCGTGATCCCCCAGGGATTGCGCAACTGCCCCGCCTCTTGCGCCAGAGCGCTGCTTGCATGGCCGGCGTCGGCGCTGCCGCCCCATTTGGTGATGAGCTGCGGCAACACGTTCGTGCTGGTGTCGAACTTCTGGATCCGATGGTTACCCATGTCGACGACGTAGACCGAACCGTCGCTCTCGTCGACCGCCACGCCGCGCGGGAAATAAAACTGGCCCTCGTGGTTGCCGAAACTGCCCCACGCCATGATGAATTCGCCCGCCATGTCGAATTTCTGGACGCGGAAGTTGGCGCTATCCACCACATAGACGTACCCGCGCACCCGGTCGATGGCGATCCCCCACGGGGCGTTGAACTGCCCTTCCCCGTTCCCGCGCGCCCCGAACTTCATCAGATAGCCGCCGAGCTTGCCATCGAACTTCTGCACCCGGTGGTTATTGGTGTCGACGACCCACACATCGCCCTTGGCATCGCAGGCGATGCCCGTCGGATTGTGGAAGTTGCCGTTAGCCGAGCCAAACGCGCCCCACAGGATGATGAAGTTGCCGGCATTGTCGAACTTTTGAATCCGGTTGTTGCCGTTATCGACCACAAAGAGCGCGCCCTGCTGATCGATGGCCAAGCCGTACAGGGGCGCGAGGAACTCACCGCCGTGCAGCAGCGAGGCACCGCGGCCAGGCTTGCCCCACCTGGAGACACAGAGATACCCGGACGTATT
Organism: uncultured Nitrospira sp.; assembly: GCA_964449255.1. Lineage (GTDB taxonomy): Bacteria > Nitrospirota > Nitrospiria > Nitrospirales > Nitrospiraceae > BQWY01. The sequence goes on along the minus strand of CAYUYE010000014.1, from coordinate 43,132 downwards.
GACCAGGATGCTGCTGCTGGCGGGAACCGAGACATTGTTACCCACGTCCTTGAACCAGACGTAGATGGTCTTCGGCCCGTCGCCGGGCGACAGCACGAACGGAATCGTGGCCCCGAACTTGATTGCGGGCTCCACCTCCACCCAGCCGGGGCTGCCGGCCATCGGCGCCATCGGATTCTCGGAGATGTAGTAGGCCGCCACGCCGGAATCCACGTCGTTCGCCGAAATCGTGACGACGACTTCCGGCGTATTGGACATGAAGGCGCCGTGGTTCAGCACCGCATACGGATTCTGCGGGGCGGTCATATCGATCAGAATCGGCATGGCCGTGACTTCTTCGGAGAGCCCACTCTCGGCGTCGCCCTCGTAGACGGCGGCCAGCGCATAATAATAGAGCGCATCGTTCGTCAGACCAGTATGGACGTGTGGGTTCGACACGCCTTCAATCTTGGTCCCCGTTTGTTTGGTCACACCTTCGGAGGTGGAAAAGTACAGGTTATAGGACATCGCACCCGGGACTTCGAGCCAGCTCAACGTCACTTCCGTGTCGCCAGCCTTGGCTGCAACCCCACGCGGGATCGACGAGTCGCGCGGCGCTTCCGTCGCCGACTTCAGCGAACGGTTCAACTCCTCTTCGGTCGCGAGATACTTGATCACACGGTTGTTGCCGCTATCGACGATGTAGACGTGCCCTTCCTTGTCGATCGCCATGCCCGACGGGAAGTTCAGCTGCCCTTCCGTCAACCCGCGGTTGCCCCAGGCGCAGAGGAAGGTGCCGTTGCCATCGAACTTCTGAATGCGGTGATTGCTCTGGTCGACCACGTAGACGTTGCCCAACGCATCACACGCCACCCCCCACGGCGACTTGAACTGGCCGGGGCCGTTCCCTTCACGCCCCCACTTGGTCAGAAAGCTGCCGCGTGCGTCGAACTTCTGAATGCGGTGATTGCCCTCGTCCGCAACATAGATATTGCCGACGAAGTCGACGGCGAGACCCCGCGGGTAGAAAAACGCGCCGTCGAAGCTCCCATCGCGCCCCCACTTGAGGAGCGGTGTTCCGTCGTGGGAGAATTTCTGAATGCGGGCATTGCTGGTATCCGAGATGTAGACGTTGCCCTCACGATCGGTGGCGACGCCCCACGGCACGTCGAAACGGCCGATATCGGCCCCTTTCCACGCAAACCCGAATTTCCCCCAGGTGTGGAGGTAATTGCCCTCGCTATCCAACCTTTGGATACGATTGTTCCCGCTGTCGGCCACATACACTTCGCCGTCCACCCCGGTGGCCAGACCGCGTGGATAGTAAAAACTGCCCTCGGCCGAACCCGGATCCCCGCCCCACCGCGCGACGAACTTGCCGTCCTTGTCGAACTTTTGGATGGAATGGTTATCGGTGTCTGCGATGTAGATATTGCCGTCCTTGTCGAGGGCGATCCCGGTCGGCGACTTGAACTCTCCCTCGTCTACGCCCTCACAGCCGATCACTTGGGCCACGAGATACGGGGCAGGAATCGCCATGACCTCTTCGGACTCGGGGCTCTCTCCCTTCTCCGTCACGACCGTCACCACATAGTGGTAACACGAACCGTTGGCGAGATCCTCATGCAGATAGGGCGACGACGGACCCTCGATACAGGTCGATTTCTCTTTCTTCACTCCGATTTTGGTTTTGAAATCGGACGGGCCGGCGATCGGCCGCGTCAGCTCCGACCATTTCACCTGCACACCCTTGGTCGTGGCGTAGTAGACGTTGTAGTACATCGCCCCTTCGACCGCATCCCAAGTCAGGAGAACTCGACCGTTGCCGGGTTGAGCCTTCACGTTGGCCGGGGCCGGCGGCAACTCCTCCGGAGGGGTCGCCTCGCCCGCCCCCCACTCGTCGGTCAAACCTTCCACCGTCAACCTGCGTAGCCGCATTTCATCGTCAGGATGATTCAGACATCGGGAGAGATGCATAGGTGTTGCCTCGTACTTTTACGACCACATTTCAGACAGTTAGACCGGGTCCACGCCACCGGCGAGGACGTAAGTGGGGCAGTCTAGCAGAGGCCCAAGAAATGCGTCAAGGCAACGGCCGTGCGGCCTAGCACACTGTTTAGCGCGGGAGGACGAGACTCGTCGGACGCGGAGCAGGAAGGCCTGTGGAGGAAGGAGCGGAAGCCGTCAGGCGCTGGACGTTACATGTTTTCGGCCATGGGTAGGATGATCTCGTGGTCAACGTGGCCATTCTGGTGTGGGCCTTCAATGGACTCGGTCGGCATCTGATCGTCCGAGACGCCCTCGGCCGTTTCAGGTTCCGCCGGCCCCATGACGGTGTCTTCCAATAATGACGCCTGATCCCCCTCGCCCAATTCTTTGAACTCGCGAAGAGGCGGCAACTCGGCGAGATCCTTGAGCCCAAAATGCTCGAGAAATTGTTTCGTCGTCCCGTACATGATCGGACGACCCGGTTCGTCTTTCCGGCCGACAATCCGCACTAACTTCCGTTCGAGCAACGTGCGGATGACGCCGGACGTCTCCACACCTCGAATTTTTTCCAACTCACCCCGCACGACCGGCTGCCGGTAGGCGATGATAGCCAGCGACTCGATCGCCGACCGCGAGAGCTTGGCCTGGCTCTTCGCCTTTTCGAGGCGGCGAATCCAGGGGGCATACTCGGGCCTGGTGACCAGACGGTACCCTCCCGCCACCTGGACCAGCTGCAACGCCCCCGCCCGCTCGCGGTAGTCCTGCTCCATCCGTCCCAAGGCCCGCCGCACGTCGGCCTTGGAAACCTGTCCCAATACCGCGACACAGCGGTCCACCGTCAACGGCTCCGCAGACACGAAGAGCACGGCCTCTAGAATTGCGCGGATCTCCGCATCGTCCTGCGCCTGCACGTCGGGAGCGGGCTCCGAGGCCGCCTCCTCTGCCGTACCGACACCCAAAGCTTCGGCAATCACGACCGCGCTGGGCCCGGCATGCAGGCCATTGTGCGCCGCCCCGTTCGTTTGCGCTGCCTGCTCCATGACGGCCAACGCTTCCTCGGCCAACGCATCGACCGCAGGATCCGGCTTCTGCATTTCCGCTGTCGCTTTACGTCTCATGTGTCCTCGATGGGGAGATCCCCTTCCAGCACGGTGGTAAATGCCCGCGAGACCAGGATCGACCCGAACATTTCTGCTTGATAGACGCGGATGGTGCGCAACCGTATCAACTCCAACAGGGCCAGGAACGTCACGATCAGCGTGAGTTTGTGCAGGGGCCCGATGAACAGTTCCTCGAAGGTGACCGACTCCCGGCGTTCCAGCGTCTCCAGAATGCTGTTCATTTGATTGCGCACGGTGAGATGATCCGGAATGATTTCCATCAACGGACTTGACGGAGTCCGATCGATAATCGATTGAAGCGCGTCGACCAAATCGAAGAGCGACACCTCGTCCGATGCCAATTCCTCCGGCTCGGCATCCGGCAAGGGCTCGGGCTCGCGCGTGAAGACGTCGCGCCACCGGCGTCCCTGTTCGTCGAGTTCACGTGCCGCTTCCTTGAACTGTTTGTATTCGAGCAAGCGGCGGATGAGTTCCTCGCGAGGATCCGGCCCATCATCTTCGTCCGGCGGCCGATCTTCCACCGGGAGCAGCATGCGCGACTTGATATGCAGGAGCGTCGCCGCCATCACGAGGAATTCACCCGCCACGTACAGGTTGAGCGAGCGCATCGTTTCCAAGTACTGGACGTACTGTTGGGTGATCAGATTAATTGGAATATCGTAGATGTTGATCTGATTTTCTTTAATCAGGTGCAACAGCAGGTCGAGGGGACCCTCGAACTGCTGGAGTCGAACTTGGTATGGCAACTCGACTTGTTCCACGAGACCTTCTGCGGAGAGTGTCCAGATCGGAGCCGAGGGGTAAACGGGTTCTTTATATCAGCTTATAGTGGTAACGGCAAGCCCCTATGACTACATATAGGGGACCTGTGGGGTAGTCAGAGAGGAGGGGGGAAGCCTGGATAGGGCGGCGGGGCCAGCCTCGGCTATCCCCTGAGGAGCCACCAAAGAAGCCCAAAGCAGACCGCTCCGAGCCCGACCGTAACAGCTAGACTGGTCGTCTGCGTCGGCGACCCTCCCGGAACAATCCGTTCGCCGCGAAACTGGACTCGACTCCAATCCGGCGCCTTGGCAAAGTTCGCGCGCGAAAAATCGGCTCGCCGTTCAAACTGCGCCTGATCGAACGCCACCGCTCCGGCAAACTGCGCCCCGACAAATCCGGCCTGTCCGCGAAACTGCGCGAAGAGAAAGTACGCGTCACGTTCAAAATGCGCGGCACCGAAGTCGACGTCCCCGGCAAACACGTCGCCCGAGAACCCCGTCCCCTGTCTGAACACCGTGCGGGCGAAGGAGACCCGGTCTCGGTATGACACCTCGAGCAGCTCCGCCAGGCCATGGAACACGGCGTCGTCAAACACCACGGGGCCGAAAAAATGTGCCAGGTGAAACCGGGTATGGGGCCCGAACTGGGTGCCGAGGAATCGGACCGGCCCCTGCAGACGACTTTGGACGAACAGCGCCTCCCGCATGAACCGCGTCGCTGACCAATCGCCGCCCTCCATCAAGACGACCCGTGACCAGTCCTGCACACCTTCACAGACCGTCGCCGCCATGATCACCGGCCTCTGGAAGAGGATGGCGCCAGCCTTGATCCGTGTGGCAAACGTCCCGTGCACGACCGACTCGCGTATGGAGAAGGGGCTGCGGATGACGCGCACCTCCGAGACATGCATGTCCCGCAGCAAAACCCGCGTAGATTCCGCTAAGGATTCCAGTCGGTCAACGGGGATCGACGGGAGTGCATCCAAAAACAAGTCGCCCGTGACGACGACCCCGTCGAGATCGACCGCCCCGCCTTGTTGCAGCGCCTTCAACACCTCGGCGGCAGGGATCGCCCGGGCTTCCCGTTCCTGTGGAGAGCATTCCACAGACAGGTGTCGCACCAAGGCCGGCGACGACGACGGGGCCGTCGGCACCTCACGACAGGCGGCCACGCTTGTTTGCGGATCCAACAGACTTGCCCCCAGCAGGAACATTCCCCAGGGGATGACGATGAGGCTCGTCGTATGGAGGCGAGGCGATCCGCAGGAGGCGACGCAGGCCGGAGACGGAGACCACCCGAGCACACGGCGACCTACATTACCGAGGCGCCAAACCGCGGAGATGCACCCATACCCAAACGAAACACAGGCGGCGCGCACAACACGATATCGTATTGGAACCTCTCATCGGGAAGTCGAACTCGGCACAACAGCAGAGATTGCGAAGCGGGCACGACGCACAACGTCCCGTGCCCCGCTCGCGCCGGCATGCGTCAGATCGCTATCGTTCGTCGTAGTCGTCCCGGCCGCTACCTAGGAGATCCTCGTTCTTATCGAGGAATTCAACGTCTTCGTCTTCATCGTCCAGTGGCAATGCCTCGTCTTCCCCTCCTTCATCGTCGAGCTCGTCTTCACCCAACTCCATATCCTCGGCAATCTCCTCATCATCGAGATCTTCGAGTTCGGGCTCGACTTCGGTCAGGGCTTTTTCGACGGGTCTGGGCTTGGTGCCAGGGGCCGCGGCGGCCTTCGCCGACGTTCCAGGCTTCTTTTCAGGTTTCGCCGGACTCTTCGGGGTGGCCACAGGTTTCTTGCTCGTCGCCACGGACGCTTTCGCGGTCTTGGCAACCGGTTTCTTTTGGCCTTTGGCGCGTGCCGCGGCTTTTGGCTTGCTCGATTTCGGCTTACTCGCTTTCACCTTGGCCGTCCCTCTGGCCCCGGCCTTCTTTTTCGTCTTCGCCATCGCCACGTTCCTCCTTCACCGACTCGTGTTGCGACAGGGGACCATCTAGCATGAATGAAGCGGGGGTTGCAACACGGAGCTGTGCGAGGCTCTACAGGGAGTTTGAACCGTCACCATCGCGCTATGGATCGACCCATATGTTTACGTAGGCAGGCAGGCTGTCGCCGCCCTTGATGGTATCGGGACCGGTCATGTCCGTCACACGAAGCCTGAATCGAAGCAGACGCGTCGCCGAGACCTTCGGCGCCATGAACGACAGGCTCGGCTCATTCGGACCGACCACGTCGACCTTGAGGCCGCGCACCTGCGTCCATTCGTACCGCAACGGATCGCCATCCGGATCCGCGCTTCCAACGCCGCTGAGCACGACCCGCCCGCCGCTTTTGACATGCTGGTCGCTCCCCGGATTCGCGCGCGGCACGCGATTCCCTTCTGCCGCACCACTGACGACCACCTCCAATGAACCCCACTGCCCTCCCTGCTCGACCCGCAACTCGGCCCGACCGGGCCCCATCGCGCGCACACGCCCTCCCTCGACCACGCCCACCACTCGCTCGTCGCTCGAACGGACCGTCAGATCGGCCGCCGCGCCGTTCAACTTCCGCAACACACCGTCCGAGAACTGGCCAACCGCCGGAACGTCGATCAGTTTCCCAACCGGATCAAGTACCCAGGGTTTTTGCGCGTCGAACTCGATCGCGTCCACCGCAGCCGGTGGCTCGACCTCCAGCATCCGTTCATCGAAATCCAGTTGTGTGCCCAATCGCCCTTGAGCAACCTCCGCCACGGCAAGCAAGCGGATCCTGCCCATTGCCTCGATCGGCACAGCCAGGCGCCCTCCGTACGGCGGGGTTGCGGTTCCATCGGCCGTTAGCGCCGGCACGGCCGATTGCACGGGATCCGGCTCAGCCTCGTCGCGGTACCAATAATAGGATACGCGCCGCGTCCCGCTCTCGGGTCCGACGCTCACCTGCACGGGAATTGACGAGCCGGCGCGCACACGGGCGCCCTCGGGCGGCTCGCGCAATTCAAACGGTACGGGTGTGGGCGCTGCGCCAGCCAGCACGCTCCACAGCGCAGCCAGCAGACCGGCAATGCGGAGGAAACAACGGGGAACCAGCGGTCGCCGCATGCATCTGCCCGCGATGGTGAGAGAGGGAGTGAACGTCGAACGCTTACCGAAGGACGCGGGCGAGGAACCGCTCGATCAAATACGTGGAGGCTTGCCCGCAAGGACCGTGGACGTTGGTATCGCATGAATGCGTGGCCCATGGCAACTGGAAGGAGAAGACGTCCCGCTGCGCTTCGCGAAGACTCTGAGCCAACCGTTCGCTCTGGGAGACCGGCACAATCGGATCGCGAGCGCCGTGGATGAGCAAGGTCGGGGGCGCCGCACCGACGTATCGGATCGGAGAGGCGGCGTCGTACATCCCCGCGCCCCGACCAGCCGGCGCCGCGCCCATAAATTGCTGCAGCCAGAACTGTGCGGGTGCCACCGCCGTTTTCCCGGGCGATTGGTACCAGGCCAGCAAATCTGTCGGGGGGTAGAGCGCAACCACCCCGCGGATCGAACGATCGCGGCTCATATAGGACGTCAGCAACGCTAGGTGTGCCCCGCCCCCGCGGCCGATCAGAACGATCCGGGCGGGATCGTACGTCGTGCTCGTTGCGCGGGTCTGCAACGATCGAATCGCCTCCTGGACGTCTTCGAACGCGGCCGGATAGGGCGCTTCCGCCGCTAACCGATAATCAACGGAAGCCACCACATACCCATGCGCAGCAAGGTAGCGGTTAAAGGCAATCATCTCCTGCCGGCTGCCTGACTCCCATGGTCCCCCCATCAGTTCACCATGCAGCACAATGATGAGCGGGGGCGCGGGGTAGGCGCCGATCCTCGGCGCGCCAGCAGGAGGATAGTATAAATCGAGTTCCAGCTCGCGCTCGCCGACCTTCTTGTATGGCTGGGAATTCCAATCGATGGACGGGATCCCAACGCCCCGGATCAGGTCAAGCGGGACAAACGGTGCCGAGCGGGCCGGTGCCTGGGCATTCTGCGCCGGCGCTGCGCCGTTCACGAGGCGGGGTGTTTCGGCTTCGATCAGTTTTGCGTAGCTTCGGGCCTTCCAGAGCGGAGTCAGGAACAAGACTGCGGCGACAAGAGCCAGCGCCGCCCCCCATTTTCCGACCGTCGTACGGTCCCAGCCGGGGAACCAGATGAGGAGCACCGGGATCAACAGCCACACTCCCCATTCAGTTGCCGCCAGCGACACGTACCAAAGCCCACGATTTGGTGGGGGAATCTGACCAAGAACCCCCACCCCAAGCAGAAGCACACTCCAGACAAGTCTTCCCATGGCGAATCTTTCAGGGACCTTGGTCCTCTAATGAAAGTAGGATACCATGTCAAAGAGAGGCGCCAAGGAATATCCATGAATTGGACAAGCACGACAATGATACTGGCGGTGATGCTCGCCGTGGGGCTCCCCCTCGAAGCCAGTACAACCCCCGTCCAGATTACGATCGAGAGCGGATCGCCCTACTTCGTGCCAGTCACTGCCACCGTGGCAGCTGGTACGCCCGTCCGGTGGGACAACCCCACCCCCTCCCCACACACGATTACGCACAACGATTGCGTCACAGAAACGAGCCGGTGCTGGTTTGATTCGGGCACGATTCATCCAGACGGCCACTTCACCGTCCCGACGCTTCCACCCGGTCGGTATCCCTACTTCTGCCAGCTCCATCCCATCATGCGCGGCGTCTTGATCGTCACGGATCAGAACCCCGGCGCCTCGCAACTGTAGTTCGCGCGATCATTCGCCTCCCCGTTCTTGCGCCGACAAAAGCCCATCGTGTAGGCTGCCCCCCTTGGTCACTGGCCATCCCGAGACACGAATGTGAAACCCGCCGTCGTCCAACATGAGCCGCTGAAGTTATCGCCTGAAACGCTCGCGCTCCGCGCCTGGCGGATTCCCGACCTCGTCGCCTACCACCATGCGGCCGATGAGTGGTGGTTTGCCCCGCTCGACGACACGCTCCCGATCGTCCGGCTCAATCGCATGGGCTTTGAGATGCTCAGCGCGATGACCGGCCATATTACCGTCGGCGCTTTGCTCGAAAAATATGGCCGCTGGGTCTGCGGTCCGGATGGAAGTCTGGGCCAATGGCACCTCGAGCGATGGGCCCTGCCCAATTATTCACTCTGCTATTTCGGCACGGAGCCGCCGGGAGGGCATCGGCACAGGGCCAAATGGGATCTGTTGCTGCAACAGATTCGCGAGGGCTGGTCCGGACAGGACGGTTTCGAGGGCGAGCACGACCTGGAAGAATTCCATGTGCACGATTTAAAGGACGCCCAACAAGACGACGGCCATTTCGACGTGATCGAAACGACAGTGTCACACCTATTCCGCGAACCGAGCCAGGCACTCGAGGGCCTCACGTATGGGCGTCAGCTCTTGAAACAACTCCGCCGAATCGGCTGGCTCACGCCCAAACCCAAAGTCATCGTGGAGGTCGGCGGCGGGTTAGGGTATCTCGCACGCGAGATGGGCAAGGAACTACTGCCGTTTGAAAAGCAGGGCATTACCTACGTCTCGCTCGATGTCACCCGCACGTTTCTGAAGATGCAACGGGCCCGGGCCACAGAAGGTGGGTGGGGCTGTGCACCCGTGCATGCCAATGGGGAATGGCTGCCTCTCCGGGACGCCTCGGTCGACCTGATCATCGACAATGAGAATATGGCCGACATGACGCCGGTCAAATTAACGCGGCAAGAGCTTACGGCCGGCATCGGAGAGACACCGCAGCACCAGGAAGCGTTAGACTGGATCAAGCGACTGCACATTCCTCTGGACGGGCCTCTTCCGGACGACGTGATTGTCAATCTTGGCCCTATGCGGTTTGTCGCCGAACTGTGGCGCGTCTTGAAGCCGGGTGGCCGGGCCTTCCTGACTGAGTTCGGCGTCGAGGACGGGTGGCCCGCTCCGGTCAAACTGCCGGGCCATACAGAATATGAGGTCCAGTACCAGCACTTACGACAGGCCGTGAAGTGGCTGGGATTTCAGGAACGGTATCTCTCGCTCCCCCAACTGTTGGCGATGAAGCCGGACACGAAAGTCCTGTGCACCGGCGCCAGTTATACGATTCAACGCTTCTGCCAAGCCTTGAACAAGCCGTTTGCGGTGCGTGCGTACACCGAGCCGGAGTTGCAGCAGGTGCTGGGCGACATGCTACCTCGATTGAAGGGATGCCACTATCACGACGTGGCCGATCCCGCTTGGTTCGGCCTGCTCGATTTCAAAGTTCTGCTGCTGGAGAAACCCGGCGCGGCCCCGCGCCCACAGGTACAGAACGTCCAGGGTTACCGCTGGTATTCGCAAAGATAGAGGGCCACCACCCACGCTGATCCCCTGCTCCCGGAGCCCACACGATCAGAATGTGCTCGCTCGACGGCCGCAATGGGATCAACGTGGGTGTGTCCCAAATGGGGCACAGATCAGCTAGCTCGGAAGGAGCATCTTGGCGGTAGGCTCGCCTGAGTCGGAGAGCGACCCAAGCTGCCCTTTTCCTCGCGGAACCCGCACACCGGGAGAGGGGAAGGACGCCCGCACTGGTCCTGTGCTCCCGAAGGCCGCGCGCGGGAGCGATTAGATTCTTCAGTTGAGGGTGGCGCTCGTTCGACGCGTGCAGGTCAGGGCAGCCCTGAAGTTGCTTGGCTTGTGTAGTCATGGAGCGTAAGGCGCTTCACTTTCTTGATTAATTCAGTCGAAGACCTCAGTTTCCGTATTTTTCCATTTTGCTCGAACTGCTCGCTTGTCAGTCCTTCAAATAATTCAGAATCAGACGAGATTGTATCGATCCTCGCTGCCAAATATCCGACAAGGTCCGCATACATGATTCCCACCGTGTCAGGACCTGACGTGGTCGTAATAACATGCTCTAAGATCACCCACCCCTTGGCCTGCGCTGACTCAATCACGGCATGATGCAGTTTCAGTGGCAATACTTCCTGGCGCTGATCGCAAAATATTGCTATTAGGTTTTTCCCTGCCTCCTTTGGCGCTTTGGGCAGACAACGGCTCAAAAGGTTTGGAAGATATTGCAGGTAGTCCTTCACATGGTCCAATGAGCGCATGCGACCGTAGTGGAATTTCATTCGGGAGTTGGATTCCGCAACATTTAGGTCTAGGAGTTTACCCGCGGCTTCGACTCTATGTTCAATCTCCACATCTGTGCAGCCGCTTGAGGATGAGAAAAGATGCGACCCCTTGAATTCAACAGATGGGCTCCACCCGCTGTTCGCCAGTATCCGCTGTGCTTTCTGCTTCAGAGTCGCGTAATAGCGTGCGTTGACCAGTGCGATGCAGATACCGAAATACTCCTTGAATTTCTTGTCGCCCATCTCGTCAACGAAAACAAGGAGCATGTTTCAGACCGAAACCATGAGACTATGATTGATCGGCTAGGCTTATCGGGCTTCCAAGAGAGCCTCTTCAGGATTCACACGATGCATGCCTAGCCCGTTGCCAGGTGAATAATCACACCTTCGCGGAGGCCGAGGTCGCTGACGAGGACGCTCGACCTACCAAGTGTCTCCATAATGGTGCTGAGGATAATGGCGCCCGCCGCGATGACGTCTTCGCGATTCTGCTCAAGTCCGGGCATGCCGGCGCGCTCTGCACGCGTGCGCGGGAGCAACTGCTCTTCCAATGCTCGCACGTCTCGGAGTTCGAGCCGATAGTTGTGGATGCGGGCCGGCTCATAGTTCGGGAGCTGCTGTGCCATAGCGGCCAGACTCGTGATTGTGCCGGCCGTCCCGACAAACGTGGCTGCTTGATGATCCCCTAACATTGCCGCTGCCCTCTCGGTCTCACATTGCACCCACTCGCGAGCGTGCCGGATTTCTTCCCCGGTCGGCGGATCATGGTGCAACTGGCGCTCAGACAGCCGCACCACGCCGATGTCGAACGAACGTGTCATCTGCCGGCGCCCAGGCCGATCCAGAATGAACTCCGTGCTCCCTCCCCCGATATCAAGGGCCAAAATGTCCGTGACACCCGGCGGCAAGCCGGAACGAATTCCCAGCAAGGTCCGACGGGCTTCTTCGTCCCCACTGATGACCTCGACCTCGAACCCCGTGCCCCGCTTGATGCAATCGAGAAACTCGTCGCGGTTCACCGCGTCCCGGACAGCGCTGGTTGCGACGGCCGTGACCCCATCGACGCGATACCGCTCGATGACATTCCGCCACTCCGTCAAGGTCGCCAACACGCGGCCAATGGCGTCCGGCTGAAGCCGGCGCGCCTGATCGACCCCTTGGCCCAAACGCAGGATACGGCGCTCGGATCGCAGTTCGTGCAACCGGCCGGCCTCGTCCACCCGCGCGATCAACAACCGGCACGTCAAGGTACCGATGTCCACCCCGGCCAACAGGCGCGGCGCAGGTCGGCTCATCCGCCGCTCCGGATTTCACTCATCTCCTGTTCGAGCTGGGCCCGCTCCGCCTGCAGCTGCTGCACCTGGCTGATCAGCGACACCATCTCGCTGTCGTGCCCGATGCGTCCGACGGCATCACCTTTGTCCCACAGCGCCACGGCCCGCTCGCCCAAGTCCTCGTACAGATGATTGAGTTGCTCGTCGAGCTTGCGCATTTGGACGCGGAGTTTGACCAATTCCGCCTCTTCGAGCGCTCGAGTGGCCGCCTCGGCCGTGCCCTGCCTCAGCGTGGCCCAGCCGGCCTTCAGATCGAAGGCAATGCGTTGGAGGAGTTTCATCGTGATCCTCGACCGACTAGCTGACGTCACCGAGCGACAGGCGCTGTTGCCATCGCCGCCGCATCGCCGCCTTCAACGACTGATGTTCGCTGCGGACCAAGTCCGGATCGTCCCGGAGCAGAGCATAGGCTTCCTTGCGGGCCACCTCAACCAAAGCCGCGTCGCGAATGAGGTTGGCGGCCCGAAACTCGGGCAAGCCGGACTGTCGCGTACCGAACACCTCGCCAGGACCGCGAATGTTCAAATCCTCCTCGGCAATAGCGAAGCCATCGGTCGTGCGCAACATCGCGTCCAGCCGACGCTGAGCTGGGGACGGTCCCTCAGGGCCGCGGGCCCACGCGCCGCCGCCGCCTGAGGCCGCATCGACCAACACGCAGTACGATTGCTGTGCCCCACGCCCCACTCGGCCACGAAGCTGATGCAGTTGGGCCAGCCCGAATCGCTCCGCATGTTCGACAATCATCACGGTGGCGTTCGGCACATCGACACCCACCTCAATCACCGTCGTCGCCACCAGAACGTGGACCCCGCCCGCCTTGAACGCCTCCATCACACGATGGCGTTCCGCCGGTTTCAACCGGCCGTGCACGAGCCCGACGCGGTACCCGGCGAACTCGCCGCGCTGCAACCGCTCCGCCGCCGCCTCCGCGGCCTCCAGATCCACCTTTTCCGATTCTTCGACCAACGGGTACACCACGTAGACTTGCCGCCCGGCCTGCAGTTCATCCAGCGCCAGGCGATAGCCTTTGCCGCGTTGGTGGGCGGGAAACGCGACGGTATGAATCGGCTTGCGCCCAGGCGGCAAACTATCGATGACGGAGACGTCCAGGTCACCGTAGACCGTCATGGCCAACGTGCGTGGGATCGGCGTGGCGGTCAGAATCAGCACGTCCGGTTGGTACCCCTTGTCCACCAGCATCTTCCGCTGGACCACGCCGAACTTGTGCTGTTCGTCGATGACCACCAGGCCGAGCCGCGCAAACGCGACCGATTGTTGCAGCACCGCGTGCGTCCCAATGACGACCTGTGCGGTGCCCTCTTCGATCTGGGCAAGCCGCGCGCGTTTGACCGCTCCACGCTCCCGTCCGGCGAGAAGCACTGCCGCCAACCCGAGACGCTCACAGAGCGGGGCCAGGTTGAGGAAATGTTGCTCCGCCAGAATTTCAGTCGGCACCATCACGGCGGCTTGTTGACCGGACGCGCAGGCCAGCGCCAGCGCGTGGAGCGCCACCACGGTCTTGCCGCTCCCGACGTCTCCCTGGACAAGTCGATTCATCGGGTGCGGCGACGTCATGTCGTGCGCGATCTCGTCGATCACCCGCATTTGAGCCATGGTCAGTTGAAAGGGCAGCAGGCCCCGCAACCGATGGAACATGCCGGGCGCCGGATCGATGTGGAAGGGCTTCGCGGCACGAGCCACCTGCTCGTGCCGATTGGCCAATGCCACCTCAAGCAAGAACAGTTCTTCAAACGCCAGGCGGGCATGCGCAGGGGTGGCGGCTCGATTCAATTCTTCCACCGGCGGCGCGGTCCCGGGCGCATGCAACGCCTGCACGGCCTCGGACAACAACGGCAGCTTCAGTTTCTGCCGTAACGGCGACGGCAAGACCTCCTCCACGGCGCCGAGCGATGCCGGAACGACATGGGCGGCCAAGGCGCGCATGTGGCGCGAGGTCCAGCCTCGGGTTTCATGGTACACCGGCGCAATACGTCCTAAATGCAGCGTCACGCCGCCGCGATCGTCCAACACTTCGTGCTCATCGACCTCCATCCGCGGTTCTATCCAACCTCGTGCGCCGAGAGTCACCCGCCCTTGGAGAAGCAACCGCGTCCCCGGCACGAACTGCTCTGCAAGATACGGTTGATTGAAGAAGACGGCCAAGGCCTGCCCACCGGCATCCTCCACCACGACCTCCAGGATGCTCAGTCGCCGCCGGGGAACTTGTTTCAGCTTGGTGCGGCGCACGACGCCGCAGATCATCGCGGTGGTGCCCGGTGCGAGCTGCCGGATGCGCGTCACCCTCGTCCGGTCCTCATAACGCCAGGGAATCGCCCACAGAAAATCTTCAACTGTCACAATTCCCAGGCGTGCCAGGAGTTGCGCGCGCTTGGGTCCGACGCCTTTGACGTATTGCACCGGCTGCTCCCACAGCGGGCGGCGATCGGCACCGGCCGGAGGCGCCGCGGGCAGCGTAGTCCCGTCGACCGACGGCAGCGGCCGGATCGGTTCGGCCGGCCGAGGTCCCCTGAGTTGCCGGAGTAAGTGTCTGGCTCGCTCGAGCAACGCCTTGCGCGCCTCGGCATCTGCGACCCGCTCAAAATCCTCGAACAGCACGCGGAGCGCCAACAGACTAACTTCGACCTGAAGCGCGTACGGCCCCTGCGCCAAGGCCTCCCCAATCTGTCGGCATACCGAGGGACCAAGGTCCTTCACGGCCTGCACGTGGGCATACTGATCGCGCGCGGCAAATTCGATTGGACGAGCAAGACGTCGCAGCACGTCAACGGAGGGGTACGGCGGTGAACCAGCTGTAGGTGGGGGCCCGGGCACGGATTCGGCCAATGTCCCGATGGGAGACGCCTCGTGTGGGACCGCATCGTAGCACAGGGCTCGACCCGACTCAACGCAGCGGCCCCCGGGCGAGACCGAGTCACGGTTTCGGAAAACAAGGAATCATTAGACTCCCGTAGAAACGCTGTTACACTGGCTGCACACCCTAGAGACAGGACCTCACTATGTATCGTCGCAATATTTCCTCGGTGCTCGTGACGCTCGGCATCTTACTCGGCTTATTCGTGCTCTACCATTCGTGGCTCAAGCCACAGTTCCTGCCGAGTTCCACACCCACCGGCACCAGTCTTTCGAAACCCGCGGTCAAAGAATCGTCTCCACAGCCTGAGGACTTCGCACCTCAAGCGATTCTGCCTCAAGCGCCGGCCGAGGAACGCCGCCAGGAGCGGATCATTCCGGCTGGAGAACCGCCGGCGAATCCATTAGCGGATTCACTCCGGGACATTCACGAGGAATTAGAGAAGCACAACCTCGGCGCCGTTCACGAGAAACTCCAAAAGATCCGGCCGGAGGCACTCGCGAAGCCCGATGTCAAAAAATACGTGGCGAGCCTGTGGAATAACTTAGGGCTGGAGCAGGAACGCGTCAGCGGCACCAGCTCGGCTATCGGCTCCTATAAGCGAGCCGTGGAACTGGATCCGACGAATCCGGTCGCGATGCTGAACCTCGCCCAGGCCTACTGGGAGCGCAGAGATCCACAACTGACCCAAGCGTTCCTGGCCAAGATCATTTCCCTGGCCCCGAACGAGGCGTTCCCCCATCTAGCCATGGCCGACCTCCTCCAGGAAGAGGACAAGCTCGTCGAAGCCGCGCGCCACCTCGAGATGGCAACGGAACGGGCAAAAAAGGATCCCAACCTCCGGAGCTATCTCCAAGCTGTGACGGCCAAGATCAAGCGGACGGCGAAGGTGGAAGAGCAATTCACCACCCAGGCCACGACGCATTTCACCGTGAAGTACGACGGGGCGGAAGACCAGACGACGTGGATGGCGGTCCTGGATATCTTGGAAGACGCCTATCGCGAGATTGGCCAAAAGTTTGACTACTTCCCATCCAAACCCATTATCGTCGTGCTCCACACAAAGGATTCGTTTCAGGGGGCAACCGGCAGCCCCGCCTGGGCCGACGGCCTCTTCGATCCGTCGCTCGGCCGGATTCAGATTCCGACCCAGGGGGCCCTCACGGACCGCAACTGGCTGTCACGCGTCCTGCGGCACGAGTTCGTGCATGCGCTCCTGCATCAACGCCTCGGCCCCGAGGTCGGCGCGTTACCGCAATGGCTGAATGAGGGGCTTGCGATGCAGCTCGCAGGCGATCCTTGGCCCGATATCGATCAAGTGTTGGCGGGTTCCAATGTAGGCGAGGTGAAACTGATTCCGCTCAGCAACCTTGAAGGCAATTGGTCACGATTTCCTGGCAACCTGGCCATGGTGGCCTACTTGGAAGGCAATTCGGCCACCAGTTACATGATCGACCGGTTTGGAATGCAAAAGGTGCGGGAAGTACTCGGCGCCTTGAACAGCCGCCAGCCGGTTGCGGCCGCCTTCCAACAACAGATCTACATCCCCTTCGACCAGTTCCAGCGGCAGTGGATTGATACCCTGAACGAGAAGTTGAGCACGCCCAGAGGTTAACCGGCGAGTTCCTCCCAGCCCGACTCGAGGCCCCACCACGTCCATCGCTCGATATTCGACTCCCTCGGATGCCACGCCGGAATCGGTGCGGCGTGATCCGGCGTTTCTTCCACGATCGCCTCCTCCGGTTGGTCCCGGGTTGAAACCCGGTCGGACCAGACGAGTTTCCCGCTCTCCACTTCGAACGATCTCACGACGATTTCATAGTCCCAAGCCGTGCCGTGTGCCGGGGCCGTTTTTGAAGGAGTGCTCTCGCCCGTGATCGCCTCGGCAGCGGGCTTCGCCGAGTGAAAGACCTGTTGCCAGATCGGCTGTCCAGACTCAGTATCCACGGCCTGCACCAGATACGTCGATTCGATGGGGAGCGCCGTGCTCGTGGAGACCAGCCGCGCGAAGGGCTTGGGATGCACGATGGGACTCGTGCGCCGCACGCGACGCCGTGGGTCGTCGCTGCTCACATCTACAAAATTCATCTGCCCCTGCCAGAGGAACCGGCCGGTCAGGGCATCGTAGACCCTCATGGGAAAATTCGACAGTCCTTCGGTGCTCAACGCAACAGCTCCCGCAAAGACACGGTCGCCCGTCGGCTCCCCGTCTTTGGCGTCTCCGCCCACGACATTGAGGTCGAATTGATCTTCAGAGAGCAGATCCCCGCTCAGTACGTCGTAGGTTCGTATCCGGATCGAGGAGACACCCCCATGCTGATAACCGAATCCGACGGCGACGATGCGATCAGGGTGCTCTGCCAGGAGGGGCTGAAGGGTGGGAGGGATCACGTTAGGAGCGGACGCCACATCGACGGATGACGCGAAGGCAGCCGAGGTCCATCCGAACATGAACACCAGGGTCAGCCATCGCATCATGATGCTCTCCTCTCGCTGGATCCCGCCGCGCTGGGGTGTGGACTCGTCGCGCGACACTGTAGGGCACAGTGTCGCCAAGTGCGCGGTTCGGGTAAATTCCCCCGAGGTAGCTCGGGTGCCCAGAATGGGGGGGATGAGGCCAGAAACGCAGGCCTTCGCGCAGTCGCGTTGCAGGGTCGCGCTGTGGGATGGAGAGGTTGCGAGAGCGCTACCGAGGCGACACACTCCCAAACCACCGGTACCGGTGTCGGGCGACGAGGGCGTAGGCCCGTACCGCAAGGGGATGAATCCCCGGGAATCGCAGAAATGCCACCAGCAGGCGACCGCCCCGAACTCGGGGCAGGAGCCGAAGAAAGGTCTCGAGCCCTTCGGCAATCTGTCTTCCAGGCTCGATCAGAAGCGCCGCGTTCGGGGGTCCGGGCCGGTGCCGTGCACCCAGCAATGTCTTGGCTTCCGGGCTGTCGTACGGAACGTAACGCACCGGCGGACTGGCGTCTGAGGGCCACTGTTCCAGGGCCGACTTGGTGGCCGCGCACAGGCGGCACTGGCCGTCAAACACGACGATGCAGGAGGAGTCGGCAGGACGCTCTGGCATAGCGCCCCAGTATGACAAAACCAGCGGATGAGTTGAAAGATCCCTGGCTCACAAGACTTGCCGGGGGGCTGGCGAGAGGGTAGCATGCTCTCGATCACATGGAACGTTCCGTCGTCATCGGACTGCTCATCGCCCTGACGATCCAGGCTGCGCTGGCGTCAGTCATGGCACCGGAATCAGCCGGGGCCTCTCACCTGCCTCCCTTGTGGTCGATGTTCTCGTTTGGCCTGCCCATCGTGCTGTGCGGAGCCCTCCTGGGCGGACGAGCCTGGGCCTTCATGGGCGCGGTGATGTATGCCACGGTTGGGTTGGCCTTGGATATCTCCACGGGCGTCTACGCTGTCACCCACGAGCACTCGTCCGGCCAAGGGCTGCCCGGAATCGGCATCAGCGCCGTCCTCAATTTTCTGGTGATCGTCTTCGGGGGACGTGGATTTCTAGGGGCTATCGAGCGGTTGAGGCCTCGAGCAGACCTCCATCCCAGTCCCCCGTCCCCGCCTTCAGCTTGACGGTGCGGACACGCCGAAACCCGGCATCCCTGAGCCACTGGGCGGTTTCCGCCAGCGAATAGGTATTGCCCGTTTCGGTATAGAGCAACATGGTCACGGCAAACAGGTTGGCTTCCATCGGGACCACGCCCTGCCGGTCCAGCAGAAACGCGTCTTGGATGAGCAACCGGCCGCCAGGGGTGAGCGCCGACCGCAGTTGTTTGAAAAGCGCCTGATTCTGCTCGGGCGAATAAATGTGCAGCACGTTCGAGTACCAAATGACGTCATACCGATCCGGCACAGTTTCCTTCATGAAATCGAGCGGCAGGTAGGAGAGCCGCGGGCCCGCCTTGTGACGGGCAGCAATGTCGCGGGCCACCTCCAACGCCGGTGCGCGATCGCAGACGGTTGCCCGGAGCTGCGGATTCTTGGCCAAGAAGGCTAACGCATAGGTTCCCGGGCCACCGCCAAGATCCAGAAGGGTTTTGGCCTCCTTGAGCGATACCTGGCGCGCCACTTCCGGCGCAACCTCGAGCGACCGCTGGTGCATGGCCCAACTGAATTGGCGGCGATACGCAGGGTCGTCCGGCGGCGTGTCCTCATCCACTTCCTTCCCGGTCCGCACCGATTCGGTCAGCTTCGACCAACTCGGCCAACCGTCGCGAAGGAGTTCGAGATAGGCGCCGCGATAGCTAGGACTCTTGGCATTGAGTTCCGTCGCGCCAAGCCGACTGTTCCGATACTCGTCCTTGTTCTTGGTCAGCAGGCCGGCACTCGCCAGCACACGGCAAAGTATGCTCAAACCACGCTGGCTGACAGAGAGGGCCTTGGCTAACTCCGGGATGGACCAGGTCTTCGTGCCCACGACCGTGAACAGGTCCAGATCGAGCGCAGTCAGAATGGCGCGCGGGAGCCGGTAGGCGGAGACGGCTTCTCGAAGCTCGGACAGCGAGCCAATACGATGTGTGGGGCTCATGAGCTTCAACGGCGTGAATCCTTCACCCTTCCCCTCCAGCACACTCTCAGGCACGAAACTGCTGCCGACACCATTGAATCCGCCGCGCAACCTGATCGACATCGTGGAGGTCGACCGGCTTGGAGAAGAGGATCGCCACGTACTGCTCGTTCATGTCCGTCCGCTCTTCGAACCCCTCCCGCATCAGCAGCGGACGGTACAGCGATACCGTGCGATTCATGAGCCCCTTGGCCTGTTTGGCGATTTCGTCCGTGCCGAGGTCTTCGCAGGTCCCTTCGGAGAGCAAGACCTTGAGATCGTCGATATCCATGCCGGTCTGACAGATCAAGGTGCCGTCCGGCGTCAACTCGAGCATCCAGCCCTCGGCGTTCAGCTCCAAAGCAATCGCGCCGCCCGGTTCAAGCTCGTACAGTGCCGGTTCCTGCGCGCACAACCGCGCCCGCACCTGCTCCCAGGCCGGGGACGCCCCTGCCGTGTTCGTCATGGTTGCGGCTCCTCTACAGGGGGGGAAGACCTCTCACCGCGTGCCAGGCGCAGGCGAAGATCGTCCAACCGACGTGTGTTTTCTTCCAGCTTCGGCAGCCGATACTTGCGGTCCATCGCCACCACGCGCTCCAGCAACTCCGCGGCCCGCGACAGATCGCCCAACTCTTCATGACAGTGCACCATGACATAGCGCGCACCGCCCGCCCGCAGCTCATCTGTGGAGCGCTCCGCGATCGCCAGACTGGTTTGGCAACAAGCCAACGCGTCGCGAAAGCGCTGCTGGGCCAGCAGCGTCCGCCCCTTCATTCTCCAGGCGTCGGCCATCCCTCCCTGGTTGCCCAAACGCTGCATCAGGCGCAATGATTGATCGTAGTAGTCCATAGCTTGGTCGTACTGCCCGTTTTCCCGAGCCACTAACCCCAGGTCCGAGAGGAGGACCGCTTTGCCGGCCTCGTCCTGTGTTCGATTCATGATGTCCAACGCCTCGAGATAGTAGGCCCTGGCCCGTTCCCACTCGCCGGCGTCGGCCCGAAGATTGCCGAGGTTCGCCAAGGTCGTCCCGATCCCACGTTCATCGCCCAATATCTTCTGCAACTCCAACACCTCTTGATAGTAGGCCTGGGCCGGATCCCGGCGTCCGCTCACGGCGCAGATGTTACCCAGATTTCCTAGGCTCGCCGCCATGGCGCGCTGGTCACCGGAGAGGCGATCCTGCTCCAGGGCCTTCATATAACAGGTGTAGGCCTCGGTGTAGTGGCCACGGGCGAAATGTTCGTTCCCTTGGCGATTGAGTTCTTCGGAGGGGGAAAACATGGCCGGGCTCACGCGTCCAACAGCCGGGCAACCGCCGTCTTCGCATCGGAGAGAATCGACGCCCCGTCGCCCACGAGCAGCACGTCGAATTCGTACTTCAACAGCCGGCGGAGCCCCTCCTTCGCCTTGGCGACGTCGGCATACTTGTCAGCCGGCAACATCGACAGGGAGCCGGCGGGCTTGCCGATCAACGCATCGCCGACAATGAGCCGCCCCTTGCCCTGTTGCTGAAAAAACAGCGCGCATTCGCCCGGCGACTTCTGGTCGTGCAGATGCACGGCCCAGATCCCTCCGGGGAGCAACTCACCGTCTTTGTACGTTCGGCTCGGCTTCAATTCCATCTGTGGGGCATCACCATCCGGCAGATACAATTGACAGCCGAACTCCCGCTGATATTCCCCGGCTTCCCGGGCGTGGTCTCGATTCGTGATGACGATGTAGTCGGGGCGCCCCATTCGCCTGAGCTGCGCCTTGTCATCAACCGTGAACGGTGGAGGATCCACGAGGATCCGATGCTCCCCGATGGACAGGAGCACTCCATTGAAATCGAGCTGCTTCTCCTCGGAGAACCACGACCACTGCCAGATATTGGGGAGAATGGCTTTGAGCATGGGATAATGGAGCGGGAGTGAGTCGTCAGAGGCCGACCACTGCGTCTTTCACGACCTTCATCACCTTGGTGCGAATATCGGCCTCATTCGGAAGGTCCAGAATATCGTCCTCCGACAAGGAGATGAATTTACGGTTGGGTCCCTTCGTCAACGAAATCAGATACATGCTGTTCGAGGGCGCCGTAGGGATCACCACCTGCACGGCCGTATCAATCCCCTTCACCAGCTCAAGAAATTCTTCTTTGCCTTCCGCCGATTCGTCCATACACCAGTCCCTTGGGCGTCACCGTGACGCCTAACTGCGAGCCCTCACGCCCCTCCCCCACCGGGAGCCGCCGCCAACAACTTGTTCACCTCTTGCAAAATCACCTCTGCGCCGGCCAGATCCATATTCCCGACACGCTGCCACTGAATGGTCCCCGTCTGGTCGATCACATAGACGTTCGGGATGAACTTCCCACCGCCATAGAGCTTGTCCGTCACCTTTTTCGGATCGAGCAGATAGGGATAGGTCACCTTCACCGGAAACTGGGCCAAAAATTCCGCCACGTCATCCTTGGAATTCCCGGAGGAGTTCACGCCCACCACCGCCACGTTCTTGCCCTTGGTCGCCTCGTGGACTTTCTGCAGATTGGTGCCCTGCAGGAGGCAGGGTTCGCAAATATGGAACAGGCCCAACACCACCACCTTGCCCTTGAGCGTCTCGAGCGACAGCGATTCTCCGGTGATGGAGGTGAGCGCAAACGTCGGGGCCTTCTCTCCCAACTTGAAGAGCCCGGCCCCAAAAACCAAGTGCGACGCAACTATTGGACATATAAGGATTACCAGGGCCCACGCGAGTCGTTTCATCGCACACCTCCTGGCCAGTAGCATGGAGTCCAGACTATGGCCTCCCTGCCACCATGCCCAAACCTCAGCACTCAACACCTTTCGGGGAGCATCCTATCACGCCGTTTTTTGAGCCAGCAAGCCACTCATTACCCTCCTGCTCAAATTGAAGAGTTCCTCGACGAAACCCAGGAAGGCCATTAGACTTACGGTTGATCAAACCTGGGAACCAGTCCATTCGGATCCATGAAGACGCAGAGTCTTGCCACGAAACTCGTCGCCTCACTGTGCATCCTGCTGACGGCCGGGTGTGCCATCGCGCCTGTTCCCTTGACGCAGAAGGAGATTCAGGCGCGGGTCGCGCGGGACCTCGATCGGCTGCAGAAGGACCAAGAGCCGCTCGGCGGCCCCGTTGATCTGTATCAGGCCATGGCCCGCGCCTTGAAGTACAACCTCGACATGCGAGTCGAGGTGATGAACACGATGCTGGCGCACCAACAACTCAACCTGGCGCACTACTCGATGTTGCCGCGGCTCGTCGCCAATGCAGGCTTCGATGGGCGAGACAACTACAGCGGCGGCATCAGCCGGTCCTTGTTGACCGGACGCGACACCTTGGAACCGTCCACCTCGGCCGACAAGAACATTTTTTCCGCCGACCTCACCCTCAGTTGGAACGTGCTCGACTTCGGCCTGTCCTATGTGCGGGCGCAGCAAGCCGCCGACGACGTGCTGGTCGCGGAAGAAGAAAAACGCAAAGTCGCCATTCGCGTGATGCAAGACGTGCGCAACGCCTATTGGCGCGCGGTCAGCGCCGAACAACTACTGGACCGCCTCGGGTCGCTCGACAAGTGGGTCACGAAAGCGATCGACAACGCCCGCGCCGTGCAACGCGAGCGCCTCGACAACCCGCTGCCGCCCCTGCAGTACCAGCGGGAGTTGATGAACAGCCAGCGCGAAATTCAACGCCTGTACCGCGACCTCGCGACGGCCAAGACCGAGCTGGCCACCATGATCGGGCTGCGCCCCGGTGAGCCGTTCCAGATCGCGGTGCCCAAATCCCGCGCGGTGCTCGCCAGCCTGCCGCTCCCGGTTGAAAACATGGAAGAGCGCGCCTTGCTGACGCGACCGGAACTGCGCACGGTGGACTACCGGAAACGCATCAATGCCAAGGAAACGAAGGCCGCGCTGTTGGAGCTGCTCCCCAATTTGAATCTCCAGATCGGCGGCAATTGGAACGGGAACACGCTGCTCTTCAATAAGGAATGGCTCGCGTACGGGTCGCGGGTGAGCTGGAACCTGTTGAGCCTCTTCCGGACCCCGCTCCGCATGAAGACCATCGAGGCGCAAAAGGCCCTCCTGGATGCACAGAGTCTTGCGATGACGATGACGGTCATGAGCCAGGTCCACGTGGGGATGGCTCGTTTTGCCTATGCTCAAAAGGAATACCAGACCGCCAAGACCTATCACGACACGCAACTCCAGATCGCGGAACACACCTATCGTTCCCAGGTGGCGAACCGCATCAGCGAGCAAGTATTGCTCCAGGAGCGCGTGGGCCAGGCCGTGGCCGAGGTTCGCTACTACGCGTCACAGGCCGAGCTGGAAATGGCCTACGCGAGCTTGCTGAGCGCGGTCGGGGAAGACCTGCTCCCTGAGAAACTCGACAGCTCCACCGTCGCCGGGTTGGCCGACGCCATTCGCCACCACTGGACCGCCTTGAGCGGCGCCGTGTGATCACCATGACCAAGCGGGTTCATCGCTGGGGCCGTGCGGGGATGCTGGCGGGCCTCTGCACGTGGGCGCTCCTCGGCTCTGTGCAGCCAGGCTGGGCCAAGCTCAACCTTGCGCCGGAGTCGTCCGGGGCCGCGCTCGATACGATCCGCGGGGTCGTCAAGGCCACGGCCGAGGCGGTGCTGGCCAGCCAGATCGAAGGACGCATCAGCAGCCTGCCCTTCAAAGACGGACAACGATTCAAGAAGGGCGACATCCTCGTGTTGATGGACTGCGCGAAATACGAGGCGGAACTGGCGGCCGCGACGGCCGAGCACGAAGCCAAGAGAAAAACCTACGACAACAACCGCCGGCTCGCCCAACATCAGTCGATCGGGCAACTCGAATTGGACGTGTCTCAGGCCGAAACCAAGAAGACGGCGGCGGCGATCAAAATTGCTCAAGTGAAAGTGGACGGCTGCCGAATCAAAGCTCCGTTTGCCGGCCGGATCGTCAAACTCATTGCGCACGAGCACGAAAACGTGTTTCCCAACGACCAAGTCCTCAGCATCTTGGACGACAGTCGCCTGGAAATCGAACTCATCCTTCCGTCGAAGTCGCTCACCTGGCTCAAGAACGGCACTGCCTTCACGTTTTCCGTGGATGAAATCGGCCGCCAATACCACGCGCGTATCACGGAGGTCGGGGCCAGCGTCGATGCGGCCAGCCAGACCATCCGGGTCATCGGCATCTTCGATAAAACGGCGCCGGATGTGCTCGCCGGCATGAGCGGCTCGGCTACGTTCCCCACCGCCGCACCCTAACCTGGCCTCCATGACCGCCGCAGCCTCACCAGCCCCCTCCAACGCCCTGGCCACGTTTCTGCAGTTGGAAGCCTTGGCGCGTGGCGCCCAGACCCTTCGAGAACTCCAGTTCCTCATCGCCAACGAGACCAGGCGGTTGATCGCCTTCCGTCAAGCCTTCGTGCTCGCGGCCGGCCCACGTCCACTCAGTCCCTATCGCGTCGCGACTGCCTCCAGCGTCGCCACGATTGAACCGCACGCGCCGTTGATCCAGTGGATCGAGCGGATGGCCGTCATCGCGCGCGCGAAGGATCCGAAGGAGGGCCCGGTCGTCCTGACCGACGCCGATTGTCCGGATGACCTCCGCGCATCCTGGAAGGAATTCGCCCTCCCCTTCGTCATGTGGTGTCCGCTGCGGCTCGGCGAGCAGCAGCCGGTGGGGGCACTCTGGCTCAGCCGCGAACAGGCTTGGCAGGAGAACGAACGGACACTGGTCCATCGCCTGGCCGAGGCCTATGCCCACGCCTGGCAGGCGCTAGCAGGCCATCGGCCGGTGCGACGGCTACCGTGGCTCCGGCGTGCGCTCGTCTGGTCGGCCGTCACGGCGGCGCTCGCGGCGCTGGCGATGCCGGTGCGGTTCTCGACGCTCGCCCCGGCCAAGCTCGTCGCCAAAGATCCGGCCATCGTGAGCGCGCCGATCGATGGCGTCATTGCAAAAATCCTGGTCCCACCGAACAGTCACGTGGAGACCGACCAGCCGATCCTGACATTCGAAGACACCACGCTGCGCAACCAGTACGAGGTCGCCGAGAAGAACCTGTCCGTGGCCGTCGCGGAATACCGCCAGGCCTCCCAAGGGGCTTTTGGAGACGCGCAGAATAAAGCGAAGCTGCCGCTCCTGAAGGCCGAGGCCGAGCTACGCGAAGTCGAACGGAACTATGCGTTCGAGCTGCTGCAGCAGGTCCAGGTGACGGCGCCGCAGGCCGGCGTGCTCCTCTACGGCGATGAATCGGACTGGATCGGCAAGCCGGTGGTGGTCGGCGAGCGCATTATGGACATCGCCGACCCCACAAGCATCGAGGTGCGTATCGAGCTGCCCGTGGAGGACGCGATTGTGCTGAAGGAAGGACGTCCCGTGCAGCTCTTTCTGGACGTCGATCCGCTCAAGACCTATCAGGCGACGCTGTCCCACGCGAGTTACCACGCCGAGGTGCTGCCGGGCAATATTCTGGCCTACAGGGTGACGGCCGAACTGGTCGAGGCCGCGCCGGACATGCGCATCGGCTGGCAGGGTACGGCGAAGATTCAAGGCGATGAGGTTCCGTTGTTCTATCTCGTGTTTCGCCGGCCCATCACCGCGGTACGGCAGTATTTTGGCCTATGAACGTCGCCGCCCAACTCAAGCCCACACAGGACAGCCCCCTCCCCCCGCTGCGTGACGATCTCCAGATCATGCAGGGCAGCCCCAGGGAGGATGGTGCACCGGCCTGGACGATCATCGATCCCGTTCGCCACCGGTATTTTCAGATCGGCTGGGAACCCTATCAGTTGCTCTCCCGCTGGCACCTGGCCAAAGCGGACACGCTGCTCGCGGCGGTTGCTGCGGAAACCACCTATCAGGCCGACGTCAAGGACGTGGAGGCGCTGATCGCCTTTCTCCATGCCAACAACCTCACGCGCGACCCCATGCAGGGCTCCAGCAAGACCTATGAAGCGCAAGCCCGCATGCAGGAGTTGTCCTGGTTCATGTGGCTCGTGCATCACTATCTCTTTTTCAAGCTTCCGCTGGTTCACCCAAGTCGGTTCCTAGGGGCCACCCTACCGGTGGTGGCCCCGCTGTTTACCGCGCCGGCTCGGTGGCTCGTGATCGCCTGCGGGGTCGCCGGCCTCTATTTGGTCGGTCGCCAGTGGGACGCCTTCGTCGACACGTTTCTCTATTTCTTCACGGTCAAAGGCATGGTCTGGTATGGCCTCGCGCTCTCTGGCGTCAAACTGGCGCATGAACTCGGTCATGCCTACACGGCCACGCGTTATGGCTGCCGTGTGCCGACTATGGGCGTGGCGTTTCTCGTCATGTTTCCCATGCTCTACACGGACACGAGTGAGGCATGGCGCCTCAAGTCGCGGGTGCAGCGCTGCCTCATCGGCGCCGCAGGCATGATCACCGAGTTGTCCCTGGCGGCTATCGCCACGCTGCTCTGGAACTTTCTCGAAGACGGCACGCTCCGCAGCATTGCCTTCGTCGTCGCGACTACCAGCTGGGTCATGGGCCTCTCGATCAATCTCAATCCCTTGATGCGCTTCGACGGCTATTACATCCTGTCGGACTGGCTCGGCGTGCCCAACCTCCAAGATCGCGCCTTCAATCTCGGCACGTGGCAACTGCGGCGCGTGCTCTTTGGGTTGGATGATCCGCCGTCCGACCGATTCTCCCCGACACTCCGCCGCAAGCTGATCCTGTACGCCTGGGCCGTCTGGGTCTATCGCTTGATCGTGTTCACCGGCATCGCGCTCCTCGTCTACCATTTCGCGTTCAAAGCGCTGGGCGTGATCCTCTTCGCGATTGAGATCGGCTGGTTCATCTTGCTGCCCATCGCGCGGGAGCTGAAGGTCTGGTGGACGCTCCAGGCGCGTATTGGCACCTCTCCACGCCCCTGGATTGCCGCCGCCGCACTTGCGCTGGCCGCCGCGGCGTTGGCACTACCGTGGCCGACCACCGTCGCCGTGCCGGCGATTCTCGAAGCTCGCCCCCATGCGACGCTCTTTACCCCGGCCGCCGGCCGCATTGTCGAAGCCACGGTGCGGAACGGCCAACATGTGGCCGCGGGCGACGTGCTCCTCACCCTAGAAGCCCCGTCCGTCGAGAAAGACGTCCTGGTCACACAGAAGCGGATCGACGTACTGGAACTCCGCGCCCGGCAACAGGTCGGAAACCAGGAAGAATTGGCCAAGAATCTGGTCGTGCAGCAGTCCTATCGAAGCCGACTGTCCGAATTGGAAGGGTTACGAGAGAAGCAGGACACGTTGGTGCTGCGCGCACCGATTGCCGGCATTGTCACCGACGTTGAGGAATCGCTGCACCCAGGACGCTGGATCAACGACAAGCTCCCGCTGGCGTTCATCATTGCCCCGACCGAGCGGGAAATCGAAGCCCTGGCGCCGGAGACGGAGTTTGCACGGGTCGAGCCTGGGCAAAAAGCGCTGTTCGTCCCGGACGACCCGACCCAACCCACAGTGACGGCCGACGTCAGAGAAATCCGCCAGATCGACGAAGGGAACTTCACCCTCCCCTACTTAGCATCCGTCTATGGGGGGCCGGTGGCGGTACGGGAAGATCAGAAGGGCAAGCTGAAGCCGGACGCCTCCGTGTATCGGATCAGACTCAGCCTGAGCGGCGGCACACCTTCATGGATGCAGGTGACACGCGGGCAACTCCACATTCAAGGCCATCCGTCCAGTGTGCTGGAGCGAGCCTGGAATCACGCCCTAGCGGTGTTGATTAGGGAGAGTGGGTTCTAGCGCGAGGCACTCGCGTGACTCGTCATGCGTCAATCGACAAGCGGTCGGAAGGAACCGAGGCCCCGGCAAATCTCCTGTGACTGACGGTTGACGTTTCCTTAGGCCGCTTTTTCTTCCACCACCGCCGATGGCGCCATCGCCCGGATCAAGCGATCCGTGAGACACAGGCGGAAGACGCGCTGAGCCTCGCGATAGTACCCATCCAGGCACTTGAAGACCTCACCGGTTCCCACGCGAGCTTCCACGAAGAGGTCGTGATCGAGCAAGTAGGCGACCTCGCGATTCTCTCCTTGCGGCCCCTGGATCAGGATCAACCCGTGGCCGATGCGCGTCTGATCCGGCTTCCCCTTGTACCCCAGGACGAGTTCGCCCCGACTCACCTGTACATCGCCGCCAAGCTCAGGCCAGGCACAAGTCGCTGCCAAATGAGGGTGCAGAAGCTGGCTCCAGTCCTGTCCGGCCAACCCATAGGCAGAACGACGAATCACGTGCCGAAGCCTAAGCCCGACACGCGAGAAGAACTGAGGGCGATAGATCTCGGTCAGGGCCTGCATCGCCCCCGCCAAATGTGTCTTAAAGAGGTCCCACCCCGCGTCCCGCGGCGTGACTACAGCCATGAAATCCGAGCCCAGGGTGAGCGTCCATTGCCGATTCTCGCTCTGAAAGACGTAGGCCTGCCGGTCCTGTGAGAGCCCGAAGACAGGGTACTGGCTGCGCACCCGCTCCTGAAACGCCGCAGGGGGTGCGGACGAGATGGTCAAGACGGACGGAAACCGCACCTGGGCGACAATCTCAACGATTGAACTCGCCGGTTGTTGAATGGGAGCTTTCGTGCTCATGGGGTCCTTTCATTCGGGGCGTCTCGGGCCGCTGGAGCCCTGTCCCCAGAACAGTTCCCCCCTACGTTACACCTCGTGGGATACAGGTCAATTGTTCGATGAAAACGAACGGCGACCAGGCCGAGCTGCCTCGTCCAATCGCACCTCCCCGAGCCCAGAGGCAAGAATTGCCTGTGGATAACCAACCTGGTCAGGAATGCCCTACGCCGACAATCACTTAGGCCCCCTCTCGACTCGACAGATTCCCGAAGATTGCTACACTTTCGGTGGGGGTGTACGTCCCCGGACATACGTCTGTTTGGACCTGGCTCTCCTACGTATCCGAAAAGGTCGGCGAAGCAGAGACGAGTTATGGCGAAGCGATCGAAGACATCGTTCTGGAAACGGCATCGGGAGTCGGCGGCCAAACCCGCTCCGCCGCGCCGCGCCGACTTCTCCGGCTCGCTCCTCGCCCTCGAACCTCGCATCATGTTCGACGGCGCCGCCGTTGCGACGGTTGCGCAAGTGGGCGAGCATACGGATCAGCAACAGGCGGATTCAGCCGCCTCCGCCGATGCCTCGCCTGACAGCTCAGCCAGTTCTCAAACCGCAGACGGACACGATGATCTCGTCGCGGCATTGGCCGGCCACGAACCGCCGGCGGCGCAGCGCAATGAGATCGTCTTCGTCGATGCGAGCGTGACCGATCTACAGACGCTCTTAAACGGCATCTCCCCGTCCGCCGAGGTCATCATTCTCGATGCCAACCGAGACGGCGTCGAGCAAATCGCGCAGACGTTGGCCAACCGCACGGGCGTCGATGCGATTCACCTGATCGCCGAAGGCAACGAAGCCGAATTGCATCTCGGCACGAGCTTCCTGACGCAGGACTCGCTCTCAACTACTTACGCGCAGCAGTTCCGCCAGATCGGCCAGAGCCTGTCCCAAAACGCCGATATCTTGGTCTATGGCTGCAATTTTGGCCGCGGCGAGGTTGGCCAGCTCGCGATGAGCACGCTTGCCACACTCACGGGGGCTGATATCGCCGCCAGTACGGATCGCACCGGCAGCGCTGCTGAGTATGGAAACTGGCAACTTGAAGCCGCTACCGGTTCGATTGAGACGGCCGTTGTGATCAGTGCAAACACTCAGGCGGGCTGGAACCACGCGCTAGCCACCTTCACTGTTGACACCACTAACGACGTGGTCAATGCCGGTGACGGCGTGACCAGCCTGCGCGAAGCGATCATTGCAGCCAACGCTAGTGCCGGGACCGACACGATTCGGTTCAACCTCGCGCTGACTGATCCGAACCACCTGTACTACCGAGACAACGGCGGCGCGGGCTTCAGCGCGCCGGTGACAACAACGCTGGCCGACACGTCCATCACCGACTTCGACGCCAACTACGCCGCCGGTACGGCGCGCTCGTGGTACCGCATCTCGCTCACGGGCAGCTCGTTGGACGTCACAGAGGCCGTGATCATCGATGGCTCGTCGCAGCCCGGGTACGACGCTGCGAAAGGACCGATCATCGAGATCGACGCGTCAGGTGTGTCATCGCCCGTCGGGGACCTGAACGCGATTGCGCTTACTACTGGCGCATCGACCATTCGAGGTCTGGTCATCAATGGTGCGGGAGACAACGCCATCGAAGTCGATGGGGGCGCCGGCAGCTCCGTCATCGTGGGCAACTATTTCGGCACTGATGTCTCGGGCACGATCGCGGACGGCAACAGCAGGATCGGCACCTGGGGTGCGATCGCCGTCAAGTCGAACAACGTTCGCATCGGCGGAACCACAGCAGCCGATCGCAACCTGATCTCCGGCAACAACGGCTACGGCATCGAGATCTACAACTCGGCCAGCGGCACGATCATCACGGGCAACTACATCGGTACCACCGTCACTGGTACCAGCGCACTCTCGAATACGGTATCCGGTATCACGATCCGCAATAATGCGAGCAACGCGATCATTGGCGGTACTACCACAAGCGCCAGCAACATCATCGCCTTCAACGGAGGCGATGGCGTATGGATCCAGTCCGATGCGGGCACGGGCAACTCGGTCATCGGCAACACGATCTACTCAAACGGCGGACTTGGTATCGATCTAGGCACAAACGGCGTCACCGCCAACGACGCCGGCGACGGCGACAGCAGTACCGCTGCCAATGAGCTTCTCAACTTCCCAATCGTGACCAAAGTTGTCCAGAACGGCGCGAATTTGGATGTCACACTCGTGCTGGACGTGCCGGCCGGCACCTATCGTATCGAGTTGTTTGAGAATCCCCTCGGTATCGACACGACCCGCCATGGCGAAGGGCAAATCTATCTTGGCGCGTTGTCGGTTACTAGCACTGGCAGCGGCGCCCAGACCTTCACCGGTAGCTTGAACAGCGTGACGGCGACATCGATCACGCGCATCACTGCCACCGCCACGCGTGACTTGGGCGGTGGCACCTACAGGAGCACCTCCGAGTTCGGTCCGCGCGCCGGTCTCGTGGTGAGCACCACCAACGATACGATGGATGGGACGACCACTTCCGTCGCCGCCCTGATTGCTAACCCCGGAGCTGATGGTCATATCTCCCTGCGAGAAGCCATCACGGCGGCAAATGCCTCAGGCGGCACAGATTATATCTATTTCGATATCACGGCCGCCCTGGTAGGGGGGGTCCACACCATCACGCTGACCTACGACGGACCTGATGCCGGCACGACACCCGATGCGCTGCCTCTCATCACCAGCCCCGTGGTCATCAACGGTTGGAGCGAACCCGACTTCGCCGGCACGCCGATCATCGAACTGAATGGCAACAACGTGGGGACGTTGGTCCAGGGCCTCATGCTGAGCGTCGGAAGTGACGGCAGCACCATCAAGGGCCTGATCATCAATCGCTTCACGGGCACGGGGCTGGAGATCCAGAACTCGAGCAATCATGTCATTCAGGGCAATTGGATCGGCCTGAATGCCGCCGGCACCGCAGCTTCCGCCAACGCCGTCAAAGGTATCTATGCGCTCAACTCCACGGGCTTGCTGATCGGCACCAATGCCGACGGTGTGAACGATGCTGCGGAGCGCAATGTCGTTTCCGGCAACGGCGAGCAGGGAATCTATTTCGACAACACCGACAACAGCACCGTCTCGGGCAACTACATCGGCACCAACGCGGCGGGCACCGGCGACGTGAACGGTACGGGATCGAATACGGCACAGAGCGGCATCTATATCGGCAACGGATCAAGTGGCAACACGATTGGGGGCACGAACAGCAACGCGCGCAACATTATTTCGGGCAACAACCACTACGGCTTCGAGGTGCTCGGTGCCACATCGCAGAACAATCTGTTGCAGGGCAACTACATCGGCACCGACGTGACGGGCATGGTGGCGCTGGGTAACACCAACGGCGGCGCGTCGTTCTGGGGTGCCGGCACCGGCAACGTCTTTGGCGGCAACACGGCCGGGGCCCGCAACGTGATCTCGGGCAATGGACAAGGTGTGCTGGTGGGGAACGGATCGACCGGCGCGACGATTCAGGGGAACTGGATCGGCCTGAACGCCGCCGGGACCGCGGCCTTGCCGAACACCGGGGTCGGCATCCGTGTCGCCGACTCATCGGGCACGGTTATCGGCGGCACGGGGGCGAATGATCGCAACGTGGTGGCCGGAAACACCGGCGCAGAAGTCGTGCTCTCGGGCTCAGCCACGAGCGGGACGACTGTGCAGGGCAACTACATCGGCACCAATGCCGCAGGCACGGTAGCGATCACGAGCACCGACATCGGCATTCAGATTCTAACCGGTGCGAACAACAACCTCATTGGCGGCGCGGTCGCTAATGCAGGCAACGTCGTTGGGGGGAACGTGTGGGCCGGTATCGAGTTGCGCGATGCTGGCACCTCGAACAATACCATCCAAGGCAACTACGTCGGCACGAATTCCTCGGGCACCAATCTCGGCAACTCGGAGCAAGGGATTCGCACACATACGAATGCCTCAAACAACCTGATTACCGGCAACACGGTCGCGTTCAACAACCTGGCCGGCGTTGCGATCTACACCACCTCGGGCAACGGCAACGCGATCCTGAGCAATTCGATTCACACGAACACCGGCCTCGGTATCGATTTGGCTTGGGATGGTATTCCTGCCGGGGTCACGCCCAACGACGCAGGTGACGGAGATTCCGGTCCGAACAATCTGATGAACTTTCCGGTGATCTACAGTGTGGTGATCTCCGGTGGCAACGTCACCATCAGTGGGGAAGCCAGACCCGGGGCCACGGTCGAGTTCTTTGAGAGTCCCGATGCGGCTGCCGCCAATGGTGAAGGCCAAACCTTCATTGGCAGCAACACCGTGGGCCTTACCGGCACCGCCGGAACAGTCGACAATACGGCAATTCAGTTCTCCTTCACGTTCGCCCCGGGATCCTTGGTTGTCGGGGATCGCGTCACTGCCACAGCGACTGATACCTCCAGCAACACATCGGAATTCTCGGTCAACGTGGCGGCCGCCGCGAACACGGCCCCAACGATCACGAGCAACGGCGGCGGCGGGACGGCTTCCATCTCCGTGGCTGAGACGCTGACGGCGGTCACCGATGTCAACGCGACCGACCCAGAATCCCCGCCGCAGAGTCTCACCTACTCGATCAGCGGAGCGGATGCCGGGGACTTCACGATCAATCCAACGACCGGAGTCCTGACCTTTACCGCAGCGCCGGACTTTGAAGCACCGGCCGATGCCGATGGCAACAATATCTATCAGGTCACGGTCCAAGTGTCCGACGGCAACGGTGGTATCGACACGCAAGACCTGACGATCACCGTCACGGACGTCGCCAACACGTTGGTCGTCACCACGACCTCCGATGCCGACGATACAGGCTTGGGCGCCAGCTACACCATCGAGCAGTTGAATGCGTTAGGCGGCGCCGTGTCTTTGCGGGAAGCCATTACGGCAGCCAACAGCACCGCCGGCACAGACGCGATCAATTTCAACATTCCCGGCGGCGGGCCGCACACCATCAGTCTGACGAGCGCCCTCCCGACCATTACGCAAACGATCATCATTAACGGCTATTCTGAACCTGGCTCATCAGCCAACACGCTCCCCGGTGGGACCGACGCGGTATTGCTGATCGAGTTGGACGGCACCAGCGCCGGCGCAGCGAACGGCCTTGTCCTGGGAGCCGGAAGCGGGGGCAGCACGCTTCGAGGCCTTGCGATTCAGAACTTCAATCAAAACGGCATATTGGTGCAAAGCGCGAATAACATCATTGCCGGCAACTACGTCGGGTTGGATGCGGATGGCAGCACGATCGCAGCAAACAATACGTCAGCCACCATTGAGCAGGGCGGCATCCGTCTCGAACTCGGCAACAACATCATCGGTGGACTCACAGCGGCGGATCGGAACGTCATCTCCGGCAATCTAAATTCTGGGCTGGTGATTCTTGGAACCCTTGCGACAGGAAACCAGGTGCTGGGGAACTTCATTGGGACAGATGCCACTGGTACGCTGGACCGAGGTAACGATCAAGAGGGCATCGAGATCAATGATGCCAATGGGAACACCATTGGCGGATCGAATTCCAACGCGCGCAACATCATCTCCGGGAACGGCAGCGATGGCATCGAGATCGACAATGGCGACAATAACGTCATCCAGGGCAACTACATCGGCACCGACATTACGGGCACCTTGGATCTCGGCAACACTCGCGACGGGATCGATCTCAATGAAAACGCGCCTGCCGGGGCGACCGGCAATATCATCGGCACAAATCTCGACGGGTCGAACGATGCGACCGAAGGGAACCTGATCTTCGGCAACGACATCAACGGGATCGAGGTTCGTGACACCCCGACCATCGGCAATCTCATCCGCGGCAACCTGATCTTCGGCAATGCGGCGCTTGGAATTGAGTTGGGGACCGGCGACGGAGTGAGCCCCAACGACGGCGGCGACGGCGACACCGGCCCCAATAATTTCATGAATTTCCCGGTCCTCTACAGCATCACGATCACCGGCGGGAACGTGACGGTTTCAGGTGAAGGTCGACCTGGCGCCACCGTTGAATTTTATGAAAGTCCGGGAGCGGCTGGAGCAAATGGTCAGGCTCAGACCTTTATCGGTCGTGGCACCGTGGGTGTCACCGGCACGGCCGGCACAGTCGACACCACCGCGATTCAATTCTCCTTCACCTTTGCCGTGGGATCCTTGGTATTAGGCGATCGCGTCACTGCCACTGCCTCCATCGTAGCCAGCGGCACATCGGAATTCGCGGTCAACGTCGCAGCCACGGGCAATACGGCCCCCACCATCACGAGCAACGGGGGCGGCGGGACGGCTTCGATTTCTGTGGCCGAGACCCTAACCGCCGTGACCGACGTCAATGCCACCGACCCCGAGGCACCACCGCAAACCCTCACCTATTCCATCAGCGGAACTGATGCCGGACATTTCACAATCAATCCTTCAACCGGCCTCTTGGCCTTCACCACCCCTCCTGACTTCGAGGCGCCAGCCGATGCCGATGGCAACAATGTCTATCAGGTCACGGTGCAGGTGTCCGATGGCAACGGTGGCATCGACACGCAAGATCTGACGATCACCGTCACGGACGTCGCCAACACGTTGGTCGTCACGACGACCTCCGATGCCGACGATACGGGCTTGGGCGCCAGCTACACTATCGAGCAACTCAACGCCCTCGGTGGTGCCGTCTCCCTGCGCGAAGCGATCACCGCGGCCAACAGCACCGCCGGTGCGAACACCATCACCTTCAATATTGCCGGCGCCGGGCCGCACACGATTTCGCTGGCGAGCGCGCTCCCCTTCATCACCGATGCCGCGGTGCTGGATGCGACCACCCAGTCCGGCTACGTGGCGGGCACACCCGTCGTAGTCCTCGACGGGACGAGTGCGGGGGCCGAGGCAAGCGGCTTCGTCCTTCGAGCCAGCAACAGCACGATCACCGGATTCCGTATCCAGAATTTCGTCAATGGGACGACCAGCACGACCGGCACCGGCATCGTCATCGATGGCACGACTGGTGCCGGGGATAACAACACCATTTCGCAGAACTACCTCACGAATAACAGCGAGTCGGTCACAGGGGCAGTCGGCGCCATCACCATCACTGGGGCTGCGGATAACAACCTCATCACGAATAACCAGATCATCAACAATAACAGCGACGGCATTCGCTTTGCCGATGGCCTCAGCACCGGCAACCAGATCACGAACAATACCATCTCAGGTAGCGGCGACGACGGCGTCAAACTCCAAGGGGCCAATATCACCTTTACGGGCAATACGGTTTCCAGCAGCCAACGCCTGACCACCACCGCGGCCGGCGTGGAACTCGAATCCGTCACCGGCACGTCTTTCGTGTCTGGCAACATCATCGTCAACGACGGCAGTCATGGGATCGAAGGTGGGGTATGGCTCAGCAATTCGACCGGCGTCACTGTCCAAAGCAATGTCATTAGCGGCTGGAGCGGATCGGGCATCGAGGTCTCTGACACGAGTACCGGCAATCGCATCACGCAGAATACCATTACGAACAACGGCCGCCTTGGCATCGACCTCCGCCCCACCCTGCCGCAAACCGACCCGCCAGACGGAGTCACCCCCAACGATGCAGGTGATGCAGACAGTGGCGGGAACAATCTGATGAACTTCCCGGTGCTCTACAGCGTCATTGTCAACGGTGGCAATGTCATCATCACGGGCGAAGCTAGGCCTGGCGCTACCGTCGAATTTTTTGAGAGCGCGGACGCGGTCGGGATCAATGGCGAGGGGGCGGGCTTTATCGGCAGCGGAACGGTCTCCGGGACTACTGCGGGCACTATCGATCCTACCGCTAGACAATTTTCCTTCACGTTTGCCGTTGGATTGTTGGTGGCTGGCGACCGCGTAACGGCCACCGCGACCGATGCGGCGAACAACACCTCGGAGTTTGCCGTTAACGTCAATGTGATTAACACGGCTCCGACCATCACCAGCAACGGCGGCGGTGGAACAGCCTCCATTTCCATCCAAGAGAACACGACTGCTGTTACAGATGTGGACGCGACGGATCCGGAAGTTCCGCCTCAGAGTCTGACCTACTCACTCACCGGGGTCGATGCCGGGGACTTTACGATCAACGCGTCGACCGGTGTATTGGCTTTTGTGACGGCACCAGACTTTGAAGCACCGGCCGATGCCGATGGCAACAATGTCTATCAGGTCACCGTGCAGGTGTCCGACGGCAGCGGTGGCATCGACACGCAAGACCTGACGGTCACCGTCACGGATGTGGCCAATACTCTGATCGTTACCACCACGTCGGATGCCGACGACACGGGGCTAGGGGCCAGCTACACCATCGAACAGTTGAATGCGTTAGGCGGCGCCGTGTCTTTGCGTGAAGCCATTACGGCGGCCAACAGCACCGCAGGCACCGACACCATTAGCTTCAATATCGCCGGGGTTGGCCCGCATACGATTACCCCAACGGTCGCCCTCCCCGACATCACCGATGCGGTCCTCATCGATGGATACACACAGTCAGGGGCCTCGGCTAACACCTTAGCCGTCGGGAACAATGCCGTCCTGCGAATTATCCTTGATGGTAACAACCTCGCGTCGGATGGACTGGTGCTCACCAATACGGCTGATGGGAGCACGATCCGCGGCCTCGTGATACGCGATTTCGGCACCACGACCGACCACCACGGCATCAGAATCCAAGCAGGGTCGGATAACAATATTATCCAGGGGAACTTCATTGGCCAGCTGACAGACACCGGGACGGACGCAGGGGCGGGAGAAGGGATGACGGGCGCTGGTGTTGCGCTTCTTGGTGGAACCAATACGATCGGAGGAACTGCTCCGGGCCAACGCAACGTCATCAGCGGGAACGCAACCCACGGCATCATGGCCGCCAGCGGCGCCACGGGGAATGTCATCCAGGGGAACTACATTGGGACGAACGCAACTGGCTCTGCCGCGATCGGCAATGGCGACGGCGGGATCACGCTGTGGAACGGCGCGAACCTCACCACCATCGGTGGAACCGCGGCCGGCGCCGGCAACTTGCTGTCCGGCAACGGGACGAACGGCATCATCATGGCCGATGCCGGCACCAGCAACAACGTGGTCCAAGGGAACTGGATCGGCGTCAATGCCGCCGTGAATGCGGCGATTGGCAACGGCTCGCAAGGCATCTGGATCGGTGGCGGCGCCACTGCCAACACTATTGGTGGCAGCGTGGCCAACTCAGGGAACGTGATCGGCGGCAACGGCACACAAGGCATCACTATTGAGGGCGCTGGGACGAACAATAACGTCGTGCAGCGCAACTACATCGGCACCGATTCCACCGGCACGCTAAACCTGGCCAATGCCGGGGCTGGGGTGGGGATTTTCTCAGGAGCTAGCAACAATCTGATAGGGAGTGCAGCGGCTGGGAACGACAATACCATTGCCTTCAACCTCGGCCCTGGAGTCGCCATCTTCGGCGCCTCAACCACTGGCAACGGGGTCCTTGGTAATAGCATTCGTGCCAATGGTGGTCTCGGCATCGACCTCGGGTGGGACGGCGTGACACCGAACGATCCCGGCGACGGAGACCTGAATCCCAACAACCTGATGAATTTCCCCATCATCTACAACGTGGTCGTCTCTGGTGGCTTCGTCACGGTCACCGGTGAAGCACGGCCTGGCGCCACTCTCGAATTCTTCGAGGCCGCGCTGGATTCTAGCTTGTACGGTGAGGGGCAGACGTTTCTGTATCGCGACACGGTGAGCAGCGGCACGGCCGGCTTGGTTGATTCGACGGCGCGCCAATTCTCATTCACGTTTGCCGCCGGTTCCCTGGCTGTCGGTGATCGCCTGACCGCAACCGCCACGGATGCGCTCAATAATACCTCTGAATTCTCAGCGAGCATTTTGGCGTTTGCTGCCGCCCCGACGACCCTTATCGTCGATACAACCAGCGATGTCGCAGACGGCGATCTCACCAACATCAGTTCGCTACTCTCAAACCGCGGCAGCGACGGCTTCATCTCGCTCCGCGAGGCCATCATGGCCACGAACAATACCGCCGGGCTCGACACGATCACGTTCAACATTTCGAATCTCCTCTTCCCCTTGGTCGGCGGTGCGCATACGATCCGACCGATCGGCGAACTGCCGAATATCGACGATGCGGTCATCATCGACGGAACGACGGAACCGGACTACACGCTATTAGGGCATCCGGTCATCGAACTCGACGGCAGCTTGGCCGGCGGTGGGGCCGACGGGTTGGACCTCAACCCTGGCGCTGGCGGCAGTACGATTCGCGGCTTGGCCATCAACCGCTTCAGTGAGGACGGGATCGATATCGACGCCGGCTCCAACAATCACCTCATCGAACTAAACTACATCGGCACCGACGTCACGGGCATGGTGGACCTCGGAAACGGCGAG
The DNA here is from genome assembly GCA_964449255.1 of uncultured Nitrospira sp. GTDB lineage: Bacteria > Nitrospirota > Nitrospiria > Nitrospirales > Nitrospiraceae > BQWY01. The sequence continues at coordinate 3,352 of CAYUYE010000014.1, read as the reverse complement.
ACCGGGATCAACATCGAAGACTCAAGCGGCAACGTCGTTCGAAACAACGTCATCTCAGGGAACACCTGGGAGGGCGTCCTCATCCTAGGAGAAGCGGCCGACGGCAACCAGATTCAAGGGAACCTCATCGGGCTCAACCGACTGGGCACCGGCGTGCTCGGGAATGGGACCAACGGCGTGACCATCAGCGGCGGCGCCGACAACAATCTCATCGACGGCACCACGGCGGCAGGTCGGAACATCATCTCCGGCAACAGTCAAGGAATTCGCATCACCGACACCGGCACGACGGGGAACGTGGTGACTGGCAACTACATCGGCACCGACATCACCGGCCTCGTCGACTTGGGGAACACGGACGACGGGATTGAGATCGACAACGGAGCCACTGGAAACACGATCGGCGGGACCACGGCGGCCGAGCGCAACGTGATCTCAGGTAACAACGACGATGGGTTCAGTTCGGATTCCAACTCCAACGTAATTCAGGGCAACTACATCGGCGTTGGTGCGGACGGCGCCACTGCTCTCGGCAACTCAAGCGACGGCATTGAAATCTGGGGCGGAGGGTCCGGCAATACCATCGGAGGGACCGCAGCCGGTGCGGGCAACGTGATCTCCGGCAATTTCGGTGATGGTGTCCTGATCAACGGAACTGCGGCGAATAACGTTGTCCAGGGGAACTTCATCGGAACAAATGCTGCCGGCACTGCCGCCATCGGCAACAGTGGCCATGGGGTGAACATCACCAGTGCGAACAACACCATCGGTGGGACGGCAGCCGGCGCCCGCAACGTGATCTCCGGCAACGCCGGCTACGGAGGCGTCCATCTCACTGGGATCGGAGCCACAGGCAACATCGTCGAAGGCAACTACATCGGCACCAATGCGGCTGGAACGGGCGCGATCGCCAATGCACATAACGGCGTGTACGTAGAGCAGGGCGCGTCGAACAACACGATTGGCGGAACCGCAGCCGGCGCCCGCAACGTGATCTCCGGCAACACCGATGCCGGTGTGTACATCCGGGACAACACAACCTCCGGCAACGTGGTGCAAGGCAACTACATTGGCGTCGATGCAACGGGCAATGCCGCGCTGGGCAATGGCATGTGGGGGGTCGTGGTCGATTTTCAGGCCGTCAACACGCTGATCGGTGGCGCCGCGGCGGGGGCCGGCAACGTCATCTCCGGCAACAGTAATGCCGCTGCCGTCAGTGGACCAGGCGGCGTCTACATCTGGGCCAACTCCGCCACTGTGCAGGGCAATATCATCGGCTTGAACGCAACAGCCTCTGCAGCGATCCCCAACGGATCGGGGGCATCAGCAACCAGCGCCGGGATCTACGTTAGCGGCGGGTCGACCAACGTGCTCATCGGCGGCACCGCGGCTGGCGAAGGCAACACGATTGCCGGCAACACAGGTGACGGCATCAGCACGGACACGAATGCAAACCAGGTCGCCATCCTCGGCAATTCGATTTTCGGCAATACTGGTCTCGGCATCGATCTCCGCAATGATGGGATTACGGCCAACGACGGTGCCTTGACCGTTGGTCAACCCAACCTCTTGATCGACTTCCCCGTCTTTACGTCGGTTGAACTCGTTGGCGGCAACCTGATTGTGAGCGGCTACGTTGGCACAGCACCAGGCGATACGGACTTTGCCAACGTGCGCGTCGAGATCTTTCGAAGCTCCAATGAGGGCACGCACGGCGAAGGACAAGTCTTTCTTGGCTTCTTGACCACAGATGCCAGCGGCAATTTCAGCGGGTCGATCGCGGCGGGTGGAACGACAGCCGTCGATCTGCTCACGGCGACGGCTACGGATACTGGCGGTCACACGTCGGAGTTCGGCCCCAACGTTGACGTGAACGTGGCGCCGGTGAATTCGGTGCCGGGCGCACAGACCGTCAACGAGGACACCCCCCTGCCCTTCACCGGTGTCCGCACGATTACCGTGGCCGATGGGGACGGCAATCTCAGCACGGTTCAACTGGGTGTGACCAATGGCACTGTAACGGTGACGTTGTCCGGCACCGCCACCATTAGCGCGGGCGGGAATGGCACGAACACCCTCACGCTCTCCGGCACCCAAGCCGATATCAACGCGACCGTGGCGTCGTTGATCTATCAAGGCACGCTCAACTACAACGGGCCCGACACGCTGACCGTCACGAGCACCGATAGCAATAGCGTGACCGACGTGGATACCGTGGCGATCACGGTGACCGCCGTGAACGATCCACCGGTGAACACGGTCCCTGGGGCCCAGACCGTCAACGAAGATACGGCGCTCGCGCTCGGCGGGATCAGCGTCAATGACGTGGATGGCAATCTCAGCACCGTGCAACTGGGGGTCACCAACGGCACCGTCACCGTCACGCTCAGTGGGACCGCCACGATCAGCGGCGGGGCGAATGGCACGAACACCCTGACCCTCTCCGGCACCCAGGCTGACATCAATGCCACCCTGGCCACGTTGGTCTATCAAGGCACGCTCAACTACAACGGCCCGGATACGCTGACCGTCACGAGCACCGATAGCAATAGCGTCACCGACGTGGATACCGTGGCGATCACGGTGACCGCCGTCAACGATCCACCGGTGAACACGGTGCCCGGGGCCCAGACCGTCAACGAGGACACCCCGCTGGCGATTAGCGGGATCTCCGTCAACGATCTGGATGGCAACCTCAGCACGGTCCAGCTGGGTGTGACCAATGGCACTGTGACGGTGACGTTGTCCGGCACCGCCACCATCAGCGCGGGCGCGAATGGCACGAGCACCCTGACCCTCTCCGGCAGCCAGGCCGACATCAATGCCACCTTGGCGTCGCTGACCTACCAAGGTAATCTGAACTACAACGGCCCGGATACGCTGACCGTCACGAGCACCGACAGCAATACCGTCACCGACGTCGACACCGTCGCCATCACCGTGACGGGTCTGAACGATCCACCAGTGAATACGGTGCCCGGGGCCCAGACCGTCAACGAAGATACGGCGCTCGCGCTCGGCGGGATCAGCGTCAATGACGTGGATGGCAATCTCAGCACCGTGCAACTGGGGGTCACCAACGGCACCGTCACCGTCACGCTCAGTGGGACCGCCACGATCAGCGGCGGGGCGAATGGCACGAACACCCTGACCCTCTCCGGCACCCAGGCTGACATCAATGCGACGTTGGCCAGCCTGCTCTACCAGGGCATCCTGAACTACAACGGCCCGGATACGCTGACCGTCACCAGCACCGACAGCAATAGCGTGACCGACGTGGATACCGTGGCGATCACGGTGACCGCCGTCAACGACCCACCAGTGAATACGGTGCCCGGGGCCCAGACCGTCA
>CAYUYE010000013.1:0-72334 GCA_964449255.1 uncultured Nitrospira sp. | reverse complement strand
CCCTGTTAGGACCCAGGTTAGATGCGACTGGGCTGCTCTTCCGTAACAGTGGCGGGTCGTCCACCGAGCCATGCCAAACAGATGAGCCCGATGATGATCCAGGCGACTTCGCGGAAGCGGCGCAACAAGGCAAACGTGATGCCCGCGACCTCGCTGTAGCCGAAGGTCGTCACCAGCAGGAGATTGCCGCCATCCTGCGCGCCGAGACTTCCCGGAATGAAGAACGATCCGCCTTTGACGAGTGACGACAAGCCGCCGATCGCCAACGAGGCTCCCATGGTGATCGGTTCCCCCAACAGCGCCAACATGACCCATACTTCAAGCGCCTCGGAAAGCCACCCCAACAGGAAACACCCGGTGGACAGCAGGAATCGGGGGCGATCGTTCGCATAGAAATTCAGGATCGTGCGATCCAGTTCCTGGAGTTGAGTTTCGCGCGCTTCGAGGTACGGGATCCGCACATTGGCGCGCCGCAGCAGACCGAGCACGCCGGCGAAGAGCCCCCACCGTTGCACCGCCACAAAGCCCAGCACGCCGAACACCAGGATGCCGGCGCTGAGCGCCGAGGCCGCAATCCACTGCGTCGTGCTGTGTTCATGCCCAATCAGCCAGAAGGCCAGGACAATCCCCATCACGATGAACATCACTTGCGCGATCGTCATGACGGTCTTGGCTAGAATGACCGAGGCCAGTCCATCCACAAACGGAACGTGGTCGCGCTTCAATAGGTACGCTTTGAGTGGCTCTCCACCGACATAGGCGGCGGGGGTCGTCATGTTGACCACTTCTCCCGCGGTGCGGATGGCGAATAGTTTCAGGAAGGGGACGGCCTGCGCATAGGAGCCCAGGGTGAGCTTCCATCCGTAGGCTTCGACGAGGTACATCAGGACGGAGGGAACCAGCGCGAGCACCAGGCCCACCGGTCCCACCCGCACGGCGGCGTCCCAAATGCGTGCGGGGCCGATGGACCAGACAAGGAGCGAGAGTGCGAGGAAACCGACGACGAGGAGGACGGCCCTAAGCACGGGCCGGACGCTGGAACACGAGCAATCCCGCCGTGAGAAGGCCGAACACGAGCGAGCCCGCCGCCGCCAACACCAAAAAGAACGGCAACTGGCCCGCCGCCGCACAGACTGCCACGACCACGGAGAAATCTCGTGTCGCCAGATTCTTGAGCAAGAAATCGGTCCAGCGGGAACGCGTGCCGTTTTCCTGGCGCACGGCGAGTTGCGTGACCCCCCAGAACGACACCGCATTCGCGAGGATGGCGGCGGCGCCGGCCCACAGGAAGATCTGCGCATCGATCTCTGTCGGAGGATGGCTATAGGCGCCGTAGGCGATGCCGGCAAAGATCGCCATGTGCACGAGATTATCCAGCCAGATGTCGAGCTTCGCGCCGAACGGCGACTCCGCAAAGGTCAGGCGCGCCACCTCGCCATCACAACAATCGATCACTGCCGACAACTGGAACAGCACCGCCCCGATGAGTCCCGCTGTATAGGACCCGACCGCGAAACAGGCGGCGCTCACCAAGCCGATCAACGTGGCAATCAGAGTGATGGCGTTCGGGGACAGATTGAGGGCCAGAAAGAGCTTGGTGAAAAACGGTGACAACCGCCGGTTGAACACTCGATCGACCAAGCCTTCGAAGTTGCTCTTCAGTGACCGATAGAGCGATCGCTCGACCGCCTGAGCATCCGCGGCATCGTGGACCTCCCGCACCCAACTGGCCGAGCCCTCTGCCGGCTCGATGACCCGAATGCGCCGCTCGGCCGCCGCCGCCTCGACCAATCGAGCAAGAGGGGTCTCGCCCGCCTGGTCCTCGGCGCCGCGCGTCAGCAGCAACTCGGCGAGAGGACTGCCTCGCAGGAATCCCCCGGCCGGCACCAGGACGAGTTCCGTCGCGACATGCGTCCCCTCGGCCACGTGCGCACCCTGCGTCATCAGCCCGTCGGCCAGCTTGGCGAGCCGATCCTGCTTGCGTAGCACCGTCCGATCCTGTGACGCCGGGATCGGCCCACGCTCAGGGTCTGGCCGCAGCACCACCACGAGATCTTCCACCTGGGCCAGCCCACGAAGCTGTTCGATCATGCCACGGGAGAAGGCCGCCTGGGGTCCGACGATCAGACAGGCTCCCTTCGCATCGGCCGCCAACGTTTCCCACGTCCGAGGATCCTCGAGCGGAAATTCACGCACCGGAATCCAGCGCACCCCCACCGTCACGGGCGGGCCATCGGCCAGGACGGCTTTGAGCATGTCCGCTTCGTCGGCCGCCAGGATAAACACTTGGTGAATACCCGCGCGTTGCAGGGTCAAGAGCGTGCGTTGAAACAGCGTCAGCCCGGCGATGCGGGTCAGCGGACTGGTGCCGCTGTGGACGGAGACGGCGGCGTGGGTGAACACGTTGCGCGCGGTGACCACGATGGCCGAGGTCAACTCACGCGTGTGGGTCAGTCGTTGGACGGCACTGTAGCTCATACGTCTGCCGGCGTCTGAGGTTTGTCAGAGAACTCTAGCGCGTTGCGCGCGCTTAGTCCAGCTTGGGAAGTATTTCTCGTTCCGCGCGCGTCACATCCTCGGGGAAATCGATCTCCGTCCAGGCGAGCCCCCCGATTTTCTCGTGCCCCACCTTGACCGTGGCGAAGAATTCCAACAGCCCGTCCTCGTATTCCATGTCCCACTGGTCGCGGTCGATATGGCCCTGCAGAGACGCAACCAGGTGCTCGGCATCCTCGTGCTGCACCTTGAGAAACCCGACACCCTCGCCTGCCTGATCATACACCGAGGGCATCTGTTTGGTCAGCGCCACCACTCGTCCACCCCGCACGATGACCATACATTCTTCGCCGGTTTGCTTCACCGTGTCGTCCATGAGGAGGCAGTTCGCATGGCTCGACCGCAATAGGCGGCGCATGATCTCCCGATGGTAGAGCACGTCGGCATCCATGATCACCGCATCGTCGTCGAGTTCCCGCCGCGCCATCCACAGCGACGAGATACTGCCTCGGTGGTACTGGTCGTTGACCACATAGTGGAGCGCGACGCCGGCGTAAGACGTCCCCACCGCCTGCCGGATCATCTCCTGTTTGTAGCCCACCACGATCGTGGTGCGCCGCACCCCCATCGACGCCAGGATTTCCAGATGGCGGGCCAGCAGCGTTTTCCCACCCAGCTCGATCAGGCACTTGGGACGGTGCTGAGTGATCGTCCACAAGCGCTTGCCCACGCCGGCTGCGAGGATGACGGCTTTCACCGCGAAACCGTGGCCCCTTCGAGAATCTCCTGAAACGCCGCCAAGAAGCCTTGCAGATCCTGCTCGGTTAACGCCCCCATGTTGGCCACCCGGAAGATCTTCGGCGCCAGCGGCCCCTGCCCCGCATAGATCACATAGCCCCGGGCCTTGAGTTGATCGTGGAGGGTGTCATAACTCACGCCTTCGGGCAGGTAGTAGGATGTGATGGTGTTGGACTGAAGTTCGGCCGGCACCAGCGCCTTGAGACCGAGCGCCGCCATCTTGTCGCGGATCATCGTCGCGGCCCGCTTGAGGCGCTTCACCCGATTCGGCACGCCTTCTTCGAGCAACTCGTCCAGGGCCTCGTCGAAGGCATAGTAGACCTGCACGGCGGGCGTGAAGGGCACCGTCCCCCTCCCCTGCTCATCGATATAGTGCGGGAGATGCAGATACCAGCTACGCTTCGGATAGGTCCGCAGCCGATCGAGGAACCCTCGGCGGATCAACACGAACGACACGCCGGGAAAGCCCTGGATGCATTTTCCGGCCGTGCCCACCACGAGATACATATGTGAGCCGGCAATGTTCAAACGCTCGCCGCCCAGACCGCTCACCGAATCCAGCAGGAAGACCCGGCCCAACTTGTCCGTGGCCTCGGAAATCTCTTCTGCCGGATTCATCATCCCGGTGGTGGTCTCATGGTGGACCATCGCGACGGTCTGGACTTCCGGATGGTTCTTGAGAGCCCGGGTGATCATCTCGCCCGTCGGCCGTTTGTCCCACTCCATCTTGATTTCGGGGATGGCGATTTTCTGGCCGTTGGCCATGAACGACATCCGCTCGCCATAGACCCCGTTATTAATGACCAGCACCCGCTTGCCCTGCGGCAGCGACGAAATGAGAGCCGCCTCCACCGCGGCCGTGCCGGACCCCGTGAGCACCGCCGCGACGTACTCGGATTCGGCCCCTGGCACGAACGCCTTGAGCAGCTTGCCCTGAATCCGGTGCAGCAACTCGGAGAATTCGCCTTCGCGATGACAGATATCCGGCCGCGTCAGGGCCTTGCGGACTCGCTCACTCACATTCACCGGACCAGGATTAAGGAGAATCACCTGTGAACTCCGTTCCTCGTGAAGCGTATCTCGCGAAGCAAGGACGAGATACGAGCGACGCTTCACGAATGACGCTGTTACTCTATCGCCTTTTTGAAGCGTTGTGTAATCACCGGCGGATCGTGCAGCACACGGCCGACATCCTCCGCCAATTCATTGACCTTCACGAGCAGGAAACTCGGCCCATCCTTCTTGAGCATGTCCTTGAATTCGTAGACGAGATCCTCCCGCTCTTTCACCCGCTCCACGTTGACGTATCCTGCGGCTTTGGCCATCTGCTCCAGCCGCACCACTCGCGAATAGGTCGGTTGATTGCCGGTACTGCCATAGACCTCGTTGTCGAACACGACATGGATGAAATTCTTGGGCTTGAGCGCCCCCACCGTCGCGAGGGTGCCCATCCCCATCAGCACGTTGCCGTCGCCATCGAACACGACGACCGTCTTCTTTGGTTTGGAAAGCGCCACTCCGAGCCCGATCGCGGACGCCACCCCCATGGATCCGATCATGTAAAAGTGCGTCGGCCGGTCGGCGATCTTGTGCGCTTCCCTGGAGGCAAACCCATTGCAGATGATCACCGGCTGATCCGTCAAGAGCGCCAGCAAGGCCTCGATCGCTTGCGCCCGGCTCTGCATTGCGCCTTCTTCCGGCTTCATGGATGCAACCCTTTGATGACACCTTTGAGTATGACCAGGGCGACCGGAACGCGCTGCTTCATGAAGGTCTCGGCCACCCACTTGAGATCCTGCGCCATCGTCGCCTCGGAGAGAGTCCGGTGGGGAATCTTCATCAGATCCAACAACTGCGGCATGGTCTGGCCCATGACCAGATGTTCCGGAGCGTCCTTCCCTTGATACCCGCGCCAGGACACAATCATGAGACAGGGTTGCTGGTAAATCAGGTTCAGTGAGATGATCGTATTGAGCGAGGTCCCCAAGCCGGAGTTCTGCATCAGCACGGCGGGGACCTTCCCCGCCATATACGCGCCGGCGGCCATGGCCGTCGCCTCATCCTCGCGATTGGCCGGGACATAGAGCTGCCGCTCCATCAAGGTGGCAATAATCCCTCCCAGGATGGAATCCGGCACCCCGGTGAAGAAATCCACTCCGATATCCTGAAGCGCCTGAACAAAAACGTCGCTGTCGATCATGACCCTCCGCTCCGCAAGAGGGCGGATTATAGCCAAGGCCGCAGAACTTTCTCAACGAAAATGGGCCGGTTGTCACCGAATCCGGCTTCATGCTAGCGTGCGCCGCATGCGCGCGTTCCGCCGATCTGTGTTCCCATGGCTCGGCCTCGCCTGCGGGCTCCTGTTGCTAGGCGTCGCCGGTGTCGCGCGAGCGGTTGACATGCTCGATGACCCGAAGGGCTTCCTCGAAATTCCGTGGGGCGCCTCCCTCGCCACGGTCGACTCGCTGACCAAGGTGAATCAGACCAGCACGTTGACGGAGTACGTGCTGAAGGACAGCGCGCCGAAATTAGACACGATCCCGGTCGGCGCCCTGAAATTCGTGAGCCTGGACGGTCAGTTCGCCCGCGTGAGTATCCGGTACCGTGGCGCCGACGTACACAAGCAGGTGCTGACCTATCTGGAAGGCCGTTTCGGCCCATTGGACAAGACCCCGGGCCAGATGGTTCGCGGGCTCAATCAGCAGTATAATTGGCGTGGGGTCGAAACCGAGATCAACGTTACGTACGAAGGGCAGAGCGAGCGCGGGTTCGTGTTCTTCGACAGCCGCGTGCTCGCCCCACGGTTCAACGATGGCATTACGGACAGTTCGGAATAATCCCCCCCGCCCGCATTGCGCGGCCGCCTGGCTGCGACTCGCCGCCCTCGCCTCGACGCTCTTCGTGCAAACCGTCGCCTGGGCCATCCCCATGCTGAACGATTCGCGCGATTTCGAGGGCATCCCCTGGGGCGCGTCCTTCAGCGAGTCAGACTCCTTTCGGAAGGTCGAAGACACGGGCCGACTGAAGGCCTACGAGGTGACGGGACAGGCCCCGACGCTGGGCGGCATCCCGGTCGATTCGATGCGCTTCTACACGGCCCACGGGAAGTTCGCGCGTGTGGCGGTCCAGTATCGCGGCAAGGAGACCTACGACAAAGTGGTCAAATACCTTGAATCGCGCTATGGGGAGTTGGATCGAACGCCCGGCCAAATTGCGGCCGGCGCCGTGAAATTCCATAACTGGCATGGAGACGAAACGGATGTGACGATGCGGTACGAGCACCGGACCGATCAGGGCATCATTTTCTTCGAGAGCCAGGTGTGGGCCCCACAACTCAGCGAGGGCAATCTTCCGTCTGGGTTCTAGCGCCGGCCTCTCCCTCGAGCGACGCTCCGCATCCCGAACTGCTGCGAACTTCCAATTGACAAGAGGCCGACCTCTTCCGCATCATGCGCCCTCATGGCTCCTCTCCACGCCGCCGTTAAACTTCGCGAACTTCTGAAACGCCCTGGCGCCGTCAAGGCGGTGGGGGCCCACGATGCGTTGAGCGCCCGGCTGATCGAGCGAGCCGGATTCGACGCGATCTGGGCCAGCGGGTTCGCGATTTCCGCCAGCTTGAAATGCATTCCTGACGCGAGCTTCATCGATTCGAGCGAGCAGCTGGCCGTCGAACGGAACATCGCCGAGGCCGTGTCGATCCCTATCATTGCTGACTGCGACACGGGATATGGCAACGCGCTCAACGTCATGCGCGCGGTCAGTGACCGGGAGCGGGCCGGCGTCGCGGCCATTTGCATCGAGGACAACGTCTACCCCAAACGCTGCAGCTTCTACGCGGGCGTTCGCCGTGAGTTGATTCCGATCGAGGAACATTGCGGCAAGATCAAGGCCGCCAAGGCGGCGCAGACGGTTCCCGAATTCATGCTCATCGCACGCACCGAGGCCTTGATCGCCGGCTGGGGGCAGGAAGAAGCCCTCAAGCGGGCCGAGGCCTATGCCGAGGCGGGCGCGGATGCCGTCCTCATCCACTCGAAGTCCAAGACGTTCGACGAACTCAAGGCGGTCTACAAGGCCTTTTCCGGCCGCGTGCCGCTGGTGGTCGTCCCGACGATTTTCGATCAGACGACCGCCGCCGAGTTGGAGGAAGCGGGCGCCAAGATCATCATCTACGCCAACCAGCCGGTCCGGGCGGCGATTCGCGCGATGCGTGACGCGCTGGACCTGATCAAGAAAGACACGAGGCCCGGGGCGGCCAACGAACGCATCGTGACCTTGCCTGAGGTGTACGACATCGTCGGCGTGCCTCAAATGGAGCGGGACGAAAAGCAGTTCCTGCCCGTGGGCAGCGAAAAAATCACCGCCGTGATCGCCGCCGCCGGCTTCGAAAAACAATTGCTGCCGTTGATCGAGGACAAGCCGAAATGCCTGCTCGACATCAAAGGCAAGACCATTCTCGAGCGCCAAGTCGCGGCCCTGAACGACTGCAACATCAAGGAGATAGCCCTGGTCCGCGGGTATAAGAAGGAGGCCATTACGCTCCCGAACATCCGCTACTACGATAACGACCGCTATGAGAGCACAGGCGAGCTCTATTCCCTCTTCTGCGCCGAGAACGAACTCAAGGGCCGCACGATCGTCCTCTATGGGGATATTATCTTCGACACCGCCATTTTGGAAAAACTGCTCAAGAGTCCGGCCGATATCGCCCTGGTGGTCGACCTCGCCTGGTACGACCAGCAGCAGACACGCCACGCGTCGTCCCATCTGAACCCGGACCTCGTCACCTTCGAGCAAGCCCCTGGTAAGAACTACCTCTCCCGATTCGTCATGCCCGAGGAGGAACATCGGATCGTCAAGATTGGGCAGCACCTCCCGCATGACCAGGCCCACGGGGAGTTCATCGGCATGGCGATGTTTTCCGAGCAAGCCGCCCGGGCGATGACGGCGGCCTACCGCAAGGCTTCCGCGAACTCTCCCGACAAGCCGTTTCACGAAGCGCCGAGCCTCACCAAGGCCTCCTTCACTGATATGGTACAGACGTTGATCGAGGCCGGGCATCGCGTGAGCGCCGTGCCGATCTTCAAAGGCTGGATGGAAGTCGACTCCTTCGAAGAGTACCAAAAGGCCTGGGCCAAGATTCGGCAGTAGTTCGATCCCTCGACGGTTCTCGCATAGAGGGGACCGTGCATGAAGACCACCTCCCATCGCAAGGCCACCGCACCCCGAACTGCGACTCGTTCTGCCGCCCGCTCCGTCGCGACCTCCACCGGTCAACTCTCTCCCGCACTTGTCCGAGAGCTCAGCGCAATCGCAAGCACGCTGCGCGCTAAAACGTTGACCGCACAGGACATCGGCCACGGACGTGTGGTCGTCTTGGAAGGCCCCGATGAGACCGTGCGCGAGCAGGCGGCCCTGTTGTTAGCGGAGAAGCTGGGGAAGGAGCTCTATCGCGTCCGGCTGGCCGACGTCATCAGCCGCCATCGCGGGGAAACGGAACAGAATCTGAATCGCATCTTCGACAAGGCGAAGGAGGCGGAGGGCCTTGTCGTCTTCGATGAGGCCGACGCGCTATTTGGACCGACCGCCTCGCTACCCAGCCGTGTCCGAAAGACGGATCTCAATCGTTTTCTCGGCCTCCTGCGGCAGAATACCGCGGCGTCCATTCTGTCCGCTTCTCACGTCCGCAAGATTGATCCGTCGGTGCTGGATGCCGTGCGCGCCGTGTTTCGACTTGCCGGCGGACGCAGGACATGAGCGGGGCCCTGACGCGGCACGAAATCCCAGCGCAACGGCGCTAGGCCGACATGGCCGACTGCCCGGACGCCCCCAGGACTTCACGCACCTTCTGCGCCAGACTCGCGGGCGTGAAGGGTTTCTGGAGAAAGTTGTCGCCCAGCTCCTCGACCCCGTGCCGGACGACCTTGTCGTCCGTATAGCCGGAGACAAATAGGGTCTTCACACGGGGAAAGCGGACGCGAAGCTGCTCGACGAGCTCACGCCCGTTCATGACGGGCATGATCACGTCCGTCACGACCAGATCAATGTCTTCCGAATGTTTCTCCGCCACGGCGAGGGCCTCCCGTCCGTTGCTCGCTTCGTAAACGGTGTAGCCGCACTGAGATAGAATCTGACTGGCCAACAATCGGACCATCGTGTCGTCCTCGACGACCAGCACCGTCTCAGAGCCCGTGGGCAGTGAATCGCTTGCGGGGAGCGCTTTCTGCCGTGGCGCCGTATGGCTGACCGCGGGGAACTGGATGACGAACACAGTCCCCCGGCCGGGCGCGCTCTGCACGACAATCGTCCCGCTACACTGTTTGACGATCCCATAAACCGTCGAGAGCCCCAGTCCGGTCCCTTCACCCACCGCCTTGGTCGTGAAGAACGGTTCGAAGATCCGCGCCTGCGTGGCTGCATCCATCCCGCAGCCGGTATCGCGGACCCGCAATTCGACCCACTGCGTCTCGGCTCCTGCTGGAGCGGAAGCCGCATCGGCTTCCAGTGACTCGGGACGTCCCACCGCGATTGACAGCGAACCGCCCGTCCGCATGGCATCGACGGCATTCACGACCAGGTTCATGATCACTTGCTCGATTTGCCCGGGGTCCGCCTTGATCCACGCCGGCGGATCCGAGAGCTGCACGGTGAAGACGATGTGTTCGCCGATGAGGCGTTGCAGCATCTCGCGCAGGTCGTCAACCAACGCCTTGAGGTCGAGCACACGGGGACTCACGACCTGCTGCCGGCTAAACGCCAGCAACTGCTGCGTGAGCGAACGCGCCCGTTCGCTGGCCTGCGAGACCGCCATTACCTCGGTGCGGCTCGAGGCCTCCGGCGGCAATCGCCGGAGGAGCATGTCGGTATAGCCGCGAATCACGGTGAGCAGATTGTTGAAGTCATGGGCGATGCCACCGGCGAGCTTGCCGATCGCTTCCATCTTTTGCGACTGGCGCAGCTGCTCCTCGAGGCGCGCGCGATCGGTCACGTCTTCACAGACGATCAACACGATCTCTTTTTTATCGGGCTGCCGGACGGCACGGGCCGTCGCCCGCGTGACGACCGTGCCCCCATCTCGTTTCAGCAGCGGGGATTCCCACACCAGCACCGAACCGAATTCCTCGAAGCACCGCCGAATTTGCCCACGAACCTCCTCCTGATGAGACGCCGGCACCAAGCTCCCAAACGGCCGCCCCAGCAACTCATCCTGCGCGAAGCCCAGGTGCTCCACCCCGAACTGATTCATCGCGACGATGAGGCCATCCGGGGACACGGTGACGTGCATCGACGGGTTGTCGTCATAGAAGGTCCGATACCGCTCCTCGCTCAAGCGCAACCCTTCCTGCGCCTGAATCCGCTCCCGCACCTCTTGCTGCAGCGTCTGGACGGCCTTCGTCAGTTCGACCGTCCGCTCGCGGACCCGTTGTTCGAGTCCCTCATTGGCCCGGCGCAAGGCGTCTTGGGCCGCTTGCCGCTCCACGACCTCGACCTTCAATTCGGCGTTCAGACGCTCCTGCTCCGACTTCTCCGCGCTCAGCCAGTCCACCAGGTGGCGGTTTTGGTGACGGAGCTTGAGGGACGCCATGGTAATTGCGTGCAAATTGGAATTGGTCACCGCGACGAACACGAGGAAGATGCCACCACCGAGCGTGAGAAAGAGCGACAGCTCCTGCCCAATTTGTGCAATGCGGATCACGATCGGTATCAGCATGAGGCCGGCATACCAGAGAAAGGCTCTGCGCACGGCGTTCAATACGATCGCCGCGCCGGCCACCATGCCGGCGAAGATAATCAGCAGGAAAGCTTGGTGGGGGAGCGAGTCGGTCGGGAAAATAAGAACGGATGCCGCGCCCCAGCCAGCTCCGCCGACCGCGGCCCCAGCAACATAGTACCGTTCCCAACAGGGATCGGCGCGTTCCGCTGGAGAGGCCTGACGATAGCGCCAAACTAAAAAAGCCCGGCACAAGGTCACGGTCAGCATCAGGCCGACCCACAGAGCCATGCCGGTTGATGCGACGTGCTCCCGCACGGCATAGGCGAGCAACAGCGCATTGAACACGGTCGCGATGTACCCGAAAGCAGCCTGATCGTAGAGGAGCGCGACCTGGTCTTGGCGGATCTCCTCGTAGCCGGGAGATGGAACCGCCACACCGCTGCCGCTCGGCGCCGGTGGAGAGAGAGGGCCCGATGTTCGCTCTTCAGAGTTGGTCATCAACCACGTAGGTTACGGGGAAATCCCGAGCTGCCGCAGACGGCAGCCGTGTATTGATTCCGCACAGATCAAAGGGCACTGGTCATCCGACTGAACGCCCCCCGCTCACGAAGTTTAGCGTAAGCTATCGATTTAGGCACCTGGAAATTAGAAACGGACCATCTGGGCAACACGAGCAAGGCCCTCCGCGAAATACTCCTTAACCAGTTCATGGGAGGTATTTCTCGGCGGATGACAGTGAAGAGGGCAAACCAGAAAGGCGACTCTTGTGGGTTTTCTCCGGCGGCGTAATGAAGATGCCTACGCCTGAAGAGTCGACGGCTCACGCCAAGCAAGGGTGAGCCGAACAGTACAACCCAGGCAAGGGATGACCTGTGTGAGACTATTGACCAAGGTGAGGGCACGGGCGCATGCTCTTCATCACGCGTTCGAAAGGAGTAGCAGATGGACCGGCCTCGACGGGCAGCCATGCATCGTCATCATACGGCACTGACCCGCCGCCAGGTGCTTCAGGGGCTGGGCGTCGTTGGATCGGCTCTCGCGCTCGGCGCGCGCCTGCCGTGGCCGGGGGATGGCACATCAGCGGAACCGGCGTTACCTCCGAGTGGCAGCGCGATTCCACTGCGGCCGCTGGGAAAAACCGGCGTGCGCGTCTCGATGCTCGGGCTCGGTGGCGCACATTTTATCCGGCAATCCGAGGAGGAGGGAGTCCGGATCGTCCATGAAGCGATCGACTTGGGCGTCACGTTTTTCGACAACGCGTGGGAATACAACAAAACCCGCAGCGAAGAAGTCATGGGGAAGGCCCTCAAGGGCCGGCGCGATCACGTGTTCCTCATGACCAAGGTCTGTACACACGGCCGCGGGAAAGACGTCGCGATGCGACAACTCGAACAGTCCTTGCGCCGGCTCGGCACGGACCACCTCGACCTCTGGCAGATCCATGAGGTCAATTGTCAGAGCGACCACGAGGTCCTGCTTGCCCCCGAAGGGGCGGCCGAGGCCCTGCTCGAAGCCAAGCGCCAGGGGAAAGTGCGCTTCATCGGCTTTACCGGCCATAAGGACCCCGCGGTGCACGCTCGAGTACTGGCGCGAGAATTTCCCTTCGATACCTGCCAAATGCCGATCAGCCTGTTCGACGCTTCGTACCAGAGTTTTGAGCGCCAGGTTCTCCCGGAATTGTTGCGGCAGGGCATTGCGCCGATTGCCATGAAAACCCTCTGCGGCAAGGCCGAGCCGATCAAACAGAAGCTCTGCACGGTCGAGGAAGCCTTGCGGTACGCCTGGAGCCTGCCCGTGGCCACCATCGTCAGCGGGATCGAGACCGTCGAGTTGCTCCGGCAGAATGCCGCGCTCGCTCGCTCCTTTGCTCCGATGCCGCCCGACGAGATGGCCGCCCTACGCGCGCGTGTCGCGGCTCACGCCGATGGCCGATTTGAGTGGTACAAGACCAGCGCATCCCCGTTTTGCGATCGCGACACCGTCATCGAACGACTGGGTCCCCTGGATCGGACGTAGCCCAAGCACGTCGGCCGCAGCCCGGTTGACATCCCCGTCGCGGGAGGAGTGAAATGCGACGGAGGGCACCGCTACCGGGAAACGTCTTCCTTCGGAACTTGCGCGCACGCCCCATCCATGAGGAGTTGCCCGTGACCCGCTTCAGCATACTCGCCACAGGCCTGTTGCTCCTGGTCAGCCTCGGATGCAGCCAAGGCGCTATGCCCTGGAGGGGTGAGGACCCCCGCGAGCGCGCCGCGACCTACGTGCTCGCTACCGTCAAGGCGTTTCGAACCGCCTACACACAAGCTGTCGTGGAACAGACGAAAAAGGGCGGGATCGTTTCAAAGGAAGACTGGATGAAGGACGATCATGCCGTGATGCTGCCGGCCCAGTTCGTCAAAGCGGCGGGCTTCGAGATTAAGGACTTTGAGCTGGGGTTAATAGGGTTGACCCCGCTCTACAAGGCCAACCTGCCGAAGACGCCGGCCGAAACCGAGGCGCTGAAGAAATTTGCTGCCAACCCCGACACGAAGATGCTGACCTTCGCGGACGGAAATCAATTCAAAGGACTGGCTGCGGATTTTGCCATCACCCAGGCCTGCGCCGACTGCCACAACGCCCACCCTCAGGCGCCGCGCAAAGACTTCCGACAGGGCGATTTGATGGGCGCGATCATCGTCCGAATCAGCGACGCCAAGTAACGGATAGTGGTCGGCCCTCGGCTAACTCGCGCGGAGCTTCTCACCTAGCTGCCCGTACTCGTTGTCTCCCCAACAGGTCACGACGTTCTCCGCCGTCAACATGCAGGTATGCTGCCCCCCCGCCGTGATACCAACGGCCGCCACGGGGGTCTCCCCCACATTGCCCACTGGGCCCGGTGTGGTTTTCATGAAGCCGCCGTCCCGCGCGCTCTGGCCTTTTTCATTATTCCCCCAACAGCTCACCCAGCCGGCCGCAGTAAGTGCGCAGGTATGTTGCCACCCCGCCGTCAAGACCGTCACGTCCGCTAGCCCAACAGCCGGGACAGGCGACGCCTTATCGCTGGTCGTCCCATCCCCGAGTTGGCCCCGTTCATTGTGGCCCCAACACTTCACCGCCCCGCCGGTAAGTACGGCGCAGGTGTGCCGCCCGCCCGCCACAAGCCCGATCACACCGCCACTCAACCCGGTCACGTCCACGGGTACGGTGCGCCCGAGCGCCGTGCCGTCCCCCAATTGCCCATCCTTGTTGCTGCCCCAGCACTTGACGCCTCCGGCCGTGGTAACCGCGCACGTATGCCGCCATCCGGTGGCGATGGCGGACACACCCCGGTCGAGACCCTGCACCGTCACAGGCCTGGTGCGCGGTTCGGCCGATCCATCGCCGAGCTGCCCTTCCTGGTTGTTGCCCCAGCACTTCACGCCGCCGACCGCGGTCATGACGCAGGTATGCTGTTCGCCCGCCGCGATCATCCTCAGTCCATCGGGGAGCATGCTGACCTCCACAGGACTCACTCGATCCGCGCGCGAGTTGTCGCCCAGTTGTCCCTCGTGGTTGTTGCCCCAACATTTTGCGGCGCCGTTGCTGGTCAGCACGCAGGTATGCCGCTCGCCCAGCGCCACGTCCTTCGCGGTGCCCAAGAGCCCCACCACTGTCTCGGGGATATGCCTGGCCGCCCTGGTCCCGTCGCCCAACTGCCCGTCCTGATTGTTCCCCCAACATTTCACCCGCCCCTCGGCCGTTAGGGCGCAGGTATGGGTCCAGCCGGCGGCCACTTTAATGACCCCTTTGAGTTGCGCCGAGGGAGTGGGTTTCGCCGCCGAACAGCCGACCAGGCCAAGCAGCGCACTCGCCGCCACAAGCGAGAGGCCGCCGATCCAACCGGTTGGACACACATGTCGAAAAGTCATAGCGATCACGATGACGACCTCAACAAGGGCGGGACGCTCAACAGCACAGGGCGCGCGCTCATTCAAAACAGCCGTGGGAGCAGGGTTTCCTGCCCGACAACCCCTCACGCCTTAGCTGAAGACCATCGTCTGCAGTATTTTTTCCCCGTGCACCCATGCGCGTTCCCATTCACTCTCCGGGGCGCCGAAGACCAACACGTGGAGCACGTCCGCTCCATCATCCGCCAACAAGAGGGTGTGCACGAGCATGGTCGGAGAAGGGGCTGGGTCTCGATACCGAAAGCTATACGTCCACACCCCGCCCTTGCCTGGCCCGCTCCACTGGCCGAGCACTTCCTTTGAGGCGGTCGTCGTGGCCACGGATCGCTCGGCAAATCGTGACGGGCTCATCCCGGCCTGCTGCTTGACGTGTTGGATCACGCTGACCGACAGGCCTGTCCGATAACGCCCCAGCAGCTCCACATTCTCCTTGGAGAGAAAGAGCGTCGACACATCCCCCTCCACCTGCGTCTTCACGAACCACCCGGCCGGTTGGAGGAAGGCACAGCGCCCTTCCTTGAACTCCACCCAGGAATACCCGTCCGGCGGGGCCGGAAGGTCGAGCCCGAACGCCGTGGCTGGTTCAAACAGACCAGGGGAGCCCCCTAAGGAAAATGCTGATCCAGCGAGTAAGATGAGTGTTATCCACAGGGAGGAGCTGCCATGATTGCGACGGATCGTACGGGCCAGCATAGAGCCAACCCTACCCAGTGCATATTGGCCCTGTCAATCAAGGCTTGTGGATAACTGCCTGGTTATCACTCACATACAACTAGGGTTTTGGCGGTCGGCTTGGTCCGCCGCCCTTGCCCGGGAATCCCGCCCATGCTAGCCTTTGGTTAGTGAGCACTTACTAACCATGGTAAGAACACGCACCCGCAATAAATCGGCTTCGGTGCGAAGCTCGGCGCAGGATCGGCAGGCCAGTCTCATTGGCGCCGCTGCGGCGCTTTTTGCCGCCAAAGGATTCAGCGGCACAACGACGAAGGACATTGCGAAGGCCGCCGGGGTCAGCGAAGCGCTCCTCTATAAACACTTCCCGACCAAACGCGCCCTCTACGGCGCGATTCTCGCCGAAAAGGCGCAGTACTCCGAACTCCGCGCGGCCGTGGAAGAGGCCGCCAAGAAGCAGGACGACCGGCGGTTGTTCACGCTCCTCGCCAGCTTCCGCATCAGAAAGAATGCCGATCCCACGTTGTTGCGGCTGCTGCTCTTCAGCGCCCTCGAAGGACATGAGATGTCGCAGATGTTTTTCCAGCAGCAGTATCGCGTGTTCTACGACCTCTTGGCGGGCTACATCCGCCAACGGATCGAGGACGGGGCCTTTCGACCGGTGGACCCCTTGCTCGCGGCCCGTGCGTTCTTTGGGATCATCGTCCACCATCGTCTCTTGCATGACATCTTCGGCGTGCCCATGCATCGCACACACGAAGACGTCGTGACGGAATACGTGGCGATCTTTCTCCACGGCCTGCAGGGCAGGACGGCTCCCGCGCCGAGTCTACAGGAGGCGCTCCGATGAGCCGCGTGACCCGCCATCCGATCGTGGTGCTGGGCCTGATTATCTTCCTGGCCGTCCTGGGCCTCGTCGTCTTCCGGCTGAGCACCGGCGCTAAGCAGGATACCCGGAAAAGCCGCCTCGTCACCGTGGGCACCGCGGTCCCCACCCGCGCCGACCTCGACGTGCGTCTGAGTTACACGGCGGACATCACGCCGAATCAACTGGTCAACATCTTCTCGCGTGTCGACGGCTACATCGCCAAACTCTACGTCGACAAGGGCGATTTCGTGAAGGCCAACCAGCTGCTTGTCGAGATCGACCACACGGATTACCAGCACGCCGTCAATCAGGCCAAGGCGAACCTCGCGGCGGCGAAGGCGCGCGTGATTCAGCAACAGGCGGCGGTCCACAATGCCAAGCTCACGCTGAACCGCATGCAGGCGTTGATCAAGGACCAGTTCGTGTCCCAGCAGGACCTGGATACGGCGCAAGTGAACTACGACGCGGCCGTAGCCCAGCAGGATTCTCTGCAGGCGCAAGTGCGGCAGCTCGAAGTGGCGCAGCAACAGGCCGAGACCAACTTAGCCTATTCGTATATCCGCGCGCCCTTCGCCGGCTTTATCGCCGAGCGCAACCTGGATCCCGGCGCCTACGTGACGGGCTCCACGGCCAGCACATCCACGATGTCGCGCGGTATCCTGAGCCTGCATGACATCGAAACCGTGCGGACCATGATTGAAGTTGTCGAGAAGGACGTGCCACTCATCCAGGTCGGGCAGCCGGCCGACGTTCGGGCCGAGGCCTATCCCGAGCGGATCTTCGAAGGGAAAGTGACGCGCATCGTGCAGGCCCTCAACCGCAATACGCGCACGATGACCGTCGAGGTCGATTTACCGAATCGCGACCATCTGCTGAAGGGCGGCATGTTCGCGCGCGTGGAGGTCATCGTGGGGACGCACCAGAACGCCCTGCAGATCCCCATCGACGCCGTCACGCGGCTGGAGGAAATGCAATACGTGTACGTGGTGAACGACAACAAGGCGCATCGTGTGCCGGTCGAATTGGGCGCCAGGGCCGGCGGCCATGTCGAGATCACGAAAGGCCTGACGGGTAGCGAACAGGTGATCGTCTCCGGCAAGGATTTGGTGCACGACGGCCAACCCGTGCAGGTGCAACCGCTGTAAGACGTCATGCGTCATTCATCAAGCATCATTGGGTGCTCGAGTCGTTTTAAGATTCGTCCTTCCACGATTGACGATTCACGAATGACGAGGGACGATTCGTACCTATGTGGCTGACTCTCCTGGCCCTCCGCAATCGCATCGGTTTTCTGATGCTGTCGCTCGCGATGGTCGTGCTGGGTGTGGTATCCCTGCAGCGCCTGCCGGTTGATCTCTTCCCGAACATCCAGGTCCCCGTCGTGTTCGTCGGCGTCGTCTACAAGGGCGCCCCGCCGATCGACATCGAAAAGAGCGTCGTCTATCCGATCGAAAAGGCGGTGAGCTCCGCCTCCAACGTCGAGCACGTGGAGTCCTTCGCCAAGTACGGCATCGGCGCCGTGCAGGTCTGGTTCAACTGGGGCGCGGACATCAACGTCGGCCAGATGGAAGTGATGCAGCGCATCACCCAAATCCTCAACCAGTTACCGCCGGGCGTCCTGCAGCCCTTCGTCGTCAAGTTCGACGTGTCCAATATCCCGGTGGCGTTCGTCACGGTGTCCAGCGATAGCCTCGACGAGCGCGCGCTGTACGACCTGTCGTTCAACACGATCGCGCCGCAGCTCGAGCAGATCAACAACGTCGCGGCAGCCACGGTCGAGGGCGGCAAGATTCGCCAACTGAACATCAACCTGGATCCGGGCCTGCTGCATGCGCGCGGACTCTCCATCCTCGACGTCGTGAACGCCGTGAAGGCCTCGAACGTCATTCTGCCTTCCGGCGACATCAAGGCCGGCAACCTGGACTACAACGTGTTTACCAACAATCAGTTCAAGTCCGCCGAGCCGATCAACGACGTGATCGTCAAGGTCGACCCCCGCGGCAATCCCATCCGGGTCCGCGACCTGGGCACCGTGACGGACTCCTCCGACATCCAGACGAACGTTGTCCGCACCGACGGGAAACGTGCGGTGTACCTGCGGGTCAACAAGCAACCGATCGCCAATACCGTGCAGGTGGTCGACAAGCTGCGCGAACAACTTCCGAAGATGCTGGGCGTGCCACCGGGGGTGCAGCTCGGCATCTCATTCGACCAGTCGGTTTACATCCGGCAGTCCATCAAAAATCTGGCGGAGCAGGCCCTGCACGGCTCCTTGCTCGCTGGGCTGGTCATTCTGATCTTTCTCCGCAATCTCCGTGCGACGCTCATTGTGTCCGTGGCGATTCCACTCTCGATCCTGGTGACCTTCATCGTCATGTACTTCTCCGAACAGACGCTGAACATTTTCACCCTCGGGGGCCTCGCGCTCGGTATCGGACGCCTCGTGGACGACTCCATCGTCGAATTGGAGAACATCCAGCGCCATCTGAACACGACGCCCAACCGCTGGATGGCCGTCCTCGAGGCCGCCCGCGAAGTCGCCATGCCGATCTTCGCGTCGACCGTCACGACGGTCGTCGTCTTCCTGCCGATTTTCTTCGTGGTCGGAATCGGCCGATTGCTGCTGATTCCCCTGACCGTCACGATCGCCATTTCGCTGTTCACGTCGTTCTTCATCTCCCGCACCGTCACCCCGGCGCTCTGTTACAAGTTCTTGCAGCCCGAGGCCGATCGTTCGGCCGCCACCGGAGTATGGGATCGCTTCATGAACTGGACGCGGCAACGCTATGACTCGTTGGATGCCGGCTACCAGGCCAGCTTGACCTGGGTGCTCCATCATCGGAAACGCGTGGCGGCGGCCATTGTCGGGCTGTTCGTCGCCTCCTGCTTCCTTCTCCCGCTGATCGGTTCGGAGTTCATTCCGGTCACCGACGAGAGTCAGTTTCGGATCGTCGTGCGCGCACCGGTCGGCCAGCGGGTGGAGAAAACCGAAGCCCAGGTTGCGGAAATCGAGCGTGTGCTGCGGGAGAACATCAAGTCCGACGAAGTGGAGACGATCGTCTCCAGCACCGGCGTGTTGCAACAGGGGCGTGCCTCGCTCTTCAACCCCAACACCGGTCCCCACAGCTCGATCATCCAAGTGTATTTGGTGCCGCCGGACCGTCGCGCCCGCAGCCAGGTTCAGATCATGAATGAGGTGCGCCCGAAGGTCCTCAAGCTGTTTCCCGGCGTCGCCATGTTCTTCGACCCGGGCGGCATCGTGAAACGCATCACCAGCTTCGGTTCGCAGAAGGCGATCGATGTCGAGATTTATGGGTATGAATTCGAGAAGGCGCGCGGCGTCATCCGGCAAGTGGAAAGCGTGATGCACGAGGTAAAGGGCATCGCCGACATCGAGGTGAGCCGAGAAGAGAACTATCCCGAGTTGGACATCGACGTGGACCGCGAGAAAGCTGCGTTGCTGGGCGTCAGTGAAGCCGACGTCGCGAATGCCGTGTTGTATTCGTTGAACGGCAACGGGCAAACCGACCCGATCATCTTTACCGATCCGGAGACGGGCAACGAGTACTACATCAGCGCCTGGCTGGACGAAAAATTCCGCAAAGACCTCACCGATCTGGAAAACGTCCTGCTCCGCACGAAGGCCAACGAGCCGGTCCTGCTGAAAAACCTGGCCTCGATTCGCTTCAATTCTGGGCCGGTCAAAGTCGACCGGAAGTATTTTCAGCGCCTGATCCACGTCACCGCGAACCCGGTCGATCGAGACCTGGGCTCAATTGCGGAGGAACTCGAGGAACGGTTCGCCGGATTGCAATTGCCGCAAGGGTTCAGTGTGCGGCTGACGGGGCAGATCCAACAGCAGCGCGAGACCTTTCAAGGGCTGATGTTTGCGACCGTGCTGGCCTTGATGCTCGTGTACATGGTGATGGCGGCGCAGTTCAAATCGCTGCTTGACCCCTTCATCATCATGTTCTCTGTCCCGATGGGATTCCCCGGCGTCATCCTGATTCTCTTTTTGACAGGCACTACCCTCTCGACCACGTCGTTCATGGGCATCATCATGATGCTCGGCATCGTCGTCTCGAATGGCGTGCTGCTCGTCGACTATACCAACGTCCTGCGGCGGCGAGGGATCGCACTCTGGGACGCCGTCGTCCGCGCATCGCGCACCCGTCTGCGGCCGATTTTGATGACTTCGCTGGCGACGGTAGTGGGCCTGTTGCCGATGGCGCTTGGGTGGGGAACTGGGGGCGAGACGAATGCGCCGTTGGCCCGCGCCGTCATCGGCGGTCTGAGCGTCTCCACGGTCCTGACACTCTTCCTAATTCCGCTGTTGTACGTGGCGCTGGAGGAGCGCTTCCCCCGCGTCATGCGGGACGAGCTGGCAGAAGGCATCAACCCCGGCGGAGAAGCGAAGTCCCCAGTCCTGGAGCCGACACCTGCGTCCGAAACCCGTGGTTAGCCCCCCGGTACAGTGAACGGACATTGATGGCTGTCGTTGGCCACCGTCAGTTGGCCGATTGCTGGTAGCTTTCGTTGAGCCCGTTGCACAAATTCGAATCCTTCATCCTTAGGAAACCGCACCTTACACGGCAGAGGAGTCGCAGGATGTTCAAAATGGATGGTGGGCGAGGCCGCAGCGAGCGAAGAGCCGAGGCATACGTTTCTCAGTATGTTGAGGGTCTGAGCGATGCGAGAACAAAGCCGACCTCCATTTTCAACATCATGCAGAGCTAGGATGGGAAGGAGGGGAATAACCCGCGGAGCTGCATCGCCAACCCCAGATCGCCGCTGACACTGAGCCGCCCAGACAGCGCCGCCATTTGGCCGCTGAGCTGTCCAGTCAAGATCTTCAACGCGTCTTCGCCCGACATCGAGAGGGTGACGTGTGGATCGGAATGCGCGCCTTGCCCGAAGGTACAGACCCCCTGGTCGATCGCCAAGTAGTACTGCCCACCCTGATTGCCGCTAAGATCGAATTGATAGACCGCCGTGAGGCCTTCGGCGGCGTCGGCGTCGAGGTTGCCTGGCAACGATTGCAGCACCTCTGGGACCGTGCGCGGACGCGACATGGGATCGGCACTATACGCGGGCGCACCTGTACTGTCCACGGGGCGTTCGCCCCTATCCCTATCACGCGCCCTCGCTTGGCGTGATCCGCCGACGAGTGTCGGCGCTCGCCGTTCATTGACAAGCTGCAGAGCGCTCGGAGACAATGCCCCCATGTCGGAGGCCAGTTCAAACCCCACCCCCAAGCCGGCTGTCCAGGATTCGCCGCTCCCCGAGCGGCTCTGCACCTGGTGCAAGGTGCCGATGACGAAACGCCTGGTGGCCGGCGGGCAGTTTCTGCATTACACCTGCCCGCAGTGCGTCTTCCAGCACACCACCGCGTGGAAACAACCAGAAGCACCGACCCCTAAGGTCCACTAGCTTCTTGCGGCTCACCCACCGGCCGTGTCGTCGTCACCGAGCCGTTTCAACTACGTACAGTCGCAAAAACCAGACCATCCGGAACGCGTAGGCGCGGCACGTGCGACACAGGCGCGTCTTGCACCTGTCAGCACGAATGTCGATGAGAAACGACTTGAGGTTACCAAACCATTCCCATGATCACGGGAACGGCGGTAGGAGGGCCGCCCGGCGGACTCTCTCTGCTGGGTAGCCTAAGAAGCGACACCCTTGTGGCTCTTGTCTACAGAGTCTGAGCTGGCGAACTATCTGTGTACGGGCCAGGAAGTGCGCCCCGGCGAGCGGTCACTGGCCGTTCTCCTCGTCGTACCACTTCTCGCGGTAAATGGGGCAGAGGCCTTTGCTGCGGAGGAACTCGGTGACGTCCTTGATCATGCCGCCGTTCCCGCAGAGGTAGACGGCCAGTTTGTCCACGGCCGGCACTTGCGCGCTCACGAGGGCGGTGACACGCCCAACGGCGCCGGTCCATCCCGGCTCGGGCCGCGACAACGTCACGGTACTGCGGAAATTGGGATGCCGGGCGGCCAAGTCACGTAGTTCGTCCTGGTAGTACTGGTCGCGCTGGCTTCGCAAGCCCCACAAGAGCGTAGCTCGCTGTGAGGTGCCCTTGTCGAGCACCGTATGGATCATGGAACGAAGCGGGGCGATACCGGTGCCGGTTGCCACGAACAACAGATCGCGCGGCGCATCGTCCCGGAGGCGAAAACTGCCAGCGGGCCCTTTGAATTGAACCCGGTCGCCTGCTTTTAGCCCAAAGAGGAACGTGCTGCCTGGTCCGTGATCGACACGGTTGAAGACCAGCGTGACCGTGTCTTGTTGGGTTGGTGGTGAAGCAATCGAATAGGCCCGCGTCAGCGGATGCGGCTTGCCCGGGGCCGGAATTTCGAAGGAAATGAACTGCCCCGGCTGAAATTCGATCGTCGCGGGCGACGCCAGCCGGAGGTCGATCTCACGCACGTCATGCGTCAGATCATGAATCCGATCGACGGTGGCTGAGAAGGTTTGCATCGCGACGGCCCCTGTTGCTCACCATATCATTCGCGCGCCGTTTCCTGCCAGGCTAGCGTTTCGTCAGCACCGCAGGTTGGCCCCAGCTACCTGAAAATACCATGGATGCCAATGCCTCCCGGCTGCGCGGAGCCACTTCCCGCTCGCGCAAACGATCGGGCAACTGCTGGGCGTCGCCTTGGTAGCCGACGGCGATCGCTGCAACCGGCTCGAAGTCCTCGGGAATGGCAAACGCGCGTACCGCTTTCTCCACTGAAAACCCTGCCATCTGATGGACCACCAACCCCAAGGCCGTCGCCTGAATCGCCAGATTGGCCGCCGCCTGCCCTACATCATGGAGCGCGTGGCGATTGGCGCTGCCGTCGTCGAACGTGCGCTTCGCCACCGAGAGCATCAGCACCGGCGCCTGCTTCGCCCACACTTGGTTTGATTCTTTTAAGCAATCGAGCATGACTGCAAACTCCGTTGGCCGCTCTTTCGTCGCCACCAGGAAGCGCCACGGCTGTTCGTTATTCGACGAGGCCGCCCAGCGCGCGGCCTCGAGCAGGATGCCGATCGTGGCGGCATCGACCGGCTTGTCCGAGTAGGCCCGCGGGCTCCACCGCCGGCTGATGAGGTCGTGGATCGGATACGTCGTCTCGGCGGGTTTCTGAGGCTTCATGGTGAGAGCTTCCCTTCTACGCGTGTACGAATGTCTTCCATGCGTTTTCGATTGACGCCCAGGTCGCCGTAGCCGGTGCGCGAGGCCGACCGGAAGTGAATGGTCTTGCCGGCGTCATCGATCAGAAACTCGACGTCGTCGACAAACCGAAACAGCCAACTTGTAAATTCATACCGGAGGTAGGACCCGGTGTCCTCGACGAGCGCCGCCCCGGACATGGCGCCCACGACTTCTTTCAGAATGGCCACCGCCTGCGCGGCCTCACGCCGATAGCGATAGGGCGCGATTCGATGCCCCTCGTCCTCCGCTTGCGTACAGACGCAGTTCGGGCTGCTGGGGCAGGGGCGCAGCTTCCCATTCACCAGGCCGATCTCGTTCGCCATGTCCTGTCTCCCGTGACTCGCCCGGTGACCCTACGGCGGTAGGCGGGTCGAGGTCAAGCACGGACGTCTTGATCCCCCGGGCACATCGTGATATGGACCCGCCGTGGCTCGCCCGCCTCTTGCGTCTTCCCTCAACCTCAGCCTCGGCCTCACCCTGTTGTTGGGTCTCCTGCTCTGCGCCTGCAGCACTCCTCCGACCAAGACCTACGAAATTCGGCAACGTGCGTTCGACTACAGCCCCACGAAGCTCGTGGAGGACTACCGCGAGGAATATGCCTATATTGAAACCCGTCGTCAGAAACTCGCGCAGAACGCGGCTGGCCCCCCGTCGGGGCTCAGCTCGGCCGTTTCCATTGTTCCGACCAACCTGAAGGGCCTCGCGTTTTCGGGCGGCGGCATCCGTTCCGCCACGTTTCATCTCGGCATGCTCGAAGCCCTGCAGGAGATGGGCACGCTGCGAGAGATGGACTATCTCAGCACGGTTTCAGGCGGCTCCTACATCGCCGGCTGGTTTCTTGGCCACCTCGGCCCGGACAAGGAGGACTCGTACGGGAATCTGGTCAGGACGAAACAGTCCGATCGTCTGCTTGATCCGCGGGAGGATTTTGTCGCACACCTCCGGCACCATGCCGGGTTTATCCGGGAGGAAGGGTTTTGGGAAGGTCCGGCGCTCATCTGGGGCTATCTGTGGCGTCTTCCGGCCCACTTGGTCTGGGACGTCATCCTGCACATCAAGACCTACCCGAATATCGGCAACTTTTTCCACTTATTCACGCCGTATCAGCGTCGGATTGAAGCGACGTACCTCCGCGGCCAGCACGACCGTCCGCTGGCGCATATCAACGGCCCGCTGCACCTCGGGCCCTATTTGATCCTCAATGGAAACCTGGTGAATCGCGGCCGCCCGCGCTTCTACCCGACGGAAGTAGGCCGGCCGTACCGCGATCAGTTCAATTTCGAGTTCACGAAAGACTTCACGGGCTCGGACGGTATCGGCTACGTGGAGAGCCCCGGATTCGGTCTCCCGGTCGCCCGGGTCTTGAATGAGAAAAAAGAGCCCGCCGCCTTCAATCCACGCTTCGTCGAGGTGCAGGACCCCACCGATGGCGCCTGCGTGGCGCGGGGCCGACTCCGTACACGCGAAGACTATTGCCTGCGGCTCTCCGAGGCCATGACGGCGTCCGGGTCCGGACTGGACGTCGACAGCCTGAAGAGCGAATGGGTCCGCGACGACATCGCCCGTGCCTTCCTCGGTCTGGCGTTCGCCCCCTTCAATCTCAACAACGAGTTTCAGGCCTGGAATTTCGCCCGCCGCTGGAACGGGGTGTGGGGGACGTTCTGGGACTATACCCAGATGCTCACGCTCCAGCGACTGTGGCCGAATACCCAAAGCCGCTGGCTGGAAATCACCGACGGATCCTTCTACGACAATCTCGGCGCGCAAAGTCTGCTGCGGCGAGACGTCGCCCATCTCATCGTCGGCGACGCCACCCTCGATACCGAATGGGACTACCACTACCTGCACAATCTCCAAATGCGCGTGCGGGAATACTTTGGCAGGGGCGTGTCGTGGTGCGGCGAGATCCCGGCGGACGGGAACGTGTCGTGGTATCGGCGCTTTTGGGTGCGCCGGCCCGATAAGGACGGTGTGAGCGGCAGCCTGACCGCCATTCACTACCTCAAGCCGTTTGTGGCGAATCCTGCCTTGATGGAGAAGAAGCACTGGTTCGGCAAGCCCGACCTCCTATCGATCGATCCCTCGCCCCAGTCCGAGATCCGCCCCCTGGTCATCCCGGAGGGTGAAAAGACGCCGCTCCCCGCGCACCTCGATCTCGATTATCTGCGAACCCTGACGACCAACGCCCGCATCCTCGAGGAGCTGACCGAAGGGGTGAAGAAAGTGACGAAATTCGCCCAGTCCCCGGAAGCCAAGGATTTCCCGCAAACCGAAACGCTGGTGCAATGGTTCAGCTTGGAAGAGTTCGAAGCCTACCGCTATCTTGGCTATCTCATGGGCTGGGCGTACCTGTCGCGAGCTGGATTCAACGAAGCCAATCTGATGCCAAGCACGAGATGCCAGCTACTCGACCAACACTCATCTAGCCACAGCGACGTTCCGTAGCCAGATTTCGACGATGAGCACGGCATCCGGTGGGATATAGTCCGGCACGCCCTTGTCGCGATACGCAAGGTGCGGGCTGATGCGGACCTTGCGATAGCCGCCGACTTTCATGCCCATCAGCGCATGCTCCACTCCGGCAATGCACTGGCGCGTGCCCAAGACGGTTGTGTGATCGACACACGTGATCCCATCGACGACACGCAGCCGATCACTGGGTAGAATGGCAGCCTGAGCCTCCTGAATTTGCACCTCGTCACCCTTATTGAGGAACGTTCGCGTGTTATAGACAACGCGATCCCCTTTCTGGGCCGGGACACCCTCCCCTTCCCGTTCCTCCAACAACTTCAGTCCGCTGAGCCGTTTCATGCGGGCATTCAGTAGGTGAGTGTCACCAGATCGGTCGGCTGACCGTACATCGGCTCCACGGCGAATTTCACGTACCCGAGCACACGGCCGTCTTCCGACTCCACATCCACTCGCCAGTCGCCGGGGTCCAAGCGCTGCTTAAACGTGACGGCTCGATAGCCGCCTTCTCGACCGCCCGCGATCTTGATCGGAATGCGGTCCGCATGCATGTAGGTGTCGTGGCCGCGCGGACGGAAGTACCAATGGTGCGCGATCGTCGTTTCCAAACGCACGGGCGCAAACACCGCCGTAAAGCAATAGATCGGCTCGTCCGCCGGATAGGGATTGGCCGATCGTTTCCAGAACTGATACCACTGCTTTTCAAAGACCAGCTCGAACCGGTCGTCCACTTTCCGCACCTCGTGATACACCCCGCCGAACTTCATCGACAGCGGGACTGGCGGTATCCAGTTCAGAAAATAAAATCCGACCAGCAAACCGACCACACCAAGGGCCGCACTGGTCGCTTGCACACGCTGCCGCAGGGGCCAGGCCGGGTTATTCGTGCCAATCACCTGCACGAGTCGAAAAATGACCGCCACCGTGAGTGCGGCCCCCAGGAGAAACACGAACAGATTCATCGCCCGCAGCATGACCGGCAGAAAAAACGTGAAGAAGCTGAAACAGACGACCGCGTAGAGCGCGATGAGCAGCGTCAGATTGGACAGGCGGCGTTTCAAAAACTCATTGGCGACCAGCAAGCCGACCATTAACCCCAAGAACACGGCGGTCCCGGTGAGCGACGCACTGCGGAAGTAGAAAATCGCGTAGGCGCTGAAGAGGCCGCCTAACAGAAACTGAATCGCCATCGGGGCATAGGGACGGATCTGGGCGAACCAGCGGACGGGCACCGGAGCCTGAGCCAGCCCTTCGACCTGCTCCAATCGAAACTCCTCCCGGCCCGACAGAATGATCAACGCGCCCAGCAGGCTGAGGTACAGCAGCAGCACGAGGTTGTCCAGGAGGCGATCGATCCGCGTCAGCGTGAACGTGTCGTATCCCACGCCGGCGAAGAAAAACACGGCGGGCATGAATGGTTTGGCGAGGAATGCCTGAAGCTTTGAGACCATGACTCTATAGTACTGATCGTCGCGCAGATGTCCAGGAACTCATCCGCCGCGGGGGGAGCGGGGAGAAGGGTTGGCCCCGAAGATTATGATTCGGAGAACGAGTGCTCCGAGATGGCGGGGGGCTCAACGGTGAAATCACTGTAGCGGATCCAGCGCGGCTTGACTCGGACGTAGGTAATGCCGGGCCAAGACAGCCGCGTGGGACCGTCGGGGAAGACTGAGTAGTAGACCAATTTGAGCCGCTCCAGTTCGTCCCCCGTGGGGAAGTCGGCAATCCCCTCATACTGAACGGTTCGCGGTTCGGCGTCATTCCAACCACCTATGACCACGGCAACCCGGGGATTGACTCGGAGGTTCGCCGCCTTTCGCGTCGACGCCAGTGTATCGAACACCAGCTCCAACTCCTCGGTCACGGCGACGCCGATGATCGCGGCCTGCGGGGCCCCCGTGGGTGTGCTCGTGGCTTCAATGGCCCAACGATGCGCACGCAAGAATTTCAGTAATCCGGCCCGATGCATCTCTATTCCACGAACGGCGGCAGCGGCGCGTACGCCGCCGGCATGCCGATCAGCCGTTCGATCCACGGCAACATCTCCGACTCGGGCAAGGGCGCCCGGTTGAGGCGCACCTCGATCCGATAACCTTGGTCGTCACCGACCAATCCAATAATGGCCGACGCATCCCCGCCGGAGGGCAACAGTTCTTGTGTGTGAAACTCGCACAGGGTGGCGTACAGACGCCCCTCCGGCTTGATGAGATCGAGGATCTCGGGCACCTCATCCAGGGGCGTGTGGGTGGAGCAGCGATAGCCGAATCGGGCCTCGGGCGCGGCCTGCTCGAACTCCGTGAGCGCTTCCTCCGAAAAGCCCGTCAGGTAGGCCCGCACAGTCACCGGCACTCCTCCACAGGTGGCGGCGAGCTTGCTTGCGGGCACCAGGAACTCGAAGGCATCCGAGGAATTGTATTCAAACTGACACGGACCGAACGCATCGGGCCACGAGCAAAAGAATGGAATATTCTCATCAGCCGGATGCAGCACGACAGCCTCTCGCTCCACTTCCGCGACGATCGGCAGATCGAGAATCTTGATCGCGGCTCCGAACGCGCGCCACCGTTCATCGAGCCACAGCTGCCGCTCCTGGTCCAACCGCGTTTCCCCGGGCGTGACAACCTCGGAGGTCTTCAAGCGCACGCGGATGAACGAATGGGTATGCCGAAACCCCAGCCAGGCCATCCCGCGCCGCTCGTGACGCGTCAGCGCCTCCGGCAATTGCCAGGGATGGCTGACCGAGCAATAGGTTCCGACGGCTTGGTGACGCTGGTACACGGTGTGATAGGCGCCGGCCAGCAGGAAAAAGTCCCCCTGCCACCGCTCGAGGACGTGCACCAGGGTGACATCTTCCGTGGACCAGGGATCGAGCCGGTCGAAGTCTTCCGGCGCGTTCACGATCCAGTCTTCGATGTAACAGATGATGTCTTTGGCGGGCGTCGCCGGCTTGAGGCCCAGCTTGGCCAAGCGTTCACCGAGATCGAGCACCTCGGCAAGCGTGAGGGTGCGGGCAGACTCCCAGCGACGTTCGCGCATGAGGTGGTGCGGCCGGGCGCCGAGTCGGCCCCGAGCGAGTTCCGTTATTCACGGAGTCGCCACGCGCGATTCTCCACGCGGGCGTCCATCATGAGCTTGTGATAGCTGTCCTTCAGGACCGAGTTGACGAGGTCTTGGAGTTTCTCCGGCGAGAAAAACCAGACCGTGTCCGTCGCGGCGCCGTCCAGCGTGATGCTGGTTTGGCTCCCGTCGACTTGATTCTGCGCCTTGACGACGATGCTGCTCTTCACATCCATTCTCGTCGACCCGAACCGGCTCTTGGCGGTGGCCCACAGTTCCCGAATGGTTCCCGACAGCAAGATGTCCGTGCGGCCTTCGGCAGCCGTGAGCCCAGGTTTCTTGACGCCCACCTGCCAGCCCTTGTGGCGGAGGTAATCCGCCAACGCTTCCGCCACCGCCTCTCCCGACTTCCCGCCGGGGACGTTGAAGTAGGTCACCCCGCCGCCCAGATGTGTGCGCAAGCCCAGCCGCGTCTGATCCGGCCGCTGATCCTGAAAGGCTTCCACGACGATCTTCACCGTTTCGTCCGGCGCCACTTCTTGCTGCATCGGCCGAACGTTGACGTCGAGATTGACCATTTCACCCGTTCCCGCGCAGGCATTCAACGCGAGCCACGCACCCATGAGCACGGCTCCAGCGCCCCACTGCTGACTCCCCCGTCGACTCATACGTTCCTCCCTGTTGGCCCCGATCGATCCAGTTCGTGGACGAGGATCCCCTCATCCGACGCGACGCCCACCCGGCGGCGCGCGTAGTCTAACGAAGTTGCTCCCGCGAGACAATTCCTCCCCGCGTGTCGTCCGCGCCGACAATCGGGAACATCGCGCGAAAGGCCAGGCGCGCCGCATCGGCCAGGCGCCCCTCTCGAAAGGCAGCATCGTCCAGGCGCAACGGCACCATCACCTTCATATGGGGCCGCCGGTCGAGTACCGCAGCGATGTGCGACCGGTTGTCCGGCTTGAGCGGCAGCGCAAACCCCTCCCCGTATTTCCATTCCCAGAGCGTGGGAGCGAGGCTCAGCCAGACTCCGCGCCCCGCCACGTCCTGATAACGTCCCAACAACCGACGTTGATAGGTTTCCACCTCACCGCCCTCCAGAAGCCACGCAAACACCGCATGGTGCCCCCACCAGATCAGCGTCCGGAAGGTAAATTTCGTCTCGCCCTGAAAATGCTTCGGGTAGTCCAGATACTGATAGGGGTGGTCTTCGAGGTGTTCGCCTTTGACGAACTGCCGTGCCGCGAGATCGAATCCGTCCGGCGCCAACAACGCCCCCTGCCGACATTCTTGCACCAGGGCTTCGTGCACCTGATCCAGCGCCGCACGGATCTTGACGCTGATGCGCGCCTTGGCGGGGAAAAACGACGCATCGGCCAGCAGCGCCACCTCGCGATCCTCGAACTGGGGCCGGTCAGCCATCGCGCCTACGCAGTCGGGATCGCCGCTCGGTGGAAGCGCCCGGTTCGGCGGCATCAGCCCACGCCTTCGACCTAGCGCTGGTGGGTTTCAACGGCAGGGACATGCAATTCATAGAGCCGGCGGCACTCGGCGCACCGGAGTCCAATCAACTCGTCGACCACGTCCACCGCGCGCACCGAAAGCGCCGTCCCATGCTGCACGGCGCAGGCCATCAACTGATCGGCCGGGGCATGTCCCGACCGAGGAGCCAGCGGCGTCCCCGACTCGGTGGGCACGGCCGCGACGCGTGTCACCACCTCTCCCACGGTCACCCGATGAGACATGTTGCAGGACGAACACATCAAGACCATGCGCTCGGCCGTCTCATAGCGTTTGACGCTGAGACAGAGCGGGTGGACGGCGAAACATTGTTGGATGAAGGCCCCGCTGTGGAAGATGTGCGTCATGTCGGGACGTTGCACCGACCCACGGCTACAGCACC
This sequence comes from uncultured Nitrospira sp., assembly GCA_964449255.1. GTDB lineage: Bacteria > Nitrospirota > Nitrospiria > Nitrospirales > Nitrospiraceae > BQWY01. Next base: position 41,239 of record CAYUYE010000013.1, on the reverse strand, counting down.
CGCGTCAGCGGCGGAGGAATACGATCAGCAAGAGGAGGACGATGCCGGCCAGGTACGGCACCACGCAGGCACGGAGGACTGAGCTGCGGGCACGTGCCTCCGCGTTGGGCCCCGGACTTTGGCGTTGGGCTTTGTAGACGAATTCGAATGCGAGAATCCCCAAGGTCGTGGTCAGCACGAATATCCGGCTGGTGCGCGGCCACGTATAGGCGCCAGCCAAAATGAAGTCCGTGGTAAAGAAGCCGCTCCACAGAAAGACCATCGGCGCCAGCACCGTCCGAATCGCCGTCGCCATCCGTGCATGCCAGGAAGCCGCTGTCGCCGGAAGTTCTCGGACCATTGCCATCGGGAGGATTAGGCCGCTTGGTGGCCCGATTTGGACGTGGTGCCGGGCGCCGCATCCGAGCATTTCTTGCAGACCCGCGGACGCCGCTTCAAGAACGAGACGCGGCCGCTGGCCAAGCAACTATAGTGCACGAATTCGTCACAGACGGTGCAGCGCGACCAGCCGCCGCGAAACAACGTTTGGTCCCGATAGAGCCCTTGCGTGCAGACCTTGCACTTCCGGGGTTCGATCCCCAGCAACAACGGCTCCCAGTCGCCCCCACCGATCCGTGGAAAACCCATAGGTCGCGCAGTATAGCCAAGCCGGACTCCGAATGACAAGGCCGTGACGCGCGGTTTGACAGGGTGCGGGCCATGTTGTTAGGCTCCGAATCCTACTCGGGCCGGCGACGCAATCATCCATGGACATCAAACGGTATCTTGAGGAAAAGCGGGAGGCGGTGGACCGCTTTCTCGATGCGCGGCTGCCGGCCGCAACCACCCCACCCACCACGCTCCACGAAGCCATGCGCTACAGCGTCTGCGCGGGCGGCAAGCGCGTCCGGCCGATTCTGACCATCGCCGCCGCGGAGGCCCTGGGATTTTCCTCTCCCGGCATCATGCCGATCGCGGCCTCCCTCGAATTGATTCATACCTATTCGCTCATTCACGACGACTTGCCGGCAATGGACAATGACGATTTCCGGCGCGGCAAGCCGACCAATCACAAGGTCTATGGTGAGGCGATGGCGATTCTGGCGGGCGACGCGCTCCTCACCTTGGCGTTCGAACTTTGTACGGATCTGGACCCGCGCGACGGCATCGCCGAAGGGCGGCAGGTGCAATTGATTCGCGAACTGGCGATCGGCTCAGGGCACGTGGGAATGGTGGGCGGCCAGGTCTTCGATATCCAGGCCGAGAATAAGGACATCGACCTCGCCACGCTCCAGACCATTCACCGCCACAAAACCGGCATGCTCATTCGGGCTGCGGTTCGGATGGGCGCGATCGCGGCCGGGGCGAGCGCCCCGCAACTCGACACCTTGACGGGCTACGCGGAAGACATCGGCCTGGCCTTTCAGATCGCCGACGACGTGCTCAACGTCACCGGGACGCGCGAAGAGCTCGGCAAGAACCCCAACACCGATGCCGAACGCGGAAAGAAAACGTACCCCACGTTCTACGGCGTGGACGGCGCCCGGAAGATGGCCGACGACTGCGTGAACCGCGCCATCGGCCGCCTGGCTCCCTTCGGCGCCAAGGCCGAGGCGCTGTGCGACATCGCCCGGTATATCACCGCCCGCCGAAACTGAAGAGCCGATGGCTTATGGCTGATGGCCCAGAGCCCCCGTCCGACCTTGCTACTATCAGCTCTATGTTATCTGCCATACGCTCCCTGATATGACGACCCTCGTCACAGGCGCCACCGGCTTCGTCGGCGGAGCCGTCGCTCGCGCGCTGGTGGCCGCGGGGGAAGAGGTGCGCGTGTTGGCCCGGGCCGGGAGTGACGTGCGCAATCTCGAGGGGCTCAAGGTCACGCGCGTCGAGGGCGACCTGCGCGACAAACGCTCGCTGGTCCACGCTTTGAAGGGTTGCCGCCACCTCTATCATGTGGCCGCGCACTACGCGCTGTGGGCCAAAGCCCCGCAAATCTTTTACGACATCAACGTCACCGGGACGAGAAATCTCCTCGAAGCCGCAAGTGAGACCGGCATCGAGCGCACCGTCTACACCAGTACGATCGGGGCCATCGGCCTGCCGCCGGAAGGCGGCGTCGGCACCGAAACCACCCCCGTCTCTCTGGATCAGATGGCCGGCGACTATAAGCGCTCCAAGTTTCTGGCCGAGCAGGAAGTGCATACGCTGGCAAAGGCCGGACTCCCGGTCGTGATCGTGAACCCCAGCGCGCCGGTGGGCGCGGGCGACGTCAAACCGACCCCGACGGGCCAACTGATCGTCGACTTCATGAAAGGCCGCATGCCGGCCTACATCGACACGGGCATGAACCTCATCGACGTGGACGACGTGGCCACCGGTCATCTCTTGGCCATGCGCACTGGTAAACAGGGCGAGCGCTATATTCTCGGCAACAAGAACCTCATGCTCCGAGAAATCTTCGAGATGCTGAGCCGGCTCACCGGCGTGCCGGCGCCAACCATCCGACTACCGCGTGCCGTGATTCTCCCCCTGGCCTATGCCAATAAATGGCTTGCCGACTATGTCACGCACCGGCCGCCACGCATCCCGCTCGAAGGCGTCAAAATGGCGAAATACAAGATGCACTACGATTGCGCGAAGGCCATCCGTGAATTGGGCCTGCCGCAACCACCGGTGGAGATCGCGCTCGAAAAAGCCGTGAAATGGTTTCGGTTGCACGGATATGCCTAACGCCCAATTCTCAATGTCCAATGGTCCGTGCTCAATGCGGGGACCTACCGAGTTGCATTGCTCATTGAACATTGCACACTGACAATTGATGGAACTCCTTTCTCTCCTCATTAAAACCGTTACACTCAGGCCCTATGTGTTCATTTTTCTCGCCGCGTTTCTGTTCTGCGCATGGCGCCTGTGGGGATGGCCGCGCACCTGGTTCTTTTTCTTCAATACGTGGCTGACCGCCCTCCTCTGTGAGCTGTCGTCAACTCGGACCGGCATCCCGTTCGGCTGGTACTTCTATAATGGATCCACCGAAGGGGACGAGCTGTATCTTTGGAACGTCCCCTTCATGGACTCCCTGTCCTTCACGTTCCTGCTTTTTTCTGCCTACTGTTTCGCACTGTGGTTCACGTTGCCGTCGCAGCGACCTCCGGGGGCGACTGGCGCCCACGGCAACCCGGCGCTTCGATTCGATCCGGTCATCCGCCGTTCCTGGCCGGTGATCCTGCTGGCCTGCTTCTTCTTCGCCCTGATCGACATGGTCATCGACCCGGTGGCCTTGCGCGGCGACCGTTGGTTCCTCGGCAAGATCTATTTCTATCCCGATGGCGGCATTCACTTCGGCGTGCCGCTGGCCAACTACGTGGGCTGGGCTGTGGTGGGGTTTATCTCCTTGTCCATCTACCGCCTCATCGACGCACACCTGCCAGAGCCTCTCCCACGCGGGGGGCACGACCACGTCACCGGGCGTGTCCTGCTGGGCTGCGGCCTCTACTATGGCGTGCTGCTCTTCAATCTGGCGATGACGTTCTGGATCGGCGAAGCGTTGCTGGGCCTGACCGGCGTGCTGATGTATCTGCCCATCACCGCCTTGTTCGCCTTGCGAGGGTTCGGGCGCCTCGCTCCAGTGATCGTGAATCGTTAAACGTCAGTCGTGATTCGCAAGAATAGTACACCCAAGACCTCCCTCCGGTTCACGATTCACGCATGACGGCTCACGGCCTCACCCCCCAGTGGCGATCACCTTCGACTCTCGATATACTGACCTGCGGCATCGAACCACGCGCCAAGGGAGAAATCGATGGGGCTTCCGGCCTACTTGAACCCGTTCCGAGTGTGGTTCTACCTGACACTGATCGCCATCGTGCTGCCGATCACGGCGCTGGGTTGGTTCGCCTACGAGAATTTTACGAGCGGCTTCGCGTCGAAAGGCGCCAAGCCGGGCGCCATCGAGACGTACGGCGCGCGGTTGATCCGGCACCTGGCCATCCCGACGGAGCAGCGCGAGATGGGGAATCCCGTGATGCAGACACCGGCCATCCTGGCGGACGCCCGCGCACACTTCGCCGACCACTGCGCGATGTGCCATGCCAACAACGGCAGCGGCGACACCGCCATCGGCAAGAACGTCTATCCGCCCGCCCCCGACCTACGCTCGCCGGAAACGCAAGGCCTCACCGACGGCGAACTGTTCTGGGCCATCCACTACGGCATTCGGTTCACCGCCATGCCGGCGTGGGGCGACGGCGATCCGAAGAAGGACCTCGATAGCTGGAAACTCGTCCATTTCATTCGGCACCTCCCGACCATCAGCCCGGCCGAACTCGAGGAAATGAAACAGCTGAACCCCAAATCCAAACACCAGGCCGAGGATGACGCGGCAGTCGATGCGTTTCTCGAAGGGAGCGATCCAGGCGGCCATCGCCACTAGCCTGCGAAGAAAGGATGTGCCTCGTGACATTCTCACGTCTGTTGGCCACATGTATTTTGTCTGCTGTTCTCATCTTCACGGCCAGCCATGCGCTGGCGCACGGCAGCGGCTCACACATCATGGGGACCGTCACCGCGGCGTCCGACACCCAGTTGGACGTCATCACCAAGAGCGGCACGCGCCTCGTCGTCAAACTGACCGACAAGACGACCTTTCAGGCGCGCAAGGGCACGACGGGGCTGCGGCCGAAAGTCGGCGACCGCGTCGTGATCGATGCCGCCAACAAGGACAACTTTCTGACCGCGACGCAGGTCCAGTTCGCCACCCCACCGGCCAAGGGGAAGGGCGCAAACTAGGATCTCCGCTCAGCACGGACGCGAGCCTTCGGATGCAGGGGTTCACTGCCAGATTGATCGCCACCGGCATCGCCGTCTTCCTGGCGATTCACGTCGTGCCGGGCATCGAGGCCCGCACGTGGTCGGCGGGGCTGGCGGCGGTGATTCTCCTGGCGCTGTTGAACGCGGTCGTGCGTCCCTTTCTCTATATCCTGTCGCTCCCGATAATTCTGTTGACGTTCGGGCTCTTCATGGTCATCATCAACGCCGTGTTATTGAAGCTCGTCGCGGCGTTGGTGTCAGGGTTCGTCGTGACGGGCTGGTGGCCGGCTATCGGGGGCGCCCTGATCGTCAGCCTCGTCACGGCGCTGCTGGCCCCGTGGACCGGAGGCGTCGGCGAGTTTCAGATGCACACACGGCACGAATCCCGACGGCCGCCCCGCATTGTGAATTGATCCCTCGCGCATCCACTGCTAGAATCGCACCCCAACCATCGTGAGAGACGCATGACAGCGGCATCCGAACAGGTCATTACGCAAAAACAAACCCATTTACAGCGGGCCCTCACCTCGGCATTGAACGATGTGCCGGCCGAGGCGGCGCTCGCGGCCATCTTCCATCGTGAAGGTGGGCCGCTCATCTCCCATGGAGCCAAGGGCATGACGGCCCGTGAAGTCCACATGATTCTCCGGACGCTGGGGACGACGCTCCGCAACCTGACGGCGCAGTCCGGCGACCAGGAGGGCGGTCAGGGCCTGAAGCTTCGACTCGTCACCCCCTCGTCGAAAACGCTGTTGGCCGTTCCCCTCCGCCACCGGCAGCGCACGTACGGCGTGCTCGTGCTCGGGCGGAAAGACGGCGGCGCGTTTGCCAAAAAAGAACGCGCGTCCATCGAGTCGGCCTGCGACGGCATCACGAAAACCTTGGAAAAGGAACTCCTCTTCGACGGCGCCGTGATCCTCAGTCGTCCGTTGGTCGCCTCTGAACCAGTGACTGCGCAGCGAGAAGGCCTCGTCGAGCCCCGCGCGGCCGCCACGTCCTACGCGACCCCCGAAAACCAGGAGTTGATTCAGGGCTGGATCACCGAGACCGCGGGCTTACTACCCTACGATCGGGCCTGGGTGACGCACTATGATCCGCTCGCCGCCTCGGTCGAAGTGGTGGCGCTGGCCGGGGAACAAAAGGCGGACGGCAAACGCGATTTGAAACCGGGGCTGCGGCTGGCGCTGGAGGCCTCGGCCTCGGGCTGGGCCGTGCGACACCGGAAAGCGCGCGTCGATCATGACCTGGCCTCTACCCAAGGCCGCTTTGCCGATCACAAGCACCTGTACAAGGATCGGCTCCTGTCGTCGCTGGTCATCCCCTTTTTCGTCCGTGGCCAGGTGGCGGGAACACTGACGTACGCCTCGAAGGAGGAGCAGCGCTACGCGCCGACGGACGCGACGGTCGTCGAATCGCTGCTGCTGAAGCTCGTCGATCTCTTTCAGAGGCCGGTCGCATCGGCCCCGCAGCCGTCCTCCGCCTCAGACGGCGGGACCCAGGCTCCACCGGCTCAGCCCACGCTCGACTCGATGGAGCCCACCATTCGGAAGCAGGAACGGCAGGCCGCCATCGGCGAATTCAGCGCCTTTCTCGCGACCGAGCTCCGCGAACCCCTCGCCTCGATTCGCGCGCAGCTCGAGGAAGTCACCGGGGAGGGCATCCTCGATTTCGATCCGCAGACCCGCGTGGAAAAGGCGATGCGGGATTTAATCCGCATCGAGGCGTTGCTGAACGAGATTCTGGATTTCGCCAAACCGCTCGAGCTGAACCGGCGTCTCTGCCGTGTGCCGGAGATCGTCGAGAATGCACTCGCCGTCGTGGCGACGGAACTCGAAGTGACGCGCATCCAGGTGGTCAAGGACTACGCCCCCCACGTGGCGCCCGTCCGCTGCGACGATGCGAAGATGCAGCAAGTGCTCCTCAGCATCTTCAAAAATTCGATCGAGGCGATGACGCCGAGTGGGACCCTCAACATTCACCTCTCCCAGCATCGTGCCGGCCGAGGGCAGGAGGTGCATATCGCGATCAAGAACGATGGGGCCCCGATCCCGCAAGAATACCTCAGCAAGGTCTTCGAGCCGTTCTTCAGCACGAAACGCAGCGGGACGGGATTGGGCCTGGCGAGCGTGAAAAAGATCATCGAGGAGCACGGCGGGAGCATCGGGATCGCCAGCGGGGAAGGGCAAGGCACCACGACGACTATCCGCCTCCCTGCCATGATCCGGCGTCCCCATTTCCGTCACCGCGGCCGCGGCCGTCGGGGACCGCGATAGTAAGCGCATTTGAGGGTAGAGGTTGCAGGGTGAACAGACATCACGCCTGCTACGGCCTCAAACCTCCTCCCTCCAACTTCTCGCGGGCTTTGCCATCTTCCAACATTCCCGCCGCCCATTCCCCGCCTACTCTTGACACTCCCCCCCTTGCCTGGCTATGATCCCGCCGCTTTAACTTGGCACTCATATTTGCTCACGGATACGCCGCCATCCATCTTTCATCTCACAAGGAGTTGAGGCCATGAAAATTTTACTCGGTGCCGGTGCCATGGTTTCGGGAGTCCTGTTCGCCCTTTCGACGGCGATGGCCAATCCGGCCCTCCTGCCGAAGCACGAGGGCTATCCCATGAAGAACGACGGCAGCCCCGTGAACGGGCAGCCGACGGCCAATGATCCTGGTCAGAAGGATGGCCGCGGCGAAGCCGCCATCCTGAAGTCACAGGAATCGATCAAGCACAGCGAACAGAAACTCATGAAGACCGACAATGCCCGGATCACCGAAGGGCAGGGCGCTGGACGTCTTCCGAACGTGCAGGGCCCACAGATCAAGGTTGAGCCGCCGGTGACGTCGGCAACGAAGGCCGATGCCAGCCTGGGCGCCAAGTAAGTTTCACTGACAAGGGTGTTGAGACGGGCAGCCCGCAAGGCTGCCCGTTTTATTTTGTGCGGATGTTGACCGACCGTCTTCCTGAGGCCGCCGGTTTTGTCGGCTGATCCAAGCGAAAGCGCCAGGGTTTCTTCGCCCACTCCCCCGCATAGTCGACCCCAATCCTCGGATGCGTCTTCACTGCCCCCCTACGAAGCGTCTCGCCTCGATCCTCGAACCACAGATCCTCTCCGACCGTCAGATCAATTCTATTCAGCCGGCGATCGATGTCGAGCGCGCGGGTCAGGCGCCCTGGCCCGTCGATCAATTGCCCGTCACACTCGATGGCTCTGAGTAGCACCGCGGCGGGAAAGCCCTCTCCCTCCGTCACGACATTGAGCATCTCGTACATGCCGTAACAGAGATAGACATAAGCCTGACCGGGCGGACCAAACAAGACCTCCGTGCGAGCGGTCCGTCCCTTCGACGCGTGGCAGGCCTTGTCCTGTGGACCCACGTAGGCCTCGACTTCAATGATGCGGCCGGCGATGACTCCGCGGCCATTCTTCCGAACCAGATACTTGCCGACGAGTTCCCGCGCCACCCTCAGCGTCCGCCGCGCGAAAAAACTCCGCTTGAGAATCATCTCGATAGCCCTCGGTCGTCACTTAGGTGGCGCCGGAACGATCTGCAAGTCAGTAATGCGGTCTATCATGCCCATCAGCCATCCTCTATGACCGTAGTTTCCCCAGAGGAAAACGCCATCCACTCGTACCCACACACTGCTCTTGTTCCACTCCGGAATCTGGCCGCGCAAGGAAGCAGCCCTACCGCGCCAAACACTCTTGTCTACATCATGATTCTTGGCTGCCTCTTCATCCGCGAATATTTCCTGCCCGTCTGTGTACTTGCCATTGTAGAATCCGACAATGGAGACACGCTTCCCGTTGTAATAGTCATGCAGGCGAATTAGCTCGCTCATTGGCACTTTTCTGGTTGGCACAAGGTCACCTTCCGAACGAATCACTGTCTTTTCGGGATCCTCTGGTTTGTCTATCCCTAGCTCCGTCGCCACCTCCAGCAACAAGGATCTGAGTCTTCCCACTCTTTCATCTGATGTGGGCTTATAGAATTCTAAGTAAAACTCTTCCAACTCGTTGGAGATATCAAATATTTCTTCGTAACCTGTGGGCTCTTGTGGCCTCGGATCAGATTCGAGCTGTTCGAGCCTGAGTTGGCGGATTTGCTGGGCCAATTGATCGATGCGCGCCGGGCTCAGGTTATCTACGGCACTTCGATAAAGACGTGTGGAGGTAGCACCCTCAGCCATGGTTCCTCGGACCCAATCAGTGTAGTGATAAATCGCGAGGGCGCCGACATCAAACTGCAATGTCTTACTAATGTGGTGTTCTTCCTGCTCGGAACGATGAGTCTCGTGAGACGAGTAGATAAAAGACAACTCTGTTCCGGCAACTGCACTGCTTACCGAAGCGAGGACACAGAAGTGCACAAATAGGATAAGACGAGCCAATTGAAGTCGACGCTTCCCATCGCTCAGTCTGATAAAACAAGTCATCCGGGAGAACTCGATAGGCTAGAGATGGACCCGTATGCTCAAGTAAACCACCGGTCGCTAGACTTGCTCAAGAGGATTTTCGGTAGAAGTTGTAAGAGGGCATGAGGCTCTATTCCCAATACCGCAGCGGCGTAAAGAGGCTGAGAAGAAACGCGGCGATCCCTATTTTCGCCGAAGGCCCGTGCGTTCCATGGTGGTTCGTCGCGAAACCGGTTTTTTCAGAACCTGCCTTGTTCCACCTACTCCACCACCACTCTAGCGCGGCGTTGAGCTCGTGCCGATATTGTGACGGGGCTGAGCAGCCCTGGCGTGATGCCGTCGAATGGAAAGCGGGAACTGACCGACGCCCCGCGATCATGGATCGCGGCGGAGAGAATTCCCGAAGGGTTCCGTTCGACCGCGTCCGCGAGGGCCAGCCACGGCACGTGGGAGGCACGCACCTCAACGCTGCGCTAGAAATACCACGATATTCCACCCATCACAAATCTCGGAGTCCCCGGGACAAAGTGCAAATCGTTGACACCTGCTGCTTCATTGCGGAGGCGAGACTGGAAGAAAAACGTCGCCTGTTCCCACTTGGTGTTGAGCAAATTCTGCACGAACAGGAACGCTTCCAATCGGCCATGCGACAGATTGATCGGCAACTGATACCGCTCGGACAAGTCGAAGTCGATCCATGACGGGGCCTTGGCGCTGCGATCTTCAATAAGCGGACGCACGCCCAAATATGTCGCCTGCAATTGAGACGTCAGTCCTTCGGGCCATTTCAGCAACAATGCGGCATAGGCGGTGAACTCCGGCGCCAAGGGAATCGCATCACCACTACGGAACTCCGCCTTGGTCCAGGTGAAGCTGCCGTTGAAATAGAGCGGTCCGTATACCTGTCCCCGCGCTGCCAGCTCCACGCCTCGTCGCCGCGAGGCGCCACGGATCTCCGTCGTGCCCTCGTCGCCGACGAACACCAGTTCCTGCTGCAGATCGACCGCCCAAGCCGTGGCCGTGAGTTCCACGCCGTCGGACCCCCAGGGCCTGCTTCTGATGCCCGCTTCGTAGGTCCGCGCGCGGGCGATCGGTGCGCCCCCTCCAGTCACGACCGAGCGCGCGTCGTTACTGTGAAACCCGTCGCCATAGTTGATGAAGAACTCCGTGGAGGCCCACGGTCCGAGGATGAGGTTGGCTTTCGGGAGCAGCACGCCGGACCTCGTCCGCCCTGCCGGCTGCTCCGCGCAATCCTGACAACGATTCCGCACGTTGAAGGTAAAGAACTCGCTCCGCAAGCCGCCGGTGAGACGCATCCATTGCGTCGGTTGGAATTCGGCCTTGAGGTAGGGCGCGTACGAGGCTTCCTGGATGTCGCTGTCGACGGTTGTGCCCAGCACGGTACGCCGGACCTGCGGCGCCAAACGTGCATGGATGTCATCGACGCGCGCCTGTGTGCCCATGGTGACGGCGCCGGGCATCCCCAACAGTGACAGGGGATGCCGATACCCGACATCGCCGCCGTACACGATGCGCTGATCGGATTGCTGGAATCCGTCCCCATTCACCGGATCGTTCAGGAAAAACGTGAAATTCGTGAACAAATCGAACTTGTAATATTGCGCGAAGGCGTTCGCAAAGAAGCGTCCGCCCGACGGCGAGTCGTAGTGATAGTTGAGCCGGCCAGTCGAACGAAGGGTCTTCCCGCCTTCTGACGGATCAATGGCCCCAAAACGATCGAGGGTCCCATCCGTGACGGCGCGCAATGGAATCTCGCCGGACCCATTCCATTGCGCCTTGTGGAACGTGCCCGTGAAGCTCAACTCAGACCGCGCGCTCGGATTGATCGTCGCCTTGCCCAGCAGGTTGCCCCGGAAATACCGATTGTCGTTCCGGAAAGGCCCGTCCGTGTAGTACCCCTCGGCTGCGAACAGGGTCCGCACCTTGTCCACCGTAGGAGACAGCATCAGCATGTGCCGCTGCGTGCCGAATTGGCCGCCCGCCGATTGCACGAGTCCCTCTTTGACGACCTCCCGGCTACGAAAGTTCACTGCACCGGCGGTCGCAAAATCGCCGAATTCGGTGTGGTAGCCGCCCTTGTACACGTCGAGCCCTTCGATCGTTTCGGGGATGATGAAATTCAAGTCCGTATAACCCTGGCCGTGGGCGTGCGTGCGAAAATTGACCGGCATCCCATCGGCAAAAAACGCGATGTCGGTGCCATGGTCCGCGTCGAATCCACGGAGGAAATACTGGTCGGCCTTGCCGGCGCCGCCCGAATGTTCCACGGCAATGAAGCCAGGAATCAGCCGCAACACTTGGGCCGGCCGCCCCTGCGGTTGGAGGAGATATTCCTTGTCGGGAATGAACTGTTGCGACGAGGCCGCGACCGGGCGATCGGCCTCGACGGCCACCTCCGGCACATCCAACTCCGGCGCATCAGGATCATGCGCCCAGGCAGGAAAGCCCGTCGCAATCCACAGGCCCAAGACAACATACGCCAAGCAGCGACTGTTCACGATGACCGGTTTTGCGTCTCTCACTTCCGACGTCTCACTTCTGACTTCTTCGTCCTCACTGCTCACCGGCTTCAGGTGAGTCGCGCTCCTGTCGTCGTCATCGCCAGCTTCCCGTGCTTCACACCCTTCGTGCCGATCATCCGATCGGCCACTTTGCGGATCTCAGCGCCCTTCCCGCGCAGGACCAGCACTTCCAGGCAATGGTCATGATCCAAGTGCACGTGCAAACTCGACACAATCAGGGCTTGCGACCGATGCTGCACTTCAGTGAGTTTTTCCGTGAGGTCCCGCACGTGGTGGTCGTACACGATCGTGACCGTAGCGACCGTCTCGCGATTGCCCGCCCACTCCTCTTCCACAAGATCGGCTCGGATCAGGTCCCGGATCGCCTCCGAGCGGGTGGCGTACCCCTTCTCTTCAGTCAGCCGGTCAAACTCATCGAGCAACTGTCGATCGAGCGACACGCCAAACCGCACGAGCTTTGCCATCGATGCCTCCGGTGTTATGAATTGGAAAATCGTGCTACCCGTGATAACAGAGTCCACCTGGGAGATCAATTCGTGAGGCTGTAGTTGACCGGCACCTTCAATACGACCTGAGGCTGCAGGATGGATTCACGGAGGGTCAAGGGACAGGATTTGCGCACCAACGCCAAGGCATCCCGGTCGAGGACGTCGAACCCCGAGGTCTGCGCAATCGTGGCGTCCAGCAGATCGCCCCTGTCGCTGATGACCGCCCGCACAACCACCCGGCCCTGCATCCGATTGGCCCGCGCTTCCAGTGGGTATCGCTTCTGGTCCACAATGCGCTGCCGGAGGGAACTCACCAACCATCCGTAGTCCCGTCGCGGGGCGGTGAATTCCCGCCCCTGCTCTTCGGTCTGACGAGTGCCCTCAGGGTTTTGGACTCCAGTGGCCATGGGAGGAGCCTGGCCGGTTGCGAGACTTGTCGGCTCCGCCCCCAGGTCCGGCTCCGATCCCGATGACGGCGTGATGAATGGAGAAGCTGGCTGGTGCACACCAGTCTCCAGGGGCGCAGGCTCTACCAAGGTGGCGATTCGCTGGGCGTCAGCCTGTGTCGTACCTTTTGGAGGCGCCTCGACTTCATGCGTGGGAGGAGTCGGCTCATCAGCTTGAATCTGCCGCAATGGACCGACCGGATCACTCGGCATGTCAGATAGCTGGATTGGCTCGTTGACAATCTGGGGAACCGCTGAGGGCATGGCTTGAAGAGGTCCCGCTTGAACGTCACCCTGCACAACTTGCCCAGGCGGAGACGGTGCTCTAGCAGCCGATCGAGCAACGGGTCGAGCCGACACCGGCGCGGGCGAAGCCTGGGAAGGCGGTGCCTCGAGTGACGGCGAGGCCGCTTGCTCTTCGCCTGAGGACCGACTCACCAGGGCCACGTGCCATGTAAAGACGTTCGGCTCGGGCGCTGGAGCGATGCGAGGGGCCAGGACCACTACCGCCAGGCCGATTGCGCCATGCGCCGCAAGGGAGAGAGCCCAACTCGCGAACATACGCGGCCGACCACAGGCCGAATCCAAGATGTCGGTCATCGAGAGCAACGCGGCCTTGGACCACATGGGGGTCAAAACCACAAGAGTTGAAGGTCAAAGATCCGCTCAATCGCCCAGCAGAAGGACAAACTCAGAATGGCCAGGGACCCGCCGGTGAGGGCCAGCCGTTGATACAGCCAGCGGTGACGCAACAGATAGGCCAGCGGCAGAAAGACAGCCACCACGGCTAACTGGCCGGCCTCCACGCCAAGATTGAATCCGCCCAAGGCCAGTAGTTTCGCGCCTTCCACCAAGCCAAGATCCGCCAGTGCGCCGGCAAATCCGAAACCGTGCAGCAACCCAAAGACAAATGCCACGAGCCATCGGCGCTCGCGCGCGAAGGGCATGACATTGTTCCACGCCGCAACGCCGACTGAGAGTGCGATCGTCGTTTCGACCCAGCGTGACGGCAACGAGACCACCTGCAGCGCCGCCAGACTCAACGTGATCGAATGGGCGATCGTGAAGGCGGTCACGACTCCCGCCACATCCATCAGCACCGCGCGAAATCCGCTCGCCGCCTCCCACGTCCCTTCCGTCCGTCGCAGGACCGCGGGCAACAGGAGCGCCAGGAGAAACAACAGATGGTCGATACCACTCCAAATGTGATGGACGCCTTCGTGCGCATAGGACAGCAGGGTGCCCCAATGGCGGCTGGCACCGACCATGACCGTTTCCTGCGCGTGGTCGGGCGAAAAGACCACGCTCGTGACGCCGCCGGCGGTAGCGATTCTGGCCAAGCCGCGATGTTGTGGGTCCACATCAAAGAACAACTTGTACTGGACATACATCCGGAACGTCGGATGCAGGCAATCACCTGTGAATCTTACGACGGCATAGCTCCCATCGGTATGCTCGTCCAACAGCAATCCTGTCGGCCGGAGGTTACAGGCCACGGACCCCATCGTGATAGCCAACCGTGAGAGCAGATAGTCGTGAAGCTCCTCCTGCCTGGTTCGAATTTCGCCCCAGGTCAACTTGCCGTCGTCGTCACCATCAAGCCCCATGACAAAATCGAGATCCCGCAGCGCTACGTCCCACTGCCCTTCAACACCTTGCTGATTGACCGTCAACGTCAGATAGCTGTCGCTCGGTTTGTGGGCCCAGGCCGGCGCCGACCACAGGGTCAACGCGAGCATTATCAGCCAGAGTCGCGTCATGACAGACCTCGCTCAACCTGTTCGACGAGCGGCGCTAACCGCACGTCTTCGACGCGGTGGCGGCGGAACCATTCTACGGCCGGTTGGGCCAGCTTCGGCGCCTTTGCGACCAGCGCCGCCTCCAGCAACAGCCGGGCGTCGGCCGGCTCCCGCTGGCGACGCCAATTCTCCACCGCCAGGCGCGCCGCTTCGTTGGCTTCTCCGGCCAACACGAGTAGGAATCGCGCTTCCTCCCGTTGGTGAACCAGATCGCCGCGACGCCGCGCCGCCTCAAAGCGTGCGCGCAATGCCTCTCGATCGCGTTCCGCCTCCGGCAGCCCAAGCTGTTGCTCGGCGAGCACGAGGCGCAAGAAGAGTGCATCGGCCCTGCGTTCACCGCCCAACAGCGTCACGACGTCCCGCGGACGCTGACTATCGAGGAGAAAGTCGGCATAGGCCGCGAGGAGGTAGGGATCGTGCGCTCCGCTCTCGAGCGCGGTCTTGAAGGAGGATTCCGCCTGGGCGGTACGGCCTTGTCGCTCGGCGATTTCCGCCAGGAGCGTCAGAGCCCACTGCCGTTCGGCTCCGGTGATGCGACCCGAGCGAGCCACCATGGCCTGGAGCATCGCTTCGCTCTGCACGGCATGGCCATCCAAGCTCGCACTCCCGGCCAAACAGACCGCCGAGGTCAGGGCACTGGCAAGGCTCACCAACGACGCGCAATGTCGGCGCGCCTCCTCATAGCGGCCCTGTACCTGATGGATGACGGCAGCCGTCAGCCACGCCTGCGGATTACGGGGATCGGCCTGCAGCACCGCCCGCAAATCACTGAGCGCGCCGTCGAAGTCGTGTTGGCTCTGCCGAATGGTCGCGCGGAGCAGCACTATGGACGACAGCGGCTGTTCTTGAGCCAGCCAGGGGGCCAAGACCGCCTGGGCATGGCCGAGCGATCGTGGATCGGCCTCCTGGCGGCTCCCCTCGATGTAGCGTTTCGCGAGTTGCACAGCAAGCCTCACGTCATCGGGCCGCTGCAACACCTCCAACCGCAGACGACGCAATTCCTGCCAGGATGGATCGAACGGCTTCGCACGTAGGGTCTCCACAACCTGATGATCGTCGGCGGGGACGTAGGGGATCGCCTCGACCGGGCCGTCGAGCGCAAGCGTTCCCAACCACATGACGATTCCGATGACGAGGTTGGAGGATTTTCGTCGCATACAACTATTCTCACCTCGGGGAGGAGCAGGACTTCCCGCTCCTCCCCTGTTCAGCTACAAGCTCACCGGCTCCGTATCTTCCGGAGTCGTCGGCGTGATGGCGCTCACATCGACCGGCTCGGCATCGTCCGGTGAGGTTGACACCGTGGCGAGGACCCTTGCCGTAAAGGCGTCCGCCGACCCGCCCTGGTTCCCTCCTTGTCCCACTGGTCCGGCGCCATCGTCGCCGCCGCATCCGGCCAGCAGCAGCGCCGCCATGGTCAATCCTCTGAACCACATACGTCTCATGGTGATCTCCTCCCTTCAGCAAGCTGGGCTTACTGTTGCGGTGATTGGACGACCGG
Organism: uncultured Nitrospira sp.; assembly: GCA_964449255.1. Classification (GTDB taxonomy): domain Bacteria; phylum Nitrospirota; class Nitrospiria; order Nitrospirales; family Nitrospiraceae; genus BQWY01. The sequence goes on along the minus strand of CAYUYE010000013.1, from coordinate 25,260 downwards.
CGTTCGCAAGTAGGGGAACGCGTTGTCGAAGTCCTTGGCGCTGATGGTGGCACCATCCGTCAATGGGAGTTGTCCTGCCGGCGCAACGGCCGGTGGCAACAAGTATCCCATGGCCACACGCAACTCGATGTCCACGACGTCGTCGCCCGGGCGACGGCCATTGGGGAAGCCGGCCGGATCGCAGCCCGGATTGGTAAGCGTCAAGACGCCGTTGACGAAGCACAATGCGGCCCCAAGGTTATTCTGACCTGCCTGTGCGGTTGCCTGAATGGCGGTGTTCAGCCGCATCATCTCTGACGCCGTCGGGGTGGAGGTGATTTGGTTGACGTCCTTCACGCCGGTCAGGAAGGCTGCCTCCAAATCCGCCCGTGGAAACTGCGTCGGTGCTTTGGCGACCGGGAACAATGCCTCGATCAACGCCGGGAAAGCCGGGTTCCTGACATAGTCGGCAAACTGGGCATCGTCTTCCGGTTTCGAGGCATTGAACTTATCCTTGTCCTTCAATCCGATCACGATCTCGTTCACCAGCGGCATGGCCAACCGCGACACCTGGGTCCAGGCTCCACCTTCCAGCGCCGGCCTTTCATAGGTCGGGGTGGGTCGGAGGAGCCGCCCCTGCCGGAGACTCGCCGTGGTCCAGGCCCCGATGGTCGGACTATTGGCATCTCTGGTCAGACAAGCAGCCGGCACCTCCAGAACGAACGAGGTGACGTTTTCATCCTCCAGGATGTTCCGCTTGGCGTTCGGAGGTCCGACTGGATTCAAGTTCACCAGGTCGAAGATCTCGCCCAGGTTGATGAAAAATGGGTCCACACGTTGCCCCACAAACACATTCCCAGCCCCGGCGCTGCAGCCCGGAATGTTGATGCTGGCAATGTGGGTTCTGGCGTAGGCTTCATAATTTGGGATGGACTTGGCCCCGAAGTTATCCGCTGGTTTCGTGAACGTCGTCGACCCGGTCCCGGCGTTAATGACCGGCTGTCGATTCCCTGTGCGACGATTCCCACGCACTAGGTCGATCGTGTAGGTCTCGATGACATTGAGCGCCTGCGTGTTACCGGGTGAAATCGGCCCAATATTCGCCAGTGGCACCGATATCTTTTTCCCACCCACATTGACGCTCAAATCCTGAAGGGTGTTTTTGAAACGGAACTGAAACGTCAAATCCTCCCTCGCGTCGCCACTGTTGTCGATGTGAATTTCATACAGCGCATCGGGGTCGAGCGTGAAAAAGTTCGGCCCACCGTATGGAACCTGAAACGGCTGGTAATTCGCGATGAAGGTGACGTAGCCCTGCCGCCCTGGCTCGTAGCTGTTGAACATGTAAAAGTCTGTTCCGTCGACTTTTGGCAATTCGGTGATAAACGGCGCCTCGCGATGGCTCGACGCGTTGGCTGAACCGGCCGCCAGCACGACCAGCCCGCCGATGAGGAGCACTCGGCGCAATATGCGTGGTAAGGTCTTCATGACATGGATCTCCTTGTTCAGTTCCACGGCTTACATCGTGCCGCGTGTTTGGAAATAGTCGTCATACTTGTGCACAAAGTCTTTCTGCGCTTGCGGCTGATGGCAGGCGCGGCACTTGCCGAAATCCTCCATCAGCTTGGCGCCGTCCGGGCCATAGGCGGCATAGAGCCAGTTGCCGTTCTTTAAATTCTCGGCCATCCCTTGCCCCCACCCTTCGCCTTTGCCCATGACGAACACCTTGGCCAAGTCGGTCTTGATCAGCTTGCCGTCCATGTCCTTGACGACCTGATCGCCGTCGGTCTTGGCCTTGTAGATCTCCATGACCATAACCGTGCCGTTCGGAAAGTTTTGGCCTTGCATCGTCTTCGCTCCGGCCGGATTGATGTAGAGTTCGCGGACCTGCTTGTTGTCCGGCTTTTGCACATAGGACAGGAACTTCGGCCAGGATTTGTAGTCGGCCGGCAGGGGTACGTCGCCATCCTTCATCATGGACCCGGCCGAGGCCATGGGGGCCGACATCGACTTGGGCTGGGTGGTCTGGGTTGATTCGCATCCCGTGATGAGCACAACCAACCCTCCGGCCAACACCAGCGCTGGGAGCCGTTGCGAGTTCATAACAACCTCCTCGATTGGTGAAAGTGAATGTGAGCGTCGCGCAACCTTCATGGCCCCCGCTACGAGGGGGTGGGCCGAATCGGATTGGTGGGGCTGTCAAAAGCGCGGTTTGAACTGAAAAAAAGGCCGGTGTTATAGTGGTACTCGGTGCGCCGACCTGAGAGCGAGACTTTTTTCGCTCACCCATGAATCCAAAACTCTCCTGCCTGCCGTAGGGCTCACGGGAGATAACCTGGGATGTGGGGCGTGTTGAACGAAGCCCATTCGGTGGAGCAGGAATGGCCGACCCTGATCGCCAAGGCCGCACAGGGCGATCAGGCGGCGTTCAGCCGCCTGTACGACGAATCGAGTCGGCAGATCTACGGCCTCGTCCTACGGATCGTGAGCGACCCCCATCTCGCCGAAGAAGTCACGATGGACGTGTATACCCAAGTCTGGAAACAAGCGAAGAACTACAATCCGGAGCGGGGCACCCCGATGGGGTGGCTGATTACCTTGGCGCGTACGCGGTCCATCGACCGGATCCGGTCGGGCCGTCTCGAACGGGCCAGCGTCACCCAGATGGATGACGCCCTCCCGATCGCCTCGGACGACCTGACTCCCGAAGAGCAGTCGGCGGGCCGCCAACGTCGCGCCATCGTGCAACAGGCGTTGGGGTGCCTATCCGCCGAACAGCGGGAAGCCCTGCTCTTGGCCTATTTCGGGGGCTACAGCCAGAGTGAGATCTCGGAGAAACTCGGTTTGCCGCTCGGAACGGTGAAAACGCGCATGCGGCTGGGTATGATGAAGTTGCGGGATCTTCTCGCTCCCTATGGAGAGGGGCTGCTTGTATGACCAACGAACGATCTGACGAACAGCTCGAACGGGCTGCGCTGCATGCGCTCGGCGCCCTTGATGGGGCGGAACATGTGGCCTTTGAGCGCTTGCTCGAAGATGAAGGTGCCGCTGCTCAAACGGCACGCACCGACCTGGCCTCGTTCCAGCGAGTGGCGTCCAAGATCGGGGCCGTCGTGCCCCCCGTGACTCCACCGGCAGCGCTCAAGGCCAAGTTGATGGCCCGCATTCAACATGAGCGGCAGGGTACTCCGGAATCTCCGGAGGGATTCACCTTCATTCGATCCGCAGAAGGAACCTGGGTCGAGCCATTACCAGGCATGAAGATCAAGGTCCTCTATGTGGACCCGACCACCCAGCGGACGACGGCCATCTGCAAATTCGCGCCAGGCTACCGGCTCGCACCGCATCGCCATACCCAGATGGAGGAACTATTTGTCCTGGAAGGCGGCTGCGTCTGCGAAGGGGTGGCGCTCTTCCCGGGCGACTATCATCGGTCGGATGCCAATTCGGTCCACGGCGAAACCTCGACCGATGACGGCTGCACCTTGCTGCTTATGTTCTCACCGAACAATGAGGCAGTGGGCGGCATTGGCGCCCGGATCTCTTCCGCCACGGTGTCGTTCCTCTTCAGGCTCTCCGGCATTCTCGCTCGGGTGGCTCAGCGGTTCGCCACCCGCCGCTAGACCGCCGTACTCGGCTTTTTTGTTTGATTCCACCTGGCGCAAACCACTACCATAGCCGCGCCTTGACCGCCTTGCTCTGGGAACGCCTCTCAGCACGAGCACTCTCGACCCTACTGAATCGCCGTTGCCGGGGGAAACTCGCAGGGGGTGACCGCCCGGCTCCACCCGCGGCCACTCACCCAGATGTAATGAGCCCGTCGGCCCCGCAGCAGACGATTCTTCCCCACACCAGCGCACGATTCTCCACCACCGTGAATGCCTTCCTCGGGACAGGTTCCGGTTCGGCTGCGAGGTTGGACTGTGCTCTTTAATTCACACGAATTTATTTTCCTCTTTCTCCCCCTGGCCTACGCGGGATTTGTTTTCCTGGCGGCCCGCCGATTGACGCAGGGCGCCTTGGCCTGGCTCACGGGGGCCTCGCTTCTCTTCTATGCCTACTGGGACATCCGATATGTCCCCGGGCTGCTGGTGTCGATCGGCGTGAACTATGCGGTCGGGACGGCCTTGCAACGCCGCGCGTCTCGCCCGCTGCTTCTCTTCGGCATCAGCCTCAACCTCTCAGCGCTGGCCTACTTCAAATACTCGACTTTCTTGTTGGACAACCTCGGAGGGCTGCTCGGCATCGCGACGGCGGGGCCCACGCCAACGCTCCCGCTCGGGATTTCCTTTTTCACCTTCACGCAGTTGGCCTGGCTGGTCGATGCCTATCGCGGACAAGCCAGCTCCACCACGCTGCTGCATTACGCGTTGTTCGTGACATTTTTCCCGCACTTGATCGCCGGCCCCATCCTGTCTCACCGCAACATCCTCCCCCAATTCGCACGTCTGCGCATGTTCGTGCACTCTCACCGGCGCGTGGCGCTAGGCCTGCTCTGGTTCAGCTTGGGGCTCTTCAAGAAGGTGGTGATCGCGGATCATCTGTCCGCGTGGGTGCAACCGGTATTTGCTCAACCCATGGCGGCGACGTTCGTGGATGCCTGGGTAGGGGCGCTCGGGTATAGCCTGCAACTCTATTTCGATTTCTCAGGCTACTCCGACATGGCGGTGGGCCTGGGGCACCTGTTCAACGTGACGCTGCCGGTGAATTTCACCTCTCCCTACAAAGCCACCTCGATCATTGACTTCTGGCGCCGCTGGCACATGACGCTCGGATGGTTCCTGCGGGAATATCTCTACTATCCACTCGGGGGAAACCGTCTCGGAGCCGCGCGCCAACTCCTCAATATCATGATCACCATGACCCTCTGCGGGCTTTGGCATGGGGCCGGCTGGACGTTCGTGCTGTGGGGCGCCCTCCATGGGCTCTATCTGGTGGTCAACCACACCTGGCGGCGAGTCGGACCACCACTGCCCGCTGGCGTATCCTGGTTGATGACTTTTGGTGCCTTGTTGTTCGGCTGGGTGATCTTCCGGGCACACAGCCTCGGCGATGCGTGGACGCTGCTGCGCACCATGACCGGTCATGATGGCATTGCCCTCCCGCTGAAATATCAGGCCATAGTTCCGGCCTTGTCGGACTGGGGCGTTCGATTCACCAACGCACTGTTAATGGGATCAGGCCTTGACCACTTGGCCGCTATCGGCGTGCTGATCGTCGCATTGCTGACGTTGCCCAACACCAAGGATCTGTGCGAACGATTTCAACCGGCCTGGCCCTGGCTGGCACTGTCGGCCTGTGCCGCCGGCGCCTCGTTATTCTTGCTCAAGCGTGGGTCGGAGTTCCTCTACTTTCAATTCTAGGACCAACGTTGACTCTGCGCGCTGCCACGTTGAATCCGTACCGATGGTATACCCGCCGATGGATTGCCATGATCCTGACGGTGTTGGCCTGTATCATGCTCATAAATTTCGTGATGGACCCCTACAACGTGTTTCGCACGACGTTCCTGCCGATCGATATGGAAGGCAACCAGCGTTTCGCGAAGATCGAGTATCTCTCGCGACATCCTGGAGCCTTCAATGCCTTCATCCTGGGTTCGTCGCGGGCGGGCGTGCTGGATCCCGCCACCCTGGATCGATTAGTACCAGGTGCCCGCACCTACAATTTATCGGTCGCGGCGGGCACGGCGAGCGAGCATCTCGCACACCTGCAGTATCTGCTAAGCCACGGTTTCGACATCCGCCATGCCCTGATCCAGGTAGATCTCGACTATCTCTCTGATGGGCGGGAAGGGATCGACTATGCCATGATTCTGCATCCCTACGTCGTCGGCCGCAGCCTACTGGGTGCCTATTGGACGTATCTCACTATTTTCCCCACAAAGGTCCTAAGGGAAAAGCTGGCACGCAACCTGCGGGGTTCCCCCCATCCCGTCACCCTGCATGTGGATACGGGGGTGATGGAGTTTTGGGGGGCCGAAGAGGCGATCGCCCATCAGGGCGAGGCGTTCTTTTCCGCCGGCCAGTTTGCGCCGAGGTCCGCGGATCGCGATCCGTTCCTCGACCAAACCTTGCAGCTCGATGCGCTTCGCTCGATAAAGAACCTGTGTGACAAGCGGGCGATCGCGTGCGCCTTCTTTACCACACCGCACCACCACCTGATCATGGATACGATCAACGCCAACGGGTATCTGACGGCGCTGGAGGCCCTCGGGTCGATCACCCCGTTCGTCGACTTCAGTGGATACAATTCGGTGACAACGGAGAACCGCAACTACTACGAACGCTCGCACTTTCGTCCCTTCATCGGCGAACGCATGCTGGAGCGCCTGTTCAGCCCCGGCGCAGAGCGACAAGACGATCCATTCGGCATCTCCGTCACTCCCGCGACGCTCGCACTCCACCTCGAACATACGCGGCGCCACCTCGATGCCAGAGACCGTCGACCATAACACCGGGACGTCGTCCGCTAGTTCACCCCGTCGTCGATCCGTGGATTTACGAGATCTAGCACAGGCACTGCTTTACAAGAGATGGTCGTCCGTACACGACCTGAAAAGCGCGCGAGGTGATGAAAGAGGGGCGACTGCCGGGGCTCGACTAGGCCACGAGTTTGCGAGGGCGGGACTTTTGAATCAGGGCTTCTCCTTCGCGGTCGACGACGCGGAGGAAATGCTCGACCAGCTCGGGGTCGAATTGATGGCCGGCTTGGCGCTTGATCTCATCGCGGGCCAACTCGAGCGGCCAGGCGCTCTTGTAGGGCCGTTCGTGGGTGAGCGCATCGAAGACGTCCGCAAGCGTCACAATGCGGCCTGGCAATGGGATCTCTTCCTTCTGTAAGCCAAGGTAGCCTGTGCCATCCCAACGCTCATGATGAGTCCGGGCGATCACCTCCGCCAGTTGCAGCAGAGGCGAGCGGCTCCCGGAGAGCAGTTCCGCGCCGATCCGGATGTGGTGTTTCATACTCTCGAACTCTTCCGTCGTAAACTTACCGACCTTGAGGAGGATGCGATCTGGGATCGCAATTTTACCCACATCGTGGAGCGGCGCGGCGAGCTTGATCAGTTCCTGCTGAGTGGCGGTCCACCCGAGTTCGGCCGTGACGAGGGCCGCCAGCTCCCCGACACGCCAGGTGTGGAGGCCGGTTACGTCATCACGATATTCCGCCGCCATGGCAAGCCGGCGCAGGCTGTCGACCTGCGCCTCTTCCAGCTCGGCGGTGCGCGCTCGAACCTGCCGGTCGAGAGAATCGTTGTGCGACCGAAGTTGGAGATGGAGGGCTCGCGTCTCCAGGAGGTTTTTGATCCGCAGGCGCACTTCGGTTTGATCAATCGGTTTGGTCAGGAAGTCCTTGGCTCCGCCGGCGAGCGCCTCGTGTTTGGCTTCGGGGCTCATCTCCGCCGTCAGCATCAGAATCGGGAAATAGTCGTCCTCCGGCACCAGCGGCTTGAGTTGACGCAGCACACCAAATCCGTCCAGATTCGGCATGTTCAAATCGAGCACGAGCAGATCCGGCTTCCATTCTTGGACGATCTGCAATGTTGCTCGGCTATCCGTGACAGTCTGGATGGCAGCATACCCCGCCTGGCGCAAAATCGCCTCTAGGAGCTGGAGATTGCGCTTGTCGTCATCGACCAGCAAGAGCCGGCTCTGCTTCAGTGAGGCGTCAGTCATCTCGGATACACCCAGTTCACCGGCCGGCGCACACGGATGTCGCCGACCATCTAAAAGCATACCTCATCTCGTGATTTTGGCTAGGCGCACGCCCTAGGCGGCCTGGCTTGGCGGGAGCCGCTGCGCGGCTCGCCTGAACACGGTCTGCAGATCGGCCATAGTGACGGGTTTATCCAACGCAAAATCGATGTCTTGGGAGGGGGGCGCCGTTTGATCATAGCCGTCGCCGGCCCCTGAGACCATGACCACCTGGATGGCAGGGGCCAGTTTCTTGACCATGCCGGCCAGCTGCCGGCCATTGATGTCGGGCATTCCGAGATCGGTAATCAGCATGTCGAAGCGCATGGTTTGGCACTGTGCCATGGCGTCCAACCCGTTTTGGACCAGGCCAACGTGATGCCCGGCGCTGCGTACATATTCGGCGGTGACTCTGCCGGCCAATTTGTCGTCATCCACCACGAGCACGTGCCACCCCGTGGGCAAGGCCGCCTCCGTTTCCCCCTGCACCGATCGGTTGGCCTCTACCAGAATGGGGAAGCGAAGCACAAACGTCGTGCCCTTGCCCAACTCGCTCTCAATGTCCACGGTGCCCCCAAACCGGCGCACGATGCCATAAACCATCGCCAGCCCCAAACCGGTCCCCTTCTCGCCTTTCGTCGAAAAGAACGGCTCGAGACAACGCTGCCGTACCTCCTCGGTCATTCCCGTCCCCGTGTCGGCCACCCGCAGAGCGACCCGGTCGCCCTCGTTGCACGTCCGAAACGTGATCGTGCCCCGCTGCGGGATGGCATCGACAGCGTTGAAGAGCAGATTCGTCAGAACCTCGCGAAGCTCTGATTCGTCGCCCCCGACGTCCCCGATCTCACCCAGTTCCGCGTGAACCTCGATCGTCCGGTCGCTCATCTGAGCCTGCTGTTTCCACTTCGGCTCGGTCAAGGTGATGACCTGTCGAATGAGCGCGTTCAGATCCACCGGCAGCGCCACGTCGTGCTGCTCGCGAGGACGGTAAAAGTCCCGGAGTCGACTCACAATCTTCGCGGCGTCCCGGGCCGCAAGATTCATCGTTTGCAAACGTTCCTTCACCAACTCGGTGTCGGCCATGGATTTCGGGTCGAGCAGCAGCAGTTCCGTGAACCCCATGATGGGATACAGCGCGTTGTTGAAGTCATGGGCGATCCCGCTGGCCATCTGCCCCAGGGCCCGAAGCCGCTCCTGCTGCACCATCTGTTTTTGCGTCGCCTTGAGTTCCTGCAGCGCCTCCTGGAGTTGGACATTCCGCTCCTCCAGCCCCTGCTCCGCCTGCCGGCGCTGTTGGACCTCCTTCGCGTTGGTCAGCGCGACGGTGACCTGATCGGCCAATTGACGCACCTGATCGAGTCCATCCTCCTGCTGCAGGCGAGTCGGATGGACCGCCAACACCAACACGCCCAACAGGTCGCCGCTCCTGACGAATGGGAACGCGAGGACCGTGGCCGACCGTGTTCCAACGAGGAACTGGGTCCACGCAGGACTCGCCTGACTCTCGAATCGATGACGGAGCTGGCTCGCCAGCAGGACGCGGTCTTCGGCCGAGAGACGCGCGATCTCCACGTCCAACTCGGCCGCCCCGCCGGCCTTGCGTCGATAGGCCATGCCGGTGCCGTCCGGTTCGATCAAGATCAGGCCGGAAGTCTCACAAGGCAACAGCTCGCCCACCTTGGCCAACACCATCTCCACGATCCGCCCCACGTCTAACGTCGACAGAATCGCGCGATCGATTTCACCGGCCGTCGCCAACGCGGCAAACTGTCGCTCGAGTCGTCCAGCCATCGAGTTAAAGGACTTGGCCAGATCCTCAAACTCATCGTGGGTCGACAGACGCACGCGAGAGGAGAAATCCTTCTGTGCGATACGGCGCGTACCCTCCTGTAGTTTTTCCAGAGGAACCAGGCTGTGCCGGATCTGGATCGAGCTGATCAGGACCACCGCCGCCAAGGCCAGCAGCGCCACGATCGCGAAACTGTATGAGAAGCGCCGGATCGGCCCCAGAGCTTCGCGTGCCGGTTGACTGAGGACGACGGTCCAGGTGTCGGTCTTGAATTGGAAGGCCAGAGGGAGCGACCAAGCGCCGGCTAGGAAGCGCTCGCGGTCAGTTTCCCATTGGAAAGCCGTGACCGAAGAGCCTGGTCGGCTTTCCGCCAGGTGCACACGTATGCGGTCTTCCCCCTCGTGCGTCGCGGCCAAAGTTCTCCCGCCGGCGAAACTGCTGAGCTCCATGCCGGCCGGTAGCGTGTTTTCTCGGCCGATTCCCCATAGATAGTCGGAGTTCAGTACCGCGACCACCAGGCGATCGCGCGGTGCTTCGGGATTGATGGCCTTAATCAGGTTGATCTTCGTGGCGCCGTCGGCCCCCGCGTCCACGCGGAGGACGGCTCTCCCCGAGCGCAAATGCTTTTCTTGCTCGAGATCCGGTTCGAACGGCGCCGGCGGCTGACCATAGAGGGGGATGACGGTACCGCCCCGCTCGATGAAGGCCAGGGCCGAGAATCGTGTCGTGACCTGTGTTGGCGACTCTGCGGGCGGCGACGTGGGGAGCTCGCCTGAGACTCCCTGGGAAGCGGCCTGCAAGGCGTAGAGTTCGAGCAGGCCCAGCCGCTCGATCACTGACATCCCAAGAGCTTTACTGGCCCGATAGAGTCGCCCCTGCGCGTCATCTTCCAGTTGGGTGCGGACGGAGGAATGCGCAATGAGGGCGAAGAGGGCGACCGGAATGAGGGCGCAGAGGAAAAAGAGCGTAAACACCCGGCGGGCGACACGGCTGCGGAGAAACGTATGGTCAAGCTTCACAATGGCGTTCGCAATCAGAAGTGTTTCGCAAGGCCGATAAATGCCCCGTCATTGGCGCGAACGACATCATCCTGACTTGGTCCGGCCGTCAAGGGCTCGACAGTTTGTCCATCCCTCCCAATGCTGTAGAGGTCGTAGAACGTATTGATCGGGTGCAGGAATCGGTCCTTTCTTGGCTTCTGATTGGCCCCGCCGGCCGCAAAGGCCTCTGTTGGGAGGAGCCAGTTCAATGAGGAGGGGCCACCGCCTCCACCGCCGCCCCCACCTCCACCGCCGCCCCCACCCGGTCCGGCCAGCCATTCAACAATATTGAAGTACTCATAGGGATACCCCCAAGGGTCAACGAGGTTCCCGAGCCCAATGTCGGCCAAGCTAGTAGGAAGCGTGCCATACATTCTCAATCCGGCCTCAATCTGGGCAGCGATGCCGTGGATCTCACCGACTGCGCGCGCCACCCTGGCCCTTTCCAGGTAGTCGAAATAATTGGGGATCGCGAGGCCGGCCAGCAGGCCGACGATGACGACCGTGACCATCAACTCCACGAGCGTAAAGCCCCGCGACGAGGAGAGCTTGTTGGTGTCGTCGTATGTGTGCGGTCGGGGTGCCATGATGACCTTACGAAGCCTGTGTAGCTAAGACGGTTTCGGTCCTGAACTGGTGCACGCCCTTGGTCAGCCGGTCCTGCCCGGCCTCGATCAACGCCAACATGGCCTGGGCATCCTGGGTCGATCCCGTTGCGATCGCCTGCTTGAGCCGTCTGATCGCGGTCGCCGACTCCTCGGCGCCTTGCTCGATCTCTTTGATCTTGCTGCGAAGCCCATCGAGCATGTCTTCAAGCCGCTGGGCTTCCGCCTGCAAGTAGTCGTTCTTCCGAATCTTGGCTTTCACGGTGAGATCGCCGTTGGCCACGGCGGTGAAGATATGTCGGAACCGATAGATCGGGCCGGCGATCCGGTGCGAGAAGAAGAGCGAATGGAGACCGACCAGCAACAACGCTACGGGCAGGGCCGGCCAGATCGTTTGGTGCAGGGCGAGAAATTGATCGGCCACATGTTGTGATTCGGTCGTGCCAAGTGGTGACTTATTCAATTGAAGCATCAGCGGGACGAACAGCGCCGCCGAGAACGCCAAAAAGACGAATCCTTGATGCACCAGATTCATCGTCATGATTCGAGGCTGGCACGAATCGGGGAGGAAATAGTGTCGTTTGTAGAAGGGTGGTTTCATGACGTTCCCTCTTGTTTCGTCCATCGCAGCTTGGATTGATTTTTGAATACGAGTGCTTCGCCGGCGGTCGTGTCGTGATAGAAGATGAGCTGAAACTCGCTTCGATCATCCTCGATATAGGTGATAGTATAGAGCTCGCCCGACGCATCCTTCTTGTGCTGGACGTCCTTGATGATCCGTTCGTGCGGGATATCTCCCTTGACCCCAAAGACGACGCTCGCGCCGCTGATCCGCAAATAGTTCTCGGTGTAGCCCGGGGCCGTCGTTTTCCATGTACCCTGGATCGCCTGCGGAGGAGGCGGAGGAGGGGACGAAGCCGACTGACAAGCGCTCACGCCCGCGAGGGCAGAGGCCAATAGAATCCACGATTCTTTTCTGAGCATGACAAGCTGTCCTTCCTGGCTGTAGTTCGTCGGTGGGCCCGACTCGAGAGGTGTTCGGTGACGCCTCACCCCTTGGAGATCCACCACCTGCCTCCAATTATGCTGAACCCTTGGAATTCGGCAATGAAATGCGTGTTTCTGGCGAGTACGGACGAAGGGCCCTATAGAGCGGACGGCGCATCGCCCGAGGGCGGCACGCTGACGGGTTTACTGCGGAGCGTACGGGATCAGGATCGACAACAGCGGCGGCTCTCTTCTAAGCGGGGTGGCGCTGGTCGTTCTCAACTGCGCGCATCGAGCGAGCACATGCTGATCGTGCGGGCTCGGCGAGCATCAGAGCACGACCGGCGATCGCCCCGCCCGCTATTCCCCTTGAACTGGGACATACAGCACCGTGCCCTGGCGATTCACGAGAAGCAAGGCCAGTTCGGTGGGTTTGATGGGTTCGACGATCCGCTGGTAGGCATCGAGCGTGGGCACTGGCTTTTGGTTCACTTCGAGAATGACGTCGCCTGGCTGGACCCCGGAGGCTTCGGCCAGCGACCCCTCCTCGAGATCCGTCACCACCAAGCCCGCGGTTGTGGTGAGTCCCATTTGTCGCGCCATCACCGGCGTCAGTTCATCGACCGCCAAACCCGTCAACGGGTGGCTCCGCTGCCCTTCCCGAATTTCGATCATGTCGGTCTTTTTGCGCAGCTCGCGCGGGGCCTCTTGCACGGTCAGGTCGGCTTGAAACGGACGTCCGTCGCGAATGATCTCGATCTTGTGGCGGCTGCCGATGGGCGCCGCGGCAATCAGGTTGCGTAGGTGGCCCCCGTCGAGGATGTCCCGGCCGTCGAATCGCACGACGACGTCACCCCGCTTGAGCCCGGCTCGATCGGCGGATCCCTTGGCTTGTAAATCCGTGATCACCGCCCCCTTCACGTCCGGGAGCTTGAAGATCTTGCTCAGCACCGGCGTGACGTCCTGCGTTGCAGCACCGAGGAATCCCCTCACCACTCGCCCAGTCTTCAGCAGGCTCTGCATGACCTGTTTTACCATGTTGCTCGGAATGGCAAATCCCACGCCAACGCTGCCACCGGTGGGACTGGCGATCGCCGTATTGATGCCGATCAGTTCGCCGGCCGTATTCACCAAGGCTCCTCCCGAATTGCCGGGATTGATCGGCGCATCGGTCTGGATAAAGTCTTCATAGTCGGCCACGCCGACGTCCGCGCGCCCCACCGCGCTCACGATGCCGAACGTCACCGACTTGCTCAGGCCCAATGGGTTGCCGATGGCCAGCACAAAATCGCCCACCAAGAGCTTGCCGGAGTCGCCCCAGGCCGCCGTCGGAAGATTGGTCGCCTGGATCTTCACCACGGCGACGTCGGTCTTCGGATCGGTCGCGACGACCCGGCCCTTGAACTGCCGCCGATCAGCCAATAACACCTCCACGTCCTTCGCATCAGCCACCACATGATTATTGGTAATGATGTAGCCGTCGGGTGAGACGATCACGCCGGACCCTTGGCCATATTGCCGGCGAAGCTGCGGCATGTCGCGGAAGGCCCCGAAGGGCAGACTCTCGTCGCTGAGGGCTTGCTCGGGAATGACGACGGTCGACGCGATACTCACGACGGCGGGACTGACTTTTGCCGCAGTGGCTCTGACTTGACTCTGCAGATCGGTGGGATTGCCGGACCCGTTCGGCCGATCCGCGGCCACGGCCCATGGCGCGGCCAGGACGCACACGACCAGAGCCAAACAACACCGCACACGGCTCACCTGCTGATTCTTGGGATTAGAGGGCGGCTCGACGAAGTCGTAGCGCATTGGAAATCACAGACACCGAGCTGAAGGTCATGGCCGTGCTGGCCAACATCGGACTGAGCAGTACACCCCAGAGAGGATACAGAATGCCGGCGGCAATCGGCACACCGAGCGTGTTGTAGAGAAAGGCGAAGACCAAATTTTGCCGGATGTTCTGCATCGTGGCCCGACTCAACCGTCGAGCACGCACAATACCACGGAGATCTCCCTTCACCAACGTAATTCCTGCGGTCTCCATCGCCACGGCCGTGCCGGTCCCCATCGCAATCCCGACATCGGCCTGGGCCAACGCCGGCGCATCGTTGATCCCGTCGCCGGCCATCGCAACCACCCGCCCCTCGCCCTGCAGGCGCTTCACGATGGCGCCCTTTTGTTCGGGTAACACCTCGGCCACGACTTCAGTGAGACCCAATTGTCTTGCGACGGCTTCGGCCGTCGTCCTGCTGTCTCCGCTGACCATGATCAACCGCAAGCCTTCGGCCCGAAGCGCCTCGATGGCCTCCCGCGTGCTCGACTTGATCGGATCGGCCACGCCGACCACACCCGCCATCCGTCCGTCGATGGCGACAAACATCGTGGATTGCCCGCTCTGCTTCAGCCGCTCCGCCGGTTCGTCGGCGGATGCCAGGTCCGACTCGGCCACCTTCACGTCTTCAACGAGAAAGCGCTTGGTCCCCACCGCCACCGCCTTGCCTTCCACGACCCCAGTCACTCCCTTGCCGGGCACGGCGCGAAACTGCTGCACGGAGGTCGGCTTGATCCCGCGTGCCTTCGTTGCGGCCATGATGGCCGAGGCCAAGGGATGTTCGCTGCCCTGCTCGAGGCTGGCAACGAATCGGAGCAATGTGGTCTCGTCCCACGGCGCCTGCGGACGGATCGCTTGCAGCGTCGGCTTGCCTTCGGTCAAGGTGCCCGTCTTGTCGAAGATGAGCGTGTCGACCTTCTCGAACGTTTCCAACGCCTCGGCGTTGCGAATCAACACCCCGGCAGATGCTCCCCGGCCCGTCCCCACCATGATCGACATCGGCGTGGCCAAACCGAGCGCACAGGGACAGGCGATGATCAGCACGGCCACGGCGTTGACGAGTGCGTAGGCCAGGCGCGGCTCCGGGCCGAACCACCACCAGGCCAGTCCAGCCAGCAACGCCACCAGCACTACCAACGGCACAAAATACCCGGCGACGACGTCGGCCAGCCGTTGAATGGGCGCGCGGCTGCGCTGCGCCTCTCCTACCATTTTCACAATGTTCGCCAACAACGTGTCGGACCCGACGCGCTCCGCCTGCATTACAAAGGAGCCCGTCCCGTTGAGTGTGCCAGCCGTCACGCGCACGCCTGGCACCTTCTCGACAGGCAATGGCTCACCGGTGATCATGGATTCGTCCACTGCACTGTGGCCATCGATGAGCACACCGTCCACAGGTACATGCTCACCAGGCCTGACCCGCAGCCGATCGCCCCGCCCCACGAGGTGCAACGACACGTCTTCCTCTTGCCCTTCCGCCTTGAGCCGATGCGCGATGGCGGGTGCCAGGTGCAATAACGCACGGATGGCGCTGCTGGTCTGCCCGCGCGCCCGCAACTCGAGCACTTGCCCGAGCAGGACCAGGACCGTGATCACGGCGGCGGCCTCGAAATACACCGCGACCGAGCCGTCGTGGAGTTTGAACGAGGCCGGCAGCCACTCAGGCACGAGCGTCGCGACCACACTGTAGAGAAAGGCCGCCCCCGTCCCCAGCCCAATCAACGTGAACATGTTGAAGTGGCCCGTCCGGAGGGAGTGCCACGCACGTTCGAAAAACGGCCTTCCGCCCCACAACACGACCGGCGTCGCAAGGACGAACTGCAGCCAATTGATGGCGCGCGGGCCGAGCGCCTGTTGCAGCGGTTGGCCGGGAATCATATCCGACATGGCCAGTCCCATCACGATGGCCGCGAAGGGGAGACAGAGCCAGAACCGGCGGCTCATGTCGATCAGCTCAGGATTGGCCGCCTCTTCTTTCGTGACGGTGCGAGCTTCGAGCGCCATCCCGCAGATGGAGCAAGACCCGGGCGTGGCTTGCCGGACCTCCGGGTGCATCGGACAGATATATTCGGTGCTCGTCGCGACCTCGACCGTCGCCGGTTCGAGCGCCATCCCGCATTTCGGACAGGGGGCGGGCTTCGGCGACTCCACCTCGGGACACATGGGACAGATGTACTTCTGCCCCGGCGTTACGGCGAGCGGCTCGGCCGGCTTGTCGCGCTCAGGATGCAGGTACCGATCGGGCTGCGCTTTGAATCGCGTCAGGCAGCCCGTGCAGCAGAAGTAGTAGGTCGTTCCCTCGTGCGCATGCGTCGCCGCGGCCGTCGAATGAAAGACGGTCATGCCGCAGACAGGATCGACGGATGTCGGTCCCGTAGGCCGTGCAGGCTCCACCATGGTGAGCCCGCCCTTTTTCTTCGAGGTCGGCATCATCAAGGGAGCGGCCGGCGCCGCCGCGGCGGCCGCCACCGGCTTGAGATACCGTTCAGGATCGGCTGCGAATTTCTCGAGACAGTGGCGGCTGCAGAAGTGGTAGGTCGTGCCGGCGTACTCGTGGCGGCCTGCCGCGGTGGCAGGGTCGACGGTCATGCCACAGATCGGATCGAGAGCCATGGGAGTGCCTGCTCAGTGTTGCGTACTCGGTGTTGCGTGCTCGGTCCTCGTGGCCGGCACGTACGGGCTCACCTTTTCTTGCCATCCTGATCCAAGATACTCTGGATCACGACCTTCACATTCTCGGGGTTGATATCGGTAACCTTGATGTTCCCGTCGAGCAGCAAGGTCGGTGTCTGCTGCAGGTTGATCCGCTCGCCCCACTTTTTGCCTTCGTCCAGCGCCT
This sequence comes from uncultured Nitrospira sp., assembly GCA_964449255.1. GTDB lineage: Bacteria > Nitrospirota > Nitrospiria > Nitrospirales > Nitrospiraceae > BQWY01. The sequence continues at coordinate 8,493 of CAYUYE010000013.1, read as the reverse complement.
TGATCGGCTTGCCGCTCTCCAGACCCTGTTCGAACGCCACGGGATCGAGCCCCACTTCCTTGATCAGCGCCGCGCGCAGTGACTTGTCGAGGAACTTCACCTTGTCGGTATGGATGGTGCGAAACAGCACCTTCTTCATCTCCTCGCCCTTGCCCATCGTCTTGGCCTGTTCATACATCTCGAATGGCGTGGGCAACATCTGCCGGAACACCGGGAAGCCCACCATCGTAGCTTCGAGTTTGTCGCCGAATTCCTTTTTCAGCACCGGCAATCCCGACTCTTCAAAATGATGACAATGCGGACAGTAGAAATCCGCAAACTCCACGAGCTTGACCTTGCCCTTGACGTGCGTCGACGCCTCGTTGATCTTTTCGTACTTCCCCTTCAACTCCGTCGTCTCTGCCGCCGACACCGGCGTGCCCATAGCCCACAAGAATCCGACCATCGTCATCAGGGCCGCAGCCCACAGGGGTCTCTTCACCGTTCGCTCCTTTCATGAAAGCCGTCCTTCATTGCCTCTCCATTATAGTCGATGAGTCCGGCACAGTGCCTCTGCTATAATAGTCCATGCGTATACCGCGTGGTCTGCCGCTCCTCTTGGCGTCGCTGCTGCTCTCGGCCTGCGCCGCAGCCACCCCGTCCTCCGAAGACATCACCCAGCAGGAACACATCGACCGCACCGTCACGTTCGCGCAGATCAAGGAAGCTCCCGAGGCTCACCGTGCAAAAGTCGTGATGCTGGGAGGGGAAGTACTCTCGATCAAACGGCTCAAGGATGGCACGCGGATTGAAGTGCTTCAACTACCGATCGGCCCTAACAACGAGCCGCAGATCAACCGCATGGCCACCCAGGGTCGATTCCTCGCCATGGAGCCCCAATCGCTCGACCCAGCTGTGCTCCCTCCGGGCACCCGGGTGACGATCGTCGGAGAAGTGACCGGCTCGAAGAGCATGCCGCTCGATGAAACCGAGTACGTCTACCCCGTGGTGACCGTGAAACAGTTACATGCCTGGGGCCCACCTACCGCCGAGGTGCGGTATCTCTACCAACCTGTCTATCCGGGCCATTTTTATTTCTGGGGCCCCTATTGGCGGTACGGCTACTAGCGTAGCCGACCAGGTCATTCGTCAAGCGTCAATCGGGGCGGATGAATCCGAGTGGCACCCTCCGCGCGTCTTCACGATTGACGAGTGACGCCTGACGGCTGCTGATATTTACCGCGCGGCCTGCCCCACGATACGTTCCACCCGCTCATCCCGCCCGCCCAAGTCACGATAGCGCCGATACTGCGCCAGCGCCCGGGGCATGTCTTTCCGATAGAGCTCGTAAAACACGCCAAGGTTGTAGTGGGCCTCCACGAGGTTCGGATTCAGATTCACCGCGGCTTCGTATTCGTGTTCGGCATCATCCAGCCGCTTCATGGTGGTATAGATCAGCCCGAGGTTCATGTGCGCCTCGGCATGTTCCGGCTTCACCACGATCACCTCGAGAAACTCTCGCGCCGCCTCCCCCAACTTGCCTTGGCTCCGTAGAATAAAAGCCAGGTTGAAGCGGGCATCGATGAGGTCCGGTTTGGCCGCAATGGCTTGGCGATAGGCGGCCGCTGCTTCATCGAGCCGGTTGTTTCTTTCCGCGATACGGCCCTGGAGGTACCAGGCGTCGTGGTGTTTGGGACGAACGCGCAGGAGTCGCCCCAGATAACTTTCGGCCAACTTCACGTCGCCCTGAGCTTCCGCCAACCGCGCGAGCCGATAGAGCGCCTCGGGATGCTCCCTATCTACTTTGAGCAACGCCACGTAGGTGGCGGCCGCCTGCTCACTGGCGTGCTTGCGCTCGTAGAGTTTGGCGAGGTCGAGATACGCCTGTTCCTGTTTTGGCGCGAGCTCGATCACGCGTTCCAATCCCTGTTCGGCCTCCCGCACTTGGCCGTCATTGAGCGCTAACAGGGCCAATTCGTAGTGCGCCTCGGCCAGATTCGGATTGACGGCGATGGCCTGGCGAAAGGCTGAGGCCGCGTCTTTCGAGGATTTCTTGCCCGTCAGGAGGGTCACACCAAGTTGGTAGTACGCCTCCGCATACCGAGGATTCGATTCGGTGGCTCGCTTGAATGATTGGATGGCCTCGTCGACCTGACCTTGTTTGGACTGTTGCAGCCCCTGCTCATACTGTCGCTTCGCGGCCTCCGGTGTTGCGGCGTGAGTCTCCATCGACGCTGCGATGACCACGGTCAAGATCGCACAGGCCGTTACGACACCCCTCATCCGCACTGCCCTCCTTGGAAGGACAATCGTCGCAGAAACCGACTATAGAAGGGAGTGTGAGTGAAATCAACGCGTGGCCGGCGCTGCGGTGAGGGATCTCCCCCCGCCGCAGCGCCGTGGCTCGAAGTGGCTCACCTATTCGGGCATGCCGTGATCGTCGAGACGCTCGGGGACCCCCCCGCCACGCGCCGTCGTGACCTCGGCCGTCGCCACGTTGCCATTGGCGACGCCGTCGTGCACAAAGACCAGGATCGCTCCTGGGTTCTTCCCGACCGGGATCGTGGTCGTGACCTGATTCGTCACCGCATTGATGATGGAGACGGATCCATCGACGGAACTGGTCCCGTTCGACACCACCACGTCCGAGGCCGCTCCTGCACCCTTCACCACGACCCCGAAACTGTGGCCTGTCGCCGCGGGCAGATTGATTTCAACCGGCGCCGCCAACGCCGCCGGAAACACGGATGGATCGAAGGCTAGCAGTTTGTCCTTCTTGAGCGCTGCCGATTGCCCGGCCGACGCTCCCGTGGCCGTGTTGGACACGATCATGAAGGCTTTCTTGCCGTCCGGGGCAAATGTGAAGGTCGACGGAGCGATATCCAGCAGCGCCGCCACAGGAGTGAGCGCCAGAGCCGCTGCGCTGAGATCCACCACCGCCAGCCTTCCGGTGACATGAGCGGCATCCGCCAAGAGATCAGCTCCGCGCAGCAGCAGGAATCGCCCATTCGGTGTGATGCCGAAAGAAGTGTACGCAGTATTGGCAAGACTCAGCCTGCGCGTCATCGCGTACGAAACCGGATCGATTTCAACGATCTCCCCGTAGTTCTCTTGAATGCTGTACACCTTCCCCGTCGTCTGCGACCAACGGATGCCGTGCGGCGCAGAGGCATTCGGGGTATTCACGACATTCGGCGTATCCGCATTGACATCGCAGGCCGGCTTGGGCGGGTTCTGGGCCGCTTCTCCCGTCGTATTGCAGAGATCGATCCGTTTGATGATCGTCCGATACGTTGCCGAGGCCGGCTCGTTGTCGATCACAGCGATTTCTCCGGCCATCTCGCTTGAGATAAAGACCCGCTTCGGAATGGTGGCATTCGTCGCCGTCGGCTGCGAGAACGCCGCCACCTTGTGGCCGGCCCCCAAGAGACAGAGCGTCTTCTCAACCTTCGGCGGCTCGCCACCGGGCCCCAGGTGGGAATTGTGCAGAATCGTGACGGATCCGCCTCCGACCGTCGAACAATTGATGCTGTCCAATCCCGTGGTGGCGTTGGCGTCGTTCATCGACCAGACCACTTCCTTGTCCGTCGGATCGACATAGAGATGGACCGGCCGTTCGCCCGTCCGAATATTAGCCTCATGAATCGGGGTTGCTCCGCTCAGCGGGTCGATGAGCGCCACCTTGTTGCCTGCACTTAGATTCACAAACACCCATTCTTGCAGCGAGCTGGTCATGTCCCCAAGCGCGTTGTTCTCAAACGCCGTCGCCGGAAGGGTAGACAGTACTTTGCTGTTGGCGCCATCCACCGTGATCGTCGACAATGTCTTGTCGTCCCGATTGCTCACGAAGGCCAAGGGCGTCGTGAGCCCTGGGCTGCCGCTCGATGTCGGAGCAGGATTGCTATCACCGCCACTACTGCACCCGACAACCAGCGCCATTCCCACGACAAGTGCCGCCCCAGCAATCCTGCGCCCCGTCCCATCACTGTACTTCGATCCACAAGTTTCGTTCTGGTGTGCCATCGTTCGCTCCTTCTGATCGATCAATCATTCATTCGGCGTCACGCTGTGCGGCCACCGTGATCTCCGGCGGCCCGCGCAACAGGACCACCGTGGCTTGCCGGCGGGAGGCCGTAGTCCATCTCCGCTGTTCACCCCATGAGCCATTCGGGTGGATCGTGCCGCATGGGAGGCCGACGGCCGTCGCCTCTTGCTGATGGGAGGCGCAGGACCAGGCACACAGCCCGGCATCGTGCGCCAACCCGGTACGAGATGACCCGTGCGGACAGGACACCGCTTCAAGCGGGGCCAGCGCTCCGACCCAAGTCAGGAGTGTCAACGCCAGCGTGAACCTCGCGAGCACGCGAGGGCGATCAGAATGGACTAGGCACATTGAACGTCTTGGTAATGCCTCCGACAAAACTCAGTTGCTGCTCAAGGTTGCCGTTGAAGTCCCGCGCCACCGGGATCTGCGCGATGAAGTACGCCGAGGCGAAGTCCCACAGGTTCAGCATGATGCCCGGCGAGTAGGCCAAATAGGTCGACCCGGTCGTCGGCACGTCGCGATTGAGACGCCGGCCATCCAACAGGATGGTCCGGCTCAGCGCGGGATCAAACGTAAACAGCGCCGCGTTGATGTTGTCTTGTTGAATCCACCGATAGTTGAGCTGCTGGGTGAGCACGAGCCACGGGGCCTTTTCAAACGGAATAATATTGAAGCCGACACTCAGGTTCAGTTCGTCTCCGAATTGGTACCCGTCGCTATTGCGCCAGGTGTGCCGGTAACTTGCCATCGCAAATTGATTCAGCCGATGGGGAATGAGTTCGTATGATTGATAGAGCGTCGGCACCACGCCCACCTGCCCTTTGCCGATTTGGAGTGTGGACTCTGCGAGTGCCCCGGTGCTGCCTTTCTGGTTGTAGTCTCCGGTTGGGAGATCCACCCCCACGCCGAAGACCACCATGCTCCGCAGCGTCGGCAACAGGTTGTATTTCAATGTCACACGCGTATCCCCGATGCCGCGATCCGAGTACGGCACCGACGTCCCGAGCCCCAACTGCGCGTCCGCGTGCACGAACTTGTAGGGCACCGTGACTTGGAGGCCCAGCCGGTCGGTCAGGCCATAGTTCATGTCGAGCGTGTACGTGCGCACGAGGGTACGGATCTGATTCACGTTGAGATTAGCCAGGATCAACTGCCGCGTGCCTTGGCTGGAAAACGGGATGCCGCCCCCCTGGCCAGACGGCGCTTCGGAGGGGGTGTAATTGTAGATCATGTTCACAGTTAACAGTCCTTTTTGGGGGACCTGTTGCTGCGATCCGATCACCACAAAGCAGCTCACCGCGCCACAGGAAGCCCAGGCTCCTGTTGAACTCAGCGCCACCGCACCCATCAGCAGCCACAAGACACACGCACACGTACGCCGACTCATACAGTCATCCTTCTAGAACAGCCTTGCCCCAGGCGACACCGGGACCCCGGCTAGCCCTTCGGCAAGGTGCGAAATGAGTTCCAGTGAATAGTGAATTATGAAACGAATGGTGGAGGACCGCGGGAGAGTCGAGCGAAGAGCATGGGAGCGGCCGGGTCGGTGATCGTCACTTCGGTCGCGTTCGCAACCGGGATGACCGCAATATCGTGGAGCGGAGCGGTATCGCCAGCCACTTGGCCGGCTTCGCATAGCCAGGAACAGAGCGAGGTACTATGGGTCGCCGATTGATGATGCGCGTGGTGTAGCTCGTGGGGCACCATCGCGGGATACGTGAGCGCGCTCAGCCCCAGCAGGAGTGCGACGAGGCCGACCACAAGCCCTCTGGAAATTGGATGATGCATGATCGCGAGTTCGACCTGCCCCTTACCGGACCGCCTCGGCGCGAAGCCCCGCACGGGTTTGGAGGCGGTCGAACACGTCTTGAATCTTCTGTTCCGTTAACAGGCTGCCTTTGACGTATTCCTGCACGACGCCGTTCCCGTCGATAAACACCGTCACCGGTAGTCCGAACACGCCGTACAGGTTCGCAACCTCATTCTTGCGGTCGAGCAGGACCGGGAAGGTGTGGCCGTATTCATTAATATGCTCGCGGACCCGCCCCTCATCTTCGAGTTCGTTCACCGCCACCACGACCAAGCCCTTGTCCTTGAGCCGCTCATAGGCTGACTGCATAGCCGGCATTTCTGTGGTGCAGGGCTTGCACCAGGTGGCCCAGAAATTCAGCAAGACCACTTTCCCGCGGTAATCAGTGAGCGCCCGGGCCTTGCCGTCCAAATCCATCAAGTTGAAGTCGGCCGCCGGCATTCCGACGGCGGGCACGCGGCTGCCCATGGTCCACCCCACTTCAAGGGTGGCCACGAGAAGAATAAGGACCGCCCACACTACAATGAGGGCTCGAGGCTTCATACTGGACTCCTAGTCGGCTCCCTCCATGGGAAGGAGGCGGCCGGCGAGACCGGGAACGCCCGGATCGCGCCGTATCGCATAGCGATCAACGAAATTCAGTTGCTTGCTTGGTCAGATGGAGAAGAATGGCGGAGCGCGAGAGGAGAACGAAGCGACCGGAACGGCATCGGGCGCCAGCACGGGAGCGGGTTCCACATTGGACACATGCTGCATCGCGATTTCGATCAATCCGATCGAGACGTCGGTCGATTGTCCGGCCGAACAGATCCACGAGCAGACCGCGGTGCCGTGCATGGCCGCCTCGTGGTGCGCATGGTGCATCAGGTGCGGCATCGTCACGGGATACATGAGGGCGGCGATCACGAGCATCGTGAGCGCCAACCCAACCGCGAGACGTCGTTGCCCAGCGAGGTGCATAGCGGCTGGATGCTAGTCACTTCAACCCCTGTCTGTCAAGGCACGGGGTCTGGAACTGATTTGGGAATCAGGTTGTATTTGCGTTATACTTCAGCAAGTTATATTCTGAGCCCCGCCATCGTCACCATCGACACACGCTAATTTCATGCTGACACGCACCCTCAATTTGATCTTCGGCAGCAAGAACGACCGAGAGATCAAGGCCTTACGTCCCATCGTCGAGCGCATTAACTCGTTGGAAGCCGGCTTGACTCCGCTGTCAGACCAGGCCCTGTGCGACAAGACCCAGGAGTTCCGCAAGCGACTCGAGAAGGGGGAAACCGTAGAAGACCTCCTGCCCGAAGCCTTTGCCGTCTGCCGGGAAGCCAGCCGTCGCCGCCTGAACATGCGGCACTTCGACGTGCAGCTCCTGGGCGGCATGATCCTCCACAAAGGCCGGATCTCCGAAATGAAGACAGGCGAGGGCAAAACCCTCGTTGCGACGCTTCCGCTCTATCTGAACGCGCTGGAGGGGCGCGGTGCGCACCTCGTGACCGTCAACGACTACCTGGCCAAGCGCGACGCGCAATGGATGAGTCAGCTCTATCATTTTCTCGGCCTCTCGGTGGGCGTCATCCAACACGACGCCTCGTTCCTATTCGACCCCACGTACGACGCCGCGGATAAACGCTTGCAGCATCTCCGCCCCTGCACCAGGCAAGAGGCCTATCGCGCGGACATCACCTACGGCACCAACAACGAGTACGGCTTCGATTATCTCCGCGACAACCTGATCGTGAGCGACATCAGCCAATGTGTGCAGCGCGAGCTGAACTTCGCCATCGTCGACGAGGTGGACAGCATTCTCATCGACGAGGCGCGGACGCCGCTCATCATCTCGGGCCCGACCGACGATTCCAGCGACATGTACCATCGCTGCAACGTGATCATTCCGCAGCTCAAGGCCGAACGCGACTACACCATCGAAGAAAAGACCAAGACGGCGGCGCTGACCGAAGACGGCAACGCGCGGGTGGAAAAACTGTTGGGTGTCGAGAACCTCTACGACATGGCCAACATGAACCTCGTGCACCACGTCATCAAGGCGCTGCAGGCGCATACGCTCTACAAGCGCGACGTGGAATACGTGGTAAAGGACGGCGAGGTCATTATCGTCGACGAGTTCACCGGCCGCCTCATGCCGGGCCGTCGCTGGAGCGACGGCTTGCATCAAGCGGTCGAGGCCAAGGAAGGCGTCAAGATCGCAAACGAAAACCAGACCCTCGCCTCGGTCACGTTCCAGAACTACTTCCGCATGTACAAGAAACTCGCCGGCATGACTGGCACGGCCGACACGGAAGCAGCCGAGTTCGCCAAAATCTACAACCTCGACGTCAACGTCATCCCGACCAATCGCCCGAACATTCGGAAAGATTACGCCGACGTGGTGTTCCGGACCGAACGCGAAAAATTCAACGCCATCGTCGAGGAGATCAAAGAGTGTCACCAGCACGGCCAGCCGGTTCTGGTCGGCACCATTTCCATCGAGAAATCCGAGCGGCTCTCAGGCCTGCTCACGCGCTCCGGCGTGAAACACCACGTCTTGAACGCCAAGTATCACGAGAAAGAGGCGGAGATCATCGCGCAAGCCGGCCGCAAGAGCGCCGTCACCATCGCCACCAACATGGCGGGCCGCGGCACCGACATCCTGCTCGGCGGC